>JADKDL010000009.1 GCA_016714605.1 Bacteroidales bacterium | reverse complement strand
TATTTAATACATTCCATTTATCAACACTACTTTTTTCCAATGGAAATGATATGTTTTGAAAGAAACATGGTGGTGTATCATTATGGTTTTGAGTAATGTTTTTTTCGGTTTTCAAAAGTAAATAAAACATTGTTAAATACAAATTCTAGGGAGGGGGAATTCTTTCTACTAACACATGAAAAGACACTGAAGGAAACAACATTTAAAAGGAATGGGCTAAAGCCGCATTCCTAGTCATTGAATTGATGGTACAACCGTCAATTAGTGGAGCTAAAAAGCTCAACTGAGTCTACACGATTGGTTATCGTTTACTTTTCTCGTTATAGTATAACCATCAAAACCTGTAAAATACAGGCATTATACCTGTAATTGTCCAAATCAATATTGAATGAAATAGCTTACTCGCAAAATCATGATAATTACAACGTGCATTATAAAACTCGATAATATTACAAAATCAATAAAATCAAGGAAGCGTATTTGCATAATGCCAAATCTTTTGTGGCTTATTAGTCCAAAATTGTATTTGAAATAATAATATCAGAAGTCCTGTAAATGCAATAAATCTCTGGTTTGATTGTTTTAAGAAAATTTGATCAATCATAATCCACGCAAATCCTATGATAATTAAACCTATTAACGATAGAATGTCCTTAATTTTTATTGATGCGAAATATTTCATAGTCCTTATATTAACTGAAATTCAATCGGTTTTGATAGAGTCTTTCTTACAGGGCAATTCTCAATCATTTTTAATATCTCTCGTTTAATGTCATCTGATATTTGACTGCTAAACTCAATCTGATATGTAAAAATTGTCTTTTTATCCTCACGTATCAATCCGACTTTGAGGTTACTGAATCAATTGATAATTGCTTTTTATCACAAGCCATGCGAACAGACATATTTAAACAAGAAGCATAAGCAGTTGCCAATATATCATGTGGCCTGATTCCATTTTCTTGTCCTCCTTTATCAGCAGTTGTATCTGATTGTATTGTATATCCGCCAATCACAGTTTTGCAGCTATACTTATCCTTATCGCTCTTACATTCTATCATTTTTCAATCATTAAATTTATCAATGTGGCTGTCTCTTTTGCATTCAGTACAACGTTTCAGAATCTCTCCCCATACCTATTTCATTCCATTTTCCTTTAACTATTTTTCCTCAGAAAATGATGTGTTTTGAATGATGCGTGGCAGTGCTTTATTATGATTTTGAAATGGTTTTATTCGGTTTTCAAAAGTAAATAAAATGTTGTTAAATACAAATTCTAGGGTGGGGGAATTCTTTCTAACAAGACATGAGAAGGTGCTAGGAGGCAACGCAAAAAGGAATGCTGTATTTTATAATGTATTTAGTCCTTCTTTATATGTTTTATATTTCAGTTCTGGTAATAAGTCTGTTTTCATTCTTAAATTATCGCCATAATATGAAACCATTCCAATTTTTATAAAATCTTTCGTTAAAGGACTCCTTGTTCCAAAAATTGATGATGATATTTCAAAGATTTGAGCCACAAAAAATAATATTTTATTACTCATTCTTATAGGTTTTCTATATCCCCATTTTTTAGTAGCATCATCTAAAAACTCTTGTAATGTTTGTTTCCCGTCATCGCCTATATGGTAAATACCTTTTATATTTTCTTTAATTATCGCATTTTTAGTTGCTTGCAAATAATCAATTATTGAAATTAAATGAATCCAAGTTGGTTTTTTCCAAATGCCTAAAATATTATATTTTGCAAACCAACGAGCCGTATCAATCATTAAAATGCCTTTGCCGTAAACCATACCTAAGCGTAACGAAACTGCATTAATATTGTGTTTTTCACACTCTTTAAATAATAGTTTTTCTTCTTCAAGTCTTGTAATTGCATGCATAGAAATTGGAGTTCCATTTAATATTCCTTTTGCAGGACTTTCGGGAGTAGTTTCACCCTCAACATGAGGAAAACTAATTAAAATAATTTTTTTAACTCCACTTTCGGTAGCAATATCAAGAAGGTTTTTGAAATATTGTATGTTTGTAATAGGCAGAAATTTCTCTGGATTACTTTTAAATAAAACTCCTGCAAAATGTACAATGGTATCAACATCTTTAATGCATTTACTTAAAGTTTCTTTGTCATTTAAATCAACTTTATAAATTGAAACATTTTTTCTTTCTAAGAGTTCTTTAGCGATTTCTTTTTTATGATACATTAAATTTAAATGAATATCATCATCTTTTAGATAATTTGCTAATAAACCACCTAAATTTCCTGCTGCTCCGGTTATTAATATTTTTCTCATAGTTTATTTCGTTAATATAGGACTTGTAGTCTGGCAAAAAAGCGTAAAATCATAATTCTACTTCATAAATATTACATTAAGCTACACTTAAATATTCTAATCTTTTATATAAATAATTTGGGTTGCAAACCCAAATTAGCGGAGCAACTTTAATTACATTTTCAACGTTATTAATTTTTATTGTAATAGCATCCTGTTAATTCTATTTGACTTTCAGAATTTGATTTAATCTCTTTTAAATTTATATAACCAGTTTCATAATCAGTTGAAATAATCTCAAAACATGATCCAGTCCGGAACAATACTTCACGTTCAAACCTGTTATTTGAAAGTTGAACTAAGTCTTTTCCAAAACTATTTTCAACTAAAGTTTCAATCTTCCATACAATCCTAGAGTCCTTATATGCTTCTTTTGCTGTTGAAAGGAAGTAGGGTATTTTAATATTTTTACCTATTTTTTTATCAAACCACTCCAATACTATTTCGATTTCCCCTAATGGATTATCCATTCGATATACAATACTATTATTAAATGGTGCAACTTTATCAAGAGATCTATTCAACCATTTTGTAAATGCAATTTTACTTTCACATTCGAGTTTTAGTCCGTTACGAACATCAGAGTTAACCCAACTGGAATAGCTACCAGTATAAGCTAAAATAAAAAAGGTTTCTTCTTCAGTTAATCCGTTTGTAATCATTCCCGCAAGTCTATCATCAAGTGACTTATCTCCATTACGATATCTCTCAAACCATGGAAGAAACCCATTGTAATATGTATTTCTAATTTGTTGGTTAAAATAATTCCTCGCATCACCATACTTCTTTAAAAACTCTTCAAATTCATTACTCATATTATTGATTAACTATTTTATGTTGTATTAAGTGATTTATAAGCGGCAACATCCCTATTTACCTACCTCTCCACTCCAATTACGTACATATCAGCAATGCTCACTACTATTTCTTTTTCGACTTCTAAAGTAGGTTTATTCTCTATTATTTCCAAAACAAACAGATATTATTTGTTGTTTTTAATAAACTGAAAATGGGGCTTTATTACATTCGGTGAAGCTGTTAGGGCTTTGGTCTTTGAGTTTACACAAAATTATTTGCAGTCGCTAGGTCGGTTAGCATAGACATCTGAGAGGTAAACATAAGCATGTGACAAGCAAACATAAGCATGTGACAAGCAAACATAAGCATGTGATAAGCAAACATAGTCATGTGAGAGGCAAACATAGTCATGTGATAAGCAAACATAGCCATGTGATAAGCAAACATAGTCATGTGATAAGCAAACATAAGCATGTGACAAGCAAACATAGTCATGTGACAAGCAAACATAGCCATCTGAGAGGCAAACATGGGAGTATAAAATAGATTGTGTAAACATGATTTAAAGGAATATTAGCTAAAGCTGAAATGAAGCGTAGCGGATCCCAGGCTATGTGTTAGATTAAACCGTGGGTGAAGACACTGACGGTGGCGAAGTGGGAATATAAGCCTTACTCATTTTTTGGAATGGTCTAAAGCTGCATTCCTATTTATTGAATTGCCTCCTGCTTTAGCTGGAGGATACATAAAATTCTTTATTGGCTTTAGCAGAAAATTGGGAAATATTTTCATAAAACAGGCCAGAGGCCTTGAAAACTAGGACGAAGCGAGGACGCTTCGCCCAACTAAGCTATATTCCAATTCAATAAATTGACGGTACAGCCGTCAATTAGAGGGGGTTCGATTAATTAAATGTGAATATTATTTAAGTCTCAGATTATTATCATAAGATTAAAATCATGACAAAAGTAAAAAATAATTTAATTATAATGTTGTTTGTGAAAAAATTAAGATTGGTTGCAATATTTAACGAAAAATAGAACCTTGCTAATAGCTCACCTTCATTTATAGACTTATTTACCCAAACTCAGTAAAACCTTTAATTTAACGGTAAAAATTTCGGTGATTCTCCTATTTTTATCGGGCTTTTGCATGTATATATTTGTAGTAAATCATAATTAATAAATTCGTAGAAAATATGTCAAAGCAAAATGTAGAAGAGTTCCTTTCTAAAGGATTTAAGGATAGACAGTTTAGAATAAAGTATGACAATACTTTTCAAATTGATGTGTTTGTAAAATTGGCCAATGAAGATGGTTTCGATTTTACGGTTCAAGAACTTAAAGAAGTTATCTCAGGAAATGGCGACATATTTGAATCAAATGGTAATCCGCCTAAAAAAGGAATTTGGTGTTAGTAACACACTAGTTTTCTATTAAAAACATTTTTTGAAATGTTGAATTTCAAAACTTAAAAGCCGATATGGATAAAATTTCCGTATCGGCTTTTTTTAGTTTATAATATGGTCTTCTAAGCTGTATCATTTTGTAAAACCTTTGTATGAAAAGAACAGCAATCAAACAAACCTAATTGCTTTAAATGTTTTTTTGTGATTATGGGTTAGGGTGTTTGTGCGTTTTTGCATTATAGAGTTGAATGTTTAAAAAAAACAATTTCAAAAAGTAAAATGGGAACGTTTCACTGATTACTCCATCTACCTTTTGATTTTAAAATCATTAATAAACATAATTTTATACCGCATTTAACAATTAGAATTTATGAAACACAAAATTACATTAGTTACCGTTATGATTTTATTTGCACTGTTTGCGCAGGGGCAAATCAGAAACACTGAACTTTTATATAAGAGCGACAGCTTAAAAATTGATTTTAAACCAGAGAGTAAAGACAGTGATACTTTTATAGTGAATTATTTGAATTCCAAACGAAAAGAAACACAACAAGCTAGTCTTCTAAAATCTACCGATGAAAAAAAGCAATTATTAGATAGTGCAATATATTACGTATGGGATACTATTGAAAATAATTGGAGAAATCGTAGAAAATACAATCATATTTTTGATGAGCAAGGAAATGAAATACAAAAAATCTCATATTACTGGGATACTGTTTCTAAACAGTGGATTAATTCAACTAAATATGATTACACCCACGATGTATATGGAAATGTGTCGCAAGAGATTTCTAGTGATTGGTATTTAGACGAAAAACAATGGGTAAGTTATAGAAAGGAAGAGTCTGTCTTTGATGCAAACGGAAATAGAATACAATATATTCAATATGCATTATACACTGGGTTGATATATCCAGACGAATGGATTAAACAAAGCAAAGAGCAAAAAACTTACGATGATAATGGCAATTTAACGCTTGAAATCTCTAGTTATTGGGATTCATCAAATGAAAAATGGAGGCCTATAAGTAGTTATGAATTTATTTACAACGAAGACAACAAACTAATAGAAAGACTCTCTTTTCATATTGTTGATAGTACAAATGAAAAGAAATATAATAGTAAAAAAACATATGAATATGATGAAAATGGAAATATAAAATTAGTAGCAGGTTCATATTGTGATCAAGTTACAGGACAATGGAGCTCTTTGACTAGTAAATACGAATATTTATGTGATATAAATGGAAATGTTTTGCATGAAATATATTATAATTGGGATGATACAAATAAAGAGTGGATTGAACAAAGAAAGGAAGAATTTTCTTTCAATGCAAACGGAAATTTGACTCATTATATTTCTTATGAATTTGATTTCGAGAAATTTCAAAATTATTTGGATTCAAAAATTGAATGGTTATATGATTTAGAAAATGGGACGATTATGATGATTTATATGAGATTTGATAGAGAAACCGAACAATGGATTAATCGCAGAAAATATGAACTCACTGTTGATCCATTAGTTTCGTTAGAGAATATGCTAATGTATGGGATATACTTTCCCGATTTTCAGACTAGTCAAGAAAGTAATTGGAATGAAGATAAAAAAGTATGGGAAAACTATGAAAAAACTATAAATTACTATTCAGAACGTGAAATAACACTAAGCAACTCTGTTAAGCTAGAAAATACAAAGCTGTATCCTAATCCGGTTCGTGATATTTTATATTTTAATTTTCCACAGAATAGTAGTCAAACTACTTTTGAACTATATGATGTAAAGGGTTGTAAAATCATAAACGAGAAAATTGGTACTGATAAATCTATTAACCTAGAAGGTTTAAATAATGATATTTACATTTACAACTTGATTATAGATGGTGAAACACAAAGTGGTACATTTATAAAAGAATAAAAAATGAAATAATAATTTTTTTTAGTACTGAATTTCAAACTAAGCTGATATGGATATTATTTCCGTATCGGCTTAGTTTGTTTATAGACTATGCCAGTTAATGTAAAATACACGTTTGATTTTAATATTTATTTACAGAGAATGTTTAATTTCACATAATAGAAACGAAGTAAAAACACACAGAGTTTAAATATTTTGATAGGAATTATAAGGCTAACCGTTTTTGAATATATATTTGACACAAACTTTATTTTTTCCTTAATTGAAAACAAATAACACCACACCAACAAAGCATGAAAGAATATAGATTTAAAAAGATTGATGCTTTTGCTACCGAAAAATCGGATGGAAATCCGGCTGGTTATATACTTCTGGATAGTTTACATGATATTTCGGAAACAGAAATGCTGCAAATAGCAAAGGAACTTAAAGGTTTTGTAAATGAGGTTGGCTATGTTGCTCAAATTGGTGAAACAGAATTTGATTTAAGATATTTCTCGTCGGAAAGGGAAGTGGATTTTTGCGGTCATGCAACAATTGCTATCATGTATGACATTATTAAAACTAATCATTCGCTTGTAAAAATTCCTGTATTTACCATTAATACCAACAAGGGTGCTTTGAGTGTAGATAATAGAATAGAATCAGATAATTCTGTTTTTATCATGTCTCCAATTCCAGTATTTACAGCTTCAAAGATAGATTCTCAAGTTCTGTCTGAGAAATTCAAAATTGACAAATCTGGTATAAACCCAAACCTTCCTATCTCTATTGTAAATGCAGGACTCACAACCTTAATTGTTCCTATAAAAGATTTAGATTCCATTTTAAGCATAAAACCTGAACTTGATGAATTAAAAGATTTTTGTTTTAGTCTGGGTGTTGATATTATTGAGGTGTTTACAGCCTCCGTAAGCGATAAGGGTAATGATTTCAGAACAAGAGTTTTTGCACCTACTTTTGGATATATTGAAGACCCAGCAACGGGTTCAGGAAATTCGGCATTTGGCTATTATCTCATAAAAAATGACTTGTGGAATACTGAGTCTTTGTCCATTGAACAAAATGGAACGAGAGACAATTTTAATATTGTAAAACTGCAAAAAAAGAAAGATGCTAATAACACACTAAGGGTTTGGTTTGGCGGTAGAGCCATAACGAGAATTGAAGGAGTTTATAAAATATATAATTAAGGCAACTCCATCCCTGCTTGCTGTCTAAGTGTCTTTTTTAGTGGCATTATTATATAGTAGTAATTTGATGGTGAATTAGTAATTTTAAAAATTTAACAGGAAATATGTTCTTTAACTCAATAGACTTTGCTGTATTTTTACCAATTGTATTTATTCTATATTGGTTTGTAACAAACAAAAGCTTGAAACTACAAAACTTTCTTATAGTAGCTGCAAGTTATGTGTTTTATGGTTGGTGGGATTGGCGATTTTTATCTCTTATTTTATTCAGCACTTTGGTTGATTATTTAATTGGAGTAGGGCTTTAAAATATGAAAAACAGTCGATAAGAAAGTTGCTTTTATGGACAAGCATTATTATAAACTTGGGTTTTCTTGGATTGTTTAAATATTATAATTTTTTTCTAGAAAATTTCATTACTGCTTTTTCTTTTTTTGGTTCAGATATTAAAATCGGTACTTTGAATATTATTTTACCGGTAGGTATAAGTTTTTATACTTTTCAAACATTAAGTTACAGTATAGATGTATATAAACGGAAACTAGAACCCACAAAAGATTTTATTGCTTTTTCTGCTTTTGTAAGTTTTTTTCCTCAGTTGGTTGCTGGTCCAATAGAGCGAGCTACCAATTTGTTGCCACAGTTTTATAAAAAACGAACTTTCGATTATTCAAAAGCTATTGATGGTATGCGGCAGATACTTTGGGGCTTGTTCAAAAAAATTGTTATTGCCGATAATTGTGCCGAATATGCAAATCTTATTTTTAATAACTCTGCCAATTATACAGGCAGTACATTAGTTTTAGGAGCGTTGTTTTTTGCGATTCAAATTTATGGTGATTTCTCCGGCTATTCAGATATTGCAATTGGCACTTCTCGTTTATTTGGTTTCGACCTAATGAAAAATTTTGCATTTCCATATTTCTCAAGAGATATTGCAGAGTTTTGGAGGCGATGGCATATTTCACTTTCTACTTGGTTTAGAGATTATCTCTATATTCCATTGGGTGGTAGTCGTGGTAGTGCTTTAATGAAGGTTAGAAATGTTTTTATACTTTTTATTTTGAGTGGTTTTTGGCATGGCGCAAGTTGGACTTATATAGTATGGGGATTGATAAATGCAATTTTTTTTATTCCACTTTTGCTCACTAAAAACAATAGAAAAAATATTGAAATTGTAGCTCAGGGTAAATATTTACCTTCATTCAAAGAATTATTTCTCATGCTATTTACTTTTAGTCAGGTTGTTTTTGCATTGATAATTTTCAGAGCCATAAATATTGGTCACGCATACAGTTATGTGAAGGACATGCTTTATGGTCTAACCCAAAAAGCCGGTTATGTTCAAACTTTAAATCTTATACATTGGAAAATAGGTTATGCAATTCCCAGTTTGTTAATTTTCTTTTTCATTTTAGAATGGTTAGGACGTGAGCATCAGTATGCAGTTCAAAATATTAAAAACTCAAAGAGTTGGATATTAAGGTGGGCTTTCTATTCATTCATTTTGTTTTTAATAGGAATGTATATGCCAACTCAAGAAACACCATTTATATATTTTCAATTTTAAAAATTAAACCATGCTTAATTTCATAAAAAGGTTTTTGTTTTTTTTGTTTTTTTTTATACTAAATTATCTCATTTTTTTGTTTGTCTGGGGAAATTTGTTGCCGTCATCATTTAAACCTAATTTAAATTATAGAATTGGGTCATACGGACACATGTATACAAGATTGAAAGAGCTTAATAAGTTCGATTCGGTTGATATTCTTTTTTTAGGTTCTTCGCATGCTTACCGTGGTTTTGACACAAGAATTTTTGACGCATCTAATATTCATACATTAAATTTAGGATCTAGTTCTCAAACGCCCATTCAGACATTAGTTTTATTAAAAAGACATTTGCATAAATTGAATCCAAAATCTATTGTTTTTGAAGTTAACCCTGATACATTCTCTAGTGATGGGGTAGAATCTTCTGTAGATATTATTGCAAATGAAAAGAATGATATAAATAGTGTGTTGATGGCTTTTTCTTTAAATCATATTGTAGTATATAATACATTTATTTATGGATTAATACATGATTTATTTTCATTAAACAAAAATTATAAAGAGTCTTTAATTGTTGGAGCAGATACTTATATTTCTGGTGGATATGTTGAAAAAAAAATATCGTTCTACAGTCCTAAACCATTACCTGCTACTAATTTCAATATTAATCAAAACCAATTAGAAGCATTTAATGAATGTTTAGATTTTATTTCAGAAAAGAATATTCCGGTCACACTGGTTTATGCACCAATTGCACCTTCAAACTATTGTAGATATAATAATAGTTCTGAATTTGACAAAATAATGGGTGAGAAGACTAAATACTATAATTTTAATAAGATACTAACACTAAATGATTCTTTACATTTTTATGATTCACACCATCTCAACCAAAATGGGGTCGAGATTTTTAATAATAAAGTGATTGAATTGATAAATAATGATAAATCATCATATTAATTGAAGTAAAGAATTTGCAGTATAGATTGACTTTGCTAGTCAGTTTGCTTTATAATAAAAACAATATGAATCCAATAAGAATAACCTCTAGTTGGACTCATATTGTGGCAAAAACCTTGATTATTCAATTTTTATTCATTTTATTTTCCTTGAATAAAATAACCTTTTCCCGGTTCTATTGAGTTTATTGAATTTAGCACATTATTGGGTTGCCAAAAGCCTTCAAAGTTTTTGATTATTTCGCAATTGCTTGTATTGAAATAATCGGAAAACGGAGTAGGAGTTTGGAACGGACAACCGATTAAAATCCAATTTGAAAATGTGGTAATTTGAAAATTTGAAAATGAAATGGGTGTACCGGTAACCGATAACGTTCCCGCCGTGTACATTTTCACTAAATAGCCTTTACCGGGTTCTATGATTTGTAGTGAATTTAGAAAATCTAGATTCCCTTTTTTCCAATAAGCTTCCATGCTCTTTATTTCCAGCACATCTAATCCTGCGAATACCGTAGAGACGTTGCATGCAACGTCTCTACCATCAACAATAATTGAGGCAGGCATTACATTTATCGAAATCAAATTCCAACCTTTTTGCAATTGTATTTCTTGTGTTTTTTTCGGGTCTTCACAACCAAATTCAATAGCTACAGGACTATTATAAAGTATTGCATCGAAATTGGCACCTCCGTTTTCTGATGTTGCTCTAAATTCGATGCTGTTTGTTCCTGCTTGCAGACTTATGTCGATAGGTAGATTTTTCCAATTAGTCCAAGCTCCGGTAGGTGCAAATACTTGTTCTGTTATTTGTACTTGATTATTTACTACAATAGCAGAATTTCTATTGCCCGTTGTACCATTTGCATACCTTATGTTGAATTGCACTGTGGTAGCTTCTTCGGCGGTGAGTTTAAAGACTATATTTGCTCCTATTGCATTTTCTACGTTTACAAATCCGTTACCAGAAAATCCGGTATGATTTGCGTCTATTGTACCTTTGAAACTACAAGCAGCTTCGGCTTCAACTTTAAATGCGTATTCTATTTCATTTTCATTTGATACATTTATTACAACCGGTAGAGACCCAACCGAAACACCTGTATTATCAATAGCTGTGGCAAATATGGTATATGTACCCTCCATAGCATTATTCAGTATTGTGGAATATGGTGCTGTATTGTCTTCTGCAATTATTTTATTATCTGCATAAAAAACCACTTTATTTATAGTACCATTAGGCGAACTTGCTGTCGCTTTAATTTCAATGTTTGAACCTATGGCGAGGGTTGTATTGTTTGCTGGTGCGTCTATCTGAATAGTGGGTTGTGGATTGGTATTGCTGTTGAAAATTGCTGTTGCTCCAACGGGTTTTTGCGGCATGGTAAATCGGTAGATGGTGCTTGTGGCAGTGTTTTTACCGTCAATAGCCCAATATTTAAACGAATTTCCGGTAGAAGGCAGTACTTTTACTGTTGCTGGACATCCTGCCGGGTAGGTCATTGTTTTTGTTATTGAGCCCGGATTGGCAATATTTGAACTTACCTGAACTGCATATTGTGGAGCAATATAGTTTTTTAGTGGACAAGTATATGGATTGTCAATTTCATCTAAGCCTTCTACAATAAACCGTGCCATAGCAATTGCACCTGTTTCTTGAAAATGAGTTCCGTCATTTATTCCGTCCGGATAATTTGGATATTCGCCCGCCAAATAGCGGTTGTAATAAAACCGACTGCAATATTCATAGTCAAAATTCTTAAAATAATTCCACGATTTCATATTCAAATCTACAAACGGAACATCAAGTTCTTTGGCTACTTCTGCCATAGCTCCGCGGTAGTCGTTGCCCGATTCGGTAAAGACATTTCGCATTACAGCATTGTTCCAAGCATTCATAACCATAGGCGAAACCAATACTGGAATTCCACCCAGCAGTCGCGCTTCATTAACATACTGTTTTAGGTAGGTTTTATAGTCGGCTACAGAGGTATAGCGTTCAGGTTTTGAGAAATCGCGGTCGTTGTGTCCAAACTGTATGAGTAGGAAATCGCCTTTTTGCAGACTTGATTTTACGGTTGTCCATCTACCTTCTTCTATGAAACTTCTAGAACTTCTACCACCTATTGCGTGATTAAGAATTTCAATGTCTTTGTCGAAAAAATAATGCAGTACTTGTCCCCAGCCTGCCATAGGAAATTTTGATTCTGCATAATTGCTCACGGTCGAGTCGCCAATTAAATGTATGCGTCGAAGCACTCCGTCTTCACCAAATGCTACGCAAACAGTCAAAGTGCGTAGCAGATTTCTGTTGCATCCATAATATTTACCGTGTAGGTGCCATTGCTCATAACCTTTAATACAGACGAGGTAGCTCCTGCTAATTCTTGATTGTTAAAATACCATTGGTAATAGTTTCCGACAGGTGCTGTAAGGGTTTTTGCTTCGCTATCAATTACAATATTTGCAGCTATAGTGGTTTCATAACGTGCAGTAATATTCATAGCACTGCTGCCCATTGTAAAGGTGTGCAATTGCTTGGTAGACAATGTACCGGTAGTAGCAGTCCAATCTATAAATTTTGCATTACTTTCGGGAATGGTTTTCAAGGTAACCTGTATGCCTTCGGGGTAGGTTGTTGACCGAATGGTGGTTTTATCTTTACTGGCATCGTTCACGGTAATGGTAACCGGATACTGAGGTTTCAAGAAAGGAGCAATGGCGTTAAAATCAGAAAAGCCACCGTTTTTTATTACTTCACAAACTTGTCTAGCCATATCGGTAGCACCAATTTGCTGATAGTGTACATTATCTGCCGCCCCAGTGCTATAGTTTGCATATTCGCCTGCTTCAAGGTTCATAGTTAGAAATCGGGTAGCATATAATTCGCCTTGAGCAACAAAAAGGTCATAGCAGAATTTATCTAAGTCAACAAATGGTGTAGAAAGTTCAGTTGCAAGTTCGCGCATTGCCACTGGGTGTTCGTGATACGCGTCGTAAGGCAAACCTTCGGCTGTCCAAGCATTTCTTCTTACGGTACTTACCAAAACAGGAATAGCTCCCTTGGCTCTTGCTTCTTTTACATATAATCTTATATAGTCTTTAAACACATCATAAGGCGCTTTTCGGGCTTCATCACTAGCTCTATCATTTATTCCAAATTGAATAAAAACGTAGTCGCCCTGTTTTAATTGATTTTTAATGTCATTCCAGAAGCTATTATAAAAGCTTTTTGAACTGGTACCACCTACTGCCTTATTTATAACATCTATTTGATTTAGATTGAAAAAGAACGGAAGCATTTGTCCCCAACCCTTCCGCGGACTATAACCTTCATTATAGTCTTGAACGGTAGAATCTCCAATAGTGAAAATCCTATACTGCCCAAATAATGGTGACACTAGAAACGATAATGTTAGAATTGCGATGACGCTAATTCGGTAAATTGAGCACTTTCCCATTTTTTTAAGATGATTATGTATTATTAATAACCCTTGAAATAATTGTCTTGTATTATCTAGCTAAGTTACAAAACAAGATTTAAGTATATGTGGATAATATTTTCAAAATAACGTATTTTTGTTGCATGAGCTCTTATTATATTGATGATTTGATATAAAACGATTGTTTTTTTTTAAAATAAAGGTTTTAAAACATTAAACTTTTCTAGATTCATTTAATGTGCTTAATTTATAATTAAACTAATTACTAGGCTTGAAAACTTGCTTTGTTCCTAAAGTTAGATATGTTTGTATTATAGATTTAATAAATAAAAAAAATTCTGATGGTTTATAAGAAAATAAAAAGAAGTTTGAGAGTATCAAGATATGTAATTTATAAAGAGACATTTGTAAACTACAAAGACTTTTTTTGGTCTTTTATAGGAGCGTTTTTTGGTATTGGAATAATAGCATATATTCAGAGCATACAATTTTCAAAATTAGAGAACATTTTTCTAATTGGTTCATTTGGAGCATCGAGTGTACTTATTTATGGAGCAATAAACAGTCCGTTGGCACAACAGAAATTTGATAGGAGGACATCTAATTTCCGCAATTTTTGGAGTTACAGTAGGCAGAGTGCTACCAGATTTAATTTGGCTTACAGCACCAATGGCAGTAGCCGGCTCAATAGTATTGATGCAGCTTACCAAAACATTACATCCTCCAGGTGGGGCAACTGCTCTAATTGCAATTATTGGCACAGAAAAAATTAAGAGTTTAGGTTATTTTTATGTTATTTCACCTGTGCTATCGGGTTCAATTATATTACTTTTAGTTGCTTTGATATTCAATAACATGAATAAACAAAGAAAATACCCTTCTGGTAAGAGATTTTGGAGATATTATAATAGAATATTTAGGAAATAATAATAAAACATTAAAAAAAATGATAGCAGAAGTTATTGATAGTATGATAAATTATTTTGAGTCGGATATTAAGAGAATAAATCACGCACTTAAAGTCTATGGCTTTGCAAATTGTATTGTACGCAAAGAAAAACTTTCAGAAAAAGAAATATTAACTGTTGAAATTGCTGCTGTTTTGCACGATATAGGCATCAAAGAAGCAGAGATAAAATACCATTCATCAATAGGGAAATATCAAGAAATAGAAGGACCAATTATTGCAAAAAAAATATTGACTGATTTGAATTTTGAAGCAGATATTATTGATAGAGTATGTTTTATAATTGGCAACCATCATACATATCAGAATATTGACGGTCTAGATTTTCAAATAATCGTAGAGTCCGATTTTTTAGTTAATATTTTTGAAGATGAAATAGAAACCTCCTCTTTAGAAAGTATAAAAACTAAATATTTCAAGACCAGTACCGGACGTTCTATTATTCAAAGTATGTATCTAAAACAGTAAGAACCAAATCATTTATAAAATTTAAATAATATGAATTATTCTAACGCAAATGTAAGACGACAAGACCGCTTACTAGATGAAGCTACAGCGCTTCAATTGTTGAAAACAGCAGAATATGGTGTGTTGTCTATGAGTTGTAATGATAATGGGGCATACGGTTTGCCTATTAATTATGCCTGGGATGGCGTAAAGTCTATCTACCTGCATTGTGCACCTGAAGGACGAAAACTAAAATGTATAGAAGAAAACAACAAAGTATCATTTTGCATCGTGGGTAAAACAAATGTTATGCCCGATAAATTTTCAACCGAATATGAAAGCATTATTTTAGAATGTCTTGCCTATAAGCAACTCCCCTCGGAAGAGCGAATGCAAGCTCTGGTTTTGCTCTTGGAAAAATATTCTCCCAACGATAAAGAAAAAGGGGTGAAATATGCAGAAAATTCTTTCAGTCGTACAGAAATAATTAGATTGGATATTATTAATTGGTCGGGAAAGTGCAAAAGAATGATTAACACTTAACATATCATACCAGATTTACAATATAAATTTATTTTCTATTGAGTACAACTAATTGATTCTTTTATATATTTGTAAACGCATTTTCAAGAATGCTTCCTTTTCAGATTAAAAGACAAAATAAATTAACAATTTCATTTCATGGACAGACAACACGATGTATTTATCAGTCACCCTAGTCAGGATAAAAACGTAGCAACAGCAATGTGTAGTTATCTGGAAAAGGAAAATGTAAAGTGTTGGATTGCACCACGAGATATAATGCACGGAGAAGACTACGGCGCAGGAATAATTAGGGGTATTGCCAATAGTAAAATAATGGTAATTGTATTTTCGCACCATTCCAACGCGTCAAATTTTGTAAAAAACGAGATAGAAAGAGCATTCAAACATAATCTGATAATTATTCCTTTCCGGATTGAAGATGTTGCCCCAACAGAATCTTTGGAATATTTTCTAGGTTCTACCCATTGGCTCGATGCCTATAATGGAAAGCCTGAAAGCTATTTTAAAGATTTATTTAATAGTATTCAATATTACATTGGCAAACCACTTACGCCTCCTGTAAAAGAAGAGGCAAAAGTTATTCAGCCAATAATAACCCCTGAAAAGCCTGAAGATAAAGTGTTTTCAAGAAAAGAGCATTACTTTTACTTCTGCTCTTACTCGTATTTGGTGTTTCTTATTTAGTATTTAGCAAATTCAATACTAGTAACGACAGTAATTTGGCATTAAATGATACAATAGACACCCTTAAAGTAAGCGAAATAAAAGAACCTGTAAAAACAAAGCAAGTAGCTCCACAAACTGAAATTGAGGAAGAAGTAATTGATAATACAGAATCAAAAGAAAATTCAAGCGTAAAACCAAAGAAAGAAGCAGTTGTAACGAGCGAATCAAAACCTCAAGAAATTAAGACTGAGAATAAAGAACAAAATCACGCTACCTTTACCGACCCAAGAGACGGTGAAGTATACAAAATCGTGCAAATAGGCAATCAGACTTGGATGGCTGAAAATCTAAGAGCTACTCTCTATAACGATGGTAGCAGCATTAAAAACATTCCTGGAAAATTGCAATGGAAAACCGACAAACAAGGAGCTTATTGCTGGTACAATAATGATATTTCCCACAAAAACACCTATGGAGCTTTATATAATTGGTATGCCGTGAATACAGGTAAACTTTGCCCTACAGGATGGCACGTACCAACCAAAAACGAATTTGTTACCCTGCTTGACAATTCAGGCGGACGAAATGCTGATGCCTATGAAAACCTTAACAACCCCGACAAATGGGCTTCTATATTTGGTGGCTGGTGCTTTAGCAATGGAGCATTTGACCATCTTGGAAAGCGAGGACACTGGTGGACATCATCTATTAAAAATCCTCTTGAAGTAACAAGCGTTACCGTAGGTGAACTAAGACAGGTTGCAAATATTTTTGATTACCCTAAAAACTTAGGCTTTTCGGTTAGATGTGTGAAAGATTAGTAAGCCTTGCAGTTAAATAACAGCTTCTCGTTACAATCTCTCGTTAAATGTATATATTTTGATCATATATATTTCCGAATATTGTAATGTCGTCAAACTGTTCTTCTTTGCCGTCATGTAAATAATTTTCAATGTAATACAATAGGGAATTTAATTGTTCATCTATTGCTTTGCTTGAGTATTCTTTTATTAATTGTATTAAGCCACTCCTTTTTACTTGTTTGTTTTCTAAGCCACCTATTTGGTCATAATAACCATCAGAGAAAAGGTATATTGAATCGCCTTTTGATAGGCTTATTCTTTTATTTTCAGTTGCAATAGATTTATCTCACTTTAACATATTCAAATTTTACCTCATTGTTCGATAATACCAACACGTGTTTCAAATTTCCTGCTACATACATGCAATTATTGGATTTATCAATGCAATACGCTTCGGCATCTATATATTTTTCGGCACCCACACGTGGAATGCTTTTTATGCCATTAGGGTTGGCTCCGTTTGCCGATTTGCTTTTTGAAAATTTCGTATCAAAATGAAGTTCAATATCAGCTATTAACTTTGCAACATTAGTGATATCGAAGTCGTGACTTTTGGTGTAAAATTCAAGAAACGTTGCGGCAACCATTGTTCCTAATGCACCTAAAATACTATGCCCAAGGCAATCGCCCAAGAAACAGAGAATCTTATCGTCTTTCTGAAAGGTAAAATAGTAATCGCCACCTACAATATCGCGCGGTTTGAAAAGTACAAAACTCTGAGGTAGTATAGATTGTATAGCCAGGGGGTTGGTAATAAATGCTTGTTGGTACTGTTGACCGGCAGTAAAACTACTAACCAATTGATTTATTTTATGTTCAAATCTACCGGTGTTGGTCAATTCTTTGGCTATTTCTTCAGGAATATTTTTGTTTGATGCAATTTCGTTATGCCATTTCAGTACACTACGCTTAATATTCTCAATTAAACTTGTAGGCTGAAATGTATACGGTAGCTTATCCTTCTCAGATGGTTTTAGCTTAATAAGTCTCAACTGCAAAATTTGTAATATGGAAGGAATCTTGGCGGTAAGCACACGGTCTTTATCCTTTTCGTATTCCGAAATTTCAGCATAAGGCAGTAGGCAAGGGTGCAATTTCAAAGCATCGTCTCTATGAGGGGCGTAGGTAAACCCATCTATTCTTTTTTGCCAGCTCCAGCGCTCGTGTTCTATTTTTGATAGCTGTTCCAATTCATCGTCGGTGAATATATGTAAAGGCACAAGCTCGTTCGTCTTTTCTATTTTATAGCCAATAGATAAAAACTTTACAAACATTTGGTGCGCAAATCCGAGGTTTACACGTTTTATCACATCAGGAAGCGCTTCCCAATTGGTAATATATTGCGTTTCTTTTACAAAATTAAACGAAATAAGATTTTCTAATTTGTTGTCGATATTGTTTTTTGATAAACTAATGTAACTATTGTGAATTTTCCTTGCAATCAATTCCGATATTTCATAATCTAATTTTAAACTTTCCGACTCATACGCTCTCATTAATTCCAGTTTGTTTCTAAATAATAATACCGGAATAAACCAAACAAACTCTCTCAGAATACAGAGCAGATTGGTGTCAATACGTTCAAAAGGAGTAATTGCCGGATGCGTTTTCAGCTCAACAGAAAACGCAGAATCATAAACCCAGCCCAAGGAAGTAACTTTATTTATCCATTCGGTATGTAGGTATTTGATAATTTCATCAACCTCCTCGTCGGTAATTATACTGGTGAGGCAAATGCCTGAAGCGGGCTTCATGATGTAACCTAAATGAGAAAACAACTCAAGAATTCCATCGAGAAAAACTCCAGCGCATTCATTATCAGTAAGCACAAAAAAGCCACTCCTTGGAATGATTCTATTTACCAACTCAATTTCAAATTCACCTTTTAATTCGGAAGAAGCTATCATAACACTATTTTTTCACTTCAAACATATTAAAATATTTTTGTAAAAGCTAATAAGCAGATTAAAAAGCAGGGATAAATTATATGGCTGACCATATAATTTATCCCTCGCTATGTTTTTACCAGCCTCGGCTTGGTACTCTCTTATGTGAACTATATATAGAGTTAGGGTTGCATGAATTATTTAGTAAAACGTCAATGAAGACATTGACGTTGGCGAAAAATAAAAGCACTACTCATTTTTAGAATGGGCTAAAGCCACATTCCCACCCAATGAATTGCCTCCTGCTTTAGCTGGAGGATACATAAAATAAAATTCATTATTGGCTTTAGTCAGCGAAAAAAATAAAGTACTAAATCTTTATCAATTCCAAATCACACCGTCTCCAAAACGGTTACAAACAGCTCGAATTTATTCCTGAATTTAGCATTATGTAGCAAATTCAGCTTTGATTCAAATTTGTCTTTAAAATACTCCATTTGGGTTTTGCTGTTAAAGCTATATTGCAATGCAAAACTTACTCCGCCCTCGTCGTAGATTTGTTCCACTTTCAGAAGCAAACAATTGCACAAGCCGGTGTCATTTATTATGGGAATGAATTTCTCCTTCATCCATGCTACCCATTCTTTTTCTATTGTTTTTTCTATGCTATAGGTGTTGTTCAGTAGTATCACGATAGATTATTTTTTTGTTCACATTGCAAAGGTATAATTTTATTTCTTAATTCGTAATGTTACTTGGAGACTCGCCCTGTATTAGGTAAATCAAATAAAATTGAAAACAGTATTAGAAATTAAAATAAAAATGATTTGTAAATAAACATCTTTTTATAGATTTGGAAAATATTAATAATACGAATCAAGAGTTGGGAAACATGCTCGGTGGTTCTCTGTGTCTCTTTTGTGAATCTCTGTGTAATATAAATATATTTTACCCTGAACCACAGATGCGTATGCAGTTCACCGAAAATAAACAACTGATATTTTGCATTACTAGATATATATCAAAACCATTTAAAGCGAACACATGAACCATTATTTTCTTATTTTTCTACTTTTATTATTAGGAGTGATTAATGCCAATAGTCAAAAGGTATCAAAAAAACAAGAACCAAAAGGAGCGTATTACACAGGAGAGTACAGAAATTTATTCAAAGAAATAGGAAAATCCCAGCAAGAGATAGATGCACGAGTAGAGCAGATTTACACCCAGTTGTTTTATGGCAACGATTCTACCCAGAGAGTCTATTATCCGGTGGGCGATGATATGGCATATATAAAAGACACCTATTTTCAAGATGTTCGCACCGAAGGCATGTCTTATGGTATGATGGTAGCCGTTCAGCTCAACAAGAAAAAGGAGTTCAACGCACTCTGGAAATATGCCAAAACCTATATGCAGAATAAAACCGGATACCGTAAAGGATATTTTGCATGGAGTGGCAATTTCAATACACATACCGTGAATGATATGAATAGCGCTCCCGATGGCGAGGAGTATTTTGTAACCGCATTGTTTTTTGCTTCACATCGTTGGGGCGATAGTACCGGAATATTCAATTATAAGGCAGAAGCTAACCAGCTATTGCACGATATGGTTCATTTGGAAACCAGAAATGGAGGTATACAAGACGGTTTGAGTAATATGTTTAACCATACCGAGAAAAAGGTAGTGTTTGTAACCCAAGGGCCGCACAATACCTTTACCGATCCATCATACCATCTGCCGGCATTCTACAAACTGTGGGCTGTTTGGGCCGATAAAGACAATGACTTCTGGACGGCTGTAGCCGATACCAGCAAAGCTTATTTGCCCAGAGCAGTACATCCGGTTTCGGGTTTGGTTACTGAGTATATGAGCTTTGCGGGTAAACCACAGGCAACCGATTTTAATGCAAATTCTGATAAGTTCTGTGGCGATTCGTGGCGTGTGGCTATGAATCTAGGTGTAGACGTGCACTGGTGGGGAAATGAAGTTTGGCAAGAAACCCTACTAAGCCGTTGGATTAACTTCTTCAATTCGCAAGGTAAAGATTACAAAACCGTATATAACTGGGACGGCTCTCCAGTTTCATTTACCTGGGGTCATAGTGTTGGCTGTGTAGCAATGAATGCCACTGGCATACTGGGAACCAACAATGAAAAATCTGCCGATTATGTACAAGAGCTCTGGGATTCAAATCTGCCCGAAGGTGTACATAGATATTATAACGGATTGCTTTACATGCTAGGTTACCTGAACTGCTCGGGTAAATATAAAATCTGGATGCCTGAAAAATAGGCTGTAATGAGAATTTAAATTAGAGATTTTTAATATTGAACCCTATCCAGGGTTCTTTTTCTTGACAATTCATACCCCGTATTACATACGGGGCTATTCACATTTAACCACTTCGTGGTTTTTATCTCTTACAATCCTAAAAGGATTGAATATGAATAGCCCCGAGTAAAACTCGGGGTGAAAAATATGTTTCTTACCATACAGAACCCTGAAAAGGGTTCAATCTTACTAACAATTTTCAACCCTTAATTTGTGCTTATATTATAGGTTTGTCTATCTAAACATACTTATTAATAATCTATATCATATACAGATATGGTTTATATAATACAATTTTTGGTATGTTTTTATAATATATTCACTAAGTTGCACGATACTGGAGAAGACCTAAATACTATTTTTTTTGGTATTTGGTGTTTTTTGTTGAAGTTGTTTTTAAACGTTTAGATTTATTCACAACCATAGTGTTTTAAACAATTGAGAATAATGAAAATTAAAATCATTCTGCTTTTTTTATTATCCTGCATCATTACTATTCATTCCCAGAGTTTGAAGTTTGATTATATTGGTGCTGCACATAATATGAATGATAAATTTATAGTATGTGTACTTGAAGATAATGAAAAATATATTTGGTTAGGTACATACAGCGGATTGTATAGGTTTGATGGTAATACATGTAAAAATTACCTGACAATTGCCGACGACAGCACCTCATTGGGCGATAATAGCATTTATTCAATGCAGCTCGACAGGCATGGAAAGTTGTGGATAGGACATAGATTCAATGGTTTGTCTATTTACAATCATGAAAAAGACAATTTCAAGCAAATTATAATCCCGGATGCAGACAAAAACCGAAAGGTAGCTAAAAATAGTATTCGCAGAATATTTCTTGATAGAGGTAATACCTTATGGATAGCAACTACTTTTGGTATTGCTAGGTATGATGAAGCAACAGACTCGTTCATCTGGTATGAAAAATCGCTCAAAGGCAAAGATATTACCAATATCAACGGTCAAGCCATTGCACAGTCGACCGATGGTAAGATATGGGTTGGGAATTTTAACTCCGAAACACTACTTGTATACGATTCCCTTAAAAATGGTTTTGATGAATATGTAATAAAACGGATGCTCGGAAAGAGTTTTGGTGTTGCAACTTTAGATTTTGACAATAAAGGATATCTCTGGATAGGAACACCAAAAGCAGGATTGCTCCGATTGAACGTAGAAACCGATGAGGTGAAACAGTTTGTTAATACCTTTGGAAATAATACCACATTAGGATCAAATGAAATTTGCAGCTTTCTGCAAGATTCAAAAGGGCAAATTTGGGTAGGAACCATAAATGGAGGATTGTGTAAATATGATGCCGAAAAGGAGACTTTCAAAAGTTATAAAATTAACGAAGAAGATAAATTCAGTTTACGATCAAATAGTGTAAGCGCAATTGTAGAAAATTCAGAGGGCGATTTGCTTCTAGGTACTCACAGTGGCGGATTGAATATACTCAATTATAGAAAAAATAAATTCAAGTACTTAGGCAAAAACGGAGCACCTAATCTCTCGCTTAAGAACGAACGTTCTGTCTGTTTTTATCAAGACTCAAGTGGCATAATGTGGATCGGAACTGATGGGGTGGTTTGCATAAATTTGATAGTCTGAATCAAACTATTGAGGTTTATTCCTATCCGGCAATATCTTCAAATTTCGTGCTTTATATAGAACCCAATGGCGATGGTAAGCTTTGGTTGGCTACTTGGGGTGGGGGCATCTGTTTGTTCGACCCCAAAACAGGTACTTCTAGAACCTTTATCCCTAATGATGAACGAAAAGATTGGATAAATTTTAACTGCGTGAAAGGTGTTTTGAAAGATGGCGATTACCTCTGGGTTGCTACTCATGGTAATGGAATTAATATTTACGACATAAAAAAAGATTGTTTCTATAATGCTCAAAATCCTTCTCCATTGTTCCCTTTCAATATGAGTATTCCGTTTTGGAGCAATAATATAATCAAAGATTCTCGCGGAAATTACTGGATGACAACTAGTTTTGGTTTGTTTATGTTCGATGGGAGAAGCTTGTTTTCGTATTTTAATAATAAACAAGATACAACCTCGATAAGCGGAAGCTTTATTTCAATGGTATTTGAAGACAAAGACAGTGCTATATGGGTTTGTACAGAGGGTCTGGATAAGTTTGATTACAAGACGCAAACATTCAAACATTTGTCTTCACAGTTTGAACTAATGCCCAGAAGTTTAAAGGCAATAGCCCAAGATAAAAACGGTAGGTATTGGGTAAGTTCTAATAAAGGTTTGGTTTGTATAGAGCCAAAAACAGGCTATTTTAAACATTACTTGGTTGAAGATGGTTTGCAAGGAAACGCCTTTAACAATAAATCAACATTGACTACTAAAGCAAAAAGCCACCTATACCAACTTGCCTCCAGGAACATACACCTTCCATGTAATTGCAGCAAATAGTCATGGTTATTGGAATGAAGTAGGCGAACAATTGCAATTTACCATATTACCACCTTGGTGGCAAACATGGTGGTTTCGTGTTTTTGTTGTAGTTTTTATTATAGGGCTTGTGGTTTTCATTGTAGTAATTCGAACAAGAAATATGAGAGAACAAAATAAGTTGCTCGAAGTTAAGGTTAGCGAACGAACAAGAGAACTACTTACTGCAAACAATGAAATTGCAAATCAGAATATTACACTCAGCGAAAAACAGAAAACCATTGAGCATAAGAACAGTGAACTTTCGCATACCCTAGAGACCAAAGACAGACTTATGTCAATTATAGCCCATGACCTTAAAAATCCGCTCGGTGCTGTGGTAGGCGTGTTGGACTTATTGCAGAAAAACTATATAAAATACGACGATGCTAAACGAATGAAATTCATAGACGGAGCATTTGTAGCAGCAACAAAGTTGCAAGAGGAGATGCTCAATCTGCTCGAATGGGCTCGCTCACAAACCAGTAATATTGCCTATAAACCCGATGTGGCAAACGTAAACGACATTATTAGCGATGTGGTTTCTTTATTGGCAGAAACTGCACGAAACAAAAATATAAGTATTAAAATAGAACTTACAAAAACCATAAAAGCCTTTATAGATGCCCGAATGATAAGTACGGTGGTAAGAAACCTGTTAGGTAATTCTATAAAATTCACTCCCGATGATGGGATCATTACCTTGTCGGCTACCGAAAATGAATTACAGGTACAAATCACCATTTCCGATACCGGAGTGGGCATGAGCGAAGAGCAGATTCAGAAACTTTTCAATCCGGATGAGTTTAATTCAACCTATGGAACAAACAATGAAAAAGGTACCGGACTAGGACTAAAAATCTGTCATGAATTTATTCAAAAAAATCAAGGCTATATTAATGTAAAGAGTACAATTGGTAAAAGCACCAGTTTTATTATTACCTTACCCAAACCTATAGAGATAGAAGAGGTTTCAAGCAATAAAATTACATTACCTCAAACACAGACTTTTACCGAAAATGCAATAGAAATAAGTTCAAATATATTGTTGGTAATAGAAGATAATTCAGAGATGCGCGAATTTCTTTCGGCCGTATTCTCCGATTATTTTACAATAGTTTCAGCAAGCGACGGTTTGGAAGGCAAACGCAAAGCATTAGAACTTATTCCCGACATTATTTTGTCAGATATAAATATGCCATTGCAAAATGGTATTGAGATGTGTAAAGAAATAAAAGCTAATGCAATAACCTCGCATATTCCGGTAGTTTTGGTAACCTCAGAAATAGCAAAAGAATCAGAGTTGATTGACTGCGTACCGGAGCTATAGACTACATAAGAAAACCATTTGATTTAGACATACTCAAAGCACGAATATTTTCAATATACAGCACCATAAAAGATCAGCGAGAGTATGCTCACAAGCAGATGCAACAATCTCTTATACAGCCAAAATTAGTACTGCCAGAAGAAGCCTTTGTTGAGTCGGTCATGAAACATATAGAAACCGGATACACCAATAAAGCATTCAACACCGAAGTTTTGGCTGAAATAATGGGAGTGTCTGCCAAACAACTAATACGTAAATGCAAGGCAGTGCTCAATTCGCACCCCGAGCAGCTTATAGAAAATTACCGATTACGGAAAGCCCGATTAATGTTCAATTCAGGAGCTACTTCTGTTACAGAAACCGCAACAGCTGTAGGTTTTACCGATGTTGACCGTTTTGTAAAACAATATAATTCGGTGTTTTCTGAGAATATTAAAAAATGAGTTGATGTGGGTAGATTGTAAAGAAAGAGACTGCCCATTTTAGACAGCCTCTTTTACTCCAATCATAATTTATAAAAACTAAACTGTAGCAAGTTTTTTCTCTGTGCCATACTCATATTTCAAAAATCTATATGCAACGAATACGAAAAATGTAATTGCTAATCCTAATGATATAAGAATGACAGTCTGTACAACCATGTTGGGCATGTATAATTTGTAAAAGAAACTACCTAAAACCGAATATCCAACAAACGGACAAATAAATGCCCAAAGGGTAATGTAATATTCTTTTTTGAAGAAATCTTTTTTGAAGTAGTTTTTTAGCATTGCCATACCAAAACCTAAGTACCAAGTTTGAAAAGCAAAAGGAATCATTATAGTTAGTATGAAAAAAGCATCGAAATGATAACCAAATTGATGTTCAAAATAATGACCTAATCTAAAAGCTGTAATTGCATATAAGGTTGTAATTGGTACAACAATCAAGAAACTTGGTAAAAACTGTCTTTCAGGTACGCCTTTCATATTAAAATGACTTTTGAAAATGGTAATGAGTTTTACAAATAGTAAAAACAGCCCCATAGAACCCGAGACAACCGACATAAATGCTGCTGTATGAGCTATATCCGGTTGTTTTGCCATAGCTGCTATTCCTGTACCAGCAACGGTTACCATACCCAATGCAAAAGGTTGCAGCAGCCACCCAAATGAGATTTTGTTTATGTCAAAATCTCGTTCGAATGATATTTTCAAAAGTTTTATTTCTGTGTACATGGTTACTAACCACAATATTGCCCATACCAATAATGCAGGGAGCATGAGTGCTTGAAAATTTGTTGAAAGTGCAGGAACAAAAAATCTTATTACGCCTATAAAAACGTTAAATGTCATTGCCAAACTGGTGTACATAGCCAAAATTCCGGTGTTTTTATTTGGATCGTAGAGCAATTCCTTGTATGCACCTGTTTTTTTCCATCCAAAATATTGTGAAAGTAATCTGAATGTAAGTACAAAATGAAGTGTGCCAAATACAAGCATAATTATTTTAAGCAGAGTGAAAAAATACTGCATCAGAACTCGAATTAATTAACTGTTGCAATTGTGCATTGGTTATGAGTCCTTCTCCTTTATGTACTATGTACTGAAAATAAGTAAATGGTGCTACCGATATACCACCTGCTCCTAGTGAAGCTAAAAAAATAAGGGGATTAAATGATTTTTTCATATTATTATTGATTTTTATTTTTACTTAGTTTGTTTTTATCTGCATTATAGTATTAAAATACAGTTAAATATAAAAGATGATAGAGTTAATAATTGACGGTGGCAAATATATAAAGATATAAATGAACTTTCCAAATGTTTTTTTGTTTTTTTCTCATTGATTATTATTCCAAATGCTACAAATTAAATCAAAGATTAATAAACATAAAAAAACTAAGTTGGGTATGGGGGTGATACCCAACTTAGTTTAATAAGTAATCATCAATGTTCTATATTTCTATTGAGAAATGAAATCTTCATATAATAAGATTAATTTTTTTTTTGAAAAAAAAATTAAAAATAAAGAATATAATGAACATATGTTCATTATATTTGCATGGATTTTATTTATATAATATTAATGAATTGCTTAAATCATTTACTAAAATGAGATTTAATAGAATGAAAATCATAATAATACAGTAATCTATACAATAGTAAAAGTTAATTTATATATTAAATATAATAATTATCAGAATTAATTTTCAAATTAACATATTTTCAAATTTTAATTTTATTTTTATGAAAACGCTACAATTTTTACAACAGAAGTTGGTGTGGAGTATACCAGTTTTTATGATTTTAGGCATTGTATATGGGGCAAATTTTGATGCTCAAGTATTGAAACCGCTTATTCTGCCACTTACGTTTGTAATGGTATATCCAATGATGGTAAATCTAAACTTCAAGCAACTATTGGCTAAGGGTGGAATGAAAGTGCAAATTGTAACTCAAGTAATTAATTTTCTAATTATTCCTTTTCTTGGTCTTCTTCTTGGTAAGTTGTTTTTTGCTGATTCTCCATTTATTATTCTTGGTTTATTATTGACAGCTTTATTACCTACATCGGGTATGACAATTTCATGGACTGGATTTGCAAAAGGTAATATGCCGGCAGCTGTAAAAATGACAATTGTAGGATTGATACTAGGTTCTGTATTAACACCTTTATATTTACAACTATTTCTGGGTGCAAATATTAACATTCCTCTAGGAAAAGTTTTTCAACAAATAATTATTGTTGTCTTTCTACCAATGGTTTTTGGTTATGCTACACAGCAATTTTTAATAAAAAAGTATGGCATGGCAAAATATCAAAAAGATTTGAAAGCTAAATTTCCACCCATTTCAACTCTTGGAGTATTGAGTATAGTATTTGTTGCAATTGCTCTTAAGGCAGAGGTAATAATTTCTAATCCAGCGGTATTATTAAAGTATATTGTTCCACTCGTGATAATGTATGCAGTAAATTTTGCTCTTAGTTCAATTATAGGCAAATACTTTTTTAAACGTGGCGATGCTATAGCATTAGTATATGGTAGTGTTATGCGTAATCTATCTATAGCTCTTGCTATTGCAATGACCGTTTTCAAGGAAAATGGTTCTGAAATAGCTTTAATTATTTCTTTGGCATATATTATTCAAGTTCAAGCCGGAGCATGGTATACAAAATTTACCGACAAAATTTTTGGTGCAGCCCCTCCCGATGTTGCCAGAGATATAATGCGAAAAGGTATATTTACAATATCGCTCAGTGATACTGTTCAAAATGCAATAGATTTATTGGAACATGAGCATATTCATTCTTTGGTAGTACTAGATGAAAGTAATAAGCCTATAGGAATATTAAATACTAGAAATCTTTTTGATCATGTAATAAATTCGAGTAATGATATTACTCAAGAAATATCGTCAATAGAGCTAAAACCAATATTGATATTTTCTGAAACAACACCAATAGAAGCAATTGCTAAAAAGATGAAGGAGCAAAATACCTATAAGATTTTAGTAGTTGATGAAAAAGAGGTTCCTTCTGGTGTTATTACTGAAATGATGTATTTATCTAATTTAATAAATAAATAAATAATCAATGTCATTTAGTTCATAAAGACTAGCTTCGACTCCGCTCAGCTTATCGGACTCTGAGCGAAGTCGAAGAGTAAATTAAAAAACAAAAGAATTTTTATTTGTTTAACTAAACGACATTGAATAAATAATATTTATCTATAAGTCTTTTAATTGCATATTAAACGTATGTTCATTATATTTGATAAAAATAAAGTATAAATCCATGCCACGTACCCGAAGATGTTGTAATGTTCAGATGCCTCCACGAGTAAAAGGTTTTTTACCTATGGGGTTCTATGCTTCTGAAATTTCAGATCCGGTAATATTGCATTTAGATGAATTTGAATCTATTCGCTTACTTGACAAAGAGCATATGAATCAAGCTGATGCAGCATTGCTTATGAATGTTTCAAGACCAACACTTACACGTATTTATGAAAGAGCTCGACAGAAAATAGCACAAGCGCTTACCGAAGCGAGACAGATTCTAATAGAAGGTGGTAATACAATGTTTGTTGGCGAATGGTATTGTTGCAGTAAATGTTGTAGTAATTTCAATATCACAGTACATCAGAAAACCATTATATGTCCTTTATGTTCAAATACTGATGTTGTGAAATTAAATAATTCAAATCAAGAAATATGATTACAGCTGTAGCCATAGAAGATAAAAGGAATAATTCTAACATTTCATTACGGTTTGCTCGTAGTCCTTATTTTGCAATTATTGACACATTAAAACAGACTTGTACTTTTCAAGAAAATACTTTCTTAATAGCGAAACCGAAGTAGGTAAAAAATTAATAGAATTTCTAAAGTCAGAATTTAATATTGAAGCAATTATAGCTTTTGAACTTGGTGTAAAAGTCCAAGAATATGCAATAACAAATAATATTCAGTTGATTGTACTAAATAAAAACAATAAAACCTTAGCTCAGATTTTAAAACTCTTACAGGTTAAAATTAATTGAATACATTGTCCTTTTTACATTATCATGTGTTAGAACAGATAATAATTTTTTTATGAAAATAATATAAAAAAAGTTGATACGAGCCGGATATAAAGAAGTAGAAATTATTGTGTAAATACAAAAACGAATTTTCCAACATATAATGTTATATATAAAAAAAATCCAACCCAAAGAAATAGGTTGGATTTTTTTTATATAATAAGTTTTAAACTATAAAACATTTACTGCATTAAGGTCGGTAAATGCTTGCTCAAGTCTAGTAATTACTGACTCTTCAGATTTTCTTAACCAAACACGAGGATCGTAATATTTTTTGTTAGGCTTATCGTCTCCATCAGGATTACCAATTTGTCCCTGCAAATAATCATGATTTGCAATGTCAAATTTTCTAATACCATCCCAAGCAGCCCATTGAGTATCTGTATCTATGTTCATTTTTATAACGCCATAGCTTATTGCTTCACGAATTTCTGCTTGTGAAGAACCAGAACCTCCATGAAATACAAAATTTACCGGTAAGCCTTTTGTTCCTTCTTTTTCATTAATGAATTTTTGAGAATCATTAAGAATTTTTGGAGTAAGTTTCACATTACCCGGCTTATATACACCCTGTACATTACCAAAAGAAGCTGCTATTGTGAAATTTGGAGATACTTTACTAAGTTCAGTATAAGCAAAATGAACTTCTTTAGGTTGTGTATATAAAAGTGAATTGTCAACACTGCTATTGTCAACGCCGTCTTCTTCTCCACCTGTTACACCTAATTCTATTTCCAGAGTCATGCCTATTTTACTCATTCGAACAAGATATTTTTTGCATGTTTCTATGTTTTCTTCAAGAGATTCTTCAGATAAATCGAGCATGTGAGAGCTAAACAACGGTTTACCATTAGTTTTAAAATATGCTTCACCTGCATCAAGAAGTCCGTCAATCCAAGGTAACAATTTTTTTGCAGCGTGGTCGGTATGGAGAATTACCGGAATGCCATATTTTTCAGCAAGAAAATGAACATGATAAGCACCAGCTATTGCACCAGCTATTGCTGCACCTTGTCCTTCTAATTTAAGACCTTTACCGGCATAAAAACCAGCACCACCGTTAGAGAATTGTATAATCACAGGCGATTTTACTTTTGCCGCAGCCTCAAGAACCGCATTTACTGAGTTTGTTCCTACTACGTTTACTGCAGGTATTGCAAAATTCTGTGCTTTTGCAATTTCAAATAATTTTTGAACATCATTTCCTGAAATTACTCCAGGTTTAATAGTTTCCAATACTTTTGCCATAATTCTTTATTATTTAATATTTTCTATTATGTCGCAAAAATTACTTTTATATTACGCTAATTAACATTTTAAATGAATATTTTTAGGATTTACTATTTTGAAATACGAGCTTTAATATGAAAGTTTAGGGGGCTATAATGTTTTGAATGGGAGGTAGTAAAATAACATAAACGCCATAGAAGGGCTATTAAGTTCAGCCTAATGACAAGGCCTTAGGTGCTCTCAGTTTTGTTTAAAAAGTCGTCCTGAAAGGGCAGCTTAAAATATTATTAAACTGCCCTTTCAGGGCGACTTTTTAATGTTCATAATTTACCCGAGGCGATGCCATCGGGCTGAATTAAGTTGGGCTTTCAGCCCGTTTTAATAATAAATAATAATTTTCAACTCTTAATTCATATTCCAATTAAATAAACGTATCTTTTTTTATGTTAAGTTTTGAAAACGCAAACTCTTATTTTCTATTGATTGTTTTTTTTAGAATATACTGTATGTAAGACTCAGCCCATAATGAGTTTGAAAATTATTTCTTTTGATAAATTCATTACTACTGTAACTGTTTGTTGATAAATCATAAAGCGTACTATTCATATTCACGTAGCTCAAATCAAAGTTATTAGAATCAGACCAAGAGTCTCTTATACTGAATGTTGCGTTTAATTTAAATCGTGGCGAAATATAATAATTCAAATCTAAACCTGCCGAAGCTGAAATGCGTTTGCCTTCTATTCCTGGTATATTGTTTTGAATATCTGTTTTATCAAATAGTTGAATATATTCTAGCGAATAATTAAAAGTTAGATCGGTTCGGGTGTTCGGATAAAAACCTATTGCATGTTTAAAACCTATTCGTAAATTGGGAATGTTGTATTTAATATCATTATAAAAATGATCAAACTCATTTATTCCTTTTATTATTCCGGCATAACAGTTCAAGTCAATAGAATTTTGCCAGTAAAGATTAAGTGGTTTTTCATGTTTAAATTCAATTCCACCATCTAATACAAAACTTCTTTTTTTTATTTGATAATTATCATATTCGTTTATTAAATCTTTACTATAATAGTCATAAATATAGTATCCCGGTTGAAAAACACCAGATAGTCTGGTTCCTGAATTTCTTATTGGTCTGCCTCCAAAATCCCAAATATCACCAAGAGTTGTAAAATACTTAGCATCAGAGTTTAATACATAATTATTAGCTCTCAAGAATGAATCAATGCTTTCAATTTGTTTCATCCTTTTCAAGCGCGAATCGAAAAATCTTTTATTGTTTAGTTGAGAAATGAATTGAGCAAATTCTATAATTTGTTCATCTGTTTTATCGGGCGATACACTTCCATTTCTCGAAAGTTCTTTAAATATATATACTGCGTGTCTTGCGTCTTGGACTTGTTCTATTCTACCAATTCCAATTTTCAAAGGTATATTTCCATAAAATGTTTGAGAATTATTTTCTGTATTTGATTCTGTTGAATCGTAGAAATTTTTTTGATGATACTGACTGTTGTAAAGATTGTAGTTGAAGTAGAAATCTGTTTCGTAAAATAATCTATTTGTAATATATCTTCTGTTTATTAGATGAGTATTTTGTTGAGTTGTAAAGCTAGAGTTTATTCTGTCTATTGAACTATCTCTTTTATCATGATCGTAATAACCTGAAAAATACAAGTTAATATATGCTTCTCTTTGAAATTTTGCGCTATTTGAGTAATAATCGAAGTTTAAATTTGCATTAAGATTGTTGTATTTCGATTCATCCTTGAATTGGTTGTTTGCTATGGAGTATTTACGGTCATAGATATAATTTTCACCATAAGCATTTATATCTGTTTCCATAGATTTCCTTTTCATTTCAGGAAGTTTGTATTTTGCTAAATCAAAGTTATTTAACTGTGCATATCCGGTTAAGGAGAAAGTGATTATCAAGTTGATTAATCCAATTTTTAGTTTATTCATTTCTGGTTTTGTTAAAAGTTACTAATAAAAAAGAATTAAAATCCGCACCGTTCTGCCGCCTAAACACAAAATAGGCTGCTTGAAATTTCGAATTTTTTGAATAAATAAGCTTATTGTGAATTTTTGTGACTTGCAAAACAAGTATTATGCCAAATCAATAAACACAATAGCTTCGGATTAATAGTATTGAATTGAAGAAATGAAAGATTATTGGTGTAGATTATTGTTTTTAATTCAGTGAATTAATGGAGCAAATTTATTATTTACAAGGATTTTTATATTCTATTCTATAATTAGAACCGCATTCTAACCCCCAAGAATGAATCTCTACGCCACTCATTTGCTTTAGTTTGGTAAATAGTGTAATAGCTCATGCCATAGCTGATATACAATTGCCAAACTTTATTTATATTATAGCCAAATTCGGGAATAATGCGTAAAGCCAAACCATTTGAATAGAATGCTGTTTGAAAGGGAATTCTAAATAGTATATGTTCGTTTTGAAACTCAGGAACTATACTTATAATTGGCTCAACACCACTCCGGGCGGTGCTTCTCTCGTCTTTTACAAGTCGCAATCGGCAATCTATGCCAAGGCCTAGAAATAAGCCTAGAGAATTGCTTTTTTTGTGTAATATGTTTAATTCAGTAAGTTGAGAAATGTCGTAAGCACTTTTGGTAAAGAAGAATAAAGTGCCATAAGATCTTAAATTAGCAGATGTTCTAAACCTGTGTTTATTTATAATTTCATATTGGTAGCCTAGGTTTGTCATTGGGTAAAAATAGGAGTTCCTAAAACTGCCAAATGAAATCTGTATGGTGTGATTTTTTGTTGCTGAGGTTTTATTACTAATCTTATAATCCGCGTTTGCAAATATCTGATTTATAAATAAGATATTCGCAATTATCAACCATATTGTAAAATAGAATGTTTTTGACATTTTCGTTTATGGTTTAGAAACGTAAGGATAAATGCTTTGGATTGAGATATTATCGAAATACACAACGGTTGCAACTTCGGGTTTGTTTTTGCCTCTATACTGCCCAAATTTGAAATAATTTCCGGCTCTGTTATAAAGGTTTTTGTTGTAGAATTTATAGTCGGTTCCGTTAAAAGGTGTCATATAGTTGCCGTTTATTTTAATTTCTATATATGCTTCATCGGTATCATCCCAATATACGTGAGCTGAAAATTCATACCAAACCCCTTTTATTACTTTGTATGAATCACCTACTTTGAATGTTTTCTTATTTGAATTGGGGTCGTTGTTCATTTTTATATCCAAGACACTATCAGCATAAACAAGAGCTAGCGGGGGAGAGGCGGTGCGGAGTGGTGGGTATGGTTCCCATGCTTCACCTTGGTTGTAATAGGGCAAGTCTTGCCATTGGCAAATGAGATTAAAATCATAGTCGGCGTAGTTGCTATCTATCATAAAACTAAATGAATATGCTACCACTGTTTTATATTTGGCACAATTATACATTGCCAGTTCTGTTCTATAGCCGTTATTTAAAAAATCGTCGGGATTGAGGGTGTTTTTAAGGGCTGTGTTTATGTTATTTGGAAGGAAGCTTGGATAACTTAAATTCTTAAGTGAGTCGTTAACCAGTAAATGAAATTGGCTGGTGTTTTTACCTTCAAAATTCTCATAAAAGCTCTCTACTTCTTGAGCAGGTTCAATTATAGGCACCTCTCCGCAAGACATGCACAGCAGTAACAAACCAATTGAATAAAATAGTGTTTTTATTTTTGTGTTTCCTTTCTTCAGCATCAGTATGAAAAACTTATTAATATTTTAAGCAAATATATCATTTAGTTTTTCATGCTGATAGATTTTGTATTATTCAAGTGAAATTTATTTTGAATAAATATAGAGTCATTGTAAAAGTCCTTATATAATGAATTTAGGTGTGAATATTATATAATAATCTTACAATTGTTCTCAACCATTTTCCTAATTGCCTTTGCCGCATTGATTGAGAATGTTTCAAGGTACTGACTTTGGGTAAGAATATCTATTTCTGAGAATAGTTCTTTGTGCTGATTTGCAATTTTGAGCATCATTTTCAGTGCATTATATCTTACAGAAGGTTGTAGCTGGGTTTGCGACCAACCGTTTACACAATGAGCATATAGAATACCTTGCTGTGCTTCAATCAGATGCAGTTCAAACAATATTTTGAATACTTCTCTTTGGTGAGACTCGTTTATTTTGAGTAAAATATCAAGCAGAAGGTCAATTTCTGTTTCCGAGCAAAAATGTTCATCAGGTATGCAACTCCAAAGTAAGCTGGCTGCTCTTTTGGAGAGTGGGTGCAGATAATCAAGACTAAGTTCCAAAAGCTTATGGAGTTGTTCGGGGTTGCTTTTTATATAGGAAATTTGTCTCGGTTTACATTTATGCAATAGGAGGTGTTCAATTGTTTCATTCATATACAGTAAAATAAATTAATCATGACAAGCGCCTTCAATATGTTTATTTAGTTCCTCATCAAATTCAAAACAATTTTTCTCAATCAAAACCATTTCGTTCTTTTTTACTTTGTAGATACTTTTAGAAATATATTTTCCTGCACAACATTGATTATATTCAGTAATTGTTTTTGAACGAGCATCGAATTGCAATGATGTTCCGGTAAATCCGCTTTCGGTATACTGGTTGTTTTTTTTATTGCGTAAATAATAAATACTTGAGGTGTTTGCTCCGGCATAATACGATTCAAACACTGAGAAATCTTCTACCTTATCGAAATTATAATCTTCTACCGATACAACAAAAAATTCTCTGTAATAATAATAACTCTGTATGGTTTGAATTAAAGCATTACTTTTTTTATTATATATGTTTATTCCCGGTATAAAAGAGTGATTATGAGAGAATAGTATTTTAAAATACTGGTCTTTACTCGATTCAGCTTGTAGTATTTCAAATACACTATCTTTTACCGGATATGAATCTACATCGCCATTTTTCATCAGATATATTGGCAATGCTTTTATCGTTGTATCTGCATAGTAATTTCCGTTTATGTTATCGTAATTGGTTTTAAAGTCGGTGAATGTAAAAACAGTATCTCCAAGCGTTCTGTCTGTATTTATAATACAGAGAATTAACGAATCATTTTTTAATGATCCTCTCAATAATCTTGGCGTGTTATCCAGATTAGAAAGATATACAGCAAATACATTCATCGTATCTGTGGCTAGTATTTGTAATTCTATATTGCTATTTTGTATTTTGCCAGTGTAGATTGCCTGACTTATCCCTGAAAAGGAACAAAGAATTAGAAAAAATACGATGATTAACTTTGTCATAATTTATTTTAAAATATTTACAAAAAGAGCTTTAAACAATTATCCATTAATGGTAATTTAATCATTACAAGGACCTTCTTTAAAATCGTTCAATTCCTCATCAAATTCCATACAGGATTTATTAATCAAAACCATTTTGCCGTTTTCAAGAATATAGTTTGTAATTGTTACATACCTGCCTGCACAGCATTGGTTATGCTCTGTAATGGTTTTAGATACAGCATTGAATTCTAGTGATGTTCCAGTAAATCCGCTTTCGGAATATTGGTTCTTTTTTTTATTGCGCAAGTAATATATACTTGAAGTATTGGCACCGGCATAGAATGATTCAAATACTGAGAAATCTTCAATGCCATCGAAGTTATAATCGCCTACCGATACATTATAAAACTCTCTATAAAGGAATTCTGCCTCAATGGTTTGAATTAAAGCATTGGTCTTTTTATCATAAATATTAATTGCAGGAATAATTGAATCGTTATGCGAGAATCGTATTTTAAAATAGTGATCTCTACTAGATGTAGCTTGCAGTATTTCAAATACTTTATCTTTTACAGGATATGAATCTATATCGCCTATTTTTCGAAAGTTTACAGGAAATGCTTCTTTGGTTGCGGCATTCATGTAATTTCCAGAAATGTTATCGTAATTATTTTTATAGTCAGAGAAGATGAAAATAGTATCATCTATAGAAAAATCTGTATTTCTTGTAAAGAGAATCAAAGAATCGTTCTTAAGTGAACCACTCAAAAGTATTGGATTGTTATATGTGCTTATAATATATACTGCCATTATATTCATTGATTCATTGGCTTGTATTTGTAATTCTATATTGCTATTCTGTATTTTGCCAGTGTAGATTGCCTGACTTATCCCTGAAAAGGAACAAAGAATTAGAAAAAATACGATTATTAACTTTGTCATAATGTTTTGTGTTTGAGATTGATTAGTTAAGTTATTTATTTTGTTCTGCAATAATCCAATTGAGAGAAGCTAAAATGTGATTTTTGAAATAAGGTTTAAGGTAGTTGTCCGGATTGTGCCCAAGCGCGGTGTAATAGACAATACCCTTGCCAACCTTTTTGTGCCAGATAATAGGATGGTCGCCCATAGCCATTTTTTTGTCAAACAACCCCATTTCATCGGGCGACGATAAATAGGAATTTTCAACAACACTTGCTAGAACCGTTACTTTGTCTCTAGGCGATTGGTTAAAGCTATACCACTCTTCGGTAATATTGTTTGTATCTGAAAAAACTTTTACCGCTGGGTGACTTCTATCTTCAATAATAATTCTACCGCTTCTTTCACCATCAGGTGCATGTGTAGTGAAATGAGCCGATATGGCATTTTGGTACCAAAGCCAGTCATATTCAGTATCAGAGGCTGCATGAATACCAAATATTGCTCCTCCGTTTTCTACAAAATTTTGAACCAAATTTTCTTCTTTCTGGGTGAAAATATTGGCAGTCGTATTTGCTAATATCAGAATAGCAACTTTCTTTAAGTTTGCTTTGGTTATGTTTGTTTCTGAACTATCAGTATGTTGCAGTTGGTATTGGTTTTCATTTGCCAAAGCGGTAAATAATTCTAAACTTGCTTCTTTGGTTTTGTGATTCCATCCGTTGGTTTCTGTAAGCAGAAGTAAGGTTTGACTTGTGGCAACCATGCTTAGAAAGAATGTTATGCAAAATGCTATTTTATATTTTATCATATTATGAACAACTTATTTTATTTTAGGCAAATTACAAGATTTTTTATTATTAATTTAACGTGTTAATTAGATTTAAAAATTAAATTAGAATACTAGGAATAAACTATGGAAGAAATATTGATAAATTATCTTTCCAAATACATAACCATTACCGATGAACTGTTACTAGCAATAAAAGAGAGTGGTTTCATAAAAAATTTCTCAAAGGGTACGGTATTGCTTAGTGAAGGTGATCTCTCAAATGAATGTTATTTTATTTTAAAGGGTTGTGTAAGATGCTACTATAATAAAGATGGCGATGAGAAAACTACCGATTTCTATACAGAAGAACAAGTCGTTATTTCATCAAGTTATGGTAAGAATAAGCCCTCTGAGCATTATTTAGAATGTGTTGAAGATACCGTTGCGAGTGTCGGTTCTCCTGAATTGGAGGCCGAGATGTATCATAGGTTTCCACAACTGGAATCTCTAGCTCGTATTTTGGGAGATGTAATGATGAGTAAATACCAAGATACCTTAGCTGAATATAAAATAGCCTCGCCCGAAGAAAGATACTTGAACTTGCTTAAAGACCGACCTGATTTAATGCAAAGAGTTCCTCAACATCAAATAGCTAGTTATTTGGGTATTAAACCTGAATCGTTAAGCCGCATTCGCAAAAGATTATTAAATAAACAAAAATAGTACTGTTTCATTATAGTTTCATTTCTTAACTATAGTCAACGTTTTAAGGAACTATAGCTCTGTATTTTTACATAAAAAATTATTGTTTAATTTTAAAAATACAGAGCTATGAAAATTAGAAATTTTGCAACAACGCTTTTTTTGACTATAGTATTTTCAACAGCAATTAGTCAGAATATTCAAGAAAAAGAAAGTAGAAAAGGTATTGACAATGACTCAATACCTTTTCGTAAATTCTCATTTAGTACCACTTGGCTTACTTTTGGTAATTTTGAATCGGAGGAAAAAAACATTCACATGTGGGAATTTCATATTGGATATAATATTGACTCTAAAAATAAAATTGCCATAAAGATAGCATCGTGGAAGCTTTTTGAACCAATGGGCATACCCATGTGGGATCCTCTCTTGATGAACAAAAGTGAATTCTATCCGGGAAGACTTAAAGAAAGAGGTATAGGTTTTACTTATCAACGGTTGATTTGGAAAGGCTTATTTGCTCAAGCTGAAATATTGCCACTTTGGAAGAGCTATTTTGATGAGAATAATAAAAAACTAATAGATGGGTTTAAACTCTATGTTACCTATCATGTTGGCTATCATATACCTATGTTTAAGAAAAGATTGTTTTTAGAACCACAGATTCATTGCAATTTTTGGCATATAGATACAAAAGGGCCGCAGGGGTTTGAAGAAAAAGAAAGTAAATGGAACAACTATTTTCTTTTTGAACCAAATATATTTATTGGTATAAATTTTTGAGATTTATAAATTATTTCAAAATTATAACATCATTTGTTTTAAATTGCATATTTTTGATTTTGATATAGTGAATTCAAAATTAATAACTATTAAGACACATTCTTGTAAGTAAGGTGTTCACTTCTATTGAATAATTATTTCATGAATGTACTAGCTAGTAATTAAAACAAATAGAAACAATAAAAAACAAACACATGAAAACAAAACTTTCAATTATTGTATTATTAAGTCTTCTTTTTGGTAAGGCTGAACTTTATTCACAATGCGCAAACCCTTCAAACATTTATAGTTTTATTTATAACGAAAAGAATTATGAAGTGATAAAAGAAATGAAAACTTGGAATGATGCATCTGCTTGTGCTGTAGAAAGAAATGGTTATTTGGTTGAGATAAATGACATGAACGAACAAACTGCTATTAATGATGCACTTGTTAGAGCCGGAGTGAATACTACTTACACAAGTATAGAAAATGGTGGCGATATAGCGTATGTGTGGATAGGAGCCACAGACCAAACTACTGAAGGTACTTGGTTATGGAATGGTAATAATGATGCTAATGGAACTCATTTCTGGACTGGTCAAGGTGCTGGTGGTACTGGCAATGGCGTTTCTGTAAATGAGCTTTTTAACAATTGGGGCGGAAAAAGTAACGGAGCTGCTATGGAGCCAGATAATTATGGTTCAGGACAGCATTATGCAGCAATCGGCTTGGCAGGCTGGCCTTCTGGAACTACATCATTGGGAATTGCCGGTGAATGGAACGACATAATTGGTTCAAGTCTGTTATACTTCATCATTGAAAAAAACACAGGTGTAGGAATTGATGAGGGAAATAGTCAAAATGAATTTAAAATATTTCCAAACCCATCATTCGATAAATTATTTATTGAAGCTCAAAATATTTCTATTGGAAGCAGTTATGAAATCTTAGACTTAACAGGAAAATTGATGGTTAAAGATGCTTTTAAAGTTGTTAATGAAATTGATATTGCTGAATTAACCAAAGGCGTTTATTTACTGAAAATAGAAGCTAAAAACGCTACGAGTATAAAATTCACAAAAGAATAAACAATGCTGTAAATGAGGTATTTCAAAAAAAACGATTGAAATACCTCATTTAAAATCAAATTGAAATGGTAAGATATAAAAAAACTCAGATAGCATGGGCTATTGTTGGATTGCAAATAATTGTAACCGTATTTATTGCATTTGCTTCTATGAATAATTCAGGGGAGCCAAATCAAGTTAACTCACTTACGTTAGTTATTTTAGCAATATTATTGCTGCTTGTTTTGATGTTTTATGTAATTACCGTAATTGTTACAGACGAGCATGTGAAAATAAAATATGGATTTGGTTTGTTCTCAAAACAAATAGAAATATCAAGAATTGAATCAATAAGTTCGATAGGAATTAATATATATCATGGATATGGAATTAAGAAAATTACTAACGGTGTATTATATAATACCGGTAAAAGTATTGCAATAGAACTAAAATTAACAGAAAATGAGATTATTCAAATAGGTACTAATGATAGTGAAACTCTGAAAGCTGTGTTGGATAAAACAGTCTGAATAACTGTGCAGAAGAGTAACTAAGTCATTTTTTCTGTCAGCAAAAAAGCTATATGCTTAGGTTTTATGAAAGAATTAAAGTATTATAGCGTTTTTGAAAGAAATTTAAAATTAGAAAATCATGCAAACATTACAGATAAAAATAAGTGATACCGATTTTCAGAAATACAATTTTGGAAATAAGGAAATTAAATTTACAGATTTGGTAGATATAATCAGTAAAGAGTATGCAAAAAAAGCACTAATAGAATGTAATGAAATAGCGAAGCAAAATGGATTGTCAGAAATGGGAATGGACGAAATTAATGCTGAAATTAAGGCTGTAAGAGATGCAAAAACTAATTATTGATACAAATATTATTGTGTTAGCTCTGATTTCAAATTCTATTCCCACAAGGATTTTATATGAATTAGTACTTACCCAAAAAGTCAAAACCTGTCTTTCTGATGAAGTATTTGCAGAGTATATAGATGTTTTAAACAGAGAAAAATTTACCAGATATTCAAATTTCAAATCAAAAGCAGATATTGTATTAAATAGGCCGTGAAATATCGACATTTTACAAAACGAACAGAAAAATTGAAATTTTATCTGATACAAGTGACAACAAATTTTAGAATTAGCGGCAGTAAGTTCCGCTGATTATTTAGTCACAGGAAATATACTTGATTTCCAAATAACTGAATTTGAATATACAAGGATATTAACACCACGTGAGTATTGGGATTTATTTGAACCTAAGTGAAAGATGGAAAAATCCATGCAATATTTATAAATTCTCTATAAGAAAAACATTCAACAATAGATACATTTTTATAGCAATGAATATCAATTATAAAGAAATAAAAGATTTAAATCCAACCCATTTACAAGACCTATTCCTCTCGGTAGAATGGTCGTCGGGTCATTTCCCCGAAAAATTGGTTATTGCTATGCAAAACTCGTCAACGGTTTATACCGCATGGCATGAAAACAGACTAGTAGGTCTTATTAATGTTTTAGACGACGGTATTATGACCGCCTACATTCATTATCTTTTAATAAATCCTGAATTTCAAGGAAAAGGTATTGGCAAAAATCTAGTTAGCTATGTAAAGACCAAATACAAAGACTATTTACGAATAGTTTTGATTGCTTATGATAAAGAAACTCCCTTTTATAAAAACCTTGGTTTTGAGAAAGGCGAAGAGAAAACCCCAATGTTTATCACTTCATTGTGGACATAGGAGTTTGAGGCTTCTTTTGCTAAAAATGAATTTAATTTTATCTATGCCCTCCAGCTAAAGCAGGAGGCAATTCATATTGTTCTATTTCAAGAACATCAGCAACTTTGCCAACCTCAGTGTCTTTACTGAAGTTTTACTAAATAATCCTTGCAGCCCGTTTGGCGAAGCGTCCTCGCTTCGTCGAAGTATTCAAGGCCTCTGGCCTGTTTTAAGTTATAGTCAGCTTATATTATTAGATTTGAGCTTTCTATTTTTCGAAAGTAATTATGATAATAACTTCCTCTTTTATCTTCTTTCCTTCGTGAATAGCTGGATTCCAATTACCATATTCTTTTATGAGTCTGAGTGTCTCATTGTAATAATTTTCATTCTGTTTTTCTAAACACGATATGTTTGAAAATGAACCATCTTCAATTGTCATGCAAATTTCTATGTTAATAGGATCCTTCATTTTAATCTTCTTATTTTGGGCAATAAATGAAGCTAGTTTTTCTTTCCCATTTACCGGTTCTGTATGTTTAGAGTATTGAGTTACGTATGAAATGGTAACATGACAAATATTATTTTTAACTTCTGCCATTTCATTAATTCTTTTTGCAAGTTCAAGTGTATCTTTTTTGCTTTTATTTGATTTTACTTGTACACCTGCTGCTTTCCCTTGAAGTGCTTGATCTATACCAAGTACTGGTCTAGAATCTATGTTTTTATCGGACAACGAAGAAATTGAAGATGTTACATCTTCTTTTTTTACAATTCCATATCCAATCTTTACAACTGCATCAAGTTCACGATAGTCTTCGGAGAGAGTAACACTGATTGATTTATCGTTGTCAATAGCTACAATTTGAGGAGAATATCCGATATATGAAATTACTAGTTTTGCTGAGTCATTCCTTACTTGTAAACTGAATTCACCATCAAAATCTGTTGTTGTCCCATTTGTAGTACCTTTCTCTACTACATTTGCTCCAATTAAAGGTTCTTTGTTTGTACCATCAAAAATTTGTCCGGTTACTATAATGTCTGTTTTGTTTTTTGACTTATCAATCTTTACAAATTGAAAATTTTCATTTGTCGGTAATATTGTTTTAAAAGTATCAATATTTATTACAGCTTTTTTAATTGAATCTAAATTTACTGTAGTTTCAGCTGCAAGCTTGTTTTCTTTGCTCAGAGTATACTCTGTATTTTGACCTGTTTTGAGGTTTTTTGTTTCTTGGGTGGTATGTTTTTTTATTTGTTCTTCAATAGTTGCCTTTTGAGTAGTAGTGTCAACAGATTTTTCTATTGTGTCATTATTGATTTTATTATCAGCAAATTCATCATTTGTAACATGAGAATCAACTTGAAGAATAATAAATGTGGAAATACCTATAATCAAAAAGTATACCTGCAGCTATTTTTAAATAAGGAACAAAAGCTCTTCTCCTTTTTTTGCTGATATTTAAATCAAGTTGTTTTTGTAATAGTTCAAGATCGGAGTGAAGTTCATCTGTTGCTATTTTTGAAAAGCCATCTAAAGCATCGCTAAGAAATGGATCTTTATTTATTTCTTTCTCAAAGCATGACGCTCCTTATTTGAAAGTAGATTTTTCAAATAACGGAAAATATTTTCTATGTTAGCTATATATTGATTCATGACTTACTAGATTCTTCAATACATATTTTTAAGTTTCGTTTTCCATTTTGAATATCGGTCTTTATTTGTTTCTCGCTTAACGTTAGTTGTGTAGCTATTTCTTTGTAACACATTTTCTTGTAATAGAAAAGTTCAATAGAAAGACGTTGTTGTTCTTTTAATCTTTTCAAACATTCAGCTAAAATTGGAGATAAATTCATGCTATCTTCTTCAATTTCATCTATAGGATGCACAAACGTATCATTTTCCATAAAATTTAGTGATGTTTTTTCGAAAGCTCTGTTTACACTCCCATCGTGCCTGAGCTTCATAAGACAGAAATTTTTGGTTACAACATATAACCATGTTCTGAATTCTTTATCAATATCAAATTTGTCAATATCGACAGATAATTTCTCAAATATTTCGATAACTGCATCCTGAGCATCTGAGCGATTTTTTAAATACTTCAAACAGACACCATACACCAAGTGCATATATGGCTTATATATGAGACCAAGAACTTCAAGATTCTTTGTTTGAAGATAATTTTATTAATGTTTGTTCTTTTAATTGCAAAAGATAATTTTTTATTAAAATAATACATCTTGTAAACAGTAGATATTCTGCTGTTTGAAAAAAAACATGAAAAAAGATTATTTTTTTTTATGGAATTAATAATACCCCTGCATACTGTAGTAAAATTAATTATTAATTCTAAAAAAACACATTATGAAAACAAAAGTATTATTTATTTCGGTTTTAACAGCATTACTCATGAGTGCTTTTCATTGTAATGCAATTATTATTACAGGTACTGTTATCGATGGCACAACTGGTGATCCATTAATTGGAGCATGTATTACTGAGGTAGGGACAACAAATGGAACTACATCAGACTTTGATGGAAACTATTCAATAAATGTAGAAAGTGAAGCTTCTGAATTAGTGTTTTCTTATATAGGTTATTTATATCAAAAAATTAAAATAGGAAATCAGAAAAAAATCAATGTTATCTTAAAAGAAGATGTTAAGGAACTTGATCAAATTGTAAAAATAGGTTATGGTGTAATTAAAAAAGAAGATGTTACCTCATCAATATCTTCATGTAATTTGGGATATATAAACCCTCATTCTGTTTTAGGCGTAGATCAGGCATTACAAGGGAAAGCAGCGGGAGTCCAGGTAAATTCAAATATAAGAGAGCAACAGGAACCGTCAAATACCGAAGGCTACACCCCAATTCATGAAAATGGCTTCTCTGAAGTTCACTCTAATCCATTATCCACCTTCTCTATAGATGTTGACAAGGCTGCATACAGCAATGTAAGAAGGTATATTACCAATGGCGGCTTACCTCCTGTAGATGCAGTAAGAATAGAAGAGATGATCAACTATTTTAATTATGACTATCCACAACCGGAGGGTGAAAAACCGTTTTCTATTAATACAGAGTTGTCGGTTTGCCCATGGAATCCTTCTCACTATCTGTTACACGTTGGTTTACAAGGAAAAAATATTGATATTGATAAATTACCTGCTTCAAATATTGTCTTTTTATTAGATGTTTCCGGCTCAATGAATTCAACGGAAAAACTACCATTACTTAAATCATCATTAACATTATTAGTAAAACAATTAAGACCTATAGACAGGGTTGCAATAGTTGTTTATGCCGGAAGTTCCGGTTTGGTACTCCCTTCAACCTCTTGCGATAATAAAGAAGCTATTATAAACAGTCTAGATGTATTGCAGGCAGGCGGATCTACTGCTGGTGGCGCAGGACTCATGTTGGCATACAAAGTAGCAGAGGAAAACTTCATTAAGGGTGGAAATAATAGAATCATTCTTGCTACCGATGGCGATTTTAATGTTGGTGCTTCTAGTAATGCCGAAATGGAAAGATTGATAGAAACCGAACGAGAAAAAGGTATTGCAATATCGGTGCTTGGTTTTGGTATGGGTGATTACCAAGATGATAAAATGGAAATTATTGCAGATAAAGGAAACGGTAACTATTCATATATTGACAATTTGATGGAAGCAAAAAAAGTGCTTGTAAACGAATTTGGAGGAACACTGTTTACCATAGCAAAAGATGTAAAATTTCAGTTAGAATTTAATCCTTACTTTGTGTCTAAATATAGACTGATAGGGTATGAAAACAGATTACTAAATACCGAAGATTTTGACAACGACAAAAAAGATGCTGGCGAAATGGGTGCAGGTCATACCGTGACTGCTCTTTATGAGATTATTCCTGTAAATAAAAAAGATAGTGTAAAAGGATTAAAATATCAAACAAGTGCCCTTACCGCAGAAGCTACACAAAGCAATGATCTTATAACTATGAAATTGAGATATAAAGAACCAACTGAAAAGGTAAGTTTACTTATAGAACAATCTGTAAAAAATGAATTGACACAATTAGAAAATACTTCTAATAATTTCAGATTTTCTGCGGCAGTAGCTGAGTTTGGAATGTTGTTGAGAGATTCACAACATAAAGGAACAGCTTCTTTTGAGTCGGCATTAGAACTGGCACTTAATGCCAAAGGACAAGATAAAGAAGGTTATAGAAATGAATTTGTTAATTTGATTAGAATTGCTGGATTTCAAAAAGGAATAAACTTAAAAGAATAAATGGCAAAATAGCACAAGTAAAAATTTACTAGCTACTCTTTATATTTAATACAATAAGCAATAACCCGTTAAGTTGGCTTAACAGGTTCTTGCTTATTGGTAGTTGATGTAGCTGAATATTTATTTTTCTAGTTTATAATTTAGAGATTTTGCAATTATTAATTATCATAATCAATTTTAGCTAAAGCCGCTTTTAATATTATTTTTAAATCGTTGGCTGAAGCCGAACGGCAATTCATATTGTTCTAATTCAAGAATATCAGCAACTTTGCCAACGTCAGTGAAGACACATGCGTAAGCAATAAAAGCCTTTCTCTTTTTTTAATAGACTAAAGCAACTGGCCTATTCAATGAATTGCCTCCTGCTTTAGCTGGAGGATAAAAATAAAATTCACTACTCCCTGCAACATTAATTATAGATAAATGAATTGAATTTAAGTGGGTTAATATTAAGAAATATTCTTATATTTAAGTTACTAATTGTAACGTGGCTGAATTTGATTTAATGAAATTAGTTTCATTAAAAACATTTAAAAATATAAGAATGAAGATTTTTTATTATACCGTGGTTTTGTGTTTGGTATTTTTTACTACAAATATATATTCTCAACCGGGCAATGGTGCTTGGAAACTGGTATTCGAAGATGGTTTTGATGGCACTACCCTCGATCAAACCAAATGGGGGTATAACTACTCTTGGGGCAATACACATAATCACAGAGCTTATATGGATAAGGAGCAGGTAAAGGTGAATGGTGGAACGCTTAAGCTCACAGCCATAGATAAACGACATCCGAGTGCTCCTGCCGGTACAGATAAATATTATGATCAGTTTGGCTATTTGAGTTACGATTATACCAGTGGGGCTGTTAATACCAAGGGCAAGTTCGAGTTTACCTACGGTTATGTAGAGGGACGGTTTAAGATGTCTTCTACCTTGGGTACTTGGCCTGCATTCTGGACGCTCAATGCCAGTGGCGAATGGCCGCCTGAAATTGATATTCTTGAAGTGCCGGCTGCTAGAACCAATCATCATTATTACTATCATTACGGACCTGATTGGCAAAATGAAGCTAGTTTTGGCGGACAACATAACGGTGTGGATAAATCGGCTGGGTTTCATACCTACGGTGTAGATTGGGGACCCAATTATATGGATTTCTATTTCGATGGAAATCGTGTGGCTTCATATACAGGTAAGAGCGAGGCTGCGCAAGGCAAGAATATGTTTCTAATTATAAATCTTGCGGTAGGTGGTTGGGCTGGTAATCCGCCTGCGGGTGCTACATTTCCTACTACGTATGAGTGCGATTATGTGAAAGTTTGGCAGAAAGACCTTAATGCTACCGATAATATGGATATGGAGGCAGGAAAGCTTCTACAATGGGGCAGTTGGAATAATGTTCAAGTGACCAATGATTGCAGCAGAAATGGTAGTTATGGAATGAAATTGTCGCAAAGTCCTAGTTCTAGTGAGCGTTTGGTAGAGGTTGAACCAAATACTACCTATGTGTTTGGTGGTTGGGGCAAATTAGCTTCTGGTACGCCCAGTTCAATGCTTGGTGTAAAAGATTTTGGTGGTACAGGTCAGCTTACTGCAACTGTTTCAACGACGACTTGGCAAAATAAAGAAATAGTTTTTACTACTGGTGCAAGTACTACAACTGCTCGGTTGTTTTATTATCAAGCTTCGGGTACCGGCGTTAGTTGTGCCGACGATTTCTATCTGCAAAAAGCAACTGTCGACTGCAAAGGTGTTGTAAATGGTGAAGCCTATTTAGATTATTGCGGAACTTGTGTGGGTGGTACTACGGGCTTGTCGCCTTGTGCTCGAGCAGGTTTTGAGGCCGAACAAGCTTGTGCTTATGACGGTGTGATTGAAAAAACGCATGCCGGATATGCTGGTGAGGCGTATCTGAATATAAGAAATGGGATTGGTAATGGTTTAAATTTTAAACTTTTGAGATTTGCTAAAGGGGTAGATAGTATTTATATGCGATATGCTAATGGTGGTACTACTAACAGAAACTGTGCTTTGTATGTAAATGGAAGTATTCAGCAAGCATCAATAAATCTGCCACCTACCGGAAGCTGGACTGTATGGCGCGAAGTAGCAATTCCTATTAATTTTCTTCTGGGTGTTAATGATATTGCTCTAGAATCTCTTACCGAAGATGGTGCGCCAAATTTTGACCAAATTGCTTTTGGTTCATCTTTGTCCGTGACCGATTGTATTCAAAAAACGATTACACAAAATATCTCTCTACAAAAAGGTTGGAATTTGTTTTCGATAAATGTAATGCCCCAATCAACAACGATAGCAACTTTGTTTGCTGGATTGGATGTATTGGAAATAAAAAACATGGATTCATTTTGGCGTAAAAACCAACCTGAATATTTCAATTCATTGCAATCAATACTACCCGGCGAAGGTTATGTGGTGAATATGAATACAGGGGGAACATTATCAATCATAGGTACGCCCATTTCATTTTCAAATTTTCAAATTCCCGCATTTTCAAATTGGATTTTAATCGGTTGTCCGTTCCAAACAGAAACCCCATTTTCCGATTATTTCAATGCAACAAATTGTTCAGTAATAAAAAGTTTCGATGGCTTTTGGATTCCCAATTCTACAAACAATAGTATTAATTCATTTAAGTCTGGCGAAGCTTATTTTATAAAAGCAAAATAACGAAATGTCTCAATCATTGCATAAATCAGTTGTGTAATGATTGAGCTTTTTTTTGATAAAAAGCTTATTGAAAAGCACGAACTAATCTAAAACCAATATAGTTTGTTTTGGTGTTCTGATCGAGTTCATAACTGAGGTTTATGTCTTGATTCGTTTTCCATGAACCGCCTCTGGCTATTCTTGTCTCAATAGCTTGTTCTTTAGATTCGGTGAGTTTAGACCAGTTTGTTTTTGGGAATGAAGCCGTCCATTCTGAAATATTACAAGAAAAATTATATAAACCATAGAGATTTAGTATGCCAATTTTTACAGCAGAAAGTGTGTTGTAAACAATTTTATTTGATTTACTCATTTCAGGCTGCGAAGCCACATAAGCCCATTCCTCTTCGGTTGGTAATCTGTATTCGGGAATACTAGGCTTACCCTCTTGTTTTAATAGGTTGTTTTCGGTCTCGGTGCGCCAAACACAATAGTATGTAGCTGCCTTTTGCGAAACCCCCACAACCGGATAATTATTATAAGCAGTATCGGTAAAATAATTTTTATATTTACCAACTTCTCGTTCCAATATGGTAGAGTCTATCAAATCATTAAGTATTTGTGAATATTTAACAAATGTACGTTTCGAATAAATGGAGTCTTTCTTTATGCCCGAAATTGAATCGGCAACAACAATGCGTTTTATCTGCGAATACGTTAGAAATTTACTGGGGTTTGCATTTGCATATTCAACAAATTCTCTGTATTCCTTATTAGTAATTTCTTGACTCATATAAAACGAGGTCATTGCTATGGTTTCAGAGGTGGTTTGATTATTATTGTTTGAAACTACATTCATGGTAAAAGTCCCTTTTGGAACATATCTGAATCCGACTATTGTTTGTTGTTCTGATTGCCCAAATAACTGCAAGGAATAAAACAGTATTACAAAGATATTTAATAGCGATTTCATGTGTTATTTCTTTTAATTTTACCTACATAAAATATTCTTGAAGAATTTTAAAGCAAAAAGTAAATTTCACTTTATTCAAATTCAAGAATACATCATTTTTTATTAAAAACAACAACAAAAAGAGTTATTTAAAATTACTTAAGTGAGTGAAATATATCATTGTTTACAAACAGGAAGGGTAAAGGTAAAACTTGTGCCTTTATCAAGAACGCTTGTTACTGAAATCTGACCTTTATTTTTTTCTACAAAGTCTTTACATATTTTGAGACCGAGTCCGGTACCTTTTTCGTTTTCGGTGCCATAAGTAGTATTATTTGTAGCGCTGTCAAAAATTGTTTCTGCAATTTCAGGAGCAATGCCTATTCCGGTGTCGGTTATTGTAATTTGTAACTCATCATAATATACAATGCTGTGGATGGTAATTTTGCCCATTTTAGGGGTGAACTTTATTGCATTATTTATTAGATTTCTTATAACAGTAGCAGTCATTCTTGGGTCTGCATATGCTTTTTCTTGGGTATAGTTTTTTATTACTAATTCAATTTCTTTGTTTTTTGCTGTTTCTTCCAAAAATGAAACGGTATCTTTTATAATATCATTAATATTAAAACATTCGGGAGAATAATAGATGTTGTTGGTTTGCGAACGAGCCCAGTCGAGCAGGGTAACCATTTGGTCTAATATTGATATTGAAGATTTGTAAATAGAGGTTGATATTCTTTCTATTTTCTCTCTTTCAATAGTTTCAGCTTTGTTTTTTAATAGTTCGGCTAAGCCTAATATTGCACTCATTGGGTTTTTAAGGTCATGTGCAATAATAGATATTAACTTGTCTTTGGTTTGAATACTTTCGTTCAGCTCTTTATTTTTAGACTGAATTATTTTTTGATTTGCTGATAAATGTTCATTACTGCTTTTTAACTCTTCTTTTTGTTCAGATAATTTTGTGTTTGCCAAGAATAATTCAGATGTACGTTCTTTTATTAAATTTTCAAGGCGTTCATTTTCTATACGAATTCTGTAAGTACGAATCTTTAAGATAAATAAAACAATAAGAATAAGTATAATAACATTAATAGAATAAAACCACCAACTTTGCCACCAAAGCGGTTTTATTACTATAGTCAGACCATTGAAATTATTGCCGATATAACCAGATTTTGATCTTCCTTCAATAATGAGTTTGTAGCTACCGGGTGGAATGTTTGTAAGTGAAATTATTCTTTCTTTATCTAGATTTATCCAATTATCATTAAAACCTTTGAGCATATATCTGTAACTAATATTTTCGGGTATAACAATTTTATTGCCTGAAAATTTAATAGAGATTGTATTTCTCGAATAATCTAATACCAGACTATCACTGCTCTGTATGTGTTTGGGGTGTTCTGTACCTTGAATGGTTATTTGTAATACATTATTAATAAAATAATCTACAATGAAAATTTCAGGTTTTTCTTTAGATTCAATTAAACTATCTGGATGAAAAAATGAGAATCCATTATCTAAACCTATAAAAATAGTTCCGTCAGAAGCTTTAAATAAAGCATTTTGTATACAATTGTTGCCAACAAGACCATCGTGTTTGTTTATATTTTTGATTATTTTCTTTTGATTAAAATCATAACTATATATTCCCTTGTCTGTACCAATCCAAAACAGTCCATTATCGTCTTGAACTATTGATTTAAAGGTTACATGTATATCATCTTGACACAATATATGTTCAAATGTTTGTGTGGTTTCATTATAATAGTCAACACCTAATTCTGTAAGTGCCCATATTCCATTTCTATTATCTTCAAAGACCACTAATACGCTATTGCTTGACAATTTTTCGTTGCTTTCAGTGTTAGAGTAGTGAGTAATGGAATCATTTTCAAATTTATAAACACCACCATAGCACGCAAACCAAGTTCTATTTCTTTTATCTTTTATTACAGAGTTGTTCCATACCGGAACTTTCATATTCTTAGTAGGTTCAAATAATTTTGTTTTCTTGTTGAAGGTACAATAGCCGAATCCGTGTGTCGAAATTATTACCTTTTCATTGTTAATAAATAAACTTTTACTATCGTCGGCAGTTAGGCCTTGTTTAGTTTCAGTATTCATTCTTAAAATATTTTGGATTTCAAGTTTTTTATTTAGTTCAATAATACCACCACCCCAAGTCGTTGCCCAAATATTGCCTGTGAGCGTGTCTTTTAATAATGATAATATTGCTAAACTTGAAAATCCTTTTTTTACATTTCTCACAAACCCATCTTTGGTATTATATTCCCATATACCGTTTCCATCGGTACCTATGGCTATTGTAACAGAATCAATCTCGGCAAACCCTGTAACTTGGGTAAACGATTTGTTGGTTAGACCAACGGTGAGAATATTACTAGTAATTTTGTTTGTAGTTTTATTGTATAAAAAAAGCCCTTGCCCGTGCGTTCCTATCCAATAGTTTCCATTACCATCGGGTTGTAAGTAACTTACAGAAACTGTATGGAAATCTTCAGGTTTACGTGGGTTGTATTCAAATCGAACAATCTCATTATCTTTTGTAATCTTATTCAGATACCCATTTATACACGAAAGCCAAACATCGTTGTTTAGGCTGTCAATACATATAGAATACACATCGTTGCTGCCAATAGATTTATTATTGTCCGGATTGTGTTTGTAATTTGTAAGTTTTCCACTGACGGTATCAAGCTTGTATGCACCACCACCCATTGAACCAATCCAAAAATTACTGTCTAAATCAAAAGCTACAGAATGTACCGTAGGTATTGAAATTCTTATTTCAGTATTATTTTTGTTGAAATAGTGAAATTTTTCTCGTGAAGTATTAAAACAAACAAAACCATTTTTTCTGGTTCCTAACCATAAGTTATTTTGTTTGTCAATTGCTATATCGGCAATTTCAAGTGGAAATTCGGTATTTGCTTTTTTGAAGTCGTTGACAATAGTTCTATTTTCAATATTAAAAAGTAAAAGACCTTTATCTGTACCAGCCCACATTAATCCATTGTCAGTAATTTCAATTGAAAAAATACTCCCGCCAAATGATTTTACATAATCAATTTTATCTATTTTTCTGTTGTAAACAAACAATCCGTAATTGGTAGCAATCCAAATATTTTTATTATTATCTTCTTTTAGGTCGAAAATCCAATTGCCAATAAATTTGCTTTTTTCCGAAATAGTTGGAGTGTAGTGTTTAAATTCAAAACCATCATATCGGTTCAGTCCATTCCACGTTCCAATCCATGTAAAGCCATAGCTATCAGTGAAAATGCATTCAATGTAGTTGTTTGTTAATTGGTTTTGAGAAGGCACGGGGTAGCATCTGAAATTATCTTGTGCCATAATATTCAGACATAAAAACAGTATACTTATAACTCCCCAAAACCTCATAGGTATATTTTAAGTTAGTTAATTGTTGGTTTCATAATTTGTTTTTTTAATCATAATGCATAGAGTAAAAATCTTATCGTTTTGTTTTTACTTTAATAGCAATTAGAAATTAGCATTTTTGTTCTTATCTTTTTTTATGATAAGTAATTCTGTTTTCTTGAATTGTTGCAGTTTACAAAAAAATAGTGAATAATGTTTGTTTAACTCCATTGATTTAAATCAGCATTTTATACCTTTTTTTAAAGCCATCAATTATTGAAAAAAATTAACTCCCTTAATCACAGGCATTAATGCAACTTAAAAGGTGTAATTTAGTTCTAAAGAAATTAAAAAAAAATAGCGTGATGAGTAAAAAAACTCATCACGCTTCTTAAAAATATATTGTATCCTCATTTATTTCTTTACAAAATATGCTTTTCCGGCTTCGAATTGCGAGAACAAACTTTGACTATTGCCTAATTCGTAGAAACCGTTGAAATTTTTAACGATTGTTGCTGTTGGAAATACATTTTGTATAGCTGCATTGGTCATAATTCCAATTAGATTCCAGCCAGTTTCTAGCTGAGGAGCTGGTTTTGAAACACTTGTTCCAGTAATGGTAAGAGTTTCGTTTATTGTATTGTAAACCAAATAACCAACTCCAGGTTCTAATGTTTGCAACGAGTTTAAGTAAGCTTTATTGACCACATTAAAAAACGAGTTTTGTGTTTTTACTATCGTTGCATGAGGAAAAACTGCTGCAACCGAAGCATCGTCGGCTTTTACATATAATGAAATCATATTCCAACCTTCAGAAAGTTGAATGGTTTGCTCTGCCTTCGGAATTGTATTGGTGTAGGTTATACTCATGTAATATAGGTTACCTGAATCTGTTTTCAGAATAGTATGATTGCCTGCCGGAAGCGTAAGTGTAACTATTCCAGCTATAGCAGTATAGTCGGTATTATTAATTTTTATTCTTCCTACAAAGGTTTCATTAAATACCAATACCAAGGTAGCTTCTTTGGCAGTTGAAAAGGTAATATTAGTTGCAGATTCAATCTTAAGACACTGAGTAAGGTTCAAACCAGCATAGCTAAAGGTTCCTTTGGCTGTTGAAAGATTTCCGGTAATTGTGAAGAAAGTGCTAGAGGTACCAGAAAGTGTGAAATTGTGAACCAAATCGGAGGCAGTAATCTCATCTACAGAAAAGGAACATGTAGCAGAGCTCGACAAGCCTTCATCGTCTGTTGCAACTGCCGTTATGGTGTAGTTGCCTTTCGCTGCCGATGTCAAAGTATAAAGATATGGTTCGCTGGTTACGGTTTTGAGCAGTGAAGTGCCGTTGAAGAATTCTACTTTTGCAATAGCCTTGTCGTCTTTTGCAGTTGCTGTTACAGTGATATCGGTATTTTCGGCATAGCTGCTTTGTGCGGTGCTTACCGAAATAGTTGGCGGATTGTTAACTAAAGGGTCGTCGATAACGATACTGTACGATTGGTCAGACAATGCGGTTTTTCCTGCATTATCAGTAGCCTTAGCATAAACTATATATGTTCCAGCTGCGGTGGGTTTCCAGCTTGCTTCATAAGGTGAACTATTGTCGGTAGATATTTCGGTTTCTGATGTTGCAGAGGTGAGTTTTGCATAGAAAACCACATTGCTTGCGGTACCATCGGCATCGGTTGCAGTGGCTTGTATGGCTATGGTTGTGTCAAGGGTAAATGTAGTTCCCGATTGGGGCGAACTTATTGCTACTATAGGAGCTTGATTCAAGGGTTTACCTTCGCCCTGCACATAGACCAATTTTGTTTGGTAAGTAACAAGTGCTGTTTTCAAAGCTTGGTTTACCGCATACGAGGCATCATCGACGCTATTGTTGAATGTCCATTTAAAATCGCCACTGTTCATTCTACCTGCATATTTTTCTACCGTAGTTTTCGCATCGGCTGGGTTCTGAGCAGTGTATTGGTACATTACAGAAACATCGGTATCGAAATTATTGTGTTTATTGCCTCCATAGGCAGATACAACAGTAGCCGGGACTTTATCGTTTTTTGCAGCAACCACATAAGCATCGAAATCTTTTGTTGGGTCGGGGTTGGTAACGGTATTATCGGCATATTTTACAAATCGTTTTTGACCTTCCATATAGTTGTTGAACGCTTTTATTGTACCACCATTTTCGCTTGAGAATGTAGGCATCTCATTATAGTCGTTGGTTCCGGTAGTTTCATCATACACATCAGAACCTTGCATGGAGGTGAGCATGGGATATTTGCAATTTGCGGGAAATAGTTTCCTTCAGCAAAAACAGATGAGCCAAGGGTAGAGCCCATGCCGTATTTTGCATTACCATCGTAGTAATTATTATAAACATGAGCGGAATAATCGCTGACACGCGGGTGGCGAGTCGGAATGGTCGTACCAGTTGTGGTGGTAGGTTATGAACCACCCGACTGTGGTTCCTTCGCTCAAGCCCAGTAGGTTCGATTTGCCCGAATCCCAAAAGTGGTTGTAAGAAAAGGTTACGTAGGTAGATTTCTTGCAATCTAACGCGCCATCGCCCTTAGCTTGGTCGGCATCGGTACCGGCATCGCCATAGAAAAAATCGCAGTTATGCACCCAGACATATTGGGTATTCTGTTGCAGACCAATATTGTCGCCCTCAGAACTGTTGCAATTCATTGTTCCTAGGTTACGAATTTCAACATTTACAGCATTCTTAACACGTATTCCCCAACCATCGGCAGTAGCATCTTCGCCAATACCTTCGAGCGTGATATAGCTTGAAGCAGAATTGTTGTTTTCAATTACCAAATCGCCCGTTATCAGGTAGTCTAAATCAGAAATTTGTCCTACCATTCTTATAATAAGCGGACGACTGTCTTGACCTTTCTTAAATCCGTCGAGAATTGTTTGTAAACCTACGCAAGGATTAGCCGAAGCTCCGGTAACGTTGAGCGAAACGGTGTTTTTTGTGTTTTGAGTTATGTATCAAACCACCGCACCATCTTTAGGAGTTCCATTTGCTTTATAAGCACCCGGAATGCGACTGTTTGAGAAAGCAAAACCAGCGCGGTCGTGAGCTATTACGGTTATGTTTTGAGTTTGAGCAGCAGTTTTTTCAACACCACCAACTACAGGAATAACTTTGAGGGTATATGTACCAGCAGTAATTCCGGGAACATCGGCTCTGAAATAACTACCGTAGCTACGAATAAGCGGCTCGTCAATAAGTTGATTAGTAACGCCTCCTCCCGAGTAATATACATTGTATTTATCAGCATTGGCAACGGGAGTCCATTCCACAAAAGCAGTTTCGAACCAACCGCCCTGTTTTGTAATAGTAACCGATTGAGTCCACGCAGCTATGGTACACATCAATCCCGAAATAATAAGTAAAAGTTTCTTCATCTGTTTGTAATTTTGTTTTTATCTGTTCAAAGGAACATAAAACTCAAACTTCAAATACTTACTATGAAAGCTGAATTAATTTAGGATGTTTCTTTACGAATATATTTGTTTCCCTATAGGGTAAAATTACAAAGTATAGTTGTATAAAAGGGGGTGTTTTTGTTTGAAAAGAGGGGTGAGATTAAATCAAAAATTCAGTAAGGATTAAGAGAAAGCAATAATCAATCTTTATATTTTTAGCATATTTCTATTTCTTTCTTTTTCGCCAACGACATTGTCTTCACTGTCATTTAAAACCTACACTCGCTTTTGCACCATATCATAAAACAAATACATGCTTCTCTCAAAGTACCAATGAAAGGGGCAAAACAAAAAAAACTACTCCCAAAAAGTTTTTATCTAAAAAGTCATATCTTTGAAGATAAAATAAAATTAATGAAGAAATTACAGATATATATAGATACTTCGGTACTTGGTGGATATTTTGATGATGAATTCAATATTGATACTAAGTTGCTTTTTGACGAGATCTTATGTGGAGAATACAAGCTAGTGATTTCCGATTTAACAGAGAGAGAATAGGTATTTGATAAATTATGAAAACTGACAAAAAATTTGATTGTGTTAAAATGATGCGTGACATTAGAGTTAAAGTAAACACAGATATAAAAAATATGAGTCCTGAGCAAATTTTAGAATATATAAAAAAGGACAAAATGACTATGAAAAAATGATGGTCGGTCACAAATCATAGAAACTCCACTAATTTAGCTTTGCAACCGAAATTTTTGAAATAAAAGATTTTCGTTTTATGAGTAGGTCTTTAATTCCAGGTTTGGGTTACAAACCTATATGAACGAGGGGTTATATGTATTGAAGAATTGATGAAAATAAAACATTAAAATCAAAATAAAATGTTAAAAACTCTTTTAACTAGAATAAGCCAACTTGAACAATATGACTCGGCTAAAAGAACCGTTCTATGGGAAGATCCAATGGAAAGCAGGTGGAATAATGTTTATGGAAAATTAAATATCAACGACAATGCTATTTTCATTGGTGTAGACAGATTACTAATAGGAACGGTTAAAACTATTAATCAAGGACATAGTATTTTATTTGCTCAAATTCAAGAGATAAATTGTTCAAACGACCAATTTCTACAACTTCACGAAATTTACCCAGAACATATTTCAAGGGTAAAAGCCAACTTTCAACCATTTATTCATCCACAGCAAGTTAACATTTTGCAGTTAATCAAAGATGCTCAAGCACAGAGTTTCGTCAGCTACTATATTCTTTCTGGTAACAAAAAATATGACGAGCTAAAATCAACATTCAATTACAACGACAGGATTGTTCTTATAAATTCAAGTGACAAGCTTGATAATGTTAAATTACACTCAAACAATGGATTAACCGCTTTCCCTGCTTCAACTAGTGTAACAATTAGTGTACAAGGATTTGTGCTAAATGAGATTCTAGAGAAAAATAAAAGCATAAAAAGGAAAAGTGCTAAATCTAACAATGTTACAAGGATTCATAATATTATAAAATCCATTTCTGAAAATGGAATTTATAAATTCAATACATTTTTTTCCTATTATGATGGTTTGTTCAATAAGAAAGTATATGGCGATAATTCACTCGAAAATTCAATATTAAGTATCACTTTGAAATTAGATGAAACAGTATTTAAAGTTTCAATGAGTGGTAAAGACATTGGTGAAAATGCATTCAATTACTTTAATGATAATAATTTAGTTATTGTCCATGGTCAAACAAAAGCTAAAGGAACTTCTTATCAAACACAAGGTGACACTTTTTCAAAACAAATGAAAATTGGTGATTATTTCTATTTATGCAGAGGGAATAGCCATTTAGAAGTTATTGGTAAAATAACAAGTGATGCCGAAGAATGTGAATTTGAGGATTTTGGTGATGAAGGCTGGTTACAACGTTCTTATGAAATTATTTCTGAAGCAGAAAATGAAGGTTCATATCAAGATGAAAAGAAATGGTGGACACCAAATGATAATTCTACGTGCATCTCAATTCCAAAAAATGAAATTGAAGATGCCAATAAAAAAATATTTATTCCTTTTTTCAACACTCGATTTGAATATGAAAAAGCCAGTATCAATAATTCGAGCGAATTAAAATTAAATAATAATATGTCTTCAACTTTAAATCAAATACTTTTCGGTCCTCCGGGAACAGGAAAAACATATAACACCATAAATAAATCGGTTGCAATTGCAAATCCAGAGTTTGATTTAAAGCAGCCTAGAGTAGAAATTAAAAAAGAGTTTGATAGACTAATTAAAGAGGGACAAATTGTCTTTACTACTTTTCATCAAAGTATGAATTATGAAGACTTCATTGAAGGAATAAAACCTATTGAGCCAGAAAAGGAAGGCGACCCTGTAATTTATCGAATAGAATATGGTATTTTTAGGATTCTGTGTATAGAAAATCATTGGATAAGCTCAATTAAGAGACCCAAGAACAAAAGGTTTAGATTTCTCAATTTTTGTGTAGTTAGTTTGCAGATAGTATCGAAGAAAAATTATTAAATGGTCAAAAGGTTGAATTAGAAACCAAATCAGGAGGAACGGTTTTAGTTGAAAGTATTTCCAAACAAGGTAATTTTATTATAAAACATCACGATGGGACACGAACTTACACTGTATCAAAAGCAAGGCTAACAAAACTTCAATCCGTCATTAAAAACCTTGATGATGTAAGTAACATTAACGACCGGTTTCGGGAAGTCATTGGAGGTAGTAATTCTTCTGCTTATTGGTCAGTATTAAATGCAATTAAAAAAGAAAAACAAATTAAAACATCAAGCAAGGAATCTAGGTCACGAGTTTTGGATAAAAAGAATTAGTAATTCTCTTTCAAATCGGACTTTAAAACTAAAAATCCTAAACGGTTCGTTTAATTATTGATGAAATAAATCGTGGAAATGTTTCACAAATATTTGGAGAATTAATTACACTCATCGAAGATGACAAGCGTTTAGGAAATGACGAAGCACTGGAAGCTATATTACCATATAGTAAAGAGAGGTTTGGTGTTCCGCCAAACCTCTATATTATTGGCACAATGAATACTGCTGATAGAAGTGTAGAAGCTTTAGATGCAGCATTAAGACGGCGTTTTAGCTTTGAAGAAATGCCGCCAAAGCCTTCATTAATTGCAAGTGAAGGAAAACTAAAATCAGAAAATGGTTTTTTAGACAATATCGAATTGCCACTATTATTAAACACAATAAATAAAAGAATTGAAAAATTACTTGACAAAGACCATCAGATAGGGCATAGCTATTTTATGTCTGTTTGTAATTTCGATGACCTTAAATCAGCCTTTCAAAACAAAATTATTCCATTATTACAGGAATATTTCTATGGTGATTATGGTAAAATAGGCTTAGTGATTGGTAAAGAATTTTTTGAGCCTATTGAAAAAGATGATGAAAATATCTTTGCAGACTTTGAAGATTATGACGCCTCAAGCTTCGCTGAAAGAACGATTTATAAAATTAAAGACATTGAAAAAATGTCAAATGACATATTTAGTAAATCTTTACTTTCTTTAATGAAGAAATGACAGCTAAAGGGAAACATATCACTGTTTTTGAACATCAAAGCATAAAGTTAAATCAAGAAATTGATGGAGTTGTTTTTGATGCAACAAGGCTAAATGCTTTGCAATCATTTTATGGGGAAAACGGTGTTCCATATTTTTCCCTTATTCATAATGGTGTTCGTTTCAATGAGTATGTTGGAGTAATTCAAATAGGTAAGACCATTATTGAAGTATTACCAAAAGCTGATAACTCATTAAAAGGTTCAAATGAAAAGAACAGATGGCGTGAGATTTTAATTGATATGCTTTTTGCGGTTGGAATATTTGAAATTCATTCACCAAGTAATAGTTCATTGAAATTAAAGTCAAACTCTATTCTTGACTTATATTTCGAGTTGTTCATTAAGGAGATTGAATATCTATTACATAACGGACTTATAAAGAAATATCGAAAAAAAGAGGAAAACGTAACTGCCTTAAAAGGTAATATTCTATTTGGAAAACACATACAACAAAATATAATTCATCAAGAGCGATTTTACGTTAATTATACAACTTATGATTATGAACACATTCTGCACTCGATACTTTATAAAACAATTAAACTTTTAAAACAGATAAACACAAATGTTGAATTGCACAGCCGAATTGGAGCATTGCTTTTGCATTTTCCAGAAATGCCTGAAATTAAAGTAAGTGAAACAACATTTGACAAGTTGGACTTTATCAGAAAGACGTTACAATACAAAAAAGCTATTGATATATCGAAGTTATTGTTGCTCAAATACCACCCAGATGTTAGTAAAGGACGAAATAATGTTTTGGCACTAATGTTTGATATGAATAAGCTGTGGGAACAGTTCGTATATATTAGTATCAGAAAACACAAAGAGAAACAGACAACAATAACAGCACAAACATCAAAATACTTTTGGAAACCTCAGTCGGGTTATCGTTCAAAATAAGACCTGATATTGTTGTAAATAAAGAAAAAGCTGATTGTGTAGTCCTAGACACTAAATGGAAAAATTTAAACGGGTATAATCCATCGCCAGACGATTTAAGACAAATGTATGTCTATCACGAATACTACAATGCAAAAAGAGTTGCATTAATTTATCCTGGGACAATTACATCAAAATCATCAGGAATATATTTAGACCCAATTACAAGTAAAGAAATTGAAAAAGAGTGCAGTGTTATTTCACTATCAGTAGAAACTAAAATTAGGGCTTGGCAAAAAAATATTTACGAAACCTTTAATTACTGGTGGACAAAAGGTCATGACGAATCATAAAATTAAGTGATTTCCAACCTACAATCAATTCCTCTTATAATTTTTAGTTTACAAACAAAATTTTTGAAAAAAGGATTTAATTTGATTGTGTATATATTATGAAAAGCAAAACAACAACCATCTAAATTTAAATTAAAAATCTACCATCAATATTGAAAGATGCTTTATGCAGACGGTTTGAGCTGTAATAGTTTTGTTTCGATAGTCCTTCAAATAATTATTTTAATTTTAACCCGATTCATTTTGAATCAACTAAGTATTAGAAAGGAGTCTATCATGAAACATTTTAAAATGTCAATAAAGACCATTAAATCAATTATTAACTCAATTTTTGAAACATTATGGACTATTGGGACATCTATTACGGCTTCTGCCGTTCTGATAATTTGAAGTCTGCAAATAGTCATTTTTATGAATCAATCACCAAAGTCAATTAGATACTCATCTATACAAATTTGATATTTGCGAATTTAAACAAACTCATAACTCAGTCCCCCCCAAAAAAAAATCTCAAATTTATTTTTCACAAAGAACAATAAACTCTCAATTTAGTTGTTATAGACTCCAAAGCGTGCCTTTGTTGTATTTTTCAACACGCTTCTTGGGCGGAAGCTGCGTGGGGCATTCGGTTAATTTCATTATTCATTTTAAAACTATAAAAAACATGTCAAATTTAATTAGCGCGTCTATCACTACCGATGAGGTGAATAAAGTTCTGTCGGATATTGCTGAAATAAAAAAAATATTTTCTTTCGGTATTAAAATGACTCCTAAAGAAAGAAAAAACATCCCTAAAATTGATGATAGCAGACTTTCTTTTGTTGAAAAAAAGTCTTCAGTTTGGTAAACAAGAACCGAGTATTGTTCCGCCTTACACCGATTTTGAGGAACTGAAAAAAGATGTTGAGTTGTATAAAAACCTTAAACAAATAGAGTTTGAAATATCTGCTTTGGCAGAAATGATAAGCGATACCCGTACGGCTGCCGGTAGCGATGCTTACGTTGCTTCTCTCAGCATCTACAACTCTGCAAAGGGAGCGGTGAAAATGGGTGTTCCTGGTTCTGAATCTATTGCTCGGGAACTTAAAAGGCATTTCGAAATGAAACCTGCCACCGAAACCAACGAATAGTTTCCCACACCAATCTACCCACTTCAAAACATGCCGCTCCATGTTTTGAAGTACCCCTACCATACTTTGAAGTACCCCTACCATGTATCGAAGTACCCTTACCATATAATTTATATCCTCAACGCGGCAATTTATATGGTTGACCATGTAAATTATATCCCTCGCTCGGTAAATTATATGGCTGACCATACAAATTATATCCTTAACGCGGCAATTTATATGGTTGACTATATAAAATATATCCCTCACCCGGTAAATTACATGGCTGACCATATAAATTATATCCTCAACGCGGTAAAATATATGGCTGACTATGTATTTTATATCCCTCGCCATGTTTTTACCTGCCTCGGCTCGGTATTTTCAAAACAGGCAAGATGCCTTGAATACTCTGACGAAGCGATGATGCTTCACCAAACGGGGTGTTTTGGTTATATGCTTAAATGTTATTTCTATAACTATCAAAATATTTATTCCAATCGTCTCATTTGTGAGTTTGATAGTCAAAATACATGGAACTTGTTTTTGTCTGTTGGATTTCTTGTTAATCATAAGATTTTCTACAAAATAAGAACAGATGTTACTACTAGTAATTTTGGATCTATTGACTTTACAAGTAATTATCTATTTACATTATCATTGAAATTCTAAATTGTGAATTGAATGACCACTTCAAAGTAATACAAAAAGGCACAAACTGTTCGTTTGTGCCTTTTTGCGTTTGAAATAAGTAATTACCTATTTACTCCTTTATAACCTTTATTTCCGAAATTCCTTTGATGGTTCTAAGTTTTAAAATATAAGTTCCTGCTACCAATGTACTGATGTCTATTGTAGGATTTTTTACTTGCAGTTTTTCCAACAAATGTGTTTTTCCATTTATATCAAGCAATTCGTATCCATACAGATATTCCGAACTATTTACGGTTATCTTGTCTTTAGCCGGATTGGGAGATATGGAAATTGCACATATCAATATGTCTTTTGCAGAAGTTAGGGTAGTTGCAGTAAAATCTATATCAGAAATATCGGTTTGAATATTATTGAAAGTTATGCTTTGAGGAAAAAATTCATAACCATCTTTCTGTGGAGTTATGGTTATATTTTGACCTGGATTAATTTCTAAATAGACAAGCCCATTTGCTTCAACATTTGCTGTAAAAGTAGTGTCGCCAGAAATATTGAGCACTGTATTTGAAGGAACATCACCCAAAATTGTTCCCGATAGAATGTAATAGTTTTTACCCGTTTTACTTCTTACTACAACCTTTTTATAGTTACTTTTCGAATCGTTACTACATACTATTAAATGTGTTGAGAAATCGGTATTGTTAGCCGACTCATGTTTTATATAAATCTGCTCCGAAGCCTTTGCTGCAAGATTTAATATGCCATTGCTCACCGAAAAGGTAGAATCTAAACAGCCCATTCCACCTATCTCAAGTTTTGCATCGCCAGTATTGTAGAAAGTAACTAATACTGAATCGGGCAAGATACCGTTGCGACGATAAAAAGTAATAGTATCAGTATTCAGCGAAAGACTTGCAACGCCATTTTCAACTTCTTTTTCAATTTTCAATTGCACCGGAACGGCTATTTCCGGTTGAAACGGATCGTTGCTGGTTAATAAAATTTGTTCATTATAAAATCCGGGATTCAAATTTTGAGTGTTTACATTTAAAACCAATGTGCTTGTTTGTCCTGGAGGTATAATTGTTTTACTATTACTAACTTGTAACCATTCTGCAACACTATTAGACTGTTGCAAGGCAATATATCCATTTTGTATAGCCGGAAATGTATAGAGCACCTCCTTTGTGTTGGGAATAATGGCAGCAACCGAGTCGGAACCAGACATTAAACCATAAAGTAAATCCATTGGCGATGAGTACGACAAACTATTATAAGATTTTGAGTTTGGTATTGTAGATATTGTTTTTGTTTGAAGGTCAATAGATGTCATATCGGTACGAGAAACATACAATTTATTTCGTTTTTGGTCTACAGTTAGCCCCAACCATATTCTACTCTATGTTTTATTAATTGAGAAACTGTTTTGGTGCGAATATCTAATTCGGTCAGATAAGGTTCCCAATTATCAAGAATATAGACTTTACCATTGTTCACCGCAATATCATTTACAATCATTGTATGTGGTGCTGGAATTGAATCTAGCAGTTGTAATTGTTTGTCAAAAACAAGAATATATCCTTTTTTACTAAATTTCGATTTATTTATATAAATAAAATTGCCGTCGTACGCAATAGCCATTGTGGGATAATCCAAGTCTTCACCCAAAGGCAGCTGTCGGCTACTATAGATTTTACCATTGAACGGATTCATTTCAACAAGTTTAAACATTGTAGAATCTCTATTATCAACGACAAGAATAACAGGTTGATTTGCTGTTTGCGAATTGGCAGATTGTAAGTATTTATCAGAAATTGCTGTTTCATTTTGGTAATGTTGATTTATTGTCAGCGTGTCTTTACCTGCATTTGTAATTGTAATATGAATTAAACTGTCTTGAGAGGGTTGCATAGATAGATTAACCTCAGTTTGCGAAAATACAGCTTTGGGTGCACGAGAAGTGCGAATTGTAGCAATATTTGACAATGTTGATTTATTTGAAAACGCATCAATGGTTTTTATAGCTATATAATAAACCGTGTCCGATTGTAAACCAGTTATGATTGCAGTATCAGAAATCGTATTTTTAGATGGTTTAAACAGATCAAATTCAGTAGCATTTTCAAAATTATCTGCTGTAATAGGCATGTTTGAATAGCGACACTCATATTGAGAAATGGTATTTATTGAATCGCTAATGCGAGATAGAGGAGTAGTCCATGCAATAGTAACCGATAGCTGTTCGGAAGAGATAGCCTGTAAATTAGTAATTGCAGAAGGCGGAATTGTACCTGCATCATGCAAGGCTTTAAATGCATTTATTCGTCCGGCTCCGAGCTTATGCTTAAACAGAGGGTTTTTATCATCAATATCATCGGCAAGTCCTTGAATACGATTGCGAACTTGATCCGGTGTAATGCCAGAATTTTTAAACTGAGAAACAATAAGAGCAGCAACTCCCGATACCTGCGGACAAGCCATTGATGTTCCGCTCATCTTTCCATACTCGTTATTGGTAACGGTGCTCATTATTTCTGTTCCGGGAGCAGAAATATCAACCCACGTTCCATAATTTGAGAAATCAGCCAATTTATCGGTAGAATCTAATGCCGCTACCGCAATAGTATTTTGTAAAACGCCGGATAAGTTGGTTTTTCTGTAGAATTATTGCCAGCTGCAAATACAACAAGTCCACCTTGCATAGGTCCAACCGGATTGTTATTCTCATCATAACCTGCATTTTCAATAAAATAGTCAATAGCATCGAGTACCGATTGTCCATATTCGCCATCTTTGGTTTCGCCCCAGCTATTTAGAGCTATTACCGCACCATTATCGGCAGCATAAATAAAGGCCTGTTCATAACCACCTGGGATGTCGAAAAAATCATTTCCAAAAATCTGACAAGACATTATTTTCACACCATTCTCCGAACCATCGCCACCGGCAATTCCTGCAATGCCTTTTGAATTATTGCTTACCGCAGCAATTACACCTGCTACGTGAGTACCATGATCGACAGGTGAAATTTCAGATTTGTTATCTTTGAAATTCCAACCATGTATATCATCTACAAAACCATTATTATCGTCATCTACACCTGCTATGCCCTTAGCTTCGGCATCATTTTTCCACATAGAGGCTGCCAAATCTTGATGCCTATAATCTACACCACCATCTATTACAGCTACTATTACCGATGGGTCGCCTTTTTGAATTGCCCATGCTCGTTGTACATCTATATCTGCACCAACAGAACGATTATTTTTCAATCCCCATTGTTTTGAAAATAAAACATCGTTAGGGAAACCCTCATCGCCCGAGCGTTTCATTCCACCCACAAGTTTTGATTTTACAACTGGTTCAATTGGACTTTTCAAAATAACCGGTTCAGCAATTTCTACATTTGGGTTGGTACTATACGCAGCAATTATTTGAAGTATTTGTTCCGTCGAAACAGAATCTATGGTAAGCATATACCACAAATGCAATCCGTGTTTTATATGTCGTGCCGCAAATTTGTCTGATTGCAGGAAGAGAGCCTCTAAGTTTTCAACCTGAAATTGTTCATTCAGATTATTCATTGACTCCAATCCTGTTTCAATTTTTTTTGTTTTGCCGTTTGTGGTTTTTATTTTCGTAATTGGTGCAAAGGCAGAGAAAGACTCTTGCTTTAGTTTAATTTTAAATTGAACATTGGAAATGGAATTGCTTTTCTGTGCCCAAAGCTGCATGGTTATTATACTAACATATAGTATGAGAAATATTTTTTTCATCTGTATTTAATTTTATAAAGTGAATTTTATTATTTGATTTGAATCAATTATATAAAGAGGGTATTAATGCTTTAAGTATTTATTAAAGACTAATTTCCCTGAATTTATAGACACACTTATAGAAGCAATGTGATTTATAAACCACATTGCTTCAAATAAGAACGACCTTGGAATGTTATTTTTTAATTAGAATATGTCTTTCGGAAATACTATTGGTAAAAATATTTACAATGTAAACCCCCGAAGGTAAATGCGAGACAGAGATTTGATTCAGATTGCCGGAATAGGTAGCAACTACATTTCCTGCGTTATTGAAGATTATAATTTTATCTATAATTTCAGAATTAGTAAACGATACCAGATCGTTGGCAACCGTCGGGAACATAAGTGTTTGCTTTAGTTCGGAATTGTTGCCAATATTGGTAGTTTGCGATTTTATGTGTATGTCTATATCGTAAAAACTATCGTTTACAACTATTGTAAATGCTTTTTTAGCAGTTATTTCATCGCCAAAGAAAGTAGGCTCATAATTAGCAGCCAGAGCATTGGGAACAGCTTTGAGAATATAACTGGCAGGTTTTAAAGAATCAAATTCAAAAACCCCATCAGTATTTACTAAGCAACTGTCTGCAATCACGTTTAGGTTGCTAGAAATATAAGCATATACCTTAGCACCTGTAAGCGCATATGCATCAGCATGTACTTGACCCTTGAGCGAAAAGGCTATAATTTCTTTAAAAATAGTTTCGGTAGCTCCAATGTCTATTCTATTCTCTAGTAATCTTGTATTGCTATAGAAGTCTGGTTGGGAACTATAGAAAGTAGAAATTTCAGAATCGCCAGCATTAATAGCAATTGAATTTGAACGCAAACGCAAATCGCCATAATCATCATCTGCTGTTCCCCAAGCATTATCAATACCTGCCGATGGCGATTTGACAAACGAGTTGTTTAATAAAACTATCCAAGTAGAGGTAATGGTAGTTGGATTTTCCACAGGATTTTTCCATCTATCAATTAGATAGTTATAGTTTAAAGAATCAGAAAAAGCATTGTAATTATATGTTCCATCTATTGAGAATGAGTTATTAAATATATCACCACGACTATTTGTATTATTAAGCAATAAAGAATTTTGCACTCCAGAGGCATCGCAGTATACACCAGCACCTGAAACAGTGAAATTATTATTATTTTCATTAAAAAGTATGCTGTTCAATATAATATCAGAGTTATCAACTGAAGAATAATATAATGAAATACCACCGCCACGCACAATACAAGAATTATTTTGGAGCCTATATCAATTGTATTTATAGAATTTCCAAGTATCACACTATTTATCACAGCTCCATAATATCCCATAAATAAACCACCACCTTGAGTGAATATTGAATTATCTACAATCGAATATGCTAATAGTTGATTTCCAGCTATTAAACATCTCGTGAAATGACATTTAGTTTCAAAGCATCCGCCCGCACCAGCACTCACAAGCGTTTTATTGTTGTATGCAATTATTTTATTGTTACGAATTGTACAATCGCTAAAATCGCCACCCAGTGTAGAAAAAACACCAGCACCTTTAATGTAAGCTGTCTTTGCCTTTGAAAGTATATTTTCACGATAAATAAGAATGTTGTTTTCAATAATACAGTTTTCAATTGTCGTATATCCACCATTCCAATCATCAATATACAATCCTGAACCGTAAGCATAAACAGAATCGGTCTCAGTTACAATAGGTGTGCAGCCGTTTTGAATAACAAGGTTAGACAGGGTAACATATTTTTTATCGACACCTATCAGTTTAAATATACGGGTATAAATGCCATCATCGTCAATAGTATCATTATCGGCATCAGAGTAAGAACCATCGAGTTGTACTTTTTTGCCATCAACCAAACCATCAATTACAATTGCTTTGTTGCTTAGAAAGAGTTCTGTTTCCAAATAAATGGTAAAAGCTGCTTTGAAGAGAATAGTATCGCCATCGGCAGATGTTTCTATAGCCTCTCGTAGTGAGCCTGTACCAGAATCTGCACTGTTTGTGACTATTATATTTTTAGCTTCTGCCGCACCTGCCATGCAGAACAGAATGAGAAATGTTGCTATTGTGTTTTGTATTTTCAGTTTCATAACGTGTAAAATTTTCTGTTAAACAATGAATTGAATCGTGCGCTCGATTTTGTCTTTAAAACAATGAAATGCTAAGAAACGCTCCCAAGTTATTAGAAAATTTTGTAAAATAATTTCAAGCGTATTCCTTTACGGTTTATATCCAATGCATTAGAGCCAAGAGTCCAATCAGCAAAAAAGGAACATTCGAGTACAAATCGCTTGTAAAATTGAAATCCTCCTGAGGCATTTACTATATAGGTAAAATAATATGAATTTTGTGTTGGAAATTCTTTTTCAATAACATTTTGAGCATCGGTATAGAAATAATTATAGCCCAAACCAGTTGAAATACTAGCAATCAGCGATTTTTTCTTTCTACCCCTTCCATATTTTTTTGTATAGCTATAGCCTATCAACAGTGGAATTTGAAATGAAGAGTATTTGTGTTTGGTAGTGATTATAGTGTCTGTGTAGCTCGTATCGGTGTGAGATTTAACTACATCTTTCGTTACAAATACCATAATAGGATTTCCATTATTATATTTATAAATTGTGTCAAATACCTCTTTTGCGGTTGTTTGAGTGTTTGTTATTTTAAGTATTGAGTCTGTAATATAAGTATCAAATTTCGCCGAATTACTTATAAATCCGCTTTGTGTAAAGAAATTACCATGTGTAAATCTTAGTGACAAAGGAATGGATAAGGTGTTTAATTTCTTTTCGAATGTTGATGAGGTTATGGAGGTAAAACAATATGCGATTCCGGCTCCGAAATAAAAATTAGTTGGTGGTACGTCTTTGTAAGTATATTTTACCAGTTCTACAGTGTTTACAATTGTATCTTTTACAACATAAACGGTATCATATATTACTATCTGAGCAGTATCGTTTTCTTGAGCAGAACCAGCAATGTAGAAGGAAAGGAAACTAAAAAAAAACAAAATATTTTTTGTCATAAGAAATTTATCAACGGTATATTAGAATAAAAAAACACACTATTTCACGGCAATGTGTTAAACTCCTTTCTATCCAATTTATATTTTGGCGAAAATATAAATAAAAGTAGTACCCTGCCATTTTTCTAATCAATATTTTAGTTATTCTTATGCACAAATGCCAACCATCTGTAAAATAGCTGCAAAATTGAAGTTTTTAGGGGCTTGACTTGAACATACCATTTTTCAATTTGTCTAACTGTAACCCATGAAAAAAAGCCATAAAAATTGGTTTATGTACCTCTTTTTATGGCTTTTCAAAAATAGAATTATCTGATTCTAAAATGAAGAGTTGATGAAGATTTTTAAAGTTCAATTATTTTTTAATTAATCTTTCCTTCTTTTCTTAACTACATTTTTCACCACAGTATCTTGTTTTACAAAAGACTCTTCAACAACCACAACGCGTTTTACTACTTTACGTGTAGGTACAGAATCTGTCATTCTATTGGAACCGCTGCTAACGCTATCTTTCAAAGCAGAATTCTGTTCAGCCGTTTTACTATTCAAATCAATTTCACCATTAGATTCTATTTGATTTGCGTCCTGTTTTATGGAAGGGTTTTTAAGAGCATTATCAGTTTGTTGTAGATTTTTTTTACAATCAATTGTATTCATGTTTTCTATTTGTGCAATACACTATTACTGGTATCTATCAGTAGAGAATCAGCTACCAAAGTGTTGTCAATTCTTTGGTCAGAAATAATGCTTTTTTCTTTTGCAATAGCTGTATTAGTTTCAGAGAGTACAAAATACAAAGTAGCAGCAGCCATTATTCCAGCTACAGCAACACCATAAAAGACATTAAACTGGAGTGGGTTGAATTTGAAGAATTGCTGTTTTGCAACTTTTGTTTTTATTTTTGTCCAAGAGTTCTGATATTCCGGAATTTTATATTCATCGAACGTATCGAGCAACAATTTTTCTATAGGGTCTTTACTGTTTGTTTTCATTAATTCTAGTTTTTAATATTCGCATTTAAAAGTTGCAAATCTGTTTATTGTTTATGGTTTGCCGTTTCAAGCAATTCTGTTTGTCCAATCAAAGCTGTTCTAAACAATTGCTTTGCTCTGGTAAGTCGAGAGCGAGAAGTTTCTTCTGCAATTCCGAGCAAATCGCTTATTTCCTTGTGCTTCATTCCGTCAAGGATAGCCATATTCAGCACAATTTTGAAATGTTCGGGTACAGAATCTAGAGCCATAATTACATCATCTTTAGAGTATTTGAATAATCATCGTCAAAATAATTAGTATCGTCGGTTTGATATATTTCATCATAACCTTCCGGTAATGATTCATCATAGAGATGTTGTTTGTTTTTCTTTAAATGGTTCAAAGCAGTATTAATAATTATCCGTTTCATCCAATAAAAGAATGAGCCATCGCCTTGCCACTCAAATTTTTCAATTTGTGTAAATATTTTTAAAAAGCCTTCCTGAATAACATCTTCTGCCTCGGCAGTGTCTGAAATATATCGTCTACAAACACCCCTTAAGCGAGGCGCATAGCTTTTATATACCTCATATTGAGCAGAAGACTTTGCTTTTTTGCACTGAATTACTAATTTTTCTTCACTCACTTTTTTTGTAAATTATTATTTTAACTTTTATGTAATTACAATTATATAAAACAGATTACTAAGTTGTAGTTAATTACCGAATAAATCTACACTATAAACAACAATATGGCTATAAACGCTCCCAGAAAAGAGAAAAAAATATGAATTTGCATTTTTTTTAATCAATTTACTAATCTTAAATATCGTCAGTAATTGAAAAAAAGAGAAGTTTGTTTTGTTTATGTTAAAATATTATACTTAAGATGGAGAAGGAGAGCAGCACTATATCCAGATTACTATTAGGGCAGCTATAGTTCGTCTTCATACACAAGTTCCTCGTTCGGTAAGCCTCCTCGCTTCGTCCAATTTTTCAAGGCATCTTGCCTTTTGTATGAAATATTTTCCAGCCCCTTGCAATTTAGCTTTGTACCCCAAATTATTTAATGTTGTCCCCGTATTTTAAAACGGGGACATTCACATTTAACTACTTCGTGGTTTTTTTTACAATCAACTAATATCTGTATGGTGTAATGTAATGCACATAGAAAAAGATATATTAAAGATATAAAAGAAGAGGAATGATTGGTATAGCAAACAATCCTGTAGGGATTGAATAATTTCCTCCCCTAGTAAAACTCAGGGAGGAAATTTTTATATAAATTAATTTAACTTTACCACTCTTTTGATTATAATTCCCTCATCGCATATAACTTTTACAAAATACACCCCATCTGAAAGTTTCGTAATATTTAAATTATCTTGAGCTACATTCGTATTATTTTGACTATAAATAAGTTTACTATTTAGATCAAATAACTGAATCGAAAATTCTGCCATTACCCTATCAAACTGAATAGTAATATTTTCACTTGCTGGATTAGGATATAGTTGAATTGAGACATTCAAATCATTTACTTCAATTTCGGTATTGTGTGAATATTGAGCAGTTATAGTCAAATTCCTGGTTACATTGCTAAAATCGGTATCCCAACCTGTAAATGTATATCCTGTACGTGACGGATTTATTGGTGCAGTAGCTGCGTTTTCAAACGCTACCTTTTCTGTAAGTAATTCTGATCCGTCGAAATCTTGAAATACAACATCATAGCTGTTGATTTTATATTGTGCAGTAACTGTTAAATCTTTCGTTATTTTACTAAAATCTATATCCCAACCTGTAAATGTATATCCTGTACGAATTGGATTTATTGGTGCAGTTGCTGAGGTTTCGAATGCTACCGTTTCTGACAACAATTCAGTTCCATCGGAATCTTGAAATACAACAGTATAGTTGTTGATTTTATATTGTGCAGTAACTGTTAAATCTTTCGTAATTTTGCTAAAATCTACATTCCAATCTGTAAATGTATATCCTGTTCGTGACGGATTTATTGGTGCATTTGCTGAGGTTTCGAATGTTACCGTTTCTGAAAACAATTCAGTTCCGTCGAAATCTTGAAATACAACAGAATAACTGTTGATTTTATATTGTGCAGTAACTGTTAAATCTTTCGTAATTTTACTAAAGTCTATATCCCAACCTGTAAAAGTATATCCTGAACGAATAGGATCTTTTGGTGCAGTTGCTGCCTTTTCAAACGCTACCTTTTCTGAAAACAATTCAGTTCCATCGAAATCTTGGAATACAACAGAATAACTGTTGATTTTATATTGTGCAGTAACTGTTAAATCTTTCGTTATTTTGCTGAAATCTACATCCCATCCGGTAAATGTATAACCTGTACGTGTCGGATTTATTGGTGCATTTGCTGAGGTTTCGAATGCTACCGTTTCTGTAAGTAATTCAGTTTCATCGAAATCTTGGAATACAACAAAATAACTGTTGATGCTATATTGAGCAGTAACGATTAAATCTTTCGTAATTTTGCTGAAATCTACATCCCAACCGGTAAATGTATATCCTGTACGAACTGGTTCTTTAACACCTTTAGCTGAATTATCTTTTGCAACCGTCTCTGTTTTTAAAATAGCATTGTTCCAATCAACGAAAGTGACAAAATAATTGTCTATTCCATTTTGACTATATTGTGCTACAACAGTCAAATTATTTGTCACTTTGCCGAAATCTACATCCCAACCTGTAAATGTATATCCTGTCCGTGACGGATTTATTGGAGCAGTTGCTTTCGTTTCAAACGCTACTGTTTCTGAAAACAATTCAGTTCCGTCGAAATCTTGGAATACAACAGTATAGCTGTTGATTTTATATTGTGCAGTAATGATTAAATCTCTCGTAATTTTGCTGAAATCTACATCCCAACCGGTAAATGTATATCCTGTACGAATTGGATTTAGTGGAGCAGTTGCTTTCGTTTCAGATGCTACTGTTTCTGAAAACAATTCAGTTCCGTCGAAATCTTGGAATACAACAGTATAGCTGTTGATTTTATATTAAGCGGTAATGATTAAATCTCTCGTAATTTTGCTGAAATCTACATCCCAACCTGTAAATGTATATCCTGTACGAATTGGATTTAGTGGAGCAGTTGCTTTCGTTTCAGATGCTACTGTTTCTGAAAACAATTCAGTTCCGTCGAAATCTTGGAATACAACAGTATAGCTGTTGATTTTATATTGTGCAGTAATGATTAAATCTCTCGTAATTTTACTAAAATCTACATCCCAACCTGTAAATGTATATCCTGTACGTGACGGATTTATTGGTGCAGTTGCTGCGTTTTCAAACGCTACTGTTTCTGAAAACAATTCAGTACCGTCGAAATCTTGGAATAAAACAGTATAAGTGTTGATACTATATTGTGCAGTAATGATTAAATCTTTCGTAATTATACTAAAATCTACATTCCAACCTGTAAATGTATATCCTGTACGAATTGGATTTAGTGGAGCAGTTGCTTTTGTTTCAAACGCTACCGTTTCTGAAAACAATTCAGTTCCATCGAAATCTTGGAATACAACAGTATAGCTGTTGATTTTATATTGTGCAGTAATGATTAAATCTCTCGTAATTTTACTAAAGTCTACATTCCAACCTGTAAATGTATATCCTGTACGAATTGGATTTATTGGAGCAGTTGCTTTCGTTTCAAACGCTACCGTTTCTGAAAACAATTCAGTTCCGTCGAAATCTTGGAATACAACAGTATAGCTGTTGACGCTATATTGAGCGGTAATGATTAGATCTTTCGTAATTTTACTAAAGTCTACATCCCAACCCGTAAATGTATATCCTGTACGAATTGGATTTATTGGAGCAGTTGCTTTCGTTTCAAACGCTACCGTTTCTGAAAACAATTCAGTTCCGTCGAAATCTTGGAATACAACAGTATAGCTGTTGATTTTATATTGTGCTGTTACTATCAAATCTTTGGTGATGTTACTAAAATTTATATTCCAACCTGTAAATGTGTATCCTATACGGATAGGATTGGTTGGTGCCGTTGCAGCTTTTCCATTATCTACGGTTTCAGATTTTAATTCAGTTCCGTCGAAATCTGCAAATACAACAGAATACGTTTTTATAACTTGAGTAATAATATTTGTTGCATTAGGAGTCGGATTTGCTGTAACTAGAAAAGTAGTAGAACCGTCAATTTGTGCTGCAAATGAGATATCATCTTCCACATCATTAAATTCAATATATTGTATCGGAGTCAATCCGTCTGCACTTGTAAGAATTACCTGATCGGATGGGGTTAATTTAAAATTAAGATGGTTTTCGCCTTGATCTACATCAGTATCTGCCCATAATAAAAGGAAACCGTTGGCTGGCACAGTGGTTTTAGATGCATTGGTAGCAGGTATTTTCCATTTAAGCGGCTTATCAAAATTGTCGGAAATGTACATTCCTGCAATATTAACAGCTACATTTGTTGGATTATATATCTCAATCCAGTCGTTAAATTCGCCTGCTTCGTCAGCAACAGTATTGTTGTTTTTTGCCTGAATTTCATTTACAACTGGTCCATTAGGCAAGGTTTCTATAGCTTCAAATACAGCTTTGATTTTTGCATTAGAAGCAAATGATGGTGTTATTTCTTTGTTAGTGCTAGAAACATCGCCTTCCCAACGTACAAAACGATAACCGCGCATTGGTTGAGCAGAAAATCTAATGGGCATATTGCTAAAATAAGTCCCCGTAAAGCTTTGTTCAAGTACTTTTATATCTTGTACCCTAACATGACCTTTGTTGGTATCAGAAGTTTCATACGTTATGTCGATAGTTCCATCAAGATTATACTTATCTTTTATTCTATTAAAAATATTTGTATCAATACGATATGATACATGCGTTCGTAAATCGTCCATGTTTTTTTTCCATGCATCAACATCTGCATATGGCATTTCTTCATCCCTTAGTTTGTAGGTTGTTTCATTTGCAAGTTCATTCATTTTTACAGCATGTGCTGGTATTTCATCTATCACGACAGCTCTCATTTGATCTAAAATACTAAGTGTGCGATCGGTATTGTAGATATGATTCAACTGTGCTGCAATAAATAGAATAGCTTCGTTCCGATAAGGAATGTATTTTTCAACATTTTGTGGAATAATTCGATCTAAAATCATTGGGTTTACATTGATAACAGAAGCCCCATATCCAAGAGCTAGACCTGCATCAAAATCATGTATGCTAAAATGTGCTTGATAAGGTGTTTTTCCAGATAAATCTACCCACATAACCGTACGATAGTCTTGATCTTCGGTATAAGTATACAACAAACGAAGACTTATGTATTCGTGTAAGTTTACTGCTTTGTCAAACTGTGCGCGTTGCCAATCAATGCTTAAATCTTGAGTATAAAAATTAGGAACTACTGCAGAGTATGAAAAATCTTCACTTTCAAGTCCAAAATTCAACTTAACGAAATCATTATCATCATCTTCTCTAATATTGGTTATCCCTTGATAAACACCGTTGACATACAACACCGCCGGACGATAACTCTCAAATGCAATATCAAATAAATTGTCTTTGCCTAAAATAGTTGAGACATATCCATCTCTTAAATATGTACTCTTCCAATCTTGACTAGAATTTCGAAGCAAAAAGCTTTTAAATTCTTTAAACTCTTTATAAGGATACATTTTATGGTCAAAATCACTATCGCCATACAGTTTACTTGCTTTGACCTTCCCAATTAATGGCGGTAGTCCTTTTGAAGAATTGCCTGATGCTTCGAAATTAGCATACTGATTGATTGCAGTTGTTCCATCTTGTTCAATAAAACTAAATTCGACCCGTCCGTCAATTACTTGTTTGTTATTGTAATTTCTGGTTGCAGTATCAGAAGTAAGAATTACAACAGGTAGAGAGTGCGATGCTCCTAAAATAAATGATCGATACTCAACCTCACTATATTCGTGGTCAGACTTAACAACGATGGCCTTCAATACCGTAGTTTTATCTATATCGATAGCTGCACTATATTTCAATGACTTAGACGAAGGCGTTGTCCCATCTAAGGTATAGTATATTTGCCCTTCGCTTGTTGCAGTAAGCTCTACTTTTTGTGGTGAGTTGTATAAACCAGATTGTATATTGGTAGATAGTTTTGTTTGAAGATATTTAAATGCAGAATAGGTATTGTTCTCGGTACCAGGAGTAGGAATACTCATATATGAATAACTGCCATCGTCCATTCTTCCATATGAAATATTGTTTTTTAGAAATGGATATTCTATTTTTTGTACTTCGTCTCCTTGGGGTGACGATAATACGACAACCTCATCTGTAGTTGAAAGGGTTATGTTTGCACATGTATACCCAGAAAGAGTTTGACCGTTTCCCATTGCAAGAACAAGCAAAGTAGCATTTGCGTCAATAGTTTTGTATGAAGGAAAAACCCATGTTGTCGATCCTGCAGTTAATGACCATCCTCCTAGATTAATCTCTGACGCGGTGGTGTTTTTCAGTTCAATCCAATCATAAAGAGTTGAATACACCTTAAAAGTATTATAATTGCTTGCTTGGACTTCGTTTATTACCACATCCTGAGCTTGTGTTACAGTACAGTATATCAACAGTGCTGTAAATAGAAATAGTTTTTTCATAACGTTTGGATTAATTTCTTTGAGACTATTAGTATCATTATTTTTTTATAAATTTTGATACTAAGAGCAGGAAAGAAGAAATAGCACGTACGTGATTTCTCTTTTTTTTTCAAAAAACAAGCCACCTAAAGGTAATTGGTGGATTCATGACTAATTTATTAAAATATTTTCGGTCAATTATTCGATTCTTATTGTAGATTGACGACCTCCTTATTTTTCAAGAAAGCATGTGGGTTCTGAGTCTATTGCTCGGGAACTTAAAAGGCATTTCGAAATGAAACCTGCCACCGAAACCAACGAATAGTTTCCCACCAAATCGTACCCACTTCAAAACATGCCGCTCCATGTTTTGAAGCACCTTACCATACTTTGAAGTACCCCTACCATGTATCGAAGTACCCTTACCATATAATTTATATCCTCAACGCGGCAATTTATATGGTTGACCATGTAAATTATATCCCTCGCTCGGTAATTTATATGGCTGACCATACAAATTATATCCTTAACGCGGCAATTTATATGGCTGACCATATAAATTATATCCCCCACCCGGTAATTTACATGGCTGACTATGTAAATTATATCCTCAACCCGGTAAATTACATGGCCGACTATGTAATTTATATCCCTCACCATGTTTTTACCTGCCTCGGCTAGGTATTTTCTAAACGGGCTGCAAGAATTATATAATTTTATTTTAATGCGCTTAAGCAACATTACTATTCAATGAATTGCCTCCTGCTTTAGCTGGAGGATACATATAATTAAATTCATTATTTGCTTTAGCAGAGTACATGAAAAACATTTACTTAAAAACAAGCAAGAGGCCTTGAATACTTCGACGAAACGAGGACGCTTCGCCAAACGCTGATATAGATAAAACGTCAGTGAAGACACTGACGTTGGCGATGGATAGGTGAAAATTAAAACTTATTATGTACCAAAGTCTTTTATATTTATAATAAGTATAATTTATTTTTATTCAGAACAAATTGTTTTCTTTGCACAATTTTAAAAAAGAATAAATAATATGAGACTTAAATTTTTTATCTTGATTTTGGCGACATTATCTACAAATGTATTTTTGGGACAAACAAAGAAAAAAGCTTTGTCGGAAAAGGAAAAAATAGAAGTGTTAATTTCTTCTATTGAACAATTAAAGAATGCACAATTTAATAGAAATGGCTCACTGTATGACGCCAAAACTGCCGCAAAACATCTCCGTTCAAAGTTGAAAAATGCAGGAGATGATATAAAAACCGTTCAAGATTTCATAGAACATATTGCCTCGAAATCTTCTATGACAGGTAAGGAATATAAAATCATTTTTTCAAATGGTAAGGAGGTTACAACGAGAACATTCTTTAATGAAATATTAAAAAAAATATGAACATCTTACTCCTTGTAAAAATATCTCTTTAAATCATAGCACTTGCTTTGGGGGTGTTTATCAATCTGCTGCTTGGGGTGGGGTATCATATTTTAGTCAATATTTTTTACTTACTCCAAACAATATTTATATTCTTAATATAATGCCATATAAGCTCTTTGTTCTTTTAGCCAGTCATACCATCTTTTATCAATATTGATGTTGAAATATGAAGTAAAATCTACTCCATTTTGATACAAGTTATAGGTTGAATAATCATATTCAGATTGAGTAGCAAATAAATCTTCGCCTTCCCACTTCATTTGGCCTGCATGAGTTCTTATATAGTAAATTGGTTTCACATTAGAATATCCACTGTTTGACAATCTTAAATTGCCGATGTAAATTTTGAGAACTCATAATTACATTCAAAATAAGCCATCGTAACATCATCACTTTCACTTGCCACCCCTGCATTTTCCAGACTATTTAAAATATATCTGAACTCTTCATGTGCCTCTTTAATTATTTCAAATCGTCTATCATAATCAACATACACAAACTGAACATCCTTTATGTTAGATTTATATATTTGATTTGTATAATTTCTATAAATAGTTGTATTTTGGTTATTGGTAGAAACAATCTTTATTCCTTGAGTCGATGTTGCAAGCCATCCAGCACCTCTTATAATGGAACTAAATTCATACTGAATATTATCAATTGAATCAAGATTATAATTTTCATAGATAGAATGGGTACATTTACTAATAAAATCATCTGGCAATGCTCGTTGTTGTCTCCAGCATAGCGACACTTCACTTATTGAATCATTACGAAGCAACATGAGTCCAATATTTCCAACAGTCCAAAAATTTGTATCCAGATTACTGTAATGAGGATTGCCAAGAACTTCAATCCACTGCACAAGAGAATCATATGGGTATAGATTTGATAGGATAGCATCTTCATAATCGGTTATAAACAATACACCATTATATAATATCACTTTTTTTGGAAGAGATTCATTTTCAAGCAATCCATAAGGGTCTTTTGCCCATTTTAATAGTGTTTGATTCCAAAGACTGTCGGGTATTATTACCGGATTATAATCACTTAAGCCAATTTTTTTCGTGTTACAACTTCCAAAACTAAAGGTTCCTTTTGGGGAATACTAACGATTTGACTACTTTCATTACCTTTTTTATCTATACTGTCTCTATTTACAGAAATTGAATTATCATTACCGGCTGCATTATTGCCATTTCCACATGATGGTAAAAGAAACAAAGAAAAAAGAAATAAAATAAACTGTTGATAATTGCTAAGTTTCATAAAAGATTGTTGTTTAAAAAAAAATAATTAAAATGTTTATACCGTAGCTGCCCTATATTTCAATCATTATCATTCCATTCTCAATAGTTAGAGGATAAATTTTGAGTGAGCCAAATGGTAAATTATCTACATCAAGTTGCTCTAATAAATCTTCATCAATTTTATCCAAGCGAATTGCTCCATCACTTAAATCGAAACAAATGCCATGATTAGCACAAGTAAGTGTTTCATCTTCAATTCTTCCACTTATTAGACGAGTTTTGGCATGAGGACATAAACTATCAATAGCATAGTATTTTCCATCTGAATAGATTATTAATATCGGTTGTCCTTCAATAGTCACCTCTTTTTTTCCTAAAGATTGACACTCTTCAGTAGTACAAATAGCAATTTTTTTCATGCCTCAAATATAAAAAACTAATCTTTATAAAATATAAGGTTCATTCTGTTTTTATAGAAGATATGTATTGACGTTGGCGAAGAACATACTTTAACGAAATATTTAAAAATATGAACATTTTACTACTTGTAAAATATCGCTTTAAGTCATAGCTTTGTGGGTATTTATCAACCCGAATTTTATAAAGTAAATGCAAACAAGGTGATGGTTAATTGCTGCAATGAGTACCATACTTATGCTCATTCTTGGCTCTGTGTATGCGTGGAGCTTTTTTCAAAAACTTATTGTTGACCAGTATTCTTGGTCAAACACGAGGGTTGCCTGGTCTTTTAGTATTGCAATATTGATGCTTGGTATTTCTGCTGCTTGGGGTGGGGCTAATCTGAAAAAATATGGGGCTCAAAAATTAGCCTTAATTGGGGTTAGTCTCTGGTCTGTGGCTTTTATGCTCGGTGGTTTGGCTTTTTATTATCAAAATAGCGTTCTTCTTATTTTTGGTTTTGGATTTATTGGTGGGGTCGGACTGGGTTTAGGATATGTCACTCCGGTTATAACTGCTGCAAAATGGTTTCCCGAAAAAAAAGGATTGGTTACCGGAATGGTAATCATGGGTTTTGGACTGGGTGCTTTGCTCTTGTCTAAAGTCATAGCTCCATTCTTTCTGAATTTGTATGCCAATAGTTTGACTTGTACTTTTTTGTCAATAGGAGGGGTGTATTTGATTCTTGGTTTGTTGTCGGCTTATTTTGTTGTTGAACCTGAATCTAGCCCAAACACACAAAAAGACTTAGACAAAACACCGAATGATTATATATTTCTTTTGCTGAGCAAACAGTTTGTGGCTATTTGGATTATATTCTTTATAAATATTGTAGCCGGAATAATGCTGATAAGTTTTCAGTCGTCGATGATTCAAGATTTGTTTTTGTTGTATGGAACAAGTTATTCACCTTTGCAGCTTACTTCTTACGGTGCAACACTTATAGCAGTAAGCTCAGTATTCAATGGCATTGGTCGGTTCTTCTGGGTAAGTATTTCAGATAGAATGGGTCGGATTCAGACCTTTAGATTTATTCTTGCAACGCAAATAATAGTGTTTGTCTTGCTAAACTTTGTGAGTAACCCAATAGTATTTGGAGCATTGGTTTGCGTTGTTTTATTAGGTTATGGCGGAGGATTTGGAACCATGCCATCATTCGTTGCCGATATTTTTACAGACAAGCACATGTCGCACATATACGGACTCCTTCTCACCGCATGGTCATGTGCCGGTATTGTAGGTCCCCAAATTGCAGCTTACTTCAAGGATACAAATCCGGAAAGGGCATCGTTTTTTTCTTTCCTTTTTGCAGCGGTACTTCTTGCGGTGGGCTTATTGCTTAGTTTTCTGGTTAAGATTAAGCCAATAATAACTGAAAATAATGTTGATGCACGATAAACTTCTATTGTGTTTTTATAATCTTGCTTTGGTTGTTAATATAGATAAAACTATTTCTTAAAAAAGGCAAGATGCCTTGAATACTTCGACGAAGCGAGGACGCTTCGCCTAACAGAGGGTTAGCGATAGTGTACGCTATTGTTAGATTAGAACAAAATGAATTGCCGTTCGATTTTAGCCTGCTGTGATAAAATGAAATGTTAAAATAAGAATGCACTTTTTTGGAACAGATATTGTTTTAAAGGGAACGTTTTAAATTAACAATGCTAAATAAATATTTTGAAAAGTATAAACAGTATAAAAGGAAATTAATTATGAAATTGTTGAAATTTACCTGCTTAATAGCATCTTATTTGGTTCTTATATCGGTATTTATTGGTTGTAAAGAAAAGGATTCATACCCATCATTGATTGATAAAAGAACTTATTTATTTGAAGAAATTCAATCTCATGGCACACTGTCAACATCAAAAGCATTCAATAAAGAAATACAAGATTCCCTTTCAATGTTTTTAGATTCTATGCAAATGTTTTTAAACATTTCGTCAATGAGTGTTGCAATAGGAATACCCGATGTAGGAGTCTGGAGTGCTGTAAGACAAAATAATGATGATGAAAATAGAATTGATACAAATACTATTTTTCACGCAGAAAGCACCGGAAAAATATATACAAGTGTTCTCATTCTCAAACTTGTAGAGCAAGGTGTTCTGTCTCTTGATACATCAATCGATAAATGGTTTTCATATATACCCAAATCAGATAAAATTACAATACGAGATTTGCTCATGCATACTTCGGGCATACCTTCTTTTGAGTCGTGCAAAGAATACGACTACACAAAAGTATATCAGCCAATGGAAAAGGTATTATGGTCACTTAAATATCCTTTCTTATTCGAACCGGGTACTTCGTTTTCATATTCCAATACCGGATATATTCTATTGGGGCTTATAGCTGAACAAGCAACGGGTAAGAGTTTTGAAGAATTACTTCAGCAAAACATTATTTCACCACTCGGACTAAAATACACCTACGCCATAACTTTTGAAAATAAAGATACCCTTATCACCTTAAAAGGTCATAAAGGAGGTAAAGAAATAATTTTAATGGAAGATGTAACCGGCCCTTCTTTCTCAGGCTATATAGCCTCAACCCCCAAAGATCAAATTGTTTTCTTACAGGCTTTGATGAGTGGTAGGTTAATATCAAAAGAAAGTGTAGAAGATATGTTTAATGAAATGAATCGTTTCCCAGAAATGAAACCACCTGCATATTATGGCAAAGGTATAATGGCAATGCCTGATATCCCAAGCAACCAATTCCCCTACGATCTATTAATAGAACACAACGGCGGATCTACTTGGATGGGTTTTTATTCTTATCCACTTTATGTTCCGGAGATTAATATGTTTGTAAGCGTAATGACAAATGATTATGTTCTATATAGTGAATCAATAAAATATAATCTTGCCAATTATCTCATCAAACTATTATATAAAATTCCTTAGTTTTTTAATTTAGAAATTATCTAAGGTACCTTACCCTGAATAGATTTAAAAAAACTATTCAGGGTAAATTTTTTCATCTCAATTTTTCAATCACAATTTTGGTTTCAAAGAATACTTTAAATAGTACAATATGAATTGCATTGAGGCTTTATCCAGGGGGGAAATATAGATAAATCTGCTTCTTAAAAAAGACAAGATGCCTTGAATAGATTGACAAAGCGAGGATGCTTTGCCTATCGGGCATTGAAAGTTTGCTGTATGAATTAGAAATTTATACAATTTCTTAACCCTTTGATAGAGATTGGTAAGATTAATAAAAAACAACAAAAACACCCCATATTCTTTGGCTATTTCAATGATTAAAACTACTTTAGAACCCGAAATATTAAACCCGTATTACACCTATAAAAATGAGAAAGTATATATCAATATTAATTTTGGCTATCCTGATATCTTCATGCCATTCAAAACAGGCAGAGAATGAGTCTTATGATGTTACAAAAAAGGAGGAAGCTGTAAATTCAGCATCTCAGCAATCTGCAATAGAACCATCTCCTATTGATAAGATTGATAAACAAGAGCCTCGTAGAAAAAAAATAATCAAAGATGGTAGGCTAGGTATTAGAGTTACAGAGCTGGAAAAAACAAAATTACGTATAGATTCATTGGTGAAAAATCATGGAGCATATTATGCCAATGAGAGTTTTAATAATACCGATTGGGAATCATCTTTTATTATGAAAATAAGGATTCCATGTGAGAATTTCGAAAGGTTTCTGTACCAAATAGAGAGCGGTAAAGGCGAGATGAAATTCAAAGAAATAGATGCCAAAGATGTTACCGACCAATTTATAGATTTGGAAACAAGACTTGAAAATAAAAGGAATTATTTGAAACGCTATACCGACCTTTTGAAACAAGCGAAAAACATAAATGAAATACTTGAGATAGAGGAAAAGATACGAGTATTGGAAGAAGAAATAGAAAGTACCACCGGACGACTCAAGTATATGAGTGATTTGGTTGACTACAGTACTCTTGATTTAACCATTACAAAGGATAAAGAATTTAAATTTAATCCTGTAAATAGAGATAAGTTTTATGAAAAATTAAAGCAATCCTTGTCAAGAGGTTGGTTTGGTTTTGTAGACTTCTTTCTGTTTCTAATTAATATTTGGCCATTATGGATTATTGCAATTCTCTTTCTTTATTTCTGGAAGAGATATAAAAAGTCGAAAATTAGAAAGTAATTTTTCTATTGAAAGAATATGGATAGACTAATAAAAATAGGTTTTGCAAAAGTGGGAATCTGGGAATCCTTAAATTCTAATCAAATTCAATTTGTTTTAAATTCTAATCACTTTACAAAAGACTTACTTTATTCATTTATCATAGATGGAGAGATAAAGTACATTGGAAAGACAATCCAATCACTTTGTGATAGAATGAATGGTTATAAAAACCCAGGAACTTCGCAAACAACCAATATTCGAATTAACAAAGTAATAAAAGGTTTATTAAATCATGGTAACATCGTTGATATTTTCATTTTAGCAGACAATGGACTTTTAAGTTTTGGTGGTTTCAGAATCAACTTAGCAGCAGGTCTTGAAGATACTTTAATTAAAGAAATTAATCCTGAGTGGAATATGAAAGGAAAAGAAAAAATTAAAGAGGACAAAGAAAGCGACAACCCCGATTTCACTTCGAAACCTATAAAAAGGGAGAATATTAAAACATTAGACTCTTTTGAGTTAACGTTGGGTTCATCATACTTTGGAAAAGGTTTTATTAATGTACCAGTAAGTCATTCAAACTTATTGGCTGGTGACACCGAGATTATGGAATTGGTTCTGGGTGAAGAAAAAGAAACAGTTCACGGATCTATTAATAGGCGAGCTAATAAAGGTGGAAATCCAAGAATAATGGGTGGTGTTCCATTGAGGGATTGGTTTCAGAGAATATTCAAACAAGATGAAACAATAAAAGTAACGATTGTTTCACCAACTTCGCTTTGGTTTACAAAAGCTTAATTAACTAAACAACCAATAATCTATTTCACTTAATTATATTTGGAAAAAAGATTATTCTCATTGTCTTTTAGCTTCTATGTCAGGCTGAACTAAATTTCGCTTCATGGGAGTTTGAATACAATATTTTGAACTATATTATTAAAATTTAATTATTTAAGTAATGAAAACAGCATTATTTTTTTGTGTTGGATTTATGGTTTTTACCAACATGATTTTCGCACAATTTGAAATAAAACTAAGCGAAGAATTATTTATTACTAAACTATCTGACAAAATTTATGTAGTTACCCATCATTTTCCTTGGGAATCAAATTCATTGTTGGTAAAAGCATCCGACAAAGAAATTGTGTTAATAGATACCCCTTATGATACTACTGCTACGGCATTACTAATTGATTGGGTGTATAAAAATTTGAACCCTCAGAAAATTACAGCAATAAATACCGGTTTTCATGTTGATAATTTAGGAGGAAATCAATATTTATTAGAAAAAGGAATTGACATTTATGGTGCTGACAAAACTTGTGTTCTAATAGAAGAAAGAGGAGAGAAGACACAGCAACAGCTCATTTCTTGGTTGAAACCTGAACAAGAAAGAATAAAAAAAGTGTATGAGACAATGGTATTTGCCAAACCTAACAAAATATTTAAAATTGAAGATGGAATAAATCTAAAAATTGGAAATCTGAGTTTTGATGTGTTTTTCCCAGGAGAAACACACTCGCCTGATAACTTAGTGGTTTATATTAAAGAATGTAATGTTTTATTTGCCGGATGTATGGTTAAAGCATTATCATACCAAAATCTGGGTTTTAGAGAAGACGCAAATGTAAAAGAATGGCCAATTTCAGTGAAAGAGATACAAGATAAATATAAAAATGCTCAAATTGTTATTCCACATCATGGTTTATGGGGAGATTTGATCTTAGTTAAACATACTTTAGATTTAATAATGGAATATTAACTATTATATTGAAGAATACAAGTTGCTAATAAAAGTCTGTCTGAATGGTTTTACATCATTCTTAGAATTATTCATATTCTCTATTTATTAAACAACACACCTTGTTTAATAAGAACACCGTTTAGAAATTTTGATTTAAACGAAATTTTAGTCTATTTGAAATATTTTTAAAAATTTCAGTAAAATTTTTACCTCTGTATCAATTCTTGTTATGGCTCATACAGCCTATACTACAAGAGGTATCTTGTTTTTTTTTAAATAATAGTGTTTTAAATTTTACAAATACTGTTATAAGTATTCGTCAATCAGAAAGATTATTATTACTTTTGTCCAAAGTTATCTCGGACTGATTTAGTTCAACCTCTTAATATATTAAACCTTAAAAAATTATCAAAAATTATCAAAATTATTAAAATTAATTGAAAATGAGAAAATTATTAACCATTGTAATTACATTATTGCTTTCAACTTATTTGTGGGCTCAAAGTCCGCAAAAACTGAGCTATCAAGCAGTTATTCGCGATGCGAACAATACTTTATTGTCAAATCAGACTATAGGTATGAAAATAAGCATCATGCAGGAACTGCAGAAACAACTGTATACACCGAAATACAAACACCAAACACCAATGCTAATGGTTTGGTTAGTGTTGAAATAGGTGGTAAAATAGGATTTTCGTCAATTGACTGGGCTAATGGTCCTTATTTTATAAAAACAGAAACAGACCCCTCAGGTGGCACTGATTATAGTATATCTAGTGTTACGCAATTGCTTAGTGTTCCTTATGCACTTTATGCAAAAACTGCAGGCTCATCAATACCTGGGCCAAAAGGCGACACAGGGGAACAAGGTGAAGCTGGAAAAGATGGTATTAATGGTATTGACGGAAAATCTGCATACCAAACTTGGTTAGATGCTGGAAACATGGGTTCTGAAACCGAATTCATTGCTTCATTAAAAGGTACAAAAGGTGAAAAAGGTGAACCTGGTACTCCTGGTGATAAAGGAGATGCGGGAACCGGACTTACTAATAGAGGTGAATGGGTATCAGGTTCTATTTATAAATCTGGAGAATATACATTTGCTGCATCAGCATCAAATGCTGCAATAAATTCAATGTGGATATATCAAGGCAACGGAACAACGACTTCTACTATTAGTCCAGCTCTCGATTCTGAAAATTGGGTTGAATTTACAGCTCCTTCAGGTCCAAAAGGCGATACTGGTGCACAAGACCGCAAGGAATTAAAGGAGACAAAGGTGAACAAGGTTTAATAGGATTACGAGGCCCTAAAGGCGACAAAGGTGAAACCGGTTTCTCAAGGTGTAAAAGGAGATGCCGGTGTTGGATTAACGAATAAAGGTACTTGGATCTCAGGAACAACTTATATTCAAGGAGATTATGTTTTTGACCGATCTATAGCTGATGCGTCAAAAAATTCAATGTGGATTTATCAAGGAAATGGAACAACTCCCTCTACCGTTAAACCTTTTGTTGATGCAAATAGCTGGATAGAATTTCATGCACCTACAGGTCCCGAAGGCGAAGCTGGAAATGACGGTATTAATGGTGTTGACGGAAAATCGGCATATGAAATTTGGTTAAATGAAAGTAATTCTGGTTCGGAATCTGATTTCATTGCTTCATTAAAAGGAACTAAAGGCGAACAAGGTATTCAAGGTGAAAAAGGTGAAGCTGGGACTAAAGGCGATGCTGGAACAGGTCTTATCAATAGAGGAGAATGGATACCCGGTACAATGTATAAAGTTGGTGAATACACTTTTGATGAATCAACTATAAATGCTGCAATAAATTCAATGTGGATTTATCAAGGCGACGGATTAACAGCTTCTACAATAAGTCCATACCAAGATTCTAGAAATTGGGTTGAATTTCAAGCTCCTGCTGGCCCAAAAGGTGTTAAGGGCGATACTGGCGCTCCTGGTATACAAGGTGAAACAGGTCCCCAAGGTATTAAAGGATTAAAAGGTGACAAAGGTGACAAAGGTGAACAAGGTTTAATTGGTTTACAAGGTCCAAAAGGAGATACTGGTGACAAAGGTGAAAAGGGTGATGCAGGTGCTGGTTTAACAAATAAAGGCACTTGGGTTTCAGGAGCAATTTATAATCAAGGTGAGTATGTTTTTGACCGCTCCAAAGCTGATGCTGCGGTAAACTCAATGTGGATTTATCAAGGCAATGGAACATCGCCTTCTACGGTTAATCCGTATGTGAATGCCGCTTCTTGGGTTGAATTTCAAGCTCCTGTAGGTCCTAAAGGCGATAATGGTGAACAAGGCATTGCAGGGATAAATGGAAAAGACGGTATTAATGGTATTGACGGAAAATCTGCCTACCAATCATGGATAGATGCTGGAAACTCAGGTTCTGAAACCGATTTTATTGTTTCGCTAAAAGGTATTAATGGAGAACAAGGTATTCAAGGTGAAAAAGGTGAGCCAGGTGTTCAAGGACAACAGGGTGATAAAGGCGAAGCTGGTACCGGACTTACTAATAGGGGTGAATGGATTTCTGGTACTATTTATTTATCAGGCGAATATACATTTGCGTCATCAACTACAAATCCGGCAATAAAATCAATGTGGATTTATCAAGGCGATGGTAAAACAATTTCTACAATTAGTCCTGCACTTGATTCTGAAAATTGGGTTGAATTTTCAGCTCCAGCTGGTCCGAAAGGCGATATTGGGGTACAAGGTATTCAAGGAGAAACTGGACCTCAAGGTATTCAAGGTGTAAAAGGTGAAAAAGGTGATCAAGGTTTAATTGGTTTACACGGTCCTCAAGGTGAAAAAGGTGAAAAAGGCGAAACAGGCTCTCAAGGTATTCAAGGTGAAAAAGGTGATGCAGGTGCTGGATTAACAAATAAAGGAATTTGGGTTTCAGGAACTAAATATATACAAGGAGATTATGTTTTCGACCGCTCCATAGCCAATGCCTCTGTTAATTCAATGTGGATTTATCAAGGTAATGGAACTTCAGCTTCTACAGTTAAACCTTTTGAAGATGCTTCAAATTGGGTTGAATTTCAAGCTCCTGTTGGACCAAAAGGTGATAGCGGAGAACAAGGACTTGTTGGTAAAGATGGTATTAATGGTAAAGATGGCATTAACGGTATTGACGGAAAATCTGCTTACCAAACTTGGTTAGACGCAGGAAACGTGGGTTCTGAAACAGATTTCATTATATCTCTAAAAGGAGATAAAGGAGACCAAGGTATACAAGGAGTTGCTGGTAAAAACGGTATCAATGGTACTAATGGAAAAGATGGAGTTAATGGTATTGATGGTAAATCTGCTTATGATCAATGGATTGATGCAGGAAATACTGGTTCTGAGATAGATTATATTGCTTCACTTAAGGGTGCTAAAGGTGACCAAGGTGTTGCAGGTAAAAACGGAATAAACGGAGCTAATGGGAAAGACGGTATTAATGGAACCGAAGGTCTCTCTGCATACCAAATATGGATTGATGCAGGAAACACAGGTTCTGAAATAGACTTCATTGCTTCATTAAAAGGAGCAAAAGGAGAGCAAGGGATACAAGGTATTGCTGGTAAAAACGGTGCTAATGGAACAAACGGTACAAATGGTCTATCGGCATACCAAACATGGTTAGCTGCTGGAAATACTGGTACTGAGACAGAATTTATAGCAGCTATTAAAGGAGAAAGAGGCATAGCCGGTGCTCAAGGTGTACAAGGTATTCAAGGTGCTATCGGTAAAGATGGTATAAATGGTATTGATGGAAAATCAGCATACCAAACTTGGTTAGCTTCTGGAAATACTGGAACAGAAGCTGCTTTCTTGGCTTCATTAAAAGGTGCAACTGGAGCTCAAGGTTTACAAGGTATAACAGGAGCACAAGGTAACCAAGGTATCGACGGAAAATCTGCATACCAAATATGGTTAGCTGCTGGAAATACTGGTACAGAAGCTGCTTTCTTGGCTTCATTAAAAGGAGCAAAAGGAGATCAAGGTATACAAGGTTTGACTGGATCTGCCGGAATTCAAGGAGTACAAGGTGCAAAAGGAGACAAAGGCGATGCAGGAACAGGTCTTGTAAATAAAGGAAGTTGGCTGAGTGGAACGGCATACATTAGCGGTGATTATGTTTTTGATCGCTCTTCGAGCAGTGCTACCGTTCAGTCTATGTGGATATGCCAATCTCCGATTAATGGCACTTTCCACCCATATCAAGATATGACCCACTGGACAGAATTTCAAGCTCCTGCCGGACCAGAAGGTTCTCAAGGGCTTACTGGTGCAGATGGTAAATCGGCTTACCAAATTTGGTTAGCTGCCGGAAATACTGGAACAGAAGCAGCTTTCTTGGCTTCATTAAAAGGTTCTCAAGGTGTACAAGGTATTCAAGGCTTAACTGGTGCTGCCGGAGTAGCAGGTGTTAAAGGAGATCAAGGTATTCAAGGTCTTGCCGGACCACAAGGTATTCAAGGTCTTGATGGAAAATCGGCTTACCAAACATGGTTAGCAGCTGGAAATACTGGTACAGAGGCTGCTTTTCTTGCTTCTTTAAAAGGTGCAAAAGGCGATCAAGGTACTCAAGGTGTTCAGGGTATACAAGGATTAACAGGTGCTACAGGTCCACAAGGTAACGTAGGAAGTTCAGCATACCAATCGTGGTTAGCTGCCGGAAATACCGGTACAGAAGCTACTTTCTTAGCTTCTCTTAAAGGAGCAAGAGGCGACCAAGGCATACAAGGTATACAAGGCTTAACAGGACCACAAGGTATTCAAGGTCTACAAGGTACTCCGGGTACAAATGCAATAAACGATGCTACTACCTCAACTACAGGTTTGTGGAGTTCTGCAAAAATAAACACAGAACTTTCGGGAAAAGTAAATACTTCTGCTCTTGCTAACGTAGCAACCTCTGGCAGCTATACCGACTTGTTAAACAAACCTTCCAGCCTTGCTGAACAAGGTATTGTTGGAAGCAATGTAGGAGATATACTCTATTGGAATGGTACTACTTGGCTACCTATTGCTGCCGGAAAAGCTGGTCAGCAATTAGAATTGAATACTTCTCGTATCCCTACTTGGACTGGTTTAGGTTATTTAAATATTACAATGAGTACACCATCTGAAATTACTGCCACAATGTTTAAATGTGAAGTATCTGTTACCGGTAGTAATGGATTTCCGATTACACAAAAAGGATTATGTTATAGTACCACCGAATCATCTCCAACTACATCAAATTCTACTGTAATTTATGGAGGCGGAAATGCAGGGAACGTTTTTTTATCGGTATCATATTTACAACCATTCACTACCTACTATGTTAGACCATACTATACAACCAGTAGTGGTACAAACTATGGAGGCACGCAAGTGCTTACGACACTTCCTGGAGGTTTAATAGGAATAAATACTGTTGAAGCGACATATATTTCTGCTAGTAGTATTATTACCGGAGGTATCATTTCTGATCAAAAAGGTGGTTCTGTAACGAGCAAAGGTGTTTGTTGGAGCACAATAGGAATTCCAACCGTTAGTAATTCAGTGCTATACAACTACGATAACAGTACTGGAGCTTTTAAAACTCAAATAACTGGTTTGACACCAGGTACTACATATTATATTAGAGCTTTTGCTGAAAATTCAAGTGGAATAAGTTATGGTAATTATATAGTAGCTACAACTTCTATTATTTCAGGGATCCCTTCTGTAAAAACTACATCAAATTCACCTTTGCCAATAAGTTCTAATAGTCTATATCTTTATGGAGAAGTTACTGATGATAATGGAGCTGTTGTAACCAGTCGTGGTTTTTGCTATGCTACCACAACAAATCCTACAATTGCAAATAATTCGGTAGCATCTGGTTCTGGCAATGGTAGTTTCTCGTCATACCTTTCTGCATTAGCTTCTGGTACTATATTCTATGCAAGATCTTTTGCAACAAATACTTATGGAACAGTATATGGTAATGAGGTTACCTTTACAACTCCACCAACAATTACTACTTCAGCAGTATCTTCTGTAACTAATATAAGTGCTATTTGTGGAGGTACCGTAACAGCTACAACTGGTGCAGTAACTGAACGTGGTGTTTGCTGGAGCATCTCGCCTTTGCCGTCTATTACAAACAATAAAGTAGTAATTGGTAGTGGTAGTGGTACTTTCTCAGGTACAATTTCCGGTTTACCTGGATCTACATTAATTTTCGCGAGAGCTTATGCAATAACAGCATCAGGTACTACATATGGAAGTCAAGTTACATTTAATACAGCTGCTGCTATGAGTCCTTCAATTACCTCAATTGTTCTATCAACTGTATCATCAGGAAGTGCAAGCATAAGCGTTTCAATTGCTAATAATGGAGGTTCTCAAATATTGCTTAGTGGTGTTTGTTGGAATACATCAAATAATCCTACTATTTCTAACAACAAAACTGTTGATGGAAGTACTTCTGGTAGTTTTATTAGCAATATAAATGGATTGATGAATGGTACAACCTATTATGTTAGAGCTTATGCATCAAACAGCGTAGGTACTTCTTATTCTCCAGAAATTAAAATTGTAGTTGGTTCCGAAACCGTTGCAGATATTGACGGGAATGTGTATAAAACTGTAAAAATTGGAACGCAAATATGGATGTCTGAAAATTTAAAAACATCTAAGTATAACGATGGTAATTTGATTCCTACGGTTTCAGATGTTTCTCTATGGAGGAATCTTATTACTCCTGCTGTTACTTATTATGATAATGATATTAATTTAAAAAAAGTGTACGGATGTTTTTATAATTTTTATGCTGTAAGTACAGGAAAACTTTGCCCTAGTGGATGGCATATTCCAACTGAAGATGAATTTGTTGTTTTACAGAATTTTTTGATGGAAAACGGATTTAATTACGATGGAACAGTTACTGCAAATAGAATTGCAAAGTCAATAGCTTCATCAACTGGATGGAATGCAACTTCTAATGTTGGTGCTGTTGGAAATTCTGATTATTCAAATAAAAGCAATGCGTCTAAATTTAATGCTTTACCTACAGGTGATGTTGGTTATAGTTATGTTGGTTTGGGTAACGAAACTTATTTTTGGACAAGTACCGAAACTTCAGCTTCGGCCAACACTGCTTTTGTAAGAACGTTAAACACTTCAAGTATTTCGTTTATAAGTTTTTCTAGTAATAATAAATACTTTGGCGAGTCAGTTCGTTGTGTGAAAGATTAATTTTATAATAGATTTTTTTTATTTACAAACCTCCAAGATAATTAGTTCTTGGAGGTTTTTTTGTTTAATACTTTACTAGTCAATTAAATTAGTCGCAATTAAATATTTGAATATAAATTTATTTATCTCTTTTTTACACATATTTATGAAGGCTAAATATAGATTGTGACTATAGTCACTGTAGTCGTGTTACACTAGATATATATTTGCAATACTTAGTAGCTAGTAATATAAAAATCTTGAATAATGAAAAAGAACATGGGAACAGTTGACAGAATTATCAGAGTGATAATAGCTGTAATTATTGGAGTATTGTACTTTGCAGGTACTATTACCGGAATAGTTAGTATAATTTTATTAATTCTTAGTGGTGTGTTTGTATTAACAAGTATAATTAGCTTTTGTCCGCTTTATGCACCTTTTGGTATCAGAACCTGCCCTGTTAAAGAAAAATAATAGTCAGTATGCAATCGTGATTTTGTTAGATAGAAATATTTGACAAAATCATATTTTTTTAAAATTAAGAATTGCAGTTAGGTTTTAGCCAGTGGAATGAATATATTTTTGCTTGTCTACCAAATTGTAAGAATCCACAATTACTACAAAACAAAAAAGCCCGAATATGATGTTACTCAAATTCGGGCTTTTAATTAAAAAATATAATCTAATTATTTTATCAACTTTACAACAGCAACACCATTGTTAGTTGATACTGTTACAAAATATAAACCATTACTTAGATTGCTTGTATTTATTACAGCAGTTGTTCCATTATAAACAATATCAGTATTTACCGTAACACCAGCTTCATTTCTCACAACAACAGCATTAATATCACCATCATAACTAACCGTTACTTCAGTTCCTGTAGCAGGTTGTGGGAAAATAGATAAACCTGTAGTAGAAATTTCGGTCTCAGTAGTTTTTACTGCAGTTACAGTAAAAGGAGAAGTCTCTTTCTTAATAACAGTTCCATCAGTACCAATTATAGAAATTTCAAGTTTGTAAACTTTACCGGCAGGTAAACTAGCCGAAGGAGTAATTGTAGAAGGCAAATCTAGGCTCACCACTTGAGTTGCAGCAGTAGCACCAGTTGCAGCTACAGCGTCAAACATCTGAGCTACTTCATTATTATCAACCGTAACTACCGATTCAAAAACACCTTCTGTAGTATAAATTGCAAGAGCAGCTTTCAAATTTCTTGTCTCTGCAAGGAAATACATAACACCAAAATCTAAAGATTTACCTGCTTCTACCTCTGATAACATATAAGAAGGTAATTGAATACGTTCTTCAACAACTTCTTCAATATTTTCAATAGTGATGTCAACTTTTTTGTCTGTTATCCATCCCCAATCAGCTTTAGCTATTGTAACTACCAATTTATAAACATTGCCATTTTCAAGCAAAGCACTAGGTTTTAAACCTTCTGGAATAACTATAGTAGCAGTTTTTTGAACCGGAGTGGTTGTAGTTTTTGCTTGGTCAGAAAAATATTGAGCCACTTCCGTTTCTCCAACCATTGCATTTCCAACCCAAGCACCGGTGCTTGAATATATAGCAATACCAGCTTTTACATTACGTACATCTGATAAAGTATATTCAAAATCTACAGTAATCGTCTCTCCAACTTTTTTTATTAGCACTTCTGCATTTTTGAAATCTATTTTATCAAAAACAATAGAAGAAGGTTTAATAATAACGGTATGATCAGCGGTTCCATTATTATAGCCAAAATCGCTTCCACCTGCTGTTGGGGTTAATTTGAAATCAAAAGTGTACTGTCTGTTTGTTAATGTAGTAGAAGGAGCTGTGCTTCCCGGTACTATAAAACTAATGGTAACTATAGCATTAGTATCAGCAGGCTTATCTTTTAAAGTAAATGCCTTAACCCAAGTGTTATAATCAGGTGATAGTAAATTTTCTTGTGTTTGAAACAATTGAGCTGTAACAGTTACCGGAATATTAGAGGTGTAAGATACTTGTATATCTACAGTGTCTCCGGCTTCAATTTCATCGGGTATTGAAACTACCGCAACCGATCCGGTTTGCGCAAATAGAACACTTGCCAAAAAGAGTGTAAATAATAGGGTAATAATTTTTTTCATCTGTTTTTTAAATTTAATGATTCAATGATACTTAAAATAAGTTGCAATTTTACTAAATCATTTTCGAATTGCAATGGCAATTAAAAAAAACAATTTGTGTTTTAAGTAATTCTTACATTAAGAATGAGACCCTGAGCTATACCCTCAATAAGTTCAATTTCAATCTGTCCCAGATTATTTATTTTAAAGAAGTTCTTTGATGAATTATTTGAAATCACAATACAATAAAACATTTGTACTATGATTATACAACATTTCTTATTTGTATTGTTTTTTAATATTGTTTCCTTTGTGAGAGGATAAATATATGTGGTTTATCTTCAACACTCTAATAACCAAAAAAAAACCAATATGAAGAATGTTAGTTATTTAAATTTACCAAGATTATTCCAAAATATTTTTGTCTTAATACTAGTTTGTTTTAACTCATTTCTAGTAGAAGGTCAAACTTTAACAATTAACGAAAAAGGTACACATGATGGTCGGTTCTACTATTTTTGGAGAGCCGAATCTCAAGGATCTATTTCTATGACATTGGGAGCCGATGGAAATTATTCGACAAAATGGTCAAATGCATCAGAATTTTTTGGAGGTAAAGGTTGGTTGCAAGGAAGAGTTGATCGCAATGTTTGTTTCAGTGGCACCTTTAATGGTGGAAGTTATGCATTATTAGCTTTGTATGGATGGACAAGGAACGAAACAATTGAGTATTATGTTTTGGAAAATCACGGACAGTGGAATTCTTTTTCAAACGCAAGCGATATGGAATATATGGGGTCGTTTGCCTGCGATGGTGGAACGTATAAAATTTATAAAAGGAGAATTACAAGATTAACAATAAATCCTCCACACACACAATACTGGAGCATAAGAACACAAACAAGATCGAGTGGAACTATAACTTTTTCAAAACACGTAGAAGAGTGGAAGAAGTATGGAATGAATTTGGGTTCAACAATGGATTATCAGATAATGATTACCGAAGCTTATCAAAGTAGTGGTAATTCAAATATTACCGTTTGTGAATCTATTTCACCATTAAGTATTGCATATGCTGCTCCTTATACTACAACTACGCTTTCTGCTCCTGCATATGTTAATTTGACTGCTACAGCTGCCTCAACAAGTGGATCAATTGAAAAGGTTGAATTTTACAATGGTACTACAAAATTGGGTGAGGATTTATCAGCTCCTTATTCCTATACGTGGGCAAATGTTGCTTTAGGAACTTATAATTTGAATGCTGTTGCTGTAGATTCTTTGGGAGTGTCTATAAAATCAGAAGAAGTAAGTATAAATGTTCTGGATACTCCTAATAAAGTAATCTTAAATAAAGGATGGAATTATATTGGATGTCCTTTAGTTGGGAGTACTCCCATAGAAATTGCACTTCAAGGAGTTTGGGATAAAGTAGAATTGGTTAAAGACAACTATTCATATTATGTCAACACCAATCTTCCATTTCTAAATACACTGGTAAAACTGAACTATGGTAGTGGTTATCATATTAAAGTAAGTGAATCATGTGAATTGAATTGGTAATGCGTTTTTGATTTATAAACTAGCATTGGTTCTCTGTTTGGCGAAGCGTCATCGCTTAGCATGAGTATTCAAAGCCTCTGGCTAAATGCCATTAAGTTAAGAATAGAAATATTAGACCTACAAGCTATTGCCGCGAGACTGTTAATTTCAATCTCGTCCTGATGTTTTATTTAAAAAGAGAATTCATTATAATATTTCTAAGAAACTATTGTGCAATAAAACATTACTCTAATAACCTAAAAGAAACTATATGAAAAATATTTATTATTTAAAAGCAAGAAGTTTTTTCCAAAATATCTTTATACTAATCCTTATTTGCACTGCCTCATTTCAGGTAGAAGGACAAACTATTACAAAAAACGAAAAAAGTACGCATGAAGGTTGGTTCTACTATTTTTGGAGAGAAGATTCACAAGGAATTGCATCTATGACATTGGGTGAAGATGGAAATTATTCTACAATATGGTCAAATGCTTCAAATTTTATTGCCGGAAAAGGTTGGGCGCAAGGAAGAATTGATCGCAATGTTTGTTTCAGTGGCACCTTTAATGGTGGAAGTAATGCTTATTTAGCTTTGTATGGATGGACAAGGAACCAATTAGTGGAATATTATGTAATTGAAAACTACGGAACATGGATTCCTTTATCTAACTCAACTGATGTTGAATATAAAGGTACGTTTACCTGCGATGGCGGAACTTACAAAATCTACAGAAAACAAAAAGTAAACTTTGGAATAAATCCAGTCATGCAATATTGGAGTGTAAGAACACAAAAAAGATCGAGTGGTACAATCACGTTTTCAAAACACGTTGAAGAATGGGAAAAATATGGGATGTATTTGGGTTCAACAATGGATTATCAGTTAATGATTACCGAAGGATATCAAAGTAGTGGTAATTCAAATATTACCGTTTGTAGTTTGCAACCATCGCCAATAAGTGTTTCACTTACAGCTCCTACTCAATCAACTCCATATACTGCTCCAGCATATTTGCACATGACAGCAACTGCAACCTCAACAAGCGGATCAATTGAAAAAGTAGAGTTTTATAATGGCACCACAAAATTAGGAGAAGATTTCACAGCTCCATATTCCTATACTTGGGTAAATGTTGCCTTAGGAACTTATTATTTGAAAGCAATTGCTATTGACGCTTCGGGCGAATATGCAAAATCGGAAGTAGTACATGTAACGGTAATGGATACCCCAGTTAAAGTTGTATTAAATAAGGGATGGAATTATATTGGTTGTCCATTAATTGGAAGTACCCCTATTGAAATTGCACTTCAGGGAATTTGGGATAAGGTAGAATCGGTAAAAGACAACTATTTATTTTATGTCAACACCAATCTTCCATTTCTAAATACACTGGTAAAACTGAACTATGGTAGTGGTTATCATATTAAAGTAAGTGAATCATGTGAATTGAATTGGTAATTGTCTGACGTGTCCAAGCGACCGTCTGAGGTGTACAATCGACCGTCAGACTTATCCAATCGACTGACAGAGGTGTTCGGGCAGCTGTCTGACGTGTTCTGGAAGCAGTCGTTTAAAGAATATATTTCCCAATCCGTTTGACGGTTGCACCTTCATTCTAAAAGCCTTCAAAGACATTATTAGCAACAAATGCCCTACTGTAGTTTGTTTTTAGATAGATTATATTTACTTTTGATAAGGAATAAAAACTCCTAGATACTCAAACTTATTGTATTTGACATGTTCATTTTTTTTGTAGGTTAGTTCGAGTTTGATAATTTCAAATTAAAAAGAAAAATAATTGTTTAGGCACGAACTCAAGTTCGCAGCATTTCAGGTAAATATTTTAATAAAATGAAAGAAAGAGTTCTCATGTTATTTGCATTGCTGTTTTTTTACTACAGCTCAAATTCTCAAAACTATGTCGATGAGAATTATAATTGTGAATTACTACAATGGAAATTAAAACATATTTACAACCCAACATCAGTCGATACAATCGCCATTATTGATGTTGAATGTTTGATTATTAGAAATCAGTATGAAAAAGGAATGCGTTTACTTGATAGCTTAATTGAAAAAAATAAAGATAATCCTAAATTGTATTTGCATAAAGCTTTTCACCAAGTAAACAAAAACAGTTTTGACACTACATATTTTAACAACTTTAGGATTGCGTTAAAATTAGGAGCAGATTCCAGTAGTACTTTGTACAACATAGGGATATATTACTTGAATTTTGTAATGAGTTGTAATGATTCTCTTTCACCTATTAAAATAAAAACCAGTGACAAATTTAATTTAATCAACCGAGCAGAATACTATGTCAAACAAGCTGCAGCTCATGACAAAAATTACCTAGCCGACTTGTACGAATTTCTAAGTAAAACTAAAGAATATAAAGCAGAAATAAGTAATATAGCTTTGAAGCCATTTTCAATAGATGAGAATTTTGATACTCTGTTACTAATGGCTAAATTAATGGATTGTGGGGAGTTTGGTGGACATATTGAATATATAAAATGTTACTATCATAAAGGAGAATTGAAGGCTGTTTTTTGGAAAGACAACCCTATATGTGAGATAGAGTTTTCAAAAGAAAATATAATTGAAAATAATTTCAAAAACACCCCTCAAACTATTTCTAAAGAATTGTTAAGTAAATATGTGAATTATGTAATAAATATTAATAAAAACCCTTCTATGGTGACAAATGCTCCAACCTTATTTTGGATTATAAAAGACAATGATCCATTTTTTATTAGTGATTGGACAGGGAACAGTAATGAATATGAAGTATTTCGAAATAATATATTTAAAGAATAAAAACTGCTTACAATAAACTGGAATCTGAGTGTTCTGTAAGACCGTTCGCAGCAAGCAATGAAAATACCTACAAATGGAAGAGCATTTAATTTATAATAACGAAGATATATTATACACTAAATTTTTTTCATGCAATAGTAGGGAAACAATAATTGTTTTACACGGTGGACCTGGAGTTCCAAATGAAATGGAACTTGTTACTCAAATATTATCAACATACTACCAAGTAATTGTTTTTCACCAGAGAGGAACAAAAAAGTCAATTTGTAATACCGATGATTATTCAATTAGTGCATATATATCTGACATTAACGCTATATCAGAATATTTTAACTTAGACAAATTTCATGTTTTTGGACATTCGTGGGGAGGATTATATGCTCAACTGTATGCTCAACAATTTCCTGATAAAATTTTTAGTTTGTTTTTATCCTGTTCAATTGCAGGGACAGGAAAACAATATGTTGAAATATCGAGAGAAATTGAAAAATACAATATCTCAAGAGTAAATTTGCTTACACTCTTAAAGTTAAGTTTTTATAATTTGTTTGCCAAGATGGGAAGCAATATAGCATACAAAAAGATACTTAAAGTTATTTTGTCAAATTACAACAAGGATTATAGAATAGACCCAGAATATCAACCAAACGTCGAAAATGTGAAAGCAAGGGCAATAAACCGGACAAGAAAGGAAATTAAGAATTTTAAAAACTTAATAGATGTCTTTGATAACACATATAAAACAACAATTATTTATGGAGACAATGACGTTTTTATGAAAAATAAAATATATTTATTCAATAAATTTCCAATATCAAATAAATTTACAATATCTAATTATAAACATAATCCTTAGCTGCATAATTTCAAGGATTTTGAAAATATTATCAAGCAACATTATGAAATAAAAGATATAATTAGCAACAAATGCCCTACTGCATTTTGGTTTTAAACAGTTTATGTTTACTTTTGAAAAGGAATAAAGTAATTCAAAACACAATAAATGTGGCGTTGATAAATAAAATAAATCCCCTTGGTGTAGTCATATACTTCAACCGTAATTTCAGAAAAAAACAAACTATTTTTATAAATAATTAATATTTACGAAATGGATTCATCAAATAATTCGGTTAATCAAAAAAAAATATCTTTCCCTTTGATAATTTGGACTTCTATAATTGCAATTGGAGTAGTTGTAAAACTATTACATTTTCTGAGTCCAATACTTATTGTGATAGGTTTTGCAGGTTTGACATCCTATACAATAAATGAGTTTATAGTATTAAAAAAAATAAGTAAGCTGAAGATTTCTTTGACAATAATTTGTTCATTGTTTTTAGTTGTTTTGTTAGGTGGAAGTTTCTTTAATAATGGATTTCCTTTGAACATAATAGCGGTAATTATTTATTTTGTTTCTCTCATAATATTTATGATTATTAACATAACTCGAAACAGAAAAAACGCAAATCAACTAAACAACTAATAGACTATTTGTGTAACGGTTTACCCCGTTTGGCGAAGCGTCCTCGCTTCGTCAGAGCATTCAAGGCCTCTGGCCTATTTAAAGAAAATATATCCGCTAATAAACTCTTACACCGCCAATCTAAATTTGCAATGAAGCTTTTTATTAATTCTCAACTTTCAATTTCCCAAAGTATGCCTTTCCCGGTTCTAGATTCTGAATTGAATTTACAGTTCCGTTAGGCATCCAAAATCCATCGAAATTCTTAATTGTTTCGCAATTGTTCGGGTCGAAAAAGTCGGAAAATGGGGTTGTTGTTTGGAACGGACAACCAATCAAATGCCAACCTGCGGATTGTAGAGACGCGATTAATCGCGTCTCTACAGGAACACCCGTCACCGATAATGTTCCTGCTACATTCATATTTACTAAATAACCATCGCCGGGTTCTATGGTTTGCAGGGTATTCAAAAAATCCTGATTACCCTTTTTCCAATAGGCATCCATGGTTTTAATTTCCTGTACGTCCAATCCTGCAAATAGGGTTGGTATCGCTCTTTCTGGTTGTAGATTTATTGAAATCAAATTCCAACCTTTATTGAGCGTTATAGTTTGTGTAATTGTTTTTTCTTGCGAAGGGAGCGGATAGAGAAGCCATTGGCGTGTAACTGGATCTGGAGTGAGACTATAGCTCCATAACCCTATTTTCGTGCCCGCAGTAGTAGCTTCACTTTGCAAATCAAAAGCTTTTCCTGTCGATGCTGATATTATTTTAAAACAATCGTCGCCAATACTTTCAATAGAGAATTCTTGACCCGAAGCACTACCATCTGCGGCAAAAATAAAATAACTGCCATTGTCGGTGAGTATTTTTCCGGTATAGTCAGAAATCTTGTAGCCACTGCCCGATGCGGTAAACTTCCATATCTGGGTTGAATCTCCATGTACATAATTACCTATTTCTATACCCGTTCCATTTCGTTTTATCGCCATATTTGCTGAGCGGGCAAGAATCATGTACGGCACATCGGTTATTATCTCTTTTGAAATTGTTTTCGTTTTTACCGGTATCACTAAGGTGGAAATGCTATATTCATTACAAACAACAGAGAGTGTTTTGTTGGTTACTGTGAAGTTAGAAAATGCAGCATTATTCTCAGTTTCTGTGGTGCGTGTGGCTTTTATACTTGTAGCCACTTCGGCAAATTGAGAAAGGTCTATTTCATGTTTCACTTTTACAGATGAGTTGTTTAGCAGTACTACAACCAGTGAATCTTTGGTCGGATTGAGTGCCGCAATCATCTGATCGTTGGGAGCAAATACAAACCTGAAATCTTTGCGTATGTATTTACTACACTGCTGACGAACATAATAATTCTTCACCTTAGCGTATGACTGGTTTGCAAAATTACCTTTCACTAAACACCATTGGTCGTTGCCTTCTTCTATATACTGCCAATCTACCCACGCTTCGGGTCTAAGGTAATGAATATCGTTCATGAGCTTCTGAGCTAGACTAAGGTTTCCGCTTATTCCGGTACCACCTTGTCCTACTTCGCTCATCCAGAGTGTCTTTTTGTAAAAGGTACATTGCGAACGCAATTTTGCTCTCGATAGATTATCGGCAGTATAGGTATGCGTATTTACCTGATTTATCATTATGTGAATATTAGAAGCAGCATAATCAGCTAAATCTAGAACTTGTTGAGCCACGCTGGTTTCATCGGCAGCAGCAATTACGGTTTTCAAACCAGAGTTTGTGAGCATTGGTGATAAGACTTTAAGAAATTCTTTCTGAGAAGCCGTACTGAAATGGCAGCCTTCTTGTCCGCCGTTTGCACCCCAGTAGTTGGTAACCGGCTCGTTGAAAGGGTCTAAGGTTTTAAAGACAATTCCATAATTATCTCTATAATGCTTACAAACATCTATAAGATATTGAGCAAACTCTTTATAGTATGCAGGTTTAAGATTGTCTTTAGAAGCATCGGTATTTCCGGCACAACAGCCCCTGTAGGTCATGTAGTAAGGTGCCGAGTTGCTGAATGCTTCAAATATAGCATCAGGTCGTTTTTGTCTAATCTTGAGCATTATTGTTCGCTGTGCGTTATCGCGCGCCCAGTTATAGCCTGAGTTTGTTCCATCCTTAAAGCCATCCATCTCTGCACGAATTCCTTTACCGTTTGCCATGTGGTGAGGTGTGCAATTTCTATTCTGCGGATCATCGCCACCGCCTATATTATACCTGAATATGTTGTAGTTAAGACCATCTTTACTTACCAGCCAATCTACAATCTCATCTATATTTGAATAGTTCCATTCCCCACACATATTTGCCCACCAGCAGAGTGAAACACCCCAGCCTTCGAAAGGCAAATCGTAAACTGCATTCGGATTTAAACTGTATTTTCTGCTATCCATTTCGGGGGTGGTAAATTGTTCTGAGATAAACCAATAATGCTTACTATCGGTGCCGCTTTTGTCTGAGAATATTGAGGTGCCTGTAGCAATATTATCGGTACCAAGGTATTTGCCGTTGGCTTTGCATTTGAAAGTCACAAAAATACTCGATATCGGTTCTATTGAAAACTTAGCTTCATCTACCGTTGCCGATGCTAGAAAGTATGTATTCCAACTACCACTTAAGCTGAGATATTTGTTCTGTCCGGCAATTTTTATGGAATAATATCCGGTTCCGTCAGGTACAAACTGTAGCCGCTGACTCGTTCCTGAGTAGGCTTGCAAAACCGCACGACCACCATCGGCAGTATTCTCTCCAACCACATTGCCACTACTGTGAATTATATAGTAGTTGGTGTTTGGGGTTGGTGTTGTAATTTGGGAATATGACGAAAAAGGTAATGCTACTAAACTTAATAAAAGCGTAACTAGATTGACGATAGATTTTTTCATATATTTATTTTTATTATCCCTATTTTTAAGTTAAGCATCAAATTTGAAATCGTTTAATACTTCCTTCTTCTACAAATCTACAAAACAGTATTATGATTCATGTAAATAATTATTACAATCGTATGTGTTTTTGTTGCATTATATATTTTAAAAAGTATTGAAAGTTTATCTTGTTCAAAACCCCCGATGGCGCGAGCTTGTAGCTCGTGCCGTATTAAACAATCAATTACAATTACTTCGTAAAGTCCGAGTTACAAACTCGAACTATCGTTCTATAATCTTGAACTTGCTTTATTCATTATGCTCAGACCATCTAAGGGTTTGATTCAAATATAAGGTCTTACTTAATTTTCATTTCAAAATATAATAACCATTACCCGGATTAATGGAATTTATACTATTTATGGCATTACTATTATTCCAAAATCCACTGAAATTCTTTATTGTTTTTACGTTTATTAACTCATCTCCAAAAATATTTTCAAGCGAAGCTTTTTGTGAACTATTACTGCCATACAGATTCCAACCACTATTAAGATGTAAAGCTTTTGGCGTAATTCTTAATCCTGAAATGCCTACCGTTTCGTTTTTGCTATTATAAACTAGATATGCTTTACCACCTTCAACAGTTCGTAGCGAGTTGAGAAAATCAGCAACTGAGGAATCGAAAAATACATCGGTAGTTTTTACCTTTGTAGCATTAGGGAATACCTGTTTCACCGAGGCTTGAGTAGGGTTTACCGATAAAGAAACTAAATTCCAACCAATGAGTAATTCTAGATTTACCGTATCGAGCAAAGGGTTAGGGCTTGTTTTTACCGTAACCATATACGAAAGCGTTGTATTGTTTATGGTGAATGTATAATTTCTACCACCATTGCTGAAATTAGTATTCCCATTTGGACTTATTACAGTACCGGGAGCTGCATACAGCATTGGGTTGAAATTAGAAACATTAATACCATATTTACAAATAAGCGAAATAGTTTTGTTTGTATGGTCTATAGTGCAACCATTAGGAAGTATGCTCGTGTTTCTTGCACCCAAAGGTCTGCCCGATAGTGCTGTAGCAGGCCACTTAGCCACAAGTCTATTAGCCTCAGCTTCGGTTATGGGGATGGTTGTGCCGTGTCGAGCATTTATGTTATAATTGTCTTGGGCGAATTTGAAATTTTTCAAATCGGTAGAGGTGCAAAATTGATAATGTCCGTCTACATAGCAGTCGTACATGAGAACCCATTCATTTTTGTTGATCAGTTTAAATACCCCGGCACCTTCAACAGCTTTTGTAGTTTGCTGCAAATTGGCAGAAGGCGAACTCCATTGCGAACCGGGGTTTTGTCCGGCAGCTTCGGTAAGTGTTTTGGACGTAACTTGACTTATACCTCCCATAGATTCATTTTTGAAAAAGAGGTAGTACAAGCGTTCGTTTTCGCTATAAACAATATCGCCATCTATGGTAGCCGAACCACGGTCGAAGAGGAACTTCGGTTCGCCTAAGAGGTCGGTGAAATTGTCGTTGGCGTAGCAATAATATATTTTGTCGTACGGACAGGTAGCATCGCTTGTTCGGAGCGAGAAATAAACCAAATATCTACCAGCCACAGGGTCGTAAATAGTTTGCGGAGCCCAAACACGTATTACCGTACCCCATTTGGAAGGCCATTTGGTTGGAAAATTCACGGTAGCATGTTTCCAATTTACTAAATCGGTAGATTTGAGCATAACAATCCCCCTATTACTACTCCAACCCTCGCTCGATTTCATATCGGTGGCAACCATATAAAACGTCTTACCGTCGTTGCCTCGCAATATATGAGGGTCGCGAACGCCCTTTTTCAAGGAAATAGTATCGGAACTCATAATGCGTTGGCCGTTGTTGAGCGGAGTGTAATCGATACCGTTGTTGCTCACTGCAAAACGAATTTGCTCACCGGCAGCATCGTTTCCGGTGAAGTAGGCAAACAGGTATGCAGAAAAGCCCTCATCTTCAGCCACCCAAACGGTGAAAGACTTTGTAGCTGATTGTGTGCCATTTATCAAAGTAGCAGTAAGCGTAACCTGCTTTTTACCCATACCTGCCGGAGAAAGCTGAACTACTAAGCCTTCATTGCTAAGATATTCAGGAGAGTCTGATTGCCAAACCACCATTGAGCCTTCAGGAGTAATGGTAGGTAAATGAATTGCTGTTTTCAGATTATCAGTATCTCCAACCAATGTTAAATTCGCAATGTCATATTGAATACTTTCAGCATCGGAATAAGCAGGAAGTATCGTAACCGTAATTTTCTTGTTTATACTTACATTATTCAGATGCAAGGTAGCGGTAAGTTCAACTTGTACTGCTGCAGAACCTTTTGGCGGACGGGTAATGAGTCCGTCTGAGCTTATTACATTGGCATTTACAGATTGCCAAGAAACAGTAACGCCAGTACCCATTTCTGATACCAATTCTATATGCGAACCGATTTCGTTAGCATTAGGTATTACCAAAGTTTTTGCTATTTCAATCAATAAAAGGCTATCGAGCACATTATTGAGTGGAATAAGGCTTTTGCATTGTTTAAGAATATCAGACTCATGCAAAGCCCCACGGTAAACAATGAAATTATCGACCATAGCCGACTTTAAATAATTATCGCCATTGTAACACGAACGCCCGATAAAATTGTATGCAGTAGCACCAAGCTCTTTGGGAATAATAGGCACCGCAGCCTGAGCCACAATACTACCATTGATAAATATTTTACCAACACCTTTTCTTTGTGTGTATGTAAGATTTATCCATCTGCCTTTGGGCAATTCATTATCAGAAAGAACATTGTATTCACCAGCATAATGTGTTTTAGAAATAGCATAACGAGAACGTCCGGCAGTGAAAAAGAGATTACCGTTTGCAGTATTTGTCATATCGGTAGAGTTTGCAAACGTCCATACAAAGTTTCCACTACCCGCAATGTCAGCAGAGTTGGGAACGTACAGGTTTGATGAAATGCTGAAACTATCAAGTTGAGAAACAATAGCACCAAATCCGGCACCGAAGTTAAAATAACCGTTTGCACCGCCCAGAGAGAGAACCGAAAGTCCACTGTAGGAATCTAAAACAGCGCCATTATTCAACGAACCCGTGTATTTACCAGATGAATCTTTCAATGAGCTAAAATAATATTTTGCCAAAACACTCGCAGCAGAATATACGGAAGTTACGCCCGATAACTGTTCTATTTGTTCAAAACTCAAAGCCCCGTCATACACTCTAAAATCGGCAATTTTCGCATCTTTCAAATAAGCATCGGCAGTATAGCAAGACCGACCCAGATAGTTGTATGGAGTTGCCCCAAGCTGGCTTGGTGATATGGTTATATTGCCCGATTTTACTAAAACACCATCAATTAAAATCTTAGCCAAACCTTCATTCTGAGTATATATTATTGTTTTCCAAACAGCCTTAGGGAGCTGATTTGCAGTATTTAATGTCTGTTCGCTTGTCCAATTGTCGGGAGAAATTGCAAAACGTCCGGTTTTAAGACTGTAAAAAAGACAACCATTGGCATCGGTAGCAATATTAGTAGAATTTGCAAAAGACCAAACGAAGTTGCCATCGCCCGAAATATCGGTAGCAGAAGGAACAAATATTTTAGCTACAAAAGAAAAATTGTGTAGTGAAGCTATAACCGAACCAAATTGAGCACCAATATTTACATATCCGTTTGCACTGCCCAAATCAATAACCCTTGTGCCGTTGAAATCGGCAATTTTAGCACCATTTAGAAGCGTTGCATTATAACCATTGCCCGATTCATCTATAACTGTTGAGCTACCAACTTGGTCTGTTTTTAAGCCATAATGCAATTTCAGCACCTGAGCCACCAAACTGGTTGAACCCAATAGCCCTAAAGCTGCTATAAACAGCCACGATAGACAAACTGATGGTGATTTTAAAATTGTTCTATTATTCATGTAAATGAAGCGTATTAGCATAAAATTACATATAATATTACGAAAAATATTTTAAAAATCAGTTCATTATCTGCAAAATATGATGTGAAAGGAATGCCATTATCAAAAAAAACTCAAATTACTTTTTTTGATCTTTCATTTCTGTAAGTTATCAGTTTATATGCCCGAGGAATTCCTTTGTGTGAATTTTTTATTTGATTTAGTTTCTCGGAATCTTCCATGTAATTATTGGCAATGTTTTTAACTATGTGATATACATGGAATTGATTGTTAAAATTTTCATCTTCGAAACGAATGATAAAATTCTGGTTGATTTTGTCTGTATTTATTAATACACTTCTATTAGTTCTTACATCTCCAATAGCAGAAGGTAATAATTTTTCTGCATTATCAAAACCACCTAATCCTCCAATTAGAGGACTCTTTGAGGAAATACGTTTGGGATGATTTTCACAATGTCTAAAATCATTCCGATTAAGTTGCCGATGTTGATTTCTACAATTAAAAATTTCATCTATTTGAAAAAAACAATTTAGTTTGAAATAGTAATCAAAAACATAATCTTTTTTTGAAATGATTTTTATAGAATTATGAGTGATAAAACTCCTTAAAGCATCTTCTAAATTATACGCACCTATTTTTATTTCAAGCAGTTTTTCTAAGGTTTTGTAATCATTAATGAAATTTTCAATATTTTCTTTATTAATGAAAATTTGAGCATTATTTTCACAATCAATTCTATCCAAAGTCATTAAAAGTTCCTTCACAAAAGATTCAGCATCTCTTCTATTAGAAACAATATCTTCAATATTATCTGCCTTTGTTGGAAAGGTAATAAAGAATGATGGCATATTATATGAGTTCTCTTAAATCATTAGTAATTTGATCAAAAAAGCCAATTGGCTTTTCATAAATTCTACCACCCTCTTCAACCATAATAGGAATTGCAATTGAGCAGTGCTCAATATCATTTCTATCAAACTGATATATACTTATATTTTTTCTATCTATTCCGGCACTAAAATTATTTTCCTCATAAAATTTTGATTGAACTAAGATGCCGTTAATAACATGATCTGAGTGAGTCTCAATAATAATTTGAATACCTGCTTGGGCTGCTAAACACATTAATTCGGTAAGATTTGCAATGCCTTTGGGATGTAAATGAGCTTCTGGATTCTCAATTATAATTAAAGATCCCTTTTTTGCCGAAAGTATAGCTACTAAAATTGGTAAAGTATAAGTAAGACCAAATCCCACGTTTTTAGCTTCAAACTCTCTTGTTTTTTTATTTGGACTTCTTTCATTATCAAAAGAATACTTTAATAAGTAACCCAACTTACCAATATCCTGAACCTCAGTATTGGCACCATTAAAAATATATTTTTCCCAAAGGGTTACCTGTGTATATAAATCTTTAAAACTGAAATTTCCGGAAGAAATACATAATTCATCGATGACATCTTCATCTCTAAACTTATTCAAGAAATGTACAAAATATTCAGCTTTACCTTCTAATACAGATATTTGTTTGTGAACATCAACAATTTTATCATCTTTTGGATATTGTTCAAGTGGCCCAAGACGAGCTGCTCCAATATATTGAAAATTAGTATTAAATAAACTTAAATCATCATTATGAACAATAAGTTGCACTTGTGATTTTGTTTTATTTAAACGAATAAAAGACTTTAATTTATCATCTTCTGTTAATGCTTCATAATAAAAATCAAAAAAATACTTGTCGAGAAAGGTTATTTTGATGTCAAATCCATCAAACTCTCCAAATTCATAAATAGCATCATTTACGGTTCCAATTTTAACCGGATTTGATTTTAAATCTAAAATGTCAAAGGATTTATCTTTCAAAAAAGCTTCTCTCAATAGTAGTAATACCTGAATTAATGACGATTTTCCAACACCATTAGAACCACATAAAACAGTTAAATTACTTAAATTAATTATTGTATTACTATGAGATTTAAAGTTAATTAAATCAAGTTTACTTATCATTTAAAAAGTTGTTTAAAAATTCTCTAAATTCCTTATTTCTGTTAATCACACTATCTTTAGTCGCTGTACCTGTTGTAATTGCATTCCAAAACTTTTTATTAGAATTCTGAAAATCAATAAATTTAATGCGAAATTCTTCCTTGTTTTGTAATATCTTATTATTTTTTACATCGTCTAATCTTGCGAACACTGTTGATAATACTTCAAATATAGGTTTGTTGATAGGTTTTCTTGTATCATAAATACTAGTTCTTTTTCTGTATGAATCGTTATTGAAAATATTCCATGTCAAATTAAATGATTTTTTTAAATTTTCACCAATCAGCTTACGTAAATCAGTATCATTAGGAATTAATTTGGTACCCACTGTGATAAATCTGTCCATATCAGGTTCATAAGTACTATAATCTTGTAAATAAAAAGCAACAAATCTTGAAATAAAATCTAAGTCCTCTTGTCTTTTTGATTTCACAGATCCATCTGTAACTTTATGAAAAAGTTTTCCTATTTCAGTTTCTTCTGAAATTAAATTTTCTAAAAAATCAACACGATAACCTTGAAATAAAGCTGTTCTAATTTCCTGAGGCTTAAGTGGAACGTCTCCTTGATTTATTCTACTGAATATGGTGTACTTTACTTCATCTGGTGTACCTTTACCTATTAAATTAATAGTTACTTGATTGGAGTTGATTCTACGCTTAATATCTTTATGTAGCTCATCCCAAGTTTTTCCATTATATTCAGCTAAGAATTCTAAATCTTGTAATTTTAATTTATTTTTACTTACACTCCCAACCCCTAACATAAAATGTTCTAGTGTACTCATTCTTTGTAATCCATCAACAACATACCATTTTTTATCATCGCCTTCATCAAAATAAAAAAGTGGTATTGGTAAATCTAGCATCAATGATTCTATAAATCTACTTTTTTTTGTGTCATTCCATAGGTTTGGAAGCCTTTGATATTTTGGTATTAAAATTTGATTATCTTCTAATAATTCAACTAATTGTCCAATATTTCTTGGAACAATCTTAATATTTATATCTTCAGGATTAAATGGAACTTCAATTTTTACATCGTCATTTCCTAATTCAGGTTCTATTTCAGATTCTTCTATTTTTGTTTCTATCATATTTTATGAAATCAAATCTTTTACAAATGTATTAAATTCTAGTATCTTAAATTGCTTATAATTTCAAAAAAGTAGTCAAAGAGTAATTTATACTAATAAGTTAAAATTAAACATATATTTTTTTTTCTAATATTCGTAAAAACTATCTTATTTGCTTTTGAATTGAAATATTGCAATTATTACGAAAAATATTTTTAAAATCAGTTCATTATCTGCAAAATATGATGTGAAAGGAATGGGAAATTACTTGGTCGACATAAAGACAATCAATAAATATAGATGTAATTGTTGTTTTGTTTAAACTAAAAAGTTTTTTTTATTAAAGTAATTTTTATTTCTAATGGGAATATGAGATTTAAAAATATACTTAAAAAATTAAACAATCTGGTGGGACAATCTTGTTTGTTCTAATGAGAACACCTCTTTTTTATTTTATCTACAACAAATATAAGTTCAGCTCTAGTTACACTTCATTTTCCTGTATTTGCCAAATAGACAAAGTGTTCACTTAGTTTTTTTCTGTTTTCGGTAAAATGAAGATTGAGCTTGTTCTTCATTTTTTCTACACTGAAAAGATAGGGTTCTATAGACTCATGATTGTCGGTAATTATAATCTTGCTTTTTGAGTTGAGCGCTTCTACAGCAATAGTTGCAATATCTGCCCATGAAAAGTAGTTAGCTCCTAAAGCGTAAAATACCTCTCTGTTATGATTTTCTGATAGTAGTTTTTTATATACTTCGGTCAGGTATCCTGCCCAAAGAAATTGTGTACCACCGTTTTTTTCTACAATTATATCTTCTCCATTCAGTGCTTGTTTGGCAATTGTAGCAAAATGAGTGTCGGGCTGTGGGTATGCTCCATCAACTACCGGATTGCCAAATATATAACCCGGTCTTACTATTGCAATTTGTACTGGGTAAGTGTATGAAAATGATTGTAAATATTGCTCATTTGCCGCTTTTGCTGCACCATAAGGTGTTGTTGGCATCGGGCAATGGTTTTCGTCAATAGTTTTGCCGGCATACTCATATTTGCCATTAGCGGTCATATACAGATAGTCAACCACCGAGGTAGAGGAGGTGTAAATAATTTTTTTAACACCTGCTTTTGCAGCAGCTTCAAAAAGCGCAATGCTAGGCAGAGTATCGTGTTGCAGTATTTCTGTCTCTGTCTCTCTAAAACCAACTGCAACGTGGATAAGTATTTCGCAGCCTTTTAGATGGGTGGCAAACATATGCTTGTCTTCCAACGGACATGCTACTATGCTTACGCCTTTTAGTGTTTTAAGATTGGGAACTTTATTGCTGTTTCTTGCTAATATGGTTACATTGTGGTTGCTGTCTGATAGTGCTTTGGCTATATATGAACCTATAAATCCGGTACCTCCGGTTAGTGCTATTTGCATTTGGTATATATTATTATGGTTAATGGTTTTTTCAGTACAAAAATAATGAAAGTAAAGAAAATTCACGAATTTTCTCTTTATATCATCCATTGCTCACTTTTTCCACTGCAAAGAAAATTCACAAAAATTCTCATCCAAACATCTAATAATCAGCTTTCCCCCGTAAAGAAAATTCACGAATTTTCTCCCTATAAACACAAAAATAGATAATCACCTATTTTTTTTTGTTTCCTGAGTACGTAAATCAAATATCATTGTTGCCTTTGCTATATATCATCAGAAATACTTGATGAATTAATAAAAAATTTAAAAATAATGAGAAATTTTGTTTTGCTTATACTTTTGATTGTTTCTACTGCAAACGGTCTGTTTTCGCAACAGAAAACAGATAGTTTGCAATTCGCAACAGAATTGAGCAATGTAGGAGCATATAAGCAAATGTTCAACATTATGGATGTTTACAGAAAACAGCATCCTGATAATATGTATGCAGAGTGGCTGTATGCTCAAGCTGCTTTTTATAATGGCAAATATGCTCTCATGCAAGAAGTTTATGAGAATGCTATTGCTAAAAATGCTGCAAATGAATTTCTGAAACTCGACTATGCGTTTAAACTTACCGATGCAGGGTTGTTGAAAAAAGCAAAAGCAATACTGCTTGATTATGTTTTAGGAAATACTCAAAATGCCGTGGCTTATGAGTATTTGGCAAAGATAGTGTATTGGCAGTTGAACCACAACGATGCTTTATTTTATATAGAAAAAGCTCAAGCGCTCATACCCCAGAGTGCATCAATAAAAACATTGCATGAAGATATTCTATTAGCAAAAGCGGTTAAAACAGAATATGAATTTAAATATTTTCATGACAATCAGCCTATTAAGAGTGCTAATAATAGGTTAGGTGTATCGAAATATGTAAATCCATATTTTTCTCCTGCATTACAATTTAATCTGCAACAGCTCGATACTTTGGGCTTCGGCATGAAATCGGTTTGGGTTAAACTGGCATCGGTATCATATTTTTCTAAAATCAAACTATTGCTCAATTACAATGTGGGTGTTTTGGGTTTCCCTAATGGTGCTGCAAAGCTTACTGCAAAAATGGCTGCCGACATGGTTTTGTACAAAAATCTGTCTGTGACTTTAAAATATGAAAGGAATCCGTACATGCTCATGAAAAGTAGTCTCGATACTGCATTCATGAGCAATGATTTGTTTTTAGCCTTACAATACAGCAATAGTAAAAAAGGTTATGCGCAAATTGCTTATCAAGGTTCTGTTTTTGACGATGGAAATAGCATATCTACCCTGATGGCTTGGGCGGTTGCACCGCTTGTTTCTGTTAATAGATTTTCTATGTTTTTGGGTTATGGTTTTGGCTATACCAATTCACACAAAGATACTTACACTTCGATAAAACCTAAAGACGAATTATTTCCTGATATATATTTCAATGAACCAATTCTCGGGCATTTTGATTCGTATATGACTCCTGTAGATCAGAAGGTTCATAGTTTGGTTGGGGTTATTTCATTTGAACCATTCCGTTTTCTTAAAATAAGCATGTCGGGCAGCTATGGTTTTAGGGCTTCTATCATGACTCCGTATTTGTATGGCTACTTTACCGATACTTTTGAAGTGGTGCTTGAAAGAGATTACTATAAAGAGCAGTTTGTGCCGTTTGAATTGAAAATCATGGCTCAGGTTTCTTTGGGTAAACGGGTAAGTCTGTTAGTGGAACAGTGTCATAGCAATCCTAATTATTATTATAAATCTAATTATTTCAAACTTGGTATTAATTTCAATTTAGCTCAGTATGAATAAGTCAGAATCAAATAGTTATTGGCAGGTGAGCAGAGCTGCTTCGGTACGCAAAATTGATAAGCTTGTATTATTTATTTTGTTTATTGCAGGAGTTGCAGCTGTAGCTAATTTCTTGGTGTGGTGGGTAAAAGTGGAACATGTAGATGTTTTGGCTCTGTTTGCAATCTTTAGCTTTATATTTATTTATGTTTTGGCTCGGTTGGTTTTTGTATGGTACACATATTTGAATGTTTCCAGACCCGATGTTCCTGTAGCACCCAAAGGTTTGACAGTTGCAGTGTTTACTACCAGTTATAGGGGCGAACCGTTAGATATGGTGAGAAAAACATTAGAGGCATGTAAAAATATTTCATATCCACACACTACCTACTTGCTCGACAATACTGAAGACCCTGCTTTTCGGACTGCTGCCGAGGAGTTTGGTGCGGTTTGGCTCGAACTTATTAATGTGCCTGGTGCTAAGGCTGGTAAGATAAACCGCGCTCTGGAACTCACTACCGAAGATTACATCTTGGTGCTCGATCCCGATCATATTCCGTTTCCTAAGTTTTTAGATAATACTTTGGGCTTTTTCTCCGATGCTCAGGTGGGTTTCGTACAGGTTTCTCAGGCATATTACAATCAGAATCGTTCGTTTATGGCTCATGCTGCGGCTCAACAAACCTATACGTTTTATGGAGCTACGCAAATGGGTTACAATGGTTTAGGTTGTGCAATTGCTATTGGTGCTAATTGTACTTTTAGAAGGGCTGCTTTTGATAGCATTGGCGGTCATGTGGTGGGTCTTGCCGAAGACCTGCAGACTTCCTTGAAGCTTCATGCTGCAGGTTGGAAATCGGTTTACAATCCGGTTGTGGTGAGCAGAGGTATTGTGCCCGAAGATTTTAATTCTTTTGCCAAACAGCAGTTCAAATGGGCGTTTGGGGCTTTGGGTTTTATCTATAACGATTTACCTGCTGCTTTTCCAAACTTGTCTATGAATCAGAAAATTACCTATTTATCTATTGCAACATACTATTTTAGTGGTTTTATCAATTTGCTTTTTCTGTTGCTGCCATTCCTGTTTTTTGTAACGGGTTACTTGCCGGTAAACATGTTATTGGGTGAGTTTGTTCTGAATGGGATGTGGATAGTTTTGGTTTCTATTGCTTTCTACATTTATGTGCAGCGCTGGATGTGTCACCCTGCTTCGGAGCGTGGTTGGCACTGGCGGGCTATGATATTGAAGTTTGCTGTGTGGCCTGTTTTTCTTTATGGCATGTTGCTCAGCTTGGCTAAGGTCGATGTGCCTTATATCCCCACTGCTAAACGTGCCGATGCTTCAATTTCTCCCTTCGCTAAGCCCTTTTTGTGGTATTCGTGGCTGTTTGTGTTTGTGTTTGCATTGATTCTCTTATATAGAATGTTTTTTATAGAACTGGGTGATTTGCTTTTTTCTAGTGTGAAAACTTGGATAATGATGGGCTTTGCATTCATGTCGTTTGCCATGAGTTTATGGGCTTTGTTTGTTGTTCGCCCAGGTAAACATTTGTACACAACAGACCCTTGGGATGAATTGCCTACAGGTTTGTTTAAAAAATCTGCTTGATAGAAAAAATAATAAATACCAATAGAAAAAAATAAGATTCTAGAGCTTGTTTCAATTGATTGGTACTATAAATAAACAATAAAATTGTTTTAAAATTTTAAAAATAACACATTTCAAAACATATAGATATGAAAGTTTTAATATTAGCCGGTGGCTTTGGAACTAGACTTAGTGAGGAGACCGATTTGCGACCTAAACCTTTGGTACACATTGGTGAGCAGCCTATTTTATGGCATATCATGAAACTATATTCTAGTTATGGATATAACGATTTTGTATTACTTCTTGGGTACAAAAGTTATATGATAAAGGAATACTTCGCCAATTATTTTCTGCATCAGAGCGATGTGACTATTGACATTTCCAATAATGATGTTCGGATACTTAATAATAAGTCGGAACCGTGGAAAATAACCCTGCTTGAAACCGGAATGAATACCATGACCGGTGGAAGAATTCTGCGTGCAAAAGAGCATATTGGCAATGAGCCGTTTCTACTTACGTATGGCGATGGGGTGAGCAATGTAAATATTGGCGAATTGGTAAGTTTTCATAAGAAACAGGGAAAATTGGCTACAATGACATCGGTACAACCCGAGGGTCGCTTTGGTATGATGACTATTGATAAGGAAAGCAGCGTAGTGTCCGATTTTCTTGAAAAACCCAAAGGCGATGGTCAGTGGATTAATGGTGGCTTTTTCGTTTGCCAACCGGAGGTACTCGACTATATTAAAAAGGGCGATAGCACAGTGTGGGAAAATTCTCCGCTTGAAAATCTTAGCAGAGACAAACAGTTGGTAGCATATCAGCATAATGGCTTTTGGAGACCTATGGATACGCTTAAAGATAAACAAGTGCTTACGCAAATGTGGGAGAAAGGAGAAGCGGAATGGAAAGTATGGTAGATTTTAGAACGCTGTTTGATGGTATTTATCAAGGAAAGAAGGTTTTGGTTACCGGACATACCGGTTTCAAAGGCTCTTGGCTGGTGTATTGGCTTAAGCAAATGGGTGCTACTGTGTTTGGCTATTCGCTCAGTGCTGATACGCAACCTGCTCATTTTAATCTGTTTGGTGCAGATATTTCTGAGTGTATTGCTGATATTAGAAATCAGGAAACATTGCTTGAGTATTTTACAAAAGTGCAACCCGATATAGTCTTCCATTTGGCAGCTCAGCCTTTGGTGCGTCTGTCTTATGCCGATCCTGTTGGTACTTATTCTACCAATGTAATGGGTACTTTGCATGTGCTTGAAGCCTGCCGTCATACGGCTTCGGTAAAAGCAATAGTTATAGTAAGTAGCGATAAATGCTATGATAATAGAGAATGGGAGTGGGGTTACCGAGAAAACGACCCAATGGGTGGCTATGACCCTTATAGTTCTTCAAAAGGTTGTACTGAGTTGCTTACGGCTTCGTATCGTAATTCGTTTTTCAATAATGCCGATTTTGGCAGTAAGCATCAGGTGCTTGTAGCTTCGGGTAGAGCCGGAAACGTAATTGGTGGTGGCGATTGGGCTGCCGACCGTCTCATTCCTGATATGGTTAAAGCTGCGGCAGTAAATAATTCGGTCTTTATTCGTAATCCTCTGGCTACTCGTCCGTGGCAGCATGTGTTGGAGCCTTTGAGTGGCTACCTTATGCTTGGCTGGCGTTTGCTTGAGAGACGTGTTGAGTTTGCTCAGGGTTGGAACTTTGGTCCGGCTCCCGAAAGCAATCTGGCGGTGAAAGATATTGTTACCTTGGCTCGTAACAGTTGGTCTGATATTTCTATTGAATACTCCACTTCACCCGCAGATGCTCATGAAGCTAATCTGCTTATGCTCGACTGTTCTAGAGCTAATAAACTTTTGCATTGGAAACCTATTTGGGATATACATGCTACCGTTGAACATACAATTGCTTGGTATCGAACATTCTATAAAGAAAATAGTTTGCTTACCAATGCCGATTTAAATAATTATATATCTGATGCAAAAAGAAAGGATGCCATATGGACTCGATAAATTTTCTTGGAAAAACGGTACTAGTTACTGGTGGCAATGGTTATTTGGGTTCTTTGCTTGTCAAAGAACTTCAAAATCACAGTGCAAATACTGTAATTATTGATAGAAAAATGAGTGGTACTGCCAATGAATATTGTGTTGATATTGCCAACCGAGCCGAATTGGAAAAGGTAATTGATAAGATTCAGCCCGATATTGTTTTTCATTTGGCAGCTTTGCTCAATAGAGAGAGAAGTTTTGAAGTGTACGATGAGGTTCATGCAGCAAACTATACTGGAACTCTTAATTTGCTTATGTCATTGAAAAACACCCGTTGCCGAAAGTTTATTTTCACCAGTACAAGTGAAATTTATGGTGCCAATGTATCTCCATTTTCTGAAGAGATGGAACCACTGCCAGTTTCGCCTTATTCTATAACGAAAGTTTTAGCAGAAACACTTATTAAAAATTATGTTCGTTTGAATGGGTTTAATTATACTATTCTTCGCCTTTTCAATTTTTATGGAAATGATATGCCTCGAAACTTTTTCATTCCTGAAATGCTCGAAGCTCTTAAAAAAAACCTTCCGTTTAGCATGACTAAAGGCGAACAGGCTCGAGATTTCTTGCATGTAGATGATGTCCTAGAAGCTTTATTGATTTCTGCTTTGCACCCTCAAGCAGACAATGAGGTCTTTAATGTATGTAGTGGCAAAAGCCTTACATTAAGCGATTTTGTATTGGAATGTAAAACGGCACTGCATAGTACCAGTACCATTAATTTTGGCGCTATACCTTATAGAGACAACGAGGTGTGGAATATGGTAGGCAATAACACTAAAATAACATCGCAACTTGGTTTTGCGGTGAAGCATTCTATTCAATCTTTTATTAATCAAATGATGACTGTTGATTATGAGCAAAAATAATTTCTTTGACGATAAGCTGTACCGTTTCGTGTTGTTCATTATGGTGCTGGTGCTGGGTAGTTTTGCCGTAGTTGGTATTATGCGCATCAACAGCAGTATAAGAGATGCTGTGGTTACTTTATTTGAAACGGGCGAAAGTAAGATTGTCGATTTTGAGTTTAAAAAGCTTTTCAAAAATACCAATGGCAAACGTGCACAGCAAATGGCATGGTTTACCGGAATTAAAATGAATAAAGATTCTTTGCTAAACCCTTCACAGATAATGCTTGGTGCTTATGATAGCAGGGCTAATAGCAACTTTAGAAGCATACTTAGGTTAGAAGATAGTTTGAAAACCCATCTGCCACTCATGCAAATATATACAACTTGGGGAAGCCGTCCGGAAAATAAATTTCCGGTTGCTGAGGTTAAGAGTATTTTGAATTTGGGCTCATTACCGCTTATCACTTGGGAGCCTTGGCTCAATAGTTTTAATGCGGTTCAGTATCCTGATATTAGAGATATAAAAGAAAGAAGCAAACATGGCTTGACGGATATTGCTAATGGCTTCTATGACCGCTATTTGAGAGATTGGGCTCGCGATGCTAAAGCTGCTAAAGTTCCTATTTTTCTGAGGTTTGCTCATGAAATGAATGATCCGTTCCGTTATCCTTGGGGACCTCATAATAATTCTATAGATGAATATATTCAGGCATGGCAGCATGTCCATTCTGTGTTCGATTCGCTTGGGGTAGAAAATGTAATTTGGGTTTGGAGTCCGCATGTGAGTTATGAGGGCTATGAGGCATTTTATCCCGGACAGGAATATGTAGATTATATTGCTACAAATATTCTTAATTATGGCGAAGGCATGGAATGGTCAAACTGGTATAGCTTCGATAAATTATTCAAATTTCATTATGACAAGTTTGCGCTCTATCAAAAGCCTATGATGATTGCTGAATTTGGAACCCTTGAGTATGGTGGCAATAAGTCGCAGTGGTTTTCTGATGCTCTTACCAACTTTCCTGAAAAGTACCCTATGGTTAAGGCTTTGTTGTTTTTTCATGTTGAAAATGATAATACGGCTATATTAAAAACATTCGATTGGTATTTTATAGAAGATTCTAGCTGTGTAAATGTTATTTCAAAATCAATAAATGGTTGGAAATAAATGATTATAAATGTTTTGTAGAATAAATGTTCTGTCAAATAAATTTTTAAAAGTATTAAAAAAATGAGTAAAAATATTACATTAATAATACTGTTTTTTTCTATTCAGTATTTTGGGTTAGCGCAGACTTTGACGGTTTCGCCCTTGTCGCAGCAAGTAAATGCAACAGCTAGTAAAGCTGAGGTTACGGTGAGTTCAAATACTTGGTGGGGTGTCTATGACTATGCCTCATGGCTAAGACCCGATACCAATTGGTACTATGGCAACAAGAAACTTAGTGTTGCTGTTGGTGAAAATCCGTTTATGAAGGCTCGCACCGATGAGTTTGTCGTTTATTGCATCAATGCAAATGGTGTTTATTTTAGCGATGTGAAAGTAAACATATCGCAACAAGCTAATACCTATGGAATAAAAGATACGCTGTTGAATTTTTCTGCCAATGCTGGAAGTTCATCACTGCTTTCAATCAAGACTGCAAAAGAGTGGACTATTCTGCAACTGCCATCATGGATAAAAGCCGATGTATCTGCTTGGAAAGGAAGTGCCGATGTGGTTCTCACTGCCGATGCTAATCCGCTTACCACCACGCGCCAAGCTTCGTTTGTAGTAAGTTTACAAACCGAGTCGGGTGCTTATGTGAATGGAATTGTAAAAGTTCAACAACAAGCCTCTGCCGAAGGTATTTCTACTAATGAGTTTGTCTTAGAAGCTGCGCAAGGTAGTTTGGCAAGTTTGACAATAAAAAAAGCTTTGGCATGGACAATTACAGATGCTCCCCAATGGCTTATGTTGTCTGCTTCTTCAGGTTCAGGCTCAGGTTCGGTAGCTTTTATAGCAATGCAAAACAATTCTGCTTACGAGCGAGTTGCACAGTTGAAGTTAAGCTATGCCGATGCTTCGGTTGTCTATATAAACGTAAGGCAGAAAGCTCAGGCACCGAGTTTTGTGTTTAATCCTACATCAGTTTCTTTTGCAGCTGCCGAAAATAGTACGGCTTCGGTTTCGGTGAAATCAAACACATACTGGGGCTTAGCGTATATGCCGAATTGGATTTTAAATGGTTCTTTGTATTCTTTTGGCGATAGTTCTTTTGTGCTTTCGGCAAGTCAAAATCCTTATACGGTTGCTCGTAAAGCTCAATTTATTGCTTATTATCAGTCAGTTCAAAATGAATATTTGGGTGGCGATACAATATTGGTAAGCCAATCTGCATCATCAATGGGTGTTTCAGATTCTGTGGTTTCAGTTGCTGCTGCGGCTGGAAGTAGTGCTTCTGTAAAGGTACAAACGTCTAATCGTTGGCAAATTTCAAGTATGTCTTCATGGCTTCAAACAAATAGCAGTTCGGGCAATGGCAATGCTGATATAAGTTTTACGGCTCAGGCTAATCCGTTTTCGGTAGTTCGCAGAGGCTATGTTGTAATACGCTTACAGTTAAGTCAGTCGCAATTTCTTTATGCTACCGTTGTGGTTAAGCAGAGTGCTGCGGCTTCGGGTATTTCTGCTAATTTTATTTCGTTTGAGAATACAATGAGTACAGAATCTTTTTCTATCTCATCTGCTACTTCTTGGAATGTGAGCAAATTGCCTACTTGGCTCTCTGCTTCGCCTATGAGTGGCACGGGCAATGGTTCGGTTACGCTTACGGCTCTTGCTCATACCGGTTTATTCAAACGAACAGATAGTATTTTGGTAAGCTTTTCCAATGGTGTTTCTGCAAATATCACGGTGCAACAATCTGCTTCCGATGCTTTTGTTCGGTTCTTGCCTTCTGAAATTGTTTTAGCTGCTGCCGAAGGTAGTTCGGTGTCGGTTTCTGCTGTTTCAAATACCAACTGGGGACTCATAAACATGCCTGATTGGCTCACAAACAGCGATGTATTTGGCTATCAGAATACCACGTTTGAATTGAAGGCAAGTCAGAACAATACCGCTTTAGGTAAAATAGATTCTGCACTTCTATATTGGTTCGATGCGAGTAATGTTTACCATTCTAAATATATCACATTAAGACAATTGGCTAATACTACTATGCTCTTGCAAACATTTTCGTTTTCTGCCGGATGGAATTTATTCTCTTTTAATCACCAGATTACCAACAATTCTATTAGCGATTTTTTACAACCTATCATTTCAAACGTGGTTGTGTGCAAAGACGAACAAAGTTTTTTCATTCCTTCAGCACCTATTTTTCTTAACAGTCTTAAAACTGTTATTTCGGGAAAAGGTTATTTGGTTTATTTGAAACTGCCATGTAGTTTATATAGTTCCGGCATGCCGTTAAATATATCAGTAGCCGATTATGTGAAGGGTTTGAAAAGCGGTTGGAATCTAGCCGGATATCCGTTTGCTACCGACAAAACCACAGGCGAACTGTTCAAAAATAATTCTATTCGCCAAATAAAAAACTTCGATGGATTTTTCGATTTTGAATCAAACACTGGTTCTCTTTCTGTTTTGAAGCCTGGAGAAGCCTATTTTATAAAAAAATAAATGATACTATGAACCCAATAAACATATTGAAAATGAGAAGTCTAATTAAGAAATTAATACTAGTGGCAATTCCTTATTTTTTAGGAATTGCCAATTTATATTCCCAGACATTAACCGTGTCAAGCACAAATATTCAAGTAGCTGCAGCTTCGGGTAGCACAACTACTTTCGATATTAGTTCAGATAGTTATTGGGGTGTCTATTCCATACCCGATTGGATAAAGCTAGACACCGTTTGGGGCAATGGCAACCATACCTTAGTATTGAAAGTACAAGAAAACCCGTTTGCATTTGCCCGTAAGGCTGATATTGTTGTTTATTGGTTAAATGCAGATTGGCAATACTTTTCTGATATTCATTTATCTGTAACTCAAACAGCTTCTGCAGTTGGATTAGCAGATTCTGTACTTTCTATTGGTGCCGATGCCGGAAATTCAGCTTCGTTATCTATTCCTTTTAGTTCCTATTGGGAGATTGTAGAATTGCCTTCGTGGCTCACTGCAAGCAATAGCTTTGGGGTTTCGGCTACTAATGTTACATTAACTGCTACCAAAAATCCCTTGCTTGCGGTGCGTTCCGGTAGGTTCAGGGTACGTAAGTTGACTGCCGATGCTTCTTACACGTATGCAACAATAGTTGTAAACCAGACTGCTTCTAAGACTGGTATTTCTACGGGCGAACTTACTTTCGAAGCTGCTGCCGGTAGCAAACTAGATATTTTGGTTTTTTTGGGTAGTGCTTTTACTATTTCCGAACTGCCTTCTTGGCTTTCTACTAGTGCTACGTCTATGCCTGGCAATGGTGTTGTTTCCTTTACTTCTTCACCAAATAACGATGTTTTCTTTCGGGTAGATACTTTTTTTGTTTCTACTAATACCGGACTTAAGCATGAGGTTATTGTAAAACAAAAACCTGCTAAGGCTTTTCTTTCAATAACTCCTTCTACGTTCAATTTTTTGGAGAATGTGAATACTCTTGAGGTGCAGATAAATTCAAACACCAACTGGGGACTAGTTAATTTCCCTGATTGGATTGAGAGCAATGATATTTTCGGATATACCAACAGCACGTTTAGTTTGTCGCGCAAAAGTTTTGAAGCTGGCAGAAGCGACACGGTTATAGCTTACTGGTTCGACGAAAATAAAATTTATAATCAACGTGTTGTAATTGTTGGTCAGGGTTTGGTTTTGAATCATAAGGAGTATTCATCATCATTTTTGAGCATCAGTCCAAATCCGGTACATGACATTTTGCATATCGATTTTTCTGCATTTAATACGATTAGCAAAGTGAATATATTATCTGAAACCGGTATTTTGATTTCTTCTTATGCAGGTGCGGTTTCTGAAATAGATTTTGCTGCATTACCTAAAGCTACTTATTTTCTAGTAGTATATGCTGATGATGAGGTTGTAACGAGAAAAATTATAAAAAAATAATTTTAAGATGAGGTATTTCGAAAAGATAGACGGTTTGCGTTTTGTAGCAATATTTTTTGTACTCATTGAACACTTTGCTCCATTGATTGGTCATAAAATTTCGGCTGGTTATTATGGGGTCGATTTGTTTTTTGTAATAAGCGGATTCCTAATTACTAATATTTTATTGGTGTCTAAAGGCAATGTGTTTACCTCATACAAGAATTTTGTAGGGCGTAGAACCTTACGGATTTTTCCAATATATTACATTACAATATTTGCTTTTATCCTAGTAGGTTACGAACCCGCACGCGATTATTTGCTTTATCTGGCTACCTATACTTTCAATTATGCTTGGCTTTATTTTGATATTCCTGATACTGCTCTCAATCATTTCTGGTCGCTGGCTGTAGAAGAGCAATTTTATTTATTCTGGCCGTTTTTGGTTTTGCCTTTTAGGAAGAAGACAAAAGCGCTTTTTTATGTAATCATAATAATTACAGCTCTGTGCTTTGTTCAACTCACTTTTAGGGTTATAGAATCTGTAAATATGTACAATTATGTTGGTATATTTCCACGTGCAGGCTCGCTTACTATGGGTGCATTGGGTGGTTTGCTTTTCAATAAGAAGTTGCTTTCCGACAGTTTTTTTAGTTCAAAGCTTATTGAATTGTTTGTTATTTCGCTACTGGTTGTGAGTTTGTTGGTTTACTATCCGGGCAAAGAATTTGTTTTGGCGCTAACCTCTCTTTATTTGGTATTGAAAGCAACCCATTCTAATTTTTCATTTCCTTATTTAAATAGATTGCTTTCTTCTCCTAAAGCAATCTTTATCGGAAAAATTTCGTATGGTATTTATATTTTTCATCATCCTATATCTTACTTTCTTACTACGCTCTACATTTTGCCGTGGTGGGGTACTGTAAATTTTGAGTTGCTTGGAAAATATTCTTTCATTGAAAATTATTTATGGTTGTTTTTGTTTCCTTTTTTTGTAATTTTGAGTATAATAATGGCTTATTTCTCAAACAAATATATTGAAAAACCTATTCTTTCCTTTAAAGATGTGCTTTTTGCACATAAAAAGGAGGTGTAGTTATTTTATTGTTAACCTCTAAACTATATATACTATGAATGTTTTTAAGAATATACTTATTTTTCTGTTTGCTCTTTTCGGACTAACGGTTACGGCTCAAAATCTGTTGCCAAATGCCGATTTTGAAATGGGCGATTTTACAAATTGGACTGCCAAAAATGGTTCTTGGAATGTTGAAACCGGAAATGTAATTACTTGGCTTAATGAAGATTTTGAAGATACGAGTCAGGCGATTATTGATACTTATTTCTTGGATCCAAACACCTGCAACAACCTTCCATCTATACCTCCCGGTGGTGGTAAGTATGTTGCCAAACTTGGTAATAATGTGAAAGGACATCAGGCTGAAGCTTTGGCTTACAAACTTACAGTTACGCCCGAAAATGCACTGTTTTTGTATAGATATGCGGTCGTTTTTGAAGAGCCCGATCACGATGAGGCCGATCAGCCTTTTTTTGAACTTGCCATAAGAAGCCTTTCTGGTGAAGTACTTGATTCTACCTGTGGATATATGAAAATGATTTCCGGTAAAAATATGGAAGCTTTTCGTTCTTGTACCGTTCCCAAAGAAGGTGATAAAAAGGGAAAAACGTCTTTGGTTCGTTATAAACCTTGGTCAACCGTGGCGGTCGATTTGACTGCATATATTGGTCAGACGGTGCAATTGGAGTTTGTAAATGCTGATTGTTCTCATGGTGGGCACTGGGCTTATTCTTACATGGAGGCGTTTACTGCCAGTTTCGAACTTAGCGTTAAGGCTTGTGAACAAGATGGTTTTGCTACTTTAGAAGCTCCTGTTGGTTTTACTTCATATCTTTGGAATACAGGCGATACTTCTCGTATATTAAAAGTTGATAATCCGCAAAATGGTGCAGCTTACTATTGCGATATGTTTACCTTACCTGAATGTTCGCTCCGCCTTGAAGGTACTATTCAAATAGAGAAACAAAATATTTCTTCGGTAGATGTTTCTACTTGTAGAGGGACTCCAAAAACACTCACTGCTACTGGAGCCTCTAGTTTTGTTTGGAGCAACAATCTTGGTACTGCGGCTTCTGTTGTTGTAAATCCTATTATTGATACAAAATATACCGTTACAGCTTTGGGAAATAGTACTTGTGGCGATGTTACTGAGTTTAATGTGAAAGTTAATGCTTTACCTACAATCACTACTATTAACGGTTCAATCTGTGAGGGCGAGCCTTTCGATTTGTATGCATTCGAGCCCAGCAATACACATGGAGCAATGGCGCCGGCTTGGGCACACCTGTAACGGTATCGCCAACGGCAACAACAAGCTTATGTAGGTAACCGGAACCGATGCCAACGGCTGTAAAGCAACCGCCACATCGACCGTTACGGTGCAAAAGCTCATCTACCTGAGAGTTAAGATACGTGCCGATAAAGATAATGTCTGCCCCAATACCCCAATAACCTTCTCGGTGTCTACGCTTCGATAATGCGGCAACAACCCGCTTCGACTGGTATGTAAGAGATAAGCTTGTTGCAACGGGAGTAACCAAAATTACTACCGATACCTTGAGCAATCTGGCAGAGGTAAAATTGAAATTAACCGCAACCGATTACTGTATTTCTCATATTCCCGTAGCCGATAGTTTGTTGGTGCATATATTGCCTTATAGCGCACCCAATGTAGATTTGCAAGCCGACCCCGCCAACCTGTGCGAGAAGGTGTATACCCGTTTTACCGCCACCAATGTGAGTGAGTGACGAACCCGAGTTATGAATGGTTTGTCAATGGCAAAAAAGTGGGAACCAACCAGACCACCATCTCAACCGATACTTTGAGTTCGGGCAGCAGAGTAACCGTTGTAATACATAGCAATGCCCCTTGTCCGCTCCCTGATACAGATACCGCAGAGGTTGTCGTGAAACCACTGCCGCAACCAAAAATTACGGTAGAACCCGAAATGTGTAGCGATGGCGGACTAACCCCTATAAGCATAGTAAACCAACTACCAACAGGTGGAAGCTTATAGCATAGAACCAACGGCGCTTGGTAGAGAGTGCGGAAGCTATTTTTCGACCCTAATAGAGTGTACCGGAACATACCCCATACGAATAGTCTGGACCGATGCCAAATGGTTGCGTAGCTCCGGCACGTGCTAGTGTTAAAGTATTGGAACTGTTGCGCCCGTATGTGAAAATTAAAACCGATAAAAACAATGTTTGCGAAGGCGAACTTATTACCATTTCGGTAGCAGATATTGGCAATACGGGTCCAAATGCTATTAAACAATGGTATGTAAATGATATTGCGGTGGCTTATAATACCGATTTCATTGCAACCGATACCCTGCACAAAACAGCACGAGTTCGTTTGGTGGTAACGCCAACAGCAGCCTGTGTAGGGGCCTTTGCCGGTAGAAGACGATTTGGTTTTGAATCTGGTACCTTACGAATCGCCAAACGTAGCATTGCGAGCCGCACCTGGTAGTATCTGCGAAAAGACGCTAACCACGTTTATTTCAGACAGTATCTATGGAGCCGGACTGCAACCACGTTTGGAATGGCTGATAAACGGCAAAACCCTGTCCACCCAAGCCGCCTATCTCTCTACCGATACCCTTAGTGCCGGAACAGAGGTAATGGTAGTGGTTCATAGTAACGCACAGTGCCTGTTCCCTAAGACCGATACCGCATGGTTGGTTGTGAACCCCAAACCGCAGCCTGAAGTTACTGTAACCCCGCATCTGCAACGATGCAGCACGCACCCCGATTACCGTGCAAGACCTGCGCAATACCGAGGCAGCTATGAGTTCTATACCACACAAGGCATAGAGAAAGAAGCTTCGGCAGCATATTTTAATCCGAACCTGTTGGCCGATGGCAACTACCCCATAGGCGTAGAATGGACCAACCGTTTTGGCTGTAAAGCAAAAGCAAGTACAAGCATAGAGGTGCATTCCATAGGTCCTCCCATTGCCAAAGAATCATATCATAGCATAATAGGCTATTTGCCTTATGATGAGCTTACCGCCAGTGGAATAGGAAGCCTGAAATGGTACGATAGTAATAAAAATCCGATAGGCGAAGGCGCTATCTACAAACCCACACTTGATTGCAACAGCAGCGAATGTCGGTTTACGTTTTATGTAAATCAGATACTAGAACCTTGGGGATGCGTGAGTCCGTATGTTCCGGTGGTTTATACCCTTACGGGTTGTCCGGTAGGAACACCAACCGTTACCGATTACAAAATATGCGACTACAATCCAATACCAAGTCTGCATGCCGATACCGCCAAAGTATGGACAGGCAGCAGCTCAATACGAGGCACATCTACCTTACATTGGTATAATTATTATACCGATGCAACCGAAAATTATATCCATAGCGGACTAAGCAATTTTCAGCCACCGTTTAACAATACCGTGGGCGAATACGCATGGTGGGTGCGCCAGTACAACACAACCTTGGGCCACAGTTCTCCGGTAAAGGTGAAACTAACCATAATAAACACTCCACCGCCAACCATAGAGAATAGTCCGCAGAGCTATTGCCAAGGTCAGGAGACCCCAAGCGAATTTGTAGCCAATGGAGAAAATATAGAATGGTATCTGGAACCCGATACCAGCTCGGCAGTATTTAAGAGTGGCAACAACCTATTGCCCGAGATACCGAGCGACTGGCAAGATTATTATTATGCCTCACAGACCAAAAACGGTTGTAAGAGTCCGCCCGTGCCGGCGAATATAAGCATCATGCCCAAAGCGCAAACCCCAACGCTGCAAGGCGGAGAGAGCTGCGACCAAGCAGAGCGATACTTTATGGTAGCCCTGTTTCCGCTAGGCACCTCCGTGCAATGGTTCGACCATAACGGCATATTGCTGAAAAACAGAAGAAAAAGAATTCACCCTGCAGCGCCAGTGGCTGTATGCCGACAGTGTGAGCATCTTCAAAGCTATCATAACCAACGACTATGAGTGTCCGGGCGACACCGCCCAAGCATCCTATGAGCTGATAGCCATACCCGAAGCCCCACAGATACTGGGCGACAGCATCATTTGTGTGAATGAAGACCTCTCGCCACTGATAGCCAAGACAGATATACGCACCGACAGCATTGTGTGGAGCCAAGAAGGCATACGCCTTTATGAAGGCGATACCCTGATAATGGGCGAATTACAAGGCGGAGAAATCTATGAACTAGAAGTTCTAGCATACAACCGCTACTGCCAAGGACCACCAACGGTAAAAGAAGTAGAAGTACGCAAGATACCAACCCCTGCAATCTTAGGCGACAGCACCATCTGTGTGCCACGACTGCAAACCCCCTATAGCGTAGATACCGTTGAAACCCTCAACTACCATTTCAGTTGGAAAGTAACCGGCAAGCAAATAACCTACGTGCCAACGGGAAGTGCCGACAATTCGCCCATTGTCTATATAGACTGGAAGAATCCAAGGCACAGACACCCTAACAGTAACCCAGACCGACCCTTATGGTTGTAGAAATAGCAACAGTATGTTGGTATCGTTGGAGTGCCACCAAGTCCGGATTTTACCTTTGAAGCCTTCACCGGCGACCAGTCGGTCTATTTCAGAAACAAATCGACCAAGACCCCAATAACCGATGGAGAATACCGCCGCGACTTGTCAGTAGACTACTATTGGAACTTCAACTACCCAGACGATCCGGAATATACCCATCAGAAAGAAAATAGAATATTACAAACAGATAAAGAAGAACTATCCGTATGGCTATTATGATGTTATGCTCATGGCCAAAACGAGTTTAACTGCGTAGATTCCATTATCAAAGAAGTATTTATGGATCAGTTCATGGCACTGTATGTACCCAACGCCTTTGCCCCAACCGACGATGCCATTTACGTACGATGGTTTCACCCCACAGGCTTAGGCTTAAAAACGTATAAGATATGGATATACGACAAATGGGGTAATTTCATCTGGTACTCAGACAAGCTCACCGACTTGGGCACCCCCGCCGAAGGTTGGGACGGACGCTATGACGACCGCCTGATGCAAAGCGGCTCATATATTTGGAAAATAGAAGCCAGTTTTATAGACGGCTCGCCATGGCAAGGCATAGAAGACAAAGGCGAATACAAAACCTACGGGAGTGTATTTCTGGTAAGATAGATACAGCAATGACAGAGAGATAATTGCTGTTTTCTGATAGAGGGTGTGACTTTGAGTTACACCCTCTATTTATTATAAACAGATTCGCCAACGTAGGTGTCTTCAGTGACGTTTTAAAAACTGCTTTCGCGGTGCTCTGCACCGTGGTTTGTAAATCCTTATTTAATTAAAATTGTAGGACGTCCCGTCCGGTCAAACATTGATTATTACTAATTTGTGTTTTTGGAGAGCATTGCAATTGAAATTTAATTTTAGTTGCAATTTTCAATTCAACCAACAACATACTTATATTATACATCCTTTCAATTTAGTATTCTTATTATTCTAACCGGACGGGACGTCCTACTTTACTTAAAAAATTTGTATAAATAAAATTATAATTTCTGCGGTGCAGAGCACCGCGATAGCGGGTATATGTGAATGTAAATTTTACAGAAATATTAATTCAGCATAGCCATTCATCATAGTATTGTATTGTAGGCACATATATTTATATATTTCAACTCTTAATTTGTATGAATAACAAAAACATTCTAAAACTAGTTTTATTTTCTAACTTTGAAAATTCATAAAAGCAAAAAACAGTTAAATAGAACAAGATAATAATGTATTTGTTAAACAAAAGATGTAAGCTCTGTAACTTTAAAACATATAAAAAGTTCATGCAATTTTTTCTCCTTATTATTTCAATATGCTGTTATTCGTGTAGTGATATTTCAGAAGAAAAAAGAAATAAAGAAGACAAGCAAAATACTATTTCAGATTCAATAATCGAACAGCTCGAAGGCAAAGAGCATTGCTCCGAAAATATAGATACATCGAATTTTATGAAAGCATATAAAGCCATCAGTAATTCGGTAGCAAAACCAGACACACTAATGATGCTTGATGAAGATATTTATTTAGCTGTTGTTAGGTCAGTAAATGCCGATGATAGTGGATTGTATATTATAGATTTTAAAAACCTTATTCCGGAAAAACTTTCTGGAGGTAGCCCAACCATTATAAGAACTCAAGAAGAAAAAAATGGTTACAAATGGGTATTAGTTTCACTTATAAATCAATCAGAAGTAAAAAAGAAACTTGTTTACTCAGCTCTTATATTCAATTCAAAAGAATCTGATAATAAGCGTTTTATTTACTCTCAGTTAGCGAGTTTCAATCAGTATTATGAGACGTGTACCTGTAACGAAAAGTATGAAATAGCACCCAATAGTCTTAAAGAGATAGAAAAACTAAATCGTTTTGACATAAAAGACGAAGATGGAGATGGATTTTTAGATATAATTTTTTCAACTATCTCGCTTGATTGTGTTACAAGTGAAAGAAAAATTCAAAAAAGAATTACCTATTCTCAAAAATGGCTTTGCAGAAAAAACAGAAACAATAGAAATAATATTTCAAGATACAATCTCTGTATTTCAATTGATTGATGAAGCAAATAAAATTCAAATCGAATCATACGAATCGGGAATGAAGAAAGCAAAAGATTCTACGAAACTTTCAGTTTATGATTTTTTTAAATTAGATTTTTATAAAAACAACAGTCCAATTGTCAAAAGGTTTAAGGAGATTGATGGTTGTAATTATGATTCTCTTTTTGATTACCTCCATTTGAATGGTATAGTATCTTCATACTATGAGATATTAATAATTGATGACACTGAACCTACACCCAAAGGGCTGTCTATAGGAGCAACAAGACAAGATATGTACAGAATATATGGAGAGCCTATACGGGAGTCTGAAAATCTTTCTATATACTTATGTCAAGATGAAGTTCAAAAAATATTATATGGTGAAATAGTGTATTATGAAGCAGTATTTGTTTATTTTAAGAATAATAAAGTTTTTGCAATATCAATATACCGACCCGGAACGTGCTAAATATTAGACTATAAATATAATGATTAAATATAAATAGAATATAAACAACATTACAAATGTCTAGTAGCGACAAACTATTAAATTATCATTATGTGGATAATTAAAATATAAACCTTACCAATAATCAAGAAACCCTGTTTGGCGGAACCTCCTCGCTTAGTCAAAGTATTCAATGCATCTTGCCAGTTTAATGAAACTATTTCATCTGCTTCCGCGGTGCAGAGCACTGCGGAAGCAGATGATTTCTCTTTAGTGTTTTCATTTGAAGGCTTTAGCCAAATAATGGGGATAATTTTGTCTAAAACCCATTGAATTTCTCTGAATTGATTCAGTTGGTTAAAACCAACAGCAATGAAAATTACTCTCTGCTATCCTTGATGACTTCAAAGACCATGAAATTATAAAGCATCTATTTAAATAATGCAGATAAGAATAGATGTAATAAAATATATGTCTGTTGGAGAAGATACTTGCAGAGGTGGAAACATTACAATTTAAAATAAAACAAACAATAATAAATAGCGAATGAATGTAGAAATGGATAATCACACAAATGTTGTGTATGAATACAAGAATATCATGTTGAAATGAACAATAGATGTTAATGAATAAAGGAATACAACAAAGAAATGAGCGAATGCAACAAAGAAATGAAGGAATGCAACGAAGAAATGAGGGAATGCAACAAAGAAATGAAGGAATGCAATGAAGAAATGAGCGAATGCAACAAAGAAATGAAGGAATGCAACGAAGAAATGAGGGAATGCAGTGAAGAAATGCGTATCGGAAGGAAGGAAATGCGTATAGGAAAGAAGGAAATGCGTATTGGAAGGATGGAAATGCGTATTGGAAGGAGGAAATGCGTATCGGAAGTGAAGAAATGCGTATCGGAAGCGAAGAAATGCGTATCGGAAGCGAAGAAATGCGTATTGGAAGGAAGGAAATGCGTATTGGAAGGAAGGAAATGCGTATCGGAAGGGAAGAAATGCGTATCGGAAGGATGGAAATGCGTATCGGAAGGAAGGAAATGCGTATTGGAAGAGAAGAAATGCGTATTGGAAGAGAAGAAATGCGGATTGGAAGCAAAGAAATGCGGAAAAGTAACAAAGAAATGCAGTAATGTATAAGAGACCGTAAATAATTTTGTGTAAACTCGATTTGGGAGTATAAAATAGATTGTGTAATGTGACGAATAATATAAATATTACCCAGTTCGGCAAGGGCAGTAACTAAGTCGAACATATTACATTAGGCTGTTGCCTAATGATTAGAATAGTAGTGTCTTATGAAGATATAATTAGCAAGATATAATTTTAGAATGCGGAAATTATATAGTAAACGATTTACTATAAAGGCACAGCCTTAGAAGATATAACCGGCTTAGGCACAGAATCCCTACTCCAAAGCAGGGTTTTTTGATTGGGGAGATTGAAAGAGGTATTTTTCCCACACCAAAGCAGGGGTTTCACTTTGAAAACCAGCAAGAAATGTGTGTATATTAAATTTGGATTTAAGGATAATTTGTTTATTTTTGATTACCTAACAATCTGTTTTAAAATCTATCAAAACCATAATGATACACAAGCATATTCTTTTGGAAAAAAAATCATTTTCACGAAAAATTGGAGGTGTTGATAAATGGAATATATCTCCTATTGGTGAAACTGAAATGTTAGTGGCAATTTTAATAAAACTTCGAACTAAAAATTAGACTTATGATACGTGAAAAATTTTATAAAGACATTAATAATACAATCGATAAACATATTCGATTTGATAGTGCTGATTTTAGAATCGAGCCTGTAAAAACACCACAGTTTGCTTATACTACTTTGACGATTAAATACACAGTAGAACCAAAATATAAAATTATTTTTAAAATACCTTCATCAACAACTACTGATAATAATAGTTATAGTCCGTATTATGCATTTTCTGGAAATGTTTGTCCAGGACCTTTAGCATATGATGAAACGTTTTCTTTTAAAGGTGAAGTTGGAGTATTTGAGCGAATTAACATTTGGCTAAATTGCATTTGGGAAGAATTATCATCTAATCCAATTGTAAAAAAAGTTGAAAATCAGCAACAACAAATAGAAGAAATATTTGAAAAATTTGAAAGTATTCAGGATGGTTATTTTACTGATGATGAAGCGGAAGAACTAAAGATGCGATTGGAAACTCTTGAAGAGACATTAAAAGCACAAATCAAACAAAATGGTGAAGAGAAAAAAATGTTTGAACAAGAAGTTACAAAACTTCAGAATGACATTGATACTCTAAAACAAACTGTTCAATCCTTAAAGAAAAAAGGATGGCTAAAAAGCTTTACTAGTAAAGTATATAAATGGACAAAAGATTCAAATAATAGAAAAATGCTAAATGATGGTTACTCTGTGATTAGAGAGTTTTTACCTGAAGATATAAAAAGTTCATTACCTGATGTTAAATAAAAACTACCACCAACACGCGGTCATACAAAATTGGGGTTTAAGTGGTTAGGCAAGCATTCTACTGCGCTTTAAGCTCGGTGTAACTTGTCAGGAAAGGAGCCCGCAATCGCCGCTAATTTTGGTTTACAACCCAAATTGAAGAAATAGAGGCTTTTAAAAACGAATGAAGAGCTTGTAGGACTTTTAAATGAATTGAGTTTGGTTTGCTAATATAAATGAGGGGAGGTAATATCAGAGATGTTTGTTAAGATTTCATATGATTTACATGATATATTCCAAAATCTTGTTGGAGGCAATGCTAATAGATAGTTACAGCAAGATAATAAAATAAAAAACAAGAAGAAAATGGAAAAGAGAATCTTTAAATTTTTAGTTGCTTCGCCGGGCGACACTAAAGACGAAAGAGAATTGTGTTTAAAAATCTTCAAGGAACTAAATAAGGGGATTGGTGAGTGCTATGATTTTGTGATTGAAGAAAGAATGTGGGAGTACAATACCCGACCAAGTTTTTCCGGGGAATATAGTCAAGCTATAATTAGCGAACAATTAGGAAAAGATTATGATGTCTTTGTCGGAATAATGAATCAGAAATTTGGAACTGAAACAAAAGTTGCAGGTTCGGGGACGGAAGAAGAGTTCAACAACGCGTATGAGCGACTAAAGAATAAGGAAAAAGTTGAAATAATGTTTTACTTCAATGACGCTCCTGTCAAACCTAGTGCAATCAACACTAATGACCTAAACAAAGTTAGAGACTTTAAAAGGCGAGTTGGTGATTTAGGGGGGTATCACTGAATTATATAATGGTTCTAATGATTTTGAAAATACTTTTCGAACTCATCTAACGGATTATTTTATCAAACTTTACAGCAAAGAAAAAACAGGAACAACAAAGGCAAACGTTCAATTTGAAGTGCTTAGAGCTAAATTTAAAGAAAACCTTGACAATTCATTACAAGCATTTAGTTCTCAACCTATAATTTGGGTTGATCCTGTTATTAGTAATACAAACGAAATTTCCCAGAATCCGGACGAGAACTATACAAGACGAATTGATGTAATTGAAATAATCAATAATCCTGAATCTATTATTTTCAATTCACCTCCGCAATTTGGCCTTACTTCGTTAGCCCATTATATAGTTCTTCAATCTTGGGAAAGAGGAAATTTTTTGCTTTATCTGGATTCTCACAAAACTAAATCTCAAAACATACATAATGTCGTTGTTCGTGAGACAGAGACCCTTGGACTAAAAATATCTGATATAAAAGCAATTATCATTGATTCTTGGAATAGCTACGAATTAGATAGTTTTAAAAAATTGAAGAACTTATCTGATTCTTACAAGAATATTCCAATAATTGTTATGCATACTATTGAAGATGCCAAGTTCTTAAAAGAGCCAAATGACATAAAAATAGAAAGACACTTTAAGCACCTGTTTTTATTAGCCCTTCCTAGAACTCAAATCAGAAAAGTAGTTGCGGAATACAACAAAGTCAAAGAAATAGGTATTGAGGACAATTTATTGACAAAAGTTGTTTCAGACCTAGACGTTCTTAATATTCACAGAACGCCTATGAATTGTTTGACATTGCTTAAAGTTGCTGAGAAATATTTTGACGAAAGCCCTATTAACAGAACTGATATGATTGAAAAAGTGCTATTCGTTTTGTTTAATATGGATGGCATACCGAGGTATAAATCAAAACCCGATTTAAAAGATTGTGAATATGTCTTAGGTCGCTATTGTGAAAATATGATGCGAACAGATAAATATTGCTTTTCAAGAGATTCTTTTGTGAATGAACTAAAAACATTCTGTAAAGAGAAACTCATTGATTTAGAAGTAGAAGTCGTATTAGATGTTTTAGTATTAAATCACATTATTGTAAAGCAAGAATTTGAGTATTGTTTCAGGTCTTCTTTTTGGGTTTACTATTTTGCAGCAAAACGAATGCATAACGACAAAGATTTTGCAGATTATATTTTTTCTTCTAAAAAATACATTTCATGTCCGGAAATAATTGAATTCTACACAGGTATTGACCGAAACAAAATAGATGCACTTGAAATTTTGACAAAAGACATCAAAGAAACGGCTAACATAGTTAATTCTAAAGTAAGACTAACGGGCGAAATGAATATATTTTCGCAAATCCGTTGGCAACCAACAGAAGAACAAATACAAAATGCACAAAATCAACTTAGTGAAAATGTTTTAAGTTCTGGTTTACCTGACGAAATTAAAGATCAACACGCTGATAGAACCTACAATCAAATCAGGCCATACAATCAAAGTATACAAGCATTTTTTGAAGAATATTCTCTTCATAATTTAATGCAAAATATTAGAGCTTCTTCGAGAGCTTTGCGAAATAGTGATTATGTTAACCCTGAAGCGAAGCGAGAAATTTTTAATCAGATATTACAAAGTTGGGAGCAAATTTCTAATGTGTTGCTTGCGTTAACACCAATTCTTGCAGATAAAGGACGGGCAGGTTTTGATGGACATAGTTTCACTCTTCAAGGTGACTTTGGTGACACTTTTGAAAAAAGATTGAACAGAATTATACAAGTCAATATGACCAATGTAGTTGGTTTTTTTAAAGATGACATCTATTCAAGCAAAATTGCACCACTTTTGTATGAACATTTTGCAAATAGTACAAATCCAAACAGTAAACATAAAATTGCATTGTTACTTGTTTTTTGTCGTCCTAGAGAATGGCGTAAACATATCCATGAATACATTGTCAATCTTAATAAAAACTCATTCTTCCTTTATGATATACATAATATTTTAATAGCAAAGTATAACTTTGACTTTACAACAGAAGAAGAAAGACGGGAAATTTCTTTATTAGCAAAAGTGTGTTTTGCAAAACATGAATTTGGCTCTAAAAACCCTTCACCAGCAGAAATTAAAAGAGTTATATTACCCAAATCAAAAACCCGCTAATTTTAGGTTGCAACCCAAATTAAACAAATAAAGGTTTTACAACTAAAATAGGGCTTGTAGCCCGGCAGAATAAAAGATGTAGAAAATTTATAATGAAAGATTATATTTGTTTTATAATATTGATATTGAAAGGCAAAAATGACGAAAATTTTAGGCACAAATGTGATTCCCACGTAGAGACGTTGCATGCAACGTCTCTACAAGATAAAACCAGAATACAGGGTAATACGTCGAACATATTTTATTAGGCTATTGCCTAATGATTAAAAAAGAAATATTTTTTGAAGTTTTAATTTGTCAAATAGAATTAAAGAATACTGAAATTTTATTGAACCCGATTTTCAAAATAAAGGCAAAGCCTAAGCCGAACGGGGTAACCAGAAATAATGACGTTATTATTGAACTTGGGTTCACTTGTTTGTAGTAGGAAAGCTTTGGTTCATATCATCGCTTTACAAACCTAAATTGTTTTTTTTGTCGTCAGTTTTCAATTTCAAAACCCTAGAAATTATCGTGGTTTTAAAACCAGATTTTTCTAATTCAAAAAATAAATTGTTTGAATTTGTTATATTTGCATCAAACAATTAAAAACAAACAGATGACAAGAACAATTTTATTGAAAGACTTAGAAAAAGAATACCGTCAAGAAATAAATAAATTACTTGAAACGGAAACAAACTTAACTCCCGACAATTTAATTGAAATTTCAGTAAAACTATATGCCGATATTCAGGCAAAGGGCATTTCTATAGAAGATGATGAAGAAAACGATATGTTATTATTTCAATATGGCACCTACAATTGGGGTGACGAATTGGGCGAACATTTTAGTTTCGATATAACCCGACAATTTATGAATGAAGCTGGAGATGTTTATCAACTGTCTCTGACTTTGGTTTTTGACCCTCAAGAATTTGAGGATGTTGAAAGTATTAATTCGTGGAGCCCCGACTTTGAGTCTATAGAAGAGTGGATAGAAGACATAAAAACCACACAAGGTTATGAAATGGCTAAATCACAGACTATAAAATCGTACAAACTACTATTTGAAAAGCAATAAAACTATCTCTAACTATAAGGCTCTCCAATAGTCTTTTTGCTTATTGGAGAGCTACTTAAATAGGACCTGTTTTTTGCAGTAAGTAATCAACTTTCTAAAACAAACTTCTGAAAACATATAATTTAGGCACTCGTTCTTTTACATCATGTTTCTGAATTATATTGTGCTAGAAGTTGCTTCTTCCTATTCTGTTATATTGAATTTGATTTTAATATATTCAATATTTGTCGAAGGGCTTCCACCATCAGAACCTGTTGATAATTTTAATTCCACTTGATCTGTCCCTGTGTAGTTGAGTTCAGGTTTGTAGTTATACACGCATGTGTAGTTAGCTGTACTATCTCTTATAACCTCACTAATTGTGTAATGGCTGGCTTGTGATGAAATACCAACTCCTTCCTCATCGCCACTTATTCTTGTGTTGTATTTGTATAGTTCATTTGCTTTAAGTTCAACATCAATTGTTTTATCTGTTTTATTATCAATTTTATTACAACGATAAAGCATAAAAACAATAATAAACCCATAATACATTTAATTTTTTCATAATCATTTTGTTTTTTTTAAGTTTGCTTTCTTTTATTTCTTTCTTATTCGGTTAATTTGAAATTATCCTTCTTCGGATATACAATAGGGTAATACAGTTCTATAATACTCTTCAATGACACATTTCGTTAAATTTCACCTTATTGTACTGCAAAATAAAAATAAGTTTTTTTAAAAATTCTGTGTTTATCTGTCTATATGAAATATAGGTTTCAAACGCAAAAAGGCACAAACTGTTAGTAAGTGCCTTCTGTGTGACTTTGAGATGGTGACGCAATTGAGTGATTTAGAATTTCAATGATACAGTAAAGAGATAATTGCTTGTAAAGCCAATAGAGCCATTATTACTAGTAACAACATCTGTTCTTATTTTGTAGAAAATCTCATGATTAACAAGAAATCCAACAGACAAATATGAGTTAACAATATAATCAAATCCTAAAACTGGAGCAATACCAAAATAGAAATAGCTCTCAGAAGATTTTCCCTCTTCAAAAACATCCAGATGAGTAGAGGTGGTATCTTTGTCAATATGATATATCCCATCTGTGAGTTTATAATTCGTTATATTATCATTAGTCCAATTTTTAAGAACACCAAGTACAAGGTCAGCTCCAAAGGGAAATTGGACTTTTTTTGCTTTTGAATTGTTTTGTAATCCAATATGCAAACGAGTATTTGACTTTGAAAAACTCTTTTGTAGGAAACTGAAAGAAGAATCATTCACATATATTTGATCTGGAGATTTTTCAGAAGACTCTTGCGATTCAACATAAATGGAAGTTCTTAATTTTACCTTGTTAAATGCGCGCTTGTAAGAAAGATACAGGGTACTATTTGTTCTATTTGTATTAATATTAAAAGCACCACTAAGTATAGAAGGAAATGTTGAAAAAGTAGTTGTAATTTCATTCTTTTTCAGTTTAGGAACCAAAACTTCTGTTGAATCCTGTGCATTTACATAAGTCACCAACAATAAGAAGCTGAAGAATGCGAAAATGATTTTTCTTTTCATTTAAATCAATTTATTAAGTTCATAATTGTCGGCAAATCTAATGAATTATTTGTATAAAACGAGTTTTGTAAATGTTGACTTTCAAACACTCAAACGAGACTATTATTTTAAATATTTTATATGTTATAAAATATTAAATTAAGTTTACAACCCAAATTATGCATCTTATTTTTTATTGCATAATTTGGGTTAAACCAAAGTATATGTTTTAGAACTATATATTTTAAATTTTTTTATTTAATAAAATAAGCTTTCCCTGGTTCTAAATTTTGTATGCTATTATTTGTTCCGTTTGGTATCCAGAAACCATCGAAATTTTTAATTGTTTCGCAATTTGTGGAGTTGAAATGATTGGAAAATGAGGTAGGTGTTTGGAATGGACAGCCAATCAAATGCCAACCTGCGGATTGTAGAGGCGCGATTAATCGCGCCTCTACAGGAACACCCGTCACCGATAATGTTCCTGCATTGTTCATGTTTACTAAATAACCGTTACCAGGTTCTATGGTTTTCAGGGTATTCAAGAAATTCAGATTTGCCTTTTTCCAATAGGCATCCATGGTTTTTATTTCCTGTACGTCCAATCCTGCGAATACGGTTGGTGTTGCAGTAGAGACGCACGGCTGTGCGTCTCTACAATTAGACATATCAGGAATAATATTTATCGAAATCAAATTCCACCCTTTTTGCAATTCTATGGTTTGGGTAATATTCTGAATGTCTGTTCCTGAATACGTTATTGTTTCTGTTTTGAAAATATCAAGCATACTTTCTTCGCTAGTAAAACCAAACTGCATATCGCCTGTGGGTGCGTTGGTGTTGAGTGTGGTGTAATGGTATATTGCACCGGTTGTATCGGTTATTACTGCGTTGTAAGCGATTGTGTTATCTGTGCGTTTTATGTTTAAATCTACTTTTGCACCACTCATGAGTTTTGTGAAAATTGTCCAATCCCAGTCGTAAGTATAGGCAAGTGTACCTTGCGGATTCACGGCATAGGCATCGGCACGGAGCAGCATGGTTTGGTTGGCTGCTGTTGCACTTATTATATAGTTGTCCCAATTATCGTTGCTTGTCTGATTTCTATAGTTATTGAACTGGTAGTTGAGTTCAAAATTGCCAGATACTATTGTTTGTTTGCTTTGAGCTGTGTTGAAAGCAGATGGGTAGGTTCCGTATTCGGTGGTTGTACCTACGGTATTGCGGTTTTCCAAATTTGCTGTGGTAACTTTTTTTACATCTAAATAGCATTTTTCACCACCCAAATATACATCCATGGCAGTTGTTGGGCAGTTTGTAGCGGTACTGGTATATATCAATTCTTCGCCAATATATGCAAATACATTTATAGTTGTTCCTTGTCGTAAAACTCTTACGCGAACTTCCTTGTTTTGGTAAATATCTTTGAAATTCGCCCAATCCCAATTGTACTTATAGCCAACTGTAGATCCGGTAAATGTTGAATTAGAATAAGCATCGGCACGCATATACCAAGTTTGGTTGTTGGCAGTAAGTGCTATTGCCCAGTTGTGCCAGTTTTCGGCTGCTTGGGTGTAGTTTACGAATGTATATTCATGCATAAAATCGCCGGAAGCGGTGTGTTTTAAAAAGGAATTGTAATCGTTCCATGCTAGACTATACGCTGCATAGCCAACCGTCAATGAGCTACCTCTATGTATGACGGAATTTGCAACCTGTGTTTTCGGATAATGATAACCCCATAGTGCTCGTTCGTTTGCGGCATTTACACCAGTAAAACCTATAGTGTGAGTAGATAATCCATCCATCAATTGTTCGCAAACAACGGCTTGAAATGTACCTGCGTTAGTAATTAATGTAAGATATTGTGAACCATTAGCAAAATCATATATCCACGTTCCTGTATATGCGCCTGTTATGCTACGATCTGCATTGAGGTAGATTTGCTGTTCTGTATTGCTTTTTAGATTTACATAATCTACCGTGTTGTGTGTAATAATGCCATATTGCCCGGCAATCTCTTCGGTTGTGTATGTTTTAGTACTGAGAGCAAAACCTTTTCTATACTCAAAAGGTGCAGCTACGAACCAACCCCTTTCGTTGAAAAACAATTGATGCACTTCTACATTGTGCCAAATAGTACCATTGTCTTGTTTTGTGTGATAAATGAGGTAGGTGTTGCCATCATCATCGCATAGCACGGAGTTGTGTCCTTGGGCAATTTGTGCAGTATTCCACCAATTATATTTGAAATTTTGCATTATCGGGAAACCGTATTGGGTATTGTTTCCATAATTTAAAATATAACGATTGAAAACAGCATCGTCGCCGGTTATATCTTTGTATATTCCATCGAGTGTTGCAGAGCGGAATACACGCATGGTATATCCACCTTCGGGTGAATAAAATCCCATGGAGATGAACATATAGTAATAGCCAATGCCCGATTTGTCGGTAAGGTAACAGACATAAGCCCCTTCGCCCGAAACATAATATCCGCCTGCTATGTGTATGCCCATATATGGATCGTAACGGAGGCGAGTGCCATCCCAAACTGCGCCATCGGCTGCAAAGTTGGTGAAGCCGTAATTGTGGCTGTAATTTCTTAATCCGTTTTGTTCATTTAGCTTCAATAGAAATATACCGCCCGACCACGATCCATACACCAACCACAGTTTTCCGTCTTTGTCATACAATACGTTTGGGTCTATGCAGCTCGAACCATATTCGCCTTTCCAATTTCCAACATTCAGATAGCGATTGGCAACGGTTGCTTGTCCGGTTACTTTGGTGTATTCGGTATTTCCTGCTCCGCTCGAATTGTGATTCATGCCCGAATAAACCACAGTACCTGCATATTCATAAGGTCCTTCTATTTTTGATGCTGTATGCAGTACAATGGACGAAAGCCAGTCATCTCCATTCACTGAAAAGTACAAGCACCACTTATTCATGCTTTTGTTGAAAATAATATCGGGAGCCCAAAGGTTTTCTTTAAGTTTAGCCGTGGTTGTGTGTTTGCTCCATTGGGCTGCTTGATTGAATACTTGCAGATAATTGGTAGAGACCGTTCCGTTAACTGAAAATGATGGGGTGAAAGCAGTCCAGTTAATCATATCGGTAGAATATGCAGCCCCCAATTGAGTTCCGAAAATGTAGTAGTATTTGGTTCTAGTTTTAGTCGCATCATTTTCGGGGTAAGAATTTCCTGTTGCATCTTTGTAAACAATTACTACTGATGGGTCATGAACAGCCACTGTTGCTGGATATAATTGAATTGATACCAACAACAGTAAAAAAAAAGAAAAAAGTTTGATGTTCATGATTTATCTTCGAAATATTTCTTCAATGTTATATCTATTTTAGAAAATATGCTTTCCCCGGTTCGAAATTTTGAATGCTATTTTGTGCTCCGTTTGGGATCCAGAAACCATCGAAATTTTTAATTAGCTGGCAATTTGTGGAGTTGAAATAATTGGAAAATGGGTAGGGGTTTGGAATGGACAACCTATCAAATGCCAACCTGCGGATTGTAGAGGCGCGATTAATCGCGCCTCTACAGGAACACCCGTCACTGATAATGTTCCAGCGGTATTCATGTTTACCAAATAGCCGTTGCCAGGTTCAATGGTTTGCAGGGTATTCAGAAAATCCAGATTTACCTTTTTCCAATACGCATTCATGGTTTTAATCTCTGCCACGTCAAGTGCTGCAAATATAGTAGCAATTGCTGTTGATTGAGGCAATACATTTATTGATATCAGATTCCAACCACTGGTAAGAGAAATAGATTGTTGAACAATATTACAATCGGAAAATGCAATGTTTGGAGAAGAGTAACCGAATAGGTCGATATTTGGCAAACCTCCTGCTGTTGTAGCTGTAAATACAATTTCGTTGTAGCCTTCTTTTAATGCTAATGATACGGGTGCATTAATCCATGTTGTCCACGCATTGGTTGGCGCGAATGAAATATTATTACTTGTTAAAGTCCCGTTTATAGAAACTGAACTTGGTCTGTTTTCAGTTCCTCCATTTGCATATTTTATCAGTAAATCAATATTTTGAGTAGTTTGAGATACGATACCAATTTTAAGCGATGTATTCAGTTCATTATTAGAATTAACATAGCCCGAACCAGAGAATCCGGCATGGGTAGTTTCTAATACACCTACAAAGCTACATGCTTCTTCGGCTTCAAAACTTAAGCAGGGCATTTTGCCTGTATTTCCACCTACACATGTGCCACAATTATCGAGATATGCCGTTCCATTTACTGCGCCACTGCAATCTCTAGGAATGGCGGTAACTTGTATGTTAAATGTTAACAGAGAGGTAGCTCCGCAGCCGTTGGTATAAGAGGCAACAGCATCAAACGTACCACCTGTATTAAGCGTGAGGGTTTGTTCGCGATTTGTGCCACTCGTTCCGGCACCTGACCAGCTCCATGTTCCATCAGCCGGTTGCGGTCCTAATATAAGAACATCTCCTTCAGTTGCTTGAATCGTTGTACTGTTTACCCATGCTCCTCCATTTATTTGAAAGTATGGATTTATTGGTGTAGCCTGACAGGTAGATGATATTATGGTAATATTTGGCACAGGAGCTTTTTCGGCACCATCGCCAAGGAAAAAGCCTAAATGAGGTGGTTGGTTATAAGCAGCATTTTGCCATGCAACAGCATTACGGTAAACAGGGTCGTGCATGAGCGTGTAGAGTTTATGAGTAGTGCTTATGGTGGTTGTATGAATGTATAATTTTGAAGCACCATCGTGTAAAATTACCTCTTCGCGCCAGTCTCCAAGTATATCTGCACTAAGGTTAGGTGTTTTTTTTGTATCATTGCATGTATTTCCTAATAGAGTAGCAAGAGTTGTCATCCCATTACCGTTCCATTTTTCTACAATGCTACTTTCAAAGAGCTCATCTTGCAGGTCTCCATCCCAATAAACACGGAAGTTTGTTGATGGTATGAACGTAGAAACTTTAGTATTTGATGCAATATTATGAAAACCTCCGGTAACACCCGACCATACTTCAAAGCCTCTATGTGCGGCAGAAATATCGGCAGACATACCCCTTCCAACATCCTTATCATCTACTAATGATTTCCAAAGTATTTCACCGGTTCTAGCATCATGAACTTCGGTACTAGGCCAAGCCAGGTGTTTTTCTTCATGTACGCACATTACTTCTAACCCAGGTCTGTCTGGCATTAAATCGCTAAAGTGCATAGCATCGCCATGACCCAAGCCGGTTGCATACATAAATTTGCCATTATGATCAATTGCAGAAGCGCCTTGCAATATTTCGTCAAAACCATCGCCATCAACATCGCCGCAGCTTAAGTTGTGGTTACCTTGACTGGCAGCAGCACCATTGCCAGCTGTATTTGAGTCGAACAACCATCTCTGTGAAAGTTTAGTGCCGTTCCAATCCCAAGCGGTTAGTGTCATTCTACCATAATATCCGCGCTGAAATACCATACTAGGCTTTTTGCCATCAAGATATGCTACACAAGCAAGAAAACGATCTACCCTATTGGTTGTTTCGCTTGTTTTACCCCAACCATTAGCAGGTTCTCTGTTCACAATATAACTTTCAGTAGCCAGTTCTTCTCCGGTAAGTCCCGAAAACATAGTTAAGTATTCAGGTCCGGTAGAAATAAAACCTGCCCAAGAGCCATCAGTTCTATAATCTTCAGTGTTATCATCGTTAGCAGCAGGACCTTTGCTCAAATATACTCCTTTACCATCTTTTGCTCCTGGAGCTGTTTTGCATGCCATTTCGGCTTTACCGTCGCCATTAAAATCTTGAACAAGAAATTGGGTGTAGTGAGCCCCAGCTCTAATGTTTATGCCCAAATCTACTCTCCAAAGTCTAGTTCCATTAAGCTTGTAGCAATCTATAAATACATTACCGGTATAACCTTGTTGTGAATTATCTTTAGCATTTGATGGATCCCATTTTAGGAATATTTCATATTGTCCGTCACCATCCACATCGCCTACGCTGCAATCGTTTGGTGCATAGGTATAGGCTACACCATCGGGGGTTGTACCTCCGGCGGGGCGTTGTAATTGAAGCGATAAATACTGCTGCCCCCATACAGCTGCACTACCGCCAACTGCTTGTTCTACACCATTTATGATAGGACGCACGGTATATGTAGAACCTGTTGTGCCTGAGGCATCTGTTAGATTTGTAGCTCCGGTTATTGGATTGGCGTTTACTTTAGTAGTGCCTCTGTATATATTGAACGCCATATCTTTGGGGTCGTTGCCCAAAACGCGCCAACTTAAAAATACGCCATTAGTTACTTTTACAGCAACTAAGCCTCTGTCTAAATATTCCATTTGGCGTTGTCCGAATATTTGTATTGATGCAATAAGCAGTAATACCGTGAATAGTACTGCTTTTGTTTGTATATAATTTTTCATATTTTAATTGTATATGTTTCCTTTACTAAGTTACGCTTTTTATAATGATTATAAGAGGATTTTTGTGTCAATGTAGGTGTGAAAAAATATCATTTTCTGTTTAAATATTTTTAGTGTTTTATTTTAATTTAATAAAATATGCTTTTCCTGATTCTAAATTATGAATGCTATTTTGTATTTCATCAGGTATCCAAAACCCATCGAAATTTTTTATTGTTTCACAGTTTGTTGCGTTGAAATAATTAGAAAATGGGGTTGTTGTTTGGAATTGACAACCTATCAAATGCCAACCTGCGGATTGTAGAGGCGCGATTAATCGCGCCTCTACAGGAACACCCGTCACTGACAATGTTCCCTCTGTATTCATGTTTACCAAATAACCGTTACCGGGTTCTATGTTTTGCAATGTATTTAGAAAATCTAGATTTACCTTTTTCCAATAGGCATCCATGGTTTTAATTTCTTGTACGTCCAATCCTGCAAATATTGTTGGTATTGCTGTTGATTGTGGCAATACATTTATTGAAATCATATTCCATCCTTTTTGTAACTCAATAGTTTGCTTAATGCAAGGAATTATATTGGTATTGCCGCCGCTGCAAATACCACAGACATCTATTTTTGCATTGCCATTTATTTCTTTATTGCAATCAACAGGTACCGATTCGCAGCTATTCCATTTGCAAATAATGGTTGTGTCGGAGTTTGCTATTTTGTAGCCTCTGTCGCTGCTGTACCAAGTAGCACAGGTTGCAGGTACGGCTTCTCTACTGAGCCAGTCATTTACCGATAAGAAATAGAAAGCGCCTTCTGCATTGGGTGGTAGAAAATAGCTTATTGAATAAAGATTATTATTTAATGATTGCATTTTATGAATCTTCCAATTTGTTCCGTCAGAGGTCATTGTGCCTGTAATGAATGCTTCTTGGAAATTTGTAACTGCGCTCATATCAACAATAAAGGTGAGTTTTACTGTTTGTGAAGAAGAAATTGATACTGAAATAGGTGTACTGGTAACTTTTGTGCCTTTATTGTCGGTTGCAATTGCTGTAATTGTTTGATTTCCAATAATCGGATTTGTCCATACATAACTAAAAGGAGGAGAATAAGATGTGCCTAAGTACGTATTTCCGTTATAAAACTCCACAGAACTTATAGAACCATCAGAATCAAAAGCTTCGGTTGTAATTGTAATTGAATTGGGACTCTGGTGTGCAGAATTATTTAATGGTGAAGTAATGTGAATTGTAGGTGGTTTGTTTGTGCTATTTGTGCATTTGTACATGAAACCCTTCATAGCATCAGTGGCTTGATATGTCTTTGATGCTGTAGCACCATTCCAAGCTACTTTGCCATAGCCTTTCCAGTCGTAAGCTTGTGGCTCCCACCAAAATATACCTAAGCCTCTGTTATTTGGCAAAGTAAGTAGATTTTCAAGAACTGTTTCCACAAATTGTTTGGCATCAGCAGGGGCGTTGCTCGCAAGACCTATTTCAGAAACCAATATATCTTTACCATAACTGTTTATCATATCAATCATATTTGTTTTGGCCTGCGATGCGTATGTTTTCCAGTCTGCAGGAGTATCGGGGTACATAGACATGGCAATTATATCGAATTTTGCACCATTGTTTATAAGTCCGCCTATATTCCATCTAAAGAGGGCATTATCGAAAGCATTTGATACATGAACTATAACTTTGGCATTGGGGAAGACTTCCTTTACCGCATTATATCCTTGTGTTACAAAAGCTGCATAGTTAGCCATATTGGTAGATGCTTGTCCGTCGGGCCAAAGCATTCCGTTGTTTGTTTCATTTCCTACCTGCACCCATTCTGGTATTATGTTTTCTGTTTTTAAAGCATTGAGCACATCTTTGGTATGATTAGATATGGCATCTTTAAGCTGTTGAAGATTATAGTTTGCCCAAGCAGCCGGTTTGTTTTGCTGTGCGGGGTCGGCCCACGAGTCGCTGTAGTGGAAATCAATCATTAGTCGGTAACCAGCTGCGGAGGCTCTTTTTGCAAGTTTAATTACATCTTGCTTTCCACTCCAACCTCCACTGGGGTTTACCCAAACTCTAAGCCTGATGGAATTTATGCAATAATCATCAAGTATTTGCAGTAAATCTCTTTGCACACCCATGCTGTCACGCCACACTTTTCCTGATTGTTCCATTTCTGAAAGCCAACCAATATCAGCACCTCTGGCAATGTTTTGTGCAGATGTATATGAATTAAAATATATTGAAAGAATTAGAATTACAAATAGTAGTCTCATCTCTTAGTTTTTAAAGTTAAAAGTTACGATTTTTAACAAGTTATAAAGAGAAATTTTAATTCAAAATACGGCTAAAAATGTTTCATGTTTTCAATATTATACTGCTTTTGTCTTAATTGTATTGAAAATCGTTTGGTTATATTCATTGGTAAAAGTCATTACAACTGATAGTTTAATAGATGAGCTATATCAATAAACCTTTTACATACTCTGTTCGTTACAGGCTACATGAAGTACATAATCACTATATATATCGCATTTTTTTTGGTTTTCTTCTGTCAGGCACAGAAAGAAGATTTTGCTTACTATGCTTTCAAGCAACTTACTTCAGAAAATGGACTATCTCAAAGTGCTATATCTGCTATAATACAAGATAGTGACGGGTTTATGTGGTTTGGTTCTTTTAACGGAATCAATCGTTATGATGGATATAATATTAAGGTTTATAAATATAATAATGATAGTAGTGTATTAAATTCAAATTTCATTTTAGAATTGTTTTTAGATTCTAAGAACAATTTATGGGCTGGATCTAATAACGGAGTTGGACTATATAGTAAATTATATGACAAATTTTTAGACTTGAATTATATTGCAAATAGCAACTATGATTTGCAACAAGTAGAAGATATACTTGAAGATGAATTTGGTATGATTTGGTTTGCAACCACATCAGGCTTATATAAATACAATATTAGCCTAAATAAATTAGAACAAATAACACCCAAAAATATTGATAATTTTCCATACCTAAAAATTACAAATATTGAACTGTCTGTAAATGGCGATTTTTACATTACTGCATTAGAAGGCTTGTATCTGTTAAGTTCAAGAACTTTAGATATAAGCAAAGTAGGCGTTTTTGAAAGTAAAAACAATTCAAATGGTAATGATAAAGAATATTCAATCACTATGGGTACCGATTCTATGAATAATTTATGGTTGGGAACTTCATTAGGTAGTATATATAAATATAATACAAGTACTGATTTTTTTGAGAAAATTAATTTTCCTAATGCTTCCATTGTAAGTAAAGTATTTCCAGAATCAGATAGTACTATATTGATAGGATTAGATATAAATGGACTTTATCGATATAATATAAAAAATAATAAATATCAAAAAATAGTAAACAGTACCGATCCTAGCGGTAGAATAGGTAATGGAAAAGCTGTTTCTATTTATATAGATAAACAAAAAATGCTTTGGGTTGGGCATTTTCAAGCTGGAATAAGTTACGCCAGTACCGAAGCTTTAGGATTTAAAGTAGTTGATTATTCAATAATTCAAGATAAAAAAATCGTTATTTCGGCAGCTTCTTCAATTTTGAAAGATTCGAAAGGGTTTCTATGGTTAGGTACAGATGGAGGTGGCATAATTAGATACAATCCGGAAATGACTGATTATGAGATTTTCAAAAACAATCCGTCTAATAAGCAGTCATTGCCTCATGATGCTGTATTGAAAATATTTGAAGATAGTAAAAAGCAAATTTGGATTGGTAGTTTTCGTGGTGCATTAGCAAAATTTGATGAAAAGACAAAAACTTTTAGCTCGATAAAGCACATAGAGAATACTAAAAACAGTCTTGGGTTCTTTGATGTGCGCGACATTGTAGAAGATAGTTTAGGTAATTTATGGTTAATGTCGCATGGTTCGGGTATTACTTTTTTTAATCCTGAAAAAGAACAATTTGAAAATTATAGATTGCACGAAGATGGAACTAATAGTTTGGTGAATAATTGGACATTCGATATAGGATATGATAAAAAAGGAAACTTATGGATAGCTACTTCAAAAGGAATATCACGATTTGATATTAAAAACAAACTATTTCATAATTATATAGTAGATATTGATAATCCTGATAGTCTGCAAAATGATTTTGTGATTTGTATGTTTTCTGATTCCAAAGGGCGCTTGTGGTTTGGTACCGATAAGGGATTGGTAGAGTATAACTTTGAACAAGACGCGTTTAAAGAAACGCCGAAAAATAGCATAATTTCAAAAGAGAGTATTTATTCAATACAAGAAGATACCGATGGAAATTTATGGATAAGCTCAACAAATGGTTTATTTAGTTATAATCCAGATAATGAGTTTTTTAAAAGATTTTCAGTAACCGATGGATTACAAGCTAATGAATTTATTAGAAACAGTTCGTTTAAAGATAAAGATGGAGTTCTTTACTTTGGTGGAATAAAGGGATTTAATTATTTTAACCCCAAAGATATAAATATAAACAGAACAATTCCAGGGGTAGAAATTATTCAAATAGATGTTATGGGTAAGCCTTTAGCATCTAATCTTTTACCGGTATTCAACAAATTTCCTTTTGATAAGAACTTTTTGAGTTTTAGTTTTGTAGCTCTTAATTTCATAAGTACAGAAAAAAATGAATTTAAATATAAACTTGAAGGTCTAGACATAGACTGGCATAATGCTGGTACTGAGCGAAAAGCTGTTTATACCAGTTTGCCATACGGAAAATATACGTTTAGGGTAATTGCTTGTAATAATGATGGTGTATGGAATGAAATCGGTAAATCTTTTAGTTTCGAGATTTCGCCTCCGTGGTATGCTACTTGGCTCTTTAGAATTTTACTTGCCTTTTTCATATTTGGGAGTTTTGTGGCATTCTACCTATATAAAACAAAAAATATAAAACAGCAAAAAACTATTCTTGAACATAATGTAAAACAGCGTACTCAAGAATTAAAAGAAGCAAACCAGTTCCTTGAAAATAAAAATATAGAAATAGAACTGAGAAACACAATTCTTAACGAAAAGCAACTTAAAATCGAACAACAGACTCAAGCTCTTATTGCTCAAAAAGAAGAAATTGTAGCTATGAATGAAAATCTGCATGAACTGGTTACTACTAAAGATAAAATGCTGTCTATCATAGCACATGACCTTAAAAACCCTATGGGTGCAGTAATTGGGTTGACCGAACTGATATTAGGAAAAGTTAAAGATACTCCGGTAGATAAAATTGAAAAATTTATATCATTAATTAATCAATCTACCATAAATGCTCATACTTTATTAGAGAATTTGCTCACTTGGGCTAGAGCGCAGACAGGAAATATTAAACTCGAGATTCAGAATCAGCAGTTGAATAAGATTATAGATCAGAATGTTAGTTTGCTTACGGAGAGTGCTTTTAAGAAAAATATTACTCTGCAAATTTGCTATACTGAGAAAATCGACTATTTCGTAAATATTGATTTCAATACCGTATCTACAATAGTTAGGAATATAATTTCTAATGCTATAAAAATTCACTCCGGTAGGTGGTACCATTACTGTAAATGTTGATAAATCGCAGAATTATGATTTTATTGATATAGCCATTGTTGATAATGGGGTGGGGATGACCGAAGAACAAGTGAAAAAATTATTCAGAATAGAGAAAGATAATTCAACTCCAGGTACAGAGAATGAATCAGGAACAGGCTTAGGTTTAATAATTTGTAAAGAATTTGCTGAAATGAATAGAGGTCTGATTTCTGTAAAAAGTGTAGTCGATGAGGGTACTTGTTTTACAATTAGTTTGCCTCAATCTGTAATGTGAATCTAATATTTTTTATGTGATTCAATTCTTTAAGAATCATTTTCCTTTCAAGAGCTATTTGTCTGCATTTTATAACTCATGCACTTATAGGTATTAATACAGAAAGTTTTATTGCTGCTCAAAACTAGTGTATTGATGCAACATTTGTATCGTAAGACAAAGGCTAGACATTTGAAAATACTGTGTTTGTTTAAGTGTCTTAAAATTAACATATAATAAGATTATCAGCCTTGGTTTTTCTTATTTTAAATAGTAGAGTAAAAATAAAATCATACATAAGCCTTAAATATTTTGTAACTTTAAATTAGTGGGGATTTAAAGATTAACATATTTAATTATTTTTTGGTTATGAGGAGTTTACAAAAAAGTATTATCGTTTTCGTGTTGTTGCTTCCATTATTTATGAGTGGACAAACTAACAACGACTACAAAAAAGCTGGTTGGATGACAACTAGAATGTATGGAGGTAACCGTTCGGGGCAAGGGCCAAACTGGCTTACCATGAATCATGGCAGAGGCTACGATTTTGTCAAAGATGCCGATGGCTCTCATAGTTTAACCGGAGGATGGCATGATTGTGGAGATCATGTAAAATTCGGACAAACTCAATTCTATTCAGGTTATATGTTGCTTCTAGGCTATTCTGCTTTTCCTGAGGGATATGATGATTATTATTCGTCTGATTATAAAGGATATGCTGCTGCAAAAGATTTCTCTTGGGAAGGAGGCAAAGGTATTCCTAATGGTATTCCTGATATTCTTGATGAAGTAAAATATGCTACCGACTACTATATAAGATGTATACCTGATGGAACTACGTTTTACAGTCAGGTTGGTAATGGAAACTATGACCACAAAAACTGGGTTACTTCAGTAAATATGGCTACATTATCTATAGAGCAAGGTGGTGAATCTTCTGGTTCAAGGGCTATAAAAAAGAACCCCAACGATGCTTCGATGGTATCTTTTTGTGGGGCTACTCTAGCTCTTATGTCTAGAACTTACAGACATTTTGATGCAGCCTACGCTGATAAGTGTTTGCAACATGCAAAATATGCCTATACTTATGCTAAGGCTCACCAAACTAATTCGGGTGGTGGTACAATTGAAGGTGCTTTCTACGGTGCCGACAAAAAATGGCAAGACAATTATGTGTGTTTATTAGCCGAATTGTATTGGGCTACAAAAGATGAAGCATTTAAAACTGAGGCAATTGGTCTTACTACTTCAATTAAAAATCATAATTGGGTGCTTGATTATGAAAATAGCGACGACTTAGCTGCATACGCTCTTGCAAAACTTGGTGATGCAAACGGACTTACCGTTCTAAATTCTCTTTGTACAGCATATAAATCAAAAGTAAATGCTAATGGTTGTTTGCAAGTGGGCAGTACCTGGGGTGTTTTAAGATATAGTGCCAGTGCTGCTTTCGTTTTGGCACTTCAGCAAGATTTAAATAATGAAACTACAGTGGCTACAGCTCTTAAAGGTACTGTAGATTATATCATGGGGTACAATCCTGCCAATCAGTCGTTTATTGTTGGCTTTGGTAGTAAATCGCCTAAAAAGCCTCACCATAGAAATGTGTTTTTAAGCGATGCTAATAATAGTGCTTCTGTGTCTATTCCTGCTAGAAATGCTCAGCATGGCTATATGGTTGGTGGTTTCGCACAATCCTAGTTCTTTTCCCGATAATATTGATAATTACCAAACAAGCGAAGGTGGTATTGATTATAATGCCGGTCTGGTAGGTGCTTTGGGCTATGTTGTTTCTCGTCTTGCACCAGTCGATCAAGTTAAATTTGGTCTAGGTAAGACTTGTTTATCACCTAGTTTAGGAAACGATGTTTCTCTTTGTGGCAGTGGTCAGGTTTTGCTTAACGCGAATATTCCAGCTGGCGGAAGAACTTTTTCTTGGAAAAAAGATGGAGCTGTTGTAGCTGGAACTAGTGCTAGTCTTACTGTTTCTCAAGCTGGAACATATGAGGTAGCGGTTGATTCTGCCGGATGTATAAAGAGCGATAAAATTGTTGTTTCTGCCGAAATACCGGTTGTGAATTTAGGTGCAGATCAAGTTTATTTGGGTTCGCCTATTGTGCTTAACACAGGAGTGTCTGGTAGTTCTCTTACGTTTGCTTGGAGCAAAAATGCAATAGCAATACAAGGTGCTGCTACTTCGACTTATTCTGTGTCAGCAACAGGAACATACAGCGTTACTGTTAGTGGTTCGGGTTGTACAAGTAAGACAGACGACGTTAATATAACGGCGGCTCCTTCATTTACTTACGTTTCTGCTGCTCCAGTAATAGATGGTACTCGGGATAATAAGTTTGTTAATACTTACGCTATCAGCACAATATTGTCGGGTACGCCTAATGCACAAAATCTTAGTGGTACTTGGTCTGGAGTGTGGGATAACACATATGTATATATTCATGTTTCAATTACTGATAATGCATTGTTTAACGATTCGGGAACGTCATGGTATGAAGACGATGGGGTAGAGGTGTTTTTCGATGCGGGTAATGAAAAGGCCACTGCCTATGATGCCAACGATTTTCAGTTGGGGTTTGTTTGGGACAGAACCGCTCATATAGCAGGTGGTAGCAATAAAACTACTATTGCAAATGTGAGTCAATCTATAGTTAAATCGGCTCAGGGTTATGACTTAGAAATAAGAATTCCATGGGCTTCTATTAATAAATCAAATCCATCAATTGGTCAGTCAGTTGGTTTTGATATTGGTGTAAATGACGATGATAATGGTGCCGGACGTGAGAATAAAATTGCATGGAAACAAACTACCGATGTAGGTTGGCAAAATCCTAGTGTTTTTGGAACGGTTGCTCTTTTGGGTGAAGTAGCTGTTGTGGAACCAATCGTTGTGGAGGTAGAAAGTGAAATTACAATTACCTTACCTGAAAATACTGTAGGAATAACGGCTACAGTTTCTGGTGGAAATGAGACTTTGTCGTATAATTGGACGCAGATATCAGGAGCTTCAACTGCAACCTTAGTTGGAGCAAAAAGTTTGTCCTTATCGGCTTCTAATTTGGTAAGCGGTACTTATGTTTTTGAAATTTCAGTAACAAGTCCGGTTGGCAATGTTGTTTCTGAAAGAGTTACTTTGAATGTAAATGATATGCCTCAAACAAGTCAAACCATTCAATTAAAAGCAGGTTGGAATTTTATTTCTTTTTATGTTTTACCCGAAAATACTTCGGTAAGTAGCGTATTATCTCCGATACTATCTAAAGTTTTAGTTGTTAAAAATACCGATGGGTATTACAATCCTGCTAATCTTGAGGTATTGCAATCTATCAAAAACATAGAAGCTGGTAAAGCATATTTAGTAAATATGAAAAGTGCTGCCGAGCTTATTATTATAGGACAGTTAGTAAATGCTGTTTCTGTCAATCTGCAAGTTGGTTGGAATATGGTAGGTTATTCTTTGAATAAAAACACAGCAATAAAGCAAACGCTTGCACCAATTGAAAATAAAATTGGAGTTGTAAAGAATTTCGATGGTTCGTATAAATTAAACGAATTAAATGGTATTACCGAATTTAAACCCGGATTGGGATATTATATAATGGCAAATGAGGTTAGTAGTTTTGAGTGGCTTAGGTAGTTTAATGTAATTAGTATTTTCCATGTTGAAGCGGGTAGATGTAAAATTCTACCCGCTTTTTTTTTAGGTTCCAATGTAATATTATGGTTAGTCGAAATGACGGTTGCATCCTAAACCGAAAACGAAAAGTATCTTCACTTGGATTACAGTCAATTTAATGAGGTACAAAACGTAAAATGCTGTTTAGAATCACCATGATATTAGTAACCATTTTACCATACTTATCAGTATATTTATAATGTTTGCAAGAAAACTAATTGTTGTGATATTCACCACAAAATCAGATTTTTTAATCGAAATACAATACCGAGGTAACATTTTTTAAAATAGATTCTTATGAGATATTTTTTAATTATTTTTTGCTTTGCATTCTTGGCCTCTAACGCACAGGACGAGTCGGGCGTTATCATGCTCTCAACCAACAACGGTCTGACCAATAATGCGGTTACAACACTTTATCAAGACTCTATTGGCTTTATATGGATTGGTACAGAAGAGGGGCTTAACCGTTACGATGGTTACTCAATAAAGAATTATATCCACATAATTGATCAGCCCACAAGCATTGTAGGTAATAAAATCAACGATATTCTTCCCGATGAAAATGGCAATCTGTGGATTTCTACTTTTTTCAACGGCATCAGCTATTACAATTACTCTCAAGATGCATTCGTTAATTTCACAAATAGTGAAGAAAACTTATATAGCCTTTCCAATAATATGGTAAACGCTACAACTTTTGATAATAATGGGTATTTGTGGTTAGCCACTTACTTTGGGCTTACATCCATCGAAAGAAAAACCTTAAAGGTCAATAAAGGCATTACCGGCTTTACCCTAGTTTTCAACGAGTCGGTAAAGCAAAGGATGAAACATGTAAACGTTCCTGACGAGATAATATCGAAAATGCAAACGATGAATGGCTTTAAATTCAACACGATAAGCGATCTTGAGAAAAAAACAATATCGGTGATAGGGAAAGAAGCATTCTTGCAGAATCATAAGAAAATGTTTGTTTCCAGCTACTTAAATTTTGACCAAGAAAGTTTGCTCGACGAACGGGTGATAGCAGTTGTGAGCGACAATAAAAATGGTTTATGGTCTGGTATTGTTGATTACGGATTACGGTACACAAACACAAAAACCAACCAGACTATCCTCATTAAAGCCAATGGGTTGGAAAATAGTATGACAGCCAACGACATAGCTAGCTTGTATTATACGAAAGACGATAATATTTGGATTGGAGGTCTCTCAGGTGGATTGATAGATACAATGTGAAAGAGAAGAAATTCTACCATTATCCCAAAATAGAAACAAATACTGTTTTTAGGATAAAAAAATGGACGGAAAATGAAGTTTTTTTCATAACCGAGAAAGGCTTAATGCTCTATGATAGCAAAACAGATAGCATACTGAACCAAGACAAAGCTTTGGAGAAGATTAGTAAAGATTTATCTTTCACAAAAGATATTTCGTCTTTTTCTTACAAACCAATTACAGCGCTGATGGTTGATAACCAGAGAAACTTGTGGGTTGGTACAAAATCTGCTTTGTATCTAGTGGAGCAAACCAAAGCATTCAAAAACCTGCAATTGATAAATACAGCCGACAACAAACCGCTTGGTGGCGATGTTTCTTCTATTGTTACCGACAAAGAAGGAAATGTATGGGTTGGTTACTTTGATGCAGTTATTGATGTTTTTGATAAAACAGGTAGCACCCGAATAAAACGCTATACCTGCTATTCAGAGACTAATAAGATAAATAATTACCCGGGAATAGGCTCCATACAGGCGCTTCATGAAGCTAAAGATGGTAAGATTTGGATCGGATCATTTATCGGTGGATTGTACCAATACGACCCATCTACCACATTATTCACCTATATTCCTCTCGATCAACGTGATGTCAATCATCTCGGTAAGCACGATGTGAGGGGTATAAGTTCTGATAGTCATGGTAATATATGGGTTGCACTTCATGGCGGAGGGCTCAGTTGCTACAACCCTAACACCAAAGAAATTACGCGGTATCGTGCCGATTATGCTAATTGGCAAACCTCCTTGCAAGAGAACTGGCTTATCTCTGTTTT
>JADKDL010000008.1 GCA_016714605.1 Bacteroidales bacterium | reverse complement strand
ATAAAGTTTATCTTCCAACAGCAACTTATTTCTTCTTTTTACGGGAGTTTCTAAATTGCTACGCATCATATCGAACGACCACAAACACAGGCTCAGAGCAACCTCCATGTTCGGCAGCAATATCGAGCCCCAGTTTGAGGTTTTTTAGTTCGCGTTCGGTTATTCCGGTAACGGAGTCGGTGTTGAACGTAGGACTAGACACTCCATTGGTGTGCAACCACCATCGGGCAGCATTGCCACCAGCTTCCGATATTTCACGCATAGAACGGGTAAACTCTGCTTCGTTGAGACTGTTTAAGTCGGTAGCGAAACTTATCCACGCTATATTTATACCACTAAAAAAAACATCTTTCCCCTTATGATTAAGCAATTGTTGCGCATTCAAAACAAATGCAGCGGCAGAAAGAATTAGAAATAAATAGATTTTTCTCATTATGATAAATTTTGAAATTTACATACTCAAATACCCTGCATATAATAAACATGCAAGTGCTATGATAGCCTGTTTAAAACAGACCAATCATTAAAATAAAATTAGATTAAAAACAATATTATATAAAGCAATGAAATATTGAAATGTTCTTGCTTTTATAATGATGTATGTTTCCCTACATACAGGAGCAAATTAATCATAAAAATTGATTTAGAGTTGTTTTAATGCAAATATTTTTATTTGGGGTAATAATAGTCCACCTGCCAAAAGAAAGGTCTAGAGTGTTTTGAACAGGACAATATTGTTTTTTATTTGAAATTGCAATTTTTACAGCTAATAGCAAGTATTATCATATCAAAAAAACCGTGCAGCAACACTACGGCAAACTTCCCCAATTGAGGAAGTTGAGCTGTAGCACTACGGAAGGCTTCCCTTGTTGAGGAAATGCATCCGTAGCACTACGGCTTAACTTTTCCAGCTAGGAATTGCTCCCGTAGCACTACGGCTAGGTTTCCCCGAACTTAAAATTTCAGATTATAGCTTGCGATACTCAAGTTCAGCTCCGCCAACCGCGAATTTTGATATATAGATAGTTTGTTTGTTTTTGTCAATTACACATGCAAAATAATTATTCCATAATTAGTTTTCATTGCAAGGAGGAAGCATTTCATAAATCTCTTCTATAAATTCAGAAGCTTGGAAGCAGATTTTCTTGTCGAAATTGAGTAAATACATAGAATCCAGCTTCATAACATCGTCGAAAAAAACCTCAACATATGTTGCTTTCATTATATTATGAACAGCTTCAAGGAAGAGTTCCTGTTCTTGAACATCATAAAAAGTCTCCCAATAAACTTCAGGATATACTTTGATTAACGCCTCCGGCATCCCTTCCATTTCTTTCTGTAGTTGTATTTCACCTTCTTCTTTTGTCATTGGCTTTCTTATTTTAAGAATCGACACTTCCTTATTTTCAGACTGCATATGAAAAGCAAACTCGTATGCATCATAAATTTTCCCTGCTTTTTTTTCTATAATCTCATGCAGTTTTTCATCATTAGTATTTTTGTCATCAAGTAGCACCGAATAATGCTTGTATATAAATGCAGTAAGCTCTACAACCAGTCGGGCATTAAAAACTTTGTAGCGTTCCTGAAACTGTTCTTCAAGTTCTTTTAATTTCTGCATTTGGTGAAAAAGATCCTCTAGGCTCATAGTTATTGGGGGATTATGAGTATTGCTATTATAATTTTTATATTCAAACCGAATTTTTATAATTTTTCCAGAACTGCCAATTGAACAGGAGGCAGTCCTCCGTGCGCTCTATTAGTAATGTGATTTAAAGTCATACACATTCCTTTAATTGGATTAATAAATGGATTGTCTTTGTTTTCTATTGCAGCATTCTCAATAACAACATCGTTGATGATATGCCCAATGTTCACCTGCTTCCATTTCAATTCTTTACAATCGACAAAATAACTCCGGTTCATTACCTTATACCAGAGCATTTCATATTCATAAAAAGAAGGTTTCTCAGCTTGTTGCATTAGCTCAATACAAGTATCACAATTACAAGCAACCATTTGTTTAACATTAATATTCTTGAAATCTTTATGTGCTTTTCAACCGCATTGCGAATATAAATCAACATTTGTTTGCATCCGTTTTTTTGTCCATTTTTTTTTATGTCGATAGTTTGCTGGTTCTCATCAGTGGCATTGTATGGCAGTACTTCGGCAAACCACGCTCGTTTGGGTTTAGCTTCGCTGAGCACTTCACGGTTGCAACCCAAATTATTGATATAAAAGATTAGAGTAGTAAAGAGTAGCTTACTGTAATGTTTAAGAAGTAGAATTATGTTTTACGCTTTATTGCCAGACTACAAGTCCTACTTTTTTTATACTAGTATAGCGTTTGGTTTGCAAACCCAAACGAATAGGAGTTCGCATTTAATAACAAATAAAAAATCCTCAAAAAAGTTTTTTTGAGGATTTAAAAATTATTAAATATGTAATTTCTACCAAGTAATATCGGTAAATGTTCCTGAAATAATTTTAGTAGTTACAGTATCATCTTCATACAAGGTAAAATCAAATGTACCAGAAATTAATTTTGCTGCACTATCAAATTTTGTGATTGTAACTTTTTCAGATGCAGGACTTCCTTCGTTAGATTCATATTCTCCTGATACGTCAAGATAATATGCTTGAGAATAGATTCCTCTTGGATGTTCACCAATAGGATAATCTTTTAATGCAATTGTTGCATATTCAGGAAGTCGGATTCTTAGATATGTATTTGAATTGTTATAGGCTTTTCCTTCTATCACAAACCATCCATCAGCAGTTCCTTTAGCATCAGTACTTTTAAACTCAAAATCACCAATTGTTGCAGTGATTTTATAGGTAGTTTCTTTCTTTGGCTCAGTTTCTTCTTTTTCACAAGCACTTAAAACAAAAATTGTAAGCGATAGCAAAAACATTGCTTTTATTAAAATTGATTTCATAATAAAATTAGGTTTTTTTGGTTTTCTACTTTTAAAGCTTTTTAGTTATAGCCCCGATTGTTTAAGTGTTTCAGGATTCCACTCTTTGTTTTAAATCATAATTGGGTGGTAAACCCTTTGGCTTTCTCATACCAGCTTATACTTTTTCATGTCATAACACTCAAATATCACAACAAGTGATATTCTACATTTATCCACACATCATTTTTAAATTCTATAATTCTTTTAAAAGATATAAAGCTACGGTATGGTTTTAAATAATATATTAGGTAAAAAGTTGTTCTCTATTTCAAATTTAATTAAAACATTTATAATTCAATTTTTTAATATGGTGTTATAAATCATAATGAAAACTAATTTATGATTTAGCAGCTTATAACAGGAAGTAAAATTATGTATGAGAAATAAAAAGCAAAAAACTTAAATAATAATGATGCAGAGATGAGATGAAGCTAACTATTATCTTATCGGCATTCAAATCTTTTAGGCGATATATCAAAACTAAAAAAAGCAAATCAATATAAACCATATGGTGCAAAAATTCTATCTTCATCTTTAATTCTTTTAGACCAAAATTCACATGCTAGTCCAAATATTAATGAATGAAAACAATACCATAAAATTGTATTAATTATACTGTAAATTGACACCACCGCTCATTTACGGTTGTACCGTCAATCAAATTCACTTTTGATTAAGCTTCGCCCTGAATGAATAAATAATAGCATGTTCTACCTGCACAAACCACAATTAAAAACATTAACAGAAAAAAAACAGCACCTCAGTAATTTGCAATTAAATTTATTATGTTTATTTTTAAAACATAACATATCATTTCTTAACCATAATGACACACCGCCATTCTTTTTCAAAACACCTCATTTTCACAGGGAAAAGTGGTATTGATAAATGGGATATATTAAATATGAGTAGTACTTGAATGTTAAGCCGAACTCTAAAAAAAAATAAGATAATTGATAATTATTTGAAATTTATTAATTCAAATTTTAGTATTATATTGAATGGTAAAAAACTTATTTTGTCTAAAAAAAAATGAAAATATTTCTTAAAAAGTTAATATTGGGAAATCCTTCGATTAACGACCGTCCGGCAATTGGAGCTATAGAAAAGAGATTAAAAAACATTAAGGCAATATGGAATAATGAACATCACAATGATATTGGAATAGAAAAAATACTAAGACTTACTTTAGCAATTTCACAGTTTTTATTTCTTGGCACTTATATTAAGCAGATATTTGGTAAGAAAGGGATTTCATATCAAGATTTGACTGTGGATGTATTTGTTTTGTTGAAAGTAATTATTCCTATTTTGATTTTAATTACTCACTCTCAGTCTAACTCACTAATTTATATTATACTTCTATGGTTTCTTATAGAAACATTATTTTACATTCCTACTTTAATTTTTGCATCTGATAACTTTTCAAAACCACGTTCTTACAGACGTTCAATGTTACTTTTGTTTTTGAACTATATGGAAATAGTTGCAAGCTTTGGGGTTATTTATTCAAGAGGAAATTATTTAAATAAACCTTTTGTACATTGGTTTGATGCTATGTATTTTAGCTTTATTACCTCAACAACAATTGGATATGGGGATTATTTTCCAATTACTCCAATGGGTAAATTTCTTGTATGTGTACAATCAGTTGTTTTTTTAATTTTTGTAGTTTTGTTTTTGAATTTCTTTTCAAATAGAGTTGAAAATAAAGGATATTTCAATAATATGTAAATCAATATTTTACAATTTTAAATTAAATCGTTATGTTAGAATTTATAAAAGAAATTCCAGGACCTTATTTCCTAATTATTTATAGTATTGTTTCTGTAATAGTAATAATTCTTGCAAAAAAATATGCGGAAAATGATTACACAAAAAATTTAGAAATTCCAGAACCTACTAAATTTACGCCTTTGGATATAGCACTTCTACGTAAAGGTATAAAAGGAACTGTTATTGTTTCTATTTTCAATTTGTGGAGAAACAAGAAAATAGATATTAAAAAAGAAAAAGGTAATATTGCTCTAAAACAATTGTCTTCTGATTGTAATGGCTTGAATAAACTTGAATCTGTAATACTAAAAAACACTCAGACTCAAAAGCTTTATAATCATTTCTTTACTCCCAGTTCAATTAAAACTATTCAAAAGATTTTGCAACCCAATATGGAAAATCTTGAAATGAATAGATTAATTTCTGATTCTAAAGTAAAAAAAAGATATTGGAATGCAGCAATATTTTCTTTAGTTATTTTATTACTATTTGGTGGTACAAAATTATTCCTGGGTCTATCTAGAGGCAAACCAGTTGTTTTTTTAGTTATATTAATTGTGTTATCTGTAATTTCAATTTTTTATTTTATAAAACCTCAAAATGTAAAATTCTCTGCACTTGGAAGAAAATTTTTAAATCATGCTTCCAAAAGATTCGAATGGTTGAAAAGTAATGAGAATAATGCATTATTGATGGATGATAATTTATTATATGGAATAGCCTTGTTTGGAATATCATCATTTATAGGATCAACATTAGAAAGATCTCTTGAAAATCCTGCATTACTAGAGACTTATGCAGGTTCCTATAATGGATTTGGATGCGGAGGAACAGGTTGTGGTGGTAGTGGATGCAGTGGAGGTAGCGGCTGCGGTGGCTGCGGTGGTGGAGATTAATACAATTTATTACTTATGTTTCCAGATAGAATTACATTACAATGGCATTTGACCGATATCTGTAATTATCGTTGTATACATTGCTACCAAGATAATTACATTGATAAAGGTGCTGATTATAAAAAGTTATTAGAGTATTATGGCAAAATGGAAAAGTTAATCTGCCATTTTAAAGAAAATAATAAAAATATAAAAGCTCATATAAATTTTACTGGTGGAGAACCTTTTATGAAAAATGAATTATTGTCTTTACTACAAATATTACATGACAATAAAGTATTTTCGTTTGGAATTCTTTCAAATGGGTTTCTTCTTTGCAAAAGTGATCTTAAGGTTCTTGCTGCCCTAAAACCAAAGTTTATTCAGTTAAGCCTTGAAGGAAACGAATCAATAAATGATTCAATTCGAGGTAGAGGGTCTTATAAGCAAGTACTTAAAGCTATTAAAACATATAATGACTTAGATATTCCAGTCATAATTTCTTTTACTGCCAATACAATAAATTATCTAATTTTTTCAGAGGTTGTAAGAATTGCCAGAAAATACAAAGTTCATAAAATATGGACAGATAGATATTTGCCAAATAATAGTAATGATAAACTTGCTTTAAGCACAAATCAATTAAAAGACTTTTTTCAAATTGTATTAAATGAACAAAAGAAAAAAATCACCAACTACTTTTCAAAAACAATTGTTTCTTCAAATAGGTCACTACAATTTTTAATAACTGGAGGACAACCATATAGTTGTTCAGCAGGTTTGTCTCTTTTGGCAATAATGCCCAATGGAGATGTTTTACCCTGTAGGAGATTACCTATAAAAATTGGTAATCTAAATTATGATAATCTAATTGAAATATACCAATCAAATAGTACTTTGAATGGCTTGAGATCATTTGATAATATTGATACGAATTGTATGAATTGCTATTATTGCAGAAGTTGTAAAGGTGGTTTAAAATGTTTATCATATATTAATTATGGAGATTATAATAAAAAAGACAGTAATTGTTGGCTTTAATAATATCGAAACATAGTTCAATAATAACAAACAAAAAAAGCCTCAACAAATACATGTTGAGGCTTTTGGAATTAAAAAGTGGCGACGACCTACTCTCCCGCAATTGCAGTACCATTGGCGCTGGTGGGCTTAACTTCTCTGTTCGGAATGGGAAGAGGTGGAATTCCCACCGCAATAGTCACTTAAAATCTTTTGTCTTTGCAGACAATTTTTTACATACTGTAGTAATTTCTTGTATTTTTGCAAATAATCAATCATTGTTTTTCATAAAGATACCTTTTTGAAGGTTTAAAGTATTGTTCAGGGGTAATCAACCAATATTTCTTTATTGTAATACTCTGCTTTGAAGAAAATCATTCCGGGCAATTAGTACAGCTTGGCTTTGACATTACTGCCTTTACACCTGCTGCCTATCAACGTTGTCATCTCCAACGACCCTTTAGGGATAGTCTCATCTTGAGGTAGGCTTCGTGCTTAGATGCTTTCAGCGCTTATCCCTTCCCAACATAGATACTCGGCTGTGCCCCTGACGAAACAACCGATACACCAGAGGTTAGTCCAACCCCATGTCTCGTACTAGAGTCAGATCCTCGCAAACATCCTACGCCCGCAACAGATAGGGAACGAACTGTCTCACGACGTTCTGAACCCAGCTCGCGTGCCACTTTAATGGGCGAACAGCCCAACCTTGGGACCTTCTCCAGCCCCAGGATGTGACGAGCCGACATCGAGGTGCCAAACCACTCCGTCGATATGAGCTCTTGGGAGGGATCAGCCTGTTATCCCCGGAGTACCTTTTATCCTTTGAGCGATGTCCCTTCCATACAGAAACACCGGATCACTATGCTCTACTTTCGTACCTGATCGACTTGTCGGTCTCTCAGTCAAGCTTCCTTGTGCCATTGCACTCTACGCACGGTTACCAAGCGTGCTGAGGAAACCTTTAGAAGCCTCCGTTACTCTTTTGGAGGCGACCACCCCAGTCAAACTACCCACCAAACAATGTCCCCTTTCGGGTTAGATTCCAAACGTGCAAAGGTAGTATTTCAAGGTTGGCTCCAGCATACCTAGCGGTACACCTTCATAGCCTCCGGCCTATCCTACACATCGCAAGTCCAAAAACAATGTTAAGCTATAGTAAAGGTTCACGGGGTCTTTCCGTCCCGTTGCGGGTAATCGGCATCTTCACCGATACTACAATTTCACCGGGATCATGGCCGAGACAGTGCGCAAGTCGTTACACCATTCGTGCAGGTCGGAACTTACCCGACAAGGAATTTCGCTACCTTAGGACCGTTATAGTTACGGCCGCCGTTTACTGGGGCTTCAATTCATAGCTTCTTTACGATGACTACTCCTCTTAACCTTCCAGCACCGGGCAGGTGTCAGCACCTATACGTCAGCTCTCGCTTTCGCAGATACCTGTGTTTTTGCTAAACAGTCGCTTGCGCCATTTCTCTGCGTCCATATTGCTAGGAGACCTTTCTCCCGGAAGTTACAGGTCTATTTTGCCTAGTTCCTTAGCCACGAATCACTCGAGCGCCTCAGGATTCTCTCCTTGACTACCTGTGTCGGTTTGCGGTACGGGCCTTATTCTCGCTTTTCTTGGAAGGTTACTATCTGCTTCGCTTCGCCCGAAGGCTCTGCTCTACGAGCTATTCCGTCTGCTCCTAGCAGCCTATAACCTCCGTCACTTTCTTTGAATAAGTGGTACAGGAATATTAACCTGTTTGCCATCCACTACCCCTTTCGGGTTCGCGTTAGGATTCCGACTAACCCACGGTTGATTAACATTGCCGCGGAAGCCTTAGCCTTTCGGCGTGCGGGGTTCTCACCTGCATTATCGTTACTTATGCCTACATTTTCTTTTCTAATATCTCCACCAAAGGTTACCCTGTCGGATTCTGCAACATTAGAATGCTCCCCTACCAATTAATTAATTAAAATTAAGTCTATAGCTTCGGCAATATGCTTGATGCCCGATTATTATCCATGCTCTGTCGCTCGACTAGTGAGCTGTTACGCACTCTTTAAATGAATGGCTGCTTCCAAGCCAACATCCTAGCTGTCTATGCAACAAAACCGCGTTTGTTCAACTTAGCATATATTTGGGGGCCTTAGCTGATAGTCTGGGTTATTTCCCTCTCGGACACGAACCTTAGCACTCGTGCCCTCACTCCCTGAGAATCATATTGCAGCATTCGGAGTTTGTCTAGAGTCGGTAGGCGGTGAAGCCCCCTCGTCTAATCAGTAGCTCTACCTCTGCAATACTAACTTCTCAAGGCTGCACCTAAATGCATTTCGGGGAGTACGAGCTATCTCTCAGTTTGATTGGCCTTTCACCCCTACCCACAGATCATCCAAAGACTTTTCAACGTCAACTGGTTCGGTCCTCCATTACGCTTTACCGCAACTTCAACCTGTCCATGGGTAGATCACAAAGTTTCGCGTCTACCCCCACTAACTTATTCGCCCTGTTAAGACTCGCTTTCGCTCCGGATCCTGATCTTAAATCATTAACCTTGCTAGTGAGGTGTAACTCGTAGGCTCATTATGCAAAAGGCACGCCGTCGTTCCCTTACGAACTTCGACCGCTTGTAAACATACGGTTTCAGGGTCTTTTTCACTCCCCTGTTTGGGGTACTTTTCACCTTTCCCTCACGGTACTGGTTCACTATCGGTCTCTCGGGAGTATTTAGCCTTAGATGATGGTCCACCTAGATTCAGACAGGGTTACACGTGACCCGCCTCTACCAGGATACCGGCTTCGATGAGTACTTACTTCTACAGGACTGTCACCTTCTTTGGTGGGTCTTTCCAAACCACTTCTAATTCATACCTTCTCAAATCCTCCGGTCCTACAACCCCGTACATGCCGAAACATGTATGGTTTGGGCTATTCCCTTTTCGCTCGCCACTACTAGGGGAATCTCTTTTTGATTTATTTTCCTCCGCTTACTTAGATGTTTCAGTTCAGCGGGTTGGCCTCACAGTTGCCTGTGATTATTGGGTTGCCCCATTCGGATATCTACGGGTCAAACACCTATTTGCGGTTATCCGTAGCTTTTCGCAGCTTGTCACGTCCTTCTTCGCCTCCGAGAGCCTAGGCATCCACCGTATGCTCTTTTCTCTTTTCTTCTGTTTCGTATACTAAGAAATATCGGTTGATCTCCTGATCAATCTTTTTTTACTATAATATGTACTCGGCTCTCGCTTTTCTATACTATAGTGTATTTCTTTATGTTTTTTTGACTTTATTGTTTATTTTCCTAATATTGCTATTAGTATATAAATTCTAAAGTGCTCTTTTTGATTATCTACTATTACTATTCAGTATGTCAATGAACGTCTTGGTCTTTGGCTTTTTATTGCCTCTAACTTGCTATCTGTCGGGTTTCGAACCCCTCTTTTGACCCTTCCTTCTTCGGGAATTTCTCAGATATGTTACTATTCTTTTTATGTGTGAAAGATACCTACAAAACAATTATATTTTAAAGTAGTCCCAGGCAGAGTTGAACTGCCGACCTCTACATTATCAGTGTAGCGCTCTAACCAACTGAGCTATGGGACAGTTTTTATTCTGCTCTTGCCCAACAGCTCATTACTTAGTATGGAGCTTTTTGGATCTACTCTTTTATACCTATTATATTTTATTAGAAGTTTTTAGGAAGTAACTCAAAGGTGATAAAGTTTTCATCTTTATATCTGTCCCTTCAGTTTAATTTGCTCCAGAAAGGAGGTGTTCCAGCCACACCTTCCGGTACGGCTACCTTGTTACGACTTAGCCCCAGTTACCAGTTTTACCCTAGACCGCTCCTTGCGGTTACAGCCTTCAGGTACCCTCGGCTTCCATGGCTTGACGGGCGGTGTGTACAAGGCCCAGGAACGTATTCACCGCATCATGGCTGATATGCGATTACTAGCGAATCCAGCTTCATGGAGTCGAGTTGCAGACTCCAATCCGAACTGAGACCGGCTTTCGAGATTTGCATCACCTCGCGGTGTAGCTGCCCTCTGTACCGGCCATTGTAACACGTGTGTAGCCCAGGACGTAAGGCAGTGCTGATTTGACGTCATCCTCGCCTTCCTCGCGCCTTACGGCGGCAGTCTCGCTAGAGTGCCCAGCTTAACCTGATGGCAACTAACGACAAGGGTTGCGCTCGTTATGGGACTTAACCCGACACCTCACGGCACGAGCTGACGACAACCATGCAGCACCTTGTAAAGAGTCCCGTGAAGGAAAAAAACATCTCTGCTTTATGCACTCTACATTTAAGCCCGGGTAAGGTTCCTCGCGTATCATCGAATTAAACCACATGTTCCTCCGCTTGTGCGGGCCCCCGTCAATTCCTTTGAGTTTCATTGTTGCCAACGTACTCCCCAGGTGGATTACTTAATACTTTCGTTCAGTCGCTTATCTATTCAAACAAACAACCAGTAATCATCGTTTACGGCGTGGACTACCAGGGTATCTAATCCTGTTCGATACCCACGCTTTCGTGCATCAGCGTCAGTTACAGTTTCGTAAGCTGCCTTCGCAATCGGTGTTCTTGGACATATCTATGCATTTCACCGCTACTTGTCCAATTCCGCCTACGTCATCTGTACTCAAGTCTACCAGTATCAATGGCAATGACCGGGTTGAGCCCGATGATTTCACCACTGACTTAATGAACCGCCTACGCACCCTTTAAACCCAATAAATCCGGATAACGCTCGGATCCTCCGTATTACCGCGGCTGCTGGCACGGAGTTAGCCGATCCTTATTCGTATGGTACCGTCAACCTATTACTCGTAATAGAATTCGCCCCGTATAAAAGCAGTTTACAACCCATAGGGCATTCTTCCTGCACGCGGCATGGCTGGGTCAGACTTGCGCCCATTGACCAATATTCCTCACTGCTGCCTCCCGTAGGAGTCTGGTCCGTGTCTCAGTACCAGTGTGGGGGATCTTCCTCTCAGAACCCCTAATGATCGTCGCCTTGGTGGGCCGTTACCCCCCCAACTAGCTAATGTCACGCATGCCCATCTTATACCGCCGGAGCTTTTAATTTCAGTAAAGGTTTACCAAAATGTTATGGGGTATTAATTCTCGTTTCCGAAAGCTATCCCCCTGTATAAGGCAGGTTGCATACGCGTTACGCACCCGTGCGCCGGTCGCCATCAGTATTGCTACTATGCTGCCCCTCGACTTGCATGTGTTAGGCCTGCCGCTAGCGTTCATCCTGAGCCAGGATCAAACTCTTCGTTGTATAAAATTATTAATTATTTCTTCTACACAAACTAAACTATCCTTTTCTCTCAGACTTAAACTCTATCTCTTTTCCTTTGAGTTTCCTAAAAATATCTTCTATTTTCTTTTCTCTTGTTTTTGTATGCTTTACATATCGATTAAAGTTTCTTCCCTTCTTATAAGTCTAGTTTCCTATCCTTATCTACCCTACTCTCTAATCCTCTGCGTATCTCTCAATGAACGTCTGCTTTATCTCTCAAAAGCGGATGCAAATTTAATACTTATTTTTTCCCTTTTCCAAATTATTCAACAACTTTTTTTAATAAAAATGAAAAATAATTTAATTGTAAAAATGCCAAGCAAGCGTAAAGTGCAGACCATCTGTGTTTTGAGGGTAGTGTAGGGTAGTAAAAGAATTTCTAAAACCGAATACGTCTGCTAATTGTTTATATGATATCGAAACACTAATGCGCTTATATTTTAAGTCTAAATAGGCATCAACGAATGGAAATCTTCCAAAATTCAATTCATTTTGATTGTAAAAAACTCCGATAGCAGGATCATATGCTTTAAAATAATAGTCGGAGTGTATGGTTAATTGTGTTCCTAAATGAACATTTAATCTCTTTTTTAAAAATTTAAAATTGAAATAAAAATTAGTAAAAGAAGCTATTTGGGGAATGGAAACTATTTCAGGATTGGAATTTGTCTGCAATAATAGTTTTTCTTCAATATTAAAAATCCATAAACTCAATTGTGCTTTTGCGGAAAATGCAATCGAATTGAAATTTGAATATTGATTAAATTCTCTATTATTATCTATATATATGTAGTTTTTTATAGATGAATACCTTCCCATAAACTCAAGTTTACTATCGAATAGCTGAATTTCTGCATCTAAAGTGCTTGTAAGTTCAGGTTTAAATATATTATCCCAATTATACATTGCAGTATTTATATACTGCTGGAAAAAATCGGGTTTTTGCTTAGAGAAGTAATATTTAACCATAAAATCGACGATTTTATGGGGGCGAGAGTTTAAGGCTATGGTTAAACTGTTATTTTGTTTATTATCTCCAATAAAATAGTTTATAAAAAACCTCATCAGCTACAATGTCTTGAAAAAAGCGATCGGCTCTATTGTAAAGCAATACATTTTTAAGTGAAAGTTTAAAATCAGGATATCTATAAGAAAGTGAATCCTTGGGCTTGACAGCATCTAGTAAATTCCACTCTTGTAAAAACTGTATATTTTGATATTGAACTCTTGAATTAGCATTAGTATACCTCATTGTATATCCAAAATTTGTATATACAACAGAATCATCGACTAATCCTCCATTCTCATCTATAAAATTTCGTCCAAAAAAATATGAAATATTGGTTTTGTACTTCCCACTTGAATAGGAACTCCATACCGATATTTTAGAACCATTACTACTACTTATATTTTTACCATACAATCCTAAGGAATTAAAAAAGTTTAAAGTCAGTCCTATATTTAAATCTCTATGAATATTTTGAGTGTGAATAAAGTCGACTAATTGCTGCTTTTTAGGACCAGACGTATAATGGATGTTGGTAAAAGGACGATGTGTATTATAAAAAACTTGTTCATTTGGATTATAATAATATAATGAATAAGCATCAAGAAAATACACAAAACTATTTTTCTTGTCGATGAGATTATATGGTGAAACTGGTGTGCCAATATTGCCCAATGACTGGAAAAAGGAGTATTTACTATCTATTGTAGATTTGAGATGAAACTTCTCAATTACAGTATCTAAAATTATTGATTTTTTTTCAAGGAAAAACTCATCATAATTCCAAGCACTTATTGCAAAATTAAGCGTATCGACTTTTCTTTTAGTTTTTAAAGAATCAGAAGTAGATTTTACATCAGTTGAATCTTGAATATTATCGACTGATGTAGGCGTTTTGGATACCTTACTTACTAGGGGATTGTCAGGAGTCTGAGCTAATAAATTATTTACACTAAAAAACAATAAATAAAAGAGTATAAATGATTTTAATAACATTTTAATATATGAATAAAACATGCTTTTACAAGATTAAGAAAAACTATTCTGTAAGCGAAAATCTGATATTAATGCCAAAATACCAATTACTGCTAGAATATCCTATAACGGGCACATTATTATTGTAGTCGCAAAATAATTTAACTTTAAATCGTTCTGTAAGCATATAATCGGCAGATGTTTTTACACCCCAAACTTTTGCACCTGAAACATTTAGTGTAATATCGTCTTCAATAATTCTTCTTACCGTTGAATTATCTCGCAATGAAATATCGGCTCTGATTGTCAAATCGTTTTTATATTCTTTCTTTGATCCTTGCGTTTTTATATTAATAACAAAATCCTTAAACACATAACCAAGTCCAACAACTACGCCCATTCCACCAGTTTCAGTTATTTCAGTATTCACAAATGAAAGAGATACATTTCTATTATTGGTAATATCGAATTTAGAAGTAAAGTTGCCCTTCCATTTCACTTCGACCCCAACAAGCGGACTGAAAGCTTCGGATATTGATACATTCGAAATATTGTATTTAGGAGCATAGAACAAATTATAATCCTCAACATCTACATAAAGACCATTATCTAACATATTGGCTGAATTAAAATTCTCATAATTACCTATAGTATAAGTTGATTTATAGCCATGATTAATATTCACAGATGTAGCAAATTTTTTAATAAATGCTAGATTAGAAAGACCATTATATGATAACCTCCAATTCAACTTAGTTAAGAATTCTTTAAACCCTGCAAATAGTGGAATAAAAAACTCATCTGTTTTTATATTATTAATATTAGTACCTGTATATGCAGAAAGGAAAGCTGGAATAAGAACATCTTGAGAGTTTTCTTTAAAAAGAATTGGGAAACCGGTTTCAGGATCTAATTCATAATTATTCTCACCTAATCTTTCTGTTGCCAATCTATTAGCAATAATTAATCTGTTATCTCTGAACTTTTGATACGCGGCTTCAGGGTCAAAAGCAGAGCTGATTGAGTTTATAGATATTAAGTAACTTCCTCCGGTAGTAGCATTTTTCCTGTTAATATCGCGTTCGGCATCGGTTTCTGCTACCATATATTGATTATAATTCTCAGAAAAAGAACGGTTTGCACTTAATGAAATTTTCATAGAACGCAATGGCTGCAATGTAGCTGAAACATTTAAATCATTTGTATTAGTCCTTGAAAACATATCTGAAATTAAATCTGGCTTATACATAATCCAATCGCTCGTTTCTAATTGAGATTCTAAATCATTATCAACCCAACCAAAAACATAAGGTAAACCGGGCTGAGGTGTTGGCGAACTGAAAGGTTTATTGAGACCAAAATTGTCAGTTTCATATGTGTAACCAGGTATAAATGAACCTCTTGATGTTTTCCAGTTTACAGTTACAGACTTAGTCATCATAAGAACATATACTGTTCCATCTAAAACATCTTTCATCACTGAATTAGATTTCTCCCTTTTACCTTGAATTGCAACATTAGCATTTTTATAATCTTGTTCGGGAGTAAATATTATTTTATTATCAGAAATTACTTCTGTTTGACCTTGAGCTACTTTGCCCTTATCATCAAAAAAGGTAACTTTTACATCAGTTGTCTTTAGTTTATGATTAACATGATATGGTTTATTAGCTGTTAAATCAATTTTATCTTTATTAAAATTAACTGTTTCAGTTTTTACTTCTGATTTTTTCTTAGCCTTACCAAATTTTTGATTTACCGATTTTAAATATTTAGATTTATTATACAGTTTTGTAAGTGCTAGAGTATTATCTAAAGATTGAGTGTTAGAATTTTTAATATTATTTCCAACAAATTCTATCATTCCCATGTCATCTGGTCTTAGCTCCGGTCCTTTTTCCCACTGATATGTGCCTGAATATTTATAATCTGAGCTAATCCAATCTATGATTTTAATTTTTTCAAAAGGGAGTTTGTACGACAATGACACATTCTGATTAAATCTCATATTTGTTCCAAAAGTCTTGAAATTATCCCAAACTTCGGTTTTGTAGGCCTTCCACATAACATCATTAGCTTTGTCAACAACTCCTTGCGGCTCATCTATACGCGATAAATTCTGTGCAGAATATGATATTTTTAGATTTTTTGATAGATTATATACCAAATTATAATCTCTACTCCAATTGAAATTTTTACTTGCTAGTATAGGTAAATCGGTTGTACTATTTAAATTACGGCGCTGTGTTTCTCTATATTTTCTATCCCAACTATTTTTAATGGAAATTTGAGATGGGAATAAATAAAAATTAAAATCTTTAAGTAATGTCACATATTTAGCAGACATTTTTTTAAAAGGTTCAAAATTTTTGGGTCTACCCGAATAACTATAATCAAATAAAAACTTATGCGTATATTCATAATCTCTAGCTGTTCTGATGTCGTAAGCTAAATATTGGGTATAAGCATACGTTGTAGAAAAGTTTGAAATATTATAAAAAGATGGTTTTGAATTTGGTCTCTGCATCTTAATGTTTGTGAAATTATAGCTTTTGCGTTGCACATACTCACGGGTTAGTTCTTTTAAACTATCACGCTCTTTTTCGGTATCAAACTCATTATAAGAATCTTTCAATAAGATATCTGGATTTGTAGGGTCATATAATGGAGTGACAAACATTTCAGAGAAATCAAAAAAGAACGGAATAGAAAGCCCTAGTTGTTCAGGTAGCAATTTATGAAGCGAAACACCTGAAGCAAAATCGTACTGAATTATATCATCTTGACTTCTTGCAAAACTTTGTTGATCGATACTTCCGAACCCAGGTTTTGAAGTTTTACCCGAAAGTGAAACAACAGCGAAATCGGCAAAATTTACCTTAGCCGATGCTAAAGCAGCCCACCCACCTTTATTGTTCATTTCAGAAAGTCGTAATTCATTAAACCAAACTATTCCAGATTTATCTATTCCATCGTCGTTATTATTTACCGTAGAACGTTTTGGATTTTTCACTCCAAGCATTATTACTTTAACATTACCTAAATTAGGATAACCCTTAATAGTAAGTTTCTTATTAATATTACTTTTGTCAGAAATGGTATATCTATCGGTAGCTTCTAAATCTCTATAAACACCATTGCGTAGCACCTCATTTCTTTCTTTTTTTAACTCAACAAAATCGTCTAAATTAATATCAAAATTATTCCCTAAAGGCCATACTGCCAGACGATCTAATGAACTAGCAGCGTCATAATTATTATGAGGTGTTAATTCTAAAGGGATTTCATATTCATAATAATTTTCAGAATAATCTGAACCTATTCGTATAAAAGCCTTCAAATCGCCATCTTCCAAGAGGTTTTCTTGATTTATAAGAGCTTCTGCATGACAAAACATTTCCAATCGACCAAATTGTCGTAAATCTTTATTTACCGTTTTGAAAACTGCTTGAGCGTTTCCATCTTCAAGATCTTCAATTTTTACTTGAAGTGCAGTTTCATTCAACATACTATAGGAAGTGTTCATAGGGTCTACTACTCTATTAACTCCGGGAGGCAAAACATAGTTTACTGGAATTCTATTGCTATTTTCTTCAATATTTACGGAAGACATCTCGAATTCAGAATCATTGAACAAATCATAGTCACCCTCCTCATATATAGGTTTTGTATACTTCCGCCAATCACTTTTGACTATATTGAACTCAGCAAACCTCAATACGACAGAATCTTCGAAATTATGCAGAAACATTCTTATAAATTCAATTTCAGAAAACCCGGAAATTCCATTTATAACTTCTCTATTATTGGTGCGAACAGGGATTTTAAATTGATACCATTCTGTGGAAGCAGGGTCTCCGTTAGCAAGTTTTTTCACATTTTCAGTACGCATATCTACAATAAAGTTTTCGCCCACAACTAAATCTTGGGGTCTTAGACTTATTTTGTATTGGTGATAAGCTTCTTGGGTCTGTATGTTATTGTCTTTATTAAGATCCTCAGTATTTGGATATATTTGTCCTGCACCTTCTGATAATTCACTTGAGCTATTTCCTTCTAAGCCCCAATAATATTTATAACGCCAAACCAAATCACCACCCTCATAACCTCTATCATCATTATAAGAAGAAAAATCGTCGGAAGAGGGGTCACCTGCAATTTTTTGTTTCTCCGTAATATTAGAAACAAAGGCATTAATCTCATTCAAGAAACTTCTATGATAATTGGCTTCAGCGACACTAGACATACCATCAAAACCAACATCTTGAACGAGTCTATTTTCATTTGTATTGAAACCGGTTAATTTATCATCGTGCAGAGGCACACGCCCCCAAATAGAAGTTTTCCATGTTTGAGGGTCAGCCTTCATATTTGATTCATCAAAGAGAACATCATCTTTTACAACATCTTCTGAAATTTTTCCTAAATTTATATATAAATCTCCACCGGTATGAGTACCATTTGCATCTTTTACAAAAGGATCCATCAACCAAAATTCTATATACTCTACACCATCTTTTTCAAAATCGGCTGAGGATAGGGTTCTCATTATTCCAGCCCAACGAGTTCGGGGACTTCTTAATGCTCCAGTTGAAGGATCAATACCAGCTGAATAACCAGAAACTCCTCTAACATCGAAATTATACGGACCTCTTTCTTTCGGATAATAGGCAATATCCAGTAAAGACATAGACTGGTTAAGCGGATTATCTTCATCGTTCTCTGGAAATAAATCTTCTTTATGAACAGGACGCGAAAAGGGGTCAGAAATAATATCATCGCTTACTGATGAATTGGAACGATAGAAGGTATTATTAATATCATACCAAGAAATAAGTGCTCTATTGTTTCCTATAGTTAAACTATTGTTGAGTTGCCCCTCAGGAAACATTCGTTGCCCTTGCGGTATAGATGCAATAGACCACGCACGGGGTTCTTTCAAACTTGTAGGTCGCTCGGTATTATCAAAATAATCTATTTCTATGGCATCAGAAATTTTATCGGACACACCAGGAACCAACTGAGCAAATTCACCGGCTAATTTAATATTTGACTCTTCTTTGGTTTCAATCAAAGGCAAACGGTCGACAAATTTAGTTAGAAAAGGAAGTTTCGTCGAGTATGTTCCATCTATACCCCAAATTGTGTTTTTAACAGGAAAATCATCAAACCCAACTTTATGAGCTACAGGAACTTCAGAAAGGTGAAGTACGGTAAAACCGAGATTGGTGTTTTGGTTTACTCTATAATCGAAGCGACCACCGTATAGGGTTTTAGATCTGATACTAAAAAGCGGATTGCTTTCTGATTTTACCTGAATAGGATTTCCAGATTCTGTATATGATGCATTCGTTATTTCAAGTTCTCCCATTGCATAATCGACAATGTAATCTTCATCTTCAATCAAAGTAACTCCTCCACAAGTAACAACAACACTACCAGGCGTTACTTGACTGGAATTAAGGCGTATTCTAGAACTTGATGATGACTTATAAGTGCCTTTTAAAACAAACTTATTTTTTTCAACCACCTGCTGAGCCTTACTCAACGAAGAATCATATAATTCTTCATAAACATATTTATCTGCAGTTACATCATCGCCAATGGCTTCTCTAAGACTGCTACCAAATGGCTCTAATACAGGAAGAAATACAATACCACGAGAAGCATTAATAGTAAAGCCTTCTACAAAATCGTAAAATCCATCGGCATAAGGTTGCAAATCTGAAGTAGTTCTGTCACATTTAAGTACTTGCAAGAAATTAACTCCTTTTATCACACCTTCGGGTAGATATGGTAATGCAGTACCAGTTTTATCATCTTCGTAATATATTCCCAAATCAAAATCTTCCTGACTCAATTGGTAACCTCTAAGAGAATATACGTTTTTCATCATTAAATCCCAATTTACTCCCGAATCTAAATCATAGGGGCTCAATAATTTCATGATTATTTTTCCTTCGGTCTCTTCCGATGAATAACCAACACTATACTGCTTACCTTTGTACATATACTTATAAGAAACAGCTAAGACTCTTTTTTCTTTAAGAGCAGATCTCAATGAAATATAACCGAGCTTTGTGTTAACAGTATATTCATTTGGAGAAAGCAAAATAGCAGAGGAAACTGTTTCGAAATACAAATTATCAATAGTACCAGATCTAATACTTGTTTGTTTGGCTATTTTGTCTACTATAGCAGAGCTATTTCTTGGTAAAGCATATTTACGTTGACCATTTATTGTAGTGTCAATCTCACCTAACTGAGCAATGGCAACAATGTCTCTATCTTCTTTATTAATACTATAATTAGCAGCAGAAGAAATCCAAACTTGAACATCAATAATTTCTATACCATTATCTATCAAAGGCATGTTTCTAAAACCGTTTTCGTACTCTTGACGAAAATACATATCTAGAAAAAAGTGTCTATTTTTATCATATTCGTCGCAGCGAACTTCAAATTCTTTTACCTGAGCGCCACCATCTACTTGAATTACACTAGACTCACCTTGCTGACGTGAAAAAACTCCGGAAAACTTCAATTTACCAAATTGTAAATCGGTCTTAAAACCAAATAAACTTTGACTTCCGGTTATGAGTGAGGTAGAAAGCGGGAAGGAAACATTACCGGCTTCGAATTTTTGAATAATATCATCTTCCTCGCCAGTGTATTCAAGCTTCATTTTATTATCAAATTCGAACTGAGCTTCATTATCATATTTTAGGGTTAGTGAAACTTTATCACCAACTTTTCCGGTTACACTCAATTGAATCTTGCTGTCAATATCGAAATTAGAGGTACGCTGTTCTTTTTTGGTAAGTGCCGGATTATTATTATTGTTTATTTTATAACCAAAAGTCAAATCTATGGCACCTTGAGGTATTATTTCTACCGGACTGTTACCTAAGAGTTTGTCCATTATATCTTTTTGCAGATTTAATTCCGGCTGATATGCTGAATTGTCACCAGAACGTTGACCTTTTGAACGCAACCTCCAATAATCACTTTTATTTTTTTCTTTAATATACGCATGATACTCCTCACTTGTCATAGTATAAGGAGTATTCATCTCAAATGCACCAATTCTTTCGGTAGCAGTATATTCGTTGGTTTCAGGATTGAACTCAAACTTTGTAGATAGATTGGGAGGCTCACTTAATCGAATTCCTGATTTAGGTTGGGTGTAATTATCAGGATACTCGGGCTTAGATTCAATTGGATAAGGCAATTGAACAGGCTCTCCTCCGGATTCTGCTTTTACAGTATCCGTAACTTCATCAACTTCATTTACTTCACTCTGTCTAAGGAAACTTTCAATATCTAAATTAAGATAAATTGCGAAAGAAGGAATAATAATTCCAACCAATGACAGTATTGCAAACCCTAGAAAAAATTTTCTCAACACGCTTTATAAATTCTTAATTATAATCTTTTTAACGACTCTTTTACCAATACCTCAACGCTAGCTTGTTGAAATTCAACAACAAGTTTGTCGAGTACTTTTTCAACATTGCTCTTGGTAAAACCAAGCATTACTAGAGCTGATAACGCTTCTTCTTTAGAAGTATTGTATTTATCGGCAAATAAATCATTTTCATCTGTAGATTTGCCAACCTTATCTTTTAAATCAACAATTATTCGCTGAGCAGTTTTCAGCCCAATACCTTTTATGCTTTTAAGCACATTTACATCGCTCAACAAAATTGCCTTTTCTATTTCTGCTGCAGAAAGGGTAGATAACATGACCCTAGCTGTATTGGAACCAACACCGGAAACTGAAATAAGTAGCAGGAAAACGGATCTTTCTTTTTCATCGAAAAAACCGAACAACTCATGGGTATCTTCCTGATAACTTCGTAAATATAAAGTAGTGCTGGTTTATCTTTTTCCAATAATCCGCATGTTGCTAATGAAATATGTATTAAATAACCAATACCTGCATTATCAATAACTGCATAGGTAGGCGACAATTTTACTACAGTTCCTGAGATATATTCTAGCATACTACTCTTCTATTTTCTGAGGTTTGAGCTGATTTGCTTTTAATTCAGAAATATTTTTTCTGTTATAAAAGATATCTTCAGCCAGATCAATTGCAGCTCTCATAGAATTTTCTGATGCTTTATTTTGTCCTGCTATTTCGAAACCGGTTCCATGATCGGGCGATGTTCTGATGATTGAAAGTCCGGCGGTATAATTTACACCATCATCAAAAGCTAAAACTTTAAAAGGAATAAGCAACTGATCATGATACATACCAAGTACTGCATCGTATTTGAGATATTCAAGCGAACCCAAAAATCCATCGGCAGGGAACGGTCCAAAAGCAAAAATATTTTTATTTTTAACTGCATCTATTGCCGGTTTTATGACATCAATCTCTTCTTTGCCTAACAATCCTTGGTCGCCAGCATGCGGATTAAGCCCAAGAACAGCTATTCTAGGCTTTCTGATTCCAAAATCCTGAATTAAAGTACTATTGAGAATCATTATTTTATCTTCAATAAGTTTTGATGTAAGCAATCCGGGAACCTCAGAAATAGGCACATGCCCGGTTACAACACCAGCTCTTATTGTATCAGAAACGAGCAGCATTAAATGGTCTTTAGCATTAAACTGACTGGCAAAAAATTCTGTATGACCAGGAAAGTTAAAACCTTCGTCGTTGATGTTTTTCTTATTTATAGGTGCTGTAACTATTACATCTATAAGATTATCTTTCAAATCGGAAACAGCGCAATTTAGAGCAGCTATAGAAGCTTGTCCGGCAGCAGAAGTAGACAATCCAATTTCTACCCTAATATTATTATCTACACAATTTATAATGTTTGCCTTTTTACTTTGTGCCTCTCTTGCAGATTTCACTAAGTTTAAATTAGCAGTTTCAATATTTAAAGTTTTCTTGTGGAAAGCAGCTACTTTTGACGAGCCATATATAATAAACGTTCTATCATCAAACACCCTAGAATCTGCTAAAACTTTCAAAATCACTTCATAACCAATGCCATTTATATCTCCTTGTGTTATTCCAATCCTAATATTCTTACTCATGATATTTTTTAAACAGAAAGCAAAGTTAGCAAAATTCTATTTTGAATTTCAAGAAAATCAAAACAAGTACAATTAATATTTTTAAAAAACATAAAATATAACGTTAATTCAATTATAATCAGCTAAAACAATGAAGTTTGTTTCAGGAAAGTATGTAATAATCTCACACCAAAACCGGTTGCTCCTATCCCTCTGTAATTGCCTTGCGTTGTGATAAATGCAGAACCCGAAATATCTAGATGAATCCAGGGATAATCGACAAAATGTTCTAAGAATTTACCAGCAGTAATAGCTCCTGCCACCGGACCGCCTACATTCTTTAAATCTGCAATTGGAGATTTTATCAACTCATCATACTCGTCCCAAAAAGGGAAACGCACAACTCGTTCGCATGCAAGATATCCAGCTTTTTCCAGCTCCGAAAAAATTTCATCGGCAGCAGTCCCCATCGTAACTACAGCATGTTCGCCAACAGCAGCCTGTGCAGCTCCGGTAAGAGTAGCAACATCAACAACCACCAGCGGGTTGTCAGCTTTGGCAAAACTTAAAGCATCGGCCAAAATCATTCTACCTTCAGCATCAGTATTTAGAACTTCAACAGTCAATCCATTGTGCATAGTAACCACATCGCCAGGTGGCATAGGCGTTTAGTCCCGGTCTATTGTCGGTAGCAGGAATATATGCTTTAATCCACAATGGTATTTTATTCCGCGCAGCAGCTATCATTACTCCTATTACCGCAGCAGCACCGCCCATATCTGCCTTCATAGTTTCCATATACTGCGAAGTTTTCAAACTCAAACCTCCCGTATCGTAAACTATTCCTTTTCCTACAAAAACAATTGGTTTTGTATTTTTTGCATCTTCCGGTTTATATTCCATTGTAGTAAAGGTAGGCTGATCAACACTTCCCTTATTTACAGCCAACAAACCACCCATTCCCTGATTTACAATCCAATCTTTTCCTTTAACTGAGACATTTATTCCAGCAGCCAAACCTTCTTTTTGAGCTACAGTGGCCAATTGAAGTGCATTGAGAGCATTAGCAGGTTCATTAACCATGTCTTTAACAATTCCAACAGCATAAACAATATTTTTGAGCTCTTGAATCATTTCATCAGACAAATTATTTGCATCAATAGCAAATTTGGAAAGCCTGATTTCTTTTTTTTCTTTCTTATATTTATTGAAATCATATAAAGAAAGAAGGAACCCTTCCAGAAATGATACAACTTCATCATTTTCAGTCTGTAAAGCATTTAAACCAATTGTTTCAATTTTATGTGAAACTAATTTAGATTTTAAAGTACATCCGGCTTTTCTCAAATTATCTAAAATTCGCCATTTAGGCTTATTTTCAGAAATCTTGAAAATAAAAATATGCTTTTTAAGTAAATCAAAATGAAAAAAATCTTTTTCAGAAATATTTTCTTGTAAATAAATAAGTTGTTCGTCTGTCAAATAAGGACAATTAAGGAGTTGTACCTCATTACCTAAAAGCACCTTATTTTCGTAATTATCAATGGTATCCTTTATAATATTCAAATCCATATCTTTTTTTTTATATAACTAAACTTTAAAAAATCAATACAACAATTAACTTTGTAAATATAAACAAAACTCTTTGAAATGAATCAATCTACAATTATACAAAAAGCTTTAGATTTAAACTTCCTGTCTAAAGAAGAAGGAAATTATTTATACAACCAATTGAGCTTACCAGAAATTGCACAATTGGGAAATAGCATAAAGATGAAATTACACCCACACCAAGAGGTTGGTTGGATTGTAGATAGAAACATAAACATTACAAATATATGTATAGGAAAATGCAAATTCTGTAATTTTCACCGATTAATAAATCAAGAAGGCACTTATATAACAACAAGAGAAGAATATAAATTAAAAATAGATGAATTAATTTCATTGGGAGGCAATCAGATATTGCTTCAAGGAGGTATGCACCCAAAATTAGACATAGTTTTTTACGAAGAGTTATTCAGAAATTTAAAACAAGACTTCCCTACACTTAAGTTACATGCACTAGGCCCTCCAGAAATTGCACATATTGCAAGAGTTTCAAAACTAGATATAGCCACAACCATTCATAGATTGGTTGAAGCAGGTCTTGATAGTTTGCCTGGTGCAGGTGCAGAAATACTGGTAGATGAAGTTCGTTCATACCTATCTCCCGGAAAATGCGATAGCGATACATGGCTAAACGTTATGGAAATTGCACACCGGCAAAAGCTTACAACATCGGCAACTATGATGTTTGGACATATTGAAACCTTTGAAAATCGCATAGACCATCTAATAAAAATTAGAGACCTTCAACAAAAAAGTTTAAATCACTCGGAGGGGTTTACCGCCTTTATACTTTGGCCTTTTCAAAAAACAAACACCGTTTTAGAAAAACTAAAAAACATAAAACATCAAGTTACTACTCACGAATATATTAAAATGTTGGCTTTGAGTAGAATTATGCTACCAAACATAAAAAACATACAAGCCTCGTGGCTCACAACAGGTATAGATTCAGGCATGCTTAGTTTGCATGCAGGAGCCAACGATATGGGTTCAATCATGATTGAAGAGAACGTGGTATCGGCAGCAGGTTCAAATAATTCTTTAAATAAAATATCTATGATAAATACAATAGAAAAGGCAGGTTTTATACCTAGATTAAGAAATCAGAGATATGAATTTATTAACTACTGAAATAAAATGATTTTTTTTTATTAAAATTGCATATATTTATAAGTTAAATACGGTAAGACAACGTAACATTACGCTTAATTAGATAAAGCATTGCCGATTGAAATAGATAATTTTTATATTTAAGGGAAAAAAATAATTAAATAGAGTAACTATATGGTAGCCGAAGACGAAAGCTTTGAAGCGATGTTTGCAGAGGAAGATACTACACAGAAACAGGATACTGGAAATGAAGACTCATGGAAAATATTGATTGTTGATGATGAAGAAGATATCCACACTGTAATAAAACTTGCACTAGATGGCTTTATATTTGAAAACAAGAAAATAACTTTTTTAGACGCATACTCTGCCTCTCAAGGGGAAACGGTACTTGCTAAGAATAAAGATATTGCTGTTATTTTACTTGACGTTGTAATGGAGACAGACCATGCAGGACTCAATTTGGTAAAACATATAAGAGAAGCCTTAGGCAATCAATTTATAAGAATTGTACTTTGGACAGGACAGCCTGGGCATGCACCAAAAAAAGAAGTTGTGCTTTCTTATGAAATAAATGACTACAAAACAAAAACAGATCTTACCGATGAAAATATTTTCACCGCTGTTTTAGCAAGTATTCGCTCATATAATGCTATGATGACCGTAGAATCTTTTAGACAAAATCTAGAGGTTATGGTTAAAGAAAGAACAAAAACGATTGAGACACAGAAGAACAAAATAACCGATAGTATTACTTATGCACAGAAGATTCAAAAATCAATGTTGCCTTCTGATAAATTGATAAAAAAATATTTTCCTGAATCATTTATCTTCTATAGACCTAAAGATATAGTAAGTGGCGATTTCTATTGGTTTGCCGAACCAGAATTAGATGAATGGGGTAAGGAAACAGACAAACTTTTTATAGCAGCAGCAGACTGTACCGGACATGGTGTGCCTGGTGCATTTATGTCTATGATAGGAAATACACTACTTAATGAAATTGTTAATGGTAAAAAAATATTTGAACCATCGCATATTCTTGACGAATTAAACAAAGGTGTAATTTCTGCATTAAATCAAAAAACCAATAAAGAAGATGCACAAAATGATGGCATGGACATTACGGTATGCCAAATAGATCCGACACAAAAAAAACTATATATTTCATGTGCTAGCCATGTTATTTTCATTGCAGACAAAAGTAATATAAACATGCTTGAAGGTGACATTTATTCAATTGGTGGTATGTTTTCGGTACTTCAAGATCCTGTATTTACAACCCACGAAATAGATTATACAGAAGATACAACCATTTATATGTTCTCTGACGGATTTCAAGACCAGTTTGGCGGTTCTGAAAATCAAAAATTTATGCTCGGCAGATTTAAAGAAACGCTTAAAAACACTTGCCATTTACCAATGCAGGAGCAACTTGAAAAACTTCAAGCAGCATTTGAAAACTGGAAAGGTGAATATAGACAGATTGATGACATTTTGGTTATGGGAATAAAATTTAATAATGTACATTCTAAAAATTAATCATGTTGAAAACTAAGTTTGCTACATTCTCCATTATTGCACTTTTATTATTAAAAATTGACTTTATTGCAGCAGTAGAAATACCCGACTCAATAAAAGTATTTCTTAAAGAAGAGGCGTTTAAAAAAAATGAATCCGAATTTAATGAAGCCTTTACAACAAACGATGACATAAAAAAGGAGAGATATATAATAAATTAGGAGTGTACTTAGTAAACAAACAGAATTACAGCTCTGCAATATTATATTTTCTACAGGCACAAAAATTTTACGAAGCAGCAAATGATTTAGAAAAAAAAGCTATATGCAACTCTTCAATTGCAGCAGCCTACTACTATTCAGAAAATTATCCATTAGCAATTGAAAATTACGAAAGCGCTATTCAAATTTTTATAAGTATTAAAAATGACAGTTTAACCGTTAAACATTATAACGATTTAGGTTTTCTTTACTTCAATTTACACCGTTATAGAAGTGCGCAAACAACCTACTTTAAAGCTTTAAAATTAAACTTAAAAAACAAAACGAATTCAGAATGCGCTAAAAGTTACTATTACATAGGCAATCTGTTCTATGAACAATACATACTTGACAGTGCTCTTTTTTATTATAAAACCTCATTGGTTTATGATAAAAAAGCGAAAGATACTTTAAGCACAGCCTTTTCATATAATAATATTTCTACAATAACTTATAATATGGGAAACCTAGAAGTATCTGAAACATATTTAGATTCTTCTAGAGCAATTATTGAAAAGCTCTCAAACCTGAAAGCAAAAGCAATTATACTAAACAATCAAGGAAATATTTATTTCGAATATGGTAATCTTGAACAAGCTCAAGAATTATATTATAAATCTTTAACATTAAAAAAAGAATTAGAGTTTGAAGAAGGCTATGCAATAAGTATATATAACTTAGGCAATATTTTCAGAAAAAAGGGAAATAATGAAAGAGCTATAAGCCTATACGACAGCAGTATTGTGTATGCGCAAAAATATTCTGATGTAAGAACTATTGCAGCCAACTACAAAGCACTTTCTGAACTATATACTCAAACTAAGGATCACGAAAAAGCTTATGAATATTACACCACCTTTGTTCTCATACAAAGCTCTATGTATGAGGATGATAAGGAACAACTTTCTGAGTCAATAAATTCTAAATTAGATAAAAGAAATTTTGCCTCCGGACTTGAGAGGGAAATTCTTATGCAGAAATTATTTTCTAAATACAATGCCTCTTTGAAAGATAGGGAGATTAGTGCTCTAAAACAAAGTCAAAAATATCAATTATACACAAATCTATTATATGCAGGCATATTGTTTTTTATGATTCTCGCCGCTATTTTAATATATATCAGATATAAACGAAAACAGAAGACCAACAAACTTCTTTCTGACAAAAATGAAGAACTACAACAGCAAAATATTATAATTCTCAATCAGGCTGATGAGTTGAAACAATCTAATCAAGAACTTGAAAAACTAACAATTGTAGCACAAAAAACTGATAATGCTGTAATGATTATGGATGCTCAAGGAAATTTTGAATGGGTAAATGATGCCTATACTAAAATTTTTGGGTATAGTTATGAAGAACTTCTTGCAATAAGTGCAAATTTAATAAACTACAGTTCACCACAATACATTAAAGAAAAATTCATCAAATGCACCTCAGAAAAGTGTACGGTAGATTACGAATTAAAGACACTTACAAAAGAAGGTAAAGAGTTATGGTTGAATATCACCCTCACTCCTATTCTTAACGACAAGGGAGAAATAAGTAGATTAGTTTGCATTGATACCGACATAACTATGCTCAAAAAGGCTGAAAAAGAAATAGTTGAGCAAAAAGATAAAATTGAAAAACAAAGAGACGCACTTCAGCAACAAAACTCTGAAATAATTGAACAAAAAGATGAAATTGACAAACAAAAAGAAGAATTAACTTCTATGTTAGAACAATTACAACGCACTCAGAAAAAGCTAGTTGAATCAGAAAAAATGGCTGCATTGGGTAACTTAGTTGCAGGAATTTCACATGAAATAAATACACCTGTAGGAATAGGAATAGCAGCATCATCTACAATGGTTACTAAAACTTCTAATCTAGAAGAGCTTTTTGAAACGAAAAAGATGAAAATCTCCGACTTACAAGCTCACATAGAATCTACCCAACAAGCTTGCGAACTAATTTTAAGCAACTTGAACAGAACTGCAGAATTAGTTAAAAGCTTCAAGCAAGTTTCTGTTGATAATATGACCGAACAAACAAGAATTTTCAATTTAGATGAATATCTTCATGATATTACTAGAAGCTTAGCTCCTAAACTCAAACACCGACCGATAAAATTAGAAATTATTTGTCCTTCTGACATAGAACTAAAGAGTTTTCCGGGAGCATTTGCTCAAATATTTACCAATTTCATAATAAATTCTACAATACATGCTTTTGATGAAAATCAAGAGGGTCTAATTCAAATTAAAGCTGAAATTGCAAACGACCACCTTCTTTTACTTTATTCTGATAATGGTAAAGGAATACCACCAGAAAACCTAAAGAAAATATTTGACCCATTTTTCACAACAAACATGCAGGTAGGTACCGGTTTAGGAATGAATATTACCTATAATTTGGTAACTCAGAAACTTGGAGGCGAAATATCGCTTGAGAGCGAGTTAAATAAAGGTGTAACATTCACCATTAAGTTGCCATTAAGCTTACTTGCTACTGTTTAATAAAATTTTCATTTTATATATTATTTTTGATAGCCTCAAAACTTTTCAATAATGCAATTAGATATTACTAATAATAAATTTAAAATATACTCACTTGCAGTAGTTTCAATTCTAGTTTCAATTTTATATTTCAACAGCATTAATTGTAGTTTTCAGTTTGATGATGAGACTTCGATTATAAATAATTCTCAAATAAAAGATTTGCAGACATTTAAACAAGCAAGTTTTTGGTTTTCATCAAAATTCATTACAAGACCCTTCTCTCTTTTCACCTTTGCTCTAAACTACTACTTTACTGGTCTTAATAGTCAAGCCTTTCATGTAACAAATATTATTATTCACATAATAAATAGTTTTTTACTCCTACTTCTATTATTAAAATTAGTAACTATTGAAAAAAAAGAAATAAGTAAAACAACATATTTATTTATTCTTTTATCAGTCTCCTATTTTGCAATACATCCATTGCAAACACAATCAGTTACTTATATCGTACAGAGAATGACATCGTTAGCATTTCTGTTTTACATTCTCACAATATTTATTTACACAACTATAAGAACAAATCAAATAAAAGGCAACACTTTTATTAAGAACACTTTACTGTCAATTCTATTAGGAATAACAGCATTGTTGGCTTTATTATCTAAACAGAATAGCATAACACTGCCTATTTCTATACTTATAATAGAAGCAGTATTATTTACTAAAATTGAAAAAAAATATTCCAAGTTCTATATAGCTTTAACTGCACTGGTAAGTATTGCAATAATTTCGTTACTTATTTATAATATACTCACATTCAATACTACTAACTATAGTAGCTTTAACTATTTTACAACTCAATGCGAACATGTTTTCAAGTATATTGGCATGGTCATTTTTCCAATAAATCAAAACATAGATCATCTTATACCATTTAAAGAAACACTATCAATCATTGCGATATTAGGATTTATAGTTTCTTTAGCTATGATTTTATTTGCTATATTCAATAAAAAAATATCCAAACTACTTCGAATAGGAATACTTTTAATTTTCTCAACATCTCTGATAGAATCAAGCTTTTTTCCCATTGCCGACACATTTGTAGAGCATAGAACATATTTGTCATTTATTGGGATTGTATTTATTACATTCTATCTATTATCAATTGTTCCTGAAAAATGGCAAAAAATAGGCTCTTTGCTATTTATTTCTTACCTCATTGTTTTAAGTATAATGACTATTCAGAGAAATAAAGCATGGCAAAGTAAAATAACACTTTGGTCTGATTCCGTAAAAAAGACTCCGAACAATTATAGAGCATTAAATAACCTCGGCTATGCACTTATTGAGGAACATAAATACGAGGAAGCTATACATTTTTTAAAAAAATCATTACTCATATCGCCTAATAGAACAGCAAACATTATCAACTTGGGAGCTTGTTACAATGCACTAAACATGCACCATGAAGCCTTGATGTATTTCAATAAAGCATTGAAAATAAATGAGAATAATACTGATGCCTATAATAACTTAGGCATATTATATCTTAAGCAAAATGAGCCAACCAAAGCTGAAATGTGTTTCAAGAAATCTATTACTATAGAACCTAATAAAATAAATGCCTATTTACATTTAAGTAGTTTATACTACGAACAAAAAAAATTTAACGAAGTTGTTGATTTAATAAACATTATTAAAAAAAACGACAAAACCAATGTTACAATGTTAAATTTATACTACCTATCACTACTGGAAACAAAAAATTGTTCAGAGTTAAAAATTGAAATGGCAAAAAACAAAGAATTTATATTAAAAAATAATTTATATGTTAAGATTAATGAAGTGTGTCATTAACAGCAATTTATGGATTAAATAAGTATAAACACATATAATTATTTACAAATTCGAACAATTTTATCGAAATAACTTGCTTTAAAATAAAAATATTATTTAAATTTGCGGTATCAAGCAGTCATAAAAGTTTATAAATTAAATGTTAATACTATGAAAAAAATTTACAAATCAATGTTGGTAGCTCTAGCTGTTGCTCTTGGTGTATCTTTTGCATCAGCAGATGGTGTACTTGAGACTTCAACTGGTGGGTTAGAAATCGGCAAAAAAGGAGCTAAAATTGTAGCTGGAAAAGGAATTATCAATGCAGTTGATGCTGAAAATCCAACAATCAAAGTTTATCAATTTCCTAGTGGTGTTCTTTTAGAATCTACAGATGGAAGTTCTATTGAAGTAGAAAGTGGCAAAGTTTATATTATCGAGCTACTTGAAGGTGGAAAAAGAACTACTACACCTAAAAAAGTATACGTTAAATAGTATTTTGAAAAAAAGAAATAAAAAAGGTTGTCTATATTTTAGACAACCTTTTTTGTTTTATACTTATCCCTCTTACAACAAAATCGAACTATCTTCTTAAACCCAAATACTTTCTGAAAAAAAATGAATAAAACAAGAGACTTGTTTTATTCATTTTTTTTCATCATATTGCAGTATAATCTCTCCATCAAGATATGAATATTGCAAAGTATTGTACTTTTATCGTGTTCCTATTTATTCAATTGCAAAACTATGCTAAAGTTGAGCAAGTAGATTATGCGCAAATAAAAGTATCAATGGTTTACAATATTTGCGATTACATAAAATGGCCACAAGAAGAAAAACTTCAAAACTTTACAATTGGAATTTCAGGCAACGATCCTGATATTATTAGCGCCTTTAATTCTCTTGCAAAATCAAAAAAATTAAAATCAAAAACCATTTTAATTAAAAAAATATCAGACTTCAATAATAGTGGCGATGTACAAGTGATTTTCTGTAGTAAAACATCAGAATCAGAAATAGCATCTTTGAGCAAATACTGCATAGCCAATAGCATTCTACTCATAACTGATGAATTTTCTGACATCCTATTTTCTGATATTAATTTTAAAATAAACAAAAACAACAATAAAATTTATTTTGAAATAAACAAAAACAACCTTTCTAACTCTCAACTGAGTTACAAAAACGAATTACTCATATATGGAGGCAATATTGTTGATATGAAAGAATTATATTCATCTGTAAACAATAAACTAAATGAAGAGTTGCAAAAAAGCAAACGATTGTTTGAAGAGAATGAAAAACAAACAGTATTACTAGAAAAAAAGAACTCTAAAATAGACAGCCTTACAAAAGGAATAAAAAAGAATCAGCTTATTTTGCAAGTTTTGACCGACAGCACTCATGGATTACATGAGAAAATAAAATCAAAAGAACTATATCTGAAAAAATTTGATTTGTATATAGAGAAAACAAAAATAGAAATTGAAAATCTAACAAAGCAACAAAACGACTTACTCATTTTTATTAAAAAGAAAGAGAATAATATATTTTCGCTTGACGAAAAAATAGCCGAACGGGAAAAAACAATTGAAGATCAAGCAAACTTTCTTAATAGTAAGGATCAAATAATTAAGAGCAAGAACGATACAGTACAGATGCTTATAATTGCAGGTATTGTGTTTGTTTTTGTGGGTTTGTTTTTACTCTATGCTTTTATAACCAAAGCAAAATACAACTCACTGCTTGAAGTGAAGATAGATGAAAGAACCCAAGAACTACAAAACGAAATTATTAAAAGAGAAAACTCTGAAATTGCTTTATCAAAAAGTGAGAGAAACTATAGAGAAATTTTCAATGCAGTTTCAGACGTTATTTTTATTCAAGATTTAGACGGAGAAATTATAGATGCTAATATTGCGATTGAAAAAATATATGGATACCAAAAAGATGAGGTTAAAAACCTTACACTTGCAGATTTTTCTTCAAGCAAAATAGCTTTTAGAAATAAAGAACTCAATGAAAAACTGCTTATTGCTAAAGATTTAGGGGTTGTTTCTTTTGATTGGGAAACCAAAAGAAAGAACGGAGAGTTCTTTGGGTCGAAATTATTTTTAAATATTCAAACATCGGTGGTGCTGATAGAATTATAGCAATCATTAGAGATATTGATCAAAAGAAGAAAAATGAATTAGAATTAGATAGATATAGAAAGCATCTTGAAGTGATTGTAAGTGAAAGAACACTTGAAATAAACAACGTAAATGCTAAACTACATTCAATAAATGAAGAATTACACACTGCAAACACAGAACTTTCAAACGCAAATAATAATTTAGAAGTTCAGAAAAACGAACTCACATACATGCTAGAAACCCTGAGCAAAACTCAAGACCAGTTAATTGAATCGGAAAAGATGGCGTCTATTGGAATACTTGCTGCAGGAGTTGCCCATGAAATAAACAATCCTCTAAATTTTATACAAGCGGGTCTTTGGGGCTTGCAAAATTATTTCGAAGAATCTCTTCCCGAACACATTCCAAATGTAAATGTACTAATAGAAGGTATAGAAACAGGTATAACAAGAGCTTCAAATATAGTAACAAGCTTAAACCATTTCAGCCGTCAAAACACTAAAATGGATGAGATTTGTAATATTCATGCTATTATTGACAATTGCTTGGTGATGCTGCAAAATAATACAAAACACAGAATATCAATAACTAAAGAATTTACAAAAGAGATCTACACCTGTCATGGAAATGAGGGTAAACTGCATCAAGTATTCTTAAACATCTTATCAAATGCTATTCAGGCAATTGTAGATGAAGGCAAAATAGCTATTACTACTATTGCTTACAAAAACACACTTACAATTAAAATAAGCGATACCGGCTATGGCATTAATGCCGAAAATATGAATAAAATAATCAATCCTTTTTTTACAACCAAAGAGCCAGGCAAAGGAACTGGTCTAGGCCTAGCTATTTCTCACCGAATAATTACAGATCATAAAGGTGAATTAAAATTCAGGTCCGAAACTGGGAAAGGTACTTCTGTTTACATATATTTGCCAATATTATAACCCAAATGATTAATAACTATAACCCTAACTGAAAATGAAAACCTTACTTTATGTTGACGATGAGGAAATTAACAGAGAGCTTTTTCAGCTTACTTTTGAGAGTAAATTTAATGTAGTGACCGCTCATTCAGGTAATGATGCATTAAAAATCATTAATACTACCCCACAAATAAACGCAATCGTTAGCGACATGAAAATGCCAGGCATGAATGGTATTGAATTTATTAAAAAAGCCAAAAATTCATTACCTGACGTTCCCTGCTTTTTACTTTCCGGGTTCGATTTGAACGATGAAATTAAAAATGCTCTTAATGAAAAAGTAATAAATCATTTTTTTTCTAAACCAATGAGAATAAATGAAATAATAGATAAAATAGAAAATTCAGATATATAAACTATGAGTTCATTTATTCTAAAAAACACAAAAAAACACTTCAAATTAATAATTCCTTTTGTCTTATTTTTTCTTATTTTTTCTAAATTTATCTTTTCACAGAATACTGAAATTGATGAAATTAAAAAATTACTAATTCCTTGTCCTCAAAATATTACAATTAATTCAAAGGAAAATAGCAATAATACCTCAGTATTTGACACTAATTTTTCGAGGAAAATATTAACTAATAAAGAAAATCTGCAATTAACTAAAGATAATATTGAAGACTTTTTTCATAGCACCAATATTAAATTTAAACAAAGCAATACCATAACTAATAAAGATGGTTATTCTATAAACATAGATAAAGATAAAATTACCGTATTATCTTCCCAAAACAGTGGGTTGTTCTATGCAGTACAAACCATAAAACAATTAGCAAACTATGTTTCAAGCACAAATAAAACGCTTCCTTGTTTAATCATTGAAGATTGGCCCGATTTTGAGAAAAGAGGCTATATGCTTGATATTAGTAGAGATAAAGTACCAACAATGGAAAGTATTTTTTCATTAATTGATATATTATCTTTTATGAAAATTAATGAATTTCAATTATATACGGAACACACTTTTGCTTACACCAACCACAAAACAGTTTGGGATAGTGCCAGTCCTATAACAGCTCAAGAAATAATTGAAATTCAGAAATACTGCAACTTGCGCTTTATTGATTTAGTACCAAATCAAAACTCATTTGGGCATATGGAAAATTGGCTGAAACATGACCATTATTTACATTTAGCCGAATGCAAACAAGATTGCAATACTTCTTGGGGTCCTATAAAACGAAAAAGCTTAGACCCCACTGCAACGGAAACCCTTGAATTGATAAAAGAACTTTATGCAGAATTACTACCAAATTTTAATAGCTCTTACTTTAACATAGGCTGCGACGAAACCGTTGAGTTGGGTTGTGGTGCATCTAAGGCTCTTTGCGATAGTTTAGGGAAAGGTGTTGTCTATCTAGATTTTCTAAAAAAACTTAATAGCGAAGTGAAATTTCATGGAAAGAAAGCTCAGTTTTGGGGAGATATTATTTTGAATTACCCCGAACTCATTTCTCAAGTTCCAAAAGACATGACAGCTCTTGTATGGGGCTATGAAAGCGACTATGCTTTTGCCTCACATTTACCGAAATTCAAAAATGCCGAATTAGAATTTTATGTTTGTCCTGGTACTTCGACTTGGCGTTCATTGATTGGAAGAAATTACAATGCGTTTCTTAATTTAAAAAATGCTGCTATAAACGGCAAAAAATTTAATGCTAAAGGTTTTTTAAACACCAACTGGGGCGATCATGGTCACTGGCAGCCACTTTCGGTTTGCTATCCTACCATTTTGCTTGGTGCCGCTTATGCTTGGAAATACGACTCCTCATCTGAACAAAACCTTGAAAACAGCTTAATACTTATATTTTTAAAGATTCAACCGGAAATTTAGCCAAAGCTATTCTTAAACTTGGAAATGCTTATAAATTAGTAAACATTCCAGAAGGAAATGCTAATGCGTTTCATCTTATGCTTCATCGCTTTAAATGGACAATGAATGGACAGTTTCAGACAAAATTAATAAGCACTACTAACTTACAAGATGCAGAAATTGAAATAGATGCAGCTTTAAAAATACTTTCACAAGCAAAACCTAAATCTAATGACTCGATAATAGTAATTGCAGAAACATTTCAAGCTGCAAATTTAGCAAAACATGGAATTCATTTAGGGATTGCTAGGCTAGCTGCTACCGATTTTGCTACCAAAAACATTCCTCAATCTACAAAAACTACTTTATCAAAAGAGCTTTCGCTGCTGATTGAAAATCATAAGAAGCTTTGGGTTGTAAGAAATAGACCAGGTGGTTTGTCTGATTCTGCTGAAAAACTTGAAGAATTATTAGATTACTATAAGAAATAATATGCTCGTCATCTATTTCAAATTATAGAAATGACGAATTTCAACATCAGAATTAAATAATTGAAATCGCATAGTTTTTCATTGCTAATTCTGCTAAAATCCATATTTTTGCAGTGCCTAATAATAAAAACGGTTATTTTTATTTAGGATGAATAAATTACTAAGTAAATTTTAATGTTCTTTCTTTAATTAATTATTTAAAAAAGAAACGTAGCAATTTAAAGATATAAAATAAATACCTGCTAAACTGATGAAGATTTCCTACAATTGGCTTAAACAATATCTTAAAACAGATTTGAGTCCTGAACAATTATCTAAAATACTAACTGATATAGGCTTAGAAGTAGAGAGTGTTGAACCATTCGAGACGATAAAAGGCGGTTTAAAAGGGGTAGTTATAGGAAAAGTATTGAGTTGCGAAAAACATCCTAATGCTGACAAACTGAGCAAAACCACAGTAGATTTAGGTAATAATGAACCTACTCCTATAGTTTGCGGTGCTCCAAATGTAGCTGCGGGTCAAACGGTAGTTGTAGCTACTGTTGGTACAATAATTTACAACGGAACAGAAAGCTTTGAAATAAAAAAAGCTAAAATAAGAGGTGAAGTTTCGGAAGGAATGATTTGTGCCGAAGACGAGCTTGGATTAGGAACATCTCATGATGGTATAATTGTGATTAAAGATGATATAAAACCAGGCACGCTTGCAAAAGATTTTTTCAAAATTGAAAGCGACTATGTTTTTGAAATAGGACTTACCCCAAATAGAATAGATGCTGCTTCGCATATTGGCACAGCAAGAGACATTGCAGCCTTTCTGAACATGAAAGAGAATGTGAGTATAAATATGCCAAGTGTTGAAGATTTTAAAGTTGACAACAACAATGCAAAAATTGAAGTTATAGTTGAAAATCAAGAACTATGTCCCAGATATGCAGGTCTTACCATTACAGGAATAACTATTCAAGAATCTCCTGAATGGCTAAAAAACAGACTCAAGGCAATTGGTTTAAATTCAATAAATAATGTTGTAGATGTTACGAATTTTGTACTTCACGAATTAGGACAACCGCTTCATGCTTTTGACTTAAATGAAGTTACAGGAAATAAGGTAGTTATAAAGACACTTGATGAGAAATCTAAATTCGTTACTTTAGATGGAATAGAACGCGAACTATCAGCAGAAGATTTAATGATTTGCAATTCAAAAGAAGGAATGTGTATTGCAGGTGTTTTTGGAGGTATAAAATCAGGGGTGAAAAATTCAACGAAAGCAATATTTCTTGAAAGCGCCTATTTTGAACCGGTAAGCGTTAGAAAAACATCAAAAAGACACGGTTTGCATACTGATGCTTCTTTCAGATTTGAGCGAGGAATAGATCCAAACATTACTGTATATGCTCTTAAAAGAGCGGCAATGCTTATTAAAGAGGTAGCTGGAGGAGAAATATCATCAGAAATTTTCGACTCAACTCCCGAAGGTTTTCAATTTTTCAGTATCATTGTTTCTGTAGAAAAAATCAACAGACTGATTGGCAAACAATTACCTAAGGAATTGATAAAAAGAATACTCTCTTCGCTTGATATAAAAATCACAAATGAAAATGAAGATGAACTTAGTCTTCTTGTGCCTCCATATCGCGTTGATGTACAACGTACTGAAGATATTGTAGAGGAAATATTAAGAATTTATGGCTATAATAATGTTGAAATTCCTGATAAAATAAATGCATCTCTTGTTGTAAATGATAAAATTAATGAACATAAATTAATTTCAGGCATTAGCAATCTATTAGTAGGTGCTGGTTGTACAGAGATTATGAACAACTCATTAACAAAAGTGCTTATTATGAATTATTTGAATCAGAAAATGATTCAAAACCTGTAAAAATTCTAAATTTTTAAGCGCCGATTTAAGTGTAATGCGCAAATCGCTACTCTTTGGCGGATTAGAGACTATACAGTACAACAGAAACCGAAAAAATCAAGACCTAAAACTATTTGAATTTGGTAAAGTATACTGTTTTGATGAACCGAAAGAAGGTCTTGACAAATATTCTGAATCACTAAAATTATCTTTATTCTTCACAGGTAATTTCATTCCTGCTAACTGGAATTCAAAAGAAATTCTAGCAGATTTTTACCTACTTAGAACTATTGCTGATCAAATATTAATAAAACTCGGGTTCAATTCCAATAGATTAACTATCACAGAGTATAACGATAATGAAATATCTGGTTTAGCATATTCATTTAAAGATAAACAAATTGCGAAATTTGGAACGGTTCATAAAAATATAACCAAACATTTCGATATAGATACAGATGTTCAATATGCAGAACTTGAATGGGAAACCATTATAAAATATTACGACAATAAACCAAAATACTCCGAATTGCCTAAAATAATGGGCATAAAACGAGATTTGTCTCTACTTATAGATGAAACTGTTTCTTTTGCTCAATTAGAAGAAATTGCCTATAAAACTGACAAAAAAATGATAAAAAAAGTGAGCATATTTGATGTCTATAAAGGCAAAGGCATAGCTGAAGGAAAAAAATCTTATGCTCTATCATTTAATATACACAATGAAGAAAAAACACTAAATGAGTCTGAAATAGAAAAAATAATGAACAAACTCATGAGCGAATACAAATCAAAATTAGGAGCTGAAATAAGATAAAAAACACTAAATGGCAAAAGTTTTAATTGTAGATGATTTAAGCGACAATATTTTTTTACTTGAAGAACTTATTAGTGCATTTGGCTTAGAATATAAATCGGTAAATAACGGACAAGAAGCAGTAAATGCAGTAATTGCCGAAGATTTTGATATAATACTAATGGATATAGAAATGCCGGTAATGAATGGTTTTGAGGCTTCTGAGGAGATTAGAGAACTACCTGAGCCTAAAAAAAACATACCTATAATTGCAATTTCTGCACATAGTACTGATTTTTTCGACGAAAGAGTTAACAGATGTGGAATGTGCGATTTTATTTCTAAACCATATTCTTTGCCCAAAATAAAAGAAATGCTCAAAAAATACGGTCTATTATAAAGTCTAACAAAAATACACAACCTTAAAAATTGGAGTTTTAGAGATATTCTAAATAAAAAAGCGAGATGTCAATTTTTCAAACACCCCGCTTAATTCTAAATAACAACAACTATTAAACCTTAAATTCCTATTTGACTTTTATCTTTTAAAGTTGAAAAATTCTTCACACAAGAATCACATTTTCCACTACAACCTGAACAATCAGGTTTTTTATTAAAAGATTTTATTGTAAAGTATAATGATAGTCCCGCCAAAATTACAACTATCGTTAAAGCTATAATATTTACATTCATCGTTATAAATTTTCTACAATCAAAGTTACTTTATTTCTTTACGTAAATCTATCCCTAAAAATAGCTATTTTACAAAAACTTTTAGCTTTACTTTTTTGCAAAACAGTCTGTAATACTATTAAAAAATATTCGAATTCATAGAAATAAAAAATGATTGAGTATATTTGACTTATTTTAAAATAAATTTCCAGCAATAGCATTTATGAAACAATGAATCCATCAATTATACAATTGCTTCAAGAGCTTAGAAGCGCATGTTTTGAAAGCGATTTGGCTCTGATTGAGAAACTTACCATTTCTCAATCGGAAATGCACTTCTTCATTGCGAGCATTGAGCTAGAGCACCTTCACACTGCGACCATGGCCGAAAAAATGAAAATATCACCATCAAGAATTAGTCGAATTATTGAAAAAATGGTTCAAAACAAACTAATAAAAAGATCCGCTGATAAGACCGACAGACGCGCAATCAATATAGAATTTACTTCTAAAGGAATGCAATATTTAAACGAAATTGAAAATCACTTAAATAGTTGCGAAACAAAAATAAAAGAAAATCTCAATTCCGATAAAATTGAAACACTAAAAGATAACCTCAGTTTCTTAATAGAATCAATGAAAAAACAATAAAAAATAGAATTAATGTTACCCGAATTTCATCCTCATAATATATTTACCTTTTGTCCTAAATGCGGAAAAGCATCGCTTTACATATTAAATGAAAAAGCACAAGCATGCAATAATTGCGACTTCCTTTTCTATACCAATGCTGCCGCAGCTGTTGCAGCTATAATTGAAAATGAAAAAGGAGAAATCATGCTCACTACAAGAGCTGTAGACCCGGCAAAAGGTATGCTCGATTTGCCCGGAGGCTTTGCCGACCATAACGAATCGATAGAAACAGCTCTCGTTCGTGAAATTAAAGAAGAGCTTAATATTGAACTATCAGAATACCATTATTTTGCATCGTTCCCAAATCAATATTTATATAAAAACATTTTATATTACACGCTTGATATGATTTTTATTTGCAAAGTGAAATCATACGAACATATCATTGCTGCCGATGACATTAGTGCATTTGCATTTTTCAAAATAACTGATGAAACAATTAATAAAATCGGTTTACAATCTATTAAAAAGGTTCTTTCAGCATATATTGAATACAAAAAAAAATAAGCTTTAACTTAAATAATACAAGGTAAATTAGTAACAATCTCTTAAATAAAATAAAATAAAATAAAACAGCATGAAGATTTTCGGTGAATTTAAAACCTTTGCCATGAAAGGCAATGTAATTGATTTAGCAGTAGGTATAATCATTGGTGCAGCATTTGGTAAAATTGTCAGTTCAATCGTTTCAGACATCATAATGCCGCCTATTGGACTACTTGTGGGTGGGGTTAATTTTACAGAGTTAACATTAGTACTTAAAGCAGCCACTGAAACAACTCCGGCAGTGAGCATTAATTATGGCAATTTTATTCAAGTAACTTTTGATTTTATTATTATTGCATTTGCTATCTTCTTGTTAATAAAAGCAATGAATGCAGCAAAAAAGAAACAAGAAGCTGCTCCTGTCCCACCTACTCCACCTGCTCCAAGTAAAGAAGAGGTTCTATTAACAGAAATTAGAGATATTTTAAAAAACAAATAAACAAATATAATATGAAGACAGTTTATGTTTTTATTGCAGAAGGTTTTGAAGATATAGAAGCAATTACACCAATAGATATTCTCAGAAGGGCAGAACTTAACGTTGTCACAGTTTCAATCACCTCTGATGTTTTGGTAACATCTGCTCACAATATTACGATTAAGACAGACACAACGATAAATAAAATAAACACCGAAGATGCCGATTTGCTCATACTTCCTGGAGGCATGCCGGGTAGTAATAATCTGAATAGTTCAGAACTCTTGAAGTCAATTATCTCAAAACATAATGATAAAAAAGGGCTTATAGCAGCAATTTGCGCAGCTCCAATAATCTTAGGTGATCTTGGCATTCTTAAAGGCAAACAAGCTATCTGTTACCCTTCTTACGAACCAAGACTCAAGGGAGCAACTATAGTAAACCAACCAGTTGTTGTTGATGGCAATATAATTACAGCAAAAGGAGTTGGTGCAGCTATAAAATTCTCTCTTAAACTTATAGAAATTCTTCTAGACAAGACAGTTTCTGATATTTGGAGTCAGAAATTAGTTGTAGAATATTAAAATTAAACACTCTAAGTGTAACTCTTAAGCTTCAAAAAAAAGGAGTGACATTTATATATATTTTATCATGTAAATATTCAACTTAAATAAATTCTTTTCATATTTATAAATCAATAGACAGTCTCTATGAAAAAATTCACAACCATTAGCCTAATAAGCTCTCTCTCAATTATTATTTTCATTATCACAGCATTCTTAATAGAAGCAGATAATATCACCTCTTACCAATCTAGAATAGAATGGAGCCAATTATTTTTAACCTTAGTAATATTTATACCTTTATTACTATTTGAATTTTCATTGCTATGGAAAAGTTTTTCTTCAAAAACCTATATTTGGCAAAGAATTATTCTGACTATTATATTTGCAATAATTATTACAATAAGTATAATTATTTTTATTAAAGAACACAAAACTATAGACTCAATAATTACTTCATTATTGGCTTTGGGTCTGTTAATTTCTATTGCCTCCATCAATTTAATGTATATAATAAAAAAGAAAATATGGATTAAAGTATATTTCAATACTCTTACTATTATTTTCTCCGCTTTTAGTTTAATTATATTATTTATAATATTTTCAGAGATAGAAAGTAAAGAAGTAAAAGCCGATAAATACGTTGCATTTATAAATGAAACCAACAACAAAAAAATTGTTGTTCAATCTGATAATGAATCAGAATATCTTATATATGTAAAATACGATTAAAACTGGTTTAAAAAAGTAGAATATATATATGACGAACTTTTACCAAACGAAAAATGGAAAAAATTTGATGAAAATGGAAATCCAATTCTTATTCTAGAAATTGCAGAAGGTAAAGCTATAAATATTGAACCTATTTTACCTAAAAATGCAGTTTTAGCAAAAACAGCCGATGAATTAAATAATTACATCCAAAATAAAGATAAAGACACGCTTACCATTTATTTAATGGGTCAAATCACCCTTTATAAGACAATTTCTATCAATGCAGAAAACAATATATACATATATTCTTTCGGACAGTATGATACTTCGGTACTTGCGGCTACTAATCAGACTCCGTTTTATATTGATAACTCTAACAATATAAATTTTGCAGATTTAAAAATATCTTTAAATAGTGGAAATAGTTTTTTTGAAATAAAAAACTCAGCAAATATTACAATTAAAAGATGCCAAATGTCTGGAACTGCTGTTAAAGGAATTAAAATTGATAAAAACAGTAAGTATGTAAATATTACAAATAATAATATTAGTGGATATATAGAATATGGTATTCAAGCAGAAAGCAAAAATGTAATTATTGCAAATAATTCTTTCTATAAAGGAACTGAAAGTTATTATGAAGACAACAACACAAAAATACTATTATCGAATGTTACAATGAATCAAGACGAGCAACTAAATATGGTCGGTTCAATTCTCTTGGGTGATAGATATGGTAAAGGTTTTGACCCAATTACCGAGGAGTCTGAATTTTCAAATAAAACATATGGAACATATTTCTACGAACTTTGGTACAATAATTTTTCTGAAAACTATGTAAACTGGATTCAGAATAACATTTGCTTTGATTGCAAAACATACAACTTTCAGAATTTTGCTCAAATGTTAACTAACATTCCACTTTATTTAACAAAAAAACAAGATTTTCATGATGACTGGGCCTGGAATGGTGAAAATGCAAAATTTCAACACGTTAATCCACAATTTTTAAAGTGGCTAAGAGAAAATTGGTTGCTAACTACTACCGATAATATTCTTGGACAAACACTGCAATTCTACTACGATAAGGCTTTTAAAAACACGTTCAGAACATATCTTAAAAGTTATATAAATTTGCAAAACAGTCCTTTGAAAACAACTTTTATAGATGGTTACAAAGAAAATGACAATAATAGATACTATTTAGATTATTTCATGTATGAATCTGTAATAAGTAATTTACATGAAGTTGAAGGAGTTCTATATGACCAAGAGGTAATGGATGGAGATGGAGGATATGATGAGGGAGAAGAGTATGAAGGAGAAGGAGAAAGTGAAAGTGAGAGTGAAGATACTGAAGTTGAAAGTGATTATAGCCAATGGTCTGAAGAGACCTTGAATACGAACTATTATCTTTCAAAAGTAAATTTTACCGAAGACATATCAGTTAATTTATTTGATTTGTCAAGAATTTATTCGTTTTGGATAAGAAGAAATATTGACGGTTCGGCAGAAGAAATTATGAAAACAATGCTTTTCTTTATGAAAAAATACGATAATGATTGGGCTACATCTATAGAATCAAGTATAATAGTTGAGAACAAGACAGAAGAAACAGTATTGAATGAGTAATTTTAAAATTTGAAACAAAAACGAATAAATGAAAATTTAAAGAACAAATAATAATAGATAAAAATAATATACTCGAAGAAATTTTAAATATATAGAACCAATTAATCGTAGATTATGTAATTCCTTGAGATCTATTAATATTTAAAATATTTTTCTATCTAAAAAAAGAGCATTAGTATCAATAAATCTTGATTCTAATGCTTTTTTTATTCTGGATATCAGTATAATTCAATATCAAAGCATTAATCTTAGTAGATGAAACTGCTATAAATAAAAAAAGCCACCGGGGAGGTGGCTGTATAAGACAAGAAAACTAAGGGTATGAGAAATACAATTACGAATAATTGTTTCCATGCAAACATAATACAAAAAATCAAATACAAAAAATATTTTACTAAATTTTTAACAAAAAAAATATTATTTTTTAAAACTTTTAATTAATACGTTTTCGGGATTCGCATTTTTATTTTTTACAATTTTAATCTCTTTTGTTCTTCTTCAATGATATTTTGTTCTTTTATACTCTTATTTTTTGCTTTCCCAAATTTACATAGAACTGATAAAGCAATTTGCCTTGAATCATATCTATTCTTAACATCTATACTAATTCCATCAGAATAACCTATAGAACGTCGCTTATCGGTATTTAACAAATCTTTAATTTTCAATGAAAAAGAAACATTTTTCTTTTGACCAAAAGATTTTGCTGCTTTAAAGTCTATTGAATAAAATGATTGACGCTCATAGAATCCAACTACCTCTGGAGTTTGTGCATAGCAGGATAGTTCAAGTTTAATTTCTTTGGGTAAGAAGAACTGGCTGGAAATAGAAATTGATGTTTCAAATCCCTTTGTTTGTTCTTTTTTTCCAAATATTAGATAATCGGTATAGCTATAATTTAACGTTATATCTGCATAAACACCCCACCATTTTAACAGTTGCTTATAGCCTCCAGTAAAAAATCCCCATTCATGATTATCTCCAATATTGTCATATAGATACATTGAGCTACTATGTCCAGTTTGTTTGATAATTTGTGAAATTTCGTTTTGGCTGTACATATAGTAAAAATTATTTAACCATTCTTTATAAACATATCCTAATTCAAAATTGTGGGTAATAGAAGGGAAAAGCTCTGGAGAACCTGCAATAACAGATATTTGTGATATATAATATTCGAATGGGTTTAGCGAACGGTAAGTAGGTCGATTTATACGCTTGTTGTATGAAAGTTTTAATGCTTTATCATCAGTAATTGAATACATTATAAAGATCGAAGGAAAAATCTTTATATATGTGGTATCAATAATATTAGTAGTCGTTTCTGAATTGGCTACTGTTTTTGATAATTCGCTTCTTAACCCTATCTTGTATTTCACTTTGGCTCCTAATTTATCTGACCATGCAGTATAAATTGCATAATTCTGCTCTGAATAGTCAAACGTGCTTTTTCTTTGTAAATGAGTAGTATTTTGGGTAAATTGATAACTACCTATATAATCAATATTGACAATACTGCCTTTCAGTCCTATATCTAGCGATTGATTTTTTTTTGTTATTTGAGAATAATCTGCTCGTAAAGCTAAAACATCTGTTTGGGCTTGAGAAGGATTTGTTAACGACCAAATACTTTTTAAATTATCAGTACTATCATTTGTTTTGCCATAGTAATTACCATTTTCTTCAAACCAATCGTAGAGATAATCGAAATTAAGTTGCAGTACATTTTTTTTGGGGAAAGTATGCTTGAAGTATAAATTTGAATGGACGTTATTAGATCTTGATGGACTACTATATTCATTATTAATTGTTGAATCAAGTAGCGTTTGATTATAAACATTACTTTCAGCAATCCCCAAATATGTATTTTTGGGCTTAAGAAAACCGTCTATTCCTACACCTATGTTATTCTTTATATTTATTTGATAATCTAAACCTGTTCTGTATGTAAAAGCTGGCTGATTCCTTGTTCTCTCTATTGTCGATACAGTTTCATGATCTTCCCAAGAGAATTGTTCATTTGATTTCTGATAGTTTTTTTCATTTACATAATTTAGACCTCCAAAAAGAGCTATTTTCTTTTTAGAATAATATATAGTACATCCTTCTCTATATTTCCAAAATCTACTATAACCTAAACTTGATGAAATAGAACCATTGAATCCTTCATTTTCTGCTTTTTTTAATCTTATATTTATTACTCCACCTTTTCCTTCTGCTTCGTATTGTGCAGGTGGTGTAGTCATTAAATCAAGGGTAACAACATTTTCGACGGGCATTGTTTCAAGCATTGCTAAAACATCACTAGTTGGCATTTTAGATTCCCGTCCATCTATTAGAATTAATACATCTTTACCCATTAATTTCACATTACCACCTTGCAGATCTACCGATACTCCGGGAGAGCGTTGTAATGCCCCAAGAGCTGAACCTCCTGTATTAAGAATATCTTCACTTACATTAACTTCAATTCTATCAGCGTATTGCTTTATGTAGGTTTTATGTGCGGTTACTTCAACTTGATCAAGTTCAATATTATTTTCAAGTGTAATATTTTCAATAAATAGAGTCGAATTAGTATCAATGTTTAAGTGCAAATATTTATTTTCTAGACCAAGATAAGAGATATGTAAAATATAAGCTCCTGTTTTTAATTGCTTTTTTATTTGATAATTACCAAGTGTATCAGATAAAACAACATTAATAAACACAGAATCAATACTCTGATATAGAGCAACGTTTGCATAAACTATGGGTTCATTAAGTTGGTTTGATATTTTCCCTTTTATCGTAACAGTTGTGGAATCATTTGAAAAAGTAAAGAAAGTTGTTGATACTACATATATAAAAAACACTACTAGCTTTATTCTCATATTTTTTATTTATTGTTTAATTATGAATAAATTTACTTTAAACATATTTCAATTGATTTAAGACAAGTATATAATTGAGAAAAATCGAATATAACAGGCAGTAATTAGGGTCTGCTGAAAAACTCAACCTACCCAACAATAGCATAAAATCTGAGATGTTGATTTTGTGCTGTTCCAATTGACAGAAAACATCATGTTTAATAATTTGTTTAATTCAGATTTCAGACAATACGGCATTGCCCCAGCCAACTTGACTAGGTTTAATACCAGTATAATACTCGCAATCCAAGATTCACTTGTTCCCTTCAATCTGGCTTTTATGCAATTAAGACCATAACCAGTTTTTGCTTGTCCAAATTTACCTTCTATTGGATTACGTTCTCCTGGACTTACATGTTCTCTCACCGCCGATGGTCTGCCAAGAGGTTTGGCTATCAGTTTGATGTTTCTCTGTTTGAGAGCTTTTCGATTTTCACGAGTACAATATATTTTATCTGCCAGTAGTTCTTTTGGATAAAACCCGAAACGCTTTTGTACTGCTCAATGTACTCAATCAGATTACAGCCTTCGTTAAAAGCCTCCCAGCTGAGTTCATCTAAAAACGAGATACCATCAATGAGAGATACATTTATTTTTGCACCAAATTCAACTTTTGCTTTGCTTTTCCCCCTCACAATTGGTCGCACATGTGGCTGATGGATGCTTACAATTCTATGCTCGATGCTGTGGGTATGGTTCTTGAACATCTGTTGTTGTTGATGATGTAAGGTACGGATTACCAACATGTATTTGAATCGGTTCTGTTTAGCGGGATGTTCGTTTCGTATGCATCAAGTAGATTATCAATATGTTTGAGATTGCGGGCAAGAAAACGTAGTTGTTTGCCTGTTGCTTTGCGAATTTCCTTTTTGTTTTATTGCGTTTTTGTGCAGTATTAAGATATAGTTTATGGGCTGTCTCTCTGTATGTTCTGGGTTTGCGTATGCAGATTCTTTTGATAAAGTTTATCAATCAACTCTTCAGCTTTTTCTCGGGCATCCGACAATAAATCCAATCGGTTGGATATGCAATGTCCTGGGGGCATGCAGTTGCATCTGTTATCAAACGTCCTTTGTTTTGTGGAGATTGATTATTATCTGGTTCTGAAGGTGGAATATTATCGGGCGTTTCTGTTGAATTGTCATGCTTTGTAGGTTTTTCTGAACTATCGAAGTAAGTCTTGAGCTCAATGATTTTATCATTCAAAGCGTTTACAGTGTCCAATCCCAGCCGTTTACGAAATTCCACAAACAACGATGGATCAAATGGTTGTTGGGTTGTAAAGCTTGAAAAACCTACGAAAAATTGCATATACATGTTTCTGAAATTTGCAACACAACTTCCCTGTCATCAAGATTACACAAATGTTTTATAATCAGACCCTATCACTAAACGTGGATTCAATGGAGGTCTGCCTGTTGAACTAACCCCAACATGTTTGTAATAGACACCACACAATTCATCCCATGGAATTAAATTGGCTAAGACAATCCAACGGTTCTTTGAATCTAAATGTTGAGAAAAAGGACTACCAAATCCTTCAATCGTAAATTGTTTGGGACTAACATATTCGGGTGGTGATGCACGCTTTTTATATTGCTTTGACATATTTCCTTGCACTTTAGTATTACAAATATAATGGTAATACTCTCTTTGTCAAAGCAAATATTGTTTTTCAGCAGACCCTAATTATATGTATATTTACTCAATAAAAAAATAAATTATCAGAAAAATTAAGATGTTTTTTACATCTTTGAATTAGTTTGTTGCATTTGGAAATTGAATCTACGAATACATATAAATAAAAAAGCCACTAATCTCTTAGAGGCTTTTTATTTATATGTATTTTAAAATATTATTGTACAATAGATTTGAATGTTTGGTCTTCGAAATACTTAGCAAATTCTAAGTCTTTTTTCGCTTTAGCAGCCAATGTAGCATCTTTAGTTACAGCTGTTCTAAGGTTAGTGAAAATCAAATCAGTATTAGCTTTTCTTGCACCAATGATAGCTTTTAGGTAATAACCTAGAGCATCGTTAGGATCTTCAGCAGCAGTAATTGTAGATAAAGCACCATCAACATCGCCGTTTAATAATTTAGCAAGAGCTGCGTTAAATGATTGATCTGAACCTAAAAGATTTACAGCAGTTTGATAGTCACCTTCTTTGATTTTTATCATAGCTTGGTTTTGACTAACAGCTTTTCCAGCACCTGCAGCAAGTTCGAAATATTCAATAGCTTTAGCTTTGTCGCCTTTTTTGAATGCAACTGCTCCTAAGTTATTTTTACACATTGTATTTCCTTCTGATAACTCATCTGCTTTTTTCAAAGCAACTTCAGCTTCATCAAGTCTATTTGCTTTGTAAAGTACGCAACCTAAATTGTTGTATACTCTCCACTCACTTGGGTGAATAGATGAAGCTTTTGTAAGTATTTTTATTTTAGTATCATTTTCAGTTACAAGTGTAGCTGCTTTTAAATATTCTTCTACATTTAAAGTATCACTAATTGAATCTTGTTGACTTAATATTACAAGTAAAGAATCTGTTTTTCCTATTTTGTCTACATTTACATTCAATTTAGATCTTCTTAATTGAGGTAAAACTTGATCTGCAATTTCTTTATATACTTGAGACATTTTCTTAATTTCTTGCTCTCTTACATCTAAGTCAGAGTTTATTTCAAGAACTCTTAGTATTTGTTCTTTGTCTTGAATATTAGATGCAGCCATCAATTGTTTAAAGCCATCCCAGTCTTCAGCAGTTGCTTCAGTTTGAACAAAATCTTTAGCTTTAGTTTTGTCTACTTTTTTCAATTCACTGTTCATGAACGATTCTGCAGTAGTTTTTCTTTTATCAGCTAATTTTTGGTTATTATTCTGAGCACCATCCGGAGATGCGTACCCTGAAACTTTCACACTCATCAATTCCATATCTTTGTCAGCAGGAATTTGAGCTAATAAAGTTTTCAAAGCTTCAATCTGAGATTTTTTTACTTCATTTGGTTTCAATACTGCTTGATTTATAGCAAACAATAAATCTGCTGAGTTTGTCATAGATTCTCTCACCTTAAATTGGTGAACAGCTTCTATTTCTTGTGCAGTCATGTGTGCTAACTTTGGCGTAGAAATAACACCATCAGCAATTTTTAACTCAGGAAAATCTATAGACTTATCTTTTACAGAAGCTTTTGCTCTGATCATAAGTTGAGAAATGTCCATTGCATCCTGATAACCAATTTTTGCAGTATAGGTAAAGCTACCACCTGTTTCAAATGCAATTATTGTAGCATTTGCTTCAACTGCTTCTCCTTGCAACTTTTGAGTACTAAAAGCTTGTTCGCCTCCTTCCCACTTAAGCACTGGAGTTACATCCATCACCGCTTTTTTATTAAAAAACTTTGCCGGATATTGTCCGGTAATTGTTACTTCTACACTGTCTCCTCGCATTTCAAGCGGACTTGGTTTCACACTGTAAGTTACTTGTGGCGCGTCTTTTAACATAGTGTTCAAACCACCACAACTAACGAATAATGCAGCTACAACTGTGAGAGCTGAAATTTGTAAAACTCGTAATCTATTCATATTCATAATCCTAAATTAAATATTTATAATACACATTGGGAATTTACTCGCATACAAATATAAAAATGTTTTTAAAAAAAAAAACTGATTGATATCATATTTGCATTTTTTTTAAAATATTATGCTAAAGATACTACTTTATTTTAGAAATCAAGACATAGTGACAAATAAAATATTCTATCCATCAACACGCCTCTATCTACACCCCATGCCCAATCTGCTCTGATAAAATACCCGAATAACTTGGTTCTAACTCCAAAACCATAACCAGAAACTATTGGAGAATAGTCTTTATCAACAATAACTGTAACAGAACCGTTTTTTATTATTTTATAATTGTATGAATTATTTTCTTTTTTGGGAATTATACCATACCATGCTGTTCCAATATCAGCAAAACCAACAATTTGAAAGTTATTAAGAAACTCATTCTTAATAGGTTGATTTGCTAAATATGATATGATAGGTATTCGTATTTCATTATTAAGCAACACGAAACTTGTTCCATTTCTTATATTTTGATTAAATCCGCGCATATTGGTAGCTAAACTTTGATATGCCCAATTAATACTTTTATCGTACTCAATATCTGTATTGTATGTATCATATCCACTAAATATGTTCACCCAATTATCTACACTTCCCAAATAATAAAGCAAAGGCGACGATCCAAAACCGGTTGAATATGCAAAACGAGTTGCCCAAATTATATTTCTACTTATTTTGAAATATTTTCTGTAATCTAATCCAAAAACAACAAGATAATTATCTATTTTATTTAATTGCTGGTAATATTCTAAGAAAATTTTACATTTTGTACCATTATAGAGATTCAATCCCTTTGACAATGAATTATCAAACACATATTCTAATTTTGATCCAAACCAAAACTTATGTTTTACTGAATCATCTAAACTATAAATATTATCATGGGCAAGGCGAACATCTTTATCATAGCGCAAAGTTGGAGTGAAAGAAAGGGCTTGAACTTGATCAAAAGGATATTTCAAAATATACATAAGTTCGTGATCATGAACCCTGTGCAATTCATAGCTGGTGTAACCTGTTGAACCTGAAGTATTTTCTTCTTCTGTAACCAAAGATTTTCGGTGATAGATTATTTGTTTATCAATTCGCTTTTTAAGATTTTCTATTGAGAGCAATAATTCATTACTTTCCAAACTGCCGGAAAATCTAAACCCTCCGGTTAGTCTATAATCTTCAAAAAGATCAATCACACCTAATTGCAAAAAGGCATTAATTCCAGGGTTGAAGTATATTGCACCACCAGTAAATGGTTGATAGGAAGCATTGAGAAACCCAAAATCAACCTGACTTACCACTTGATTTATATAAAAATTTGTCTGGTATATAGATGCTTGTTTTGCATTATTTTCGTCTTTTTCAGTAAAAATACTATCTAACAATTCACCTTTATACACCTCATAATCAAACTTATAATTATTTATATCAATTATCTCATCGGTATCTGTCTTGAACTGAAGGGGGATTCGAGCTGCTTTCTTTTCCATGAGGGCATGAGCTACTAAACTATCTGATACTATTTTCTTATCTTGTTTTTCTTTAAAATATGTATTCTTTAAATTATAATCGCCTATTGACTTTATATCTTCATTGTATAATAGTTGACCCTTTTTAGAAGCTGTAATTGTTGAGATAGTGTTATTATTATAACCAAGATATGCGCTTGTAATATTATAATTATTATTTGTAAGAGCTTTACTCGTTAAATATTTAGAATAGTGTATTGCGGTGTCTATATTGGTTATAATGCTATCAAATTTTGCTGAATATTTATTTACAATTCCGTTTTTATCTGATAAAAATAGCAGATTATCAGCATTTTTCATTCCCAATGGAATCTCATTGCTTCTATAGGTATTGGTAAATTTTTCTAGGGTAGCAGGTTTTATCGTATAATTATATTTGTATATATCTAATGAAGCGTAGACAGAATCTATGCTATTACTACATGAATCGGAAATTCTATTTGAGGAAAATAAAATTTCATTGCCGTCTTTTGAAAAAACTGGAGTCAAATCATCAGCTAGGTCATTGGTAATTTGCTCATTCGTATGAGCTGCTAAGGAATGAACCCAAATATCTGATTTACCATTTTGCACACCTGAAAAAACTATTTTATAACCATTAGGCGAATAATTTGCTGAAAGCACTTTTTCAAAATAGAAAAACTCTCTATCAATAAGGACATCATTCTCCAAATCATACAAATTGAGCCACAATCGCCCTTTAGATTCATTGAAAATTGCAACTACTTTTCCGGAAGGATGCCAAGTGAAAACCGGATAAGAATAATCTGTAATTTGTTCAAGTTTATACCCTTTCTTATATATTTTCTTATTTTTCTGAGTTAAACTATCTTGTATATAAATTTTATATTTACCCATTTCATTGGTTGTAAATATTGAATACCGACCATCTGGACTAATTGCAGAGTTGGTAATCTTAATTTTATTTTTTGTTCTTTTTATAATTTCATTCTCTTGTGGTTGAGTAGCTAAACTATCAAAATTTGAATTTTGCAAAAAGTAAGCATTACTTTTAAGTATTACGTCGTTTAATGGAAGGCCAACAGTATAATACACTCCTTTTTTTACATCTTTATATATTTTAGATAAATAAAGAATGTTTTGTAATATTTTCTCACCAAAAACATCATTTATATAATAAAAAAGAGCGTATCCGGCATACATGCTCTCTTCTTTTGTCAACCAATTTAATTTTTTAAATCGCCCCGATTCAATTCCAGATTTAATATTGTTAAAAATTTCAGGATTCATATCATTTGCAATAAACGAGGCTAAACCTTCTGTAAACCAATCGGGATAATTTTTCGAAAAACTTCGCGATAATATCTGCCTAAAATTCTCTGTACCATAAAGAACACTTAATGTATAGAGTTTCGACAATCCATATCTAAGTTGTGCCTCAAAATCATTATGATTTCCATTAAAATAGAGAATCACTTTATTATCAACTATTTGGGTTGTACCGCCAATATTATACAATTCGTCAGATGAACTTAATCCAACATTAGATTGTTTAAAATCTGACAATGAATTATATACAATAAATATAATCCTTCGACTATAATTTGTATTTAATATCTGATTAATATCGGTAATGTTTTTGAAAGCAATTTTTTCTGTAAACTCAGCCAGTTCTTTGCCTCCCTCAGAAAAATAGATATCAAAAAGTTCATAACGATAGTATTGCCAATAATAACTATCATACTGCACCCTATTTTTACCAAAACTCATTTGGTGTCCATTGTAAAACTGAGCGCTGATATTACCCGATAAAATTAAAGCTGATATAAAAATGAATAAACGCATTTATTAACAGTATTTATGGGTGTAAAATTACATTAAAAAAACGATTCAAACTTTACAAATAGTTGTAGAATTGCGTAAATAAGAATATCAAATAGATAAAAATCCAAAATACATGGAAATGCTTACAATTTACATTGTATTTAGTAGTATTATTGCAACATTGGGAGTTTTTTAAATCGTTACCAGAATTTCATACAGTCTAAATTTTACAACAGCATGAAAATATTATATTTACATGGTTTAGATTCTCTTGGATTAACCTCAGAAAAACAAGAAGTTTTTGAAAAATTCGAATTTGAAGTTATTGCCCCAATTATAAATTACAGAGAAAAGGAACCCGTTTTTTTCGAATCACTAATCAACAAACACAATCCTGATTTACTCATAGGAAGTTCTATGGGCGGAAGAATGGCATATTGGTTATCAAACAAATACACACTTCCGGCTATTTTGCTTAATCCTGCCATTGGTCATGAATTGTGCGAACAAATAATTCCTATTACCAATTACGAAAAAGAAAAAAGCCATTCAAAGCAACTTTTTGTATTTGGTGAGAATGATGAAATTGTTAAAATGAGTGAAGTAATAGAATTTACCGGACCGGCAATTCATTGCATTACTTTAGAGGAAACAGCTCATCAATTATCTGCCGATGATTTGGAAACAGCCCTGTTTTACTATTTAGATTTTATTAATTAAACAATTAAGATATCTTATGAATAAAGATTTTATCGTTCCTACACTTGGAAAGTGTACCATTAAATCGCCTATTCAGATTTCAACCGTAAAAGGAGATGGAATATTTGATTTCATTCAAGACGACGAAAGAGTATTGTATGACACATCTGTAAATCAAGTAAAAGAAGATATTGCCAAAGGATTAGACCCCCTTTCGTTCGAAAAAGCAGGACCCAAAGAATTTATTTATTTCGAACCGGCCAAGACAAAAGTTGCAATTGTTACCTGCGGTGGCTTATGTCCGGGATTAAACAATGTAATAAGAAGCGTTGTTAATCATATGTGGTCTCGCTATCAGGTAAGAAGAATATATGGAATACAATATGGTTACGCAGGTTTTGTTCCTGAAAACAATTTACCTTATATCGAACTAACTCCCGATATTGTAGATGATATTCATAAAGACGGAGGCTCAATGCTTGGCTCTTCTAGAGGCAACCAACCAGTTGATATCATTGTAGATACACTTGAACGCTTAAGCATAAATATACTATTTGCAATTGGCGGCGATGGAACACTAAGAGGTGCACAAGCTATTTATGAAGAGATAAAAAGGAGAGATTTAAAAATTTCAATAGCTGGCATCCCAAAAACAATAGACAACGACATTAATTTTATAGAACGATCATTTGGTTTTGAAACCTCATTTTCTATTGCAATGAACATCCTTACAGATGCTCATTATGAGGCAAAAGGTGCATATAACGGAATTGCAATAGTAAAACTAATGGGTAGAGATTCTGGCTTTATAGCAGCAAATGCAGCTTTAGCAAGTCCTGATGTGAATTATGTAATAATTCCGGAAATGGATTTTGATCTTGATGGGCCAAACGGATTCTTAACAGTACTTAGAAATCGTCTTGAAAGAAAGCATCACGTTCTCATAGCAGTAGCCGAAGGTGCCGGACAGTTTTTCTTTGAACACAGCAAAAATATAAAAGACGCATCTGGAAATACAGCATATGAAGATATTGGTCTTTATATAAGAGATAAAATTCATGAATACCTAACAGGAGTGGGCATTCCGCATTCTCTTAAATATATAGATCCTAGTTATATACTAAGAAGTTCACCGGCAAATGCTAACGACAGTAAATTCTGTTTTCAATTAGCACAAAATGCAGTTCATGCTGCTATGGCAGGACGAACCGGATTTGTGGTTGGTTGTTGGAAGAATTCATTCACCCTTTTGCCTATAGCTCAAGCAACAAAAGAAAGAAAAAAAGTAAACTTAGAAGACGACCTTTGGTGGAGTGTTCTTGAAGCTACCGGACAGCCGCACAGCATGAAAAACAGTAAATAATATATATTTAAGGGTAAGGAAAATAAAAAAACAGGAACCCTTACCCTCAATTCTTTTATGAGCACTTCATAAATATTGTAGTATTATTTTAAAAAAAAAACAATAGGTTCATTAATCCAAATATATTTTATATTTTTGTTCGCAGAAAAATAGAATAGTAAGGAACAGGAAATGCTGGAAAGCTTGATGAAAAAGCAAATTATAATAAAATACTTCATATTACTGGCTCTTGTGCAATTCACAGGTTGTATGAGTTCTGGCGAAGATGAAGGTGTTTTAAAGTATCAGATTGAATACGACGAGGAAGAAAAGAAGAATAATTCTGTAATTAGCTTACTGCCTAATACTATGAGTTATTACTTCAAAGACGGCAGTTCTAAAAGCATGATGAGTTTTATCGGTTTTTTTCTTGCAGCATATATATCAAATTCTGAAACGAAAGAAAATACAATTCTATTCAAATTAATGAATGAAAAGTACTATTGTTCTACCAAGCATGGAGAACCAACTATAGGATTTGACGAATTCCCCAATATGGTTCTGGAAGAAACCAAAGAAACCAAAGAAATCATGGGTTTAAAAGCAAAAAAAGTTCATGTTACTTTTAAAGACAACTCGTTAGCTCCTTTTGATCTCTTTTATACTACAGACTTAAACGTCGAAAATCCTAATTGGAATAATCCTTACCGCGATATCAAAGGCGTTCCACTAGATTTTAGAGTGAAACTCATGGGCATTTCAATGCATATTACCTTGAGAGAGGTGAAATTTGAAGAGGTGAAATTTGAAGAATTCAGCATACCTGAAGGTTATAATAAAACCACACCCGAAGAGTTATACAAAACAATAAAAGGAATACTCCAAAATTCCGGAAAATAGTCTCTACTTTTTCACTACCAAGTAAGTATTATGAGTTCAGATAAAAAGGAAAAACCGAAACTTTCTGAAAAGATTGTCAGCATCATACAATTTAGAAAAGACGAACGATTTTCCATAGTAATGGGAATGATTTTCTTGAGTTTTTCTTTGGTTCTTGCACTTTCATTTTTTTCGTTCTTTTTCACTTGGGATGAAGATCAAAGTGTGTTAAATTATAATTCATTTTGGAACTTCATGTTCTCAACAGAAGTTACCGTAACCAACTGGGGTGCAAAAATAGGTGCAGTATTATCAAAAAAATTTATTCACGATTGGTTTGGAATTGGTTCATTTTCATTCATTTTCATATTTATATTGCTTGGTTTTAAATTACTTAAGATAAACTTACTACCATTTAGATGGGCTTTACTTCATGCAGCAGCTATCACTCTTATCGTTTCCATAAGTATTGGATTTGCATTTGGTGGTACTTGGAATGCTAATCTAGGAGGTTATTTTGGCACAGAAGACTCTGATCTTAACATAAAAGAAGAGATAGAAGAAAATGATGATGATTATATTGAATTGAATGTAAACGAGGAGTTACTGGAAGTTAAAACCAACTACGAAGAGGAGATAGATGGATTGGTTATAGTAACCCAACCCAAAGAAGAAGAATTAGCAGAAAATATAGTTGAGAAGGAAATTATTTCAGAACAACTAGAAAATGAAGATCTTGATTTTGATATTAATCAAACAGAAGAAGAAACCTCCGATTTTACAAACTATGAAGCTTACGGAGATTATGACCCAACAATGGAATTGGCTCATTATCAATTTCCTCGACTCGATTTGCTTGAAGATCACCAATCAGACAATTCTGAAGTAAGTAAATCTGAACTTGAAGCAAATAAAAATAAAATTGTTGAAACTCTTGAACATTATAAAATCAGCATAACGAAAATTTTTGCGACCATTGGACCAACGATTACATTATATGAGATAGTACCTGCTCCCGGAACAAGAATTTCAAAAATCAGGAGTCTTGAAGACGACATTGCTCTGAGCCTATCAGCCCTAGGTATTAGAATTATAGCACCTATGCCGGGCAAGGGAACAATAGGTATTGAAGTACCAAACTTGAAACCTAAAATTGTTTCAATGCGATCAATTCTAGCTTCAAAAGTATTTCAAGAATCAAAATTTGAATTACCTGTTGCAATTGGAAAAACAATTCAAAATGAAACCTTTGTTTTTAATCTTGCCAAAATGCCGCATTTGCTTGTAGCGGGTGCTACCGGTCAAGGAAAATCTGTAGGGTTAAATGCTATTCTATCCTCATTGATATATAAAAAACACCCATCTCAACTCAAATTTGTTCTGATAGATCCTAAAAAGGTGGAATTAACTCTATATCAAAAAATTGAAAATCACTTTTTAGCAAAACTTCCTGGCGAAGAAGAAGCAATTATTACCGATACTCAAAAGGTAGTAAACACACTAAATTCTCTCTGTATTGAGATGGATGAACGTTATGAATTACTGAAAGCTGCTAAGCTAAGAAATATTACAGAATATAATTCCAGATTCATTAAAAGAAGACTAAATCCGGAAAAAGGTCATCGGTTTATGCCATTTATCGTTGTCGTTATTGATGAGTTTGCCGACTTAATTATGACAGCAGGCAAAGAAGTAGAATTACCACTTGCTCGTTTGGCTCAGTTGGCTAGAGCTATTGGCATTCACTTAATTATAGCAACCCAAAGACCTACAACAAATATCATAACCGGTGTCATAAAAGCCAACTTCCCTGCTCGTATAGCTTTCAGAGTGCAATCAAGTATGGATTCGCGCACAATTCTCGACTGTCCTGGAGCCAATCAGCTCATTGGTAAAGGAGATATGCTCATTTCGCAAGGGAGTGAATTAGTGAGGGTGCAGTGTGCGTTTATAGACACACCTGAAATAGAAAAACTAACAGACTTTATTGGCGACCAACAAAGCTTTGGCGAGGCATTTCCACTTCCCGAATATTCAGGCGACGATAGCAACGACAATAGTTCAAGAGAGTCTTTCGACAGATACGACAAATCGTTTGAAGATGCAGCCAAGATAATTGTAAACCATCAACAAGGATCTACTTCGCTCATTCAGAGAAAACTTTCTATAGGTTACAATAGAGCCGGTAGAATTATGGATCAGCTTGAAGATGCCGGCATAGTTGGAGCTTTTGAGGGAAGCAAAGCTAGACAGGTGCTATATACCGATATAATAAGTTTGGAACAATTCTTGAATACCTTAAAAGATATCGGAAAAATTTAAGATATAACTACACAGATAATTATCTGTGTTTAAAACATATAAATATTTACTGTTTGAAAAATCACATATTTCTTTTTACATCTGCAAAATAAAAATTCATTTGTATAATTTTAAATGATTTTTTCGACTGTTTTTACTACAATTGAAAACTAAAAAAAATAATTATTATGAAAAAAATTTTATTAGGAATTTTTGTACTAGGTATAATGAAACTAAGTGCTCAGTACGATGCAAAAGCGAAACAAATACTTGATAATGTTTCTACTAAAACAAAATCTTACAGCACTATCAAGGTTGATTATTTACTTACTCATGAGAATATTCAAGAAAATATAAAAGAAAGCTCACAAGGCACACTTGAACTTAAAGGTTCAAAATACAAACTTGGATTCATGGGCAATACTATTTTCTGCGATGCCAAAACAGTTTGGACATTTATGAAATCTGCAAATGAAGTGAATATTTCTACCGTTGAAGTGGGTGGAGAAGACGTTTTCAATCCGGCTACAATGCTTACTATTTACGAAAAAGGGTTCAAATATAAATTCATACAAGAACGATTTGAAGCTGGTAGAGCATTATATGTAATTGACTTATTTCCCGAAAAAGTTGATAAAACCAGCTATTCGAAAATACGCTTAAATATAGACAAAGACAAGAGTCAAATTGTACAACTGCAATACTTTAGCAAAGACGAAAACAGATTTATAATTGATGTTAAAAAATTCGAACCAAACGTTGCTTTAAATGATGCACTGTTTGTATTTGATAAAACTAAATATCCGGGAGTTGAAGTTGTAGATTTAAGATAATTAAAAAATGAGGTTTATTTTAAAAAGTAAACCTCATTTTTTTTATTATACTTCATACAATTAGCCTCTTATCTTCAATATCAACCAAATATATTCATGATAATGTCTAAAAAACATCTCAAAAATATTAACCTTTACTCTTAATCAGCCTTTATAAAGAAGAATATATACCTGCTAACCTATGTATAATTCATATAAACGACCACGTAGAAATAGAAAATCTGAATCAATCAGAAATCTTACTCAAGAAACTACAATATCTATAACAGACTTTATTTTCCCACTATTTATAACCGAAGGAAATAATATAAAAGACGAAATAGGCTCAATGCCAAATATTTTCAGACTATCTTTAGATAATATTTTGAGAGAGATAGAACACTGTGTGGCTTTAGGTTTGAATAATTTTGTACTGTTTCCGGTAATAAATGAAATTTACAAAGACACTACTGCAAGTTACAGTTATTCAGAAAATTGCTTTTATCTAAATTCCATTTCAGAAATAAAAAAAAGGTTTCCTCAAATATGTTTGATGAGCGATGTGGCAATGGATCCCTATTCAAGCGATGGGCATGATGGATTCCTTCAAAATGGACAAATTGATAATGACAAAACCTTACCCATTTTAGCGAAAATGTCATTAGCACAAGCGCAAGCAGGTATAGATATTATAGGACCCTCAGACATGATGGATGGAAGAGTAGGCTTAATTAGACAAACTCTTGATAAAAATGGCTACCAAAACACCTCTATAATGAGTTATACTGCAAAATATGCAAGTGCGTTTTATGGACCATTTAGAGACGCACTTGATTCAGCACCCAAATCGGGCGATAAAAAAACATACCAGATGAACCCGGCAAACAAGCGTGAAGCAATTATAGAAGCCGAGATAGATATTGCTGAAGGTGCTGATTTTATAATGGTTAAACCGGCATTAGCCTATTTAGATATAATTCATATTTTGAATGAACGATTTGATGTACCAATAGCCGCATATAACGTAAGTGGAGAGTATGCAATGCTTCATGCTGCAGCTAAAAACGGGTGGCTCGATTATGACAGAACAATGCAAGAAATGTTACTTTCAATAAAAAGGGCAGGCGCAAGAATTATTATTTCATATTTTGCAAAAGATTTTGCCTTATTAAAGAAATAAATAACGATTCTATTTAAAAACATAATTACAAAATAATTTGTACTTATCGTATTTTAAAAATTGATTAGTTATATTTGAAAAAAAATAAGAATCTTTCTTTTGTACAAAAAAAAACTGCTTATTGATAAAATTTTTACATGCAAAAAGTAAAACTTAATATATTAGGTCTTTCATTTAGTCAAACACAAGACAATGCTTATGTTCTTATTCTTGTAGAAGAAGAGGGCGAGAGACGTATTCCTATAATTATAGGAGGTGCAGAGGCACAGGCAATTGCTATACAACTAGAAAATCTAAAAGCACCAAGACCTTTAACTCACGATTTATTTCTAAACTTCGCAAATTCGTTTGACATTAGAATTACAGAGGTTATAATTTACAAATTGCAAGAAGGCATTTTTTACAGTAAAATAGTTTGTTCTGACGGTAAAAAAATAGTAGAAATAGACGCACGCACCTCAGATGCGGTAGCTCTAGCTGTTCGCTTTGGTTGCCCGATATTTACCAGCACCGATGTGATTACACGTGCAGGAATAGTTCTTGACCTTGAAAAAGAAGTAAAATCAACTACTGAGAATACTATTGAAAATGAATTTGCCCAATTCAACTTTGACGAATTACAAGAAATGCTCGACGTTGCTGTATTAGAAGAAGATTATGAAAGAGCTTCAAGAATAAGAGATGAAATAGTAAAAAGAGAAAAAGCTAAAATATAAATTTACAATGATTTTTTAAAGTCATCATAAAATATTGCATATGAGATATTTAAAAGATAATGAGAAAAATAAATTTAATTTTTATAAAAATAATGCCTAAATAATTTTTAAATACAGAAAATCTTTCTAATTTTGTGCCGCCAAATTATAATGCGGATGTGGCGTAATTGGTAGCCGCGCTAGACTTAGGATCTAGTGTCTCACGACGTGCGGGTTCGAGTCCCTCCATCCGCACAATTTCAAAACCGCTTTAAAACAGATGTTTTTAAGCGGTTTTTTTTCTAAATATTAAATATTATTGTTTATGAGTGTTATTAGAGAAGCGAGTGGAGATTTAACTGCTATTCTTAAAGTTCAAATTAGTGAGAGTGATTATAGTGGAAAAATTGATAAAGCTCTTAGTGATTATAGAAAGAAAGCATCTATAAACGGATTTAGACCCGGCAAAGCACCTATGGGCATTATTAAAAAAACTTACGGTCACTACGCTCTTGTAGATACTGTAAATGAATTGGTGTATGATAAATTGAATGAATATATTGAAACTGAAAAAATAGAAATATTAGGTCAGCCTATTCCAAGCGAAGAGCAACAAGCAACAATCAACTGGGAAAATGATAAAAATTTCGAATTTGCGTTTGAAATTGGCTTAAAACCCCAAATTAATCTAGATACAACATTAGTGAGTTCTATCAATTATTACAAAATTTCTGCAAAAGAAGAAATGATGGTTTCTCATATTGATTATTTAAGAAATAGATTTGGCTCATAGTGAAGGCGAAATTGTTAAAGACAATGATATTGTTAGAGGTATTTTAGTTGAAGTTGACTCAACCGGAAATGTTGTGCCAGACGGAATTGTACGCGAATCAGCATCAATATATATTAATTCAATTAAGGACGAAGAAATTAAAGCTCGTTTTATTTCATTAAAACTTGATGACACAATAATTTACAATCCGCTTAAAGCTACCGGAAATGAAGCTGATGTTGCTTCATTGATAGGAACTGAAAAAGAAAATAGCGAAAAAATCAATGCAGACTATGTATTTACTATAGAGTCTATATCTCACTTCGAACAAGCTGAAATAAATCAAGAATTCTTCGACAAAGCATTTGGAGAAGGAACTATCAGTTCTGAAGCAGAAATGAAAGAAAAAGTTAAAGCTGAGATTGAAGGTAGATTTGAATCAAACAGCGAATTGAAATTCATGAACGATTGCAGAGAAAAATTGATTGATGCATCAGCGATTGAGTTGCCTGAGACCTTTTTGAAAAAATGGTTGAAAATAACCAACAAAGATAATGATAAACTTACCGATGAAGTATTTGAAACTGAGTTTCCATTATTCATCAAAGATTTAAGATGGCAAGTTATAAAAGGTAAATTGGTTACCGATTTAGAAATAAAACTAACACAAGAAGATATTCTTGGAGCGGCTAAAGATCAAGCTCGTCAGCAATTCTACCAATTTGGTATGTTTTCTCCTGATGAAGAGATGGTGAACCGTTGGGCCGATGAAATTCTTAAAAACAAAGAAGAGTTAAATAAAATTATAGAAATAGAATCGGATAGAAAAATTTCTAGAACTCTAAAAGAAAAAGCTGCTGTAAATACTAAAGAAGTTACTGTAGAAGAATTTTCTAGTTTAATTGAAAAATAGTTATATTTAGCGATTATTATTAATCACTAATAAAAAGAATAATTATGAACGACTTCAGAAAATATGCAATAAAACATTTAGGCTTTAATAGCACAACTTTAGATAGTTATACTTCAATAATGAATAACTATATATCGCCAACTATTATTGAAGAAAGACAGTTGAATGTAGCATCAATGGATATTTTTTCCAGATTAATGATGGATAGAATTATTTTTATTGGCTTGCCAATTGATGACTATGTTGCAAATATTGTACAAGGACAGTTATTATATTTAGAGTCTGCCGATTCTGGTAAAGACATTCAGATTTATTTAAACTCTCCTGGAGGTTCGGTATATGCAGGTTTAGGAATATACGACACTATGCAATATATTTCTGCTGATGTAGCTACTATCTGCACAGGAATGGCAGCTTCAATGGCTGCAGTACTTTTAGCAGGTGGAACCAAAGGCAAAAGAACATCTTTAAAACATTCTCGAGTAATGATACATCAGCCAATGGGCGGTGCTTCTGGTCAAGCTACTGACATAGAAATCACAACAAGAGAGATACTTAAATTGAAAAAAGAATTATATCAAATTCTTTCAGATCATACTGGTCACCCTTTTGAAAAAATCGAAAAAGATTCAGACAGAGATTATTGGATGACTGCTGCTGAAGCAAAAGAGTACGGAATGATAGACCATATCATGGCAAAAACTGAAAAGTAAAAAAAACAAATAAAAAAGTCATCTACGTAGATGACTTTTTTATTTATTACGCTTCTTGATGTCAAAAATAATGTAAGGAAGAATAAAAATAAAAGTCTTCTTATTTAATAGATTATATTAAAAAATGGAAAGAAATAAATGTTCGTTTTGCGGTAGAAAAAAAGAAGAAGTAGACTTACTTATTTCAGGTATCTCCGGCTTTATTTGCAATACTTGTGTTGAACAGGCAGAAGCTATAGTTAAAGAAGAGGTTAAGACCAAGAAAAATGCTAAGTTGCCCAAACTTAAACTAAAAAAACCGATAGATATAAAAAAATTTCTTGATCAGTATGTAATTGGACAAGACGAAGCAAAGAAAACACTCTCTGTTGCTGTATATAATCACTACAAAAGATTAGTACAACCCGAAAGAGAAGATGTTGATATTGAAAAATCGAACATTGTAATGGTGGGAGAAACCGGTACCGGAAAAACGCTACTGGCAAAAACCATTGCAAAATTGCTAGATGTACCTTTTACTATTGTTGATGCTACAGTACTTACAGAGGCTGGTTATGTAGGTGAAGATATTGAAAGTTTGCTTACAAGACTACTTCAAGCTGCTAATTATAATGTAGAAGAAGCGCAACGAGGAATTGTATTTATTGATGAAATTGACAAAATTGCACGTAAAGGAGATAATCCTTCAATAACCAGAGATGTTTCTGGCGAAGGTGTGCAACAAGGGCTTTTGAAGCTATTAGAAGGCTCAATCGTAAACGTTCCACCTCAAGGTGGCAGAAAACACCCTGAACAAAAAATGATTGCCGTAGACACTAAAAACATTCTTTTTATCTGCGGAGGTGCTTTCGAAGGTATAGATAAAATTATTGCTCGTCGATTAAATACCCAAGTTGTAGGATTTGGTACAAGGGAAAAAACTACAGGAATAGATAAATCGAACTTCTTACAGTACATTTCTCCTATGGATTTAAGACATTTTGGTCTTATACCTGAAATAATAGGAAGGTTGCCGGTAATTGCTCATTTAAACCCTTTAGACAGAACTGCATTAAGAAGCATATTAACAGAGCCTAAAAATTCATTGGTTAAACAATACACCACACTTTTTGAAATGGACGAACTTTCTCTCGTTTTTGACGAAGAAACCTATGATTATATTGTAGATAAAGCTATTGAATTTCAATTAGGAGCAAGAGGTTTACGCTCAATTTGTGAAGCTATTATGCTTGATGCAATGTATGAAGCTCCAAGTGGTAATGAAAAAATATTTACCATTTCTAAAGAATATGCAATGGCTAAATTTGAATCTCATTCAATGGTAAAATTTAAAGCTTCATAAGCTTTAAATTTTACCATTTTATTTAGAGTGTAGCTATTATTTACTATAATGGATTAATATAGAGGCATATAGAGGCATATAGAATCTACAAAAAAACTGTTTTTTTTTCTGAATATTCTACAATTATTTGTAATCAATTCTAATGTAGAGTAAATAAAACTTAATTTAAATCCTCCTCATTGTTCGGTTTTTCAGCATTAAAATTATCATCGATATAATTAAACCATTCTTTATCAAATTTCTGCATAAAGAAAAGCATAGTTTTCATTATTTCATCAGCAGAACCATCAATACACCTTCTCATCCAAAAAGTATATATTTGAGTTACTTCATTTAAGCTTACACTAAAATCTTTGCCAATTGAAACCTGAGATAAATAGAAATTAATATTTTCATCATTATCAGTCTCGTCAGAAACTTCATCAGAATAATATTCCTGCTTTACAATACTAACTTCATGCGTTTGACTAATAATTGATTGAAACATAAAATTATCTAAACTATGAATACTCGTACTAGTTCGTTTGTAATCATTCAATAAGTTCTCCTTTTCAGAATTTTTCTGAATATTCATATAGCTCAAAGTGTATGTTCTGAGCATTTTTTTCAAGATTTTATTGTAATAAAATTGTAAAGACTGACCAAGAATTTTGTCTTCAGGAGTAAGGAAATTATTTTCTCTAAGCCATACAAAAAACTCAGGGTTTACAAGTTGAAATCTAGCATGATCTCTATTCCAAGCCCATTCATCTTGAAAATCATGCTTGGTATTTAAAAAAAACGGTATACCACTTACCATTTTAGCCAAGTTGAAGAAATAGTAATTATTACAATCAAAACAAATATTATTTTTTTCCCAAGCATTGTAATTATTTAGAAAGTTATTATTCCAAAGATCATAAAAATAAGAAGAGTATGATTCTGTAAAAACGGAATTCTCTTCAGTAATAGGATCAAATCCTTTACCGTATCTTTCTCCCAAAAGCACACTTCCTGCCATGTCTATCTGCGCCTCTCTATCCATATTGACATTGGATAAATCAATTTTAGTATAATAATCATCATACTCATCATTGCCCTTATAATATGAATTACTAGCTATCAATACATTTTTTCCGGCTGAAAATATTCCATATTCAATATATCCACTAATAAAATTGTTTGTCAATTTAATATCATTGCAATTATTATTTACTTTTATACCTTTTACAGCATTACCAACCAGTTGACATTTATTTATAAAGACTTTTGAAGCATTAACTAATTCAAAGAAGCTATTACCTCCATTGAGTGAAATTGATAAGTCTTCAAAATTTATATTTTCAGAATTTTCAATATAAAAGGCTGTCTTATTAGAGATAGATATTTTTGATGTGTCATATTGCCCGAAAGAATGTAAATAAATATTTTTCTTATCTTTTATTGCAATAGTGTTATTTAAAACTAAATCGCCTAAAACATAAATGCGTAAAGTATCAGTATTACTTTTCTGAATAAGGTTATTTAATTCCTCAAATGTACGAGCTGCTAAAGCATTCTTAGGTAATATTGGTTCTATTTTAGTGGCTTCTCCATCTTTTATTTCTAAATATAAAACTGGATTACCATACTTGTCGAACTTTTTCCATTTACCATCAGGAATTCTTTCTTCATATATACTCTCAATTTTTCTAATGAATCCAATATCCCATTTAACATGTGTTAAACTTTCATATTCATCATAAACATAAGCTAAAATAACCTCTTCGTTTTCAGTATTTTCATAAGCAATATAATCATGATTAGTTAGTGTGGTTTTATCCCATTCGGAAAGAGTAATAAAGAAAACGAACAAACTAAATGAAGCAAAAATGGAGACCAAAACATTAAAAAAACCTTTAATCCATGTTTTTTTCTTTATTACATACAATAAATTTATTGAAGTAACAGATACAAGAAAGCCAAATGCAAGTATTGAAATGAGTATTTTATTAAGTGAGCTTTTAAACTCAACCATGACCAAAACACCTAAAAAAATAATAACAATAAAGGCTACCGTCAAGACAATTCTTTGCCAAATGTAGGTATTAGAAGTGAACCCTTTCCACAATAAAGAAAACTCAAGTATAAAAAGAGGTATGAAAATAGCTAGTGCCATATATAGCTCAAAAAGCTCAGTCCTTTGTTCATACTCAGATCTGTTATTACCATAAATAATAAAACCTATAAAGAATATTAAAAAAAGAAAGAGAGAGGTAAAAAGCGTTATTGTTGTGATTTTTTTCATTACAATTTTTGTTTTGTTTGTTTCTGATTTTGTCTTTAGCATTTGTAACAATATTATTTAAAAAATACAACAGTAAGAAATTTTTCAATAGAATTATTTTAAAATCACAGTATTGATTAAATTAAAAATATGAATACGAAATCATAGAAAAATATATATTGAAAAATTATAATGCATAAAAAAAGCGCTTAACATTTTTATTAAGCGCTTTAAAACAATATTTTAAATTAGAAAAACATAATGATCACCATTTTTCAAAGTTTCTTCAGTTGCAGGATGCAAAGATCCACCAGCTTTAAGGTAAAGGAAAGGTGCTCCAACTGCATCAATATGTAAATCAGAATCAATAACTCCATTACCATCGGTACAAGGCTCAAGAAGCACTGCTCCTGCTCCATCGCCAAAGAGAATACAAGTTTTTCTATTTGAATAATCGGTAATTGCAGACATCATATCTGCACCTACTAAGATTATTTTTTTATACTTACCCGAAGCAATAAATTGACTTGCTGTTTCTAAACCGAATAGAAATCCAGAACATGCAGCATTTAAATCGAAGCCAAATGCATTCTTAGCACCAACTTCTTTAGCAACTAATGCAGCTGTTGTGGGGAAAATCATATCAGGAGTAACCGTAGCTACAATTATAAGATCAATCTCTTCAGGATTCAACCCTTTCTTTTCAATCAGACCTTTTACAGCATTTGAAGCCATATAAGAAGTAGCCTTTCCAGGTTCTTTCATTACTCTACGTTCGCTGATACCGGTACGAGTCAAAATCCACTCATCGGTAGTATCAACCATTTTAGATAGTTCCTCATTATTTAAAACATAATCAGGTAACCAACCATGTACTGCAGTAATTGCAGCTCTAATATTTGTCATTATAGGAATGCTTGTTTTATTTTTTCCGTAAGTTCAGATTTTACAATCCTCATTGATTGCAAAATCATATTCTTAATAGCAGTATGGTTAGACATGCCATGAGCAATTATAACAGGCTTATTGACACCCAAAATCACAGTACCTCCGTGATTTTCATAGTTATAGTGCTCAAAATATTCATGTTCTACACCAAGATCTTTAGATATAGTATGAAGTGTTTCTGATTGCTTTAGAATAATATTCCCGGTAAAACCGTCGCAAACAATAACATCTGCATTGTCCCAAAAAAGTTTATTGCTTTCTATATTACCTATAAAATTGAACTCTTTGGTACCTTTCATCAACTCAAAAGTAGCTTTTGTCAATAAATTTCCTTTTTCTTCTTCTTCACCAATATTGAGTAACGCAACTCGCGGATTATCAATACCATAAAGAGCATTAGAAAAAATTGAACCTAATACAGCATACTGATACAAAACATCGGGTTTACAATCTGCATTTAGCCCTACATCAAGTAAAACACCCGGATTAGGGGAGTCTATTTTAGCTATAGGTGCAGATATACAGGGTCTAATAACTCCCGGAATTGCTTTAACGGTGTACATAGTACCTACCATCATAGCACCGGTGTTTCCTGCACTTGCAAAAACATCAATTTTTCCTTGCTGCAACATACCAAATCCTACAGCTATGCTAGAGTTTGGTTTATGTTGAAAAGCTTTAGCGGGATGATCTCCCATTTCTATCACTTGCGGAGCATGTACAATGACAATTTTACTAGCATCATACTTTTCTTGTTTCGCAAGTAACTGTTTTAAAACCGGTTCATCGCCTATCAAATAGATAATTGCTTCGGAAGGCAATTCTAACGAAGCTAGAGCAGAACCGGTAACAGCTACACCAGGGGCAAAATCGCCCCCCATTGCATCAATCCCAAGTTTCATAATTCGGTATAAAGTTTAGGTCTAGAGTTTTGAGTTTTTATCTACTCAGCTTGTTCTTTTTCAATAACCAGTTTTCCTTTGTAGTATAAACTACCTTCTACCCAATAAGCTCTGTGCATACGGTGTACTGCGCCTGTTGTAGAACATTTTGACAAAGTAGCATTTTCTGCTTTGTAATGAGTTCTTCTTTTGTGTTTTCTTTGACTGGAAATTTTTCTCTTTGGATGTGCCATAATATCACTTAATTAATTACTTATTCTAAATCTAGATTTTTCAATACATCCCAACGTGGGTCTATTGGTTTATTTTTTTCATTTTTCTTGTTATTCCTGTGTAATATTCTCATTACCTCAGAATTACAAGTTATATTCCCATCCTTATCATCAGGATGAACTTTTTTTAAAGGTATCGCTAATATTACCGACTCATAAATGTACTGAGTCAAATCTATATGAGGTGCTCCTTCTTTGAAGAAAAGAATATCATCTTCATTATCCAATTCTGCCTCTCTATTAACACCTACTTTGATATAAAACGTATTTTCATAAAAAACAGGCAATTCAAGATTTTCAAGACAGCGATCGCATTTTGTATGTATTACTCCTTCTATTTCCAAATCTACGACAAAAAGTTTCTCCTTTTTGTTCACATTCATGGAAACCTCTAGACTAATATCTTTCAATTCTTCTAATGAATTATCTTCAATGAACTCTCTTCCTATTGCAAAATTGAAATGATGCAAACCATCACTCAATCCTTCATTGGGAATAATATAATCGTTTTTCGTTGCCAAATCGTTAAAAAATTAGCGGTGCAAAATTAGTACTATTTTCTTAAATAAAATAAAAAGGAATGAAAAAATTTTAAAATACATTAAGAAAGTGTAAAATTAAATGATTTGTTTGAAGTAATATTGCTTTTGGTTGAAATATTTTCAACTATTATTAGACCAATGCAATTTTAGTATTTTATTTAAACTTATTATCATAATGACATTACAAAAAAAAGGATTTTCGACAAATTCGGTTCATTCGGGCGAAAAAGTAGATTTTATAAATAGCTACGGTGATGTTGTAGTTCCAATTCACTTAAGTTCTACGTATGCACGAAAAGTTGTAGAACATCCGGAAAAGGGTTATCAGTATGCACGATGTGGCAATCCTACTCGTACAGCATTTGATGAGAAGTTAGCCACACTTGAAAATGCTCAATTCGGTATGAGTTTCGCATCTGGAATTGGAGCAATATCTACACTGCTGTTCGCATTGCTCAAATCAGGCGACCATATTATTGGTTTTGATGATTTATATGGTGGCACAAAGCGACTTCTAAATGATGTAATGCCAAATTTTGGAATAAAAGTAACCTATACAGATGCAACAAACCCTGCTTTAATTGAACAGGCAATAACCAAAGACACAAAGATAATTTGGCTAGAATCACCAACCAATCCGCTATTAAAATTATGTGATTTAGAGCAAATTGCCAGTATTGCCAAACGTCATTCTATACTCACGGTTGTTGACAATACTTTTATGACTCCATATTTCATGAAACCACTAGATTTAGGTATTGATATAGTTGTGCATAGTACTACAAAATATATTGGTGGACATAGTGATATAATAGGTGGGGCGGTGTTGCTTAACGATGAACTTCTATTTAAAAAGGTGAGTTTTTTCCAAAATGCAATTGGTGCTGTTCCATCTCCTTTTGATTCATATTTAGCTCTTCGAGGGCTCAAAACTTTAGCAGTAAGAATGGAAGTTCACAATAAATCTGCAATAAAAATCGCAAATTATTTAGAAAAAAATCCAAAAATAGAAAAAGTATATTATCCCGGTTTAGCAAGCCACCCACAACATGAATTGGCAAAAAAACAAGCTACCGGTTTTGGTGCAATCATTACATTTAAAGTAAAAGGTGGACTAAAAGAAGCCAAATTGATAGCTGAAAATCTTGAACTTGTATCTTTAGCTGAAAGTTTAGGTGGTGTAGAATCACTCATTCAATTGCCTTATCTAATGACACATGCCTCTGTGCCTGTAGAACAAAAAGTTGCTGTAGGAATAACAGAAAATATGATACGATTTTCTGTTGGGCTAGAAGATGTAGACGATTTGATTTCTGATTTTGAAAATGTATTTAAACTAATTTAGTACCTTTGTAACGATTATTTATTAACAGATAAATCGTTCATATTACATCAAACGCATGAAAAACATTACATCTAAGTTAATACATGGAAATATTGACAATCAAAAAGACATTTATCGTTCGCTTAAAACCCCTATTTATGAAACGAACGCATACTCTTTTGATAGTTCAGAACAAATTTCATCAGCTTTTAAAGGTGAAATAGATGCCTTTGCTTACTCAAGAACCGCAAATCCAACAGTTTTTGAACTTGAAAACAGACTAACCCTCATGGCAGATGCTGTAGGCACTGTTTGTGTTAGTTCGGGTATGTTTGCTATTACAAGTACCATATTAGCCCTATGCAATGCAGGAGATCACATTGTAGCAAGCACTTATCTGTTCGGACATAGTTATGCATTATTAAACAATACACTTCGAGATATTGGCATAGAAACAACATTCGTTAATCCGGCAAACGAAGAGGAACTTACAAATGCAATTAAACCAAACACAAAGATTATTTTTCTAGAAAACATTGCTAATCCTCAGCTTTTTGTTTTTGATATTGATAAAATTGCTGCTATTGCAAAAAAACATCAAATCATTCTAATGATTGACAATACATTATTGACGCCATATTTATTTTCATGCGCAGACCACGGTGTTGATGTTGAAATTTTATCAACAACAAAATCTATTTCAGGAGGTGCAACATCTTTTGGAGGCGCTATAATTTCTTACGAATCAGACAAATGGGGAGCCAATAAGAAAACCAGTGAATACTTCAAAAACTTCGGCAAACTTGCTTTAATAAAAAAACTACGAAAAGATTCTTATAGAAACACAGGAGGTTCAATGTCTCCGCATAATGCCTATTTGCAATTGCTTGGATTGGAAACACTTACTTTAAGAATGGATAAATCTTGCGAAAACGCATTAGCAATTTCACGATTTTTAGAAACACGACAAGAAGTAAAACAAGTAAACTATCCGGCGCTACCAAGCAGTAAATATTTTACATTGCTCAACACTCATTACAAAGGAAAAGCAGGATGTTTGGTGAATTTTGAACTAGAGAGCAAAGAAAAATGTTTTTCATTCATGAACAAATTAAAAATGATACGTAGAGCTACAAATTTTTGCGACAATAAATCTTTGATTATACACCCACACTCTACAATTTATGCAGAGTATAGCGAACTAGAAAAACAAAACATGAATATTTCAGATTGTATGATTCGTTTCTCGGTAGGGATTGAAGATATTGAAGATATTAAAGCTGATATCTTACAAGCCATGTAATAGATTTTACAATATCTTATTTACTAGAATATATCTAATAGCTAAAGCAAATCAACTTGCTTTAGCTATTTTTTTACGATATTTTTCAAAATCAAAATGGCGATTTTGACGCAGCTAATATTTACCTAATTTTAGTTCTAACTAATTCTTTATCACTAGAATATTGCACCAAAATAGAGTCTTCGGTAACGGTACAAGCTCCAAAGTAACCAACCGCATCGTTACTTATGTTTGTTGGTATGTTGGCTGGCGATACATCAAAAAAGCCACCACTCCACTCCACCTCAGAAAGTACTGCTCTATAATATTTGGCGTGATCACTGGTTAGCGCATATTTTTTAACCCGTAATTTGGCACCAATCGGAAATTCAATTATTTCTTTATTGGGAGCAAATACTTGGTTTACATCTATCGTATTAAAAGTATAATAATAAAGTTTTACAGAATCTCGACCATCGTTTTCAAAATCTAAACCAGACCAATCAATAACTACTTCCCACATAGCCTCTTCGCTGCTTACAAACGCATTATCTATCATAAATAAACTATCGGTGCGCCAACTGGGTTTCAGTGGCACCGGACCAATTGGAGTAACCGCAATAAGACTTGACTGCGCAGCGAAAGTGTCTTTTCCTAAAATTATTTGCAGATTATATTCCTCTTTCAGTATGGCAGCAAAGCGAATTTCAGACACATATAAGCCAGAAGAATCTGAATCTGGAGCGAAAATATATTTTTTTCTGCTATCGCTAATAATAACCTGAGCATCAAGAACTCCTTCGGGCAATTGACCTATTTCATAAAACGGCCTTGTAATTTTCACGGTTTGAAACTTATACTCACTTGTAAGTAAGCACTCAACAGCAATTTTTTTTGTATTGTCCGGATCTATTTCTACTGTAGTTACCTGTTCGCAAGAAGCAATTACAAAAAGAACCAATATTATAAGCGAGAATAATTTGAGCTTCATATTATAAAAACAGGTATTTAACAAAATATTTTATACTATCGACCAACTTATTGAATAACAGCCTCGTCTGAGACTTTATTTTTACTTAACTCACACTGCCTAAATAAACCCATCAGTGCTTTTTTGAATACAATTATCAACTTAATAGGCTCCTCTAAAATTAATATATTCTTAAAATTAATTTACTTTAAAAATATAACTTAAAGAAGGAACAACTTTAAGCAGATACAATTCTGTATGCACAATATCCCTTTTAGAAAAAGCATCTGAAGGTACTTCATATTCATCTGTATTTGTTTTTTTAACTTTATTGTATGTAATATTAAAAGGATTTTCTCTAGCATAAACATTAAAAACAGAAACCGTTATTTGATGTTTATACATAGCTTCGTTCCTTTTATTAATTCTAAAAGACAACATTAAATCTAAACGATGATAATCTGGTAATCTTTCATTATTTTTTTCTGAATATATTGGGATTGTATAATTTTGATATTTAAAGAACCCTGTAGGTTCTGTATATGTAGCACCTGTAGCATAAAGCCAAGAGCCGGAAATTTTCCATCTCTTACTCAAATTATAACTTCCATACAGTACAAAATCGTGCAATCTATCAAAAGAGGCACTAAAAGGCTCTCCCTTATTTATCTCTTTAAATTGCCTATAAGCCTTGGCAAGGGTATAACCTATCCAACCTTCAAAATTACCACTGTTTTTTCTTAATAAAAGTTCCAAGCCATAAGACCAACCTTTTCCGAATATTAATTCACCTTCAATATTTGGGTTTAAAAGCATATTGGCATGTTCCTCATAGTCTATCTGATTTGAAAGTGTTTTGTAAAACACTTCTGTAGAAAATGTTACCGGAACTTTTCTAAAGGTATAAAAGTGACTTAATGAATATTGATGAGCTACTTGATGCTTAATATTTGGACTTATGGGCATCCAGACATCTAATGAAGTAAAGGGACTTTCTGAATTTGTAACCAAATGAAGTGCCTGTGTATGTTTAGCATAATTCGCTTTAATTGAATTATTTTCATTAATTATTAGACTTAAACTGATTCTCGGCTCAAAATCAAATTGTTTGTTGTACACCACACCATCAGCAAAATAAACAGTATCTGTAACCGCTGCTTTAGAATCAAAACTATAAACAGTAGATTCGCCAACATTGGCATAATAAGGAACTCTAACGCCACAAGAAATTAAAAATGCTTGACTAAGCGTAAGTTCATAAGATGTATAAAAAAGCTGCCGACCGCAATTTTGTTTGACTCACAACTGGTGCACTAAAAACTTCTGCAGAATCAGTATATTCAATATTTCCTGGATTGAACGAGTACTCAGTATAATCAAATCCGTATTTTAGAGTATTTCTTGGGTTTATATAGGTGCTTAAATCATATTTAAAACCAATAGTACTAATCTGGGAAGACCACTTATCAAACTCATTTTTCTTTAGCATTAAATCATAATTATATAAAGAGCCGAAAAGTGTTAAATTTGAAAATATCTTTTTGCTAATCAAGTAATTCCATCTCACTGAGCCAACGGTGTTTGTCCAACCAATAGCTTTATGACCAAACTCGGTATTCAAACCACTAAAACTATCATTTCCCCTATAAAAATTAACATAAAAACGTTGTTTTGAGGCTTGTGCATTTAATTTAATATTTAAATCATTAAAATTAAATTTCGGATCACTTTCTGCAAACATCCAATTAAGGTTTGACCTCCTGAAAGAAATAAGAAAAGAGCTATAATCTTTTACAATGGGGGCTTCCATCTGGATTTTTGAAACAAAAGGACCTATACTACCAGCTATTTCTAACTTTTTCATATTTCCATCTTTCGTTCTTACATCAACCACCGATGATAATCTGCCACCATAATTTGCTGGAGCATTGCCTTTATAAATCTTCACGTCTTTAACTGCATCGGCTACAAACGATGAATAGAAACCAAACAAATGTGTAGGATTAAACACAGGAGCATCATCAAGTATAATTAGATTTTGTGCTTTGTCGCCACCCCTTACATAGTATGCTGTAGACCCATCGCCAAATGATTTAACACCAGGAATTTTCTCCAATTGCTTTAACAAATCGGCTTCACCTAAATATGCTGGCATAGCTTGCAGATTGCTGCTTGACAAATTTAAACTCACTGTACCGTATTGATGAACATTTTTATAGTCAAGGGCATTTACAACCACCTCGTCGAGCAACATACCTATAGAGCTTAGGTCGATATTTAGACTAAGATTAGCTGAAAAATCGATGTATGTATAATTTTGTTCATACTTGTCATACGAACATCGTAAAATAAAGACTCCTTTTGGAGCTGTAATAGAATAAAAACCATACTCATTTGATATAGTTTTTATATGCAAACTATCAATAGAAACAACACAACCAATGAGAACCTCACCGTTTTGTTTATCTCTTAAATATCCGGAAACAGTAAAATATTCCTTAGCCTTTTGTGAATGAAGTGTTGTACTATCATCATTTTTGGAATCCGCAAATCCTCTATCTGACAACTTCTTGGAACGTTTCAAGACTATAACACCATCAACATCTTCATATTGTATGTTTTTATCATGAAAAATTAATGTAAGCAAGGAATCGACAGTTACATCAACGCAACTGATACTTATTTTTTTATTTCCAAAAAGTTTTGAATCGAAAGAAAAACTTAAATCGGTCTGAGAACTTAATTCTTTAAGTATATTTTTTATACTTTCATTTTCACAATGATATTGTACCTTAGTGCCTAAAGGTGATTTTTGGGAAAAAACAACCAAAGTAACTAGTAAAAAAGCTATTAGCAATATCGATTTAGGCTTGAACATCATGTTCAAATATATAAAAAGATTACTAATCTGTTTTACTATCTAACAATATTTGACCATTAGATTGTTTTTCTACGGAAATATTAAAGGTATTTTCCAATACGGTGAGAATTGTATTGAGCGATTTGTTTTCAAATTCAGCAAAAACATGAAAATTCTGTATCGTGCTGTCGGCTATAATAATATTACTATAATAGCATTTATTAATCTCCATCACAGCCTCTTTCAGACTAACATCATTAAACAATAAATATTTTGTTTGCCAAGCAAAACTATTTAAATCGTCAAGACGGTATTTTGAAATTTCATTATTTAAAACAGACACGGTAACACCCTCATCTTTAGATAAAATTGTTTCAACATCTGATGCGTTTGATAAAACTGCAACTTTACCTGATTTTACAGAAACAACCAATAAGCTATCATTACTCATAACATTAAAAGAAGTACCTACAACTCGTATTTTCCCGTTAGGAGTTTCAATCACAAAAGGTTTTTCAGCATCAGGAGCAACTTCAAAAAAAGCTTCGCCTGAGAGTTTCACAAGCCTTTGTTTCAAATCACTATAAGAATTTGCAAAATGAAATTCGCTATTTTGATTCAGGCATACCAATGAGCCATCTTCTAGTTTTTGCTGTTTTTGTTGTTTTTCAGCAGTAGAAATAACTTGTGTCAAATCAATCTGTTTTTCATTATCTTTCATAAAATAAAAAAGATAACTCACCACCAAAATAGCAACAGATGCAGCAATAGATAAATGTTTAATGCTGAAAACTTTAGAACCTACTTGTTTATTGTGTTTCGTGTTTTTGAATAAAGAATTCTCAAGTCGTTTCCATGCAATATCTTCATTGAAAACCTCAGATTTTGAGGATTTTTCCCAAATCAACTTATATGCAGCAAATTCGCGTTCATTATTTTCTGAAGCAGCTAACCAAGCTTCAAAAGCCAAACGTTGCTCATCATTAGTTTCACGAGCAAGATATTTTGCACATAACTCAGTATCAATATTCTGCGGTTTTTCTTCCACTTTTATAATAATTATTTCTTTACCTTAATTCTTATATACACACTCAATACTAACTTATACCCCTATTTGAAATCTAAAAAAAAATTAAAAACTAAAAAAAACATAATAATTTTTACACCATGCGTATCAATTGCCTCACGTAAAATTTTCAATGCTTTTGATATATGAATTTCTACGGTTTTAATAGATATATCTAAAGATTGAGCTATTTCACTATATTTCATACCTTCAAAACGACTTAATTCAAATACTTTTCTGCATTTTTCAGGCAGAGAAAGAATAGTCTTTGAAATGAGCACTTCCAATTCGATTGCTTCAATTGCTTGCAAATTATCAGTTCCTGAGTCAAACTCCAAAAAAGCTGCATCAGAGTCGTCAATAAATTTTTTACTGTTTCTTAAATGATTCAAACATCGGTTATGAACTGACCTATAAAGATATGACTTTAAAGAATCTATCCTGTCTATTGAACTTCTTTTCTCCCAAAGTCCTATAAAAAATATCATGAATAATATCTTCAACAACATTACTGTCTTTTTACAAAATTCATAGCATATAAACACAAACCCTTATAATTGGCTCTGAAGATTTCTTCAAAAGCTTTCTTGTCTAAAAATTGTGGTGAATAATTGAATGATTCTGTCATCTAGTAAAATACAAAAAGGGAATAGAATATCACCAAAAATATAAAAAGCATTTATATTTCATAGATTCTAATATATAAATTTTAACAAATTTAATATATGAAGCCTAAAATCTATCTTTCATAATATATAAATTAACTCACTCATAAACAAAAATCAAGTAGGTTTTTCCATTTTTTTTTATATATTGCAAACGTTTGGCTAATAAACGGATATTATTTCATTTTAAGCAAAAAGAGCGCGTTTCAAGACGTCTGGTACTGCTTTGGTATTTACTAAATTTGAAATAATGCGAAAATTAAATAGATTAATAAGGTGTGAAAATTAAATTTCTATTGTACATCACATAGAGATTAAAAATATAAAAACCACTCAAAGGAAGAATAAAAAATGTCAGAAAAAGTAAGGTTTCAGTTAGAATACTCAATGAACACATCAGCTAAGATTCTGTACAACAGACTGTCTACTCCGGCAGGATTAGCAGAATGGTTTTCAGACGATGTAAATGTGGTAGACAACAACTCGGTATATGTTTTCATTTGGGAAGGTTCCGAGCAAAGAGCTAGAGTAACCTCAAAAAAAGATTTGAAACACATTCGTTTTCATTGGATTGATGAAGAGGATGATGAAAATGCATATTTCGAATTTAAAATAAATATTGATGATTTGACCTCAGATTTAGCTTTAATGATAAGCGATGCTGCAGAACCTGATGAGATTGAAGACTCAAAATCGCTTTGGGATACACAAATCACAAATTTAAGAAGTGTATTAGGTTCATAAAATTGTTGTACATTTACACCCAATTAAAACACCTCGTTTTGTGCTGTAAGGCAAAAGGCTGTTTTTTGTGTTTAATCAAAAAATAAAAGTACAATGAAAATCTTAGATCGTTTCATAATAAGGTCGTACATAGGACCTTTGACGGTTACGTTCTTTATTTGTGTATTTGTTTTGCTCATGCAATTTCTATGGATGTACATAGATGATTTAGTGGGCAAAGGATTAGCAATAAGCATCATAGCCGAATTGATGCTGTATGCCTCAGCAAATTTAGTTCCCATGGCACTTCCATTAGCTGTATTATTGGCTTCAATAATGGTCTTTGGCAATTTGGGAGAGAACAACGAACTCATGGCAATGAAATCGTCAGGAATACCTCTACAAAGAATAATGCTCCCCCTAATTATTTTCAATCTTTTTATTGCAATAAATGCACTGTTGTTTACCCAGTTTGTGTTACCATATACCAATTTAAGATATGGTGCTCTCTTATATGATGTAAGACAGCAAAGACCAGAAATTAACATAAAAAAAGGAACTTTCTATGAAATAACCTCCGGTCTTAAATTGAAGATAAAAGACAAAGACCCAGAAACCAATATGATGTATGAAGTCATGATATATGACCATAGAAATATTGCAGGCAATATGGACGTTACCGTAGCAGATTCGGCATCAATGGTAATGTCTGACGATAAAGTTTTTTTGGTTTTTACACTTTTCAATGGTGTTAAATACGAAGAGGTAAGGGATAGAAATAATTATGAATACAGCAGAAACAATATGCCTTTTAAAAGACAGTTGTTTGGCGAACAAAAGATGGTTTATGAATTGAACGGTTATGAATTCAGCCGAACAAACACAGAGCTATTTAAGCATAACTACCAAATGCTCAATCTAAAATATAGTAGCAGCTTAATCAGGCTCAAGATTCGTTGCAGAAAAATCTTTTAAATAGAAAAGTAAGAAATTATTCTCGAATGTTTCTCAATAACTATTTTACGCAACAAGAGCGCAGAGAGAAAAAAACTGGGGTGTTAATTTCATACAATTCAACATACAACAAACTCGACACAGAAAAGAAAATACAGGTTTACGATAGAGCGTTGAATTTAGCAAGAAATGCAAAATCTGCACATGAAAACAACACAAAAGATATAGAAAACAAGACTGGATGGATAAATAAACATAAAATAGAATGGCATAAAAAATTCACATTATCAGTGGCATGTCTTATATTATTTTTTATTGGAGCACCCCTTGGTGCTATTATAAGAAAAGGAGGTTTTGGTGTTCCGGTAATTGTATCAATATTTTTCTTTTTGGTTTATTATATCTTATCAATGATAGGAGAAAAATACGTAAAAGCAGGTGGACTTATCGCATATCAAGGAATGTGGATGGCATCATCAATTCTTTTACCAATTGGAGTTTATTTAACCTATAAGGCTACTCACGATTCCAATTTATTCAACTTAAACATCTACATAAACCCAATTAAAAATATTTTCAAAAAATTCACAAAAAAAAATAAGTTATAGTATAGAAAGATGCGTATTCTCATTATTACCAATAAATTTCCTTATCCTCCTAAAGACGGAGGTGTCATTGCCAAATTAGCAATAATAACTGGTCTTTATCAAAGCAATTGCCAGATAACAGTTGCTTCTATGAATACGCTTAAACACTATACCGACCCAGATACACTGCCACAAAACATTAAAAAAATGGCAGATTTCAGAGCACATAAAACCAATACTAACATAAGTATTTTAACAGCCCTGAAAAACCTAATTTTCTCAAAACTCCCCTATAATGCTGAACGATTTATCAACAAAGACTTTAGTAATTTCTTGATAAAGATTTTAAAAGAAAAAGAATTTGATATAATTCAACTTGAAGGCTTATATCTTTGTCCATATATTCAAACTGTTAAAAAAATAACAAACACACCAGTTTCATATAGAGCACATAATATAGAACATGAAATATGGGACAGAACGGTTGAAAACACCGACAACCCAATAAAAAAATGGTACTTAAAAATTCTTGCTGAAAGACTCAAGAAATTTGAAAAAAATTTCATTAATAAATATGATTTTTTAGTTCCAATTAGTCATAGAGACGCCTCTATTTTAAACTCATACGGAAACACTAAACCTTTTCATGTTTGCCAAACGGGTATTGAAATTTCAAAAACAACATTAGCACCGGCATTAGACAACACTCCTACTCTATTTCATTTAGGAGGCTTAGACTGGACACCCAACCAGCAAGGGTTGATTTGGTTTCTTGATAATTGTTGGGAAACAATTATTGCACTTATGCCCGAATTAATATTCAGAATAGCAGGCAGAAATGCACCCGATTGGTTTATAAACAAAATTACTCAATTCAAAAATGTAGAATTTTGCGACGAAATTGCAGACGCCTCGCAGTTTTTTGCAGATAACACTATAATGGTAGTACCGCTTTTGGCCGGTAGCGGTATGCGTATAAAAATAATTGAAGGAATGGCTTACAAAAAAGCAATAATTTCAACATCAATAGGTGCAGAAGGCATTGATGCAATCCATAAAAAAGAGATTTTCATAGCCAACTCAGCTACTGAATTTATTGAAGGTGTAAATTATTTACTAAAAAACCCCGATGAAATAAGTATAATTGCTGAAAATGCTTATAATTTTGTTTCAGAAAAATTCAACAATACAATTCTCACAAAAGATCTTTTAAAATTTTATGAATCTAATATTCCTAATGCTTAGCATTATTTTTTGGTTGTTTGTTTTACTTATATTTCATTCTTACATTTTCTTTCCATTGCTACTTAAAATATTAGCAAAAAACAAAAAGAATAACACTTTTGTTTGGGACGATACAGACAGAGAAAATCTGCCTATGATTTCGGTGGTAATGGCTGCATATAACGAGCAACAAGTTATTGAAGAAAAAATAAATAGTATCTTTAAGACCAATTATCCATTAGACAAAATTGAGGTTCTAATAGGCTCTGACAACTCATCAGACAACACAAATTTAATTATTTCTACATACGCCGAGGAGTACAAACAAATAAAATTATTTGCATTCACACAGAGACAAGGAAAAGCCAATATAATAAATCAACTAGCTGAAAAAGCTCAAGGAGAGATTCTTATACTTACCGATGCTAATGTATACTTTACAGAATCTACACTCTATCATTTGGTTAAACATTTTAGAAACAATACAATAAGCCTTGTTGGAGGACTAATACTAAATACAAATTTGAAAAAGAATGGAATCTCCATTCAAGAAAAAACATATCTGACAAATGAAAACATACTAAAATACAGAGAAGGTGTACTTTGGGGAAGCATGATTGGTGCATTTGGAGGAATATATGCAATAAGAAAAAACGCATACCACCCTGTGCCGCTTAATTTCTATATGGATGACTTTTATATAACCCTACACGTTTTACAAGACGGAGGCAAAGCCATACAGGAACTCGAAGCTATTTGCTACGAAGATATTTCAAATTTAATGAAAGAGGAGTTTAGAAGAAAAATTAGAATTTCAATTGGTAACTTTCAAAACCTAAGTGTCTTTTGGAAAATTGCACTCTCGCTCAACAAAGGCAACGGATTTTGCTTTTTTTCACACAAAATACTCCGTTGGTTTACACCATTTATGCTTATTGATTGTTTTATAATAAGTCTGCTTTTGTTTAACCAATCTTCTATATTTGAATACCTTCTGTATATGCAATTAATTTTGTTTTCGATTCCTCTTTTTGACTATTTATTAAAAAAAATCAATATACATAGTGTACTTTTGCGCTTTATAACCCATTTCTTAAGTATGAATTTGGCGTTATTGATAGGATTTTTTAGATTTTTCAAGGGGGTTGAATCCAATGTTTGGCAACCTACAAAAAGAAACCAATAAGATGTTAAACACAATTGAAGAGGCGATTGAAGAGATTCGTCAAGGGAAGTTAATAATAGTAGTAGATAGTGAAGATAGAGAAAACGAAGGCGATTTTATTTGTTCGGCAGAGTTAATTACATCAGAGATGGTAAACTTCATGGCAACACATGGTAGAGGACTTATTTGCGCTCCACTATCTGAGAGCAGATGCCAAGAGTTACAATTAAATCTAATGGTTGGAACAAACACGGCTTTGCATGAAACTCCATTTACCGTATCTGTAGATTTAAATGGATATAACTGCACAACAGGCATATCAGCCCACGACAGAGCTAAAACATTGAATGCGCTCGTAAATCCAAATATTAAGCCAGAAGAACTAGGAAGACCCGGACATATTTTCCCGCTCAAAGCCAAAAACAGAGGCGTACTGGCTCGCGCCGGACACACTGAAGCCGCTGTTGACTTAACCGTTATGGCAGACCTTAAACCAGGAGGCGTGCTCGTAGAAATAATGAACGAAGACGGAACTATGGCAAGGCTTCCGGAACTTCTAGAAATTGCAAAAAAATTTAATCTGAAAATTATTTCTATTGAAGATTTAATTAAATACAGACTTGAAAGAGAAAGTCTTATAGAACGAGGCGAGAAAGTTAAAATGCCAACTCAACATGGCATGTTTGAACTTGTTCCTTTCAAACAATTATCTAACAATCTAGAGCATGTAGCACTCATAAAAGGAACTTGGGAAAAGGACGAACCTATACTAGTGCGCGTACACTCTTCGTGTCTTACAGGCGACATATTTGGCTCATTAAGATGCGATTGCGGACCACAATTGCACAAAGCAATGGAGGAGATAGAAAAAGTAGGCAAAGGTGTACTTGTATATATGAATCAGGAAGGAAGAGGCATTGGCTTATTCAACAAAATAAAAGCCTATAAACTACAAGAATCCGGATTTGATACAGTTGACGCCAATACAGAATTAGGATTTAAAGCAGATGAGAGAGATTACGGAGTTGGGGCTCAAATCCTTAGAAACCTAGGTGTTCATAAAATGCTCCTTTTGACTAACAATCCTAAAAAAAGAGCCGGACTAGAAGGTTATGGTCTTGAAATAATTAAAAATATTCCGCTTGAAATACCTTCAAATGAACATAATAGATTTTATCTTGAAACAAAAGCCAATAAAATGGGGCATGATTTAAATTTTTGTCGCTAAAAAACTTTAATCTCTTATTTTGATGAAAGAACTTTATCCTTTAAAATTTGAAACCATTTGCAAAGAAAGAATATGGGCAGGTGATAGTTTAAAAAAACTTTACCCAGCAAAAAACATTGACATTTCTAATTGCGGTGAAACCTGGGAAATTTCGGCAGTGCAAGATTCAATTTCTGTTGTAAGTAATGGATTCTTAAAAGGAAATACACTTCAAGACATTATTGAAATTTACATGGACGAATTGGTCGGTGAAACGGTTTTTGATTCTTTTGGAATTGAATTTCCGCTACTCATAAAATTCATTGACACGAGCGACTTGCTTTCTATACAGGTTCATCCGAACGATGAAGTGTCTAAAAAGAGACACAATGCGTTTGGCAAAACCGAGATGTGGTACGTTGTTCAATCTGCTCAAGACTCCGAACTTATTGTTGGTTTTAATAAGACTGTTTCCAAAGATACATTCGTTGAAAAACTTGAGAATAATAAACTTTCAGAAATATTAAATTCAGAAAAAGTAAAAAAAGGAGATGTTTATTATCTTCCAGCCGGCAGAATCCATGCAATAGGCAAAAATCTGGTGATTGCTGAAATTCAACAAACATCTGATATTACTTATAGAATTTTTGATTGGAATAGATTTGATAAAAATGGAAATCCGCGCGAACTTCACTTAGAATTGGCTCTTGATGTTATTGATTATGAAAAAAAAGATAATTATAAATCTGCATATAATTCAATCGCAAATCAAAGCTCCGAATTAGTATCGTGTAAATACTTCAAAACAAATATATTAAATTTCGATACAATCATTAAAAAAGATTATTCTATACTTGATTCTTTTATAATTTTCATAACCCTTGAAGGTGGATTTTCCATTCAATATGGAGAAGATAATCAGAAAGTTGAAGTTGTAGCTGGCGAAACAGTATTACTACCGGCATCATTAAGAAACATTCAACTCACCCCTATTGGGAAATGCTCATTATTAGAAGTCTATATAGACTAAACGACACCTAAATTAATCATTAAATTTTGGATTCTGATTTACAACTTCAAATCATTCACAATAACGATGATATTATTATCATAAACAAACCACATGGCTTGTTGGTTCACCGTTCAAAAATTGCCGACGATGCCGATGTATTTGCAGTGCAAATGCTTCGAGATCAAATTAACCAAAAAGTTTATCCGGTTCATAGATTAGACCGAAAAACTTCTGGGTTACTCATGTTTACTACCAATATTGATTTACTCAAAGCACTAAGCAAACAATTTGCTGAAAATCAGATTAAAAAAAAATACCTTGCAATAGTACGAGGATACACCCCTGAAGAGTTAGAAATTAACTATCCGCTCACAACAGAACAAGGTAAAATACAAGAGGCAAATACACATTTTACAACACTTGAACATGCTGAAATTCAGTTAGTCTCATCAAAACACCCTACTTCCAGATATTCACTTATTTCTGTATGTCCTCAAACAGGACGAATGCACCAAATAAGAAAACACATGGCTCACATCTTCCATCCTATAATTGGTGACAGACCACACGGCTGTAATAAACAAAATAAAATATTCAAAGAACATTTCAACATGAACACCATGCTGCTTCATGCTTATAAACTTTCATTTACACACCCCGATTCCAAAACAGAAATAAACGTAACAGCACCTCTATTTCCAGAATTTTTAAGAATGTTAAGTGAATTGAATTTCACGCACACGTTCTAAAAATTTATGTATAATAAAATGGAAAAATTTCTATCGAACAAAAACATACTGTTGTCATAAATGAAAAAATGCCATTACTTCAATCCTACGTGCGATATGGCTGTTGCGAACAACAACCGTAACTATATGGCGCCTGAAAAATTACGTTTGTTCGAAAACGAACTATGTTACATTGTATCACTTTTAGCACAAGATAATGAATTTGTAGCAGTAGAATCCATTCCAAATCAACAATATAAAGAGCAAATAAAGAATTTTACTAAAAAAGAAATAAACTTCATAAAAAAAACAGAATTAACTGATAAATCATACTCTTTGCAGCCTTGGGGTTGGAGTCCGTCACTAAGTAAACTATCAAATACATTTGAATGGTTAGAATCTTATCAAGAACTCTTTTCAAGAAAAACAGGCTATCAAATGCTTAATAATTGTCATTTCAACCATTCAACCATTAAAAATCCTACTTATGAATATGTAACCACTTATGAGGAAATCTTAGATTTATTGGAGAAATGGAAAAAAATAGTTATAAAATCGCTTTGGAGTTCATCGGGTCGAGGCATAGTTATCTATAATAACCCAGACGATAAAACAGGAACACAATGGATTAAAGGGTTTTTACAGTCGCAAAAAGGTGCTTTTGTAGAGCCATTCTACAAAAAGACACAAGATTTTTCACTACTATTCGAAAAAAAACAAAAAGGAGTTGAATTCATTGGTACAACATATTTCTTCACTACCGATGAAAAGAATTATGGAGGTCATTACATAGGTAATACAGAAAATTTAAAGAAAAATAATTATATATCAGATTGTTTAAGTACTGAAGAAGAAACCATATTGACAGAAACCTTTTTGAAAGCACTAAACAGCATAGATTTAGCAACATATCAAGGTTATTTGGGAATTGATGCTATGATAGTAGACCAAAACGGAACAAGATTAATTTTACCTTTTTGCGAACTAAACCTAAGAACAACAATGGGAATAATAGCACTCCAAATTTCTAAACAAATACATACCAAAAGCTATGGTAAAATGCAAATCAGCTCTGCTGAAGATACATTTACTAGTCATAAATTCAAGCAAAACAGCAAAAAAGCATGTTGGGAAAATGGTCAATTTACAAAAGGTTATTTCACTCTATTGCCAATTACAGAACAATCTAAAACCAATGCTTGGTTGGAAATAGATTGCTAATAACCAATTACCTGGTCAAACATTTTACAATTTCTGCTATATAAACCCTATGAAAATCGTCATCTACATATTTATTTAGTAGCGACTTATCTACAAAACAATCTTTCTTGAAATCATCAACATACAATTTTTTACACTCCAAAACTAAACGAGCTTGTTTAAAATAAACCACTCCACTTTCTGTATAGAGTGGCTCTAAACCGGTTTCTTTAATCTTATCAACCTTTTTACCCGAATTGCTTCCACAATATTGAAGCATTGGTTTAAAGGCTTCGGTAAAAAATGACAGAGAAAAACTATCTTGCTTCTCTAGAAACGAATAGGTATGCCTTTGCGGTCTGACAACAATGGTAGCTACTGGTTTATTCCACATAAAACCAATACTCCCCCAACTAGCTGTCATCGTATTAAAATCAGTAGCTGTACCAGCCGTAACCAACATCCAATCGGTACCAATAAGCGAAATAAAATTATCGGTAAGCAACAAAGGCGAAATTTCTTTAAAAGTCTCTTGCATTGTTTTTAACACTTAATAATATACTGTATAACACATGATTAATCTTCTTTCTTAACAATCAAATATAAATCTTCTTCATCTTTTTTCATTAAATATTGTTCTCTTGCAAGTTTCTCAACATTGTCTTTCGTTTCTAAATCAAGAATACCTTTTTTTTGAACTTCTATTTTTTCTTTAAGGACAAACTCTTCATTTTTTAATTCATCAAGTTTCGATTTAGAATTTGCAACTTGTATCAAATTTTTTTCATCGAGAAACAAAATAAAAACAAAGAATACAAATATTGCGATAAAATATTTATTTTTCACCAACGTCAAGAGATTCTCTTTTGAGAACCACTCAGAAAATTTCTTTTTTAAAAAGGGCAAATTCATATTCTTACAATTTTTAAAAGATTCAACTTAAAGATATTCTGTTTGTTAAATTAGAATTTCGAAGCAAGAAAAATATAAATATTTTAAACACTTCGATTATATTAGAAATGTAAAAATACTTTTTTTTATTCACTACACTCAATAATTGCTTTAAAAATTGAATCAATTATGTCTGACGCAATCAAACTATATTCACCAACATTTTTAGCAGCTATATCTCCTGCTAAACCATGCAGATAAACAGCATATCTAGCCGCAACAGACGCGCTAAACCCCTGTGCAAGAAAAGACAAAATCATGCCTGTAAGCAAATCTCCAGAACCGGCAGTAGCCATACCTGCATTGCCTGTAGTATTAAACCAAACCTCTCCTGTTGGTAAACTAATGCTGCTATTGTGTCCTTTTAAAACTATAATTATACCATATTTTTTCGAAGCTAAAACTTGTTTATTGAATCTATCTTCAGAATTTTTAGAATTACCAAACAACCTATCAAACTCTTTTGGATGCGGAGTAAGAATAGTATTAGCAGGTAAACATTGCAACAAATGTGGTAGTTTACTAATGATATTTAAACCGTCGGCATCTATTACCATTGGGATTTTAATATTCTTCAAAACTTGTTCAAATGCAGAACATGTGGTATCATTAACAGACAATCCTGGTCCAATAGCTATTGCAGTATAATGCGAAGCTAATGTAATGTTTGATACAAAATCCATATTAGAATCGGCAACACAGATAGCTTCTGGTAAAGAGATTTGCAGCGGTAAAACATTTAAAGCGGGAATATGACAAGTGAGCAGACCAATACCTGATTTTAAAGAGGCTTTAGCAGCTAAAATTGCAGCTCCTGCCATTCCTTTACTTCCTGCAATCAATAAGCCATGTCCGAAATGTCCTTTGTGCGAAAACTTATTTCGCTTAGGCAATTTAATATCATGTTTTTCGATAGTCCTATAAGGCAATGTATCTCTAAGATAATCAATAGGATTCATACCTACATCAATAATCTCAACATCTCCGGCAAAACAAGCAGTATCATTAAAAAAGAAAGGAAGCTTGGGCGTTTGTATTGTATATGTTCTTCGTGCTGAAACCACAACCGATAAAGAATTTTCCAAATTACTTTCGCAAAATAAACCACTGGGCAAATCTATAGAATAAATAAATTTGCTCTTATTTATTTGATTTATCAGGTTTCCAATAGTTGAATCAAGTTCTCTATTTAATCCAAATCCAAAGAGACCATCAATAATCTGATCATCAGCAACAATTTCAAGATCAAAATCATCTTGCGAAATTGATACACATTTAGAATTAGTTGTATTTGAGATGAGTTTGACAATCTTTTCTAGATTTGCATTAAAGTCAATACTTTTTTTGCCATTTGTATCAAAAATATAAACCTCTATGGGCATACCTAGCACCAAAAACATTCTGGCAATAGCCAAAGCATCGCCTCCATTATTTCCGGTACCTGCAATTATTATAAAACGACGATTGAAATCTATTTGTAATCTGAGTCTTTCAAAAATAGCTTCAGATACTTTTTCCATGAGCTCGTAACTACTTAATGAGTTTTTTGCAACATATAAAGTGTCAAGCTGTTTTAATTGTTCCTTTTTAAGTATATACATCAAAGATTAATTAAAAATAATTGATAAAATTATTAGGAACAAAATTCTAAAAAAAACACGAACTTTATTAAAGAAAAGAATTGTTTTTAAGAAAAACAAAAAAGCAAAGCTCCTTCGAGCGAAGGAGCTAGCGGTCTGGACGAGACTCGAACTCGCGACCCCATGCGTGACAGGCATGTATTCTAACCAACTGAACTACCAAACCAATAAATAAAATATTCTGAAAAAGCGGTCTGGACGAGACTCGAACTCGCGACCCCATGCGTGACAGGCATGTATTCTAACCAACTGAACTACCAAACCTTTTCAAAACCTCCGTCCTCTGACGAAAATTGCGGTGCAAAGATAGTAATATTATTTAGAACTTTCAAAGCTTTTATTGAAAATATTTTTATAAAAGACCAAAAATAAGCACAAAAACTCTGATTATCAATTTGTAAATAAAAATAAAAATCGTATATTTCAACAAAAAAAATACCAATTACATAGATTTAACATTTGAAATAATGAATAATTAGACATTTGTGATATTCAATATTTTCAATACAGTTACTAGATTATTCAGCCTAAATGATACATTAGTAAATATATATCATTTTTTTTACAGTTTTAAATTACCCCTATATTGTATATCCTATTTAATACTCACTAATTTAAGTAAATCAACTATTGTATTGTTTAAATATTTTTACAGTTTTTTTTTATGTAACTATATTTATTTTATCATTAATGCTTACATTTGAAACCGAAAAGCTAAAATTAATTTGAAAACTAATATGACTACTCCTGCACTAATAGTAAATGACCCATGGCTTAAACCTTTTGAAGAGGCAATAACAGGCAGATTGGAAAGAGCTAAAAAAAAAGAAATTGAATTATTATCTGATAATTGCAAATCTCTCTCTGACTTCGCAAATGGATATATCTTCTTTGGGCTTCATAAAACAAAAAACGCTTGGATAATGCGCGAATGGGCTCCAAATGCAACTCACATTTGTTTAGTTGGTAGCTTTTCTAACTGGGAGGAAAAAGTAGAATATGTTTTCGAACAAAAAGACACTTACTGGGAGCTTACACTTCCGCTCAACAAATTAAAACACAAAGATTTATATAAACTTTCTGTCTATTGGAATAAAGGTCAGGGCGAAAGAATTCCTGCTTGGGCTCAAAGAGTTGTTCAAGATGAAGAAACTAAAATTTTCAGTGCTCAAGTATGGGATGAAAAACCCTACAAATGGAATTTACCCGATTTTGCAAGAAGACCGTTCGCCTGTAATCTATGAAGTTCATGTAGGAATGGCCACTGAAGAATATAAAATTGGCTCATACAAAGAATTTGAGGAGTTAGTCCTACCAAGAATAAAAGATGGTGGATACAACACCCTCCAATTAATGGCAATACAAGAAATTAACCCATATTATGGATCGTTTGGTTACCATGTTTCGAGTTTCTTTGCCCCAAGTTCAAGATTTGGCACCCCAGAAGAACTAAAATCGCTCATAGATAAGGCTCATAGCTTTGGCATTTCTGTAATTATGGATATTGTTCATTCGCATGCGGTGAAAAATGAAGTTGAAGGTCTGGGCAAATATGACGGCTCCGAATACCAATTCTTTCATGAAGGAGTAAAAGGAAATCATTATGCTTGGGATTCAAAATGCTTTGACTATGGAAAAAATGAAGTAATTCACTTCCTGCTTTCTAATTGCAAATACTGGATTGACGAATTTAAATTTGATGGATTCCGATTTGATGGTGTCACCAGTATGCTTTATTTTGACCACGGATTAGGAAGAGACTTCAATTCTTATGACAGATATTATGATGGCGGTCAAGACGATGATGCTATTTCCTATTTAATTCTTGCCAATAAACTTATACATGAAATTAAACCTTCTGCCATAACCGTTGCAGAAGATATGAGTGGTATGCCAGGTTTAGCTGCACCTATTGAGTATGGTGGTTATGGTTTCAATTACAGACTATCTATGGGGGTACCAGATTTCTGGATTCGTACCTTGAAACAGAAAAAAGATGAAGATTGGCATGTTGCTCAAATATATCATGAACTTACTCAATCTAGAAGAGATGAGAAAGTAATTTCTTACGCAGAGTCGCATGACCAAGCCCTAGTTGGCGACAAAACCATTGCATTTTGGTTGATGGACAAAGAAATGTACTTCAACATGCACGTTAATAATCAAAGCATAATTGTAGAAAGAGGAATTGCCCTACATAAAATAATACGACTTATCACTATAGCTACTGCTAAAAACGGTTATCTGAATTTCATGGGTAATGAATTTGGTCATCCAGAATGGATTGACTTTCCTAGAAGCGGAAATAATTGGTCTTTTCATCACGCAAGACGCTTATGGAGTCTGTCAGACAACGATGAATTAAGATATAAATTTTTGAAAATATTTGACAAAGACATGGTTAATTTATGTCGATCTAGTCTGTACTTTTTTGGCGATTATCCTAAATTTGTAAACGAACATATTACCAATCAAATAATTGCATTTGAAAGAGGTGGTTTTGTATTCGTATTTAATTTAAGTCCGGTAAATTCATATCCTGACTATGCGATAGAAATTAAAAAAGGTAATTATAAAATTGTACTAAGCTCAGATTCACCAAAATATGGTGGATTAAATAGAGTTGATGACACCATGATTTACCGAACTTTAGCTCAAAGTGACGAACTTTACGCTCCTCACAACCTGATGATATATATACCATGCCAGACAGCTCTAGTTTTTCAAAGAATTAAAGATTAACACCAAGATTAATGATTAATCTCATCAATACTATATGATAAATTTGACCATTATTTTCCGTTTAATAATAATAAACGTATAATTTTGTTAGAAAATAAATACAAATGAATTATCTTGATTTCTCAAAAGAAGAGGTTACAAACCTTAGCAGTTCTCTAAAAAAAGAATATATAAGAGCTAATAAAACTGGCACTTATTCTTCTTCAACGATTATTAATTGTAATACAAGAAGATATCACGGACTCTTAGTATGCCCTTTAAGTAAAGTTGGTGAAGGAAATTATGTGTTACTTTCTAGTTTAGACGAAACTGTAATTCAGAGAGATGCTTCATTTAATTTAGGAATACATAAATTCACCAATGAGTTTAATCCAACGGGTCACAAATACATAATATCTTTTTCAATAGATCCACTTCCATGCATCATTTATAGAGTTGGTGGTGTTATTCTTAAAAGAGAATTACTGCTACTTGAAAAAGAAGAGCGAATCATAATTAAATACACACTATTAGAAGCTAATTCTCCTACTACACTCAAACTTAAACCTTTCCTAGCTTTTAGAAGTTCACATGATCTCACTTGTTCAAACTTACAAGCCAATAGAAGGTATGAAGAGATAGAAAATGGAATAAAACTGAGTATGTATCCAAACTATCCGGAACTGCACATGCAAATTTCTAAGAAAAATGAATTTGTGTCAGTACCAGACTGGTATATGAATTATGAATACGAAAAAGATAAAGAAAAAGGAGGTTTGTATCATGAAGATTTATACAATCCCGGATACTTTGAATTTGCAATAAAAAAAGGGGAAGAAATTTATTTTTCAGCAGGTATTAAACTTGTTAAATCTAATACTCTTAAAAAAACATACGATACCGATTTAAATGCTCGTGAATCAATAAACAACTATTTTGAATGTCTCGTTAACTCTGCAAAACAATTTATTTACAAAAATAATAATGAGACAAGAGTAATAGCTAGTTTTCCTGGATATGGAAACTGGGGTAGAGACAGTATCATCGCGCTTCCCGGACTTACAATTTCTATTGGAGACTTTGCAACTTGCAAAGAAATTTTAGACACCTATAGCAAAGAAATAAAAGGATTGGTCTATACAAATAAAGGTAACATTGACACAGCAAATGTAGATTCTATTGACACCGTTTTATGGTACATAAGAGCCATTCAGATTTATGCAGATTATGCAGAAAAAGGTGAAATAATTGAAAATTATTGGAAGAAAATTGAAGAGATACTTAAAGCTTTCAAATCAAATCAGTATAGAGATATTGTAGAGCTTAAAGAAACCGGAATGCTATATTTGCCACAAGAAAACCTTGCTCTCACATGGATGGATGCCAAAATAGATGGTCAACCCATAGTAAAAAGATGGGGCTATGTAGTAGAAATTAATGCACTGTGGTACAACGCTATCTGTTTTGCAATAGAGCTGGCACAACTTAATAAAAACACCAAATTTATAAAAGAATGGCAACCTATTGCTGAAAATATAAAAACAAGTTTTGAATGTACTTTTTGGGAAGATTCTCACAAATATTTAGCCGATTTCAATACTGGAACTATTAAAAATCTTTCAATAAGACCAAATCAACTGTTTGCAGCATCATTGAAATACAGTCCATTATCTGAAAAACAGAGAATGTATGTACTCAATAAAATACAAAATGTATTGCTTACACCAAGAGGAATAAGATCATTATCGCCTGAAGACCCATCATATCATGGGGAATGCTCAGGAAGCAAAACAGATAGAGCAATTGCATTTCACCAAGGTTCTGTTTGGCCTTGGCTATTAGCACCATTTGCCGAAGCATATTTAGAATTAAACCAACAGTCCGGATATACTTTTGTAAAACGTCTTTACGAAAATCTTGAAGAAGAGATGTTTAATCATGGACTTGGTACAATATCAGAAATTTTTGATGGTAATCCACCACATGCTCCAAGAGGAGAAATTTCACAAGCATGGAATGTAGCAGCCTTATTAAGAATAAAAAGATTGCTTGAAAAATTTGAAAAAAGTATTTAACAATATTATTATGCAAGTATAGGAATGAAAGTATTAATGTTTGGGTGGGAGTTTCCACCACATATTTCCGGAGGTTTAGGTACGGCTTGCTTTGGTCTGACAAAAGCATTATCAAGTCAGGATTTAGAAATAATTTTCGTTGTTCCAAAAGCATTTGGCGATGAAGACCAAGTGGGAATGCAAGTAATTGGAGCAAACAATGTAAAAATTGCTGTTAGAAAATATAGATTTAAAGAAGAATTTAAAGATATTAACTACGTAGAAATAGGTTCAAATCTAATACCTTACGTTAGTTCAGAAGAATATTTCAACATTTTGAATGGTGGAGAGACTATTGTAAAGATGGAATCATATACCGATGAGTATGGCAAATTGAATTTTGAAGGTGGTTACGGTAGTAATTTACTTACCGATGTATGGAATTATGCAATCATAGCAAAATCTATAGCCGTAAAATATGAATTTGATTTGATTCATTCTCATGACTGGCTTACATATCCGGCAGGAATTGCAGCAAAAGAAATTTCTGGAAAACCGTTAGTTATACATGTTCATGCTACAGAATTTGACAGAAGTGGTGTCAATGTAAATCAGCAAGTCTATGACATTGAAAGACATGGAATGCACGCTGCAAACAAAATTATAACCGTAAGTAATTTAACAAAAAACATCGTAATACATAATTATGGTGTAGATTCTGAGAAAATCACAACCATATATAATGCAGTAGAACCAGTTTCGGAAGAACTTGTTCAAGAATACAAAAAGGCATTTACAGACAAAATAGTTACTTTCTTAGGAAGAATTACATTTCAAAAAGGACCTGAATATTTTCTTGAAGCTGCAGCAAAAGTATTACAAAAAGAGAAAAATGTTAAATTTGTAATGGCAGGCAGTGGCGATTTATTGGAAAAGATGATAAGAAGGGCAGCAGAGCTTGGAATAACATCGAAATTTCACTTTACAGGATTTCTAAAAGGAGATGATGTAGTTAAAATGCTTTCTATAAGCGATGCCTACGTAATGCCCTCGGTATCTGAACCATTTGGCATATCTCCACTAGAAGCTATGCGCTCTAATGTACCTTGTATAATTTCAAAACAATCAGGCGTGGCTGAAATTCTTAAACATGCCATCAAAGTAGATTTTTGGGATGTTGACGCTATGGCAGATGCAATACATGGAGTAATTAAATACAACGGTCTTAAAAGGACATTTAAAGAATACGGCAAAGCAGAGGTAGACAGCCTTAAATGGGAAAATGCAGCTGTAAAAGTTAAAGAAGTTTATAAAGAATCACTTATATCATAAAATATTATTCGCTAAAATGAGACACATTTGCTTTTATTTTCAAATTCATCAACCGTTCAGATTCAGAACATATAGATTTTTTGATATCGGACATGATAGTTATTATTACGATGATTTCAGTAATAGATCAATACTTCACAAGATAGCCAAAAAATGCTACTTGAAAATGAATGATGTATTACTTCAGCTACTTAAAACCAACGATTTCAAAGTAGCATTTTCAATTTCAGGAAGCGCACTTGATCAATTTGAACAGTATGCCCCTGAAGTAATTGAAAGTTTCAAAAAACTGGCAAAAACCGGAAAAGTAGAATTTTTAGGCGAAACATATTCTCATTCATTAGTGTCTCTAAGAAATGAAAATGAGTTTAAAAAGCAAGTTGCTCAACATTCAGCGAAAATAAAAGAACTTTTCGACCAAAGTCCGGAAGTTTTCAGAAATACAGAATTGATATATTCTGACTTTATAGGTGAACAAGTTTATAATATGGGATTCAAAGCCATGTTAACAGAAGGTGCTAAACACATTCTTGGTTGGAAAAGCCCTAATTATTTATATTGCAATACATTAAATCCAAAACTAAAATTATTACTTAGAAATTATAAATTAAGCGACGATATAGCTTTTAGATTTTCAAATCAGTCATGGAATGAGTGGCCGCTAACTGCTGACAAATTTGTTGGCTGGTTGAATAATGTAGATCCAAATGAGGAAGTTATAAATCTATTTATGGATTATGAAACTTTTGGAGAACACCAATGGGAATCTACCGGAATTTTTGATTTCATGAAGGCTTTACCAAAAGCAATCTTAAAAAACACAAACTTCAAATTTGCTACTCCATCAGAAGTTGCAAAAAAACATCAACCAGTGGCACAGTTGAGTGTACCATACCCAATTTCTTGGGCCGACGAAGAAAGAGATTTAACTGCATGGTTAGGAAATAATTTGCAAAGAGAAGCTTTTGAAAACCTATATTCTTTATCAGAAGAAGTGAACATTTGTGAAGACGAAACGATTCTTAAAGATTGGCAAAAACTGCAAACAAGCGATCATTTCTACTATATGTGTACCAAATTTTTTGCTGATGGTGCAGTACATATGTATTTCAACCCTTATGGTTCTCCCTATGATGCATTTATAAATTATATGAATGTACTTAGCGATTTTGCAGAAAGAGTTAAAGCAATTGCGAAAAAAAGCGAAATTAAATTGCTAAGTCCGGAAGCAGTTGACGAAGAAATCAAAAAACATGAAGAGCTTCTCAAACAACTCATTGAAACAAAAAAACAAAAAAAAGAAACTACAGTTGCTAAAAAGAAAACTACCGAAACACCTGTAAAAACAGCAGAAAAAACTAAAACAGAAAAAAGCAAACAAACTTCATCTGTTGCAAAAAAGGCTGAAAAGCCTTCGAAAAAAGAGGCTACTGTTACTAAAAAAACAGTACCAACTTCAAAAAAAGAAGAAGCTGTTGTTAAAAAAGCAAAAACTTCAAAAAACAAGAATAATTAATCAGATTAAAATTTATAAGACAGCATATCATACAGAACAATGACAGATGTAGATAAAAATAGTTCGGTATTGTTTGAAGTTAGTTGGGAGGTTTGTAACAAGAATGGAGGATTGCATACCGTAATTACTTCAAAAATTGAAGAAGCTTCAAAACACTTTAAGCAATATTTTTTGATTGGACCATCTTTTGAAGTAGATCAAGACTCTCCAGAATTTATTGAAGACATAAATCTCTTTAAAGAATGGAAAGATTATACCCTCAAAGAAAAAGGCATTAAAGTAAGAATTGGAAGATGGAATATAGCATCAGCTCCAATAGTTTTTTTAGTTGACTATACTTCTTTTCTAAGCCAAAAAGATACAATATTTACGAAATATTGGGAAAGATATTTTCTTGATTCAATTTCTGGAGATTGGACTTACATTGAACCATGCTTATTTGGACATGCAGCTGGAGTTCTTATAGATAGTTTCCAAGATTTTCATTTTCTTGACAACAAAATAATTGCTCATTTCCACGAGTGGCTTTCTGGTGCAGGTGTATTATATCTTAAAGAATATGCCCCCGAAATTACTACAGTTTTCACTTTGCATTCTACCGTTTTAGGAAAAGCAATTGCCGAACAAGGTTGGGCTATTCATAAAGATTTAGAAACATATAATGGAGAAACTCTTTCTAATTTACTGAAAGTTAAAGCAAAACACTCTCTGGAAAAAGCATCGGCATTTAACGCCGATTGTTTTACCGCAATTAGTAATCCTACAGCAAAAGAATGCCGTTATTTGCTCTTAAAGCAACCTGACATAGTATCGTATAATGGATACAAATCAGAAAATATTTCTGACGACAATTATTGGAAAAAAGAATGAAATTAGAGAAACTTTAAAAAGAGTTGCAGAACAAACACTCAATTTAAGTTTACAAAACGACACAATATTTATTGGTCATGCAGGCAGAAATGATTTCAAAAACAAAGGAATAGATTTAACCATTGACGCACTAGATGAACTGAATAAAGAAAATAATAATTTCAGTAAAAATATAGTAGCATTCTTATTTATTCCAGATTCTGTATATGGGCCAAGAAAAGATTCTTCAAACACGACTCAGAGCAAATATATTACTCACGATATTCATGATATAAACTATAATAAAATCATAAATAAACTAAGTAATTCAAGTCTCACGAACTCACCCGATTCTAAAGTAAAAATCATATTCGTACCCAGTTTCTTAGATGGGAATGATGGTGTATTTAATGTAAAATATATTGAATTGCTTAAGGGATTAAATTTCACAATCTATCCATCTTATTATGAATCATGGGGATATACACCTCTTGAAAGTATTTCTCAGGGTGTTCCTACTATCATATCGAATGTGGCAGGATACGCAAACTGGTTACAAACTCTTGATGGTGTAAATAAAGACGCTGTAACAATAATTGAAAGAAATGATAATAATTACGACTCTGCAAAACTTAAAATTGTAGAAGCTATAAAAAAACTTTATTCGCTAGACGAAAAAAAATACATTGAACTTGTTGAAAACAGCAAAGATTTATACATTGCATCTTCATGGGAACGTTTATATAGTAACTACCTAAACGCCTATGAACTAGCATTTGAGAATGCTGAAAAGAAAGTAAAACGATTAAAAAGTAAGAAAAACAATCCGAAAATGGGCTCAAATTTAAACAGAACAAGATCCAATGATCCTCATTGGAAAGGTATGACAGTTCACTCTGCATTCCCTGAAAAATTCAGTGATTTATCTGAATTAGCCGGTAACTTATGGTGGACATGGAACTACGAAGCAAAAGAACTATTTGAAGAAATTGATCCTGTTCTATGGGCTGAAGAAGGCAACCCAATTACTACTTTAAAAGAAATATCATACGACAGACTAAAATCGCTTGAAAACGATAAGGCATTTTTAGCTAAATATGACAAGGTTATAAAAAATTATAAGGCATACATTTCAGAAAAACCTGCTATTAATCTACCAAGAATTGCATACTTCAGCATGGAATATGGCTTGGATGATACCTTGAAAATATTTTCAGGAGGCTTAGGTGTTTTGGCTGGTGACTATTTAAAGGAAGCTAGTGATATTAACAATAATTTAGTTGCAGTTGGATTCCTATATAAATACGGATATTTCAAACAAAAACTTTCACTAGATGGCGACCAATTAGCTGTATACAATCCTCAGAACCTTTCAGAACTTCCTATTACACTAGTTAAAGATAATGCTGGAAATCAATTAACCGTTCAAGTAGGATTACCTGGTAGAATTGTCACTGCAAGAATTTGGTTAGCAAAAGTAGGTAGAGTAAATTTGTACCTCCTTGATACTAATGTTGCAGAAAACAATGAAGACGATAAAGCAATTACCAATGCACTATACGGTGGTGGTAATGAAGATAGACTAAAACAAGAAATTATTCTCGGAATTGGTGGCGTTAGAGTTCTCGAAGCTGTTGGTGAAAAGCCAAATCTATTTCATTGCAACGAAGGTCACGCTGCGTTTATCAATGTAGAAAGATTAAGGAAATTAATAAAACATGAAAACTTATCATTTCAAGAATCTCTTGAAATTGTAAGAGCTTCTACACTCTATACAACACACACACCTGTTCCTGCAAGTCATGATTCTTTCCCGGAAGATTTAATGATGACATACCTTGGTCAATTCCCTGAGAGATTGCAGCTTAGCTGGAGTGAATTCATGAATCTAGGAAGAATTTATGCCGACAATCATGGCGAAAACTTCAACATGAGTCATTTTGCAGCTAATACTTGCCAAGAAATGAATGGAGTAAGTAGATTGCATGGTGATGTTTCTAAAGATATGTTCAAAGACTTATGGAAAGGCTATGAAGCTGATGAAAATCATATTGGATATGTAACCAATGGCGTTCATTATGGCACTTGGACTGCAAAAGCATGGAGAGAACTTTATGAAAAAACCTTTGGCGATAATTTTCTTTCTAACCAATCAGACCCTAGTCTTTGGAGCAAAATAAATGACATTGCTGATGAAAAAATATGGGGAATAAGACAAAGTCAGCGAGAGCTACTAATCAACTTTGTAAAAGAAAAACTTCATGAAACTTGGATTCAACGATATGAAGACCCTAAAAAATTACTGAAAATATTTAATTCTATAAATAAAGATGCTCTAACCATAGGTTTTGCAAGACGATTTGCAACATATAAAAGGGCGTATTTATTGTTTACAAACTTAGAGAAACTAAGCAATCTTGTAAATAACCCTCAAAGACCTGTACAATTTATTTTTGCTGGAAAAGCACATCCAAATGATAAACCGGGACAAGGTATTATTAAAGAAATTGTTAGAATATCAAAACTTCCTGAATTTGTAGGTAAAATTATATTCTTAGAAAATTATGATATGACTCTTGCTAAAAGGTTAGTACAAGGAGTTGATATCTGGTTAAACACACCAACAAGACCTCTAGAAGCTTCAGGTACAAGTGGTATGAAAGCCGTTATGAATGGAGCTTTAAATTTCAGCGTATTAGATGGTTGGTGGTGCGAAGGCTACGTTGAGAAAGCTGGATGGGCTCTACCTGAAGAACAAACATATGAGGACGATGAGTTCCAAAATAAGATAGATGCAGAAATGCTTTATAGTACATTGGAATATGAAATTCTTCCTACTTTCTACACAAGAGATGCGAACAACATTCCAACTGAGTGGGTTAAGTATGTTAAGAAATGTATTGCAGAAATTGCACCTAATTTTACCACTAAGAGAATGATAGATGACTACACAGTAAGATTCTATAATAAACTTAAAGAACGTTCTAATAAATTAATAGCTAATAATTTTGCAATAGCAAAAGAAATTTCAGATTGGAAAAGAATTATTGCAGAAACTTGGGATAAAATTGAAATTACTTCATACAACTTCCAAGACAATTCAAACTATGCAATGAAACTTGGAATAGACTATGAAGGTTCTGTGAGCCTCAATCTAAAAGGCTTAAAATCTAAAGATATTGGTATTGAGTTTGTACTATCTCACCCTAAAAAAGATGGAACTATAGGAATTCTAGAAGTGAAAGAATTAGAAGTAAGTAATACAAACGGAGAAATAGTAACATATTCTTTAGTTTATAAACCTTCAAAATCAGGTATATTTAATTTTGGTCTCAGAATGTTCCCTAAGAACGAACATCTTCCGCACCGACAAGATTTTTCATATGTAAGATGGATATAGAAAAAAAGCTGTTTGCAAATGCAAACAGCTTTTTTTATTAAAAACACAAAGAAAATGAAAGAAAATACAATTATAAAAAACATAGCGCTCGTTGCACACGACAACAGAAAAAGCGATATGATAGAGTGGGTAAAATGGAATAAAGATATACTACTTTGTCATAAACTGACTTGTACTGGAACAACAGGAAAATTAGTAGAAATTGCGCTAAAAGAGGTTTCAGAAGAAAATGTAATTGAACTACCTAACGAAGTAGTAAAACTAAAATCAGGTCCTTTAGGTGGAGATCAACAATTAGGAGCTATGATTGCAGAAGGTAAAATAGACCTGCTCATTTTTCTTTGGGATCCGATGCAACCTCAACCACATGATGTAGACGTAAAAGCTCTGCTTAGGCTAGCTGCGGTTTACAATATTCCTACTGCACATAATAGATCAACTGCCGATTTTATAATATCTTCTGATTTATTTTACAATCCTAATTATAAAAGAATAATAAAGGATTACACTAAATACATCAATAGAAATGTGTAAAATCACCTATTCTCTTATTTTTACATGAAAAAAACAAAAAACTGACTAATTTAACTTTATTATATGTTAATTTTAATATAGAATTAGGAAGATATAAATTGGTAAAGTCTTATTTTTGGGTATACATATTCAAATTGTGTGAATTCTCAATAGTATTACATTATAAAAAACGAATTTATCAGAAATGGGAAATAATACATTGAAAATAATTATATATAGTGTAATACTACTTTTTATTTTCAACAAATCATTCTGCGGAGAAATATATGACACGACGAGACTCTATAAGGTTATGCAAAAGCTCAATCTGGTGAGCCGGTAACAATTGTAGTGCTTGGTGGTTCAACAACTCAAGGAACTGCCACCTCGACTCTTGATAAAAGATGGGCGAACAGAATGGTTGATTGGTGGGAAGAGAAATATCCTGAAACAAAATTTAATCTTATCAACTCAGGTATAGTAGGAACAAACTCCTCTTTTGGAGTGCATAGATTAACAAGAGATGTTTTAATACATGAACCTGATTTGGTAATTGTTGAGTTTTCAATAAATGACACACCCGGAGATGAAGCTCAAATAGCTATGGAGGGCATAACCAGACAATTATTGTCATATAATACTTCACCTGCTATTATGTTTTTATTACTAAAACAGAGCAACGGAACAACAGCAGCAACATCTCACCGGGTTGTTGGACAGCACTATAAGTTACCAATGATTGATTATGCAAACGAAATAAATGAAATAATAAGTAGCGATGGAATTGCTAGTATTAATAATTTATATTCTGATGGTATTCACCCTAATGATTTAGGTATGGAATATATATCTAAAATGTTTCACAAAGAACTAAATTTGATATATAATAATCGTCCAAATCTTATTAAGCCAATAGAAATAAACTCTAACATTTCATCACCTATTACAGCCAATCGCTACAATAAAACTAGACTTATAAACACAGAAAACATAATTCCTAGCGAGAATATTGGATGGAAAAAATCTATAGCAAATTCATGGACAGGCGACACATCGGGGGCAACAATAACATTTGATATTCAAGGAACTTCAATATCTCTCATATATACTAAATTTAATGACAAATTACGAGGAAGAGTAGATGTATGGATAGACAACCAAACTCCAAAAACACTAGACGGATATTGGACAGAAACTTGGGGAAAAGGGTTTGTATTTACAAATCTGGCAAATAATCTTTCAGGTGGAATACATAAATTACACTTAAAAATTAGAACTGATAAAACAAGCGATTACATAGGTAATGTATTTGAGTTGGCATATATTTGTACTGCTGGCGAAATTGGCTCCACACCTCCTATTGCAGTATTTTCAGAAATAACAGACTGCTTTAATAGTACCATACTTACACTTGATGGTAGCGACAGCTACTCCCCTTCTAATGATACAATTACAAAATACTTTTGGAAGTTAGAAAGTAAACCAAAAGGAAGTATAAATGAAATTACAAATTCGCAAAGCAATATTGCATATTTCAAACCAACATATAATGGCACTTACACCCTTTCGTTAAAAGTATATACTAAAAATGATTCAAGTATTGCTGTATATAAAACCATAAATGTAAAAACTAAAAACACAAAACCTATTGCCAAAATAGGAAAAAATATTACTGCAAAAATAAATCAAGAAATAACGCTTAATGGTAGTGCTAGTTATGATGCTGACAATGATAAATTAAAATACATTTGGCAAAACATCTCTTCCCCTTCCAAATCTTCTTATCAACTATATTATAGCACAAATAGTAAAGCATATACAGTAATTTCCAGTGGAAGTGGCGAATTTGTATATACTCTTAAGGTCTATGATGGTTTTGAATTTAGTAATCCTGATACGATTAGCATCTTTCTAGGTTCTAGCGAAATAGAAATAGACGATACTCAACAAAAATCTGCAAAAGAAATCTTATATGTGTCGCCAAATCCTGCTAAAGATGATTTTGAATTAAGATATGAACTTATAAACAATTCAAATGTTAAAATTCAATTGGTAAGTTATTCAGGAACAATCATATCGTTAAAACCAAATGGAATAGAAAAAGCTGGTAAATATTCGAAAAAATTCAATATACAAAACCTAAACATACCTCAGGGTATTTATTTAATTTCACTTACAATAAACAATAAAGCTCAAACTTCTCAATTAATTATTGAATAAGAGTACTTTTTTATTAAATTAAAAGTTTGATAATATTAATTTAGAAACAAACAAATAAAGATTTAAAAAAGGGAAAGGAAATTAATCCTTTCCCTTTTTAAATCTTTTATTTCATGTTCTAGTTGGGTTATTCGCTGTGCAAATTTCTCAAGATTCATATAATAGATATAGTTTTTCTTATATCTTTTCACATCAAAACTAGGAGCTCCCATGTGCATAGCACCATCCTCGATATTTCCAATAACTCCAGTTTTGGCATACAAAATAACATTATCGCCAATTTTAATATGTCCGGCTATACCAACTTGTCCGCCTATCATGCAATTTTTTCCAATCTTTGTAGATCCAGAAATTCCAACCTGAGCCGCTATTACAGTATTCTCACCAATCTCGCAATTATGTGCAATTTGAATTAGATTATCTAATTTAACACCCTTTCTGATAATTGTAGAACCAATTGTAGCTCTATCTACAGTAGTATTAGCACCAATTTCAACATTATCTTCTATAACCACATTTCCAACCTGAGGTACTTTAGCATAGTTCCCTCCCTTTTCTGGTGCAAAACCAAATCCGTCAGCACCTATAATCACTCCAGAATATAAAGAACAATTATCTCCAATAATGGAGTTTGCCATAATAACTACATTTGGAAAAATCTTACAGTTTTTTCCAATCTTCACATCATTACCAATTACAGAATTATGATAAACTTTTGTAGTTTCTCCTATAGTAACATTTGACCCAAGAGTAACAAAATTTCCAATAAAAACATCTTTACCAACTATTGCAGAAGGCGAAATAATAGCAGACGATGAAATACCGATCTCATCATATCTAACCGGATTGAATACATTTAAAATTTTAGCAAAAGCAGTGTAAGCATCTTCGACTCTGATTAATGATGCATTCAGAGGCTTATCTGCTTTAAAATTACTATTTACAATAACGGCCGAAGCTCCAGTAGAATAAATAAAATTTGAATACTTCTCATTTGCTAAAAATGTAATTGATCCGACAAAGCCTTCTTCTATCTTAGATACAGCACTAATGATACAATTTTCATCTCCTTCTATAGAACCTGATATTAATTGAGCAATTTGAATTAACTTAATTTCCATTTTATATTATTAAAAAATCATTTAAAAATAGTGTTAAAAAATCAAAATTATGACTGAAAAAACTTGAAATATTTTAATAGTGCAATTATACGATAATCGACAAATAGTACATAAGATATTAAAACCGGAAGCACATAAAAATTATATTGAACAAAAACGAAAACAAATATAAAATTTGGCTTCATAAAAAACATACTCAAAAAAGGGACAAACAATAACAATAAAACAAGAATAAAAGCCTCATTAATAAAAGAATGTATTGTTTCAAATTTATCCCAACCAATTCCAGATATTTGTAATGTTTTGTATATGTTGAATATTGGGGTTTTGTTGATTATTATACTATCGCTCTTTTGCGTAGACATATAAAAATCTTTACTTACATAAAATTTTTCATTTTCTACAATTATAAAATTATCAGTAAATTCGGAAATATTATAATTTAAATTTTCTTTACTTACTAGATGAAAAGATTTTGAAACAACCTGTGCATTAAAATCATAAACCAACAAAACTAATAAAAAAGTTGCAATAAATACATAAAATAGAACTAACGGAAATCTCCATGTAAATCTATATTTATCGTAAACGTCATTAATAACTTTTTGTTGTTTTTGTTTTTTTAAAAGGATTATTTTTCTAGCTCTATACCTTCTTTCTAATCTTTGAAAATGCTGTAATTGAGTATCTGACGCTTTAAAATAATTTTCTTTTAAGAATATTTCATCAAATACATTCAATTTTGAATGTATATTTCGAGCATTTATAATAGTCTCATAAGCAAATTGCAGGTTTAAAAACTGCCCAGAATTATTGTCGTTCAAATCAGGATGAAACAACTTTGCTTTTCGGCGGTATGCTGACTTTGCCTCCTCGTCGGTAGCTGTACTTTCAATTTCTAAAAAAGCATAACATTGACTTAGAGTCATAATTTATTTATTTTTAAAGTATAGAGCAAAAATTGCAATTTAACTCAAAGATAGAGCTTTAAAATAAATGAAACATAAATAAGAAGTTAAATTCTATATGAAAATAAAAAAAGATTTCAAATTAAAAAAATAAAAAAAAGCTTGATGCAAACATTTGTTCATTCTATTTCATATCAGAGAATTATCGGCAAAACTAAAATATTCGCCATTTCCAACAATTATATGATCAAGAACTGCAATATCAAAAAAACGAGCTGCCTCGACTATTTTAGCAGTAATATTTTCATCTTCCTTACTGGCTTTCATTGAACCAGATGGATGATTGTGACAAAGCAAAAGTGAACAAGCTAAATACTCTAATGCTTTTTTCATAATTATTTTAACATCTATTAAAGTTCCAGATGTAGTACCTACACTAATAAGATTGGTAGCAATAACTTTATTGGCTCTATTTAAAAAGGCAACCCAAAACTCTTCATGCTGTTTGTCAGAAACAAATGGGTAAAACAATTCATAAACATCATTGCTGTCTGAAATTTTCTTTTTCTCAATTACCTCAGACAGTTTATGCCTTTTGCCTAGTTCTAAAGCAGATATGATTGATATTGCTTTTGCTGGACCAATTCCATTTATTGTACATAAATCTTGAATTGATTTTTTTCCTAACTCAAACAAATTATTATCACTTGCTTTTAGAATTTTCTTGCTAACATCTACAGCAGATTCCGAAGGAGTGCCAGAACCAATGATTATAGCCAACAATTCAGCATCGCTCAAAGTCTGCTTCCCTTTGGTTTGTAATTTCTCTCTTGGCCTATCGTCTTCTGCCCAATCTTTAATAGTTAATTTCATTAATCTTTTTATTTATTGAATTCTCTTTAAAACAAAGTTGTTCAAATTTATAAAATTTAACTTTAAATAACTATAAAACTATAACATTGATTGAAATAAACATTGGATTAACAAAAAAAGAATGGGAATTTAAATATAGAAATTTGAAAAAGGTGGGATGATAATTAAATTTTAATCTTTTTCATTGTATAAACTTTATCAAAAGAATCGGTTACTTGAATTAGATATTCACCAGACTTAAGCTTTCAAACTTAAAATCTTTTTCTCTTTTAATAGTTCTACTCTCAACCAATTCGCCAGATTCATCGAAAATTTTTAGTTTCAAACCTGAGTTATGAAGCTGATTTGAAAAAGAAATTTTATCAGAATTAGTTTCATTTTCTTCAAAAACTTTACCTTTTTTGGGTATTTCACTTTCAAAAGTAAATGTTTTTGTATTGTTTTCTGAAACATAATGACATAATCCTAATGTACTTTGCCATAGAATAGTATCTCTAACAACATCTTTAAAACACAACAAGGCTGTCTCATCAGAAAAAACCTGTGTTTCACATACTTCAACTATGCCATAAATACTTCCAATTCCTTCAATCCACAATTGAGGTGCTGTAAAAGAATTGTCAAGTGGCCTTATCTGCAATACTTTTCTCGACGAATTATCAATATTCCAATAGGTTATAGTATCAACAGTAAATTTTAAATTTATGATTCCATTCATAAAACCAAAATCCACTGTATCATTAATATTAAGTGAAAAATCATACAACAAAAAACTTTCGCCATTTGCATACCTTATATAATACTTTGAATCTTCCTCTCTAATAAATCCAGCAGTTGCCGATTGCTTTAAATTAAAATTCTCTTCAAATGAATATCTAAGTTCTTTATATTTAATATTTTGTATAACAGTATCTTTTGTAAACTTATAGGTACGAGTATGGCTGGTGGCATGTCTGTGTAAAACATTCCAAACTTTGTTTGTGTCAATTAGACTTTGACCCAAAGCAACAGATTGTAGAACTATACAAAATAGAATTACAGAATAAATTTTAAATATTTTCAAAATCTTAGTTTAAGTTTTCTTACAGAATTTCTTTTTATATTCTGACATAAATTACGTGGTGAAAATTACATAATTTTTATTTAATAACAAACATTTCACACTTTTTACAATCAAAAAATAGCTCATATTTTCCAGTATTGTCTTGGATGAAAAGAGGTTCATGTAAATCATCGTTTTTTATCGTTTTCTTGCATTTTCCTAATTCTCTTCTCAGGCAATATTTAGTATTCATAACTATAATTTTATTTTTAGGCAATTCAATTTCTACAGCATTTTCGATAATCTCAACTCCACAGGTTTTTAAAAACAATTCTGCAGCTGAATTAGAAATATTTAATTTATAATCAACCTCCTTGTCATAATAATTAGGATATATTTTATTTCTTAAGTTCGATGAATTATTATTATTTGTCTTACATAATTTATTACTAATAAGAATATTAATAATATCACGACGGATTTCATTCAAAAAAGAAGTACGAAAAAACAAGACTTCCTTATGAAATTTTAAAGAAACAGAATCGCAAGTAAAAACGGTATCTCCTAATTTTGAAAATTGATTTATTATCAAGGCTTTAGACTTACTTATATCATTAGCTGGAATCTTATCACAATCAACGAAGAGTTCGGCAATATCGCCAACTTCATCTTTCACTTGAATATAGATTCCTGTCTCTGTCTCAATAATATGGAAAGAGATAGCAATTTTTCTTGCGGTTCGAGATGTATCTAATTTAAAATTAAATTGAGTATTTTGGTTTCTATAAAGAACTGTTCCGATTTTAATTGATTTATTTACAAAAACTTCATTTCCTTCAAAGACTTCAATTTTAAAACCTTGCATTTCTTTATTTTCATCGATATAGCAAATGCCATCCTCAGGTGCTAGTACTTTGTTTGTTTCTATCGTTATTTTATGTTTATTTTCTTTAACAACTACTCCTAAATACTCTCCTTGCGACTTGGGCGAATTGAATGAAGCAATTTTTTTATTTTCATTATTTGCAAAGTAATCGGTAAATCCTCTATTGAATGAACAATCTAGCTGAGTATTAATATCAGAAATTATTTTTCCAACAGAAGTTTTTTTATAGTTAGTATTCTTTTTGAAAATCTCATCTAATTTATTTCTATAATGTAGTGTTGTGTTTTTTACATAACTTCGATCTTTTAATCGTCCTTCAATTTTAAAAGAATCAACACCGGCTAACAATAATTGTTCTAAAGAATCTTCCAAACACATATCTTTCAACGATAATAAATGTCCTTTAAAAATTTCTTTGTCGGTAGCGTCAATTAAAGAGTATTTATGTCTACAAAATTGAGCGCATTCGCCCCTATTAGCACTTCTCCCGGCAACAGTCTGACTGATAAAGCAATTGCCACTATAGCTAACGCAAAGTGCTCCATGAATAAAACATTCCAGTTTAACATTAGTTTGTTTTCTCAGTTCACTAATCATACTTATCGACAACTCCCTAGCAAGTACAACCTGAGCAAAACCACATTTTTCAAGGAATTGTACTTGCTCAATAGTTCTATTGTTCATCTGCGTGCTTGCATGAATTTCAATAGGAGGAATATCTAGTTCAAGAATTCCATAATCTTGAATTATAATCGCATCGGCACCTATAACGTATAGCTCATGTATCAATTTCTTAACACTTTCTAATTCATGAGTGTATAAAATTGTATTGAGAGCTACATAAACTTTTACATTAAAGAGATGAGCATAATTGATGAGCTTTGATATATCTTCTATAGAATTTGCAGCTGCTGCTCTAGCACTGAAACTGTGAGCACCAATATAGACTGCATCTGCTCCAAAATCAATTGCAGCCAAGCCACATTCCAAATCTTTGGCAGGTGAAAGTAACTCAATGCTTTTATAAGGAAGGGAACTCATAGATATAATAGGTATAATTAAAACAGAATCACCATCAAAGATAATATCACGAAAAGAATATTCTTGTTTTAAATTTAAATAATTACCATTTATCTTCTCACTTTCCTTAATTCTAAAATCATTATACAATTAAAGTAACAAATAATGCGATACTAAAAAAACAAAAGCCGAATAAAATCAATTACTCGGCTTTTGCTTTTTCAAAATATTATTTTATTATTCTAATTTTCTTCTTTCTAATAATTCTTTTTCGATTACTGCCATTCTCTTATCGCTAAGAGGGTAGAAAACCATAGCCACAGTAGCTAGAACAGCTGCAATAGCAGGCATGTAAGAAATTAAAAGTCTTATACCTTCAATTGCATCGGGCGAAGCTGAGTTTGCTTGATAATTGAAATAAGCGAGCAAGAATCCGACCAATGAACCGCCTATTGTCCAACCAATTTTCTGTGAAGCAATAGCAGCTGAGAATACTAAACCAGTAGCCCGTCTTCCATTTTTATATTCAGAATAATCGGCAGAATCAGCATACATAGCCCAAACTATAGCTCCAGTAGGTCCACTAGTAAAACTAATTAATATCTGTAGAATAAACATTGTTCCAGTTGCTTCTGCAGGAACGAAAAAGAAAACTGCAGTTAATAAAGCAGTAAGACCCATGAAAATCAAGAACATTTTCTTTTTACCTCCAATAAGTCTAGACATCCAGCCCAGTAGGGCATTGGCAGCCAATGAAACAGCTGTTCCCACAATCATAAAGAGCGATGCTAAATCATAATAAATATCCTCTCCAAAAAGTTTTAAAGTAGTAGCTTTTTCGGCTGAATAATATTTGAAATAATATATAATTGCACCATTTCTAATACATACATAAGCAATTACAAAAATTCCTATTGCAAAAAGAATCCACCAAGGAATATTGGTAACTAAGTCCTTTAAGTCAACTTTTAAATTAGGCTTTTGATCCTTAGTAGGCAAAATTCTTTCCTTTGTAGTAAGGAATGTAACAAAAAACATAATTGCTGCTGCAATACCAAAAGTTAATCCAACCATAGAAAATCCATAAACCTCGTTAGTCGGATTTTCAATAGTACCACCACCATAAGCAACTACAAGTCTAAGCGTTAGCAATTGAACAATGATTCCACCAAATTGAGCCATTACAAAACGAATACCTGAAATAGATGTACGCTCTAGTGAATTAGAACTAATAACTCCCATCAGTGAAGAGTAAGGTATATTTATAGCTGAATAAACAAGCATCATAAATGAATAAGCAACATAAGCATAAATCAATTTAGAGTGATATCCCCATTCAGGAGTGGTAAGGGTAAGCCAACTTATTATTCCAAAAGGTACAGCAAACCACAATATGTAAGGTCTAAATTTACCCCAACGAGTTGTAGTTCTATCAGCTAAAATACCTACTATTGGATCGAATAATGAATCATAGAATCTAATTACCAAAAACATTACTGCCATATCTCCGGGTTTCAATCCAAATACATCAGTATAAAAATAATTGATGTAAAAAATAAAAAACATCCAAATAAGGTTTGAAGCGGTGTCGCCTAAGCCATAACCTAACTTTTCGTAAAACGGTACTTTACCTGCTATTTGATTCATTGCTACTAGTTTATATAAATTTATTTATACTCTTTAAAATTATTTTTATAAGATGCATATTTACGATTTTTTTTTTAATTTTCAAATAGGCAAACTTTATTCAAAAATTATGTTTTTTTTGGCATACTCAAATTCTAATCTCAAAAAATAAAAAACATAAATACTCTCAGAATAATATATTTAGAATTACTCTGTATTTTTTTTACCTTTGTGAATATTAAAATCAAATTAATACAACAATGGAACTTGTTTTCGCATCGAATAATGGACATAAACTTCAGGAAATAAAAACCAAAATAGGCTCTAAACATAAAATTCTTAGTTTAAAAGATGTTAACATAAAGGAAGAGTTGCCTGAAACCTCACCAACTATTGAAGGTAATGCTCAGCAAAAAGCAGAATATCTATACAACAATTACCATCATAATTGCTTTGCCGATGATACCGGACTTGAGATTGAAGCATTGCATGGAGCTCCAGGTGTAATTTCTGCCCGATATGCTGGACCTGATTGCAGTGCAAAAGCAAACATGGACAAGGTTTTAAGTCAAATGAACGGTGTTGAAAACAGAAAAGCATTATTTAGAACTATTATTTGTCTAATTATAAACAACGAAAAATACTTTTTTGAAGGTATCGTTAAAGGTAAAATTGCATTGTCATTATCTGGAAATGAAGGCTTTGGATACGATCCAATTTTTATTCCCGATGGTTATGATATTTCTTTTGCAGAAATGAGCATTTCTATAAAAAATGAAATTAGTCACAGAGGTAAAGCGACCAAGCTTTTACTAGAATTTTTAAATAATTTAGATTAATTAGTACCTGATAAACTAAAAAGTAAAACACAACGTTTAAAATTTTATAATAAAAAATTCAGAATAATAAACTCCATAGAAAACAATGAAATTCAGTTTTTTCTCAGTAATAGTTATTATAATTTCTGTTATACAATTAAAAAGTCAAACCAATGAAAATATTTATTGGAAAGATCATTTGTCATACAATATAGTTTTAAAAATCATTGAAGTAAACAATATTATTTACGGCGCATCCCCGTCGGGGCTAGTAAAATACAACAAAACTGATAATAGCATTTCGAAAATATCAAAAATAAACGGACTGAGTGATATTGACATATCAGCAATTGAACTTCACGAAGAGTCTAATAGTATAGTAATTGGTTATGCCTCAGGCAATCTTGATTTGATTGTAAATAATACTATTTTAAATTTTCCCCATTTGTATCAGAAAACAATGCAAGCACCCAAAACAATAAATGACATTGCAATATATAAACAATGGGCTTATTTAGCTACAGATTTTGGCATTGCAGTATTTGATGTAAAGCGACAAGAGTTTTATGAAACATACTTTATGGGAACAAATGGAGAATCAATTAAAATTAACTCAATAGCCTTCGACACCATAAACCAATATATATTTGCAGCATCAGAAAAGGCTGTTCATTATGCAAAAACAAGCTCAGGAAGCTTACTAGATTATAGAAATTGGAAAACTATCCCTTCTTTACCTGAAAATTCATACAATAACCTGTGTTTTTTTGACAACAAGCTTTATTTCGTAAAAGAAAAGAACACAGATACTTTAATTGACTCGCTTTACACTTTCAATTATTCTGAAACAAATACATTTTACAGACAATTTACCGACATTAAATCTATTTCTGTATCGCAAGAAAAATTTATAATTGTTGATAATAATGATATTTATGTGTATGACAAGCAACTTTTACTAAAAAACCACATTAAAGAAGAAACATACAATGTTGCACATTTTAATGATGTACTAATTGATAATAGCAACGTTATGTGGATTTGCAACAGTCAAGATGGAATAATAAAAGCCGAAGATAAAGGAACTACTATTTGTCCGAATGGACCACTAACAAACACAGTTACAAAAATAGCATATAGAAATGGAGACATTATGGGAGCTTTTGGCAAGAAACACCATTATAAATATGCAAGAATTGGTATTTACGGAAGAGGTACATGGTACAATCGTACATTTTGGGATATTTGGGATGCAATATGTATTACCGCAAAAGAAGGTGAATCTGATTTTTATGTAGGTACACACTTATTTGGACTTGTAAAATCAAATTTATTTGACCCATACACAGTATATAATAAACAAAATGGTCTATTCCCAAATGTTTACAAAGAAAAAGATAGCACAAGAACAACTATTACGAGCGTAGATTTTGATTCAAAAGGCAATTTGTGGATGACAAACTGGGCAGCTAACGTAGCATTGACTATACTTACACCTGAAATGAAATTTCATAGCATTGCACTTTCTTCTGTATATGCAACCAATGACCAGAAAGACCTTTTCATTGACTCGGATGATAGAAAATGGGTATGCAATCCGGAAAACAAATATGCTCCAGTCTATGTATTTGACGAAAATGGCACTTTGGAAAATGATGATGACGATTTTTATGCTTCCATACAATTGAGAGACGAAGAAAATACATTTGCAACCTCAGCCCAAGCTATTGTAGAAGATTTAGAAGGTGATATTTGGATTGGCACAAATCAAGGTATAGGCTTATACAGAGATGCTTCTGATATATTTGAAGATGACAATCCGATACTTACAAGAATAAAAATTGAAGTTAATGGCAAAGTTGATTATTTACTAAATGGAGAATATATTAATTGCTTAGCTGTAGATGGAGGAAACCGAAAATGGGTTGGCACTCAAAACTCAGGTGTATTCTTAATCTCTGAAGATGGAAAAACACAGTTAAAACACTTCAACTTCGAAAATAGTCCACTTGTATCTAATTCCGTTTATTCAATAGCAATAGATGCAATAAATGGAGATGTATTCTTTGCGACAGAAAAAGGAATTGTTTCTTATAAAAGCGATGCTGTTAAAGAATTTGACAATCTTGATGGAATTACAATATATCCCAATCCGGTAAGAGAAACTTACCATGAATTAATTTACATAAATGGATTAAAACCAGACACTAGAGTAAAAATAACAGATATTGCAGGCGGCATAGTTTACGAAACCATTTCACAGGGCGGAATGGCAACTTGGAACGGAAATAATTTTAATGGAAATAGAGTAGCTACCGGAGTGTATCTTATCATGTTTTCTGATGATTTAGGTGAAGAGACAAAAGTGAAAAAAATATTATTTATAAATTAAACTTTTATAATTACATAGAAACAAGTACATTTGCAAACTTTTTTTATGAATAAAAAAGATTTTTAGTATAATCAACTATTTTGAAAAACAAATGAAAAAACCAAAAATTGCATTGGCTGCTGATCATGCAGGTTTTCACATGAAAGAACTTGTAAGAAAACATTTATCTAAAGAAGGTTATGAAGTAAAAGATTTCGGCGCTCACTCTGACGAAGATGTAGACTACCCTGATTTTGCTCATTTGCTAGCTTATGCAATAGAAAAAAGCGAATATGATTTAGGTTTCATTTTCTGTGGCACCGGAAATGGTATAAATATGACCGTAAACAAGCACCAAAACATCCGCTCCGGATTGTGTTGGAATACCGAAGTTGCAGAAATGGCAAGAGCTCACAACAACTCAAATGTTTGTGCTATTCCAGCTCGATTTATAACAAGCAATGAGGTTTTGAAAATTGTTAAAGTGTATTTAAATACAGAATTTGAAGGTGGTAGACATGAACGAAGAGTGAACAAAATACCTGTGCCTAACCTAACCAACAAATAATAAACAATTATAATTTTCAATTATGGCTACATCGCTTCATAAGAAATTCATTGCCAAATCTGAAAAGATTGCATTTGATTTGGAGCATAGACATAAAATTAAATTCAATATATCTAAATATAATGATGCGGTAAGTCGCGGCAATTCTAGATATGCTGATAAAAATAGCGCAAGAGAACAAGCTGCAACAAAAAAAAGAATTGCAATTGACAATCTTGCAGAATATTTGACCGAATTTGAAAAATCTTTTTCTAAAAACGGAGGCATTCTGCTTTGGGCAAAAGATGCAGATGAAGCAAATAATCAGATAAAAGAAATTTTACATTCGAATAATGTAAAACTCGTTGTCAAGAGTAAATCAATGACAACCGAAGAGCTCGACTTAAATGAAGTTCTTGAGAAAGAAGGAATAACGTCAATAGAATCTGACTTAGGAGAATACATAGTGCAATTGGCACATGAAAAGCCATATCATATTGTTACTCCGGCTATGCATAAATCAAAGCATGACGTAGCTAAATTGTTTCATGAACTTTTTGGCAGTCCGATTGACAGTACTCCCGAAGACCTGACTGCAATAGCAAGACGAAACCTTCGCGAATTTTTCCTAACCGCTGGTGCTGGCATAACAGGAGGAAATTTCATTCTTCCAGACATTGGAGGCATTGCCGTTACTGAAAATGAGGGAAATGCACTTATGACAACAGCATTTCCCAAAATACACATAGCCGTAGTAGGTATAGAAAAGGTAATACCTTCTTATAAAGACCTTGCCCTGTTTTGGCCCCATTTAGCACAACATGGTACAGGACAAGCAATTTCAGTTTACAACTCTATTTTTACCGGACCAAAGAAACAGAACGAACTTACCGGTCCAGAGAAAATGTATGTCATTCTGCTCGATAATAATAGAACCAGATTGTACAACAGCAGCCATAAAATTGCACTTACCTGCATCAGATGCGGAGCATGTCTTAATGCATGCCCAGTATATAGAAATGTTGGAGGCTATACCTATGACACAACATATCAGAAATTATATAGGTATGTAATTTCGCCCCATCTAAAGATTTCAATAAATACCAACACTTAAACACAGCTTGTTCGCTCTGTGGAGGCTGTGCAGAAGTTTGTCCGGTAAAAATTCCTCTCGACGAGCTTATTCATCAAAATAGAACTGTAACAGCACAAAAGAAATCAATAGTAAATATTGAAAAACTAAGCATCAGTAGCTTCACGTTTTTCATGAAACATCCAATTTTTATGACTATCGGACAGCGTTTGAAAAATGCTGCGTTTTCTAGATTATTTTCTAAACTATGGGGCAATAAAAGAAGTATGCCTGTTTTCAAAAAAACCTTCAGAAGTAGCTATAAAAAATAAATTTTATAGAGTATTAAGCAAAGGCAAATCGCCTTGTTTTCCTTTCTTCTTTCCACCACGCCCGAATACTAGATTACAACCAAATCGGAATCCAATATTACGAGTTTTATCAGGGAATAATCTTGAGCCAATTTTATTTTCACCTATAACATACCATTGGAAAGCACCAAACCTTATGGTATAAGCCCAGCCTATATTATTCCAAACCTTATTATTATATGAATAACTCAAACTCATGTTACCAAATCGGAACATATTAAAATTTAAAGATCCGGTATAAGCATTAAGCCAACTTTTATCAAGCTTTTCGAATCTAGCAAGCACTCCCAAGCTTATTCTTCTAGTTAATTTATATCGTAACCCTCCAAATATTTTAAAAGGCAACCATGTTCTATATGCATTTTGAGAATAAGTAAGATAGGTATCTTCTAAAATTTCATTTAAATCAGGAAACTTTAAAGAATCAAGTTTTAATGATCTGAGTTCTATCCCTTTGAAAATAAAAGCAGAATCGCCTTCTAAACTAAAGTTACTAGGATTCTTCGACCATTTAATACTTCCTATATCAACCGCACTAACATAATATGACAATTCACTATTCCAATCACCTTTCAACCCTATATCAACAGACCAACCATAGTTTTTAGGTAATGCAAAATCATTCACAATAAAATTTTTTACGGAATCGAAATTTTGAAAATCGAAATTTTGAAATTCTATTTCTTCAATAAATTTCCCTGATTCATCGAATGAAACAGATTCTATTGGAAAATTAGTGTTTATTTGATAATTTGCTTTCAGCGAAAGATCATTCACCGTCTCGGCAGTGTTTAACATAATATCAGATTTTGCAGTATTTATGTTTGCAACGCCCATAAGAAACTTGCCCCTAACTCCCACTCTCGAATATTTTGATAGGACATAACTAAATCCTAAAGCAAATTCTCTATAATAATTAAGATTAAAACTTAAGCCGCTTAAATTAGCATCACGTTCAATTGCATTTCCTGTTAAAACCAAACTAAAAACATCTTTTGGAATATTTACATGAGCATACATTCTATCAGAAACATCAAGGGTAATAAAAGCTTTTTTCTTAATTCTCAAACCAAAAAACAGATAGTTAAGGTGATATTCCAAAGTTGTATAATTATTTTTTGATAATTTATCTAAAAAAGTATTTACATCTTGGCTTGGATGAAGGAAAGTGACTAATGAGTCAGCATAATCACCAGACCCAGGATAAATTAAATCGTTATAGTCTAAGGGTAAATTGAGATCAAGATGCAAAGGAGGAGGCAACTGACCAACAACAGGTATTATAAGTCCACCTATCCACCATTTACAATCTGGCGTAAGTGCCGGATTTAGATAATGTTGTTGAGGCACTCTATCCATAAAGTAGAGCGTGTTTTCGTGTTGCCCATAAATCTTTGCAACAAATAACATCAAGATGATGGTTATGTATATAATTTTTCTCATAAGTCTTCGGTTTAAAAGGACACAGAACTATTCTTTATTTTTTTTTATATTAAAAAGGTAGGAAAACTTGGCGTCCACAGCCATTTTAAATTCTATGCCATAGTAGGTATAAATTGAAATTGGAATTTCATCTTGAGCCTTATCTGTATTAAGTGTAATCTCCACTCGCAATTTATTCATCTGTGTAAACTTATCTAAATCAAGATTCCCCTCTTCTCTTGTAAGAATTTTTTCCTCGGTATGTTCCATAGTAACACCCTTAGCAACCTTTCCTCTTGAATCGGCCAATGCAGCTTTCACAACGTACATATCAAGCACACCGAGTTCTTGAATTTCAGGAGCCAAAGTGGTATCAAGCATTTTAACAGTAACTTTAACATCTATTGGGAAACCATTTTTTGTATTAAAGTATACTCTTAAACGTTCTATTTCTTTAACATCTTTAAGTATACCTATTTCAAAATCTTGACGAAGAATAAGATTTTTCATATAAAAAATAAGCGGTAAACCTGCTTCTATTTTGAGATTGGCAGCTTCATGATCGGTTACGAAATTAATATCTCTTGGATTTGCAGAAATACCTGTTGTATCTAAATATGTGATAGTATTATTTTCATACTTTCTGTTTAACAGAATCTGACCACTATAATGAAGTGAATTAGGCAGAAAACTAAACATATCAACAATATTTGAAGTTTTCTTATCAATGACTATTTCATTAACTTTCGGAATTACATCATTTTTGTTTGCAGGAGCATTTATGTGGAAAATATTATCACCTGAATCAAATAATTTTTTAGAGTTCATATCGCTATCGTATGCAGTAATGTCGAGGTCTATAATTCCTTCAATACCCATTGCATTATCATAAACGAGTTTAATTTCGGGTTCTGTAAAAACAATTTCGCCCTCAAAATAGTCGTCCAATATTTCATCTAAACCAAATGCAACCGAATCATAATCAATTAAAATTGTATCAAAATTGTAAAAACCTCCCATATAAGAAAAAGTAAGCGAATCGCTATTGGAAAAAGAAAATGAAACAACTTTAGAGGTATCAAAATCTATAAAATTATTCGTACCATCGGAGCTGATTGCAAACTTCAAATTTGCAGGTAATGAATTGTAGTGTACAGCAGGATTTTTTGTTAAATCCATTGCATAACCCGTTAAATCAAATTTGCCGGAAGCAGAAGTATTACTCAGTAATTCAATGGTTTTGCTAGCAGGCAATCCATCTTTTTGAGTAGTTGGCAAAGAAAGAGAAACACTTACTCCACTATTTATATTTGTAGATACACTATAATCTACTGCTCCTTGCTTTACGTCAATATTATAAAGTTGCTTATCTTTATTGTGTTCGTGTACGGTAAAAAAATGAGTTGTATCAACAGACAATATTTGAAAAGGAAGATTAGCTTTACCTTTTACCGCTTCTACATCTTTTATAATCATATCAAACTTGAGCGAATCCTGTGATTTCAACAACACTCCATTTGCAGCACCATAAACTAAATTAGTCAATTCATAATCTAATTTACTAGATACCAAAACATTACTCAACTTAACTCTTCGCAACTCTTTTTTGCCAGGTTGCAACCAAAATGGCAATGCGGTAACAGTATCTTTAGTAAAATCGAACTTAGCAACTAATGTTCTATTATTCTTGTAATCTGTATAAAGATCGTAAGAGAATTGCACAGGAACTGCAAACTCATTAAAAGCAGTTACTTCTATAGTTCCATCAGAAAAAATAGCCCAATCAACAGATGCATGACTTGGCAAGGTATGTACAGAGGTACTCAATGCTTGATTTTCAGAATAATTTTCATTTACACCCGTAGCAATTTTAGCAGTATAATAATTCTGATCGGCCAGACTAAAATTGTCGGTCAACAAATCGCCAAAGGTATTTGCAGAGATACAATTAAAGTCATTTATTAATAATGGCTTCAACTTTATTTGAAAGGAATATGGGTCAATTGTTGGAAGCTTCAGATATTCTTTGAAATTGAAAACCGAATCTATTGAATAGACAATTTTAATTATCTGCTCATCAGATTTGTCATACAAAACACCAGCTTGATCAACATCGGTACGGTTAATATAAAGCACCGTATCTTGCTTTTCTGTAAGCACGTCCTTCATAGTGAGTTTGCCAAATGCAACAGGTACAGCTAAGTCAGGATTCCACAAAACATCACCCGAAAGTTTTTTCAAATCAAATTTATCTTTTGCACATGATATGCTCATGACTATAAACATTACTACAAATGGTAGCCAATGTTTAAAATACTTATTAAGTTTCATCTGTTTTCTTTTTTTATTGTTTTTACCTACCAGATGAAACGTCTTTTATTACTCTCAGTTATTGAATAATAAAAAATGTTTCAACTATATATAATAATAGTATTAAAATAACTCCAAAAGGTTCAAATAAAGAAAACAACACTCTAATATGAGATATGCATTCTTTTGATCGAAGTTTAATAAAATTTCTAAAAAATGTTTTCTATAAATGCACGAACAAACAAGCTGAATTTCAATTTCTACACGAAATTATAAATCATACATCTTGTACGGCAATTATTATTTTAGTTAATCTAAGTTGTCTTTATTACTATCAATTCTATTATCAATCTAGTTGTCTTGCTGTTACATTACTAGAAAAGACGTGTTTTTAAAAATTGACACATGCTCAATCGTATTCTTATTTACTTTACTTCATAGTTGTATATATAATTATTATTTCCTCCAACAATCAAATTAAAATTTGATTTTGAATCAAATAGATTACCTACACTAAACAAAGTACGTCCTTTCAACGGAAATCCTTCATAAAATGAACCGTCTTTATTAATTAAATATATCAACTCATCAACATTATCGACAATGCCGGTTTTGAGGTCGGTTGCCGAAAAATCGTAAAATACCGGACGTGCTGTAATATTATTTTTAAATTTTACATCAAACATCATTTTTCGGTTTATATCGTATACTTCCATTTTCTTATCATACACAAAAACGAAATCACTCACTCCGTCCGAATTAAAATCTCTTAACTCAAAATGGTGATATTCAGGAAATTTCTTTATTTCAAAAGTTTCAACTTTGCCATCAAAATATATATACTTAACCGTTCCGTTTTTATCGGTAGTTACAATTCTGTCTTCGTTTTTAGCAGATTTACTATTATAAATAAAAAAATTATTTACCGATTTTTCAAATCTTTCTTTTACCTTAATACGTTGCTCGCCCCTTCTGTTTAGTATATAGGTATTCATATCGTCGGCATACACAATATAGTCTTTATCATTGACTTTGAAGTGCTGAATAGACTCCACAACTACCGATTCTGTAGATGGTGCAGCCCAACCACTAATAATCTTTCCAGAAATATCAAACAAATAAACTTTCTTATTAGCACAAGGAATAAGCATTCTGTAATCTCTATTATTGTCATAATCAAATACAGAAATTCCTGCTGTAGATTCTGATTCAAGTTTCAATGGATAATGCTCTACAAAATTACCAATTCTATCAACCACATAAATATAATTCTTGGTCGAAAAAACTAATTGGAATTTTTTGTTTTTATAGAAATCTACATGAAAAATCTGACTATTAATTTTTTCTTTTATTTCTTTTTTCCAAAGTATTCTGCCCGTTTTGTTGAGTAAATAAATGGTATTTGCTTCGTCTTGAACAAAAATATCTTTCTCTTTAGTTACATGATTTACAACCAGTTTTGGCTTAAAGTTTATACTCGTATCTAAATAGCTCTCCCAAACCGTATGTGGCTTATCTTCAACTATCGGATTGTAATTTAAATATACGTTTGAATACAACATTCCATTTGACGAACTAAACTGATATGCAACCGCTTGAAACTTTTGAAAAGTATTTCTATTCTGATCTAAAGCAGCCTGCATGTCTTCATTCAAAAAGCTCTCGTAAATCCCGAAAGATTTTGCACAATCAGAATAAAAATAAAAATTTGAACTTGAACTCAGATTGCTTGTGAAATCATTAAAATTCTCGTCATGCACTAAGGTTCTTTTTAGTTCATAGTCGTGAATAAATTGTGTAAGCGATTTCTCTGTATTTGCAAAAACTAAATAATCATCGACAAGGGCAAAGTACTCTGCTCTAGCATTTTTGAAAAAGCTACCGAATACATAATAAGGAATATTTAGTACCGGCATTTTATATATTTTATAGGCAACATCTTCCGAAAGTTTAAACTCCGAAACAAAGGTTTCAAAAGAAAGTTTACTTTTTTCACAATATAAATTTATAATGTTTACCAATTTCTCTTTTGCAATACCTTGACTTTTTACCTTCATTACTGCATAGGTATTCTCATTGGTTTTTAACGTTGAAACATTGGCAAAAACCATTGCCATTTCTTTATCAAGAATATCGAAAAGAACATCGTTGATAGCCACATCGGCACTTCCTTCAGACTGTAAATGAGTACTGAGCTTTTTCAAATCACTTAAGTAAGTATCATACAAGAGGTTGTTTCTCAGATACATTTCATAATCGCTTCTAAACGTTTCAGGATTGTCTATTCCAATGGCCCAAAATGTGGCAGTTGTGGCAGGAAGCACTTCTGCAATTTCCAAGCTTACAGGACTTTGATTGATAAATATTTTCAAATAATCTTTATCACCTTGAATTGCAGCATAACCATTTAATAATAATGAACCTGATTTGATATTAGCATCAAACTCGGCCCAAGCTCCTAATGATTTTATTGATTTTAGAAATTTGGCAGTTTCTTTATTGGTTATAGAACTAAAAAAAGTAGGCAACAATTTCATATTAACATAAACATTCACCTCAATATTCTCGCCTGCTGTACTGTTTACCCTTGAAAATGCTTCATCTTGCAACAATGACACATCAGAAGCTATTTGTCTAATAGATGTTTCAATAATAACTGATGAAAAACTTAGAAGAAGCACCCCATCGATGAAAGAAAAATAAAAAGAACTATACTTACTGTCATAAAGAGCAATTTCATAGATAGTTTCCTTCTCATATTCTTTTCGTTTTACTTCTGCTTTCTCTCCGAGCGAACTTAATATAAAATTTTCATAAAGTGCTTTTTCATTTTGTAAATCAATAGGTATCAAAAAAAGATATTCAGATTGTTTCTGTCCAAGTAAATTATTGGTTATGAATAGATTTTTTTCATAAATAGACTGCATCTTACCCGAGGCAACAAACAGAGAATCAATAAATCTAATGGTATTATTTAATTCTGCAACACTTGGAATATTTATTAATTCCTTGAATATTTTATTGTCTTTGTCTTCTAGATTTATAAAATCGCCAATATTTTTTATCTCGTAAACCAATACAGTATTAAGAGGAATTGCTTTAAAAACAGGCGATTGAACTACTTGTCTGTCTTTGCTGAAATATAAAAACAACAGAATTAATATTCCGATACTACAAATAATAAAGACAATTAATACAATTTTCTTTTGCATAAAAACGAAGTGCTGTTATAAAGTTTTGTTTAATAAGGTTTTAAAATTACAAATTATATACATGAAACTAGCATAAAAACTATCTAATTAAATCACAAAATCAATTAAATGAATCATTCTAATTGTATACATAAATCACCAATCACTAGCTTACAGCCTGTATTTCATTGAACGAAAACAAACACATCTAAGCACGTAAACTACTCATTATCTGACATCTTTTAAAACGCAGCCATGAGCAAATCAATATTTTTGTACGGAATATTGAAGTACTTACTTATATAACTGTTGGTTAGAATTCCATTATATAAATACACGCCTTGCCTCGTAGTAAAATCATGTTTTAGATAAGAAGAAAAGCCACCTACTTCGCCCATTCTAAGCAATATAGGAAGAAAAATATTACTAAGTGCAATAGATGATGTTCTTGCAACACGTGAGGTTATATTAGGCACACAGTAATGTATCACCCCATGTTTTTTATAAATAGGTTTCTTATGAGTAGTGCATCGGGAAGTTTCGAAACAACCACCTTGATCAATGCTCAAATCAATAATTATTGAGCCTGGTTTCATGGCTTTCACAAGATCTTCTGTTACAAAAAAAGCATTATCTTGTTCTACCAGTTGAATTGCACCAATAACAATTTCTGCCGATGACAAAGCCTTTTTAAGCACTTTAGGATGAAAATTGGAGGTAAAAATTCGTTGCCCGAGATGCTGTTGCAATTCGGTAAGTCTATGCAAATAATCATCGAAAATTTTTACAGTAGCTCCCATGCCAAGTGCGGTACGGGTAGCAAATTCTCCAGCAGTATTAGCTCCCAGAATTACAACCTCTGTAGGACTAATTCCAGTTACACCTCCCAAAAGCACCCCTTTCCCGCTATTTGCAGTGCTTAGATATTCAGCCGCTACCATAATTGAAATATTTCCAGCTATTTCACACAATGACCTTACAACAGGGTAGTTGCCATTCAACTCCTTCATATATTCGAAACCAACAGCGTTGACTTTCTTTTGTATCAGTCCTTTTATAGATTCCTCACCTTGCTCATTTACGATAAATGAAGATATAATGGTTTGACGAGGTTTTACAAGAGCAATTTCGTCAGGATTGAAAGGTGCTACCTTAAGCAAAATATCGCACTGATAGGCTTCTGCTTTTGTTTCTGTAATTATAGCTCCGGCTTCGCTATACATCATATCTGTATAGTTGGCTCTTTTACCAGCACCAGATTCTACTATAATGGTATATTTATTCTTTACAAGTATTTCAACTGCCTGCGGCGTCAAAGCTATTCTGCTTTCATTTTCATCGGTTTCACTGGGTAGACCAATAGTTAGCCGTTTTTTTTCTGTTTGCAGCTCCAACTTCTCTTCTTGTGGCAACAATCCTACATTACCAAAAGTAAACTGACTTGTAATAGTTCCCATGCTATTGAAAATAAATATTTATGATAATTATTTTGCAATATACGAAAATCAGAAAAGATAATGAATGTTTATTTTTATGTGTTTCAATATTTGAGCATTTCTTGCGGAGAAAATTCATGAATTTTCATTACAAAAGCATTAAAGACAAAAATTGAAATAATAATATTTTTATTTCAATTAGAGAAATCTTTCAAAGAAATAATTCGGTTACCGTTTGGCGATTCTGTAATTTCAACTCTAAGAGTGTGTTCCGGTAAAACTTGCTCTACCTTCTCGGGCCACTCAATGAAGCAAAAATTACCACTGAAAAAATAATCGTCAATACCTAAATCAACAACTTCTTTTATCATTTTAATTCTGTAAAAATCAAAATGATAAACCACCTCATTACTCTGGGTGTAATATTCATTTATAATTGCAAATGTAGGACTAGTTACAGTATCTACAACCGACAATTTTTCGCATAGTGACTTAATAAATGTAGTTTTCCCCACACCCATTCCGGCGTAAAAAGCTATAACCTTCGCTTCTCCTATTTCCTTGAGAAATTGCTCAGCTACGCTATCTATTTTGCTAATATCTTCAATTAATAAATTCATAATTCTAAATTATTTACTCTTCAGAACTGCTATTGGTATTAATAACTCTTCCATAGATATACCCCCATGTTGAAAAGTATCTTTATAATACTTAACATAGTGATTATAATTATTTGGATATGCGAAAAAATCGTTCTTTTTTGCAAAAACATACTTGTTTGAAGACATTTCTATTGGTAAAAATGCTTCTTTGGGGTTGTTTATTGTAAAAGCTGTCTTTTTATTATAGTCAAGATTTTTACCTTGCTTATATCTCAAATTTGTGGTTATATTTTTTTCACCAACAATTTTTTCCGGATTAGAAACTTTTACAGAACCATGATCGGTAGTAACGATAAGTGTAATGTTGTTTTTTGACACTTCTTTTAATAAATCAAAAAGTGGTGAGTGCGAAAACCAAGACACAATAAGCGATTTATAAGCTTTCTCATCAGATGCAAGTTCTTTAAGCATTTCCATTTCGGTACGAGCATGAGAAAGGGTATCAACAAAATTATAAACGATAACCGATAACTTGCTAGAAAGAATTCTGTCTAATCTTTCGCTTACTTTTTTTCCTGAAGTAACTGCTGTGAATTTTTCAAATACACCTTTTCATCGAAACCAAGTCTTTTGAGTTGAGCCAAAAACAAATCTTCCTCATACATGTTTTTTGTACCCTCGTCGGTATCATTTTTCCAATATTGCGGAAATTTTTTCTCTATTTCTAGCGGCATCAAGCCAGCAAAAATTGCATTTCTTGAATATTGCGTAGTACTAGGTAAGATACTGCAATAAACCTCATCGGAAATGGTTGTGTAGAAATCGTCTAGATAGGTTTTTAAATTGTCAATGATCTAACCTGAGATTGTCTACAAGTAGAAAAAGCAATTTTTCACCTTTCTTCAATCGAGGCATAAGCACGTCTTTAACCAAACTAGGAGAAAGCATGGGTTTGTCATCGTCATCTACATTCAACCAATCTAAATAATTATTCTCTACATATTTACAGAAATAATTATTTGCTTCTGTTTTTGTGTAGTGAGTATGTCATATATAGTATTATCGTTCAGCTTATCTAATTGCTGTTCCCAATAAATAATTTTAGAATATACATCAACCCATTCCTGAAAAGTTTGTGCATCATTTATAGCCATGCCCAATTTAGAAAACTCAACCTGATAAGTAGATGTAGTTTTTTCTGAAATGAGTTTTTTGCCATCAAGATTTTTTTTAATCGAAAGCAATATCTGATTAGGGTTAACCGGCTTTATTAAAAAGTCTGAAATTTTTGAGCCAATAGCAGCCTCCATAATTTCTTCGGCTTCACTTTTGGTAATCATTACAACCGGAATTGCAGGCTTCGCAGCTTTAATGGCAGCCAAGGCATCTAAGCCACTGATACCGGGCATTTGTTCGTCGAGAAATATGATGTCGAAATTCCTCTCTTTTGCTTTTTCTATAGCATCAGATCCGTTATTTACAGCCTCTACATTAAATCCTTTAGCTTCCAAAAAAAGAATATGAGGCTTTAACATTTCAATTTCATCATCGGCCCAAAGTATATTTATGCTTTTCATCTGTTGATTTTAATCTCTAATTAAGTAAAATTTATGGTGTTACAACTTGGTCGGAATCTATATGATTTTTTTTTTTTGACATATAGTCAAATCAAAATAAGAAACTAAATCCCTGACAGGATTTAATTGGGAACAAAATTCTTAACTAATAGACATTTAATAATTGTTAGAAAATTAAATTTATCTCAAATAATTTTCTCTGTAAAATTCTAAATATCTTATAGTATTTCCTTCTTTGAGCATAGTATTATAATTGGCTTCATCAATTACAAAATGCTCAATATTTTTTCGATCTACACCTTCAAATATCTCGGCACTAAGATTCACCAAATCTATATAATTCAGAGCTTGACCCGCATCTGCTAAAGAGTGAATAAGAATCAACGCGACCTTGCCACTTAGGGATTTATCTTCTACAACGAAATTGAAATTACTAAAATAATCTAAGTTGAAGTTAATCAAGTTAAATTTCAATCGATTCACCCATGCTGTTTCATTTTTAACAGCTATTACATAAAAATGCTTGGTGTTTTCCTTAAAGAAATATATTTCAGGCTCATTCTGAATTGGTTTATATTCAGAAGCTATTTCACTACCTGTTGCACCAGCTGCGGCTGCGGCATTAAGCATACTATCAACGGCAGGATCTTCTATATAGTCAATAATGCGCTGAGCCAATACCGCGGCAGAGTCTGACTTATACTTCTTTGTAAATTCTATTAAATCTAATTTCAACTTTGACAGACTCGATATTTTTCCATTTGCTAATGTTGAAAGCAAATCAAAACGAGGCAATAAATATGAATCTTTATATTTTTCTTTTGCTTCAGATACATTTGCAAAAACAGTATTATACTCGTTATTCATATAAGCTATATAAGTAGTTCTATATAACTTATCTACTAAAATTTCATTTTTTCTATACTCTTTTAAATAATTTGGGTCTGAAAGTGCTTTTGCAAAAACCGATTCAGGGAAATTTTTCATTACATAATTTTTACATCTTTCGGCGTTAACAGGGTCATTATTTTTGTCATACAACACATGTAGATAATAATACACCATAGACATGTATTCGCTTGAAGGGAAACGCTTAACCAAATCCTCATAAGCGGCAATAGCTTCATTGAGCAAGTCGAATTTATTCATGTAAACAGCACCTAGCTGAAACAAAGCCTCTTCTATGAGCTTATTAGATTTAAGCATTAAAGAATCGGTAAGAGGAATATTCTGTAAGTAATATGCTGCACTAGCCTTATTACTAACAACAGGTTCATCGGCAACCGAATCGGCCTCTTCTTCTAAATCAAGTATTGTTGTTTTTGATTTGTTTTTTCTTCTCCAATTATCTTCAAGTGGTCTGTCGCCCCATTTCTTAACGAATTCGGTTTTTCCTAAATTCAAAAGTGTTACATTGTAGAAATAAAATTTCCCAGCTACATTATTATTATTCACGCCAAAATCTTGCGCAAAAAGGGCTGAATTCTTGTCGCTTTCTGCTTTTTGCAATTTTTCAGCTTCAACCTGCTTTTGGTATTCTGCAATTTTAAAATTAATGATAGCATTTCTCTCTTTAACAGGCATTTTTGCAATATTCTGCAAACTGTCTTGTTCTTTTACAATATTATAATTCTTGGCTAATTCATTCAAATTAGAACTTCTTTCTTTTACCATACTATAGTTTCTATAATCTGTAGGCAAGAAACTCATACAACTATCGTAATATGGTTGCGAACTAATATAATCTTTGTCATTATAATAGATTTCACCCAAAGCCAAATAGGCAAGAGCTTTCTGTTCTGTATTTACGGTTACCTTTTTTATAGAAAGTTTATAATATTTAAAAGCATTCTCAACATCTCCTTTTTCACTATATATATTTGCCATTGCAAAATATATTTGATCTTGAAACTCACTATTTTTAGAATCTTTCAATAACTTCTTAAGCATTTTAAGCACGTAATCGCTATTTCCGGAATTATTATCAAATGAAGTTGCTAAATTTATTTTAGCATTAAATGCCATTTCATAAGAAGGGTTCATTCCAAGCACCAACTCATAAGATTCGGCAGCTTTTGTTTTTAATTTATTTATTTGATGCAGTTGCGCTAAAATATAAATATATCTTCTTTTTTTCTTTTTGTTTGTTGTGAATTCTATTGCCTTTTGGAGCATATCAGGGGCGAGAACAAAATTTGATTCTTTGATATATGTATCGGCATAAACTGCATATATATCAGAATTCATTTGTGGACTGAGGGGCTTTTCTTCTTGCAACATCATATCTAGTACAATGCGTGCATCTTCATAGAAGCCAGATTCTGCTTTAGTAAACGCCATCCAAAGCATTGCATCGAAATGAATAGGTTCATTTTTATATTCAGTGGCAAGATATTCGAAGTTTTTGGTAGCATTATAGTAATCTTGCTTATAGAAATAAGATTTGCCCATTAAAAAATAAGCATTATCTACCCAATTGCAATATTCTTTTTTTGCATAAAAAACACGTTGTTTGTCAGACATTTGACCACTAGGCAGTTTTGGTTTTACCGTAATTGAGTGCAACAAAATAAGCTTTGATGACTTTTCTATTGCTCTATCCATTTTAGCGCTAGCAGCAGCTAATGCCTCTTTGTCTGAATGGATAAAAACAGGTAATATTTTACCATAATTATCTTTGTGTGTTTCTTCTACTAGTTTAACGCCCTCTTTATAAGCCTCATTACCATTAAAATACACATTATAATGAGCAGTAAGATTATGATAGGCTCTCGTAATAGCCGTATTCTTTTTTGTTGAACACGAAACTAAAATGAAAACCAAACTTAATAGCAGTATTATTGTTTTAAAGGTTCTTTGCACCGTTTTTTTTTTATTCACTTATGCTAAATAACTAATTTTTTTAGAAAATATTATATATTGATGAAATTTTTAAGTATTTGTTCACCATCAGTTCCACTTTTTTCGGGGTGAAACTGAAATGCGAAAAAATTATCTTTTTGCAAACCGGCAGAAAAATCAAGAATATAATTACAACTACAGATAGTATCAGGACAAATTTCGGCATAATAACTATGCACAAAGTACATGTAAGCATTCTCGGGTAAATCTGTAAGCAATTTTGATTGTAAACTATGAATAGTATTCCAACCCATGTGCGGCACTTTTTCTAATGCCGGAAATTTTTTAACCTGCACATCAAATATTCCAAGACATTCAGCATCACGCTCTTCGCTATGATTACACATAAGCTGCATACCCAAACAAATACCCAAAAATGGCTGTTTTAATGATTTAAGCACAGGTACTAAACCTTTTGCATTTAGATAATCCATTGCAGCACGAGCTTCGCCTACACCGGGGAAAATAACTTTATCAGCTGTCTGTAATTCATTTACATCGTCTGTAATGATGGGAGTTATTCCCAAACGATTAAGCGCATAGCTTACCGATTGTATATTACCTGCATTATATTTTACTATTGCTACTTTCACTATATTATTTTCCTTTAATGGCTGAAATAAATTTAGTTACACTTGTATGTACATTCGGATCTGCGGAAACAGCTTTTACAAAGGCACTTCCTATTATTGCTCCATTAGCATATTCACAAGCTTTGGAATAGGTGCTATTGTCAGAAATACCAAAGCCGATAAGGATTGGATTTTTCAATTTAAAAGCAGCTATTCTAGCGAAATATGAAATTTGCGAATCGGAAAATCCGGTTTTTATTCCGGTGGTTGCCGACGATGATACAACATAAATAAAAGAATCGCTCGAGTTATCAATTTCACGAACTCTTTCATCGGTAGTATCCGGACCAACCAAGAATATACATTTTATATTGTGCTTATCAAAAATTTCTTTGTAATGTAATTTGTATTCAAAAAGAGGCAAATCAGGAATGATAACCCCATCGATACCAATATTGCTGCATTTTTCAATAAATCGTTCTACGCCATATTGCATTATAGGATTGTAATACCCCATGAGGATGAGAGGAATAGACACTTCTTTTCTGATAGATTCCAACTGTTCAAACAGTAAATTTACAGTCATTCCATTTTCCAAAGCTTTGGCACTACTCTGCTGTATAACCAAACCATCGGCAACGGGATCGCTAAAAGGCATTCCAACCTCAATCAAATCGACACCAGAGGCTTCTAGTTCTTTAATAATAACCGCTGTTTGATTTAACTTAGGATGTCCGGCAGTAAAATATATTGAAAGAATATCTTTCTTCTTTTTTTGAAATAATGCGTTTATTCTATTCATTATCTATACTATTATAGGTTTTTGCACAAAAGCTCTGTGCAAATGTAAAGTCTAAATTACTTGTAAGTATCTATATATTTTAGATATGTTTCCATATCTTTATCGCCTCTACCAGAAAGACTTACCACAACTACATCGTCTTTTTGAAACTTGATTTTTTCTAAAGCAGCAAGAGCATGAGAAGATTCTAGAGCAGGTATAATTCCTTCTAACTTGGTAAGCATAAAAGCTGCGGTTAACGCCTCTTTATCGGTAGCATTTAACACTGTAGCACGCTTTGTCTCGAACAAATGGGCATGAAAAGGGCCAATACCAGGATAATCGAGTCCGGCAGAAATTGAATATGGCTCAATAATCTGACCATCATCTGTTTGCATGAGTAAGGTTTTGCTCGAATGTATCACACCAACCTTACCAAGCACGGTAGTAGCTGCACTTTCTCCGGAATCAACACCATGTCCGGCAGCTTCAACCGAAATAAGTTTTACCGATTCATCCTCAACAAAATGATAATAAGCTCCGGCAGCATTGCTTCCACCACCTACACAAGCTATAATATAATCGGGCTTGTCTTTACCGGTCAGTTCTTTAAGTTGAACTTTAATCTCCTCGCTTATAACCGACTGCAAACGGGCAACCATATCAGGATACGGATGTGGACCAACAACAGAACCAATTATATAGAATGTATTTTCAGCATTATTAATCCAATCTCTTATGGCTTCATTAGTAGCATCTTTCAAGGTCATACTACCAGATATAACGGGCTCTACTTTTGCTCCAAGCATTTGCATTTTTCTCACATTTGGCATCTGCCTCTCTACATCTATTTTGCCCATATAAACAACACACTCCATACCCATAAGGGCACAAACGGTAGCAGTAGCAACACCATGTTGTCCGGCTCCGGTTTCGGCAATTATTCTCGTTTTGCCCAAAGCTTTTGCTATAAGTATTTGCCCTATAGTATTATTTATTTTGTGAGCTCCGGTATGTGTTAAATCTTCTCTTTTGAGAAAAATGTTGGTATTGTACTTTTCAGAAAGTCTTTTTGCAGGATAAAGCGGCGTAGGTCGACCTACATACTGTTGTAAAAGTCTTTTATATTCTTTTTGAAAGCTATCTGATTCTATAATTTTCAGATAATTATCTTTAAGTGTTTCTATGTTTTTGAAAAGAAGTTCGGGAATATATGCACCTCCAAAGTTTCCATAATACCCTCTCTCGTCTACCTGATACTTCATGATATAAATATAGTTTTAATACACAAAGATAATATTTTTAACATTTGTAACATTCAAGAGAGAGTAAAATCTCACATCAAAAACATTTATTATTCTGCAATACCAACTGTAGCTATGCTAATTTTAATTCCTTGAATCTTTTCTATTTCATGGATAAAAGATTCAAGTGTAGCTCCGGTAGTTACAATATCATCGACAACCAACACATGTTTATTTGCTAGCGATGCAACATCTACCACACTAAAAATATTACTAACATTGGTAAATCTCGATTCTTTATTTTTCTTTGTCTGCGTTAGATTATAGACAACTCTCTTAATACTAGTAACATCTATAGAGAGTGTACATTTCTTTTGCATTCCTAGAGCAATTACTTCACTTTGATTGTAACCTCTAATTTTCAATCTTTTTTTGTGCAAGGGTACCGGCAAAAGAATATCAATATCAGCGAGAAATTGTGAATCTTGCAGCTCAACTGCAAACATTTCTCCTAGCAAAACACCAATATTCTTTTTAGAATTGTATTTGAGTTTATGAAACAGCTCAGCATAACGAGAATCTTTCCGATAAAACATAAACGCCGTTGCCTTTGCAAACGGCACTCTGCCCCAGAATAACAAAGATATTTTATTATCGGAAAAATTATGATAACGAGTACGCGGCAAATCATGCAAACATTTAGTACATATTACATTTTCGCCTTTAAGTAAAACACTATTGCAGGCTTCACAGAAATCAGGGAAAAACAATAAAAAGAAATCTGAAAAAAGACTTCTAATGTTCACTTAAAATGCTTTTAAATTGTTTGTAATAAAGAATTATGAAATAAATAATCAATACTATTTTTTCAGAGCCGAAATATATCTCGAAACGTATTTACCAATAATATCGAATTCTAAATTAACAACTGTTCCTTTTTTAATCTGATGGAAATTGGTAAAATTATACGTATAAGGAATAATTGCTACTTGAAAAGATTTAGCCTGTGAATTTACAACCGTAAGACTTACACCATTCACGCATACAGAGCCTTTTTCTACAGTAATATAGTCTGATTGTAAAGGTTCGTATTCAAACGTAAAATACCAACTACCATCGGCTTCAACAACACTACTACAAGTTGCCGTTTGATCTACATGACCTTGAACTATATGTCCGTCGAGGCGACCGTTCATAAGCATACTGCGCTCCAGATTTATTTTATCGCCAGCCTTTAGAAAACCCAAATTTGATTTCAACAAGGTTTCTTTAATAGCGGTAACAGTATATGAGTCGGCAGTTTTTTTCACAACCGTAAGACAAACACCATTATGAGCTATGCTCTGGTCTATTTTAAGTTCAGATACAAATCCGCAAGTGACCGTAAAATGTACATTTTCTTGCTCTTTTTCAATTGCTACAACAGTGGCAGCTTCTTCTACAATTCCTGAAAACATGATTTTTTTATTTCAAAATTAAAAAATATTTTAAATAACTCTTCTAACACCTGTAGAATTGTTTAAACGCAAACTATTCAAATCGACATTCTCCAACAGAATCAGTCCGGGTTTTCGCCCCACGGTAACCTCACCAAACAAAGAATCTACCTTTAATGCCTTAGCCCCATTATAAGTAGCCCACGTGAGTAATTCCTTCAATGGTACATGAGGAAAAGCAGCAGATAAGGCTTTCAATTCATCAAGAACAGACAAAGTATAATTAGAAGCCAAACTATCTGTCCCTATACAAATAGGAAAAGCCGAACTACGCAACAAATCTAAAGGAGGTATAACATTTTCAATAAACAAATTAGAATTCGGACAGAGACAAAAATACAAAGTATCAGCACCGAAATTTCTTTCTAGAGTTTGTATATCTGAATGACTGATAAAGGTATTATGAATCAATATTTTATTGTTTTTAACCGGTAAATACTGCATCAAAAATTCTATGGCCGAATTTGCAGAGAATTTCATATCGTTCGCACTCTTGCCTTTATTTATGAAGGAATATAACTCGCCATCAGAACTTGAGAAAAAAGCATTTTCGGCAGCAGATTCCTGATTATGAATTGAGTACAACCTATCTTCATATTCACTGAAGTAATCTTTCAACGCATCAAAAAGTTTATTTGATACCGAATATGAGGCGTGAGGCACAACATCGGCATGTTTAAATTCATTGAGCAAATCAAAAGCAGTTGAAAAAACTTGATTGTCGGGTTTTGTATCTCTCGAAAAAACCTCTACAAAAGTATGATAATAAATAGAGCTGATAGATTTAACATGAACAGTATCTAAGCCATTTGAAATATCGCCAACGGCAACAATACCATTATTAAACATCTCTCTATCGGCAGCTTGAATTGCAACAGAAACCTCATCGAGAGAGGCAGAGCGCTTCTCTATAATCTGCTTTACAAAACCGGTAATTCCAGTATGTGGAGCTATCTTATTTCTCAAATGCGACAACTCCAAATGGCAATGCGCATTAACAAACCCCGGGCAAAGTATGCCATTGTAAAATTCCACATCGGCAATTTCTTTGTTTGGCAATATTCCCACTTCAATAGCAATAATTTCGCCCTCTTGACTTACTGATATAATTGGGTAAGAAATAAAATCGTGACCGGTGAAAAGATACTGAGCGGCAATTTTTCTCATTTTTTCAGATACATATAATTTTTATTGAGACTACTGTCGGTTGAAGAAAATCGTGAAAACGGCTTTGGTTCGCCTACCTTTATCCCACAATCACAACAAAATGTATGATATTTAGATACTTGAGCACCGCAAGCCGAACAAAGATTAGGGTCTTGAATCCACTTCATTTGCATTTCGGTAAGAATTTCGGCAGTATCGTTACCAACTTTAAATAAATTGAAAACCCTATAAAAATGGTTATTCATATAGAAAACCACGAGCAAAAAAAGAACTACAGAAACTGTAAATGAAGCAATTAAATAGGCTTGAATAGAAAATGCGGAAAAAAATGCAAAAAGAAGAAAAACAAAAATTGAAATCTTAAAAACACTCTCAAGTGAAAGAAAAAATTCGGCTTTTAAGGAGTTGTTCACCACAGAAAACTTAAACACACCTTTATGTTTGATAAACATAAAATTCTGAGATTCCACACCATATTCAGAATCTGATGCAGGAACAAACACCATCCCTTTTCCTCTTAAAGCATGAATAACAGAATGTTTCACCTCATCGGCAGAGCCTTCTTGTTCAAATGAATGACTTACAATTTTTAGTTGAAACAATTATTTATTATTATTGGTTTCTAAAAATTTTAATTTTTCCACATTCGATTTTCCTTTCTCCAAGCTATCAATAATTCTAAGATAAACCTTATCCATTTTATCGAGTTGAGAATAATAAATTACATTCCACATGAACGTGTTTTTATCTATCTCAAACTTACTTAAAATACTGTCGGAATAATAAGTAGAATCATAAAACGTAGCTTCAGGAATGGTAGAGCTATGAACCTCTTTAAGAGCATCATGTAAATGAATCTGATACATAATTTTTTCAATATCAGACAGAGGCATTACTTTATATTCAACATTGTCTCTACCGCAAGATATAAAGAAGATAACCCCGAGAAAAAGAAAAATAACTTTGTTCATATAATTTTAAATATAAGCCCAAAGATAAGACAAAATCGACTTTTTCAATTACATTTTTTGAGAATACCTGATATGGATGCGTTTGATTTCCTATTTCTTTACCGATACAATAACATCGCTTGGGTCAAGTTTTGATGCCTCTATCTGATATTTACGATTATTGGTCATTACCTCTTTGGTTTCTTGGGTAATCTCTTCGTAGATACAGCCTTTGGGTGTCTTGCTGCAATTTACTTTCTTTATATATCCGGTTTTGAACTCAATCATTTTGTATTTGGTAGAAAATCTGTCGTATTTTATATAAAGTACTTTATCATTATCGGCAAAATAGCTATTGTTTATCTCTACACCATTTCCCATAACTTTATATACCCCGACCCGTTCCCACGTACCAACTAAATACACTGCTATATGGGTAGGATTTTGCGCGTAAGAAATGATTAAGTACTTCTGACTATCTGAGATTTTTAGTCCGTTTACTTTCTGAAATGCTTTTTTTGTGTCCTGAAATTCGGTTGCATTATATGAATGATACGGTTGCTTTATGGTAAGAACGGGCGTGTACTTACCTTTCTGTGCGAACAGATTAAGTAAACCTAGTGTAAAGGAAATTATTAAGAGATATTTTATCATAATTATGGCAGTGCTGTTGCTACAAAATTATTATTTTTTTTGGAATACAAAACACAGCTTCTACTTTTATTAAATAGCATTTGTTTCCTTTTTTTATGTTTTTGGACAGCGTTTTTAATTTTTTTTCTAATAATACCACCCTCGTTTTAATTAAAATGTTTTAATCGTCTCAAAAACAATCTCTAGGATATAATTTCTGAAAAATTGACAATTTTAAATTACTTCAAAACTGCTATAAATGATTATTTCTATTAATCAATACAACTTATTTCTTTTCACCAGAAAAGACAATAGAACCTGCTCAAAACCTTTATTTATATCGGCTTCGACCAAATCAATCTGATGCTGCATACACTTGTAAGTGAGCTCTTTTACAAATTGCTGCGACCTAACTTTATAGGTTTCTTTTATTTCATTAGGATTCAAAGTGAGAACTTCGCCCGTTTCTAAATCGATGAATTTTGTAGGTCTGTTTTCAAAATTTAATTGTAATTCTTTGGCATGATCTACCACATGAAATAAAATAACTTCGTGCTTATTGTACTTAAGGTGCTGAAGGGCTGCAAAAAGTGTATCGGGATTGGAATTATCAATCATATCGGTAAAAATAACGACCAAAGACCGTTTATGAATCGTATCGGCAATTTGGTGCAAAACAAGCGGTAAGTTATTGCCTTTATTTAGAGCTTTTGCATCTTTCTCGGTTCTAAGCAATATATTTAATTCCTTATAGAGCAACTGAATATGAACTCTAGAAAGTTTTGAAGGGGTATGCAGTTCTAGCTTTTCATTAAATAATGATAAGCCAACTGCATCTCTCTGTTTTATAAGCAAATGAATGAGTGCTGCTGCCGAAAGTGCTGCAAAACTTCTTTTGTTTTGTAAACTATTATTAATATAAGGAAAAAGCATAGAAGACGAGGTGTCGATAACCAATTGTGTACGCATATTGGTTTCCTCTTCGTACCGTTTCACATACAGTTTTTCGGTTTTACCATACAGTTTCCAATCTATATGCTTAACAGACTCGCCTGTGTTGTAAGCACGGTGTTCAGCAAACTCAACAGAAAACCCATGATACGGACTTCTGTGCATACCGGTAATAAAACCTTCAACAATTTGTTGAGCTAGTAACTCAAAATGATCAAATTGCTGAAGGCTAACTAATTCATTTATACTCTGCATTATATAAAACTTCCTTCTTTAATTTAAATATAAAAACGTAGGGTTTAAATAAAATTATTAAAGAAGTGCATTAAGTTTTTCTACAATTTTATCTTTAGGTACAGCTCCAACAAGTTTATCTACTTGTACCCCATTTTTTAAAAATAATAGAGTTGGAATATTTCTAATTGAGAATTTACTGGCAATCTGAGAATTTTCATCTACATCGCATTTAGCAATAATTGCTTTATCTGCATATTCTTTAGGCAATTCTTCAATTATTGGAGCAATCATTCTACACGGACCACACCATTCTGCCCAGAAATCTATAACTACCGGTTTGTCTGTATTTAAAACTAATTCATCGAAATTTGAATCTGTAATAGCTTGTGCCATAATATTTTTATTTTTATTAATAATTAATTCAATTTAAATTCTAATATAGGTGTTTCATCGAGAAAAGCAATCAATTCTCTAGATAAATTCATTTTATATGATTTTGAAGGCATTTGTACCCAAATATTTGATTCCGAGTTGTAAACAAGAAAAGACACCGCCAAACCATCTTTTTGTTTTTGATCTACGGCAAAACTGCTCATTTCATTTATCAACTGCTCGTTAATATCTTCAATTTTCACTTTTAGTGATATTCCTTTTATCTTTTTCTTTATTTCGCTAAGCGGCTCTATGCTTTTAATTTTTAAAGAAAATTCGCTTTCTTTTCCGTAGCGAGGCTCTATTTTTCCTGATACCGAAATTCTATCGCCAATATTCATAAACGGTCTGTAGGTTTCTAAATCTTTACCCATAAGGAAAAATTCAAAACTACCGCTAAAATCTTCCAGTTTAATCACCCCGTATGGTTTGCCTGAGGCTTTCACTTCGCCATGTTTGATGGAGCTAACCATACCGGCAACTCGCACATCTTTGCCATTGAATTCTTGCAAATTTTCTAAGCTAGTAAGTGGTGTTTTGCAATAATGCATTATTTCAACCTTATATTCATCTAGTGGATGCGAAGAGAGGTAAATACCTACCAATTCTTTTTCTTCGGCAAGCACCTGCATAGGTGTCCAAGGGGTACCAATGGGTATTTCCAGCTTAGGAATTTCTACCTCAATGGTATCTCCAAAGAGCGATGGTGCAGTGCTGCCGCCACCTTTATTTTGCATATTACCTCCAAAACGTATGAGTGTCTCAATAAAAATATTGCCTGAAATATCTTCGGCAAAATACCTATATCGCTCTATACCAAAACAATCAAAAGCTCCGGCTTTAGCCAGATTCTCCATATTCTTCTTGTTTACCGACCTTAGATTTACCCGAGATACAAAATCAAAAATATCTTTGTACGGTCCGTTTTTCTCGCGTTCATCAATTATAATCTGTGAAGCCCCCTCGCCTACTCCTTTTATAGCACCGAGTCCAAATAATATTTCGCCATTTTTGCCAACACTAAATGAGAGCAAACTTTTATTTACATTCGGACTCATAACTGAAATGCCCATACGCGAACACTCATCCATAAAGAACGAAATGTTCTCACTATTGCCTAGGTTTCTGCTCAAAACTGCCGACATAAATTCTGAGGGGTAATGAGCTTTTAAATATCCGGTTTGGTATGCAATAAAGGCATAACAAACTGAGTGTGATTTATTGAACGCATAACTAGCAAAGGCTTCCCAATCTTTCCAGATTTTATCTATCAATACTTGAGGCTCTTTTTTACCAGCTTCACAACCACTTATGAATTCCGGATTAGCCAAACAACCTGATGCAAATTTAGCCTTAAGCTGCTCCATGAGCTCCTTGTTTTTCTTACCCATTGCCTTACGCAAAGAGTCGGACTCACCTCTGGTAAATCCGCCCAAAGCCCGAGACTGAAGCATCACCTGTTCTTGATAAACGGTAATACCATAGGTACTTTTCAAATAAGACTCCATGATAGGATGGTCGTACTCTATTTTTGATATTCCATGTTTACGATTAATAAAATCAGGAATATAATCCATCGGACCCGGCCTGTAAAGCGCATTCATAGCCACCAAATCTTCCAATCTATTGGGCTTAAGAGCCTTGAGATATTTTTTCATTCCGGCAGATTCAAACTGAAATATTGCAGTTGTTTCGCCTTTACTGAATAACTCGTATGTTTTTGCATCATCCAAAGGAATTGTATCAATATTGATAGTCTCTCCTGTAGAATTTTTTATATTTACCAAACATTCCTTTATGATAGACAAGGTTTTAAGACCCAAGAAGTCCATCTTAAGTAAGCCAATATCTTCAACAAAATGACCATCGTACTGAGTAGTATAGAGTTCGTCATCTTTTGAGGGCATGAGCGGAATATTCTCCCAAAGATCATTTTTACCAATAAGAATACCGCAAGCATGCACACCCGTTTGCCGAACCGAACCTTCAAGTGCTTCTGCCAACTGAATTGTTTTTTTTACCAAAGCATCGCCCTGTTCCTTTTCTTGCAACAAATCCTTACTTTCTTTGTAGGCTTGTGGCAATGTAATTTTTGGAGTATCAGGAACCATTTTTGCTAAACGGTTGGCTTCCGAAAGCGGCAGTTTGAGTACTCTAGCCACATCTTTAATAGAAGATTTTGCAGCCATAGTACCAAAAGTACAAATGTGGGCTACACGCTGTTGACCATATTTTCTTGATACATAATTAAGCACCTCTTGACGACCATCATCATCAAAGTCAATATCCACATCGGGCATTGAAATACGATCAGGATTAAGGAATCGTTCAAATAGCAAATCGTAACCAATAGGATCTATATTGGTAATTCCCAAGCAGTAAGAGACAGCAGAACCGGCAGCAGAACCCCTACCCGGACCAACCAAAACACCTCTACGGCGAGCTTCTGCTATGAAATCTTGAACGATAAGGAAATAGCCTGGAAAACCCATGCTTATTATTGTATCCAGCTCAAAATTTATTCGTTCCAAATTACTTTCAGGTATAGGGTCACCATAGCGTGTCTTTGCACCCTCAATAGCAAGGTGCCTCAAGTAATCTGCTTCAAGAGTAAAACCTTCAGGCATCGGGAAATCGGGCATGATAGGAGCATGATTTAACTCATAAAACTCCACCTTATCGGCAATTTCCTGAGTATTTGCAATAGCTTCAGGCACATCGGCAAAGAGCTTTTCCATTTCAGAAGTGGTTTTAAACCATTCTTGTCTGGTATAACGCATTCTATTTATATCATCAATATCTTTTCCGGTATTGAGACAGATAAGCAAATCATGAGCTTCGGCATCGGTTTCATTGGTAAAATGCACATCGTTAGTTGCTACAACCTTAATATTTAATTTCTTACCAAGTTCCAACAATACTTTATTTACTCGTTGCTGATTATCCCAAATCTCGGTTTTCAACCTACTATCAGTATTGGGATGTCTTTGCATTTCAAAATAAAAATCATCGCCAAAAACAGACTTATACCACAATGCAGCCTCTTCGGCTTCTGCAATGTTATTTGCCATTATTTTCTTAGGTATTTCACCTCCCAAGCATGCCGTAGTAATGATAAGACCTTCATGATTTTCCTCCAACCATTTCTTATCTACCCGCGGTCTATAATAGAAACCTTTGATATAAGCATCGGAACAAAGTTTTAATAAATTTTTATAACCGATATGATTTTTTGCTAATACAACCAAGTGATGACCTGAACGATCAAGTTTTTCATCGCGCAAATCGTACGAACGTTTTGCAACATAAACTTCACAACCTAAAATTGGTTTAATTCCTGCTTTTTTACAGGCAACATGAAATTCTTTGATACCGTACATTGTACCATGATCGGTAAGAGCTAAGGCAGGCATTTCATCTTTTTTTGCTTTTTCAACCAAAGATTTTATACTTGCAGCTCCATCAAGTATAGAGTACTGAGAATGCACATGTATGTGTGTAAATGCCATATAATTAACGTAAAATTGGGATGTGTAAAAAATCGGAAACGTAACTAAATTTCCGACTCATAAAAATAGCATATATTAGACTCATATCGACCTTAAAACTTGACTAAGTTTTAAACAATAAATAAAAAAATAATTCTATTAATCTTATTTTCAATACATTAATCCGTTAAAAAAGAAATTTTAAAATATTTTTTGATTATATTCACGCAAAATAATAATTTTTCTATTTTTTTTCGGTCTAATGTGCTTAATCCTAACCAACAAATATACATGCTAATAGTAATAACGATTAAAAGAAATTAATTATCATATTAACACATTTACAAATTATTCAAGGATGAAAAACATAGTAATAATTTCAGGGCATCCGGATAGCGACAGTCTAAGCTGTGCACTAGCTAAAGCATACACAGAAGCTGCAAAAGCTGCCGGAGCCAATTGTAATTTAATAGACTTAGGAGCAATAAAATTTGACCCAATATTGCATCATGGTTTCAATAAAAGAACAGATTTAGAACCCGATTTACTTAAAGCTCAAGATTTGATAGCAGAAGCAAACCACTTGGTGTTTGTATTCCCAATTTGGTGGGCAAACCTACCGGCAATTCTTAAGGGATTTATAGATAGAGTATTTCTTCCGGGCTTTGCATTCAAAGGCAAAGAGAACTCGGTTTATTGGGATAAATGTTTGACTAAAAAAACAGCCCACATCATAACTTTAATGGACGCTCCGATTTGGTATTACAAATTTATGTATAGAAACTCTGCTCATAATGCACTCATTAAAGGCACATTAAAGTATTGCGGAATAAAAACAAAACAAGTAACTACATTTACTCCCATAAAAACATCGACTTTAGAAAAAAGGAAAAAATGGATAGCTGAAGTATCTGAATTAGGAAAGAAAGAGGCAATAAAATAGATTAATTTTGAAGGAAACATTGTAGAGAAAATTTTTGAATTTTCTCTACAAGATTAACCTGATGGCACGAGATTGTAGCTAGTGCATTCTCCATTCTTCTGCCAATTCGTAATTTGTACTTCGACCGCCTGATTCTTCTTGTTTTAAAATTCCTTTTTCAATCAAATCTTTTATGTCTCTAAGTGCTGTATCTGCTGAACATTTAGTAATCTTTGCCCATTTAGAAGATTTAAGTTTTCCGTCAAATCCGTCGAATATTTTATTTAAAATAAGTCTTTGTCTACTATTCAAAGTTGTTTCTTTGTGCTTGTCCCAAAAGTCTGCTTTTACAAGGACAAGTTTCAATATTTCTTCGGTATTCTCTAATGCTCTTTGTAAGCAATTTAAAAACCAGTCTAACCAATCTGTTATATCACCAGAGCTATGTTGAACTTTTTGCAATATCTCATAATATTTCTTTTTCTCATTGAGAATTTGGTTTGACAAACTATAAAACCTTTGAGAACTATCCTCTGAACGAGCAAGTAACATGTCAGAAATAGCTCTGGCAATTCGTCCATTCCCGTCATCAAAAGGATGTATAATGATAAACCAAAAATGCGCAATTGCAGCTTTTAACACTCCATCAATGTTTGTTTTGGTATTAAACCATTCTAAAAATACATTCATTTCTTTTTTAACCACATTAGCCGAAGGAGCTTGAAAATGTACTTTTTCTTTTCCCATTGGTCCTGATACTACTTGCATTTCGGCATTGCGATAACAGCCAGTGTCGATTCTATGTATTCCACTCCAACCGAAAGGAAAAAGTGATGCATGCCAACCAAAAATCCGTTCATGATCAAGAGCCTTGTCATATCGTTGGGTTGCATCAAGCATCATTTCTACAACACCTTCGACATTCCTATCAGAGTGGACAATACCTGAGTATTCAAATCCAAGTCTTTTGCTATTGACGAGCGTACTTGTTCGTGGTTTAAAAATTCTCCTTCAATCTCTGAAGATTTTAGAACATCAAGTGTCAAAGTTGATAAAATTGTTTCCTCCTTTATTGAAAATCCGAGTGCACTCATTTGACCGAAAATTTTTCCTTGGAGATGACGAACTTTTCCTAAAGTCACGATGATTGTCTCGTCATTCCAAGTGAATGTAGGCCAATTATCATATTCATAGATATATCTTGCCATAAAATTTTATCTTTTGCGGTAAATATACAAATTAATCTCCGCATAATTAATGGGAATAGCATTGTTTTTCCCCTGATGGCACGAGATTGTAGCTCGTGCTTTTAAAAAATCTACAACACTTACTTCGTAAAGTCCGAATTTCAAACTCGTTCCTATCCAACTCTAAACTTGAACTTATATTAAATGTTATGCTTGGAATATCTAGGGATTCGAAACATTTTTTCAGAAAACACTAACCTGTAGAGCTGAAACAAAAAACGCTTATAAACATGTAAATGGTCAAATCTTTTTTACATTTGCAGTTCAAAAGTCAGAAATATTAAAATATTTACCAATACACCTACCAATGAATTCAAAACTATTGAGCAATAAAATTACATTACCTCTCATTTTTACCTTTTTTGCAATAATATACGTAATGATTTCATTTACAAATCATTATTTATTAAGAACATATGCATTAGATTTAGGTATGTTTAATCATGCTCTTTACAGCTTTTCGCATTTCAAAATGAATTATTTCACTTTAGACTTAACAGGGGCTGAAATAAACTATTTTGGCGATCATTTCTCGCCTATTATTATGCTTCTAGCTCCATTTAGCTATTTGTTTGGTTCATATACACTACTTATTATTCAAATTGCAAGCATTCTGATTGGAGGATATGGCATCTTCAAATACGCATCGCTTAAATTTCCAAACACATACATACCGCACATAATAACGTTCCAATTTTTTAGTATTTGGGGCATTTTCTCTGCCCTTTCTTATGATTTTCATAGCAATGTGGTAGCTGCTATGCTTGTGCCGTGGCTACTTTACTTCTACGAAACTACTAATAAAAAAGCCTTTTTAGCAATTTTTTTTCTCATTATCATTTGCAAAGAAAACATGGCTCTTTGGCTCGGATTCATCATTATAGGGCTTGTGATTAAACGTTTTGATGCAAAGCAATGGTCTAAACAAAAGACCGAGTTTCTGAAATTTGAACTACCTCTCATAGTGCTTTCTTTTCTCTATTTTGTAATAGTTGTAGCTAAAGTAATGCCCGCCTTGAGTCATGGTCAAGGCACAAATCAGTTGGCTCGATATTCACAATTGGGTGGTTCTGTAAAAGAAATCATCATCTCTATGATTTCAAATCCAAAATACATATTTACACTACTCTTTGAAAGTACACTGAACGATGGTATTTCTAGTGGTATAAAATCGGAACTGCATTTTATGGTGCTTGTTTCAGGCGGTTTTGCTCTCTTGTTCAAACCACATTACCTGATAATGTTAGCGCCTATATATCTTCAAAAACTCTTAACTAACAATTTTGTATTTTGGGGCATAAATTTTCAATATTCAATAGAATTTGCTCCTATCTTAAGTCTTTGTCTCATAGACTTTCTGGATGCAAAAAAACCAATTAAACTAGTATATGGCATAGCACTTTTAATAATGGCAACAACATTGCATTATACTATAAAGACAATTGACAAAAGAGTTTCATTATGGTATGATAATACAAATACGGTGTTTTATAATAGCAAGCATTATAAAACACAATTTAAACACAGGGAAATAAAAGAAGCACTTAAGTTGGTACCAGAAAATGCCATTGTTTCTACAAGTTCAGTACTTGCACCTCGATTGGCTTTTAGAGATAAAATCTATAATTTCCCTGTGACAAAAGATGCCAATTATATAGTTTTGCTCACTTCACCAGGCAATTCCTATCCTATTTCTGAAGAAGAGTTTCAAGATAAGGTCGCAAATTTCCTCAAAGACAGTACTTATACGGTCAAATACAACCTAAATGATTTATTGATAGTAGAGAAAAAATAAGGCGTAAGACAGTTCGCGTAAATAAACAAATAAAACTACACCTGATGGCGTGAGCTTGAAGCTCGTGCCTTTAAAAAAATCTACAACTCTTACTTCGTAAAGTCCGAGTTGTAAACTATAACTAAACTACTATAAACTTGAACTTGCATTAAATAGTAAGCTCAGACCATCTAGGGTTTTAGGTATAAAATACATTGACTTTTTTTATTTTGTTTTGCAAAATAAAGATGAAGGCTATTTTTTATTTTTACAAGTGGTGATTATTATTTGCGAAAAATTGATGATGTAAATTTACTAATTACATTCAACAGAGAATCATCACTGGGTCTTGCAGACCGCTCAGATTCCTGTTTATTATAGCATGTATTTTATTTTTGTTTTATAAATTCAAACAAATTTCTATTAAAATCATCTGAATTATCCATATTAGCACAATGACCAGCTCTTTTTAACAGAATGTATCGACTTGTTGGTTCTGATTTATGCCAATCTATACTCATTCGTTTTGCTAATTCAATATCATTGTCTCCAACCATAATCATAATTGGATAGTTACGTTTTATATCAGCTCTTACTTTAAGAACATTGCCTAAACCAGACATAATCATGAATGATTTTCGTGTAAATAACTGAGCCATTTTATAAAATCGTTTTTGTTCATCGGGATTAGTAACTGAAATAGATGCCACATGTTTCCGAAAAGAATTCATTGAAAATATTGCTTTAAAAATCCATTTTATTTGCTCAGAACGTTGTGCCTTTTCAACTTCTTTATTATCTGCATTAATATCATATCCGCCCAATATGGATAATGACAAAACTATGTTTGAATGCTTTAAAGCATAATATTGAGCTATCAATGATCCAACAGAAACCCCAACAAAATGAGCCTCTTTATATCCCTCAATTTTAAGTATTGTATCAATATGATTAACAGTAGCGTCTATTTTATCTTTCGCTTTATTTACTTTTGATAAACCATGCCCGATCATATCAATTGTTAAAACTCTATAATCCTTTGCGAAATAATCAACTTGTTTATCAAAACACCTATGGTCGGCAAATGCTGGATGTAGAAATACTATCAATTCTTTTGATGAGTCGCCTGTAACATAATAATGAATTGAATATCCATCTTGTTTTAATTCTTTGTGTTCTATTACACTGTTAATTTTGATTGAAACAGTTTCTTTTTCATCCATTTTCAGTTCTTCATCAATGAGTTTATTATTACAACTGCCTAATATAATTATTTGAAAGCAAACAACTACGATTGCAAGTGAGGTTTTTTTCATGATATTTGGTTTTATTATTACTATTAAAACCAAAAGTAATTTACAAAGGAGTAATATGCTCTTGATGTAAATCAAGAGTATAAAATCTTTTTTCGAATTCGGCTCACTGTTTCAGGTGTGACACCAATACATTCAGCTATATCTTTCAATGAAAAAAGTTGCAAAAGATGGGGATGTTGTTTAATTAACTTCTTATAGCGGTCTTCCGCAGAATCATACAGTAACGAAAAAAGAGCATTCTGATTTGAAACCATAATTTGTTCGGCAATTTTTCTACCAAAACATTGGGTTTCTTTATTAAAATCAAAAAACATTTCAATCTCAGTCTTTTGAAACAAAAGCAATTTCGAATCAACTAATGCAACAATATTAACTTCGGATGGTTTTCCTGTAACAAATGAACTATAATCTGTAATAAAAAAATCAAAACTCAATCCAATTGTGGATTCTTTTCCATCGAAATCGTGATAAATTCGAAAACGTCCAGAAACGATTAATGCTACAAATAAACAGACATTTCCTTGATGTAAAAGCTTCTCTCCCTTTTTAATCTCAATTATCTGTCCCATTGAACTAAATGCCTCTTGAACCTCTTTAGAAAAGCCATATTCTCTTAGAAAATCATCATGTTCTTTCATAGTTACCTTTTCAAAGTATTATAATTCTAAATACTGCAGAATCGTTTTTTTTATATGCTATAACGAAAAATGGTAGCCGTAGTTACCGGATTTACAGCACTTTCGTGTCAATTTAGCACTTTGGTTTGTTAAAAGCACAAAAGTTTCAAGTTGGCAAGAAAGTCGGCAATTATCGGTCTGTTATATGTTATAAGCATTTTATTTTCAATCGTTTATTGCATACTCTATTATTTTAAAGAGCAAATCAAATTTGTTTAAATATTTTTTTTGCTCATCTTCTTTTAATTCATCACATATATATTTACATAATTTCATTTTATTTAATTCTTCTTTTGTTGTCTTTGTTTTTGCACTATAATCATCAGTTTTTTCATTTTCTTTTGTATTATAAAAATTTTCTTTCGGAAAATTAATTGGAATTGTAAGTAAATTTTCTATACCACGCTTGAATAATGTATTTTCTTGATTAACAGGCATACAACGAATAAATATTTCACCCTGTCGAGTATTAGATTTATTGGTATCACTATCATATAATAAAAGTGTTCTTTGCTTAATATTTTCAGGATGTGCAGTAGCCATTTTCCAATAATCATTTAATGCGGAATCACCCGTAAAACTTACTGCACCTTTTTCATCTTTTTTTCCAATCCATTTTATCGTTGATTGAATATTCTCTTTTAAAAGATCGTATGCTTTTTTTAAATATTTTTCGTCAGTTTCCCCTTCTACGTATACATTAATTTTTGATAAAGATTTAATTGGAATTACTTTGGAATTTTGCTATTTGTTATTTTCATCTAGTTCAATCATACTGTCATTTTTTTTTTGAACATAAGTATCTAAATCAAGCTCATCAGGCAACGGATAATCTTTCTCAATATAAAGTTTTTCTGTATTTTCTTTCAAACAAATAAAACGATGCTTATGAAAACGATAATAAAATCTGTCAGCCAATTCGAAACCCTTATTAAACCAAATTTGATAATCTTTGTGATTTATTGATTTTAAAAATTTTATATAGAAATATATTGCTTCAATATAATAATATTTAATATGTTCCAAATCTTCTAATGCATCTTCATATAGTAGTATTTTATTATTTTTGTCTTCTTCTATAAATGCAAACATAAGAGTTTTTAGTCCTTTAGAATAAGGATTGGTTACAACTAATTTTTGAATAGTTTCAAATTCAACTCTTTCTATTTTTGACAAAATGTAGGTAGATTGTAACTTTTCTAAGTGCTGTTTTTCATAAATATCTTCAATATATAGTTTTAATTCCCTTATATTTAATTGATTTTTATTTAAATCTCGCTCAAATGTATAAAAATCTTTATCATCGTCAATAAAATTAAAATTTCCAAGATAAAACACTGCATTATCATTGCGATAATCATTCTTAATCAAATACTTAACAAACTCTATTGTGTATCCTTCATAATTGTATAAACTATATGCCTTGTATAAATATAGTTTTGTTAAATAATCATTTATTTCGATATTTTCGATAATATCAAGAGGCAGTTCTTTTTTCAGAGCATGATAGGGTTCGTCAAAAATTCTATGATAAAAAACAAAAGTAATTTTTAATATTTTAAGGAAAATTTCTCCGTTGTCGTAATCTTTAAAATAATCAATTTTTTGAGACAAATATTTAATAAATGATATTATATTTCCTTCACTTAAAATAAATTGAGATAAGATATAAATGTAATTTATAAACAGTTTTTTACCTTTTTCAGAATTAATTGGGATTTGGTCAATATATTTTAATACAGAAATAAGATTATTGGAATATTTGTCAAAATTAGTTAGTGAAAAATTTTCCGTTTTCCCTTCAAATACATCATATAAAAACTGTAATAATGATGAATTAATATTATAAGCATCTTTATAGTATTTACTCTTTTCATCGATATTCCTTTGATTAAATTTATAGTTTGCAAATTTACCAATGATTGATTGTAATTTTAATTGACCACTATTATTTTCAATAAGAGATTTATCTTCAAGTGTCTTAATATCTGAATCGGAAATATTATTTACTGATTTGTTTTTATCAGTAAAACAGTCTTTAAAATTTTTTATGAGTTATTCCATCGGGAAACAAATGAAGCAATTCAAAAGCAATCTTTGCTCGTGAATTTAATTTTTGATATGAATAGTTTATTGATTGAAAAAGTGACTGTTTTCGCTCTATATTCATATCAGATTTACTATCAAATATTTTGTCTACATCTTTACTTGTTTTTATAAAAAATTCAAAATCATCTTCTAATTCTCTTTTCAAATCCCCAATATCTTTATTATTAGGAATATTGCTTGTTATTAATTTAATTGCAAGTGGATTATTATTTAACAAATTCTCAATAATATCTGTACGAAGAATATTTTCATCTTCTATATTCTTTATTGAAATTTTACAATTTTTTTGAAATAATTCAAGTGCTTCATCTGTTGTTAAATTTTCCAATGTATATACCTTTTCAAAATCATAACCAATTTTCTCACGTGATGTAATTACAATAATTGAATAATTTGAAATAAATTCAACAAGTTTTTTTATCTCTTCAACTTCAATGTCATTATCTAATGTTAATATTGTTTCAAAATTATCAAGAATAATTAGTGCTTCTAACTGTGAAAATGTATCGGATAAATGTTGTCGTAAATTAATAATATTATCTAATTTAAAGCATTGAGCAATTTTATCTTCAAAAATCTTGTAACTTTGTATAAATTCACATGAAACAAAACTAATACCCTGTTTGAAATAACCACGCAAAGAAATTTCATGAGCAACTTTACTAATTATTGTAGTTTTTCCAATGCCCCCAGATCCTTTTATATTAAGAACTTGACCACTTTTTTGAAGGTTGAAGATTTCAGTAATTATATTTTGTAAATCATTTTTTCTTCCGATAAAACCTTGAAATTTCATGCATTCAAGTTCATCTGGTAACTTTGTCTTTTGATAATTTACTATTGCAGTGCCTTTCTCTATTTTTATAACATTATGTTGTGTAATGTTGAATAATTTAATATTTTCACTCTGCAAAAGGTGGATATCATTTTTTGAAAAAGCTTTGAAAAGGAAACTTTGCAAAGTATTTTTGAACTCTTTCTTATCTTGTGAAGCTATACAAATTAATGGCAATTTTGAATTTCCTATTTCAATACTTTCATTTATTAACAATATTGTTGCCTTTGTATCTCCAATATAATTATTCTGGAATTCGTCAAAATCAATTAATTTACTTTTTAGGCGTTCGTCTTCAATATAAATTTTGTTTTTAAATGTTTCAGTTATAATAAAAACATAATCGTAACCTTCAATTTCTTGAATATTTTCAATTGTCAAAAAATAAAAATCAACAGAAACAGCTAATTTCTCAATTTTATTAAGAATATCATTAAAAGAAAAATCAAAATTTTTATCAATTGGTGATGGAAATAAAACAGCAAATTTTGTTATTTTATTTGTTGTAAAGATTTGTTTAGCTTCATTTTGTTTTTGTTCTATTTTTTGACTTGAATAAAAAACATGTTGTAGCTTTTTAATTTCGTCTATTCCATTTTTTAATGCTTTATCAATTGAAATAATACCAGAATGTTCTTTATCTGCAATAATATCAACATTTTCTATTTGATTTCCAAATTTATCAAATAAGTAATAAACCTTTTGCGAAGTTCCAGAAAATGGAATTAATATATAAAAAATACCAAAATATGTATAAGCTAAAATTTTCTTATTTATTGTTTCATATTTTTCTATTTCTGAAATATTTAGATTATTAATTTTTCCTGAATTTTCTAAACTTTTAATGATTTTCTCAGGACCAAAAAAAGTTAAATTTTTATACTTTTCTTTTCCTTCCCACTCTTCTTTTAAACCAGCTGCTTGATGGTCTAACTCTTCTGTATAAACAAAATAGCCAAAATTAGCGTCTTTATCAGAAACATTGAAAGCAAAATTCTTTAATTCAGTTGATTTTGGTTTTTCTTTTGCCTTGCATTCGATTAAAAGTGTTTCATTTCTATCAATATGTTTTGCATATAAATCAATTTCAAGTCCAGTAAAATTGATATTTTGTTGTATTTCATAACCTTGTGTCTTGAAAACACTTCTCATTAAATCTTCAAAAAAAGCACCGTTTTTAGATTTATGTTCTTCTGGATAAAGTAATATTTTTACTTCTGATTTCATTATCAATATTTTGGTTGTTAATTTTTATTGCTAATAACATCCCTACATACATAACTCCGCTCTTCTATTACGTATATATCTGTTATGTTTACAACTGTTTTTTTATTTTGGGTTCTAATGTAGTTTTATTTAATAATATATCCAAAGGGGTACGCATTTTTCTATTTTTCACTGCTATTACGTGGTTATAGAAATCAGTGGTTTAGCTACATAAATACCTAAACGTGAGTTGCAAATAAATATGGGTGTGTAGATTACTGCTCTGTGTAATATGATGGCATACCAACAACGGTATATTAATCTTTTGCCTTTTTCCCTGTACTATGTTTTTGTATTTTCGTTGCGAATCTATTTCACAAAAAAAGGTAAAGTAACAAACCTGCTACTTTACCCTTTTTAAAATTTAATTTCTCTATAAATTACTTTTTACCTAAAGTAATAACTACTTCGGTAACATCTGTAAGTTTATTTATAGGAATAATAGTTCCTTCAATAGGTTCGCCGTTTACGCTCATAAGCGACACTCCTTTTTCTACATGATGCGGATTGTCTACTTTTATCTTAACCGTTTTACCTACAAAGCGACGAGTTGCTGTAAACCCAAGCCATTCTGATGGAATACAAGGATCTATCTCTAAGCCGTTATAGGTTGGTCTGATACCCAAAACATATTGAGCTGCTGAAAAGTAAGCCCAAGTAGCAGTACCACTTAACCATGGTAAACGAGAAGCTCCAAAACGTAAATTGTGTTTTGAATGTGTTGACTGAGAATACACATACGGCTCACTCTCACGAATTTCTGCTATTTCATTGTATGCTGCAGGTAAATAAGATTTGTAATATTTGTATGCTTGATTACCTCTGCCTAGCATTGTTTCTGCCATTACTGCCCAACCTTGTGTATGATTGAAGATTGCAGCATTTTCTTTCATACCTTTGTTGAACAATGGTGCTTTTATTACCGATGGGTCTGTTTTCTCATAAGGAGGATCGCAAAGCATAATACCATACTCTGTAGCCAATCTCTCATTTACTTTATCCATTACCAATTTAGCTCTGTCGCCGGTTGCATGTTGAGAAATAACACCCCATGACTGTGGGTTAAGGAAAATACTTCCTTCATCGTTGTCTTTAGATCCGAATTTAAGACCATCTTCTCTATAAGCACGCATGTACCACTCACCATCCCAAGCATGAGCTTCTATGTTTTTATCAAGGGTAGCTAGATTTTTTTGAGCCCACTCAATTTCAGATTTTTTACCGAAATGTTCGCAAATCTCAATATAGGTTATAAATGCGAATCTTAATTGTAAAGCCACAAATACAGTTTCGCCTCTTTGTCCGAGTACCAAACAGTCATTCCAGTCAGCATGCAAACCACAAGGCAAACCATGAGCACCCATTCTATTGAGGTTGAATTCAATAGCACGTCTCATGTGACCAAGTACAGTATCGCTACCTTTGTCTGAATAAGGTAACACTTTATTGTAAAATTCTATATTATTAGTTTCTTTTACATACGCCGGAATTGTATTGAAAAGCCACATACAGTCATCAGAACGATAATGATGCTCATCTGGAGCTTTTTCTCTTCCCGGATTGTGAGCAAACGGTTTTACAACCGGCATTGCTCCACCGGTAGAAACTTGTCCGGTAATCATAAGTTCAAGACGTTCGCCTGCTTCTTCAGGTATATTGTGAAGTACACCTATCATATCTTGAATAGTGTCGCGGTATCCTAATCCGTCTCTTTCACCACTATAAACAAGCGATGCCGCTCTTGACCAAGCAAATGTCATAAGGTTGTTGAACGGATTCCACATGTTTATCATTGAGTTGAATTGTGGGTCAGGGGTATTTGCTGTAAGACCTTCAATTCTTCCATGCCAATAAGCTTTAACCTCATCCCAAGCTTTTTGAACTACTGCAGGATCGGCAAATTCTTTTATTGCAGCTTGTCCTTCAACAGCTCCTTTTCCAATACCTAAAACAATGGTGAAAATTTTAGATTCTCCCGGTTCAAGGTCAATATCTATTTGCAATGTACCGCAACCATTATCGCCTTCGGCAATATTGTTTTGACATTCGCCTTGTTCTACAACAATCGGATTGGCGTAAGTTCTGTAGTTACCTAAAAACTTCTCTCTATCGGTATCAAATCCGGTTACTTTAGCTCCGGCACAACCTATGAATGTATGTCTTGCCTGATCTTTTTCCTGAAAATTTTCGGGTTGTTCAGGCATAAAAATATTAGAACCATGGTCAATTACACCATTTTCATACGCAGTTTTAATGATATACTGGGTATATTGTAAGTTACCCATATCATCGCCGGCATTCCAGTTAGAAGCAAACTCTACGTAGGTAAAAGCTCTCAAACTTCTTTTAGTTTTTCCGGTATTGGTTATTTTCACTCTCCAACATTCCAAATCTTTGCCCATTGGCACAAAGAACAATGTTTCTGTCTGAATTTCAGAATAATCTGATGAGATAATAGTATAAGCAGAACCATGACGACACTCTGATTTATATTTATCAAGTGGTTTACCAACTGGTTGCCATGATGTAGACCAATAATCTTTACTGTTTTTATCGTACAAATAAAGATATCTTCCCGGTTGATCCATTGGTATGGCATTAAACCTCAATCTGAGGAAACGACCTTGAGCTGTAGAATGGAAAAAACTATAACCACCGGCATTATTGGTTATTATAGCACCATAACGGGTTGTACCAAGATAATTACTCCAAGATTTTGGGGTATCCGGTCTGTCTATTACATACTCTTTTTTTTCGTCATCGAAGTATCCGTAACGCATCTTATATCTATTTTAAAGTTAATTAATTGATTTTTTATTTTGAATAAACAAAGGTAATCTAACTCCCTCTATTTATTTCAAAAAATTAATTCCAAAAATAGTTTTTTTGTTCAATTAAACAACATCTTAAATTTTATTTTTCGATACAGTTTTATACCTACTTTCATTAAAAGTAACTTCTAGTTGAATCATAAACAACACTTAATAATTTGTATTAATGATAATTAGTAAACAAAATTCAAAAATTTTATTTCAAAACCCCAGACGCAAAATATTGAGTTTATTCACTATCTTTGTAAACAAAATAAAACAATTAAAATACTTACTATCTAAAGATAATAGTAAATTAAAAAACGAAACAAAATGGGTATTTTTTCATTATTTTTCAAACAGAAAAAACACAAAACGTTTTCCTTTACCCCCCGATACTATGATGAAGTAAAAGAAAGACAAAAAAAGCTGCTCGAAGAAATTGAAAAAGAAAGAAACGGGACTACAAAAACTACATATAATTCTCAAATAAAAGGAGCGTTTAGAGCTGAGAACAGTAAAACTTCAAAAGTAAAACGCAAATCGAACGTTCGCTTGGTTGTCATTTTGGCAGTACTCATTTTGTTGGCATACTATTGGCTCTACCGCTAAGAAATTGCACAGTATTTATTAAAACTCCAAAAAAATTTTGTCTGATATAATACAAATTTTACCCGATTCGGTTGCCAACCAAATAGCAGCAGGAGAAGTTATACAACGCCCGGCTTCTGTTGTTAAAGAACTGGTTGAGAATGCAATAGATGCGGGAGCAAAGCATATACAAATATATATTAAAGATGCAGGTCGTACCTTGGTTCAGGTAATTGACAATGGCAGTGGCATGTCTGATACCGATGCAAGATTGGCTTTTGAAAGACATGCAACATCAAAAAAATAAAATCGGCCGAAGATATTTTCAACATCAACACCAAAGGATTTAGAGGCGAAGCTCTACCCTCAATAGCATCGGTGGCACAGGTAGAATGTAAAACGAAAAAAGAAGATGCCGAATTGGGCACTCACATTATAATAAACGGCTCAACGGTTGAAAAACAAGAAAGCATTTCGTGCAAGACCGGTACAAATTTTATTGTAAAAAATCTATTCTACAATATTCCCGTTCGAAGAAAATTTCTAAAATCAAATAATCTTGAATATGCTCATATAGTCACTGAGTTCTACAGAATTGCATTAGCTCATCCTGATGTAGCATTATCTATACACCACAACGATAAAGAAGAATACATTTTACCGATAAGCAATGTAAAACAGAGAATCATCTCTCTGTTCGGAAAAGGCCTTGAAAAACAACTACTTACCATACAGAGCGATACTAATTTGGTAAAAATAAAAGGCTACATAGGAAAACCCGAAACTGCTAAAAAAAGAAATAGTGAACAGTTTTTCTTTTATCAATAATAGATTCATGCGCCATAGAAGTTTTTACGGTGCGGTAATGAGAGCTTACGAAAAACTTGTTGTTCCCGGCAGTTTTCCTTTATTTTATGTGTTTTTGGAAGTATCGCCTAGTGAGATTGATATAAATATTCATCCTACCAAAACTGAGATAAAATTCACCAACGAGTATCAAATTTCACAGATACTTGAAGCAACAGTAAAGGAAGCTCTAGGCAAATTTAATATTGTACCGTCTATAGACTTCTCAGACACAACAGATTATTCAGACATGTTCTCAAAACCCGAAGGAGAGTTGAAAATTCCCGGTATTGATATTCAGACAGGCTACAACCCCTTTGAAAAACAAAACAACGGGTCAAAGCAATATTTCAATACAGAACAAAGACAATAGCTACAAACGCCAATTCGACTCGGGCAATCAAGATAATTGGGAATCTATTTATGACGCATTTCATCAAAAAGGCAACACCCAAAATTCCTATACGGAAACCAAATCATCGGCTCTGAATTTTGAAAATACAGACAATGAGAAAAAGATTACAACAAGCCCTGAAACCTCAAAACTGTTGCAATTAAAAGGTAGATACATTATTACAACCGTAAAATCGGGAATGATGATCGTAGATCAAAAAAGAGCGCATGAAAGAATTCTCTACGAACGGTTCATTAAAACACTATCAGACAATACGGTAGCCTGTCAAATTCAGATTTTCCCTCTTACCATAGAAATTGCTCATAATGATGTAGCTACCATAATGGAAATGCAACCTGAATTGAAAAAAATGGGCTTTGACATTGACTCATTCGGGCAGAATATGTTTGTAGTAAATGGCACACCTGCGCATATACAAAACGAGAACATTAAAGAAGTAATTTTGAGTCTCATAGAAACTTACAACGAGCAAGAAAGCAATCTGCAGCAAAATAAAAGTGAACAAACAGCCAAAGCATTAGCCAAAGCATCGGCAATACAGTATAACAGACAACTCAACCAAGAAGAGATGCAAAAGATTATAGATGAACTATTTGCATGCTCACTGCCAAGTATCTCTGCCGACGGAAAAAAGACTCTGGAAATAGTAAGTATTGAAGAGATAATGAAAAGATTTTAAATAAATTAAGACTAACAATAAAACAAAATAAACCGGAAAAATATTATGAGCAATTATAGTCCACAACGATTTGCAACCCTGCCTCAGGTTATTAAAAATCTATTAATCATAAATGGTCTTTTTTTCTTAGCAACAATCGTATCGCAGAGTGCATTGAGAATAGATCTCTCTGATATACTTGGCTTACACTACCCCGCATCGCCGCAATTTAAGCCTTTGCAATTTATATCCTACATGTTTATGCATGGCAGTTTTTCACATATATTCTTCAATATGTTTGCATTATGGATGTTTGGAAATGTTTTGGAAAACGTTTGGGGACCAAAACGTTTCTTGATTTATTATTTTGTAACCGGTATGGGAGCCGGACTTATTCACCTGCTTATAACCTATTTAAGAATACAACAAGTATCGGCAAATCTGAGTCCTGAACTTATTGAAATGGTTCAATCAGAAGGTTTAGCAATCATAAATAAAGGCATGAATTACAGCGACCCGAACATGGCATCGCTCAACGAACTTTTGCATACGGCTACAGTAGGAGCTTCTGGTTCTGTATTTGGTGTTTTGCTTGCATTTGGTATGATGTTTCCAAACTCTCTGATTTACATATTTTTTGCTATTCCGGTAAAAGCAAAATGGTTTGTTTTGGGCTATGGAGCATTTGAACTTTACAACGGAGTAATGAACCAACCAGGCGATAATGTTGCACATTTTGCCCACCTAGGGGGTATGCTATTCGGCTTTATACTAATAAGATACTGGAAAAATGGACCAAAATCATATATCTAAATTATATTTTGATTTTCCATTTTATTAAAGTAAGCTTTATTATCATAAAAAAAGTATCTTTGCAAAGAATTTATTAAGTAATAGAACATGAATATCCTTGAAGATTTAAAGTCAAATTTTAAACAAGGAAATATGCTTACAAAATTGATTTTCATCAATGTAGGCGTTTTTCTTTTGGCAAAAATCATAATAGTAATAGGCAATTTGTCTCAATCAAATTTTGAATATTATATACTTGAATATTTTGCAATGCCATCGGGTGCTAGAGATTTCCTCTTTAGGTTCTGGACAGCCATAACCTATATGTTTCTACATACAGGCTTTTTGCATTTGCTTTTCAATATGCTTTGGCTCTACTGGATGGGTAAAATATTTATAGACTTACTAAATGGACGCCGACTGCTTGCGGTTTATTTGCTTGGAGGATTTTCAGGAGCTTTACTTTATATGCTGGTTTATAACTTATTAGGCTACGACTCTCATCCACTTCTTGGAGCATCGGCAGGGGTTATGTCGGTAGTAATTGCTACCGCAGTATATTTTCCAAACTACACCATATATTTAATGTTTATAGGACCGGTAAAACTTAAATACTTAGGGGCTGCGGCAATTGTATTAGATGTAATTACGCTTGATGACGGAAACTTTGGAGGTCACATTGCGCATTTTGGAGGCGAAATATTTGGTTTTATCTGGGCATCGAAATTAAAGAACGGAACAGATATAGCTAAAGGCTTCTCAAATTTTTGTGATTCATTTTTTTCAATATTCAAACCAAAATCAAAGGTAAAGGTACACTACCGCAACGAATCAGGTTCGAGCAGAACAACGAATCAGGAAAAAAGCAATGCGGTGTCTCAAAAAGAGATAGATATAATACTTGACAAAATTGCAAAATCGGGTTATAACAGCCTCACAAAAGAAGAGAAAGAAGTGCTTTTTAAAATGAGCAGTAAAAAATAGAAGAGTGAAGGTATTTTTCAGGATTACAATTTTGCTACTAAACATTGCAGCTGCAATAGGTTTACTTGTAGTATATATAGGATTATATGTAAGTCCTGCTCATTTTTGGTATTTGGCTTTGCCCGGATTGGTTTATCCTATATTGCTTTTTATCAACCTTTTATTTATATTATTTTGGTTGTTTACCAAAAAAAAAGCTTTATTACTCATTTCACTTCTCATGATTGTGGTAAGATTTGATTTGGTTCTATCTTTCATACACCTACCCTATCAACCAAGAAACCTTCCCGACGATTCATTTAAAATAATGTCATACAATGTAAAAAATTTCGGATTGTATTCATGGGAAAACAACACCCTTATACGCGACCAAATTTTTAATTTAATCAAAGAAGAAGCTCCTGATATTATATGTATGCAAGAATTTTTTCATAGTAAAGATAATAAATTTATAAACCTAGATTCAATACTCAACAACTCCAAACAGAAAAATCATCACTTAACCCCCACTACAATATACAAATATCAGTTTTGGGGAATTGCTATATTTACACAATATCCAATAATTTCTAAAGGCAAATTAACATTCAAAGAAACAACTAACAGTATAATTTGGGTCGATTTAAAAAAAGATGATAAAACAATACGAGTTTATAACTGTCATTTACAATCTTTTAAAATGCATGAAGATTACTTAAAAAAGATGGATGACATTCCTCAAAATAAGCAAGACTTAAAAACATATAAAAATATTTTAAGACAACTAAAAAAAGGATACGAAGCTAGGTCTATTCAAGCAGACAGCTTGTCGGCACACATAAAAACTTGCCCGTACCCATATTTTGTTTGTGGAGACTTTAACGACACTCCCTTTTCTTACACCTATAACACTATAAAAAACGAAAATAATCTTAATGATTCATATAAAACGGCAGGAACAAATATGAGTGGAACGTATGTGGGCAATCTACCTTCATTTCGGATTGATTATATACTTTACAGTAATGATTTTAAGGCATTTAACCAAAAAGTAATAACCCGCAAATTATCAGATCACTATCCTATTAGCTGTTCATTTGTATTAAATGAAACTGCTAAAAAATAAAATTCTTAAAACATAAAAAAAGCAGGACAATAATAAAATCATCCTGCTTTATTTGAAAAAATTCAAAATTACTTTACTTCAATTATATAATAGTTTTTCTTTCCTTTTTGAATTAGAAGATACTGATTGTTAATCAACAAACTTGCATTTACAACCAAATCGGCATTTTCAACTTTAGTTTTATTTATAGCCAAACCACCACCGGTAATCATTCTTCTAACTTCAGATTTGTTTTCAAATACATTGGTTTCTGTAGCAAGGAGTTCAACTACATTCACCCCAGCTTCCAAAACAGATCTATTTATGTCAAAAATAGGCACCCCTTCAAAAACCGATAAAAACGTTGCTTTATCTAATTTTGCAAGTGTCTCGGCAGTACCTTTGCCAAAAAGAATCTGCGAAGCTTCAACAGCAGCATCGTAATCGGCTTCGGAATGTACAAGAATTGTAATTTCACGAGCTAATGCTTTCTGCAAAGAACGCAAATGTGGGGCTTCTCGCTGTTCGGTTATCAAACTATCTATTGCTTCTTTTGTCAATAGAGTAAATATTTTTATATATTTCTCAGCATCTTCATCAGATACATTCAACCAAAACTGATAAAATGAATACGATGAAGTAAGGTTAGAATCAAGCCAAATATTCCCTTTTTCTGTTTTGCCGAATTTTGTACCATCAGCTTTTGTAATTAGCGGACAAGTAAGCGCAAAAGCTTCGCCTCCGGTTTTTCTACGAATAAGTTCCGAACCTGTGGTAATATTCCCCCATTGGTCTGAACCACCCATTTGTAACTTGCAATTTTTCTCTTTATATAAATGCAAAAAATCATAGCCTTGAACCAACTGATAGGTGAATTCGGTAAAAGACATACCGGTCTTTGCCTCTTCACTCAGTCTTTTCTTTACACTATCTTTAGCCATCATATAATTTACGGTGATATGTTTTCCAATATCACGAATAAAATCTAGAAAACTAAAAGACTTCATCCAATCATAATTATTTACTAGTTCAGCGGCATTTGCAGCATCCGAATCAAAATCGAGAAATCGAGCAAGTTGCTTTTTTAAACAATCTTCATTATATCGAAGCGTTTCCTCATCAAGTAAATTTCGCTCTTGCGATTTTCCACTCGGATCGCCTATCATACCGGTAGCTCCACCAACTAACGCAATTGGCTTATGACCAGCCAATTGAAAATGCTTCAACATCATAACACTCACCAAATGCCCAATATGAAGCGAATTAGCTGTAGGATCTATTCCTACGTACGCAGCGGTTACTTCTTTTTGCAACTGCTCTTCTGTGCCTGGCATAATGGTATGTATCATACCTCGCCACTGTAACTCTTCTACAAAATTCATGTTTACTAAAATTTGCTGCAAAGGTAAGATTTTGCTTTCTCAGGCAATACCGTAAATATTTCTTTACAAACATTTAAACAGAATTTATAAAGAACATATCTTATAATCCTGCATGAATCTTGTTTAAAGATTAAAAATTCAGTTCAAATCAAACTTTAAAATTCATCTTTTTTTGTTTTTTTCGTCTCTTATTATAATGACACAAATCATTTTATTCCCAATTCTATTCAATATAAAATTATCTATTTAATATTTTTTCTTACATACATTTGGTGAGTAAAATTACGCACTGTTTTGTGCCGATAAACGAGATAATAATTAAAAATTTATACACTAAAACCAACCAACAATGAAGAACAAATTACTCAGGTTACTTTTATTAGTAATGTATTTGTGTTTATCATCGGTCATAAACGCACAAGTACAAGCGGTTTTCGCCGCAGACAAAACGGAAGGACTATTTCCTTTCAATGTCCAGTTTACGGATCAATCTACCGGCAATCCAATTAAGTGGAATTGGTGGATTGACCATGCACACGTGTCTAGTAGTAAAGATTTTAGTTACACATTCAGCACCTATGGGGTGCAGGAAGTAATGCTAGAAGTTACTGATGGCATGGGACTTAAATCTACTTACACCCAAACAATAATTGCTTATGGCGACGGAAGTTCGAGTATGAGTCCGCGTCATTTACGCAAAGGCAATATTAACGAACAAAGCTCTCAAGATGAAACATGGTTCTTTTATGAACCTTCAAGAGATGAACAACTCAATATACATGCTTGCGAGATGGATAAAACTTCTATGCAGGTACAGTTTAATTTTTCCAGTCATATATTTGATACTATACCTTGCGGAGAAAAAGGTTGGCAAATATCGGGAAATGTAATGAGAGATAGTTTGTATTTATTTAACTTTTACTTCCCTCAACCTAACTTCCCTCAACTAATTGATCTTAATACCTATACTGAACCTCGAAGTTCTTTGTGCAGTTATCCTTTAGAAATAAATGCAAATTCAATAATTGATTGCAAAGACTTTTACTATACAAAATATTTCGATTATAAAAACTATTTGGGAATATCAGAGACTATTGAAATTAGACCTGTTGATGGTATGGAACTAGATTCTGTATTTCTATATGAATACTGTGACACTGAGATTAGAAATTTTATAAAACTGGAAAAAATTCAAGGTGTTTTCAAATTTGATTCTCAGTCAGCTTCCACATTAAAATTGGCACTTTATGGTCAAGTAAATGCAATAGAATTTAATATACAGGAAAAAGCAGGAATCTCTTGTTCAAAACCATTAGTAGCAAATCTGGGGGTAAATGAATTTTATAATGAAACATTCTATCAGGTTTGGTATGAATATACACCAACCGAAAATGGATTGCTAGAAATGTCTACTTGCAACTACGGAGGAAACATAAATTTCAATATTATAGACGACTGCTACAGTACAATAAGTACAGGAAGTATGCCTTGTCAAAGTCAAACGGGTTCAGTGCTTACAAAGTCAGTAGCTGCTGGAAAAAAATATTATATTTTATGCAATGCAGATCCGTTTTATCAACATAAATGGGATTTATCTTTTACCATTCCAGCCGATGGTGAAATATGCGACAAACCTTTTATCTTGAATGAAGGTTACAACTTGGTTTCATATGAAACAAACAAAGCTTTTTATCAGAGAATAAATGTTGCTGAATATACAAAAGTTACAGTTACCTGGCCTAGCGGCAAACCAATGTCTTTAAATCTTAGTGCTGGTTGCAATCAGAATTATATCAATTCTACTTCTAATGACAGTACTATTGTATTTTTTGCAGAACCAAATGTAAATTACACTATTTATATAAATGAATACGATGCAACAAATTATACTATAAGCAAAGATGTATATGTTACATTTGAACCGTTCACTCCTCTTCTCGGACAATTTTGCTCACTGCCTATACAAGCAAATTTAGGCAAAAATGCTTTAAAAAGTATACCAGGTAGTGCCGTATGGTATAAGTTCACACCTACCATTGATGGATTCTTGGATATTCAAAGTTGCAAAAACAATATGGGAACCTACTTCCAAGTATATGAAAGAGGTTGTGGTTCTCAATCAGTTAGTAGCTTAGGAGGTTGTTCAACTACAAGCATGTTATACAAAGCTAAAGTTGGGAAAGAGCTCCTTTTCAAAAGTGAAAACAACACCATGCTTGACTCATTTCAATTGACGATTACACCAAGCTATGCTGCTCAGATTTTGAACGTAACCTCGTCTATACAGACTAAACCGGCTGTAATAGGAACAGATTCTATAATAAATTTGGAAGTGTCATACAATGCCGATTTGTCAAATTTGTATGTAGATGCAAAATACAGTGCAGGTGCAGTGTTGCTTGACGAGAATATGATGCAATTATACAATTCTGTCGGAATGAATGGACAAAGTACAAAAATTCTGTATGTAAAATCTGCCGACTCACTTCGCCTCGCTAAATATACTTTAAAAGTAACAAAAGCAGCTACTGCATTGAAAGAAAATTTATTGCTTTCATTTACAGCTCCTGAATTTAAATCAAGTATAATTGGCGACACCGTAGAAGTTTACATACCATCAGAAGGTTCTTTTAATGCCTATGTAAACTTTCAAGTTTCTCCATTGGCTAAACTTTTTGATGCAACCGATATGGAATTGTATCAAAGTTTTAACATGACATTTACCCCTGAATCTTTAAGTTATTTGACAGTAAAAGCTGAAGATGGAACACCTAAGGTTTATGTAGTTAAGACGATGCTTGAAGCCGGAGCATCATGTAATGTTGCTTTGAATGCAAAAATGGGTTTGAATACCGGCTTTGCTAATTCAAATTTTTCTAAATGGTATATATATAAGCCAACTAAAGATTGCTTTTTAAACATAAACGCCTGCGATCCAAATATAGAGACAGTAAACCTATATTCAAATTGCCTCCAAGATGGAGTGTCATATATTACAGATTTTAACTGTGACAAGAAGTTGATTGTTGAAAATGCAGTTGCAGGTCAAGAGTATTTGATAAGAATTAATGCAAAAATGGGTTCTAATTATATTATAGACATACAAGAACTAGAACCACCTCTTGGGGCTATATGCGAAAAACCTATCATTGCAAAAGTTGGAGAAATAAACACTGCTATTACAAACAATCCGCTTTGGTATGAATTTACCTCATCAGTAAACGGATTTGTAAATATCTCAAATTGTGGATCGGGCATGAATATGAATATGTCGTTCTATAACTCATGCCAAATGATAAGCAATGATAACTTTGTGACTCAAAGCTGCGATAGCAGTTATGGCAGTAAATATATTTTTGACGTTGCAATCGGACAAAAAATATTGATTCAAGTTTCAGCTTATGCAAGTGCGACTTGGAATATCAGCGAACGAGCTACAGAAATAGGAGAAGTTTGTTCTAATTCTAAAAAACTTTTACAAGGTGCAAATTTCATCAAGCCTCAATTAACGAAAGAATACTGGACAAGCATAAAATCGCCAATTGGTTATGCTAAAGCGAAGTTAGTTTACTCAAGTTTAGGAAGTCCGAAGTTAGGAAACTACAATATAAATGTTCAGAAGGCTTGCAATGTATATGGATTGAACTACACACGCAATGCAGATACTGTAAGCTTTTTAATGGAAAAAGATGTTGAATACGTCATCAATCAATTTTTCTACGAATTAGGAGACTCAGTAAAAGTATCTGTAACTTTTGAACCATTTACCCCTACTCAAGGACAGTATTGTTCAGTTCCTTCGGCTGTAAAACTGGGAGAAAACTTCTTCAACAAGAGTTTAATTGGTAAACAGTGGTTTAAATTTACCGCTTTAGAATCGGGTTATTATTTTGTTGACCCTTGTTCAGCGTCAGGAATGAGTTCTAATATTTCTAGATTTAACTCATGCAACGATAATTATTCTTCAAATTCGTACTCTTGCAATACTGCTTATAAAAACTATATGCCAATAGCACAAGGCGAAACCCTTCTGTTAAGTGCAGATTTAGGCAATACAGATAAGTTTATGTTTGATTTTATCTCAGATAAAAACACAAATATCGTAGAATTGACAAGCATTCAACAGACTAAACCAGCCGTTTTAATTGGAAACACCTACAACCTAGAAGTTTCATACAATGTAGATACGTTTGTTAATGTGCATTGCCTAATAGCTCCTTTTGCTACTATCAGTGTAGATTTTCCACATTCTACAAACATTCAGAATATGTTTATTGATATGACCAAGGGAATAGTTCCATTTACGATTATAGCTGCCAATGGTATTGATAAAAAAGAATATTATCTGGACATTACCAAAGCAACAGCTCCGCTAGCCGGCAATGAACTGATTTTCCATGTCGGTTTCAGATGGTGCGGTAAAAAGATTAAGTAATGAATTTACACTTGAACTTTTTAATGAAAACAACAGATTCGATTTCATTCTATCTCCTTTAGCAAAATTATATGATGCTAATAACGAATTAATAATGAGTGGAAATTATAGATATTTCCCTATTGGATCCTCTGATGTGTTCTATGTAGAAGCTGAAAATGGAGTAAGAAAAGCATATACTGTAAAAGCAGCTTATGCACCCGGATCAACTTGCAATTTTCCTATAATTGCAACTTCTGGCACAAATACTACCAATGTTTTTGCACAAAGAACTATTTGGTATAAGTATATTACTAATACATCAGGTAATTTATTGATAAGCAATTGTGGCACAAACGGTTCATACATTGAAGTAAGTGCCGGCTGCGATGCTGCTTCTATATATATGAATGATAAGTATGTTTTTCCATGTAATAATATGGGAAGCACAACGGTTATCAGAAACGTTCTGCCTGGTCAGGAATATTACATTGCAATTACCGGCTATAATCCGTCTGTAATGCAATGGTCTATTACAGAACAACCTCCGGTACTTGGTGTAAAATGTAACTCACCTGCAACAGCTCTTTTAGGCAATAATATATTGCCAGACTCTACTTACTCTAATGAATTCTACTACAAGTATCAAGCTACTCAAAATGGTATAGCTACACTTCAAACTTGCTCAGATGAATATCAGAGTGCTTATTTTGATGGTGTTTATGATGCTTGTGATATAAGACATTATAATACAAACAATTCAAAGTGTATGAATGGTGACATTGTAACATTTGAAGTGGAAATAGGTAAAGTATATTTGTTTAGATTTAATATCAATGCAAGTACTGCTGCTACTGTAAGTAAACCATTTATTTGGAACTTATCTGAACGAGCAAAACTTCCTGGTGAATCATGTGGCAACCCAATTGTTGCAGTTGCAGGAATAAATAAAGCATTGCCTTACGGAATAGAAACGATGAAAGAAACTTTCTATACTTATCATGCTGATAAAGATGGACTTGTGATAGTTTCTTCTTGCAATCAAACACTCATTGACACTAAAGTTTTTGTGAGCGATAGTGATTGTGATATGAGTTCAATAATTACCTATTCGGGCGATAAATGTGGTTTGCAGTCTGAAACTTCTTTTGAGGTTAAAGCCGACTCAAATTATTACATCATCTGGGGTGTTGACGATAGCGTAGTAGCTCCATTTCAATGGAATCTTACCTTTGCTGCCGACTCAGTGTTGCCAAGTGGCTATACTTGCCAAAATCCTGTAATACTGAAAGATGGTTTTCAAAGTGTAACCGTTGATGGTGCATTAAACTGGTGGGAATATACAGCCTCTGATAGTGGATATGTATATCTTAGTGGTGAAATACCAGATTCTGCAATGATGTTTTTTATGGATTCTGAATTAATGGTTCTAGAATCTTGCGAATTAACTTCAGGCATTTTCACCTCTAACCCCGATGACTCAACTACAAGATTCTATGCAGAAAAGGGCATGACTTATAAGTTATTAATGCTTTTTCATAATGCTCCATCTAAGTTGAAAATTGGAATAAATGTAATATTTGAAAAACATATTCCAATTGTAGCCGAGCTTTGTAGCACTGCGAAACCAGTAGTGAGTGGAACTGCATACACTACTCCTTTTGCAACAGACTATAACTGGTATTCTTTCAAAGCTCCTGAAAATGGTACAATCATACTTTCGTCTTTGAATTACACCACAGACCAAACAGTTGTGAAAGCATACACATCTTGTGCATTAAACGTAACCGATGATCATGACACTCTTAACAACTATAAAAAGGATGATATCGCCGGCACTCAGACCGAAGAAAATTATTCATACGATATTGTTAATGTTACAAAAGGCATGAATTATTTAATTAGTTGGTATAATAGAGATAGAAAAACCTTTAAATGGGATTTGAAATTCTACAAATCTAACTATACAAATTTTGTAAGCTATCGTTTAGAAGAACAAACAAAAGCTCCAGTGATTAAAGGAGATACTATTCAAATTGAAATTGGAGCAACTGCAAATATAGAGCAATGCACCCCGGTTTTTGAATTAGCTCCTTATTCTAGTGTATATATTGCAGGAATGAGACAATATTCCGGTAATTCTGTTGATTTTACAAATCTAGTAGAATATACCATGATAGCTGCCGATAGTACAGCAAAAAGATGGATTGTACAAGTTACACAATCTGATACTGCACTGTCTTATGCAACTATTAAATCATTTAAAATTGATGGTCAAATAGGTACAACTGCAATAGATCAAGTGAAAAAGACAATTACTGCAGAGGTTTCTTGGAAAAGTGAGTGTACAAATATCTATTTTGAACTCTCTCCATTATCAACATTATATACCTCTGACGGAATGTCGATGTACAATAACATGTATTTTTGTGATTTCAAATTTAATTCGGAAGATACATTGTTTTTATATGCCGAAGATGGGACTGAATTTAAGTACATGTTAAAAGTTACTAAAGCTCCTGCTCCTATTGGAGGTATTTGTTCAAATCCGGTTATTGTAGTAACCTATGATACGGTAAATGCAGCAATAGATCAAATGTATTTCAAATATTTACAAATGCTGCCAGGCTATTATGAGATGTCTCTCTTAAACCCGACATATCAAACAGCTAATGTTAATATGTATAATACAGAATGTGTCTATTTAGGTTCATACGGACGAATGAATAAAAGTGAAAACACAAGCTATTTATTTCATATTACAGATACTACTGATGTGATGTTTGAAATAAATGGTATGGAAAATACTGTTTTCACATTTACTACAAAACCTCTAGGAGATATCAGTGCCAAAAAATTAGAACTGTGTGCATTTAACTTGTTCAATGGCAGCACAAATGCTCTGTACGAGGCAACTATTGATACTATAAACAAAAAAATAGTAGCTGTAGTTCCATTCTTATCTAATTTAGCAAACGTGAAGGTTAGTGCGTCAGCGTCTGTAGGTGCTAAAATACTTGTAGACAATGTTGAACTAGTAGAATCGGGAACAACAATCCCTACTTTTAGTTTCGACGCAAAAACTCATACGCTCACCGTAGTTGCTCTTGACGGATCAAAGGTTTCATATACAATGACAATTACAAAAGCGTTACCAAGTGCTAATGCTGCTTTACTTTCATTTTATGTGCCTGAGCAAGTTGGTGAAAGTGTTATAGACCCTGCTTTGAAAACAGTGAAAATAACCCTTCCTAATGGTCTAGATGCAACTGCTCTAATTCCATATTTCAGTGTTTCTGATGGAGCTGTGATGAATTTAAATGGTGTAAGTCAAATTTCTGGCGTTACTCCTTGCAATTTATCAGTTAGTCCGCAATATACAGTTGTAGCACAAAATGGAACTAACAAAACAATTTGGAAAATAGTTGTTATTAAGGAAAATGTATTAGTTTCTGATTTTACTGTAAAAGATAGCATTTCATTATTAACAGGTGAAAATCATTCATTATTTATCAATTTCACACCTTCAAACGCTTCTATTAAATCACTGAGCGTTACGGTAAGCGATTCAAGTGTTATTGATTTCTCTCAAAATGTTATTATTGCAAAAGCTGTTGGTACATCTAAAATCACATTAACTACAACAGACGGTTCTGCTATAACGAAATCTATATTGGTACGCGTTACTGAGCTTGAAAAATTTGTTCTTGCAATAGCATTGCCAGCTGCAACAGAGGTTGTAACAGGATTTCAAACAACAATTGCAGCTTCTATTTATCCTTTGGATGCTAAAAATCAGTCAATAGTTTGGATGGTTGCAGATACTACTATTGCAAAGGTCGATTCCATTGGAACAATTAAAGGTATCAATGTTGGTACTACCAATATTACAGCCAAAGCTTTAGACGGTTCTGGTGTGATCTCAAACAAATGTATTGTAACCGTAAAAGGTGTTGAGGTAAGCGGAGTAATATTAAGCAAATCGGGTACCGTTACCTTAAATAAAGGTAATAATTTGGCTCTTACAGCTACGGTAACTCCAATGAATGCCTTCGATAAATCTTTGATTTGGACTAGTTCAGATATGCTGGTTGCTAAAGTTGATTCTACAGGTCTAGTATTAGCTGTAGCTAAAGGTTCAGCAACAATCACAGCAACTTCAAACGGAAACACATCTGTTTCTGCTTCTGTTATTATTGCAGTTACTGAAAATCTTGTTGATAAGTCAAAACTTCAGAACGAGATTCTCATTGCTCAGAAATTAAAGGCTGCTGCGATAATAGGTTCTAATCCTGATCAATATCCGCAAGCGGCATTTGATGAATTTAAAACGGCAATTAATAATGCGGTGTATGTGTATGACAATACATCTGTTTCACAAAGTTTTGTTGATTTAGCTACTTTAAAATTACAAGATGCTATTGTTACTTTTGAAAATGCTAAAGTAGGAAGTATTAAAGTGGAAGCTATCAATATTATTCAGGATAAAATAATTACAAGAGTAGCGAGCGATCCTATTGTTCTCAAAGCAACTGTAACTCCTTCATTTGCAACAAACAAATTACTTAAATGGCAGGTGACTGACTCAACAGTATTGAGTGTTTCGGCAAGTGGAGAAGTAAAAGCATTAAATGCTGGTAAAGCTTATGTTTTTGCGAAAACAACTGATGGAACAGAAAAATCTGATAGTTGTTTGATAACTGTTATTGTACCTGTTGAAAAAGTATTGATACCTGAAGTGGTGAGTGTCGTAGTAGCAACAACACAACAGTTAACTGCTTATGTACTTCCATTAAATGCAGATAATAAACAACTGCTTTGGTCTTCAAGCGATACATCTGTTGTATATGTTACGACTTCTGGTTTAATTTATGGTCAGAAAGAAGGTATGGCGCAAGTTACCGCTAAATCTGTCGATAACGGAAAATCTGCTGTTTGTTTGGTTTATGTAACGAATCAAGCTGTGGCAGTTACGAACGTTTCGGTTATGCCGGAACTTACTCTTATACTTGGTCAAGAATATTTAATGTCTTCGGTTGTTTCGCCTATTGATGCAACCAACAAAAACGTAAAATGGACCTCGCTTAATGACTTTGTGGCGTATGTTAGTCCTTCTGGTCTACTTACAACATTCTCTTCTGGCGAAACCTCAGTTATAGTAACATCAGTAGATGGAAACAAGAAAGATACTTGTAAGGTATTAGTTTTGGCTTCAAATCCACCGGTTGTTGATGCTGTAACTCCTATAGTAGCTCCACTCGACAAATCGACAATAAACTTCAGCGTTGAAGATTTTGTAACCGATGACAATACGAGCTTCTCTGATATGACATTTACATTTGTTGAAAATGATAATTTCAATATCTCTATAGTTAGCGGTGTAGTAACTATTGAACCAAAAGTTGCTACATGGATGGGTACTGATTCTGTAGAAATTGTAATTGCCGATAATGATGGAATAGAAGTTACATTAATTATTCCCGTGACTATTACAAATGCCTCTAATCAAGCACCTGCTATTGATGGACTAGCCGGACAGACTACCAGAGTTGGAGGTCAGTTTACATCGATATATCTTAACAAATTCATCACCGACGACTATACTGCAACAGAAAAAATTGCGTGGGTAGTAGATTCTACAAATAATCTAAATGCAACAATCATTGATGGTTATTTGGTAGTAGCAATGGTAGATCCGGAATGGGTTGGTACTGATTCTTTAAAAGTGTTTGCTATTGACGAAAATGGCTTGAAAGATTCGGTAACACTTGTTTATGGCATTTCTACCGTTCCTAATAAAGCTCCTGCTCTTACAGAGATTCCTCGTCAGGTACAGAATAATACTTTGACTTATTATCCTGTACAGCTCAGCATGTACGTTACAGACGATTATACCATGCCACAAAATATAGTTTGGATGGTAGGTGTAACAAATAAACTGAACGTTGAAGTACTTAATGGAAAGTTGTTGATTGAAGTAGCCGATCTTTATTGGACTGGTACCGAACAATTTGAAATCTATGCTTATGACGAAGATGGTGCAAGTGATACTGTAATGGTAAGCTTTACTCAAGAAGTTATGCTTGGAGAAAATTGGAGATTTGCACCAAGAATAGAATTTGCTGCACAACCACTGGTTGCTGCTCCTAATCAAGATGTAATGTTCAATGCCTCTTTAACCGGAGCCGATACTTGGATTTGGGAGTTTGCAGATGCTGAATTTGCAACCGGAGAACAATTTAAAATGAACCCTACTGTGAAATATGCTAAACCTGGACGTTACTCAGTAACTCTGAAAGCAGAAAACACTTATGGGTCTGACTCTCTAACTAAAACAGAATACATAACTGTAATAGGACTAGCTATTGAAGATAGCACTATCTGCGAAGGTAGCAGTGTTACTTTAAGAACTACCTTACTCGATAGTGTTACTTACAAATATGCGTGGAGCGCAAACTCAACAGCTCGTGAAATAACCGTTTCACCTACTGAGCAAACAACCTATGTGGTGACTATTACTAAAGGTTATTTCTCATATATTGACTCAGTGACTATTTCAATTTCAGACTCGCTTAATTTAGGTACCGATGTAAGCTTCTGCCAAGGTACAAGCGTTATTGTAGCTCCTGAGGGCTTTGTTGAATACAACTGGAATAATAGCGGTTGGGTTACTGATGAAACGTCTTACGAACTCGCTGCTGTGGGCGAATTAGAACTGTCAGTTAGAGATGCACTAGGTTGTACAAGTAGCGATAAAATAGCAGTTTTAGAAGTGTTTACCAATCCGGTTGTTTCTTTAGGTGCCGATATTGAAATTTGTAATGGCACTTCAAAAACTATTGATGCCGGAGACGCAAATAAATATCTTTGGAGCACGGGAGAAACAACTAAAACCATAGCTGTAGATACAAGCGGAGCTTATTCTGTTGTAGTTACCGATGCTCATAACTGTACCGATACCGACACAATTACTGCTACTCTACTTACTCCCTATGCTGAACCTCTTGGTATAGCTACATTTGGCGAAACCGGAAAAAGTGTAATCGTAGCTTGGGAACGTACTTCGGGCAAACGTACTGCTTCTTATATTGTAATGAGAGAAACCGGAGCTACCGACATCTATGAGCCTATAGATACAGTTCTATATACAAGCGACAGTAGCTACTCTATTGACAGAAGTGCAAATGCGCTTACTAAATCTTATAGATACAAATTGGTAACGGTTGACTCTACCTGCGGTAATAAAGCAGAAAGCACACCTCATAGAACCTTGCATGTGCAAAACAACGTAAGTCTTGATAATAAGGCAAATCTTATTTGGGAACACTATGAAGGTACTACTTTTAGCACCTATACTATCTACAAAGCCTCGGCTGGATCTACAGATTTTGTTGAAATTGATAATGTAACGAGCAACGCAAAAACATGGACATCAGATACAGAATATGTACTGGGCGATGTTTATAGAGTTGCGGCTGTTTTCCCTACTTCAATAAATCCAACAAGATTTAAATCTGATAGTGGACCATTTAGTCAATCTATTTCTAACTTAACCGAAGCTAAACTGACAGGATTAAGCAATGAAATAATTATGGATTATGCAGTTTATCCAACAATTACACAAGGAGAAATAAAAGTGTTTATAAATACCGACCTAGTTTCTGTTAAAGGTCAAATTGTAACCAACTCCGGTCAAATTGTGATGTCTAATATTTCATTGAAAAATGGAATTACTACAATTGATGTTTCTAAATTGGCTCAAGGTATTTACAATCTTGTGATAGAAACAGAAAAAGGAAGTGTAACGAAACAAATTATTAAGAATTAAAAGATTAATAATTTAGAATTTATCAAAAGGGCATTCATTTTATGAATGCCCTTTTTTTATTCGTAAGCTAAGTATGATAAAAACATTAGACCACCAAAAGCAAGCTTATAGCAGAGTAATGCGCAGATTATTGGATCTGCATGATTTTTATTAACTATTTAAATTTGCAGGATTGTAAAAAAATTCCTATATTTACTAATACGGATATATAACGGTATCTTATATATCACTTGGAAAATACATAATAGAATAAGACAATATATTTTTAAGATAGTACTAACCATTAAGTTAATATAACAGTGGCAAAGATTTACAAAAAATTTTCTAATTGGATATTGATTACAGCTATTTCGGTTCTTTTTATTGCTGTAATACAAAAAACCACCTCTTCTAACGAAATGAATTACAAAGAAACCGTTAGTTATTCGCAACCGAATAAGGAGATGAGTTTTTCTAAGAATAATGTTACAGATACTACATTAGTAATGGCGACTCAAGTAGATGCCAAACTGCAAACAATCATAGATGAATATACCGAATACTTGGAAAAAAGGTTTAAAGAAACCCATTCGGTAGGTGCCGCTGTAGCAATCGTATATAAAGGACAAGTTATACTCATCAAACCTTTTGGTGTTAAAGATATAAACACCCATGATTCGGTAAATATAAACACCGTATTTAGATTAGCATCAGTATCAAAAGGCTTTGCAGGAGTTTTAGCTTCTAAACTGCACAATGAACACATAATAAATATAAACGAAAAAATCGTTAATTACATCAACAATTTTGAGCTTAAAAAAGTTTCAAGCACTTACGAATTATCGTTAGCTCATACCCTATCTCACACTACAGGATTGGTACCCCATGCGTTTGATGATTTAATTGAGATTAACAAGCCATTGAATCTAATTCTTGATGAATTGAAAAAAGTAAATATTGCTTGTCTATTTGGCAAACTTTACGGTTATCAGAATGTAGCATTTAGTCTTATTGATACCGTTTTGAAAGTAAAAACCGGAAAGTCGTACAATCAACATTTAAAGGAAAAAATATTTGAACCACTAGGCATGAATTCAGCATCGGTATCGTTTGATGCACTTGAACTAAATTATAATGTTGCTGCACCTCATAAATTAATTGGCAGACAATATAAAAGACTGCCCGATAATGATAAATACTATTCCGTATCGCCAGCCGCAGGGGTAAATGCAAGCATAGCTGATATGAGTAAATGGTTAATTGCACTTACCGGACACAGACCCGATATTATTGATTCAACATCGTTAGAAATGATAGCTGAACAAAGAGCTAGAACCCCACTAAAATCTAGAACGTGGAGAGGTGCAAGAAAAAACTATTACGGACTTGGATGGAGAATAGTACAATTCAAACACAGAGAGGTTTTGTACCATGGAGGTTTTGTAAACGGATACAAAGCAGAAATAGCTTTTTCTGTTAAAGATGATATTGGAATAGCTTTTTTGACAAATTCACCAAATTCAATGGCTCCAGAATCAATACCTGCATTTCTAGAGAAATATTTTGCCTATAGAGACGCACCTAAACATGATTTACTGGCTATTAAATAGACATTTTTATATTAATGTCGTTTAGTTTGGAGTATCAATTCCTCTCAATGATAATCAATAATGTAATAAGGTTTAATATTGATAATATTTTATTTTTCTACTAAGGTTGAAAAAACGAGGTTTATACATTAAAAACCTTATTTTTATTGTTTTAACCTTAGTAGCATTATTAGTAAAGTATTTTCAAACCTTATTACCTTATTATAATTTAATTATTAACTAAACGACATTGATTTTTATATTTATAATTTCAAATAGGAATCGTTAACCTTCGCACTATTGCGAAACCCATCTATCTATGTCATGAAAATCTCCGCACAGTAGCGAAAATAGCAAACAGAGCTAAAAATGATGTCCGCCAATTAGCGATAATCTCAAATGATGCTAAATTCGACTTGCGCTAATGTGCGAAAGCATGTTTTGACACTCCGGCTCATGTTCGCTATCATGCGAAAGTCATTTTTTTGCCTAGGCTGACGTTCGCTACTCAGCGAACACTTGTTTTTATAGCCATTCTTGTTTTCGCATTACAGCGACAGTCATTTTTAGAAGGCTGACTTGTTAGGGTTTGCACGCCAAATTAGCGGTGCTAGACTATACAGCCTATCCTTTCCCCATATCTTTGAGAATTAATTAATTTGCAATTGACTTATAGACATATTCTGATGTCATAATAATTAAATCATTATTTCCATCAAATTTTATAGTACGCGGAGATACTATTGTTGTGTTTTCAAATAGCACTTTGCATGTACTTTCCGTAAGTCTTTGTAAGATTTTGTTATTTTCATAACCTGCATATATTATTTCATTTTGCACCGGATGAATGCATACCCCCGAAAGAACTCCGGGATATTCTGGTGAAAAATCCGCATATTCTGAAATTTCATAATTGTTATTTATGTCTATCTTATGCGATATTGAAGTTTGTAGATTATTCGTAATTATATTTCCTTCTAAATCAAAACAAAAATGATCAACAAAATCAATATTGGCTATATTAACAGGATCTTGACCACTTATATTTAAATCTAATCTATACATTTTCCCTGCTTCTTGAGAACTTATATATAAAATGCCTTCTTTTGATTCAGAAAATTTTAAAGAATAATCAGAAGCTGGAATAAAACACAAAGTATCAACAACTTCATTTCTAAAACGAAGAATCACATCAAAGTCCCTTACAAAAAGTATTATATCACCATTTTCTCGAACAAGAATATCAGAAAAAGAAAAATTTTCAGCAAACGTACCAGAAATATTGATATTTTCAACAAACTCAAAAGCAGAATTATATTTTTTAATAGTTGCTGATTGATATTCAATAACGTAGATATTTTTATCATTTGATACGAATACATCAAAGAATGAAGCACTAGAAGTCAACATAATTTCAGGTTCCGAATATGTTATTTCATAAGTAAATGAAGGTGATTTAAATATTACATCATCGGAGATACGAGTAATTTCAAACTTACCAGAAAAAGTCTTTGATGCTAGTTCTATTTCAATATAAGAACCATCTTCTGCTGCTGACACTATTTTCTGTTTTACATTCTTTCCAGAGCCATTATTCATTTCTACCTTGAAATCGGTAGCATTAAGATTTGTACCGTAAATTTTAATTTTAGATTTTGCTTTACCTGTTTTCTTGGATAAGCTTGTAATAGTGAACGGATTTTTTACAATGGTGAATTTTTGCGTTGATTCCGTCTCTCTGCCTCCAATTGAAACTACTACCGATGATTCACCCAATATTGCACCTTTGGGGACAACAAATGAAATACTTGTCTCTGATGCACTTACAATTTCGGATTCTATACCGCCAATAGTAACAACTATTGCAGAGGTGTCCGTCGAAAAATAATTTCCTGTAATAGTTACCGTTGTTCCCTCACCTGCATTTTCGGGTGCAATGCTCGATATAACGGGGTCTGGCGTTACATCATCATCCGAACATGAAGAAAAAACAAGTGATAAGCTTAAAAAAACAAATAACAATTTAAAAAATACTTTTTTCATGATAGAGTGTTTAATGATAATTTGCATAATAATTTCGGTAATAGTGAATCTCGAACTCCATATTGATTCTATAAATTCGATTTCAAATTTATGAAGAATACTTTAATAAAAAAAAGATTGCATTGTAATATTTTGAATTTGACACGGTTAGGATAGAAAAAAACCAATATATTATATACACCAATAGTGTCATTTAGAAAACTCGAAATTTTCAAGAGGCTGTAAAAAAACTAGCTTTTCGAGTTCCTTCTAGAACCATCGGGACAAGTATCTGCAATATAAATTTCCGCATGAAAGCAATAACCTGCATAATTCACAAATCATGTATTACGAAAATTCATGAATAATGAAGATAAACAACGAAGCCAATCTCAATCCTTAAAAATCACTCAAATTTATAATATATCGGTTACCAACGAGGTTCAGATACAGTGATTTCGCTTTAAAAAATTTTGCAAAGTCATTAAAAATATTCAAGAAAAAAAACAGAAGATGGCTTGTATGGGAACTAATGTTTATAATTAACGACATTGGTATATTTTTGATACGCCTAGTATTTCTAAATTCAATGATTTAATAAATATATCCTCCGAATTCATATCCTTTTTATGAATACAAATGTAACTATTTGTATATTTACCGACTCAAATCGTTATTTACCCATTTTAAAATAGAATCAAATTAAAAAAATGAAAAAGATTTTTATTGCAATTGTTCTACTTTGCTCATTAATAGCAAAAGCTCAAACAGACAGTCTGTCTATTGGTACCCACCGTTTAATTTCAGATATCAGCGTTAATTTTAATTATACATTGGAATACCAAAGCGGTTTTTATAATACTGCTACCATTGGTGATATTGATAATAATGGAGTAAGGGATTTAATTGTTGGAGCTCCCTTTGAAAGATATAAAAAAGGTAACCTGTATACCGTATTACTCAATGCAGACTTAACGGTAAAATCTGTAAATAAACTTATAGACAGTTCTCTACAAACACAAATTGATTTTGATGACAGATTTGGAGCAGGAATAATAAATATTGGAGATATAAACAAAGATGGCTTTGATGATATAGCATGTGGAGCTAATAACGATGATGATAGCCTCAGTAATGCCGGAGCGTTATATATATTGTTTTTAAATAACAAGGCGGAAGTAATTGACTATTCAAAAATAAGTGTAAAACAAGGTTTGTCAGGACTTAACACGAATGCATTCTTGGGATCACATCAATCAATTCAGCTATTAGGAGATGTAAACAATGATGGTATTAATGATATAATAGCTAGCGTTTACAAAGAAAATGGCAATGGTAAACTATTAGTAATTTGTTTAAATGAAGAAGGTAAAGTTAAAAATCAAATAACAATTGATGACGACAAACTAGGATTCTCTATGGTTACAGGTTATGATTATGGAATTAGTATAGCTAATCTAGGCGATATAAACAAGGATGGAGTTCAAGATTTAGCTATTAGTACTAAAAGTGACAATAACTATGGGGTAATATACACCCTACTCATGAACTCAGATTGGACAGTAAAATCATCCACCAAAATTACAAAAGATTCTGGAGGATTTACCGGAGATATAGGATTGGATAATAATTTCGGCATGTCTGTAATAAATGCAGGAGACTTAAATAATGATGGAATAACAGATATTATTGCCAATTCCTTCGATGATAAAGGAGGTGAAAATATCGGGTCTGCATGGATTTTATATCTAAATGAAAACGGAACGGTTAAGTCTCATAATAAAATATCGGGCAAACATTTTTCTGAAGTAGAAACAGAAGATTATTTTGGATATTACATAAAGAATCTTGGAGATTTAAACAACGATGGCAAAATTGAATATTCATTTGCAACACTTTACGGAGATGGAAAAGTAGACAATAATGGAGGTTTTTATTTGACAAATTTAAATGAGTTGAAAAGTATTTCGGGTAGTGTCTATGCCGGAAGTACTTTAACAAAAGAATTAGAATTAGATCTATATTTATTTGAAGGTAACGATTCAATAAAAGTAGAAACAATTACAACAAACGAAGGTGCTTTTATGTTTGATTATATAGTGCAAGGTGATTATAAAATTGTTGCCAAACCAGACACCAATGTTTATATAGGTTATTATGAAACTATTTCATCTGAAATAAATTTAGGTAAAGACTATATTAACAATCTTGAAATAAAACTTACTACTGTAAGAACGAGCTATACTGAGTTGGAAAATGAAATTACAGTTTTCCCAATTCCTTCAAGTAATTACATTACAATCAAAAACAATTTGTCAGGAATAGAATTAAATGATATAAAAGTTATTAACCTAATTGGTATTCAATCAAATGTAGAGATAAACAAAGAAGGTTTAGATTTTCGTTTAGACATTTCCAATTTAGAGACTGGTGTTTACTTTATAAATATCAATTCGTTAAATAAATATATCAAGTTTATTAAAGAATAATTTTTAAATAAAAGAATATTAAACAAAAAAAGAGCAGGATTCAATCTTGCTCTTTTTTTGTTGATTTAGTTCCCAGTTTTTTCAAATATTACAAGTCTTAAAAAGAGATCCTGAAAATAGATCTTCTAATTCACAATTTCAAACTCTTTGCTCATGCTATTGGCAAACTCATCTATAATTACTAGCTTATGTTTTCCTGTATAGCAGAGCTATTTTATATAGTACACTAATGCGCTTAGGGTCTAAGTCTATAGGAATATATATTAACATTGTTTTTTGGGTAAATAAATTTCATAAAAAAGTTTGTAATTTGGTTTACAAAACAAGCATAAGTACAAAAAACCCCTGCATTATTCCCGAGGGTTATTTTTTATTAAATCACCACTAATTTCTTGTTATCAATATTAATTTATAGATTTACAGTAAAATAGTAATCACAACTTTATATATTTACAACCTAAACGAAGTGCAAATAAAAGCTATTCAGGTAAGCAGCAGAGGTGTTCTAGTAGGAAGTAGAAATATGATATTAACTAAATAGATATGAGAAAGATATTTTTATTCTTAAACTTAATTATATTAAGTTTAGCTGGATTTAGTCAAACATATAAACCTGTAATTGGTGATAATTACAAATGGCTTGTTGCTCATAAACAACTAGCAGGAGATTACATAGATACTATTTACACACAGGTTGATACCGGAGGATGGTATAAATTAAATTATCACGGTGTTTTTTATAATAGACAAGTAAAAAAAATTGGTTATTTAAAATCAAGTAAAAATAACGATACACTATGGTTTGTTGAGTCAGGCTATCCTGCTAAAATTATTTTTGATTTAAATCTGCAAGAAGTTGATTCTTTTAGTATTGATTGGATGAAATATAAGGTCGATTCCGTAAAATATGTGGAAAATAAGAAATATATCTATCTTAACGGTAAAAATCATTGGGACGAAAAGTTATCTATTATTGAGGGAGTTGGCGTTTCTTACAGCTTCATTCCTTTTGTTGTTGATTTTACCATGTTAAACCCTCAAATTGTATGTATGTATGAAAACGATTTGCTTGTTTACTCTACTCTAAACGAAAATTTTATTGATTGTAACCTCAACTCGGTTTCTTTACCAGAAGAACCAAATGCAACATGTTCTTTTACAGTTACAGATGATTACATTAATATTGTTGGTTGTAATGATTCTCATAATAAAACCAAATATTCACTTCTAACTATTACTGGCGAAATTGTTGCTAGTTATGAGTCGTCAGATGCAAATATTAGTATTGATAGAACTAAAGTTGAAGCCGGCTTATATATGCTTCTAATATCCAGTAATTCAGTAGAAAAATCTTATAAAATTGTATTGCCATAAAATTTGAATATAAAAAAATAATTGATATATCTTCTAATTCACAATTTCAAACTCTTTACTAATGCTATTAGCAAACTCATCTATAATTACCAGTTTATATTTTTGGGTATTGCAGAGCTATTTCAAAAAGTACACTATCGCGCTTAGGGTCTAAGTCTATAGGAATATATATTAACATTATTTTTTGGTAAATAAATTTCATAAAAAATGTATAGCGTTTGGGTTATAAAACAAAACGAGCATAAACAAGAAAACAGTCTGTTTCACTCCTGTATTTAAACTCGATTAAGTTAATTTTAAATGCTTGTAACCAAGTATCAGATTGAATTATATATTAATATTTTTCAAAAAGAATATAATTATTTTACAATAATAGAACCTATATTTGTAAATAAATTACGATTTTAATACCTAAAATTATGATTCAGGAATTTTCGGTTAAGAATTTTCTTTCAATTTAAAGAAAAACAAACAATATCATTTATTGCAAGTTCAGATAATAAACTAAAAGAAGAGTTAATAATAGAACCTAAACCAGGTGTTCGATTATTAAGAATGTGTTTAATTTATGGAGCTAATGCATCTGGAAAATCAAATGTTTTACAAGCAAGTCATTCCATATGGCTTTTATTTTATCCTCAAGAAAAAGAACATACAAAAGTTGATATTTATGCCCCATTTGAATTATCAAAAGGCGAATCAACTCGTTATGAAATTACATTTTGGGCTAATAAAAGATGTTTTTCATACATTTTAGAGAATAATTCTAATTCAATTATTTACGAAAAAATGACGTATACAAGTGATAAAGGAGTTATGTCTGAATTATATGAAAGAAAAAGAGGCGAACCTATTACTTTTGGAAGCACAATTAATATTAAATCAAAACAAAGAAATGAATTAAATAAAGAAACATTAAAAAATCATACAGTACTTTCAACATTAAATAAAAAAAATATTGATGCCCCATTAATTATGAAAGAACTATATGAATGGATAAAGAAAAATGTTCATGTATTAGGAGTTCATAACAATGGTAAAGAAATAGCGGAAGAAGCTCAAAACAATATCAAGTTAAAAAAAATGATGCTTGAATTACTAAATAAGGCTGATTTTAACATTTCTGACTTTCGTTTAATTGATTTTACTGTTCCCGATGAAATTGCAGAACAAATTAAAGATGATGATGATTTAACAGATTCAGCAAAAGAGAAATTTCTTCGACCAACAAAAAAATTATTGCTAACACATAAAACTACAATTGGTGATTTTCAAATTGAGTTTGGTTTAGAATCTGCTGGTACAAAAGCTTATTTTAGATTAGCCCGGATGCTTTTTAATATAAAAGATTGTGAATGTGTATTAATAGAAGATGAATTAGAAGATAGCTTACATTATGAATTATTAATACATTATTTACAGACTTTTTTACAAATTCAAAGTCATTCTCAACTAATTTTCACTACACATAATCAACAATTACTAGATGAAGATTGGATGATAAGAAGAGATATGGTTTGGCTAACCGAGAAAAATCGCGAAACCGCATCAACTATACTTTCAAGAGCTTCAGATTTAGGAATACACAAAAACGTTTCATTAAAAAACGCCTATAGAATAGGTAAATTAGGTGCAAAACCAATTTTAGGCTCAACATTATTAATTAATGATTTATGAAAAAAGCAATTGCTGTAATTGGAGAAGGCATTACAGAGAAATATTACATTGAATCATTAAAAGGAATTTCCCCTTTTGATATACGACCTCAAGAACTTGGGAAAAAGGCTTCCAGTTTAAACAAATTGGAAGCAAATATAAAAAATTCAATAATTGAAGGATATGATGAAGTTTATTGCTTAATTGATATGGATGGAAAGCAAGAAGGTAATATTCGGGTAAATTATGCGAACTTAAAATTAAAATATCATAATAAGATTCACGGAAAAATAAGAAATGGTATTCAATGCAAAGTTTTTTTTATTGAAACAGAACGATGTACAGAATTATGGTTTTTATATCACTTTACAAAAACTGTAGTAACAAGAAAATTCAATTCATATCAGGAATTAGAAAAAGAATTAAGAAAATATCGTCCTAGATATGAAAAAACTGAAAAATATTTTCGTTCTGTTTCAAATATTCATACTGAATTAACAAAAAAAGCTGAGCCACAAGGCTCTTTAAGAAAAGCAATAGCAAATGCTGAAGAGTCATTAATCTCTAAAGTTAGGGATAATCGAGATTATTCATATAGTGAAATTCACCTATTGTTTGAAGCACTCAAAATAGAAATTAATTAAAAATGCGAATTATGGTTAAAAATGTAATTGAAATATCTTCTAATTCACAATTTCAAACTCTTTGCTTATACTATTAGCAAACTCATCTATAATTACCAACTTATGCTTTCCAGTGGGTGGATTTAGATCTTTTTTGTGCATTCCGCTTGAGGTTGTGCCAATATATTCACCGTCAAGATGCCAGTAAATAGAGCAATTCTTGCTTTGGTGAGCTATTTCAAATATTACACTACTGCGCTTTCCGTCTAAATCTACGGGTATATAAATTTTTACATTGTCTTTCGGATAAATAAACTCCATAACCTTTGCCTTTACATCAATCTCTTGACAACTAGAATGAAATGGTGGGAGCGATTTATAAAAAGGATTTTTCCTTTTGTAGAACCACTCAATAGTTGGCGGCAGAACAAACCATGAGCTATGTACAATATCATTCACCGCATAACAGTTGCTATTGACTTGGTGCGTTTGTTCCTTATTTAAATGCACCAATCTATGGTATGGACAAGGAGCAACCTTACGCCCATTTTCATGCACCAGCGCGCTATCTGTACTTTCGCAATATTCTCCTGCCGGATAACCACTTTTAGAACACACAGCCACATCTATAAGCTCATCGTAAGGAGTATCGAACCATGGTGATGATGGTAAAATATTGAAAATAGAAAACATCAAGGGTGCCGCAGAATGTATTCCGGATATTCCATTTCTGCCTTCGCCATCGGCATTGCCTACCCAGACACCAACTACATACTTAGATGTGGTTCCTACTGCCCAAGCATCTCTAAAACCGAAACTGGTACCTGTTTTCCATGCTATTTTCTTTGATGATTGAAACAACTCCCAGCCCTCCTCTTCTTCTGGTCGGGCAACTTCGAGCAAAGCACTATAAGTAAGCCAAATTGCGCCTGCACTTAACACAGAAGTATTTTGCAAAAACCTTTTTTTAGGCGTTGAAGGAATTAATACCGGTGAATGAAAATCGTCGTTAAAATACCTACCCGAATTATTTCTAAAATGATTCAAAACTCTAGAACAAGAAGCATATACGCCCGAAATATCCCATAAAGTTGCCTCGGCACCTCCTAAAATAATTGACAATCCGTAGTGTTCTGGAGCAAAATCGAGGGTAGTTATTCCCAATCGTTTCAGTTTGTAATTGAACGGATTTATTCCATAACGTTTAAGCATATACACCGCAGGCAAATTTAGCGAGCGAGACAAAGCCCTTTTTGCAACTACAGCACCGTCAAATTTATTATTATAATTCTGAGGGGTAAAACCTTCTATAAATGTAGGTATATCAGGAACTAACATGTTTGGCAATAACATACCCTCATCGGTCATAGCTGCATATAAAAAAGGCTTAAGTATACTTCCATAACTCCTTCTCGATTTTATAATATCTACATGCGAACCCTCATTTGTATTATCAACAGCAACATTGCCAACGTATGCAAGCACTTCTCCTGTTTCTACATCTAACACAATTGCTGCAGCATTATGAATCTGATTCTGTTTCAACTGTGTATGATGATGATTGACCAACTGATACACCTGCTGCTGCAACTGTTTGCTGATGCTCGTTTTTGAAATATAATTTTTATCTTCAGCAATCATTCTTTGCAAAACATGATATGAAGCAATCGGGAGCGGTTGTGGCTTAGCGGGCAAATCTTCGAGAATTGAAAGTTGATATTCGTTGCTATCAATACGATTTTCAAGCACTAAAGAACGAAGTAGTAAATTTCGTTTATTTCTGAGCAAATCTCTATTTTTTCCCGGATGAATAATTGAAGGTGCATTTGGCAATACTGCCAAGGTAGCTGCCTCGGACCACGACAGATATTTGGAACTTCTCTCATAATATCGGTATGCAGCGGTTTCTAAGCCAACAATATTTCCACCAAAGGGAGCATAAGAACAATAAAGATGCAATATCTCATCTTTAGAATATGCTATTTCGAGGCGCAATGCCAATACAATTTCAAAAAACTTCTCCAAATAGGTACGTTTCTGCCCTTTTCTCCACAAACGCACTACTTGCATTGAAATGGTGCTACCACCTTGTTTTATATATCCTGCATTGAAGTTTGCTTTGGCAGCTCTGAATAATGAAAATAAATTTATTCCGGGATGGTAATAAAAGTATCGGTCTTCGAATAATACAATTGCTTGT
>JADKDL010000007.1 GCA_016714605.1 Bacteroidales bacterium | reverse complement strand
GTATTTCTTAAAAGAAATTATATTTCCCGATTTCATTAGTTGTTGAATCAGATCGTTAGTAGAAATATTTGCCACCAATTCTAAGTTTAAGGTAGTTTCGTTGCCGTTTTTACTTTGATTCAGAATTTTAAAATTGCTTGTAAGCGTGGTGATTAGATGATCATAATAGCCCGAATATTTTATTTCGTACTTATTGGCACCATAGGTTTTTCTTATATCCTGCACCTTGCCCGATAATATAAGATTTGATTTATTGATAAGCGCAATTTCGTCGCAAAGCTCCTCTACCGAACTCATATTGTGGGTAGAGAATATTATGGTAGCCCCATTGTTTCTGAGGTTTAGAATTTCATTTTTTATCAGATTCGTATTCACCGGGTCGAAACCCGAGAATGGTTCATCGAAAATAAGCAGTTCTGGTTGGTGCAAAATAGTAGCTATAAACTGTACTTTTTGCTGCATTCCTTTCGATAGCTCTTCTACTTTCTTGTTCCACCACGGTTTTATTTCGAATTTTTCAAACCAGTAATCCAGTCTTTTCTGAGCTTCTGCTTTTTTAAGCCCTTTGAGTTGTGCCAAATAAATCGCATGTTCGCCAACTTTCATTTTCTTGTATAGTCCGCGCTCTTCGGGCAAGTAGCCAATTGTATAAATATGCTTCTCTTGCAAGGCTTGCCCTTTTATAAGCACCGTACCTTGGTCTGGCGCAAGTATTTGGTTTATGATTCTTATAAGGGTTGTTTTTCCTGCACCGTTTGGACCCAACAATCCGAATATTTTTCCGGTTTCCACGGAAAAGCTCACTGAATTCAATGCTTTATGAGCAGCAAATTCTTTCGATACATTATCTATTTCTAAATGCAACATTTCTCCACTTTTAAATACAAAACTAAGAAAAAAAACGGCTCTATTTGAAAGGAAACTGCAATAATGCAATCAAATATTAGATTGCGAGACAAATAGGTAAGTCATATCCTCTATCAAATATGTGGTTTTGTATAAGAACATGGAGTTTTAGTGTCTTTTAAGATGAGTTTATAAATAAAAAAAATTAATTTTAACATCTAATTCAAAATTTAAATACATGGTTATAGATAAATCAAAAATCTTGGAAGCTCTAAAATCGGTGAACTTTCCTAATAAAAATAAAGATATAGTAAGCTTGGGTTTGGTTAAAGAGCTTGAGGTGAACAGCAATCAGGTATCATTTACTATTCTTATCCCCAATTTAAATTCCCCTTTCAAAAAAGCTATAGAAGCTACTGCAAAAGATGCTATACATCGTTTTGTATCTCAAGATATTGAAGTTAAAATATTTTTCGAAGAAGATGAAGAATTTAAAAAAACGCAGCCCGGTGGTGTGAGCGGTATAAAACATATAATTGCAGTGGCATCGGGTAAGGGAGGGGTAGGTAAATCTACCATTACAAGCAATTTAGCTATTACATTGGTAAAAAAAGGATATAGTGTTGGACTTATTGATGCTGATATTTTTGGACCATCGATGCCAAAAATGTTTGGTGTTGAGGGAGAAGTTCCGGTTGGCAGAAAAGAGGGTACAAAGGATTTGATTGTACCCGTAGAAAAATATGGAGTTAAGTTGCTTTCAATAGGCTTCTTTGTAAAGCCTGAAGATGCTGTTGCTTGGCGTGGTCCCATGGCTGGCAATGCTCTAAAGCAACTTATTGATGATAGCGATTGGGGTGCTCTTGATTTTCTATTAATTGATTTGCCTCCCGGTACGAGCGATATTCAACTTACATTGGTACAGACACTATCTATTACCGGAGCTATTATAGTTACCACACCGCAAGATGTTGCTGTAATTGATGCGGTTAAAGGTATTGATTTCTTCACTAAAGACAAGGTAGAGGTTCCCATATTAGGAATAGTTGAGAATATGGCTTGGTTTACTCCTGCCGAATTGCCTGAGAATAGATATTATATATTTGGTAAAGGTGGCGGTAAGGCTTTGGCAGAGAAAAAAGGACTGCCATTACTTGCACAGATACCTATTGTACAGTCTATTAGAGAGGGTGGAGACGAAGGACTTCCTGTAGCTTTGCAAGAAAACACCTTGCTTTCTGAAAGTTTCAACGCTTTTACTCATAGTGTTTTGGTTGAACTTGATAAAAGATTGAGTCATTTGCCGCAAACACAAAGGGTAAAAATTCACATGTAAACAACATAAACAAAAAGAGTTGTGATATTTGGAATCTTCCTATATCACAACCCTTTTCGTTATTTTATTTTCTATTGAATTTCGATTTGTTAAGCAAATCTAATTTTTACAGAACAATTATTTTAAGCCACAGAATGCACTTATTCTTTTATTATCTGGAACGATTTTACAATTCCTTCAGAACCATAAACCTTCAAAAAATAAGTTTGAATTGTTAAACCACTCATATCAATAGTAGTTTCTTTGGTTTCAACAACTTCTCTTTGCAAAAGACTGCCTTTAACATCAGTAAGCGTGAAAGAAAGTCCGTCTATGTCGTAATTTTCAATTCTCAACACCAAGTAATCTGAAGTTGGGTTAGGATAAGCTGAAATTTCTAGTTTTATTCCCTCCGTTCTCTCAAGAGCATTTTCAACTGTAATAGCATATGCTTGTTGAACTCCTTGTGATACACTACCATTTTGACTCGATGCTGCTGTGTATGCAGTTTGACCAATAGTATAACTTACAGAACCTCCGCTACCTTTAGCATCGCCACCGGTTGTAGAAATTGTTTGTTGTGCATTTACTGCTAATGCAGTTATAAAGCTCAGTAATAGAAATAGGTACGTCTTTTTCATTTGTAATTATTTTAGTTGTTTTTTGATTCAATATTTTACGATTAACTTTCTTTTAAATGTTTTTAAACAATCGCAACAAAGTTAATAATTTTATTATTTATTAAATAAGAATAGTTAAATAAAATTGTATATGAAAGATATATTTTGTTTAATTGAGAACTATAAAATTTATTCATTCATATTGTTTAAAAATAATTAAATACATTGTTAGATTTTTTTATAAGCTGTTGAAAGTTTATTTTTGTACTTTTACCGTAAGCCTAAATATATTTTTAAATCATTAATAAACAGAATAAAAAATGACTATACGAGTAGGATTTGGATATGATGTTCACCAGCTAGCAGATGGGTTACGCTTGGTGCTAGGTGGAGTTACCGTGCCTCACACCAAAGGTTTGGTTGCACATTCAGACGGCGATGTGTTGTTGCATTCCATAACCGATGCGCTGCTTGGTGCCGCCAATATGCGCGATATAGGTTTTCATTTTCCTGATACAGATGGTGCATATAAAGGGGTAGACAGTAGGGAATTGCTCAAAAAATCTTATTCTCTGCTCAAGCAGAAGGGTTGGTTGGTTGAAAATATTGATTCTACGATTTGTTTACAAAAACCCAAGCTCAAAGATTTTATTCCGGCTATGCAAGAAAATATTGCTACCGACCTCGAAATTGATATTGATGCTGTTTCTATAAAAGCTACAACTACCGAAAAACTTGGCTTTGTAGGCAAAGAAGAGGGTGTTTCTGTTTATGCAGTGGTGCTTATTAAAAAAGCAACTACGAAGTAGTTTTTTCTGTTAGAAAGTAGTTTATTTGAAATAACTATTTTTTGTGTATTTTTACGGTATTATTGAAAATTCAAAAAAAGAAAATTCAAAAAAAGAAAACTCAAGTGTGAAAATTCATGAATTTTCTCTTCAAAATTAAATTTCAAAGTGAGCCTACCAAAATGTATTTGCATGTCAAAGAATTTTCTAATTAGTATATATCATAAAGCAAAACGAAACTTTATACTTATTTTACTGTGGGTAATTTTATTTCCTGTTGTAAATCTCAATGGTCAAGAATTATTCAACAACGACAAACGTGCTGAGTATATATTTACCATTGCTAAAAATATTAAATGGCCTGAAAGCAAAATGCAAAAATCTATTTTTTTCGGTCTCACTTACCTTGGCTCCGACACCGCGCTTCAACACGCATTGATGAAAAGAGCCGGGCAACTCAATAGTATGTACAACAAGCCAATAAAAGTCTTCATAAATAATTCGTTTCAAAGCGAAAGAGATGTACATATATTGTTTATAAACAAAAAAGAAAATTATGATATAGAAAAAGTATATCAACAAATAAAAGGTAAAGGAATTTTATTAGTTAGCGAGGGATATTCTTTCAATGAGTCTATGATAAATTTTATAGAGATTGACGGGAAAAGAGAATTTGAGATAAATGAAAAACGAATTGCAGAAGAGGGTTTTATTGTAAATAAGTTATTTCTAGCTCTCGCAATTAAAACCAAACAAGACTGGGAAGCACTTTATATAGAAACAGAAGTATTGCTTGATAAAGAGAAAGAAACCGTTAAGGTTCAAAAAGAAGTAATTTCAGAACAGTCGGGTAAAATTTTTCAGCTTGACAGCGTTCTTGATACAAAGGCAAAACTTATAGACCTGCAACAAAATAAGTTACAATCTTTGTTTTATTCTGTTGCAGAGAAGCAAAAAGAATTAGCAGATAAGGAAGCATTTATTAATGAAAGAAAAGAACAGATTATTACCCAAAAAAAAGAATTATTGCAGCAAGGCAATAGCATCAACACCCAGAGGAGTATACTTAAAAAGCAGATAGCCAAAATTAAAACACAAGAGGGAGTGCTTCTTGTACAGCTTGAAAAGATAAGAACTCAAAATGTATTGCTTAGTTTGGCTATCGTTGCTTTACTAATGGTTCTCATTACCATTTATTTTGTGGCCAGAGCATATATTATTAAAAAGAAATCGAATGCAGCATTGCATTCCAAAAACATTGAGATACAAGCACAACGCGACGAGATAGTACTGCAAAAGAAGGAAATTACCGACAGTATTATCTATGCCAGAAGAATTCAAACAGCAATATTGCCTCCCGAAGCTATAATTAAGAATGTACTTTCTGACCATTTTATATTGTACAAACCCCGAGATATAGTAAGTGGCGATTTCTATTTGATGACTCAAGTAGAATCTATATTAGTCATTACTGCTGTAGATTGCACCGGACATGGCGTTCCTGGTGCTTTGATGAGTATGTTGGGAATAGCATATCTCAACGAAATTGTGAAAGAAAAGGGGATAACAAATTCGAGCGACATTCTTAATAGATTAAGAAAAATGTTGCTCCAATCGCTCAACCAAGCAGGTACCAAAGAAGAAACAAAAGACGGAATGGATATGGCTCTATGTGTCATAAACACTCAAACATTAGAATGTACCTTTTCGGGTGCATACAATCCGCTTTATCATATTAGTAACAATAACCTTACTGAATTCAAAGCTGATAAAATGCCGGTAGGTTTGTCAGAAAAAATTAATGAATCATTTACTGAGAGTAATTTTAAAATTAATAAAGGCGATACTTTGTATTTATTCTCTGACGGATATCCAGACCAGTTTGGTGGGGAGAATAATAAAAAATTCATGGCAAAACGATTCAAAGAGCTTCTTTTGCAAATACAAACACATGATATGACTCAGCAACACAATATACTTGATACATCAATAAAAGAATGGATGAAAAATTATGAACAGGTTGATGATATTCTTGTTGTAGGTATAAAAATTTAATTATATTTGTTATGAAATTTACTTAACCGTATTCTTAATGTTAATTTATTTTTAACATTTATTAACATATTTTTAAATAGTAGTATAATTATTAGATTTGTTTTATTATCTTTATAATAAGGCAACTATGGTTTTGATTTCATTCTTATTCCGGCACAAAATAGAAGGATGAAATAGAAACGTAAAAAAAAATTAACCGAGAAAAATACATTAAATGGCATTTTTAGGAATTAATGAAACGTGGAAAGAATTGCAATTTGTAGATTTTGAACCGAAAAAAAAATATGCAATTTCAGACCTAGGAAGGGTAGTAAGGTACACCAAAACACTTGATGATGGTGAACTGCTTACTCAAACCAATGTAGGTGGCTATATGACTATAAGCATACAGCAAAATAGAGTACGAAAATCTTTTTACATACACCGGCTTGTAGCTGAGTATTTTGTAAAAAGAGATGAAACCGACGAATTTCTTGATCTGGTTATTCATCTCGATTACAATAAACTCAACAACAAAGCAGATAACCTGCGATGGGTTTCAATAAAAGATAAATCGAGACATCAGGTGAATAGTCCGAACTCTATAAACGCCCGTGAAGAAAGAAAACTCATTATCAGACATGAAGGTCACAAACTTACTTCTACAGAAATTCTTAGAATTAAGAAAAAGATTTGGGATCCGAATAGAAAAACCCGTATGAAAATGATAGCCAAAGAGTTTGGAATAAGCGAAATGCAACTGTATAGAATTCGTTCGGGCGAAAATTGGTCGCACATACGAGTAGACAGCGAGCCCGATTGGACCAAAAATTGGCAGAAAAAAGATAATTCAAAAGACTCGTTTAATGTCTTGGGATAAGCATTTCAAAGATTTTGAATACTTTTTGAGATTAGAAAAATCTTTGTCAGAAAATTCTATTGAAGCCTACATACACGATATTCGCAAACTACACGAATATTTGTTGATGAACAATCTTTCATTAGAAGTTGGTCAAGTGGAATATGCACATATTACCGAGTTTATCTATTGGCTCAATATTATGGGCATAGCTGCAAGTTCGCAAGCAAGAATACTTTCAGGTATTAAAGCATTCTTCAAGTTTTTGGAACTCGACGAGCATATTGCGCAAGACCCCTCGCTTTTGGTTGAGTCGCCTCGGTTAGGTAGAAAACTACCCGATGTGCTATCTATTAAAGAGATAGACGAGATAATAAACGCCTTAGATTTAAGTAAAAACGAGGGCCAGCGCAATAGAGCAATGCTCGAAACACTCTATAGCTGCGGCTTGAGAGTGTCTGAGTTGGTAAGCCTAAAAGTTACCAATCTCTATTTTAATGAAGGCTATATAAGAGTAATAGGGAAGGGAGACAAAGAAAGACTTGTACCCATAAGCAACAAAGCAGTAAAAGAAATAGGCATTTATATTCAAACCTACCGCAACCATATTGAAATAAAGAAAGACAGTACCGATATTTTGTTTCTCAACCGGAGAGGCGGAAAACTGACCAGAGTAATGATTTTTACCATTATAAAAAATACCGTAGAGGCTTGTGGTATTAAGAAAACGGTGAGCCCGCATACGTTCAGGCATTCATTTGCCACCCATTTGGTAGATGGAGGAGCCGATTTAAGGGCAGTACAAGAAATGCTCGGCCATGAATCTATAACCACCACCGAAATATATACCCATCTTGATAAAAGACACCTTGTAGAAGCTATAAACAAGTATCATCCTCGATCTAATAGAAACAGGAGCAATTGAAGTTGGAATAATTCCACAAATTTGTGGTTTGTTACCTTATTTCCTACATTTTTGTATAGTTTCTTACTGCAAGGCAATTTTATAATATACAGATATTCAGAAGGTATTGCTTTTTTGCACAGTATTTGTCTGAGTATGGCGTGTAACCACATAAAAGTAATTGTTGACATAATACCTATTCGATGTTTTTTGTAGTTTTTTCGAATAGGTATTTATTTCAATTACCATCTTCTAAAACAGCTACCTCTCGTTTGGGTTTAGCTTCGCTGAGCATTTCGTGGTTGCAACTCAAAAGCTAACATTTTATAAATAAAGTAAGGCTTTTAGCACGACCTCATAGCATTATAAGTTAACGTTACACTTCAAGCATATTTTATTTCCATAATATTCTCAATTTCAGAATAATAATTTTTAATTAATTCATTTATTCTCTTATTCTCTTATAAAACAAATATAATCATTCCTTATAAATTTTCTACTTCCTTTATTCTGCCGGGCTACAAGCCCTACTTTTGTTGCAAAACCTTTATTTGTTTAATTTGGGTTGCAAACCCAAATTAGCAGGGATGTTACTTTTATTGCTAAAAGTAGAAAGATAAATACTATGTATCGCAAGATGGAATTCACTTGATAATGTGCTAATGAGTCAATGTGCTAATGTGCTAATTTTATAAAAAATCCTGTTAATCATTTAATCAGATAAATCAGCGGTTCAGACAATTTTCAACTTCTTCTATAGTCAAACTAAGCATTTTTGCTATGGCTTCTTGTGTCATGCCACTGGCACTTAAGTTTTTTACTATTTTTACTATTTTTGAAAGTGCAGATTCTTTTTCGGCTCGTTCTTTTTCTTTTTCGGCTCGTTCTTTTTCTGCTTTTGCTAATGCTTCTGCTTCTTTTTTTAGGGCGGATTCTTTTTCTGCTCTTTCTTTTTCAGCCTCTGCCAATGCCTTCTGTAGTTGTTCGGTGTGTTTGATCTGGGCATCTATCAATACACTTTCTATCTCGGCTTCTTTGATGCGTTGTTCTTTTACAAACTGCTCATAAGCAACTTTTTCTATACCTTCGAGGTTGTCTTGTCGCATCTTTTCTTTTGCTTCTTTTAACCCTTTTGCCTTGAAACTATCTTTTATCTCGCTGTTTTTTAGGAAGTAAACCCATTCATCGAGCGTATCTTTTGCGATATCGTCAAAAACATTAACTTTAATAATAAAGTATTGTGCAAATATCTCAGATACTGCGTTTAGATCGGGAAACAGTTTGCGTTGCGAACCGCTCAGGCTCAGTTTGTCTTTGGAGTGGATGCCTATAAAATCGGTATGTCCTTCATATATATAATCTTGTCCCTGCCCTAGCTCGAAGTAAACGATATTGACAGAAATGATTCTTTTTACGTTTTTATATCTGTTACCAACTTTAAGGTATTGCGTAATGAGCTTTGCTTGCGAAAAATTCATTCGGTGAAAATAATCGTGTTCACGTTCGTTTTGTACCTCTATGATTACCAGCTCACCACCGTCAAGGCTCGCAAGTATATCTACTCTATTGAATTTCTCCTGCTCGGTTTCTTGATTGCTTTCACTTTCCAATATCTCTTTTATGAGCACATCTTGCTTAAGCAGTTCTGACAAAAAACCTTCTAAAATACCAAAGTTGGCTTTCTGTCTCAATAGGCGTTTTATTGCCCAGTCGAATCGTATATGTGTTGATGGCATAGCTTTTATGTAATTCTTAATGACAAAGATAGTATTAAATTGAGAATTATGTAATGTGCTAATGGGTTAATTTGCTAATGCGCTAATGAGACAATTTGAAAATGTGCTAATATGCTAATTTGAAAATTAATCATGCAAATCATAATAATCACAAAAATCATGGTTTAGACGAGTAAATTGAAAGTTGAGAATTGAAAATTGAAAATTATTGACATTCTGAAAATTCAACCTCAAAGAATACGAAGAGTTTCACAAAGTACACAAAGAAAAATCATGTTAATCATTTAATCCTATAAATCTTGGTTCAGACAATTTATTTACATGCTGTTGCTTATAGAGATTGCACGGTTTAGGTTCAGTGTGAACCGAACTACTGAATAGAACTTTGCCAAAGTTTTAAACTTTGGCAAAGTTACAGAAATTGTAATTCTGTTCGGCTGATACAGTCATGACCGAGACCCCTTGATAATGACTGCAATAACAAGTAAATTTTGTAAACCTAGTTCTTGAATTTTATAAACCTAGTTTTTAAAATATAATACTCCCAGATAGCACAAACTAGCAACCCATGTTTTAAAATCTACTTCTCTTACTTCGTAAGGTCCGAGTTACAAACTCGAACCAGCGTTCTATAATCTTGAACTTGCACTAAATAACAAGCTCAGACCATCTAGGGGAAACTCGCTACGACGTACTAGAATAAGCAAATAAAAAAACAAAATATCTACCTCTTCAATTTCTCATATTCTTCCTTACTATACAGAACACCATCTTCATGATAGCACCCATCTTTGCATTTGTTTATCTCAACTGAAGTAGGATTAAAATTTAAAACGACTCGCTTATAAATACAATCTTTAGAAAATATTAACTGAATAGTATCTCCAACCATCTTATTTTTAAGCTCTTTACCACGAACTAGCAATCTTGATTTATACAATTGATCCTTTCTATAATAATTAACAATTATATTACTGTTACGACTAATTTCAAAATCAATTAATTTTGCATTATAAACTACCCCAGTACTTGAAAAAACATCTCTTTTTTCCATTTTTCTTTCCAATAAGCCCATTATCGTAAGTGTTATAATTGGAAATAATAAATAAAAAAAACTTCTATTATTCTTTTTTATTCCAAAAAGTAAACTAATAATAAAACCAGTAAAAGGAAACAGTATAAATAGAAAAAATAAATCCCAATCCGTAGTGAGACGGTATTCATAAACAAGACATGCTAAGTCATTTGGCAATATTCCAAGTCCAAAGAGTATTACAAGTAAGCAGATTAAAGTAAATAGTAAATAACCTATTCTATTTTTCTTCATCTCCCACATTTTGCTCATCCCTAGGGAAAAAATGATCAACTACTACAGTTTTACTCGTATTAGAAAAAACTACTAATCACCAAATTAGCACCTTTTTCGAAAGTAAATAAAATAGCTTCCGCATCAACAAGTTTTGCATAGTAAATCTTATTGTCCTGCTCTTTTATAAAATACTGTATAGCTCCTCCCGATTTTTCAAATATTTCGCGAACTGAAGGAGTAAACATTTGGTTGTTCATAATGCTATTAATTGTAGATTTATATTCTGCAACCGAAGTTACCTGATTATTCAGAAATATCAAAGCCCGATTAAGATCTGTTCCGGAATTTAAAATTTCTTTGAATGCTAGTTTGTCTGCATCAGTTTTTACGTACTTACCTACAACATCTGCCATTCGTTTGAAATTGCTGGTTGTAAGAAAAGTTATGTCATAGCCTGTTTCTAACAGTAAGTCGATTGCTTTGGAACCATTTTCAGTGCCGAGTATTCCTTTAATTAGTGATTTAGCATGATCTGTACGACCTTTAAATAAATTATCAAAATCAAGAATTTTATATACAAATTCAGCTGTATTTGCATCCCCCACCTTAATTTTATGCTTAAAGAAGTAATACGCATGGTTAATAACAGGATTCTTCTTTACAAGTATATAATCTTTAAACCTTTCTCCAAAATGTCCTATCACAACAGGAATAAAACACTGCAATCCTGCTTTCCCTATATTTATATATAAATCAGATTCGTTTTTAGAATTAAATAAATCACTTACAGTTTGAACATCCAAACCAACAGCACAATCAAAAGCTGCACTAGCCCATTTATTACTTGGATTCACAACTTCTTTAAATCCAGCAAAAATACCATCAACTGCTATTTCACCCCAGTTATTATCCTCACCTAAAATGATATTAGCTATCACGTTACCTAGCACCTCTGTAATCGCCCCAACATAAAATCTTTTTGTTGCTTCTTCTGATAAATCTTTAATTATTTGCTGTGCAATCAATGCCCCGTGTTGTGCAATAAGCCTATTTGCAAAAAATGCAATTAAAACATCGTGCGAAGCACTTGAAGCAAATTTTGCCCAAGCATAAGTTGCATATTCTGTACCGAAACACTCAACATATTGTTTGTATGTATTTGATATAGACATAGCTGAGGCTATTCCACTCTTCTCTGAATTATATATTCCGGTTGAAATAATGGTGTTGCCTTCTATATACTTCTTTCTGTATATCAAATCGGAAAAGTCATATTTATACAAAACCACTTCTCCTTTTTTATTGGATTTTATCCAGTCTGGGGTATTGGTATTATAACCTGATATTATTCCGTTCCATAAATTCTCTATAGAAAAAACGTACTCATCATCTCCGGCTTCAAATTTATGTTCAAATGCTTTCTCAAAATCGCTTATTGTAAAAATATTGTTTTGTGCTAAATACCTCATTACTCCATATTTGATACTCGAAGATGTTCCCATTACTTCTAACTGATATCCATAAAAGCCAATGTAAGAATATTTTTTATAAATAGCAGATATGTAGTTTGCAAAATCTACTAATTTAGTCTGTTTGTCTGAATAATCGGATTTTGTTGCATCTAACTTCTGAATCAAATAACCATACAAATATTTTCCTTCTCCTAATTCCAGTCCGAGAACATTAAAATCGGGGCATTGTGTGCCTGCACAATCAAATTGGTAGGCATCGGCAGGAATTAACCTAAAATTAGCTTTACCTTCAAAATTTGTATTCTGGCTTTTTGTTTCCCAAAAATAATCGCAAATACAGTTGTAATAATCGGTTACTGTTTCTGTTCTTTTTACTTCATAACGACCTCTTGCATAAACAGTAGCTCCAACGGCAGCTAATGTAAATTCTTTAAATTTATTTTTTTGAACATATTCTCTTGTTAGTTCATGAGTTTTGGTGTTGTCTAGATATCCTAAAAATTCTTCGGTACTACTAATATACACCATTCTGTAACTTATACCACTTTCAAGCTTAAACCATGTTAATGCTCCAAAAATATTAAACCTTGCTTCTACGATTCCATTAATATGAACCAATCCACCTGAAGGTAAACAAAAAGCATAACCAGACCATGGAATTGGCACAGGTTTTTCGTCAATTTCCATTTCAATATATACCGCCTGATCCTTATCCTTACTCATAATCCCCCACACCACCCCCGGGTCATGAACTATATCCCACTGCACTTTATTGAGTTTGGTGGCGGTGGTGCTGTAACTCATTATGTTGTCGGCGGTTTTGGCTTCGTTGCCAAGGTACATTTCGTCGAATATGTGGTATAGCTTAAAGTTACCATGCCCTAGTTCGTGGGCGAGGGTGTGGCCTATCTGTGTGTAATTGGTGCTGCTACCTATGCCGTACAAAAAGCCAAACTGCTTGCCATAGTTCATGCGGCCTTGCATTTCGCCTTCCTCGCCTTTGGTGTCGGCACTGGCTCCGGTGAGTATCATGTAGGCGGTCTCGGCATCATCGGCATTGAAGCTTTGCTGGGTGCTGTAGTATTGTATTATTTTGTCTTCATCGCCAGTGTAGTTGTTGCTTAGGAGTCCGCTGCGTGAGGGGGCTACTGCTGCACATGGGTCTGCTCCGCACCATTTGCCTTGTATGCTGTTGTCTATTTCTAGGGTGTAATTTATGCCTACTTTATTATACACCTCGTTTACCTTGGTCTACATTGCTTTAAGGTTATCGGTGGTAATCGTTATGCTGGCATCGGCAGGTATTATTTTTATTTTCTTCTCTATCTTCGGGTAACTGGCTAAAAGCAAGGCGCCTATCACGGTCTTGTCTGACTTGGTTACTGCCAATATCTCTTGTGCATCTTTCTCCGGTCCGCCTACAAGGGTAAGGGTGTTGCCGCTGGCGTTAAACACAAAGCCTTCGCGGTTTACAAAGACTATGTCGCTCAGTGTTGTGCCGGTTAGGGTAAAGTCAACCTTGTCGGTAGCTGCCTCTGTTATTGCCTTTGCAGAGAAATAGTCGTTGCCCAGTTTCAGGTACTTGATTCTCATAGCCGGTTGCTCACCGTACTTTTCCTGGAATGGGTCAAAGCTGTAGGTAGCAGTGCTGTTCTCTTTGAAGCTTACCGACATGCTACTCTGGTCGGGGGTTTTGGTGTGCAGGTTTTTATATGCTTCGTCGTATTTTCCTACCAGCGTGGTGCTTCCGTCTGCTTGTACTTGGTAGACTTCGCCTTCGCTGTCTTTTACTAGTGCGGGATAGGTTGATACGGTTTTGGTTTCACCTCCTGCGGTTATGCTGGTGCCTAATACGGATATGGAGACGCACGTCCGTGCGTCTCTACCGGATGCTTCTGTACAAATATCGGTTGTGAAGGTGGCTTGGGGTGAGAGGGAGCCGGTTACTGCTTGACCGACTGCCGATCCGGGTATATGCTCTTGATTATATGCCTCTTGCGATGATACTTTTATTGCTAAAAGCAAAAAGATGATTAGTATGTTTCGCAAATTAAATTGAGAATAGAAAAATGAAAAATGAAAAATCCTGTTAATCATTTAATCAGATAAATCAGCGGTTCAGACAATTTTCAACTTCTTCTATAGTTAAACTAAGCATTTTTGCAATGGCTTCTTTTGTCATGCCACTGGCACTTAAGTTTTTTACTATTTGTACTATTTTGGAAAGTGCGGATTCTTTTTCGGCTCGTTCTTTTTCGGCTTTTGCTATTGCTTCTGATTCTTTTGCTAATGCATTAGCTTCATTTTTAAGGGCTAATTCTTTTTCGGCCAATGCTTCTGCTTTCTCGGCCAATGCTTTTGCTTCATTTTCTGCAGCGAGTTTAATTTCTTCTGCTGCTTTTTTAATGCTTTCTTCTGCTTTTTCTATGGCATCGGCAATGGAGCTTTTTTCTATGCGGATGGCATCCCAATATTTCTCATAGTAATTAAGCTCTTGTTCAGTGAATGATGCGTAGTTCAAATGCTCCAAGGCTTCTACTATATTGGTGTCCGATTGCAACTCTTCTGGTACTACGGTGGTGTTCTCGTCTATGAGGGTGAGGAATTTCAACCACAATACTTGCAAACGTCTGTCGGTATAGTTTAGCGATTTGAATTTTTGCAATTCTATAAATATCAATTCTATGCCGGGAATGCATTCTTTGGAGTCTATATTATGCACCATGCGATAGTGGTGGTAATATACCTCTTTCATGCTGTCTTCTTTCATGAAGTCTTCATTCAAAAGGCTCAAACCATAAACAGGTCGCAACTCAGAGAATTTCTCTTTCTTAAACAACTGACGAACGTACGCTTTGCTGGTATTGAACAACATTCGGCTTTTGAAGGAACTGGTCCAGTACATTTGCATTTCTACAATAAACTGCCTATCATGATTATCAACACAACGAACATCAACTACCGACCGTTTCAAACCGGGTAGTTCGGGTAGTATTTCTGAATCTATGTATTCAATGTTTAGTATTTCTCGCCCTTTTTCTAGTGGCAACAAAGCATTGAGAAAACTGATAAGCAAATGCGGATGTTCTCCGAATATTTTCCGAAATGTAAGGTCGTTCTTAGGGTCTAGGTATTTTATGGGCATAGCTTCAATTTCATTATTTCCTCACAAAGATACAACTAAATTGAAAATAAGATAATTTGAAAATGAGACAATTTGAAAATTTGAAAATATGCTAATTTGAAAATTAATCATGCAAATCATAATAATCACAAAAATCCTGTTCAGACAATTTATTTACAGGCTGTTGCTTATTGAGATTGCACGGTTTAGGTTCAGTGTGAACAGAACTACTGAATAGAACTTTGGCAAAGTTACAGAAATTGTAATTCTGTTCGGCTGATACAGTCATGACCAAGACCGCTTGATAATGACTGCAATAACAAGTAAATTTTGAAAACCTAGTACTCAAAATTTGAAAACCTAGTTCTTGAATTTTATAAACCTAGTTTTCAATATTTGTAAACCTAGTTCTCATAAGCTCGAAAACTTAGTTGTGGCGTACTCGAAAACCTAGTTTTCAAACTTCATAAACTAGGTTTTGGCGGTGACCACAACCTTGTTTACAAAATTTAAAAAGCGGTGATGGACGACTCCATTACAGCTTTTCAAAATTTGAAAACCTAGTTTTCAAATATAATACTCCCAGATAACACAAACTTGCATTTCGCAACACGTGCGGCAACGATACCGGCAGTACTATAGGAATATTAAAATTTAATCGTGCAGGAGCAGTTATTTATTGTACAGGCCAGAGGCCTTGGAATCTCGGACGAAGCGAGACGCTTCGCCCAACCTTCGTGACACACGCTGCGACGAATTGGATTAAGCGTTGCCTCTATATAATATTGCGTAGAGGTTCAGCGTAACGTTGCGTTTAACCTCGACGCAACGTTGCGTTGCACTACGACGTAACGTTACGTCTAGATACAACGCAACACAGAACACCACGCCCAAACCTCTTGACACACGCTACAATATGCCGGAGATAATTTTTCATATATGCGCCTTTATAAGAGGCTTAGATATGGACGTATCAGGGGTTCGCATACGCTCATATCTAAGCCTTAGATACGGACGTACCTACGACACAACTTCCCCTCAGAGGCACAAACTTGCAACCCATGCCTTGTAAAATCTACTTCTCTTACTTCGTAAAGTCCGAGTTACAAACTCGAACCAGCGTTCTATAATCTTGAACTTGCACTAAATAACAAGCTCAGACCATCTAGGTGTTCGCATACGCTCATATCTGCACCTTAGATACGGACGTATCTACGACACAACTCCCCCATAGATAGCACAAACTAGCAACCCATGCCTTTAAAAATCTACTTCTCTTACTTCGTAAAGTCCGAGTTACAAACTCGAACCAGCCTACTATAAACTTGAAATTGCACTAAATTACAAGCTTAGATTATTTAGTGTATAATTACACTACTTTACATAATAGTTTTTTTTTATTATTTCTTGTATTTCTGTCAATGCTCCAAGAAATCTAACAATTCTCAAATCCATGCCATCTCTTATTCTAATATAAATAAAAATATTGATAGCAATGAACCATGCCCCAATACCTTTGAAAATTGGTATATAATGATAGGTAATAAAGAGTAATACTGAAACTATACTTAAAAAAAAAACATGCAACAACCACTCATTGGTAAGCCACACAAATCTTGGCAGTTCCTTTAGCTTCATAACAATCTCATCATCCTTCATTCTTTTAAGTTTGCTCACAATTCTGTAATATTTAATTATCAATAGTATACTCAAGTTTATATGTCTAAAAATTTTATTTGGTTTAAGTTCTATACATTCGTTATTAAATATTTTAAGTGTAACATAAATTTTGCTATTTAATTCTTTTTTTCTCATTTACTAAAAATTTAAAAAACAACAAATGCTATTTAAAGTAGACCTGTTTCCTAGGATTAAAATACAAGTACCATGATTCAAAATCATCATTAATAGTGTTTTTCAAGTCAAAATTTATGAACGTTGGCTTGAAACCAAAAACTGTCTGAGCAAAAGATTGAGCATAAAATGGAATAACAAGACTTGTAGGTTGTATTGTAGGATTATGATATTGATTCTGATCGGTATAATACATATATAATGGCTCCTGCTTGTTCCAATTATCAATTATTCCTCGATTGGGAGCCTCTTCTAAATGTAGAGTCTCGACTTTCTCTACCATATCAGTAATATACATGTCTGCTAATACAGCAAATAAAGAAGCAGGATGAGGAATAGCACCTAAAATATCAAGTGGAGACACTTTCTTGTTAATCTGCATATATAGAACTAATTGTAGGCAATTCATGATATCTCCAGCTACAGATAAAACAGTTCCCAAACTTACAGAAGATTTAATTTCAAAGTTGTTTGCGTTTCTAAATGATTGCAAGACAATATCATCAAATTCCTTGGATAAAGCGATACGCTTTGAATTATCTTTATAGAAAGGTAGCAAATCAAAGTAATTGTACGTTCCAGCTCGCCTTGCATTCATTATTTCCATCATTTTCTTGTTTGTCACACTAGGAAAATTGCTCCTATAAATCTCTTTGAATCTAGCTTATGAAAGGTTGTCTAATAAGGTTATTACTCCTTTTTCTGTAAGCGTAACACCTTTATTTAAAAGTAGGGCATTCTTGAAATTATGAAAGCCAGAATTGCCTAACTTTTTATGTACACCCCAGATATTCATATAAATATCATAGAAACCTTCTAACATGGTACATGCCGGATCTCCGTAGTTCAAAAATTTTATTACCAATTCTATGAACTCATGTTTAGGAAAATCACTTGGATTATTGTCGAAAAGTTTTAAAATTTCAGCATAATTGTCACTTAAAATCTGAAGCATCAAAATTCTATTGAAATCTTCAATAAGAGAAACAGGTTCTTGCGGGTCAAGAAAATAAGAATTGTTTAATTGACCTTCAACAATTGATTTTGCCACGCTAATTTTATACTTTAAATCCCTATTCTTTCCGAAATAATCAAAAGCATTTTTACCGTAGATTAAAGGTATTAATTCATCCTTCTTGCTCAATAAATAATTTAGAATAGCTTCATATCCACCGAAATTATTATAATTCAAGTTCTCAACAAGATCTACTCTTTTCGCCTGATCCCCATCCTTCGCCAGCACACCCCACACCACCCCCGGGTCGTGAACTATATCCCACTGCATTTTATTCAGTTTGGTGGCAGAGGTGCTGTAGCTCATTATGTTGTCGGCGGTTTTGGCTTCGTTGCCAAGGTACATTTCGTCGAATATGTGGTATAACTTAAAGTTACCATGCCCCAGTTCGTGGGCGAGGGTGTGACCTATCTTTGTGTAATCGTTGCTGTTACCTATGCCGTACAAAAAACCAAACTGTTTGCCATAGTTCATGCGGCCTTGCATTTCGCCTTCATCGCTTTGGGTGTCGGCACTGGCTCCGGTGAGTATCATGTAAGCGGTCTCTGCATCATCGGTATTGAAGCTTTTTTGGCTGGCGTAATATTGTATTATCTCTTCTTCTGTTCCAGTGTAGTTGTTGCTTAGTAGGCCGCTGCGTGAGGGGGCTACTGCTTCGCACTGGTCTGCTCCGCACCATTTGCCTTGTATGCTGTTGTCTATTTCTAGGGTGTAATTTATGCCTACTTTATTATACACCTCGTTTACCTTGGTTTGCATCTTGGCAAGGTCTTGGGCGGTAATGGTTATGCTGACATCGGCCGGTATTATTTTTACTTTCTTCTCTATCTTCGGGTAACTGGCTAAAAGCAAAGCGCCTATCACGGTCTTGTCTGACTTGGTAACTGCCAATATTTCTTGTGCATCTTTCTCCGGTCCGCCCACAAGGGTAAGGGTGTTGCCGCTGGCGTTAAACACAAAACCTTCGCGGTTTACAAAGACTATGTCGCTGAGTGTTGTGCTGGTTAAGGTAAAGTCCACCTTGTCGGTAGCTGCCTCTGTTATTGCCTTTGCAGAGAAATAGTCGTTGCCCAGTTTCAGGTACTTGATTCTCATAGCCGGTTGCTCACCGTACTTTTCCTGAAATGGGTCGAAGCCGTAGGTGGCGGTGCTGTTCTCTTTGAAGGTTACCGACATGCTACTCTGGTCGGGGGTTTTGGTGTGCAGGTTTTTATATGTTTCGTCGTATTTCCCTACCAGCGTGGTGCTTCCGTCTGCTTGTACTTGATAGACTTCGCCTTCGCTGTCTTTTACTAGTGCGGGGAAGGTTGATACGGTTTTGGTTTCACCTCCTGCGGAGATTTCAAACCCTGTTACGGCGAAGTTTTCGGTGGTTAAATCGGTTGTGAAGGTGGCTTGGGGTGAGAGGGAGCCGGTTACTGCTTGACCGACATCATTACCTCCTTGGAAATAATCAAGTCCGTTTTTTCCTAATTTTTCTGCCTGCTCTAGTCCTAATTGTATATCCTTGCTTATTTCTTGTGCCCTATCAAGCCCGGTTTCTACAATATTTGTAAATTGTTTTATTCCGGCTCTTACTTCTTCGGGCAACAGATACGTGTTTACCGAATCAAGTACTATATCTCCTTTGGTTATGCAATGTTTGTCGTTTATGAATAAATTGGTAAAAGTGGCATTCAAGCATAAAAATTCGCTCATTCCCACCAGTGGGGCTTCTACGATTCCTGTTCCGCTATAGACGGTACTATCACCAACTACCGATGATTTTACGCTTACAATTTTCATCTTGTAATCGGCAAATAAGATTACAGAGTCTTTCGTTATCGATGTGGCTGCTAATGGAACTTTTGAACTTCTATCGCAGAAGCTGCCGCTTTCGCAATCGCCTTTTTCAAATTTCTTGTCGGTGGTGGCGGTAAGCACTTCGCTTTGCAATGAGAGTGTTGTGCCACAGGCTCCTACTATTCTAAACTGATAACTTGCGCCTGATGCTAATTGTATGACGGTATATTTTATGGTATCGCCGTTGGCACTCAGGTTTTCGGCTTTTAACTTGGTTTTGTCTTTTAGGTCTATGGTATATTTATCGCTCCACGACTGACTTTCTTCTTTGTAATAAATCATGTATCCGTCGTGCGGTTTGGCTGCCCATGCCAACTGCACTTCGGTATAGGTTACTTTATTTACTTTTGCAAATGCCAAATCGGCACATGCATTTTCTTTGTCATCGCTCAAGAGTGAAACCGAGCCTAGAGATGAGAATATGCTATATTCGGAACCACAACGGCAACGTACTTTGTAGTCATACTGTCCGCTTAGGTGGGTAAGGTCTTTTATTTTTGCATTTACTGCGGTGGTATTGAATACTTTAAAATCGGTGCTTCCTTTTGGGGCGTAGAACAATTGGTATTCATCTGCTCCTTCTGCTTTTATCCAGTCAAATATTGCTGAGGTATTGCTTCTGGCTTCTGCAAATATTTCTGATGGTGGAAAGCAATTGGCGGTGCCGGGTAGTATTCCGGGGTCTGAGCTGCTTTGAGGGTCTAACTTAAAATATTTCTCTGCCGATTGTACTGCCTCTGTTTCATTGCAATGGTAGGTAACGGTATAGACGTACAATTCTCTATCTATTACGGGTTTTATAATTGCAGATGGGACTTTTGCCTCTACGGTATATTTCTGATTTATAGAATCTTTATGCCAAAAGCTAAAGGTATAATGGCTGTACTGTTTGCTTACCTCGGGCAACCAGCTTACATTTGCTTGGGTTGCAGTTCCTGATTTTCTTTCTACTGCCAAGGAATAGGGCTTTGGCAATGCACATTCGGCAATTATTCCGGTCTGATTTCTATTTACACTCACAGGTTTTCCTATTGCAGTATTATCGCTGCAAAGTGCTTCTATCTGAATGGTATAGCTTTCTCCATCGGCTAGTGGTTGCAAAACAATGCTGTTGCTGCTTACGTTTTGCGCAGTTGCTGCTTTGGCATCGGCTGTTTTTGAGGCATAAACATTATATGAAAGTACCTGTTCTTGCTGCTCCCAATTGAGCTTCACTTCGGTTTCGGTGTTGCTTGCAATCTCTATTTGCTGTGGTGCTTTACAGTCGGGCAGATTTACTTTGAAGGTTCCGCCATAAACAGTTTCTTGCCAACTTTTGCATTTCCCGGCAAGGGTATATTCATAGACCTCGTCGGGGGCTATCATAGTGTGGTCTAGCAGAAAAGAATCTTGCGGAGCAGGGAAACGCAGTATTGTCCACGCATCTACCGATGCAAACCGTCTATATTTCAACTCATATTCTTTACGGGTATTTCTCAGGTCGGGCTGCCAATGCAGAGCTACCAAAGGGGCGACTGTATTCGTCCATACGCACTTTGGGCTGTTGCAATGGACTTATTTTTTCGCAATCTTCTATGATGCTAAAGGTAAAGACGTCGGAATATCCATTGTTTCTGAATCGGGCCGATGTTTCTACATTGTTTATCAGTTCGTATGCTTGCAGTTGCCAAGCGTAGAGTCCGCCTGCCTCAAGGGGTGAAAAGGTATTGTTGTAGCTGAAAAATGTGCTTGTTAATTGACTAAACCTGCTGTCGTTGCTGTAAACCGCTGCCGATTGTATTGCAACAGCCGGATTCGTCTCTACGGGTTCTACTTTTACCAACTTCAGGCGATAAAATATTGCTTGTCCGGGAGCAGCTATCACACTGCGCGGAGTCCATGAAAAGGAGATAGCATCGGGCATTATTCTACTGCCATTTTGCGGCATATTCAGCAATGGCGGGTCAGACATGGTTACCAAAAACTGACAAGCATCGGTTACTGAGTTCGATACAAACTGATTAGAGGCTATTGTCTTTACAAAGAAAGATATGCTGTAGGCACCTTCACTCAGAATAGTTGATTTTGGTGTTATACTCCATGTAAGCCGAGCGGGGTCAAATAGGGTTTTCAGGTCATCGCTGCCCAAGGAATATACCTGACCTCCTTTGAGGGTAATGATTACATTAGGAGTGGTTATAAGTGTAGCTGTTCCGCTTATTTGTGCATATACATTTACTCGTAGTTCAGGCTTTTGAATGTCTTTGAGTAATATACGTACTCGCAAATTCTCGGGCTTCTGAAAATCGCTTATGAATACCGAAGGCAGGGTAACTTGCACATCGGTCTTTACCGGATAATATACTTGCGCATAAGTATTTATCCCAAGTGAAAGAAGGAAACTGAATAATAATATGTGTAAAAATTGCTTCATAATTGCGATGCCTAAAATTAATTATTTTTTTTTGATTTAACCGTAAACGAATATTTGTAACTAAAGCCGAACGGGGTTAATTATCTTCATATGACAATTTGAAAATGAGGAGATTTGAAAATTTGAAAATGTTTACATTGTATATTCAATATTCTATATTAAGATAATGAACGAGAATGCAATGCAAATATATAAAAATTCAGGGTTCATTCAATTTTCTAATTTGAAAATGTGAGAATGTGATAATGTGCTAATTTGAAAATTAATCATGCAAATCATAATAATCACAAGAATCACAAGAACCAGTGGTTCAGACGATTTACTGTACGACAAGATGCCGAAGGAAGCTCTGTCGAAGCGAGGACGCTTCGCCCAATCCTCGTGTCACACGCTACGATGAGTAGGGATATGCTTTCAATATTCTACTAAGATTTCAGTTAGTAAATAAAACCTTAAGACATTAAAAACCTTTTCTTTTTGTTCAACCTCGTATTTGGTTAAAAGAAAAATAAAAATAATCAATAATGTTTTTTGTTTTAAAGCAAAGTTTTATTTATTTTCACAAAGTGTTTTTGTGTTGATTTATGAAACAAGATTTATTGTTATTATTCTAAAAAAAGAATAAAGAGAATATGTAATATTAAATCAATGTCGTTTAGTTAATAATTTATTGATAATAAGGTAATAAGTTTGAAAATGCTTTTTTTTAATTATGCTACTAAGGTTAAAACAATAAAAATGAGGTTTTAAGGTTCTAACCATATTTTTTGTTCAATCTTAGTAGAAAAACAATATATTATCAATATTAAGCCTTATTAACTTACATATTATCATTGTGATGTATTGATACTCTAACTAAACGACATTAAATACTAAATTAAAAATAATACATACATTTTTTTTATGTTTTATTAAGTGTAATTATGTTCAAAATTGTCTTACTGTTGATTCTTAAATTATAAAATGAATATAAAATCACTCATTAAAACTTTTGTAATCTTAATATTTCTGACCGGAAATAGTGCAAAACTATTTGCACAAATAGATACAGAATTTTGGTTTGTGATTCCTGATTTGAGCAGCGACCACAGCGATGACACCGACGCCAGTTTCCGTTTTGCAGCGGTTGGAGATGATATAATTGTAACCATTGCAATGCCTAAGCAGAATAAAGTATTAGCCACCATTACAATACTGGCTGGTGAAATTCGTGAATTTTCATTAAAAAATCTTCTGTCCAATAATGGAGATCTTGATAATAATATTTTAGAAAGTGGACTTCCCAATTACGAAGGAATTGTTCAAAATAGAGGAATTCATATCACATCGGTTTGTGCAAATATTGGAAATAAAGACAATCGGTTTTCTGTCTACCTCGACCGTTATGCAGAAGGAAATAGAGATATCTGGACCTTAAAAGGGAAAAATTCATTAGGAACGAATTTTACTATTCCCGGCAGAAATATATGGATTAATGCTACGGAGAAATATTTGGAGGTATATAACGGTTTTGATATTGTAGCAACGCAAGATAATACGATAATTACAATAATACCATCAGCTCAACTTCAAATGGCTGGTGGTTCAACATTTCCGGCAAAGCAACCAGTTAAAATCGTTCTGAACAAAGGCGAAACTTTTTCGTGTATTTCAATTGATGGAGCTATTGAAAATCATGTTGGTGGTAGTACAATTGCTTCAGACAAACCTATTGCCGTTTCTTATAAAGACGACTCGGTAAACAGCGACGATGGAAATGGTCAAAACGGGGGCAACGACACCATGGGCGATCAGCTAATTCCCGACAATTTAGCCGGAACAGAATTTATTGTGCCAACGGGGCAATTGGATTATGAAATGGCTTTCATTACTTCAATATCAAACGGTACTACAAATGTGGTTTACAATGGAAATACATACACCTTGCAAGGTAGGGGAGCCTGTATTAATATTCCATTGGCAGATAATGCAAATTACATTAAATCTGATGCCGCTATTCATGTTTTTCAAGGAACCGGATCAGGAAACCAAATTGGAGGGGCATTAATACCACCAATAATCTGTACCGGATCGAGAGAGGCAACGGTTATACGAACCGCTTCTATCTATTTCTTTATAAATATTATAACGAAAGCAGAAAATATTAATAATTTCTTAATGTATATAGATGGGGTTGAAAGTAAGCTTAGTGCAGCTTTGTTTTCGCCTGTTCCCGGAAAACCTGATTATTATTTTCTCGAACAGCACAATTTTAGCGACCCGTTTTTAGATAATTACGGTGGTTTCACTATTCAGGAAAATGTCCCTATTAAAGTTATAAATACCAACTCTTTGCCTACGGGCGATGGTTTATTTCACCTTGAGGTTGTTGAAGGTACCAAATACGGTTGCAAAGCCGGATTCTTTTCAAATTATGGCTTAAGCTATGTTGATGCTACTATAGGTGAAAATTATCAGAAAAGTGAAACATACTGCTATGGAGATACCATAATTCTCAATGCTATAGGAAATGGCGATTCATTTCAGTGGTCGTATAAGTCAACGGGCAGTGAAATTTGTAATTTTATAGACGGAAACAAAATTGCTAATCCGCGTGCTGTGATTACCGGACCAACACCTATAAAAGGAGAATTTATAGTTAAGTCGAAAAATCTTTGTAGTTCCGAAATATCAGAATCGTTGGTTAATGTTTCTATTTTCAATACTAAAGCAAATTTCTATTATACCTTCACCAATCCCAATTCCGATCCGGTTGAGGTGAACGTATTTAACACCTCAAGCGATGCAAATAAATATAATTGGCTCATAACGAATAGTCTGGGAGAAACGGTTTTCAATACGGTAAAATACAATAAATCAGGCTTTTCCTTTACTATTCCACGCGACGAAATTGTTGATGGGTTAGATCTGAGTCTTGAGGCAATTAATGACCCGTGTTTTGATTATCTGAATCAAAAAATTGAACTAGAGGCACTTACCGAATACAGATTTGACACTTTATGTGCCGATGCCGATTTTGGGTTCTTTACAAAAGCAGTAAATGTAAACTACTATAAAGAAGGCTATTGGGAATGGGGAGATGGGAGTGCTGCAACAACATTTGAGGCAAATGAAAATGGCAACGAGGTAATTCATAGATATATAAATACAGGCAGCGTCAATAGTACCTATACGGCAAAATTGTATTATAAAAATTATAAAAATGAAACTCGATTGTTGCTTAGTACTGATGTAGTTGTGCTGCAAAGCCCAAGCATTAATCTTGGCAATGCTACTGCTTGTCCTAACGAAGCTTTTCAACTCATGGCTATTCCAGCCAATGGTTCGGGTGTTTATGTAAGTCACCAATGGACAGATTCACAGAATGTTCTGCAAAGTAAAAATGTGCAACAACCGTGGATAAACACAAATATAGAATCAGGTGTCTATAATGTAACATATACGGTTACAGATAGTAAAGGCTGTATTGCTGCGAAAACAATTGCATTAACCATAGTTACTTTGCCTGAAATAGTTTTGGAACAAGACGGATTGTTTTGCGTGTCAAACCCTGAAGGTAAGATAATTGCAAACATTACTCCAGCTCCGCAGTTTGGAGAAATATATCAGAGTGGATTCATTGTACAAAACGGTCTTACTGCCGAAGGTGTGCTAGATTTCAGTAAATTTTCAATTAACACACCAATACCAGTATCATATTTTTTTACCGATGCAAACGGCTGTACCACTACTGTTTATAAAGATGTGATGATTATAGAAGACATCCCTTTAGATCTCGAATCGCCACGCTATATTTGTGAAGGTGCCGATGTGCTGAATATTGATGCAGGAATTTTCGAAAATTATCAATGGAGTACAAATGAAACCTCTCGACAGATTTCAGTATATTATGCAGGTACATATTATGTTACAGTGTCAAAAGACAATTGTTCGGGCAACGATACGGTTGAAGTTATTGCAATTCCACCTACTCATCCATCAGTAAAATTATCTGTTGACAATAGTTGTGGAATGCAACCAATAAATGCGCGAGCTACATTTTTCGACCAAGGTAATGCACCAGAAATTCAGTGGTTTATAAACAATGTTCCTATAGCTGCATCTCCAGATACGGTAGCAATTCTCCCAACAAAGATTCTCGATAATGATTCGGAAATAAAGATTGTAATGCGAAGTTCTGCCGTTTGTCCGGTAGATAGTGTGGTTCAAGATATAATTCAAATTCTGCCATCACCAAAAATTCTTATAGACTATGATAATAGTATGTGTTTGGGCGAATTAGATACTAATTTTATTACCATTTCTACTTCCAATAATGTTGGTGGAAATTCTGAGTATTCAACTCAAAATGGTCTTTTCAAAATACATGAAAATGAGTATGGTTTTCTTGCCGACTCATTAGCCGGAATCACATCGGGCGAACACCTCATGCATTTCTCGTGGACAGGCGAAAATAATTGTACAATGGATTCAACCATATCTATTTATGTTGGGGGTGCGCAAATCTCTGAAATCATAGGAAATGAAAAAAACTGCATAAACTCTATACAAAACGCTTATTATATACAAGCAAATGATGTTGACCATGTTGTTTGGCATATTCCCGATAGTATTAAAAATTATACTTTGAACAATAATAATAATTCAGTAATTTATATAGATTGGAGTAAACCCACTATTGAGAATATATCGGCAGTAGTATATGATTCATATCAATGTAAAAGCCTTGTTACTAAGAAGATATACGTAGCTCCGCCACCAGTTTCCAAATTTAATTTTAAAGTATATAACGATTTGCTTCGAATAGATTTCATTAATGAATCTACTCAAGATAGTATTATTGCAAATGGAGAAAGTATATTACCCGAAATGACCTCATTTTGGTATTTCCGCTATCCTGATTCTGATGCCGTTATTCAAACCGCCCAAGACTACAATCAAATAATAAATCAATATTACAAATATGGATATTATGACGTTCAATTGGTTGTAAGGAATGACTATAACTGTATAGATAGCAGCATTCAGAAGGTATTTATGGATGTGTACTCAAATTTGTATGTTCCCAGTGCTCTGTCGCCCAATAACATATCGACTGAAGTAAGAGAGTTTTTACCCAAAGGAATTGCCCTTTTGAAATACGAAGTATGGATTTATGATAAATGGGGCAACCTGATTTGGTACTCAGATAAACTCACAGCCGAAGGTTCGCCTGCTGAAGGTTGGGACGGACGCTATGACGACCAGCTGATGCAAACTGGTTCATATATTTGGAAAATTGATGCCACTCTGGTAAATGGTAAAAAATGGAAAGGAATTGCAGATAAAAATGGCGAATTTAAGAATATGGGGGTCGGTTTATTTGTTTAGGTAATGTTTGTATTTTAGAAAAGTGACACTTCTCTTAAGTGCTGTACTTCTATGTTTTGTAAATGTACAAGAATGTTTTATTAGACTCAAGCTTTAAACAAGAGCAGTTTAGGGCATTTTGAAAAATATAATTAATCTAAAACACTAGATAATAAAAACTAAGAATACAAAGATATAAAAACCTTTTCTATGTTAAACTACGAACAATTTGAAATCAATTGCAACCGTATGGATGCAGAACTTGCCACAGAAATTGCAAGACAGAGTGAATTTATAGATACCCTCGAACAAGCAATAGTAAACCTTTCATTGCAACAGTTTCCCGAATTAGAGCAACACAAACATCTTTTCATTGAAGACATAACTCGTTGTGCTCATAAACAAGTTGTCGATATCAACGAATTGCTTGATTTTAATCTTGGAGGGAATAACAATGATGATAACACGAAATTATTATCGATAACTATACCCCCTCGCGATGTAACACAAGAAGAGCAACTGTTTTTGAAAGAAACCCTTAAAAAATTGCCTCCGGAACAACATCAAACATTTATAAAACTCCATGAAGAAAGATTAAAAGACGAAGCCGAAGAGCGCACTTTGCTTTTTCTATGCTACGACAAAACAAAGGAATTTATTTCGCAATTCTTTCCAGAAATCGTTGATTTTACAGGCAATACAATTCGCAATATCGACCGCAGTGCATTCATAAATATGCATCTTTGGGTTGAAGAATTTTATTATCTTACAGGCGAATATTTAAATCATTCATCAAAACAATAAAACCCAAATATTACAATGATTCCAAGCACTAACTTATACATATTCTTCGACGATTATATTTATACAAACATAAATACAATTCCATTTATCGATGAAGGTAAAGCTAAATTTTCAAGTAATTTCGATTATGAAATGCTTTTCGATGAGACAAAACGAATAAGTTTCGACATAGGTATTGAAATGGATATAGTCGAAATTACATTTCGTACCGCATTCGAATTCGATGGTAGTGAATATTCGTGGAAAGACCTATTCGAACAAGATTTTATTTTTATACTCGCAAAACGTTCTGTCGATAATTGCTACGATGCATTTATTGAATTTTGTGATACAAATAATATTCCTATTGATCACAGTATCGAAATCGATCAAAAGGTTTACGAAAAAATAACTCATGAAACTATTGAGCAATATATAAATTACCGAAGTAAATCTGATCTTCAACACGAGTATTTAATAAATAATGTAGGTTTGGAATGCGAAACAGGAACCGATACTATTGCAACAATAAAACCTACATTCGCAGTACTTGATGAAATATTATATCTCAATGATCAATTTTTCCGAACAAACAATTGCGAAGCCTTTAGCGATTTTGTTCCATTGCCACGTTATAATACTATTAAGATTAACTGTTCGATAATAGAAATAGACAACATTGAATTAAACTTTTACGATACTATTCTTTTTTTTATTTGTCTTGACTGTGCCTTACAAATGTTGATTGGCGATAAATCAGATATTCTTATCTCGGCAATCGAAAAAAAGGGAGTCGATAAGGAGATGCTAAAAACCTTTTTTAAAGAAGGCACCGAGTTGTTTAAACAGTTACAAGAAGTACTCAAAAGTACAAATACACGAATATTGAATTTCGATAAACAACCCGATTGGAATAGTATTTTACAATAATGCAATGTACATAATTAAACTGCTATAATAAACAAACCCTCGTTCAGCTCAGGTTTTTCCTAAGCTGAATATATAAGTAGGCTCTTGATACACTACTTCCGCAGTGCTCTGAACCGGGGTTTATAAATCTTAATTTAATTAAAATTGTATGACGTCCCGTCCAGTCAATCATTGATTATTACCAATTTTGTGTTTTTGGCTATCACTGAAACTTAATTTTAGTTTTAATTTAAATTTTCAATTCTTCCTACAACATTCTTATATTATACATCCTTTCAATTTTGTATTCTTATTATTCTGACCGGACGGGACGTCCTACTTAGTTTGAAAAATCTGTATAAATAAAATTATTATTTCCACGGTGCAGAGCTCCGCGGTAGCGGGTAAAAGATTGAAACGCTTGAATTTGAATATCTCTAAGTTTTAACTGATAGCTGTTAATTGCATTAAGCACAAGTTACAAACTCGCGCCATCTGCGCCGAAAATAAAATCAAAAAATCAACTTCCCCCTCAAAACATTATTAAACCTATTAAAAACAGATAAAACATTCATTACAATGGTTTATTTTTGTTTGGAAATGTGCAATTCTGATTTTTTGAAATGGAGCAAAATTAGAATGGTAGTAAAAATATTATTTATATGAGAGTAAAGGAATTAGATAACGCACTGAGTGCTATACTTGCAACTATTGTAGAAAAAGAAGCGGAAATTGAATCAAAAATAGCTCATTTGAGTCGTGAATATAAGTTAAGTGCCAAAAACTTATATAGATATTTGATTTTAAGAAGTATTGATTTGAGAAAGTATCACGACACACTTTCAGATCTTGGTTTATCGTCATTGCGCACTGCCGAAGGATATGTTTACATGAATCTGTTGAGTGTTATTAAAAATTTAAAGTTAATACAAGGACTGCCATTCAAGCAGGATAAAGAAATTGAAATAGTTGGTTACCCGAAAAGCAAACAGTTGATTATGAAACATGCCAATGAACTTTTCAACAATGCTCAAATGAAAAACTTTACCGAAATAATGGTAACACTACCTAATGAGGCTGCCGACGATAAGACAATCATTAGAGATATGGTACTGAATGGCATGGAAATAGCCAGAATAAACCTCAGTCATGGAGATCTTGCCATTTGGACTAAAATGGTGCAGTTTATTCATGAGGTAGAAGCTGAGACTAAACAAGATGTAAAAATTTACATGGATTTGTCTGGGCCTAAGATTAGAACTTCGCTTATTGAAATTGAGAGTAAAAAAGGAAAGAACACAAATTATATTCCGGTGAGAACCGGTGAACGTATTATTTTGACTAAGCAGGAAACATTGGGCAAAAAATCTAAATACAGCAAGAATAACATACAACAAAAAAAAGCCGAAATAGGAGTACTGCTACATGAGTTAATAGACGATGTGAAAATTGGCGATGTGGTTATGTTTGATGATGGAATGATACATTCGGTAGTTGTAGAGAAATTTCATGATCAAGTAGAACTTGAAATAACCAACTGTTATAAGTCAAAAATTGGTTCACAAAAAGGAATAAATCTACCCAATACAAAGCTTAATCTGCCTGCTTTAACCGAAAAAGATATAGAAAATTTACCTTTCGTATGTAAACATGCAGATATTGTAGGTTATTCATTCGTGCGCACTCCAGAAGATGTTCGGTATCTGTATCAGCATTTGGAACAGCTCTGTGCCAAAGATTTGGGAGTAGTGTTCAAGATTGAAAACAAGGAGGCTTTTGATAATTTGCCACACATACTGCTAGAAGGCATGCAACGAAACAAAATAGGCGTAATGATAGCCCGAGGCGATTTGGCAGTTGAGATAGGTTTTGAAGAAATTTCGGAGGTACAGAATCAGATACTTTTGATTTGTGAGGCCGCACATGTACCGGTAATATGGGCAACGCAAGTGCTTGAAAATCTTGCCAAAACCGGAATACCCACCAGAGCCGAAATTAGCGATGTAGTACAAGGCGTACAAGCAGAATGTATAATGCTCAACAAAGGGCCACATATTAATGAGGCAATCAAAACCCTGAAAAATATTTTGGTGCGATTGGAAGAGCATTCATTTAAGAAAAAAAATTCGTTAAGAGATTTAGATATTGCAACAAATGCAGTAAATAAGCTATTTGAAAAATGTTGATAGTAAATGTGTTTGTTTTCGAGGAGACAAAGATTATTTTTTTTAATATAAATAGAGAAAGAAAATAGGCCTTCCTCGTTCAGCTCAGGCTTTTCCTAAGCTGAACATATTTAAGTAGGCTATGTCAACACTATTCTACCTCACCGTCATATCTTTCGTTATTAGCAATAAAAGCCCCTACTATAATTTTGATGTATAGATAATTTGATTATTTTGAAATAGAATTCTATATTTATCAATAACATTTTAAAAACATTCATGATACACCTCTTTTTCATTAAAAGAAATCATTTTTTGAGAAAATGGGGTGTTGATAAATGGAATGTTTCAGCAATAGGTGATAATGAAACGTTGTGCTTAATAATAATATGAAACTGCATTGGAATGACATAATAGACGATGATGGTAATTGGTCTCATTTGCAAATTGAGGTTGATGACCAGCCTGTTGGTAATTTTCAGATTCATTCTGGTGGAAACCTTCGTTTCAGTCTTACTAGAAATGAATTGACTGTATTTTGGGGTTGCATTGAGTTTAATTACTACGGAGCTTGGATTTTAAGGAACAATTTTGACTGGGAAAAACAAAATATGATTATTCCTCCTATTACATCAAACCAGATTGAGAATTACAAATGTTCTAATCAAAAAGACAAAATCATATATTGGTCAAGATTTTTTATTGACTCACTCATGAAAAGTGAAAATACATTTCTTTATGATGGAAAATGGAAAATATCTCAAGGATTTTTAAAGTGGAAAAGGCAAAAACTTGATTTGTTTGAAAAATGGATTGTATTTGAAACTGATAATGTTTTTACCAATTCTCAATTGACATATCTTGATTGGGGTATCAATGGGAGTGGAAACTTAGTTGCATTAAAAGATACTCCAAATGAGAGTGAAGGTAGGGTGAAATGGTGGAGAAAAAAAGTTAAAGAAGGAACTTGCCCTCCGATATTGGCTTGGTATATAAATAGTTTGGATGCATTTATTATCATTGATGGACATAGAAGACTTAAGGCATATCAGCTGGAAAATATTGAACCCGAAATTTTAGTATTAAATACTATGAGAGAAGAGTATTATCCAAAAGACATGACAAGAAGAGAGAATATAGTTAAAAGCATAGAAATTAGACAAAATCATCCTTCAAAGGCAAAATTAAGTATTGATGATATTAATTCAATTTTAATTGAAGCTTATGATGAAAGACCTTCTATAAGACCAATTACGAAAAGTATTGCACAAGCCGACTTTGAGGAGATATGGATTAATGATGTAAAGAAATTTAGAAATCAACCAAACATAGACCAAGAGGAATTGGAAGCGATGTTGAAAAATGAATAAATATTAAGCTCATATCCGCTGGGTAGTATTAAAAAATAACAACCATGATAAGACGAATCAATTTAATATACTATTTCTTATAATATTACCCTTGTTCAGCTCCTGATTTGCTTGAACTGAATATCGATTAGTAGGCTTTACCTACACTCACCTACCTCACCGTCATATCTTTCTTATATTAGCAATAAAAGCCCCACAGCTTTTAACAAAACCATTTCAAAACCATAATGATACTGGTTTATTTTACTTTTAGAATAAATTATTTTTACAGAAAAATGAGGTGTTGATAAATGGAATGTATCAGCAATAGGGGATATTGAAATGTTAGCTATAATACAAAAACGACTCTGCAACATTATGAGATATAGATTTTTAATATTTGGATTAATATTTTCAATAAGTCTTTTTGGACAAAAAAATGAATACCAATACCCATACGTGTCTGACTTGGAAGGAAAAAGTGCGATAAAAATGGTTATACTTTCAAAATATCGGACTCTTTATGGCTCTGATGAGTTAATATTAAATGATACTAGCTCATATAAATTTGATTCAAAAGGTAGACTAATTCTCTCTAATTTCCCAACGGTCTTAATAGATTCATTGGTCTATGATTCAATAGGGAATCTAATTGAATCATATAGATTTCAATCAGATAGAAAAACCTTAGAAAGTAATTATATTATGGACTTTGATACCGATAATAATATCATACAAAAACAGCTTTTTGATGGTGACGGAAGCATACTAAGCACGTATTCCCTGACACAGAAAACTAATGATTATAAAATTTATACAAAGACTTTCAAAGAAGGTCTGATTAGAATTTATGAATATCACTATAATCGTAAAGGTTTTAAAATCAAGAAAATCATAACAGATAAAGATTCAATTATTCTTAATGAGATATATAAATACGGAAATTCTGATAAGTATAGGAATATAAAACATATGGATTTTAAGGGAAATATTGTTGCGATTACCACATTTGATTATGATGAACAAGGGAATCTATTGATGGAACTTAAAAGAAATGAGCAAACTGGTGAGATGGAGTATAAATATGAGTACACATACGATAAATACAACAACAAACTTTCGGAAAAGAGTTTGTTTCCCAATGGGAATTTGCTTGAATTTAGATTTGAATATTCTTATGATAGTAAAGGAAATTGGATTAGACAGGTTGTTTATCGAGGAGATAAAAAAAGCGATGCTTATGAAAGAAAAATTGAATATAGATAACGTGCTACAGCCAATAAACAGGAATCTGAGCGGTCTGCAAGACCCACCGATGATTTTGTGTTGAACAATACTTCGAAAGGCTCAGTAGCCTCATTCCAGCACGATTAGGCAGTACAAGCAAAAAACCACGTTCATATCCACGCTCCATAAGCCTAAAAATGCAGATGTTAGTGACTGAAATAGGACTCTGAACCACTGCCAATTCAATTTTTTTTTCAAATATTTAATATTTTAAACTTTTTAAAAGCTTTCGGTAATTGTGGCTGTAATGTACTAAGACAAACTAGCAGCTATAAGACTTTTCAAATATTAAGATTAAATTAGTATATTTACTTTAACCAACTAAAATATACAAACATGAAAAAAATTATTATTTCCTTATCAATGCTGATTGCAACAGCATCTCTATCAAATGCTCAAAAGTGCTCATTATATGAAAAAGGGCAGATAATAAATTCGTCGATGAAAACTTGGTTTTGTATGAAAACCATAATGCCTGAATGGGCAAAAATGAAACCAGCTGATAAAGTAAAATATGCTGATGAGTTTAATGAAAATTCTGAATCAGGAACTGAGAAGCCATCGTATGAAGGTAAATTCGTGACAAACGTTAAAGATATTATCTCCGGTCAAGGTGAAATTATAGTTTTCTCATCTACAATTAATGGCGTTGAGTATACTTCCAATTACATTTGTACAAATGATACAATGTTTATTTATAGAGGTCCATCACTCTCTTTTGCGGTAGTAAATGGTGACACAACTGGATTTTCTACAATAGGTGTTCAAATAATTCCCAATAATTTAAAAGTTGGAGATATTTTGCCTATGTATGAGGATTATGGGACAACCTATCCTAAAGGACATAATTGGACACAGCAGGTAATGCAGATTACCGGCTATGAAAAGAAAACAAAGACGGAATATACATGGGCTACTGATTCAAGAACTGGCGAATCTGGTTATGGGAATTGGGAAATAACACGTAATGAATTTGTTTGGAATTTGGTTACTGTAAATATGAAGATGGAATCACAGATGGTGATGCAAACAAAAAATTATGTTAATGCCAATGTTATTAGAGAAGAGGAACTAGATATTGATGGTAACAAATATAAAGCTTTTGTAATAGAGAGTCAAAAATGGGTAAAAACAGGCACACAATCTGTCATTACATCTGATAACGCAGCATTTCAAAAAACATTTGATAAGGTTAGAGGAAAAATTGCTCAAAAATCGAATAAAGAAATCGTAAAAATGGGTCTTCAGAACGAGCAAGGATATGCTGTAACGTATTTAACCGAATGGTTTGTTCCTAGGATTGGAGTCGTAAAATCTCAAGGATATGACCTTAATGGAATACTAACTCAGAGAACAAGTTGGGATAACGTTAAGTAAATAAAGTAAATACCAACAACAACAGATCATTCAACATGCTGGTTTCATTAGGGTTGCAATATTTTGTCCTGCATTGTTGCTTTTCACGGCGGATACTGACGACGCACGAGATCCGGCACGTTTCATATTGAGTCAAGAATTAGAACCATACAAAGTTCTACATGCTTTTATTGAGATGATTGAAACTATAAAAATAGATAGATATAACATCAGTATCAAGCTCTAGAGGAGTGCGTCAAACCACTCTGTTTAACTCAGGCTTTTCCTAAGCTGAACATATTTAAGTGTGTCAACATTTACCTACCTCAGTTATTTCATTGAGGTAGGTAAATCTGCTGCTTTTCGCTAATGACAGTGTTTTTACTAATGTTGTTAGAGCTATTACCCGCTCGCAATAATTTTTATAAATAGATGTTTTGTTTATTTTTGAAATAGTATTAAACAAAACAATTCGCTCCCTAAAAGACAGAAAAATTAAAAAAAGAAATTAATGAACAGCCAACCCACGAAAAAGCATATTTGCAAAATACACAAGCCAACCCACAACTAAAATTTGCAAAAGAGCTGTTTTTTGCAAACACACCCGCAGAAATATTGTATTTTGCGTTTTATAATTGTATTTAATTAATGGACAAAAAAACTTATCCGAACGCGATATATGCACCAAGTTTATTACTCCTGCTTTAGAAAAGGCTGGTTGGGATACACAATTGCAGATATTGGAAGAAGTATCATTTACCGATGGTAAAATATATGTCCGTGGAAAAATAACAGCAAGAGGAACACGAAAACGAGCTGACTATATTTTGTATTATAAGCCAAACATTCCTAGAGCTATCATTGAAGCCAAAGACAACAATCATTCGGTAAGAGCTGGAATTAAGCAAGGGCTTGACTATGCCCGAGTATTAGATATTCCGTGCGTTTTCAGTAGTAACGGGGACGGATTTCTATTTTACGACAGAACCGCAACTGACGGAGATATTGAAGCGGAAATAGGTTTAGACGATTTTCCTACTCCCGAACAACTTTGGGAGAAATACAAAAAATACAAAGGCATTGTGACACCCGAAGCGGAAAAAATTGCTTCGCAAGAATATTATTTTGACGGTACAAACCGCAAACCAAGATATTACCAACAAATTGCAGTAAACAGAACTATTGAATCCATTGCTGGCGGACAAAACAGAATTCTGTTAGTAATGGCAACAGGAACAGGAAAAACTTATACGGCTTTTCAAATAATTCACCGACTTTGGAAAAGCGGAGCAAAAAAACGTATTCTGTTTTTAGCTGACCGAAACGCATTGATTGACCAAACAAGACGTGGCGACTTCAAACATTTCAAAGATAAAATGACTGTAGTAAAACACAGGCAAATTGACAAGAGTTTTGAAATTTACTTAGCACTTTATCAAGGACTTTCAGGAACAGACGAAGCCGCCAATGTTTACAAACAATTTTCAAGAGACTTTTTTGATTTAATTGTAATTGATGAGTGCCACAGAGGAAGTGCGAAAGACGATAGCAGTTGGAGAGAAATTTTAACTTATTTCAAAAATGCTACGCATATTGGTTTAACAGCCACTCCAAAGGAAACTGACACCGCAAGTAATTCAGAATATTTTGGCGACCCTGTTTATACCTATTCGCTTCGCCAAGGAATTGATGATGGTTTTTTAGCTCCTTATCGTGTGCTTCGCATTGCTTTGAATGTGGATGCCGAAGGTTGGCGACCAGAACAAGGCAAAACCGACAAAGACGGAAACGAAGTTGAAGACCGCATTTATAACCGTAAAGATTTTGACAAGAATCTTGTAATTGAAGAAAGAACGGATGTGGTTGCTAAAAAACTTACTGAGTTTTTAAAAGGTTACGACCGTTTTGCAAAAACTATTGTTTTTTGTGTGGATATTGACCATGCTGAACGAATGCGAACCGCTTTAGCAAGACACAACGCTGATTTGGTAGCCGAGAATTACAAGTACATAATGCAGATTACCGGCGACAATGACGAAGGTAAACGTGAGTTAGACAACTTTATTAACCCCGAAGAAAAATATCCTGTTATCGCTACTACTTCAGAGCTAATGACAACAGGCGTAGATGCTCAAACTTGCAAAGTAATTGTGTTGGACAGCAACATTAATTCAATGACCAAGTTCAAACAAATTATTGGACGAGGAACAAGAATAAATGAAGAATACGGCAAATTGTATTTCACTATTGTGGATTTTAGAAATGCAACCGATTTATTTGCCGACCCTGCTTTTGATGGTGACCCGATAAGAGTGAAACCAGTATCAGAGGGAACAGATTTGTGCGGAATTATTGATGAAGAAGAAAATAGTCTGAACCAGGATTTAGATGATTTATTTGATTATCCTGATTTTATTAACGAGGAGTTTCAAAACATCCTAAATGAACCCAAAAACCAATATAATGTATTCACCAAACCCAATGATTCAAAGCCTAGGGAAAAAGTTTATGTGAACGGTGTAGATGTTTCGGTTTTAATAAGTCGCGAATTGCATTTCGACCAACACGGCAAACCCATTACAACGAGTTTGAAAGACCACACCAAAGAAATTATTAAAGAGCAGTTTGCTTCATTAGATGATTTCCTAAACAAGTGGAAAGGTTCAGACCGTAAAGAAGCCATCATAGCGGAATTGGTGGAACAAGGCGTAATGGTAGAAGCCTTGTATGAAGCCGTTGACAAGCAGGTTGACTTATTCGACCTTATTTGCCATGTTGCATACGACCAACCGCCATTGACGCGGAAAGAAAGAGCCAATAATGTAAAGAAGCGTAACTACTTTACTAAATATGGAGAACAGGCGAGAAATGTTTTGGAAGCTCTGTTAGACAAGTACGCTGACCAAGGCATTGAGAACATGGAGAACATTCAAATTTTAACTGTACCACCAATCAGCGATTTTGGTTCAGTAACGGAAATAATAAAAGTATTTGGCAGTCGTGAAGCATTCGACAATGCCATAAAAGAATTAGAAAACGAACTGTATAGTGTTGCATAAAACTTATGACGTTAGGGAAAATTGTGACAGTCCCAAGCGTTTCTAAAGTCAGTAATAAAAAATGGTAGAAAAAGAAAAAAATAGCGAAGGATTTATACCAAAACACGGTGGTTACCGCAATTTGATCACTTATCAAAAAGCCGAAATCATTTATGATGGCACATTTTATTTCACTAAAAGATTTTTCAATAAGTATGATAGGACAATCGACCAAATGGTGCAGGCTGCCCGAAGCGGGAAACAAAACATTGTAGAAGCGAGTATGGCATCTGGTACTTCCAAAGAGATGGAAATTAAACTTACCAATGTCGCTAGAGCATCATTAGAGGAGCTTAAAATAGATTTTGAAGATTTTTTAAGAACTAATAAATTACCAATATGGGGGAAAGATCATAAACTCGTAACTCGACTTCGAGAGTTGAATAAAATACCCAATGCCAATTATGAAACTTTTAAAAAAGGAATTGAAAATGAAAGCCCTGAAATTTGTGCCAATGTTATGATTGGCTTGATTGCAGTAGTTAGTTTTTTACTAAGCAAACAAATAAAATCCTTAGAAATAGCCTTTATCAATGAAGGTGGTTTAAAAGAAAGAATGACAAAGGCTAGATTAAATATCAGAAACAAAGGACGATAATGACATCGAACGACTAAAATTACGGTCGTAAGTGTCATTATCGTCCTTTGAAAATAAACTTTAATATTTATAATAAATGAGCAATATAGGCGGAGTAATAAAATCCATCAGAGATATTTTTAGAAAAGACCCTGGTTTGAGTGGCGATGCTCAACGGATTGAGCAATTAGGTTGGATGATTTTCCTGAAACTGTTTGACGATAAAGACAAAGAAAAAGAGATACTGGATTCGAAATTTAAATCACCCATTCCAACTGAATTACAGTGGAGAAATTGGGCAGAGAATGACGAAGGTATTACAGGCGATGAACTCATTCAGTTTATCAACAATAAATTGTTTACGCAATTAAAAGACTTGAAAGTTACAGCCGATAACCGTTTGGGCGTTATTATCCGTAATATTTTTGATGGCACAAACAATTATATGAAAAGCGGAACTACATTCCGACAAGCCATTAATAAGTTGAACGAAATAGATTTTAACAGTAGTAAAGAACATCATGTTTTTAATGCCATTTACGAAGATATTTTACAAGGACTTGCCACCAAAAAGGACACAGGCGAATTTTACACGCCAAGAGCAGTGACGCAGTTTATTATTGATATGGTAAACCCAAAATTGGGCGAAAAAATTATCGACCCAGCTTGTGGTACAGCAGGTTTTTTGGTGTGTGCCATTGAGCATTTGCGTAAGCAAGTAAAAAACATTGACGACCGCAAAACCTTACAAGAAACCATTACAGGCACAGAATTGAAACCTTTGCCATTTATGTTGAGTGTGGTTAACCTTATAACACACGATATTGAAGTACCACAAATTATAAATACCGATGCACTAAGCCGTGAATACACTTCTATAAAACAAGCCGACCGAGTGGATATTATTGTGGCCAATCCGCCGTTTGGTGGTGTGGTGGGCGATGGTATGGAAACCAATTTTCCATTGAACTACCGAACCAAAGAAAGTGCCGACCTGTTTTTGATTTTGTTTATTCAGTTGCTTAAAGATGGCGGACGTGCAGGAATTGTATTGCCCGATGGTAGTTTAACTGGTGAAGGTGTAAAACAACGAGTAAGACAAAAACTACTGGAAGACTGTAATGTGCATACTATTGTACGTTTGCCGCAATCGGTATTTGCACCCTATGCCACAGTTAACACCAATCTGATATTTTTTGAAAAAGGAAAACAAACCAAAGAAATTTGGTATTACGAACATACTTTGCCCGAGGGTGCAAAGGCATACAGCAAAACCAAACCCATACGCATTGAGGAATTTAACCCAATAAAAGAGTGGTGGAATAATAGAGCAGAAAGCGAAGTGTGTTGGAAGGTTTCAATGGACACAATCATTGAACGCAATTATGATCTGGATATTAAAAACCCGAATAAAGTTGTGGAAGAAGTTAAACTTGATAAAATGACAATACTAGATGGCTTAAAAGCCTCATTGCAGAAATCTATTTTATTAGTTGAAGAGCTTAAAATAGAGACATTATGAGTTTTAAAAAAGTTAAAGTTGGTGATTTTTTAATTAGAATAAAGGATACTATTCCGATTATTGATTCTGAAGAATACAAGCTTGTTACAATTAGATTATATCACAAAGGAGTTCAATTAAGAAAAATTGTAAAAGGGTCTGAAATGCAAGCTGACAGGATGTCTCGTATAAAAGCTGGACAATTTATATTGTCGGGTATTGATGCAAGAAACGGAGCATTTGGTATAGTTCCCTTTGAATTAGATGGGGCGGTCGTTACAAATGACTTTTGGCATTTTGAAATTGACAAGAATATAATCACTAATGAGTATTTTCTTTGGTTAACTTCTACTCCATACTTTGATGATATTTGTAACAAAGCAAGTGACGGGACAACAAATCGAATTCGACTACAAGCGGATAGATTTTTCAGTCAAGAATTGATGATACCTGAAATTCATGACCAACATAAAGTGGTCGAGAAATTAAAATATACCAATGCTAAAATCAAACAATTAGAAGAAGAATATAACTTTCAACTCACCCAACTCGAAAACCTAAACCAAGCCATTTTACAAGAAGCGGTGCAGGGCAAATTGGTTAAGCAAGATAAGAAAGACGAACCTGCCAGCGAACTACTCAAACGTATCAAAGCCGAGAAGGTAAAATCGGGTAAAAAAGAAAAACCTTTGCCACCCATCAAACCCGAAGAATTGAAAATCGGCGGTAGCCAAATTCCTTTTGAAATTCCTGAAAGTTGGGCGTGGTGTAGGTTGGGGGATGCCGTAACCCTTAATCCAAGAAATAAAGCAAATGACAGTTTGGAAACTGGATTTATTCCTATGCCTCTAGTTTCAGCAGAATTTGGAACAACTCCATTATTTGAAAAAAGAAAATGGGAAGTCATTAAAAATGGATTTACGCACTTTGCTAATGGAGATGTTGTACTTGCTAAAATAACACCATGTTTTGAAAATTCTAAAGCAGGTATCATAAGTGGTTTGCCAAATGGAATAGGTGCTGGGACAACTGAACTTCATGTTATACGAGGTAATGAATATGTAAATGCTGGCTTTATTTATTATTTTGTAAAACGAGTGTTTTTCTTGAAAAATGGAGAGAAAATAATGAGAGGCGTAGCAGGTCAAAAAAGGGTTCCAATTGATTATGTTGAAAATGTATTGTTTCCACTTCCCCCACTTTCCGAACAAACCCGCATCGTAGCGGAAATAGAAAAGCAATTAGCTAAAACCAAACAATTAAAAAGAACATATACTATCCAACCAACAAGCCACCGAACAACTGCTAAAAGCGTTGTTGCATGGGGCGTTTGAGGTGGAGGAAAAATAGTATGAATCAGGATTTGCCGGATTAGAAGATAAACCGGATTTTTAATCTTCTAATCCTGATTCCATTTCAATGCGAACCAAATATTCGCTGTGAAATACTACAATTTTGTAAAGCCGCCCTCTTTATTTTCTACATGAATGTCAGATTATCAGGAAACTTGCATTGTATAAAGTATTAATATACTACACATTACACATTTCGGCATAGTGATTGGTTTCGGCATTATGGTATTAACCTAATATGCAAGGCTATATGGAGACTCAAACCAAATATTCAAACTCTTTTCAGATTTATAGAACCGAATTTTCTTGTATTATTTGCTGTTCGGTTTTGTTCATTCATTAATGGTGCTTTCCTTTTTTTTGCCTTGCGTTATCTATGGTTCTCTATATTGAGTAAAACAAAGGTGAAATTTAAAAATATTCTGTTAAACCATAGAAACTAAAATCCCCAACAATAAAAATTAGATTTTTTATTATTAAGCAATTAACTATAAATCATTATTTTATGTGTTTTAGAAATAGAAAACAAGCATTAATTCACATTAGCAACTAAAAAAACAATATAGATATGGCAAAGGTTATTTTTTATGAGAAAACAGGGTGTAAGAACAATACCAAACAAAAGCAAGTCCTTACACTTTCCGGACATGAAGTAGAGGCAATAGACATTATTCAGCATCAATGGAAAAGAGATGACTTACGCAGCTTTTTCAAAGGTTTGGAACCGAAAAACTGGTTCAACCTAAATGCTCCTGCGGTAAGTGAGGGAAAAATAGTTCCCGAAGATTTTGATGAAAATATGGCTCTCGAAGCACTGCTAAGTGAGCATATTTTAATTAAACGTCCGCTTATGATTATTGGCGATAAGAAATTTGTGGGCTTCGATGTCGATATTCTGAACAAAGAAATAGGTATCAACATCAATGCACATCCGTCTGTACCGGTCATGCTCGACGATATTTCTAAGGGTTGCCCAAGCAAGAGTATTCCCGGAAGTGTTTGTTCTTAATAATTAATTTGAGAATTTGAAGATTTGAAAATGAAAATTGTAACAGAAGTGAATATTCGAAGTTATTTTTTCAACATTACAAAACGAGAAAACAATGATTACAGAAAACGATAATATACAGTCGGTTGCAGAGAAAGCTCCCGGTGCGATACCCATATTTGAAAAACATGGAATGGGGAAATATTTTAAACCTGAGGCTTTAAAGAAAATAGGTAGATATATAAAGCTCGAAACCATCTTGAAGTCATCGGGAATAAACGTTGCCCAGTTTATTGAAGTGTTGAACACTGCGGCAGAAAATAGTGGTGAAACGGTGAATACAGTCCATCAAGAACTGCATTTTATGGCAATGTTGCCCTGTGGTTTGCAGAATCCGTTCAAAGAGCTTATAGAAACGCACATTAACAGCCACAAGGAGCAATACGAAGGACTCAACTATCTGGTAGAAGGCAATTTGAACCATGTACTTTCCTACTATCCCTTGGTCGATTCGTTCGTTTCTATTGATGAACTGCCTGATATTATCATTGCTTCTGATGTTAATAATTTCTTGCATCGTCCGTTCATAGAAAAGTTCATTGAGAAAGGCTTGTTTGAGGCGTATTTACCATTTACTCCCCATAACTATTTGGATGATATTGGGTATCCCGATCCGTCGAATAATTACACCATGCTTACCGCAAATATGCTTATTATGGCGGTTGATAAAACGAGGCTTGGAAACCGTAAAATGCCACAAACTTGGGGCGATATATTGCTGCCCGAATTTGAAAATGATGTAATAATCAGGGGTGAAGCCGATTTTTTCTGTAATGCCGTGATGCTGCCCCTTTACAAAGATTTTGGCTTCGATGGCATACGTGCATTTGCTCCCAATGTGAAAGACGGGCGGCATCCTGCCGAAATGGTAAAACTTGCTGATGCCAACAAACCTGAGTCGGCTACCATCTACGTGATGCCGTATTTCTTCTCAAAAAACATCAAAAATCAGAATATAGAAATTGTATTTCCTGAGGATGGAGCTATTACAAGTCCGGTTTTTATGTTGGTAAAAAAATCGGCCACCGAAAAACATAAACCGCTTCTCGATTATATTGTTTCAAAAGAAGTGGGCGAACTCTTTGTAAAACGCCTATTCCCATCAATCAACCCAAACGTGGATAACAGTCCGCTACCGTTCACCGGAAAATGGATAGGTTGGGATTTTATAAGAGACAATGATTTGGCAGTGCTAAAAGCTGAAATACAGGCAGTTTTCAAAGCCGAACGAGCAAAAAAAATAGAGCTATGAATACTTGTAAGCTCATAACTGTTGCAGGTCCGCCATCGTCGGGCAAGACATCGGTAATCATAAAACTGATAGAAAGTATCGCAGGGTTTAAGGAACAATGCGGTGTTATTAAGTTCGATTGTCTCAGTTCGCTCGATGAAGAGCAATACACCAAATATGGGATAACATCCAGAACCGGACTTGCAGGAAATCTTTGTCCCGATCATTATTTTGTTTCGAATATCGAAGAGTGTTTGCAATGGGCTTATGCAAAATCATTCAACTATCTTATTACCGAAAGTGCAGGCTTGTGTAACCGCTGCGCACCACATCTCAAAGACATGTTGGCTGTTTGCATTCTCGACAATCTGAGTGGCATAAACACGCCGCTCAAAACCGGACCAATGCTCAAGCTTGCCGATGTGATAGTGGTAACCAAAAGCGATTTGGTTTCGCAAGCAGAACGAGAGGTTTTCCGCTTCAAAATACAACAAGTCAATACCAAAGCACCAGTTTTGTTCATCAATGGCATTACTGGTCAGGGAGCCGACAAGCTGGCTACATTTATCGAAAAATCGAAATCGGTAGATGATGTAACTTCTTTGAAACTACGTTTTTCTATGCCCTCGGCTTTGTGTTCTTATTGCTTGGGTGAGACGCGTGTGGGGAGTGATTATCAAATTGGTATTAATCGAAAAATCAAATTGTAGCCATGGAAACTGACGAAATATTGCATCTACCAATTTCTAAAATCTTTGAAACCTATCCTGTGGCTTTAGATTTTTTTAAATCGTTTGGGTTGGAATATAAGGATAACGAACAGTCATTTTTGCAAACCATAGAGCCGCTTACCGACGATTATTGGGAGCTGTACGGCACAAACAAAGAAGAATTAATTAGTACGTTCACCGATTTTATTATTGGAATTTCAAATTTCACTGCGGTTCAGAAAGTAGAAACTCTGGAGGTGATTGCAGGGGTTGACAAGAGTGGCAAACATGAGGAATGCAGTCTGTTTCTTCGTCCGGGCGAAATTACATGCATTGTAGGACCAACAGGTTCGGGCAAAAGCCGTCTGCTCTCCGATATAGAATGGCTTGCCAATACCGATACTCCAACCAAACGCAAAGTGCTGATAAACGGCAAACTACCCGACGACGATTTCAAAAACAGCGTAGGCGGTAAACTTGTTGCCCAGATTACCCAAAACATGAATTTCGTACTCGACCTCAATGTCTATGATTTCTTGATACTCCATGCACAAAGTCGATTTTTAGACAACCCAGAACATAAAGTAACCGAAGTAATTGCACTGGCAAACGAACTGTGCGGAGAAAAATTCAGTCCCGACACACCGCTTACCTTTCTCAGTGGCGGTCAGTCGCGAGCACTTATGATTGCCGATGTTGCCTGTATTGGACAAGCACCCATAGTATTGATAGATGAAATTGAAAATGCCGGAGTTGATAAAAAGAAAGCCCTCGAATTGCTTGTCAACAAAGAAAAGATAGTGTTGATGGCAACTCATGACCCGTTGCTGATATTACTTGCCGATCAACGAGTAATAATAAACAATGGCGGAATGAGCAAATTGCTGTTTACCAGCGAGAGCGAACGGAAGTATTATCATAAACTCGAAGAACTGGATAGTACAATACAAGCAGCACGTCAATTTTTCAGAATGGGAGGTGAGCTGTCGTGTAATGATGATTAGAATACCTATTCGGAGTGCGGCTCCAAGTAGCACCCCGAATAGAGTTATAAAAACTATTTGAATGGTTGAGTTTAAGCCAATTTTATTTTAATCAGTCAGTTAATTCAGAGGATAATGAATATGTCAAATAATTATTATTGCATTGCTGTTCAGCTTTACGGATAAATTAGTCAATAAGAATTGTCAATCTATAATTCAATAAAGAATTACAAAATGCAAAATCATTAATATGCGTAACATTTATGTAGTAAAATTCCGAAAATTTACTGATAAAATTTACTGTAGTTTTGTAATGGGAGAATTTCTTTTATTCATTAAGCCAAAAATGCTTCATGGATTGAGAGAATATTTTACAGGTAGTAAACTTACTGCTTGATTATTCATTCAGTTTATATATTTGAATCAAGATGAGTATTTGCAGAAATACAGGGAAGGACTGTTATAAGTCTTCGGAGTTGGCACTTTTGTTTGAAATAAGCAAACTGATGAATCAGAATGAGGATATTAAAGATATTCTTCAGGCTGTTACAAGACTTATTGCGTCTTATTTGGGCTCTACGAGGGTCATGATAAATATTTATAACCGCACAAAAGATATTATAAATATTGAAGTGGGGCATGGTGTGAGCGAGGAAGCAAGAAAACGTGCTACATACAAAACCGGCGAAGGTATCATTGGACAGGTGGTACGTACGGGTTCGGCTTTGTTTATCCCGAAAATTAATGAAGATGCACGTTTTCTAAATAAAACCGGTGCTAATTTACTTACCAGCGATAGACGCGACTTGAGTTTTACTTGTGTTCCTGTTAAGCTTAAGGAACTTACAATAGGTGCTATTTGCTTGGAGAAACCTTATGATAAAGGTGGTAGTTATCAGGATGAGATACGGTTGGTTTCAATCATTGGAACGCTCATAGCCGATACGCTTGCGGTAAGACAAACAATGCTCGAAGAGTTAGAGAAATTGCGTGAAGAGAAAGCTAAGCTTGAAAAAGAATTGCATGCCTCAGATAAGCCTCAAAACATAATAGGAAGTGCCGGAAGTATGCAGGAGGTTTTCAATCTTATAAATATGGTTGCTAAAACCAATGCTAATGTGCTTATAAGAGGCGAGAGTGGTGTTGGTAAGGAATTGGTTGCCGAGGCTATTCATAAAAATAGTAACCGTATTGATAAGCCATTTATAAAGGTAAACTGTGCTGCATTGCCCGAAACGCTTATTGAAAGCGAATTATTTGGTCATGAGAAGGGATCGTTTACCGGTGCTGTTGCTCAAAAGAAAGGACGTTTTGAGTTGGCCGATGGTGGTACTCTTTTCCTTGATGAGATTGGCGATTTGCCCATGCAGACTCAAGTAAAACTGCTTCGCATCATTCAACAAAGAGAATTCGAACGGGTTGGTGGTACTTCTACAATAAAGGTAGATGTGCGAATTATTGCTGCAACAAACAGAGACCTAGAAGCTATGGTAAAGAAAGGTGAATACAGGGAAGATTTGTTCTTTAGAATAAACGTGTTCCCAATTTTTGTACCTCCTCTGCGCGATAGAATTTCTGATGTGCCTACATTGGTAGACCATTTCATTGTAAAGGCTAACAGGGTAAATGGCACTCAAATAAAACGTATTTCCAGTTCGGCGCTCGATATGCTTATGATTTATAGTTGGCCAGGCAACATACGTGAGCTCGAAAACTGTATAGAGCGTGCGTGCATACTTAGTACCGATGATGTAATAAGAGCGCACAACCTGCCTCCTACTTTGCAAACAGCCGAATCGTCAGGAACCGAACTCACCGGCACACTGAATACTATAGTAGGCAAATTGGAAAAACAATTGCTCATAGACACCTTGACAAAAACCAGAGGCAATATGATTCAGGCTGCCAAAGTGCTTGATATTACTGAAAGAATGATGGGTACGAGAATAAAAAAATATGATATAGACCCTCGCAGATACAAATTAAACACATAATTTATTAAATATAATTTATATGGATATATCTAAGTTGGAAATAAGGATATGTAATTTCAATATGAAAAATGATTTGGATGCTGTTGTCGATTTATTAAATGTATATATAAAAGACGAAATGGGCGGCGGTACTCCTATTGAAGGTTTGAGCAAATTGCGTTTGGTTGATGGACTAAATAATCATCCTACAGCACTGGTTCTTCTGGCAGGAATAAATAATGTCTATATGGGTCTGGCTGTATGTTTTGTGAATTATTCGACTTTTATGGTACGTAAGAGCTTAAATATTCATGATTTTATTGTTCACCCAAAATATAGAGAGCGAGGGGTTGGCAAAGCGCTTATGAGTAGAATAGTTGAAATTGCTACCGAGCGAAATTGTGGCAAAATTACACTAGAGGTACGCGAAGATAATTTTAAAGCTCAAATGCTCTATAACAGTTTGGGCTTTGGAGAATGCGTTCCACCTATGAAATTCTGGACAAAAACATTATAATTCAATTAAATATTCTTTGCTTCAATTGATATTTTGCTCTTTAAGGGGTAATGCAATAATTATATAATCTGTATTGGCTGATTGTGGTACTTTTACAAGGCAATTGCACGATATATCATTAATTTTTATATTAAGAATTTGTGATGTGAAGTTCTCAAAATCGCTATAGTTTAATGGAGTGTTGTCTGATTCAAAAATAAAGAGCATTCTTTTTGTCCCCTTGAACAAAACAGCTATTTAATATCATCCTTTTTGTCATTTAGGTTCATGTATTTAATGAAATTGAGTAATAATACCCTCAATTTTTCATCAACATTCTTATGAAAAGAATACTACTTTTGTAAGGTCTTAATCACGGTGAAATAAACACTGCTCAAGGCGAGTTGAATTGAACAACACGCAATTTTGCATACATTTCTATTGGTTAGATTATAAATATTCAGAAATAAAATTTCAAAATTATGATTGAAATGTTAGAGCAGTTATTTTCAGGGGTAGGTACAGCACAAACTTTACTTTTTGTAAGTTTGACCGCCTTTTTGGGAGTGCTCATGGGCAAAGCTTCTATAGGAGGTGTAAAACTAGGAATTGCAGGAGTTTTATTTGCCGGATTGTTTTTAGCACATATTGGTGCTACAATAGACCATGATGTACTTCATTTTATTAGAGAATTTGGGTTAATATTATTTATATACGCCATAGGTATTGATGTAGGTCCGCGTTTTTTCAGTTCGTTCAGAAACGACGGATTAAAACTAAATCTGTTAGCTGCAATGGTTGTAGTTATGGGGTTTGGAATAGCACTATTTATTCATTATAGGTGGAATATAGATTCAGCTGTGATTACCGGAATTATGAGTGGGGCCGTAACGAATACACCCGGTTTAGGCGCTGCACAACAAACACTTACCGATATGGGTAGAGACAATGCTGCCACCGTTTCGGGCATGGGTTACGCTGTTGCATATCCGTTTGGTATTATAGGTCTTATTCTTACAATGCTTCTTATTAAAGTTCTATTCAGAATAAAACTTAAGAATGAATATGAAGACTACAATACTGCAATACATGCAAATATAAAGAATCTTGAAAGTGTTGAAGTAGCTATTACGAATCCGAATATTTTTGGTAAGAATTTAGCTTTTTTAAAGAAACTGGTTAATAGAGAATTGGTATTCTCAAGGGTTAAGCGCAATAACGAATCATTAGTAGCTACTGAAGATGTGATATTGCAAGAGGGCGATATTATTTGTGGAGTTTCGTCGCCCGATTTTTTCACTTTGATTGAAACCAAAATTGGAAAAATAACCATAACCAACAAACGAGAGATTTCGGGTAAATTGGCTATGTTTAATGTTTTGGTAACCAACAGAAAAGTAGCAGGCAAGACTATAGAACAAATAGGTATATACCGTAGATATGAGGCAAATATAACAAGAATATTCAGAGCCGGAATTGAAATTCTACCTACGCTAGATACTACTGTTGAACTTGGCGATACGGTTAGAATTGTAGGTAAAAGGGACTTATTGCCCGAAGTAAAAAACGAACTTGGAAACTCTGTAAATGAGTTAGCACATCCTAATACTATTCCTATTTTCTTAGGTATTTTCTTAGGTATTATAGTAGGTAGCATACCTATTTTCATACCGGGTCTTTCTGCACCGGCAAAGCTTGGTATGGCAGGCGGACCATTATTGGTTGCAATACTTTTCGGTTACAAAGGTAGAATCAAAAAATTCGACTTCTATATGACTCCAGGTGCAAACCAGATGATGAAAGAGTTGGGTATTATTATGTTTTTGGCATGTGTTGGTCTATCTTCTGGAGCTCATTTTGTTGAAACCCTCAGAGAAGGCGGTTTCCAATGGATTTTATTTGGTGTTGCCATTACGTTTATTCCGGTAATAGTTGTAGGCGTTATAGCTCGTTTTATGAAGCTTAATTATTTGAAAATATGTGGATTTATTTCAGGAGCCATGACCGATCCGCCGGCATTGGAGTTTGCTAACAGTCTTGCACCAAGTCATGCACAATCTACTTCTTATGCAACAGTCTATCCGCTTACTATGTTCTTGCGTATTATAATGGCTCAAGCTCTGATTTTGCTTACAATATAGCAAGATTGACTTGTTTGGAATATTAAAAAAAATTGAAACCCCTTAACTGCTTTTTTTTGCAATTAAGGGGTTTCGATTTTTATTTATGTGTATTTGCTATTTTCTTTGTGTTTAAGCTTCTCTTATTATTTTATTAAATAAGTGAAGATACAATCATCAATAATGAAACCGATTCACGAAAAAGACTTCTTGTATTGCTTCAAAATTCACGATTTTTTTCAATTGACTACCCACCTGCTATCTCTGTTTAATATCTGTTTTTTTTTAAAAGTATCTGTTTTTCTATTGAAATTTTTGAAATATAATCAATATTATAAAATTGACAGTCTGATGTTTCAGTCTTTTTTTATCGGATTTTAACAGCTTATTTAAAAATAAAATGGGAACGAAATTGATGTCGTATTATCTTACAAATGTCTTCGGATTCGTTCCGAAGACATAATAATCAATGTATTATAAAAGAAAGTATAAGGTTGAAATGAAAAAATAAAAATAATATTGAAAGACACTACGGAATTCGATTCATAAAATCTGTCTTAAGAGTAGTTTATTTTGTTTAACTAAACAACCAAAATGTATGAAACAAATATTAATTCCAACTGAAGTACTTTTAAATTGCTGAAAGCAAATACATTCTGATTTTAGAACAGATAAACGTAATGTTATAGCACCAAATTTATACAACTTATATAATTCAATAATCAGAACGGATAGTCCTTCTGATAAAATAAATAATAAACAAATGAGAAAATCAATTTCAATTTCAGTATTAATGTTATTAATTAGTTTTATTGGATTCGCACAAAATCAAAAGTATGATTCAATCTTTAAACTTAAAAAGAAAAAATTGAAAAAGAATTATTGCATTTAAACCACAAATTATTGCCGGAAAAGCAGAAAAACAATTCGAAATCAAACCTCTTAAAATCTGAATTGGCAGAGAAATCAAAACTTGATAGTACTTTAAGTAACCATTTTGAACCTGATGGTAAATGTACAGATTCTGAAAAAACTATATTTACATATAACGCGAAAGGGAAAGACTCTATAGAAACTATATATTACTATAGTTCCGAAACTGAAAAATGGTATTGCTTAGGAAAATATGAAACTTTCTACGATGCTAATGGAAATGTGAATGAAATCAAATACTCATTGGAGGAAGAAGGAAAATTTACAGAACATTTAAAATATACTTCTGAATTTGACAGCAAAAATAGATTAATAAAAATAACAAATTATCAATGGGATTTAGATTCTAGTGAATGGATAGTTTCCGAAGGAGAAAGCTTTACTTACGATGAAAACGGAAATCTGACTCAAGAAGAGTTCTTCCGTTCTGATTATTACTCTAAATCTGTTTATACATATAATGAGATTGGGAAAAAAGTAGAATCAATTGATTATTGGAAAATCCAAGATGGGGACTGGACTGAAAGCTCCAGAGACTCATCGACCTATGACCTTAACGGGAAATGAAAATAGAAATATTTCATATAGTTGGGATTCTGAAAATAATAAATGGGATACTTCATATTTTCATGAATATAAATATGACTCCACTAACAAGCTCATTGAAGTTATCGTATATTCACCAACATATAAAATGGATGAATGGGTGCCTGGTGACAAATTAGAATATAAATATGATGCAAATGGTTTAATAACTGAAATCATAAGTTATTGGTATGATGACGATAAAGAAATTTTTATAGGCAATGCAAAACATGCATATAATTATGATATAGCAAACAATGTTATTCAATTTAATTCCTCTAAATGGGATGAAGAAGAGGAAGTATGGGTAGATTTATATAAAATAGTTTATACTTTAGACAATAAAATTTCTTCTAATGATTTGATAAATCCAGCAGATTTTGATGAAGTAGATGTATTTGAAATGAACAGAGAATTACATATTGAATTTGATGTAGATGTTAAAATTCTTGATTATTCGGTTTATGCTATTGACGAAAAATCTGAAGAATTCTTTTTATGGGAAAAGCATACACTCTATTATTCTGAAGAAATTACTGTTATTGAAAATAGTAATGAGAATATCGACAACAATACAACCATTAAAATTTTACCTAATCCTATTGATGAATATATTTCTATTACAATAAATGGTGATTACAATAGTGCTACTTTTGAATTATTTAATGCTCAAGGGGTTAAGATTAAAAATATTGAGGTTAGTAATTCACAAACTTATAGTATGTCTGATATACAAACCGGACTGTATTCTTACAAATTGAATGTAGATGGTAAGATAAAAAGTGGAAAATTACAAAAAAGATAATTGAATATAAAAAAGGTGATGTGCAGTGGTGCATCGCCTTTTTTGTTTACTAGCATTTCAAAAAAACACTATATTCGTACTTCTTACTGATAAAACAGCTACATGAAAAATTTGTTAAAAACAGTTGGTTTGCTACTTTCATTTTTGGCGGTATTCTTCTCCGGATGCAACAAAGAGGATTCCGACCCCAAATTGAAGAACCTTAATTATAAGCAAGAAATGAGGAACTTTGTACAAAATATAAGTTCGTATGCAAAAATTAAGAATCCGAATTTTTTAATTGTACCGCAAAATGGAGCAGAGCTTATAAGCACAACAGGAGATGACGAGGGAGAACCTGAAATGAATTATATTAAAGCAATTGACGGTATTGGACAAGAGAGTTTGAATTATGGATACTTTGCAGACAATCAACCTACCATGGCCTCTGAAAAAGAATGGATGAAAACATTCCTAGATTTAGCAAAAAACAATGGTTCTGTAAAAATTCTAGTTTCCGATTATTGCTACACACAAACAAACGTAGAAAATTCTTATGCAGCAAATAATGCCGATAATTTTATTTCTTTTGCAGCCGATCATAGGGAATTAGACAATATTCCAAAGTATCCGAGTCCTATTTTTAGTGAAAATGCTGATGAAATTACAAACCTGCAACAAGCTAAAAACTTCTTGTATCTGATAAATCCTGACGTATTATTTGCAACCAGTCAAGATTTTGTAGATGCTGTGAAAAAGACAAATTACGACTGCTTAATAATGGACTATTTCTTCGACAAGCAAGAGTTTACTGCACTTCAAATAGAAGATTTAAAGAAAAAAGCTAATGGAGGCAGTCGTTTGTTAATTTGTTATTTGAGTATTGGTGAGGCTGAAGATTACAGGTATTATTGGCAAACAAATTGGAAGGTTGGAAACCCTAAATTTATTGAAAAAGAAGATGAAAAATTGGCAAGGAAATTATTTTGTAAGATATTGGGAACCAGAGTGGCAAAGCATTATTTTTGGCAACGACAGTTCATATCTCAATAAAATAATTGATGCTCAATTTGATGGTGTTTATCTTGATATAATTGATGCCTTCGAACAATATGAATAAAAATAGAATACATTTGTCAGAATGGATATTCCTTCTGATTATTTAAATATAAATATATGAGAAAAATTATTTCAATTTCAGTATTAATGGTATTAGTAAGTTTATTTGCATTCGGACAGAATCAAAAGTTAGAATCAATAGATAAACTTGAAAAATTAAAATTAGAAAAAGAGTTATTGCATTTAAATCCGAAATTGTTGGCTGAAAAGCAAAGTAAAAAACTTAATTACAAGATTTATAGTAAGCATATTGCAACAAAAAAATCAAAGAAAAGTTTACTAAAATCTGAATTGACAGAGAAGTCAAAATTAGATAGTACAATAAGTCAAAAATTTGTAGACGGTAAATATATTGACGATGAAAAAACTATATTTTACTTTAATGCTGAAGGTAAAGACTCATTAGAAATTACATATACATGGGATTCTGAATCAAAAAAATGGAGTCTTATAGGAAAAAGTGAAATTGTTATTGATAATTATGGAAATGTAAAACAATATATATATTTTGAGTGGAATGCTGATAAAGGTCAATTTATTGGATCTTCAAAATATGTTACCATTTATCAAGCTAATGGTAAATTAGTAGAAAACTCATCATATAACTGGGATAATGAAAATAATATCTGGGTTGCATACGAAAATGACATCTATACCTACGATGAAAAAGGAATTCTAAAACATAAAGAATTTTTGGACGATGATCAAAGAGCTTCAAAATCAATATTTTCATACAATACACTTGGTGAAAATGTAGTAACAATTACTTACTTAAAAATGGAAGACAATACTTGGATTCAGGACTCTAAAGATTCTTCAATCTTCAATCTTGAAACAAATGAAAAAAATGTAATTACATATTCATGGAATACTGAAAATAATAAATGGGATACTTTATATAAACATGAATTCAAATTTGACTCTTTTAATAATATAACTAAAGAAACTTCGTATTTATATATTGAGGCTGGAGAATGGGTAATCATTGAAAAAATAGAATATAAATATGATGCTAATAATTTATTAATTGAAGATGTAACTTATTGGTATGATGATGATAAGATGGAATTTATAGGCAATGTAAAAAATGAGTATAAATACGAGGTAGCAAACAATGCAATACAGATTAATAATTATGTATATGATGAATTAGCTAAAGAATGGATAGATTCATATAAAATTATTTATACTCTAGATAAAACATATTCTGTAAACGACTTGATATTTCCATCAATTTTTTGGTATGAAATGGGTTTAGAAATTGAAGTTAAAATGCTCAATTTGACTATATTCTTTATTGATGAAGACACTAAAGACTGGGTGGTTGACGAGATATATACTTTATACTATACAGAACAAACTCCTATTATAATTACTGATGTTGAGAATATTAGCAACAATACTGATATTACAATATTACCGAATCCAACTGATGAATATATTTCTATTACTATAAATGGTGATTATAGCAATGCAAACTTTGAATTATTTAATGCACAGGGTGTTAAAGTACTAAGTTTATCTGTTAATAATTATCAAACATATAGTGTGTCTGATTTACAAACCGGACTTTATTCTTACAATCTAATTGTTGATGGTAAAGTGGAAAGCGGAAAATTGATGAAACGATAGTCTACAATAGCGATAATAAATGCTTTTAATATCTATAAAAAAGGCGATGCTTCTGAGCATCGCCTTTTTCTATTAACCTATATACCAGTCAAACAGTTTCTTTATTCCATCTTGTATTTCAATGGTATGATGCCATCCTAGACTATGAATTTTAGCTGGAGTGGTAAGTTTTTTCATGGTACCGTCGGGTTTGTCGGCATTGAAAAATAGATTGCCACCAAAGCCAATTTGTGCTTTTATTGTTTCGGCTAATTGTTTAATAGATACTTCTTTACCTGTGCCTATATTTATGTGTGTATTGCGGATTTCTTTAGAATTTTTAGGTTTCACATCTTCAAAATTCACTTTCTCCATTACATATACACATGCATCGGCCATTTCTTCGCTCCATAGGAATTCTCTCATTGGTTTTCCGGTTCCCCAAATTTCAACTTCAACTTTGTCAGACTTTCTTACCCCATACTTGCCTAGTATTTTAAGGATCTCTTCTTGACTTGCAGAACCGTTTACACCCTCTACCGGACGTTTATTTAAATCGGCTTGTATTGCTGTCCAATCGTTATTTTCAAGACATTTTCCTATATAAATCTTTCTTATAAGTGCAGGTAATACATGCGATTTCTCTAAGTCAAAATTATCGTTAGGTCCATAAAGGTTTGTAGGCATTACAGAGATGAAATTTGTGCCATATTGTAAATTATAACTTTCGCACATTTTTATACCTGCAATTTTAGCTATTGCATAGGGTTCATTGGTATATTCCAAAGGCGAAGTAAGCAAACAATCTTCGGGCATTGGTTGTGGAGCCTCTCCCGGATAGATACAGGTACTACCCAAAAAGAGTAATTTCTTTACACCACTCACATACGCATGATGAATGATATTATTCTGAATCATCAGGTTTTCATATATGAATTGTGCTCTGTAGGTATTATTGGCAATAATTCCACCCACTTTTGCAGCGGCTAAAATCACATACTCAGGTTTTTCTTTTGCAAAGAAGTCGGCTACGGCTTGTTGATTTATCAAATCAAGTTCGTTTATACTTCTTGTCAAAAAGTTTGAATAGCCTTTAGATTGTAGATTTTTTATAATTGCAGATCCAACCAAACCAAGGTGTCCGGCTACATATATTTTTGCATTTTTTTCCATTATTATTGTTTTTTAATTTTATTTTTTCTTGGGGTTTGTCGAAACTATAACCATTATGATTTCATTAAACAGGTAGAAACAAAAAATTCTCTTCTTTTAGAATTATACAGAAGAGAATTTTTTTGTTATCTATTTATCAAAATATTATTCAAAATAGTTCATAATTTGGTAGCCACCATCCTTAAGATAGTCATTCTTTTGCATCAATTTGATGTCAGACTGCATCATATCTTTTATCAAGCCATTAAGGTCGTACTCAGGTTTCCAGTTTAATTTTGTATTAGCTTTTGTAGGATCTCCTATAAGCAGATCAACCTCTGTAGGTCTGAAATATTTAGGGTCAACAGCAACTATTACATCTTTTGCAGTAATCTTAGCTTTAATGTTAGTAAGGAACTTCGCACCTACTTTTTCATTAAATACTTTATCATCTACACTCACAATTGTACCTTTTTCTTCAGCATCTTGTCCGGTAAATGCAATTTCTAAACCTATTTCTTTACCTGCAAGTCTAATAAATTCACGAATGGTAGTTGTTACTCCAGTTGCAATTACGTAATCATCTGGTTGGTCTTGTTGCAAAATCAAATACATTGCTTTGATGTAGTCTTTTGCATGTCCCCAGTCTCTTTTTGAAGAGAGATTTCCCATAAATACATTATTCTGCATTCCAAGCGCTATTCTAGAAATTGCTCTGGTTACTTTTCTGGTTACGAATGTTTCACCTCTTACCGGCGACTCATGGTTGAAAAGAATTCCATTGCTTGCGTGCATTCCATAAGCTTCACGATAGTTTACTGTAATCCAGTATCCATACAACTTAGCCACAGCATAAGGCGAACGTGGGTAAAACGGAGTTGTTTCCGATTGCGGGACTTGTTGCACCAACCCATAAAGTTCTGATGTTGAAGCTTGATATATTCTTGTTTTTTTAGTTAATCCCAACAAACGAACTGCTTCAAGTATTCTCAATGTTCCTATTCCATCAGCATTTGCAGTGTATTCAGGAGTGTCGAAACTTACCATAACGTGGCTCATTGCTGCCAAGTTGTATATTTCGTCGGGTTGAGTTTCTTGAATTATTCTTGTAAGATTCATAGAATCTGTTAAGTCCCCATAATGTAGTATTAAATTTCTATTTTCTACATGTGGATCTTGGTACAAATGATCTATTCTATCTGTATTAAAAAGCGATGATCTTCTTTTGATACCGTGAACAATGTATCCCTTTTTTAATAAAAATTCGGTAAGATAAGCACCGTCTTGTCCGGTTATTCCAGTAATTAATGCAACTTTTTTTGTCATTTTATCTAGGTCTTAAATTTATACAAAAATATTGGCAATTCTCTAACAAACAAATAATGTAATAATTTTTTTTTTATTTAATGCAAAAATAATTATATTACGTATATTAACAAATTATAATGCAAAGAAATTCAGCAAAATACAATTTATTGATATTCTTGCTTTAATTTCTAGCATTTTGCCTTAATGTATTCATAGAACAACTTGTTTAAAAAACAAGTGAAAAGTTTGAATTTCTGCTCTTAATTTATAGAAATTTAATCAATCTATTACATTATAAATTTCGACTTTACCTGTTCTAATTTTAAGGTAAAAGAATTATAATCCCAAATAAATCAAGACTCAACTTGTTTATTTTTGGGTAGAACTAAAATAATATTCCTCTTTTATAGATTCATATTCAATAATTTCAAAAAAATATTATATTTGCAATAGGGAAATATATTAAGCACCAAAATCTAACCATGTTAGAAAGAAGTGTCGTTTAAGCAAAATTGAATTTAATAATGTTGTTGTTTTATATGCAACAGCTTGGTTTGAATGTTTAGGTTGCAGAATTGATTTTTTTTGCTTTACTATTTGATTTGCACTGCTGTTTATTAATTTTTTTAACAGTGGTTGAAATAATAGTATGATAAAAATCATCGAAAACTGTTACCTTAAATAGTTCTAAAGGTTTTGTTGTATGCAAAATTGTTACTAGTTTTTTGAACAATTTTGAATTAGTCAATCAGTAATCTTTGACTACCGTTAACATTTTTTTGTTTATTGTGGTATTTCTTTAATTTTTAAAATATCTAATTTGAGCTTAAAATATATTCAATTATATATTTTGCTTATAATTAGATATTTAATTAGAGTAAAAAGACATAGCATTTATAAAACAGTTTGAAACATTCATTAGAAGACAAGTTCTCACACAAAAGAATTACAAATAAAAAAAAATAAATAAAAAACATATGAAAAAAGCACTACTCATTACATCCGTAGCATTGTTTCTTTTTACAATGTGTTCTACAAAAACTCCTGAAAATAAGGCAGTAACTGAAACCCTTGCAATTGTAGATAAACAGGCAACACCCGAAACCGCAGAACTGCTTAAAAACTTAAAGGAAAACAGTAAAACAGGGTTCATGTTTGGGCATCAAGATGCACTTTCCTATGGGTTGGGTTGGAAATATGCACAAAAGCCGGGCAAATGCGATGTTTATGATGTAGCCGGCGATTATCCGGGAATATTTGGTTGGGATCTTGGACACATAGAGATTGGTATGCCCGAAAACCTCGACTCTGTAAATTTCGATGAAATACGTTCAAATATAATTAAAGCTCATGCATTTGGAGCTGTAAATACAGTAAGTTGGCATCCGAAAAATCCTGTTACCGATGGTAACACTTGGGACAAATCTCAGACCGTAAAACATATCTTAGTAGGCGGCAGTCACCATGCAAAATATAAAGAATGGCTTACCATTTTAGGGAATTATTTTAAATCAATAAAAACAGCTGACGGTAAGCTTGTGCCAATAGTTTGGAGACCTTATCATGAACACAACGGAGGCTGGTTCTGGTGGGGAAATGATAGCACGAGTGTAGATGAATATGTTTCTCTGTGGAAATATACTGTTCATTATTTAAGAGACAGTATGCAAGTACATAACCTGCTTTGGGCATACTCACCTAACCTATTTCAAAACAAAGAAGAGTATTTGGCAAAATATCCAGGCGATGACTATGTTGATATACTTGGTTGCGATGTGTATGATTTGCCCCAGTATAACATAAACTACAAAGAAGTAGCCCCTAAAAACATAGCGATACTTAAAGAATTAGGTAAAGAAAAGGACAAAGTTTATGCTTTCACCGAAACCGGTTATTGCAGTATACCAAATGAAAAATGGTGGACAGAATCTCTCTTACCTGCAATAAACTCATCAGGTGTAGCTTGGGTGCTTGTATGGAGAAATGCACATCTAGATCACTTTTTCGCTCCTTATCCGGGACAAAAAAGTGCCGACGATTTCAAAACATTTTACAATAATCCGCAATCGCTATTTGCAAACGATGTAAAACTACTTAATTCAAAATAAAAAGGAATCAAAAATAGAATTATTATGTCATTTCAAAACTTCAATGTACAAAATCAGCTACAAAAAATTAGAGCTGACTACGAAACCTTAATTACTAAGAAAAACAAACCGGTTGATGATTATAATGGAATCTATACCCGATATGTGAACCCAATTGTTACCGAAAATCATATTCCCTTGGAATGGCGATTTGATTTAAATACCGATAGAAATCCGCTTTTAGTGCAAAGAATTGGAGTAAATGCTACCTTCAATGCAGGTGCAATAAAGCATAATGGTAAATATTTGATAGTGGTAAGGGTAGAAGGTTGGGATAGAAAATCTTATTTTGCAATAGCTGAAAGCGATAATGGAATAGATAATTTTAGATTTTGGGAAAAACCTATTTTGCTTCCTGAGACAGAAAATCCTGATGTGAATGTGTATGACATGCGCATAACCAAACACGATGATGGATTTTTCTACGGAATATTCTGTACCGAAAGAAAAGACCCGAATGCTCCTAAAAACGATACCAGTTCGGCTATTGCAAACGCTGGAATAGTACGAAGTAAAGACCTTAAAACATGGGAAAGACTGCCCGATTTGATTTCAAAAACCGGACAACAACGAAATGTAGTCCTGCATCAGCATTTTATTGATGGCAAGTATATGCTCTTTACTCGTCCGCAAGATGGGTTCATTGATGTTGGATCCGGTGGTGGCATAGGCATGGGTTACGTTAAAGACATGAACAATCCGGTGGTTGAGAATGAAAACATAATTGCAAATAAAGCATACCACACCATTTACGAACTAAAGAATGGCTTGGGTCCGGCTCCAATAAAAACAGACAAAGGATGGCTTCATTTGGCTCACGGGGTGCGTAATTGCGCTGCTGGGTTACGATATGTTTTATATATGTTTCTTGCTGATAAAAATGACCCCGGAAAAGTGATTGCAATGCCAGGCGGTTATTTTATGGCTCCACAGGGCGAAGAGCGCATTGGCGATGTGTCTAATGTGTTGTTTTCTAATGGTTGGATTCATAATGAAGATGGCACAGTATTTATTTACTACGCATCATCAGACCAGAGAATGCACGTAGCAACGACAACGGTAGACAGATTGCTTGATTATGTTCTGAATACCCCTGCCGATGGTATGAGAACCGGAAAATCTGTAGAGGCTATCATTAATCTTATTGAAAAAAATAAGGCTTAGTAATTCTGAGAATTTCCCGTTATGCTCTAGACTATAATTTCATATAAAAAAAACAGTATTAATTTATGAAAAACTTTGAAGCTACTGCCGATGAATTAAAAAAGGCTTATGCTGATATTCTTACTTGGTGGTCGACCGAGGCATTCAATAAGTCTACCAATCAATATTATGGATTCATAGATCATTTTGGAAAAAAAGATGCCAATGCTCCATTGGGTATAATCATGTATTCACGCATACTTTGGTCGTTTTCGGCAGCATCTATATTTTCCAAAAACGCAGATTATTTGAATGTTGCCAAACAAACAAAAGCCTTTCTGGAAAATCACTTTTACGATAAAAGCAATGGCGGATATTTTTGGGAAATATCCGCACAAAGGCAAGCACTTATTACTAAAAAACAAACCTATGCACAAGCCTTCGTGCTTTATGGTCTTTGCGAATATTATGCTGTTTCTAAAGATGAAAAAGCTCTTACCGATGCTTTAGAACTCTTTGATTTGATGGAGATACACAGTCTTGATAAAGAATTTGGTGGCTATTTTGAAGCATACACTCAGGAATGGACCCAGCTTGATGATGTCAGACTCAGCCCAGTAGACCAAAATAACCCCAAGAGTATGAATACCAATCTGCATGTACTTGAGGCATATACCCGTTTGCTTTCAATAACCGGCAATGAAAAGGTGAAAACGGCTCTTACCAATCTTGCTGAGGTATTCTACAAATATATTATTGACAAAGATGGGCATTTGCAACTCTTTTTCGACAAGAATTGGAACAGTCAGGTGCGCGAACATTCATACGGACATGATATAGAGACCTCTTGGTTGCTGTGGGATGCAATTGAAACTATTGGCAATGAATCTATGAAAGCAAATATAAACCGCTCATTCTGAAAATGGCTGATGTATTTCTTGCAGAGGCTTTGGATGAAAAAAAAGAATCATGCATCTATCACCGATATTTAGACACGAACAAATACAACACCGAAAGGCACTGGTGGGTGCTGTGCGAAGCTCTCGAAGGCTTAGGCAATGCTTTTGAACTGACTCACGATGAGAAATACCGAAAGCCAATTGTGCCATTTTGGAACTATATTTCTGAACATATTATAGATACTAAAATTGGAGAATGGCACTGGTGTGTAGATGAAAATAAGGAACCATTGCAACAGCAACCCAAACTAAGCAACTGGAAAGCTCCATATCATAACAGCAGAGCTCTGATGAGACTTATAGAAAAGATGGATAAATGGTAAGCTCCATTTTAAATGATAAAAGGAGTCTCTGAAGTGTTTACCTCCTGAGACTCCTCTTGCAATAAAACAAAGGCATTACGCATTTTCATGCACTCTTTTAATATCGCCACACCAACAGCGAAAAAATTACCTCATCTTAGCTTTTAAAATAGAGCTTTGATGCCGATTTAATAAATTACGGCCTATTAAACCAGTTGTTTTAGTGTGTAAACAGTTGCTATTAAATTTTTGTTCTTGATATTTCAACACCTATAGGTTTGCGCAAATCATCTTTGTCTTCGGCAGTGATAAAAATCTCGGTAGGTTTGAAGGGAAACGAGGCTTGGTATGTGGAAATTCTAGCATTTTCCTGATCAAAACGACCTACATTTTTAATATCGCCAGCACTTGAAACAGCCCATATTATATAATATTTTTTAGGTGGGTTTAAACGTTCGCTATCAGCAAGATTATTAGCAGTAATTGTTACAAGATAATCTGAAGCACCTTGCTTTTCATATGATGCAGTTATGTCGGCCGCAGGTGTAACTTCTGAAATCGGAAAATTAGCTGTGGTTGAACAAGAAGTCATCAATACAACAACTCCAATAATTGCGATTTTTTTAATTGTTTTCATTTTTTTTAATGTTTTTTTAATTTGACATAAGGAACATCCATGAAATAATCATTCTTTTGGTGCGAAAGATTATTTTCTAACTGATGTTTCGTTTTTCAAATTATAATTGCGAATAAATTTTCACACTACAAAGGTGGGGAATGTATTACCTGATAGAATTACATCATATCAGATAGAAATTACAGATATCATTGTATTTGAATATGTGAAATTCGTTTTCTATATGATAAAACATTTCGATAATCACAACCGGTTTTGAACTGAACCCTCCGTAGAGACGCACGGCCGTGCGTCTCTACCTGAATTTCATCTTTACCATGTAATTCGATACAATATGAAAAACTTTCACTATCGGAAAATTTGTAAGTTGACGGTATACCCACGATGAGTTGGGCACGAGTTACAAGCTAGCGCCATCTGTGCCATCTGTGAAATTAAATCTCATCAATCTTTATAGGGTTTTGTCTACAGTCAAACAAATTAAAAACTTCTATTCGTTTCTTTTGAATGTTTACCAAGTATATTATTTTGTAACTTTTATAAACTAAATATCTAAACTCTTGAATTCTATGACTGAGTAGTAATTCTTTTTGACCTATTAATGGATTTTTCTCTAATTCTAAGGTTTTATTTACTATCTCATCAACAAGTTTTCTAGCAATTCTTGTTCCTGACTTTTCCTTGTAGTATGTATAAATATCATCAAGTTTATTTTCGGCAAAATGAGTCCAGTAAACGGTCAATCCCATGCTTGAAATTTTTTCTTAATATCTTTAGCCGATGTTATTCTATCTTCTTCAGAATCAAGTAAAGCTTGATCAATCTCCTGATTAAATTGATCGGAACTCATTGGGATTAATTTTTTTTCATATTGTTCAATTTTTTTTGCTTTCAATAAGTTCTCTAGTCCACTTATTATTTCTTCATTTTGAAGTCTTAAAAACTCTTGAACAAAATTTATTTTTCTTGTCTGTAAGTTCATAATTATTTTTTTGTAAAGATACAATTTATTTTATCGGAAAAACGATAATTGAAAGGGTGACTCAATGTCTTAGATTTAGAAGTAAATGTATTTGATTGTATTATAAGGCACACAACCCATCTTGTACAAAACCCACCGTAGAGACGCACGGCCGTGCGTCTCTACCTGAATTTCATCTTTACCATGTAATTCGATACAATATGAAAAACTTTCACTATCGGAAATTAGATAAATTGACGGTACAACCGTCAATGAGCTTGGAAAACTTCTAACGTTGGTAAAGGGAATTTTATCCTTTGCCAAAAGCCGAATGGCTAATCATTAAGCAAATTTAAATAAACATCAAATCGAACTCTTCTTTGCCGGGTTTTTCAATAATATTGTACTGCTTATCTGGAGTTATTTTCAGGTTATGATTCTCAAACTGTATTTCTAATGCTTTCGTAATGCCCAATTTCTCTGTACATTCTACATTGAAATGCAGAAAAAGATGATTGTCTTTTGTATCGTCGAAACGAAGTATAAATGTGTTATGCTCTATAAACACTAAATCGTCATAAGCATAAGATACTTCTATCCCTAAACTTGATAATGCTTCTTGAACCGGTCCTAGGGCTCTAAATTTTTTAAATGCCATATCCTTTATTTTTTAAATTAATTAATTACCCAATATATCTACTCTCTGTAGTCTCATTATTCACCATATAATACCACATGGCTATTTCTTTTATATTCATTGCCTCTGCTTCCGACTGGGCTTTGAATAGCAAAACATACTTTGCCTCTTCAAATTCACACATTTCGAATTCGAAACCATTGTCTTCTTGCAGTTTTTTTATCTCTTCTTTTTCTATTCCATAAAACTCCGACCTAAAACTGGTATCCTGACTGGCTTTTATGATAAATTTTATTGCGCTTTGTACTGCCATGATTGTAATTTCTTTGGTTAATCATTTTCTTTTCCTGTTGTACACGAACTCGTGTCGCAAGAGCTACAACTTCCGCTGCATGCCGATGGACTCACGTCGCTTTGAGAGAATGTTTGAAGCTGCTCGGTTCTGAACAACTCTATGGTTGCGTGCAAATCGGAATCAACCGGCTTAAACATATTTATTTTGTTCATTCTAAAAAAATTCATTGCCATGGGCATAAACTTAGTACTCACTACTGCTGTAATTCCTAATTCTTTAAATATCTGTAGCAGATTTTCTTTGCCATATGAAACAAATAAATCTTGAATTACCAGTGCATTGCATTCATTTTTTGTTGCATCATATACACAAAACACATCGGTTTCGGTAAAACTTTTTGCCAAAGTTCCGGTATTACCATTCAATGTTTCTTTAAATACGGGCATCGCAAGCTTCATCTTATCCTCCTTTTCTACATTTACTGTTGTTTTTCATAAATTTTCCTACAAATATGTAGGTTTTAAGACTATAATTAAACAACAACTATTCTCCTTAGATCTTTGTATTTGTGTGCATTAGCAACAAAACTGTTTATTTTTACTCTATGCACACAGTAGTAGTGTTGCAAACCACAAACCATATATAATTCTAATGATAGTATGCTGATGAGCGAGAGGCTAGATTTTATTTTACCCGAGGTGTTACTGTTGGGTTGAATTAAGTTGGGTTTTGAGCCCGATTAAATATGGAATTGCTTCTGATTAATAATGTAGATTTTAAACCGAGGTGCCGGTATATTTAACCAGTTGATAATATAGATTGAGTGCTTGTGGGTAAAAATTTGATTGTAAAATAATAGTCTTTACCTTTTCTTTTTTGGAGTCTTTCTCTTGCGTAGGTCTTGCCAAAGAAAGAGAATCGTTTTTGGTGAGAGCATCTACTTGGTCAATAAGGGTAAATATGTTCTGTTTCATTTCTCCGGTCAAGGGTACATGGTGAAAATTTGAATTGAATTGCTTATTTAATCTGTCAATAACTTCGTCTGGCGCACTGATAACATTTTTGAAATGAACTATCAATACTTTATTGGTGTATTTCAACAAAGCCTTATAGAACCAAATATATGAGATAATAGCCAAAGAAGGGTAGAGAAATCGCTCACGAATGAGCAATGAAGTAATAGCATCGAGCGGATGGCGGAGCAGCACAATAGTAGGAATCTTGAACGAAACGGCTTTCTTGTATTGCATGGGTAAATGTAAATGGTGGGCTATTTCTACACGCTTGTTGTACTGCATAAAATAAAGGGTGAGAAATGAATTTGCCGACCGCGGAAAACCTTCTATACACACCTGCGTACTTTTCTTTACATTATGAAGTTTTACGGTCTTGAAGAAACCTAATATGAAATATAAAAAAGAATATATCCCAAAAATTCTAACTGTAAAATATTTTAAATTCTGAAAAAATCTCACCATCTACCTCTTATAAATACACGAAAGTAAAACTCTCGCTGCAATCTTTCTTTGTAAAATTAAACAAATATTTCTACATAATGTAACTTTAGAATCTCAAACACAAAGTAAGGCAATAAAACAGATTTTAATATGCTATATTTACCAAAACAGTATTTAATGTGTGTTAATTTTTTTTAGCAGAAATGTTTCAACTTTAAATTCACTACCTATGCAAAAGTTTTTACTAATATTGTTGATATATCTATTGCCTATCCTTAGCAATGTAACGATTGCTAGCCCTGTAACCAAAAACAGTAAAGCTGTTGTAAATGTTAAAATGGTTTGCTATTTCTTGTTCGACAACAAATATGCTGAAAAGAATGACAGCATAGAAGAGCTTAAGTGGATTGATAGTAAGCTCTCGCAGCTCACAGAATTTAACACAGTCAACAAACTGTTTAATCATGAAAACGGAGGACCAAACGGTGCTATTTGGAACGGCAATGCCGATATTTATGTATTTGCAGTATATGATACAATTTTCAGCGACTCAGACATAAGTATAAAACTAAACAATAAGCCTTTAAAAAAATCTAATCATCAGGTTTTCACTTCAGAGAAATTATCTATTGTCTATTTTAAAATTAAAAACTCGGTATGGGAAAAACAGTTGAGACCAATTTGAGAAACCGATATTCCAAAATTATATGAAGATTATGAGCATAATCAGGAATACAACGAGAGTGCAATACCGTTGAATACCGGGAGAATAGTAGAAGTGAGTGTTCTAATTTATACTGAGAAGCGAGTGGTTTCATCGGTTTCTAGATATTTTCATATTGCTTATGGTGAATAAAAGAATTATTCTAAAAAAAACAACCATATATTTTGGCTTTATCAATGAATAAATCTATTTTAGAAGACAATATAATACTGTTACAAACATAACTGTTTAATAGGAATAGAGTTTTGAAAATATATTAAATTAGAAACGTTAGTCCGAATAAAAAAAATAAAATTAGATGATAAAAATACTTATTACATTATTTTTAGTAGTACCGTCGCTGCTATTTGCACAAACTACAATTAAAAGATATTTATCAAATTCACCAGGCGGAAAAACTTTTAATGTTGAGGTATTAAGTTCTCCGGATAACCTCTTGAAATTACGTTCCACAAGAGATATTTATAGAGAATTGATTACTATAGACTGTAAAATTAGTGATTCTGATATTAGCAAAAACAAAATATCAATTCCTTATAACATTGTAGCTAAAAGTGTTACTTCCGATAGTTTAGAGAGTTTTGGTTATAATTCTTTTTTTTATGGAATGTATCAAGCATATGCCGACCATCGTCCATTTGTATTGTCACCTGATATAATTTGGCTTCTAATAAGTCAGGGGTTTGCCAGACATGTAAATGCTAATTCCGAAATATTAAGAGATCATTTTGTCAATTTTGAAGGAAAGATTCATCTTGTAGTTAAAAATGATGAAATAGATTTAAATAATCCCAAAAGTCCTTGGGAAGATGTGTTTCCTGAATTTACAAAAGAAATTGAAAAACATGTAGGATCAGAATTAATAGAAACTCTCTCCGCAGATTTTTCAACGACCGGTTCAGTTGAAAAAGTTGTATCTGAAATAACAATTCTAGAGGCAATGGAGCCATATTTTGAGTATATTGTTTTTAGAATGATTTGTGGTATTCCTGAAATTACTCTTGAAGGAACAACAGCAGATTGGGAGAAAATATTACAAAAATCGCAAGCGCTCAAAAAATATGAACTTGATTGGTGGATTGATGAACTAGAACCTATATTGAAACAAATTATTGAAACCTCAAAAGGAAATATTGATAAAGATTTTTGGCGAAATATGTTTAAGTATCATACCCTTGAAAAGTATGGTGCACCTAAGGTAATTGATGGTTGGATAGTTAAGTTTTTCCCTTATGATAAGGATGGAAAAAGATTCTCGTTAAAAGAGTTGTCAGATAAAAGTAATCTGGCAGAAGAAATAGTTAAAGTTGATTTATTGCATATAGAAGAGTCTCGAGGAAAAGTAATTTCAACACCATTAGAATTATGGGCAGGATTTATTGGTTTAGAGCAATGTAATAAGACATATGCACTAAAACCTAAAATAGCATGGATGATTAGAAAAAAAGCCCCCCTAAACTCTGCATTAATAAAGAAATTCGAAGCAGATAATGGAATTTCTGATTTTTATGGAATAGAAATAAGGGTAACCGAAGTACCCAAAGAACTATTTTCATTGAAAGAGATTTTTAATCTTGAATTAGATTTTGTCGATTCTGTATTTATTCCTATTGAGTTGAGTAAAGTGAAAATTGGAAAACTTAATATAAAAGGAAAAATCTCCAGAGATGAACAAAAACGAATTGTAAATCTCTTCCCAAAAACAGTTTTGAGTATTAATAAGCAATTATATGAAAACAATAATGCAGATTGGATTGAAGTTGATAGAAATTCTTTGATAGAAAAAATATCAAAAAGAGACTCTGTTTGGGTTTTAGAGATACACAAAGCTGGAAGTTTCAATTCAAATGAACTTGTTTCATTTCAAATGCCTGTTGAATTAAAGGATGTAAAAATAGATAACATTTACATCGGTTTTGAACTTTCCGATAAAGATATAAAAAGTATAAAGCGGATGTATCCAAATTCTAGATTGTTTGTTGGTTTTATCGGTGAAGAAAAATAATAGAATGTAATATAAAGAAGAGCTATTCAAGAAGCATTCTGACAGCGCCAACTTTTGATACTGGGTCTTAAATACTCAGTATCAAAACTCAACAGACAGTATAAAAACAATTAATGTGAATACATTGTAGTGTGTGAGGAATTTGACTTTCAGAAAAAAGTATTTTGTAATTTCTCCCTCTTAATAAAAGATATAAAATTATTAATCTATCCTAAAGTTTAAACCCAAAAAGCACAACATCATCAATCTGTTCGTTGTCGCCTTTCCAAGCATCATATTCCTGTTCGAATATTTGTTTTTGTTCTGCCATTGGTTTTTCATAATGCTGCACCATTAGCTCCTGCATACGTTTCTGCATGAATTTCTTATTGTTTTGTCCGCCAAACTGATCTTGGTACCCGTCGGAAAAAATATAAACACAAACCGGACTATCAAGCAAGATAGAATGCCTTGTAAACGGAACTATTTCATAAGCATCGCCGCCTACAGGTAGGTTATCGCCTTTAACCTTAACCAGTTCATTGTTTTTAATATATATGAGCGGATTCTTGGCACAGGCAAAATCCATTTGCTTAGATTTTTTATGAATAGAGCAAACAACCATATCCATACCGTCTTGGTTGTTGGTCGCTTTCTGACTTAATGCTTCACGTATATATCTGCTCAGATGATTCAGAATTTCATCGGGGGCCGTTATGGAATGAGTGTACACAATCTGATGCAAATAAGCATCGCCCAGCATACTCATGAAAGCGCCCGGCACTCCATGACCGGTACAATCTATTGCCGCAACTATTATTGTATCATTTTTCTCTGCCACCCAGTAAAAATCGCCACTCACAATATCCTTTGGTCTGAATAAAATAAAATAGTCGGCAAGCTTCTGCAAAATACCCTCCGGATGCACCAACATAGAATCTTGAATTCTTTTGGCATAATGAATACTGTCTGTGAGCTCTCTGTTCTTATTTTGAATCTCAAATTTCTGATGCTCAATTTTCTCATTCTGCTGGTGTAGTAAATCATTCTTTTTCTGTATTGCAATATTTGCCTTCTTTTTCGATTGTAATTGTATGTAGACAATTATCACAATCAGAAGTATAAGTATTGCTATTCCAAGCAGATATAGGGTTGTGGTTTTCTGTTTCTGTATGGTTATTTCTTTTATTGTATTTTCTTGTAAGAGAAGTTTGTTTTGTTGTTCAGTTTTGTCGGTCTCATATTTTACACTCATTTCCTGAACCGCTCGTTGCCCCTGAATGCGGTATAAAGTGTCAAGAATATTTGCATAGAGCATACTACTTTCCAGAGCTAACTCATGCTTTTTCATTGTTTTGTAAATGCTGGTCTGCATCAAATAATTTTCTTTCAGAATAACAAAAGCATCAATTTGGTAGGCTATGGGCATACTTTTATTTATAAACAACAGGGCTTCATCTATTCTTCCTTCTTTCATTCTGATTTTTGCAATATTGCTAAAAATCAAAGCGGTACCCTCTTGGTCGTTTATTTGGAGTTTCATCTGCAATGCCTGCATATTGTAGTTGAAGGCATTGTTGTAGTCTTTACGTAAGTAGGCTATATTTCCTAATTGTGCAAAACATTTGGCTATTCCTGTTTTATCAGAAATCAAATATTTTTCTTTCAGAGCCTTTTCGAAATAAAAAGAAGCAGTTTCAAAATCGTTCGATTGCAAATGCAAATTTCCAATTGCATAATCTACTTCCGTTTTGCCCAATCGAGACGTATATGATGCAGTATCTTTTTGTAATAATGACAAATAACTATCATTTGCAAGATTAAAATAGACGAGTGCTTTATTTTGATTTCCGGTTTTACTATAAATTGTAGCAAGATTGAAATGTGATAAAGCCTGAAGTTCAGCATCATTCATCTGTTCAGTTATTACCACCGCTCGTAGTTGATAGAATAGTGCCTTTTCCATCAGATTTAATTTTTCGCAGCACGCAGCAATATTGTTGAGCGATAATACAATATTTCTTGTATTATTCTGCAAAGAATCAATCAAAAAAGCCTGTTTAGCTACATTGAGCGCCAACTGAAAATTACCTAAGGCCTGCAATGAAATACTTTTATTGTATAAACTGGCCGACTGCAATGCAGCGTTATTGTTGCTTGTAGCCAATTCAAAGCTTTTGTCGTAATAGAAAATTGCAGTATCAAACACCGAGAGCTTTTGGTAATGCGCTCCCAGATATTTATAAAGCAAAGCACTCTCATCAAGCTTCTTTTGAAGTCTCAGTAGTTCAGCTTTTTTAGCTATTTCGGCTACCACCGATGAATCATCGGCGTGCAACTGTTTTATGGAGTCTATATATTTATTGGTAAACGCCTCTGCCGAAGCAAATAGTAGATTCTGGGCAATTATAAAAATAACCAACCAGCCAAACTTCCGAAAATGATACAATACTATTCTATGAGCTTTTGAACGCATCTAATCAAAAATAAACTATAAATATCTATAAATCAGTTTTCTTGTCTGTTTCACAAGACTCATTGGTAAGCCTTGTGACTATTACTCAAATATATGATTAGATACTATATTATTGCTCATTTTAAGAAATTTATTTTACTTATTTGGAAAATAAAATAAACCGTTATGAAATACTTCTACCCTCAAAAAGTAATATCTTTCTCAAAAAGGGCTATAGATTTTTTCCACGAATCGAGGATAGGTATGGTTTGGTTTAACTCTAAATTTATGCCAACCATTATTGTTTTATTATAGGCAGCTATCCACTGTTTGTCGTACTTTTCTAAGATAATTCTTTGGTGCATTTCCAAACTTTTATTCCCAATTCTTGGAATTTTTGTTTCTAACCAAATCTTGTCTCTCAGATATATTTGGTTTATATATTCGGTATTTACATTTGCAATTACCAACCAAGTATCGCGCTTTGTATCGCGGAAGTTGAGGACCTCATCGAAATATGAAACTCTTCCGAAATCAAAATATTCCTGATATACAGCGTTATTTACGTGTCCTACCGGATCTATATCGTTAAATCGAATCTGAATAGGTGTTCTATGATAAAAAGTAAATTCAGTACTTTGATTGTAATCTTTCATCTATTTGTGTTTTGAAAATTATTCTCTTATTATTTTAATCTGACAATCGGCACCCAGTTTAATAATACTTGAAGGTTGCCCAGGAGTAATATCATCTTGTCTCCATTTTACAATATAGTCAACCGCCGATTTTATTTCGTCGGTAATCTCATTGAAAAATGCCGGAAATGGTTCACCATGAATATTTGCCGAGGTAGATACAAGTGGTTTTTAAATCGCTGAATGAGCTTCTTAGAAAATGCCTCGTCGGTTATTCTTATGCCAATGCTTCCATCTTCAGCAATTAGATTTTTGGCTATGTTTTTGGCTCCCGAATAAATTACTGTCATAGGTTTTTCGGTAAGAGAAATGAGGTCGTATGCTATTTCAGGCACGTCATCTACATATCGTTCCAAGAAATTGACATTATCCAGCAAAAGCAGCATACTCTTACTTTCGCTTCGTTTTTTTAACTGATAGATTTTTTCTACTGCAATTTCATTAGTAGCATCGCAACCTATCCCCCAGATAGTATCGGTAGGGTAAAGTATGATACCTCCTGAATTCAATATTTCAATTACGGACTTTATTTCCTCTTCCACGGTGTTTTTATTTAACTTAATTGGTTTACAAACGAATACCTAATTTACAACTCACACTCATACTTGTAATTATATTTTTAGAGAGAAAGTGCAGCAATTGCACTTCAAAGAGAGGGAAAAAACGATGCTGTTGTATTTATCAGCATCGTCTTTAGAAATGAAGATTAATAGTATTGTGTCAATAGCTTATATTCCTGCATCTTTCAGGCGTTTCATTGCCTCAAGAACACTTTCTCTTGAAGCAAACGCAGAGAATCTGAAATAACCTTCACCGGCAGGACCAAATCCGGAACCCGGTGTACCTACAACTTGTACTTTTTCAAGAAGCAAATCGAATAGTTCCCACGATTTCATGCCATTTTTGGTTCTCAACCATACATAAGGAGCGTTTACACCGCCAAAAACCTCAAAACCGAGGCTTTGCAGACTTTCTTTCATTATTTTTGCATTCTCCATATAGAAATCAATAACCTCGGTTACTTGCTTTTTACCTTCTGGTGTGTACATAGCAGCAGCAGCCTTTTGAACCGGATACGATACTCCGTTAAACTTCGTAGAATGTCTCCTGCTCCACAATGGCTTCACGTCTATAGCATCGCCAGACTGGGTATAAGCTTTAAGTTCGTTTGGTATGATTATGTATGCGCAACGAGTACCGGTAAATCCGGCAACTTTAGAGAAACTTCTAAATTCAATTGCACATTTTCTAGCACCTTCTATTTCAAAAATTGAATGTGGTATTCCATCTTCTTTTATAAATGCTTCATAAGCTGCATCAAACAATATAATTGATTTGTTTTTCAAAGCATAATCAACCCATTTTTGCAGTTCGGCTTTACTTACTGTAGCTCCCGATGGATTGTTGGGGTAACACAAAAATATAATATCAACTTTTTCATTTGGAATTTGAGGCACAAAACCATTTTCTTTTGTGCAAGGCATGTAAACCAAATTTTCGTAATGTCCGTTTCCTATTGCATTTCCGGTACGGCCACCCATTACAGAAGTATCTACATATACCGGATAAACAGGATCTTGAACCGCAATTTTATTGTTCATTCCGAAAATTTCAAGAATATTACCTGTATCGCATTTTGAGCCATCTGATACGAATATTTCATCGGCCGAAATATTTATACCTCTATCCTGAAATTCATTTTTAGCAATAGCATCGCGCAAGAAAGCATAGCCTTGCTCGGGACCATAGCCTTTGAACGTAGCTTCTTTCGACATCTCGTCTACACCTTCATGAAAAGCAGCTACTACAGCAGGTGCCAACGGACGGGTAACATCGCCAATACCCATTCTGATAATCTTTTTATCTTTATTTTTTTCTGCATAAGTATTCACCCTGCGAGCTATTTCAGGAAATAGATATCCTGCTTGTAATTTCTGATAATTCTCGTTTATAAATGCCATAATTATATTTAGATATTGCGTAGTTACTATTTTTGGCAAAGATATAAAATTGCTCTCTTATTTCAGATATACAAACAAAGAGAATTTTAGGTTTGTCTTGGATTCAAAAAACTAAAAACTAAATAGTAGTCATATCAGTGACAATATATTTGAGGATGGTGATAAAAGCAATATTAATTATCAAAATGAAATAACAACATATTTAAAAAGAAAGCTTAGGTACTATTACAGAATATTACTACTTTAGAAGTCGAAAAAATAGTGAGGAGATGGTCGATATTGATGGTGAATGGATACAGGAATTTTAGGCAACTTTAATATTAATTGCAAACATGGATACTTGGACAGAAAAATTAAAGGATAATCCGATAGATTGGTTATTAAAAAGCAATCCTTGGACTAAATATAAAACTTGTACGGATTTGCTTGGACTTAAAGAATCTGAAACAATTGAAGCAAAAATAGAGCTGGTAAATGATAAAAACATTATATCTCTTGTACAAGAAACAAAGGATTGGTTAACAGTTTCAGCTACAAGAAACAATGACCCTAAAATTACATATTTTAAATTAAAAGCATTAGCTGAGTTTGGATTAAGATATACTGATTTAGAACTTCAAAAAACTGTTGACAAAGCATCTGTTCACATGATTGAAAACATGTTTGGGGTGCGGGGCCAAACACCTGAAAGACCCAAAAAAGGTGAAAAATATGAGAAAAATGACTTAACAGCAGATGTTTGGCATATTTCACCCTGTAATTCTCCTCTCATAACCACTGCTCTGTTGGAATTAGGAGTAAAAAACGAATTGGTTGAAAATTCTATTGAAGAATTGAAAAATAAATGGACATCCAACGAAGGATGGTTTTGTCATTTTTTCTTTGTTGAAAGCCAGTTTAAAAAACTACAAATTGGTTGTCCGATTGCAGGATTACAAGCACTTGAAATTTTTTCAAAAATCCCAGAACTAAAAGAATCTGAATATTCTAAATTTGCATTTGAGCCTATGAAATTCCACAAGAATTACGGAAAGACATTATATTATTTCGGTCGCTCAAAAAAATTTTGGACTCTAAAATATCCGTTTGTTTGGTATAATGCTTTGTATTTAGCAGATGTTCTTACACGGTTCAAATTTCTTAAAAATGAACCAGTAGTGAAAGAACTTGTTGACTGGATAATAGATTCACAAGATACAAATGGTAGATTTAAGCCGACATCAATTTTTATGGAATATAAAGAATGGGACTTTTCAAATAAAAAGGAGTCATCGCCATGGATTACATTTTTATGTTGTCGGATTTTAAAACAATATTTTAGTTGAAAAAATTATGTCACTCCGTTCCTCCGCTCGTTAGGGGTTGCACCCCAAGCATATAAAACTACATTCCCCGGATGGCGCAAGCTTGTAGTTCGTGCCTTATATATTGCAATTACTTCATAAAGTTCTAGTTTCAAACTCGTACCTATCCTACTATAAACTCGAGCTAGCATTAAATAATAAACTCCGACCAATTAGGAAATATTTAATACAGATGATAGAGGCTTAAATTTAGAAGTGTTGCCACAAACACAGCGAATAATGTTGCAAATGATTCGATTTTGGTGTAATTTTACATCAAAATCACAAATTATGACTAGACAAAGCATATCATTGACGGAACCAAATGATGAATGGTTAAAAGCACAGGTAAATAGCGAGGAATATTCTAGCAAAAGTGAAGTTGTAAATGATTTGATTAGACAGGCTCGAAAACAACAAGTCTATGTTGAATTGATTAGAGCAAAATTAAATAAATCTGAAACGAGCGGATTTACAGAAGACACAAAAGAACAAATTTTAGAACTATCAAAGTCTTTACTTAATGGCAAAATATAAATTAAGTAATGAAGCCAAAGAAGACTTGATACGAATACATCATTACGGAGTTGAAAAATTCGGAATGACTCAAGCTGATAAATATTTTAATTCTCTTTTTGAGCATTTTGACCTTATTGCTGAACGACCATTTTCGTTTGAATCGGTCGATTATTTAAAAAAAGGATATAGACGTTGTGTCTGTGGGGTAGACAGCATATATTACAGAATAGAAATAGCACAATTGAAATAATGGCAATAGTAGGCAGACAAGATTTAAGTAAAATTCTATAGTCAATTCAATAATAGTAATCCTTCATCAAATTTATGTCTTGACTAACGGTTACTCGGATGGCTCTGCTCGTTTGGGGTTGCACACCAAACACTTAAACCACTCACCACCATCGCCACCATCACTATCTTCACGTTCCTAAGCAACTAAATCAAAACGAGATTAAATAAATCATGTCTATATTTCGTTTGGCTAGTTTAATATTTCATCTAAATTTGCAGCAGTACCTAAAAATAAACACCTATGTATAAAAAAATTGCTTGGATAATTGTATTGTTTGTAATCTTCTCATCTTGCGAAAAAAGTACAATTAAGAAACTTAAGTTTGAACGTACTTTGGGTGTGTTGGGCTCTGAATTAGGAGAGTTTAATTTTGATAGTTCAAATAATATTGGTTGGGCTATATGTCATACTGATAGCTATTTGTATGTTGCCGATAAATACAATAATCGCATACAGCGTTTCGATAACGACCATAACTTTGTAGACTGGATTGGATTTCTTAATGGTAAATGGGGCGTATATACCGAAGATGTTGCTGCCGATGAAGAGGTGTTTGTTCCCTACCATGCTTATACTAATAATGGAGCAGTATATTTTGCATGTGACTATTTTAAGGAATATGGTGTGGTGCTTAAGATGAACGAACAAGGTGAAATTCTAAAGCAAATGCCGGTTAAAATAGGTGGTTTTGCCACATTTGCGGTTGACGAAAATGATAATGTCTATATCTTGGACGATGGAACTATTACAAAATTTGATGATAATGGAAATGAGTTGCTACAATTTGGTGGTCCGGGTGTAGACGATGGCGAATTTGGCGAAGATGTTAATTCGATTTTTATTGACAGCAAGCAGAATATTATAGCCCTCGATGCCGAAAATAGCAGGGTACAGCTATTTGATACAATCGGTACATTTTTAAAAAACTGGGATGTTGAATGTGGAAGTAGTTTTTACAATTGCATGGGGTTTTATGAAGGCCATTTGTATGTAAATGAGTATGATCATCTGGTTAAATACACCAGCGATGGCGTTTTTGTAGATAGTTGGCGAAAAAAGGACTTTATACATGGACAGTTACAATTTATTATTTGGGAAGACAGATTGTATGAAGCCTATAGTTTTGATAGCTATATAAGTATCTATTCGTTTGATGTAGATTAAGGCATTGTCCCGCTAATTGCGAAGTTAAAAAGTGGTCAGTCAGACGTGTCCAAGAGACCGACAGAGGTTTTAAATCAATAAAACGAGCTTTTTTCTTGATGTACTATAGCTAGTATGTGATTTATGTAAATTACAAATGTAGTTCTGTAATACATTCTTAATATACTCGCCTCAACTTTGTGGTGTGAAAATTCATTCACGATTTAACACCCAAAAGAATGAAGATAAAAAATTTTATATCAATAATAGCAATTGCTCTTTTAGCAATATTAGTAGGCTGTAAAAAAGAAAATGTTGAAAATCCAATCATACCTGATACTAATGTTGTAAAACCTCAAGAAATAGTACAACAAGCAATTAATCTTGGTTCAACCTCCGATTTTGTTATTTTAGCTGGTTCATTAATATCTAACGTGCCTACTTCTGCAATTACAGGAAATATAGGATTAAGTCCTGCTGCCGGAAGTATGATTACCGGATTTGGTCTTGAAGAAATTACTGGAACTACCTACACCGTCGACGCTTCTGGTCCGGCAAATTCTGTAACCGATGCTACAGGTCTTACTGCTGCCAAAGGTGACTTAACTGTTGCTTATTTCGATGCAGCCGGACGAACTTCTGATGATATTGTTCTACTAGCCGGAAATATTGGCGGATTAACTCTTGTACCGGGTCTTTATAAATCAAGCGGGTCTATTGAAATCTCATCGGGCGATCTTACCTTCGATGCAAAAGGCAATGCCGATGAAATCTTTATTATTCAGATAGCATCTACATTAACAACCACCTCCGGACGCAAAGTTATTTTAAGTGGTAGTGCTTTGGCATCTAATATTTTTGGCAAGTAGGTACTTCAGCAACGCTCGGTACCAACTCGGTGTTTAAAGGCACCATCATGGCCGACCAATCTATTTCTCTCAATACAGGTGCATCTATCGAAGGACGATTATTTGCACGTATTGCAGCAGTTACACTGAACAGCAATACCGTTACAAAACCGTAATACCTTAATACTCTAATATACTCTTACTACACTAAGAGGCTATCTCCTTAAAAGAGTAGCCTCTTTTTTTCACTCGCATCTTTTATTTACGGTCGTAACGTCAATTTATTTATTGCCGTTTGGCTATAATATAATCAACGTGTATAATAAAATTGTCTTTTCGGATTCCACCTCCAAATCGTGTCCTTATTTGGGAATTACATTTTTGTATTCCCCCTATTCCAAATACCTACCTAAATGTAGAATACTTCCATTTCTATGTTTTTTTACTCCCACATTATCAGCTTATTATTGTTTCTGGAGCAATTAGTGTAATTGAGAAAAAAAATATAAATTTAAAATTCTCAACGATGAAATTAAGTGCTAGAAACCAATTAAAAGGAAAAGTCATTAAAGTAGAAGAAGGTCTTATAACTGCAAAAGTTTTGTTAGATCTTGGTAATGACAATATTATATCTGCTATCATCTCCAAAGATGCTATTGCAGATCTCGGTCTAAAACCTGGTGTATCTGCGTTTGCGGTTATCAAATCTACCGAAGTAATTATAGGTACGCCTTGCGAAGAAGAAGATCATAAATGTAAATGTCATTAAAAAATGATTGAGGTTGACTGTCATATATCAATCAAGAAAAACGGTATAAGTTTTTTGAATGCTGTAAGAACCGAATTGCTCAAAGAGGTAGCTCTCTGTGGCAGTTTGAGTGCCGCGGCAAAAAAACTCAAAATATCGTATCAGCACGCGTGGAATATGATAGATGATATGAACAAACAAGCCCCCGAACCGCTCGTGAATATGCAACGTGGTGGTACAAATGGTGGTGGTGCTGTTCTTTCTGTTTATGGCGACCGTATTCTTCGGGAGTATGGACAAATTGAAGCTCAACTAAAGAAAATGGTAAGCCAAATAAACGTGGAAATAAATCTTTGATTTTTTTTGCCCTTCGATATCTTTTAAAGTTTATAACGATAATAAATTACTAGTATGGAAAACATTATTATTAAACCAATTGGCATCATCAGAACGCCTCACAAAGACATTAAAAACATGCCCATTCAGCCAATTGCAGCATCTGGCATATTCGGTCATATTGAACTGTTTTCGGAGTATGTGCCAGGTCTGAAAGATTTAGAAGGATTCTCTCATATTACTCTGGTTTACCGATTTCATAAAATTCAGGGTTACGATTTGCTTACGGTTCCGTTTATGGACTATGCCGAACATGGAATATTTGCTTGCAAAGCTCCAAAACGCCCCAATGCTATAGGTCTTTCTACCGTGAAACTGATTGAAATTTGTGGAAATATTCTCCATATAGAGCAAGTAGATATGCTCGATGGCACTCCGCTTATTGATATTAAACCTTTTTATCCGCGATACGATAATAGGGAAAACGTGAAGATTGGCTGGTTGGAGAAGAATAAAGATTTACCTCTCGATGCTTTGCGTGCTGATGAACGATATAGGTAATGTGCAAATTTGAAAATGAAATAATTTGAAAATTTGAGAATGTGAAGATTTGAAAATATGCTAATTTGAAAATTAAAAAAAATGAGAAAAATAATTTTATGCCTGTTAATAGCTTTTAACATAAGCTTACAGGCTCAAAAAGTAAAAATAGCAGCAGCTGCTGATTTGCGGTTCGCTATGGATGAAGTGGTTAAACTCTACAAATCATCAAATCCTCAAGCTGATATTGAGGTGATTTATGGTTCGTCGGGTAATGCATTTACACAAATTTCAAACGGTGCCCCGTATGATATGTATTTTTCTGCTGATATACTGTATCCGCAAAAACTAAAAGAAGCCGGACTTACCGCAACCGAACCAAAACTGTATGCAATTGGGCGAATCGTTTTATGGAGTTCTACAATGGATGTAAGCAAGGGTATTGCCGGACTTGCAGCTACACCCAAATCTAAAATAGCAATTGCCAATCCCGACCATGCTCCTTATGGGAAAAGAGCCGAGGAGAGTATGAAGTTTTACAAAATTTACGATAAAGTAAAACCACAACTTATTTATGGCGAAAACATTTCGCAAGCAGCCCAATTCTGTCTTACAGGAAATGCAGATATTGGCATACTTGCATTGTCTATAGTTCTTGCACCATCTATGGCAGACAAAGGAAAATATGTGCTGATAGATGAAAAATCGCACCAGCCTCTAAAACAAGGTTTTGTGGTTCTAAAACAAGCTAAAGATAATAAAGTTGCAAAAGCTTTTGCTGAATATGTGAGCTCAAAACCTGCTAGAGATATTCTCGAAAAATATGGATTTGCATTACCTAATTAATTTTAAAATGAGGCAATTTGAAAATTTTCAAATTAACTAATTTTCAAATTGGCTAATTCTGAAAAAATGAACAAACTAGAAGCAAAAATAACACAGATACAACAATCGGGAGCGATACTTTTGGTCGATGCTGAGGTTGATGGGCAGGTCTTTTCGGCTTTGCTCATCGAGTCGGCAACCAACCCAGAATGGCTTCAGATAGGACATAGCGTAAACCTTGTGTTTAAGGAAACTGAGGTCTCGCTTGCCAAGAATCTTGCTGGAACTATAAGTATTCGGAACAAAATGGTTTGTACCGTTATTAGCATCAATAAAGGTGAGTTATTGAGTAAAATAGAAATGAAATTCAACAATTATACAATTGGTTCGCTCATAACGACAAGAGCAGTAAATGCACTGGAATTGATAGTAAATGAAGAGATTATTGCAATGGTAAAATCGAATGAGATTTCTTTAATGTGCTAATTAATTATTAAGCCACAGAGTGGCGATATTATGGTAGAAACAATACATATTGTAACCAAAGCCTCGGAGAGGCGACATTATGAAACCTTGCATTTATTAAATATTTCAACAAATTTCTTGTTGCAAAATAATGAATGTATTAAATAATATAATGTCGCACCGCTGGTGCTTTAAGGGCGTTGAACGTTTATTCTACCATAATACCGTACCTACTGTACTTTTAATTAGATCATTAACTCATTAGCACATTAAAAATTAATATTATGGATCCAACTTTTATAGAAACCCTATTGCTCACCGGAAAACTAGCCGTTTTCACAACGGTAATCCTGATTATTTTAGGATTACCACTTGCTTATTGGTTGGCATACTCCAAGTTTCGGTTTAAACCATTTGTGGAAGCTCTGGTAAGTATGCCCATGGTTTTGCCTCCGTCAGTTATTGGGTATTATATGTTGGTGGTTTACAGTCCTCGCAACTGGTTTGGAGCTTGGCTTGGCGAAACATTCAATCTGCGGTTGGCATTTACCTTTGAAGGTGTGTTAATAGCATCCGTCATTTTTAGTCTGCCGTTTATGGTACAGCCATTGCAAAACGGACTACGTTCACTTCCCGACAGTTTGCGGGAAGCCTCTTACACCCTTGGCAAATCGAAAATGACAACGTTTTTCAGGGTGCTGATACCAAATATTAAACCATCAATCATTACCGCCGTAGCACTCACGTTTGCCCATAGCATTGGCGAATTTGGAATTGTTCTTATGGTGGGAGGGAATATGCCTGGCGAAACTCGAGTTGCCTCAATTGCCATTTACGATGAGGTGCAGTCGCTCAATTTCTCAACTGCAAACCAATATGCGTTCATACTTTTTGCGGTATCGCTCATTTTACTGACCACCATTTATAGTGTAAATAAAAAACATGACCCATGGAAAACAATATAATCACGATAGATATTGAAAAGATGATGTTTACCGCCAACGGTAAGCTCAATCTGGTGGTCAATACTCATATTAATATCGGCGAATTGGTTGCACTGTTTGGGCAGTCGGGGGCTGGGAAAACAACTCTGTTGCGGATACTTTCGGGACTTATAAAACCCGACAAGGGCATTGTGAAGTTTGGCGAAACGGTTTGGTTCGACTCATCGAAAGGCATAAACATATCGCCAAAGGAGCGGAATATCAGTTTCATGTTTCAAGATTATGCCTTGTTTCCAAATATGACGGTTGAAGAGAATATCCTCTTTGCACAGCCCAAGAAAAGCCGTGAAGATGCTCTCGAACTTCTCGCTGTCTTTGGCTTGTCGGAATTTAGCAAACGCAAACCCAGCGGACTATCGGGCGGTCAAAAACAGCGGGTTGCATTGGCTCGTGCTTTGGCTCGAAAGCCACAATTATTGCTTTTAGACGAACCACTTTCTGCTCTTGATGCTGATATGAGAGTTGCTTTACAGAATGAAATTTATCAGGCTCATAAGCTCCTTGGGGCAACAACCATAATGGTAAGTCATGACCTTAATGAGGTGTTTCGACTAGCGAGTCATGTTCTGTGTATTGAGAAAGGACTTATAGGTCGAGTTGGCACCCCCGATGAGGTTTTTTCCGATTCAAGTGTAAGCGGTAAAGTGCAAATAACTGGACAGATAGCACGTATTGAGAAACAGGATACAATAAATATCGTTACCGTAATTTCGGGCAGCAACCAGATTATAAAAGTTATAGCCTTCGACAACGATATGGAAAACCTACAAGTAGGCGATAGCGTTTTGGTATTTACAAAAGCGTTCAATCCTATTATTAGTAAATTAATGTAGTAGAAATAGCCCTCTGTTGCAATCCTTATTGTGTAAAATAAAATCTTTCAATATTTTTTTCTTCTCTACTTCAATAGTATAGCGAATTTTAAATATTGTTTAGATATAATAAATATTTGATAATTTTGATTTATGGATATTTTTTATATTTTTGATAAAACAATTACAATGTTCAATAAAGCTTTTATTACAAATATTATAAATGGAATTTGGTAGAGACTGATAATTATGAAACATAATACATTGTAAATTTTAAACAACCTTCTTGATTAAAAAAAAGAGACATGAAACAAAAATGGATTAGAAGAATTATTGGCGGATTAAGTTTTACATCTGCATTATTTATTTTTCAAGCATGTTATGGAACACCGCAAGATTTTGGACAAGATTTATTAATAGAGGGACAAGTAAAATCAAAATCAACCGGATTACCAATTAACGGGATTAAGGTATCAGTAGTTGATAATGAACAGTATGAAATAACCAATGAAGAAGGTAAGTTTTCATTTTACTCTGAAATGCTTGAAGATATAGTGCTTAGTTTTCAAGATGTTGATTCAATTTCAAATGGATTGTACATGACCAAAGATACTATGTTGAACTACACCGATAGCAAAGTATATGTTGATATTGTATTAGAAGAAATGAAATGATTTCAGCAATTAAAAGATATGCTTTTAGAAAGTTCAAAGAATCTGAAGTAAAACTGCATGAACTGAATTATTTGTTTTGGGAATGCACTACACGTTGTAATTTGAATTGTTTACATTGTGGTAGTGATTGCGCAAAAGATAGTGCATTTTCTGATATGCCCATTGATGACTTTTTAAAAGCTATAGATACAATTGAAACGAATTCTCAAAATTTTACTGTTGTATTTACTGGCGGAGAACCTTTAATGAGGTCAGATATTGAATTGTGTGGTAGAGAATTAAGGAAAAGGGGACTAAAATGGGCTATTGTTTCAAACGGGCATTTATATGACGAGAAGCGGCATATTTCATTATTAAATTCTGGTTTAGGTGCATTAACAATAAGTTTAGACGGACTGGAATATTCGCATAATTGGTTGAGAAACAATGATTTTAGTTTTAAGAAAGTTATAGCAGCTATAGAATTAGCCGCCACATCTAATAGGCTCAATTTTGATGTAGTTACCTGCGTAAATCAGCAGAATATTGATGAGTTGGTACAGATTAAAGATTTACTTGTTTCGAAAAATGTAAAAGCTTGGAGATTATTTACAATAATTCCTATAGGAAGAGCAGTAGACAATTCATTGTTGTCTTTGTCTGATTTTCAATTTGTTTCACTAATGGAGTTTATCAGTGAGCAACGAAAACAAAAAGAAATTGACATAAAATTCAGTTGTGAAGGTTTTGTTGGTAATTATGAACCTTTGGTAAGAGATAGTTATTTTTTTTGCAGAGCAGGCATAAATATTGGATCCGTTTTAATTGATGGAGCAATTTCTGCATGTCCAAATATTGACAGAGATTTTTCTCAAGGTAACATATATACAGACAATTTTTTTGACATTTGGCAGCATAAATTTCAGCCGTTTAGAAATAGAGAATGGACAAAAAAAGGTCAGTGTAAATCATGTAAGGATTTCAAAGATTGTCAAGGAAATGGATTTCATAATTGGCATGGAGATAAGAAAAATGTTTTAGTTTGTCATAAAGAAAAATAGACCGCTTCAATAATATCGATATATAGATAGTATTAGTATATAAGTTTTTGTTCTCGATAATAAAAAAAGCGACCGCCTGAAATTTCAGACGGTCGCTTTTATAACCCTTTATTGTAAAAATTATTTACAGTAAGTTCAATTCTTTAAGAACACCATTCATGCTTCTTACTGCATCAGCACTCTTATTGAAAAGAGCTTGTTCGTCAGCATTAAGTTTGAAATCAACAACTTTTTCAAAGCCATTTTTTCCAATTATAGCAGGAACACCTATACAAATGTCTTTTTGTCCGTATTCACCATCAAGTGAAACGCAGCAAGGATATATTTTTTTCTCATCACGTACAATAGATTCAACAAGAGCAGCACCTGCAGCACCTGGAGCCATCCAAGCAGAAGTACCTAAAAATTTGGTAAGCGTAGCACCACCAACCATTGTACTAGAAACAACAGTATTTAATGCATCAGCACTTAGTAGTGTAGATACAGGTACGCCATTATATGTTGCAAAACGTGCAAGAGGTATCATAGTAGTATCACCATGTCCACCAATTACAACACCTTGTAAATCAGATGCAGGAACATTCAAAGCTTGACTCAAATAACATTTAAAACGTACGCTGTCAAGTATACCACCCATACCTATAATTCTGTTTTTAGGAAGACCGGTAGATTTAAGCGCTAAGTAAGTCATCGTATCCATTGGGTTACTAATAACTACGATAATAGCATTTGGAGAATATTTCAAGATATTTGTAACTACATCTTTTACAATACCAGCATTGGTTCCAATTAGATCTTCACGAGTCATACCCGGTTTTCTAGGAATACCTGAGGTAACCACAACTACTTCAGAACCTGCTGTTTTGCTATAATCTGCAGTAACACCTGTAACTTGAGTATCAAAACCAAGTAATGTAGCTGTTTGCATAATATCAAGTGCTTTACCCTCAGCAAAACCTTCTTTTATGTCTAACAAAACTATTTCACTAGCTAATTCTTTTTGTGCCATTACGTTTGCGCAGGTAGCTCCAACATTTCCTGCTCCAATTACTGTTATTTTCATTTGTTTTTTTGTTTTAAAATAGTTATTAAATATTTTTTATAAAAATAATACATATTTATTAAATAATAAATCTGATAGAGGTGTTAAAAATTTATTTTCTATCTTTTATCTGAATATAAGACTGTTGAGGATATACATTTTTATAAGCTGGTCTTATAATTTTTCCGGCGTCAAATGTAAGCTCTTCCAATCTATGCGAACACCAACCGGCAATTCTTGACATTGCAAAAAGTGGTGTATACAATGATTCTTTTATTCCTATGCAATTATATACAAAACCTGAATAAAAATCTACATTTGCACAAACTCGTTTTGCAACTTTATCGCCTTTGAAGTTATAAAAAATTTCCGGAGCTAAATTCTCAATCATTTCATATAGTTCAAATTCTTCAAGTTTCCCTTTTTCTTTAGCCAATTCTTTTGCTTGTTTTTTAAGCAGTATAGCTCTAGGGTCTGATATGGTATATACGGCATGACCAATTCCATAAATTTTTCCGGTACGGTCGTATGCCTTTTTGTTTAGCATTTTTATTAGATAATCGGTAACCTCTTGTTTGTCATCCCAGTTCTTTACGTTTTCCTTAATATTATCCATCATGCACAGAACCTCATGGTTTGCTCCACCGTGAAGCGGTCCTTTAAGCGATGCTATAGCCGATGCAATTGCAGAGTATGTATCTGTTTTGGTAGAGCTCGTTACTCTTATAGTAAATGTTGAGTTGTTACCACCTCCGTGGTCGGCATGCAGTATTAATGCTAAATCAAGAATGTCGGCTTCCAGTTTAGTATATTTCCCTGCCCCTTTCATCATCAATAAGAAATTTTCTGCGGTACTCAAAGAGGCGTCCGGATGACGTATAGATAAAGTTTTATTTAGATAATAATGCCTCATTGAATGATATGAATACGCTATTATTGTTGGAACTTTTGCAATAAGATTGAGCGATTGATACACTAAATTCTCTGGGGTGAGTTCGTCGGCATCTTTATCTAAATTATACAATCCCAAAACGGTACGAGCAAGCATATTCATTATATTGTTTCCCTTATTGGTCAATATCATACTATTTGTAAAATCGTCGGGCAGCTTACGCAGTTCACCCATATATTCCATAAATTCAGCATGTTCTTTAAGATTAGGAAGTTTTCCTGAAAGTAATAAATAAACCACTTCATCAAAACCATGTCTGTTTTGTTCTTTAGCTCCATTTACTAACGCATCTACACTTATACCACGATATACCAGTTGTCCGTCAATAGGAACTAGTTCGTTGTTTTCTTTTTTATAACCTACAACATCGCCAACATTGGTAAGCCCAACAAGAACTCCTGAGTGGTCGGCATTTCTCAAACCGCGTTTCACATTATAGGTTTCAAAAAGTCCAGCATCTATTTTCGATGCTTTTACTACCGATTCCGAAAGTTGTTTTACAATAGGTGGGAAGATCAATTTGCTCATATTTGAATTTTTTACGGTACACACAATTTTAAAACAGTTCTTGAATATTTCAGCATACTTTACTCTGCATAAACTGAGATTTTCAATACTGTTTTACCTTGCTGCAAATATAAATACAATAACTTAAAAAATGAAGTGAAACTTAATTTATTTTTTATCTCTCAGAATTTTATTTAATTGTATTTTTTTATTCTTTAAATTTTAAAGTTCTTATTTAAACAGGGTTTGTAAACCTAGAATGAACGTCCTTGTTTAAATTTTGTTTTCCAAGAATTATGCTTAAGCATTACAATATTGTGACTTCACGAAAAATGATAAATGGAAAGTAAATACAGTATTATACTTAGAATTTATAATGATATTTAACGTTTTTGATTTTAAAATATAATTATTAGTGAATTATTTAATATACAATTAACAATATTACAATAAATGTTAATTTATTAAGAAAAGCTTAAGTTCGTTTTCCTTAAATATAAGAGAATGTAAATATTTACACTTTGAAGATTAATTTCCGAATTTCCTCTGCGAAATAAAATTTTAATATCATTGGTTAAGAAATTAAATATTCATGTAACTTTGCCCTGTTGGTGGAACGCAGTCTTTGATTGCGACCTTAATATGGGAATCTCGTGTATAATCGAGAGCTGTACCCGCAGCCGTAAGTTTTTTTAATGTTAGTCATACCAAGCCACTGTCAATTCTTGATGGGAAGGCGACTAACAGCATAAATGAGCCGGAAGACCTGCCGCAATTGCAATTTTGGAAATGATTTCGGGGAAAAAACATTTCATTTTTTTGATTTCAAGTACTAGTTCTGAAAATATGTTTTATTTATTCATGGATAAATTTTTTTCTTTCCTGAAAATAATATTCCTTTTTTAATATGTTACTGGTGTTTTTTACAATTGGTTAAGAAGATAGTTTAAGGTTAAAAATATATAATATGTGCGGAAATTATTTGTAGCAATGCTTTGATTAAATTATCAATTATCAATTATCAATTATCAAAGTATTAAAATGAAACTTTAAATTCAGATGAATACATTATCAAAAGCTTTACAAAGCAAAATAGACAATAAAACAAAACCACTTGGAGCCCTTGGATTGTTAGAAGAACTGGCTTTTAAGATTGGCATGATACAAGAAACAGAATCGCCTCAGATACTAAGACCGAGTATGTTGGTTTTTGCAGCCGATCATGGAATTACCGATGAAAAAATTAGTCCATACCCCAAAGAAGTAACATGGCAAATGGTTATGAATTTTGTTTCGGGCGGAGCTGCCATAAATGTATTTTGCCGTCAGCACGATATCAGTTTAAAGGTTGTAGATGCAGGTGTAGATTTCGATTTTCCGGCAACAGCATCAATTATCTCGGCTAAGCTGGCAAGAGGGACAAAAAACATGCTGCTTGAGCCGGCTATGGATGTACAACTTTGTCAAGCAGCCCTAGATAAGGGAGCTGAACTGGTTACAAATGAAGCACAGTCGGGCACAAATACGATTGCTTTTGGCGAAATGGGTATTGGTAATACCTCAGCTAGTGCTTTGCTTATGCACCGTTTTATGAATCTTCCAATTGAAGATTGTATAGGAGTGGGGGCCGGACTACAATCGGATGCGCTGAAACACAAACATGAAGTACTTAAGAAAGTAAGTCAGAAATACAATCCAAAAACAGCTTTAGAAACCTTAGCTACCTTCGGAGGGCTCGAAATTGCTATGATGACAGGTGCTATTATTGAAGCGTACAGAAATAAAATGCTTATTCTAATTGATGGTTTTATTGCAACCGCTGCTTTATTGGCTGCCGAAGCGTTTAATCCTAATATTAAAAACAATTGCGTTTTTTGTCACATGTCTAATGAGCAAGGGCATCAGAAAATGCTAAAACACTTTGATGCAAAACCTATTTTACAACTGGGGCTACGTTTGGGTGAGGGAACCGGTGCTGCATTAGCTATGCCTATTATTAAATCTGCTTGTGCTTTTCTAAATGAGATGGCAAGTTTTGCCGATGCAGGGGTGAGTAATAAAGATTAATTACTCTCGAAAATTATAAAACGAAAAAAGCCAGTTGCAATTTGCTTCTGGCTTTTTTCTTATCCCCTTTGTGTTTTTTAAAGTAATACCCTTAATTACCTTGTCTAAAACAACCATTGCAAACTTACGATAGTTTTGTATACTCATAGTTCAATTTTATAAAAAAAGGGTTCAATTTTGTGCAAGTCTCTTTTTTTTGATATTTTTTAAATAGTTCATTATGAGAGATTAGTATAATTTTTTCACAAAATCAAACCTGTATTGTTATTTTTTTTGACTTTTTTGAAAGTTTTATTAATGTTAATTTTTGAAGTTTGAAAGTTTATAAATTGTAAATATTATTTAACATGTATAGGCAATCTAAGTATGAGTTCATGCATTTTTTAATTCTGTGATTTTTAATTTTGAAAAACATCTGTTTTCATAGATAGCCACGCAGGTCTATCCCAACAATTTCATGTCCCTTGATTTCTAATTATTATCAAATATTTAAAATAAAAAATTGTCATAAAATATTTTTCTTATGCTATCTTTGGCGAGCAAAAATTTAAATCTAAAACTATATAAAATTAGCATACACTATGTCAAAAGTAATTATTATCGGAGCAGGCGGAGTGAGTAATGTAACTGTGCATAAATGTGCTGCAATGCCGGAAGTGTTTTCTGAAATTATCTTAGCTTCAAGAACAAAGTCAAAATGCGATGCAATAGCTCAAAGTGTAAAAGCTAAATATGGCAGAACTATACTTACAGAGCAGGTAGATGCAGATAATGTTCCCCTATTAGTTGCATTGATTAAGAAGCATAAACCGCAGATGGTTATCAATTTAGCACTACCATATCAAGATTTAACAATCATGGACGCTTGTCTTGAAGCAGGAGTACACTATCTTGATACTGCAAACTATGAACCCAAAGATGTAGCACATTTTGAGTATAGTTGGCAGTGGGCTTACCGTCAGAAATTTAAGGATGCAAATCTTATGGCACTCTTAGGTAGTGGTTTCGATCCGGGAGTTACCAATGTATTTTGTGCATATGCTCAAAAACATTTTTTTGATGAAATTCATTCAATTGATATTGTAGATTGCAACGGAGGTAGTCATGGTAAAGCATTTGCAACCAATTTCAACCCTGAAATAAATATTAGAGAAATTACTCAACCAGGCAGATATTTTGAAAATGGCGAGTGGAAAACAACCCCACCACTTTCTGTACACCAAGGATTTGATTTCCCTGAGGTTGGTGTTAAAGAAATGTATTTGATGTTTCATGAAGAAATGGAATCATTAGCACTAAATATCAAAGGATTAAAGAAAATTCGTTTCTGGATGACATTTGGACAAGAATACCTAACCCATTTGAGAGTGTTAGAAAATGTTGGAATGACTAGAATTGATGAAGTTGAATACAACGGACAGAAGATTGTTCCTTTACAATTTTTGAAAGCTGTATTGCCCGATCCAGGTTCGCTTGGTGAAAATTATGAAGGCAAAACTTGTATTGGTTGTGTTATTGAAGGCTTGAAAGATGGCAAATTTGTTAGAAAATTCATCTACAATGTTTGCGACCATGCAGAGACTTTTAAAGAGGTTGGTTCTCAGGCCATTTCATATACTACCGGTGTACCGGCAATGATTGGAGCTAAAATGATGTTACAAAGCATTTGGAAAGAAGCCGGTGTTTACAACATGGAAGAGCTTAATCCTGATCCGTTTATGGATGATTTAAATAAATATGGTTTACCTTGGAATATAGTAGAATGGAAGAGTTCGGTAGAATAGATCTTACAAGTGAACAACTAGAGAACTTACGTACTCCGTGTTATATCGTAAATGAGGTAAAACTAGAAGAGAACCTTCAGAAGTTGGCTTATATTCAAAAGCAAACACCTGCACATGTTATTTTGGCATTGAAAGGTTTTGCTATGTGGAGTTTGTCAAAGCTGATTAGTAATTATCTAAAGGGTACTACTGCCAGTTCCCTGCATGAAGCTAAATTAGGTTCTGAGGAGTTTGGCGGTGAGGTTCATATTTATTCACCAGCATATAAAGAAGCTGATTTTAAGCAAATTGTAAAAATTGCAGATCATATCAGTTTCAATTCTGTTGCTCAGTGGAAGAAATATAAGTCTACAGTACTTGAAAACGGAAAAAAGGCTGGGATAAGAATAAACCCAGGTCATTCAGAGGTTAAAACACCTATTTACGACCCTTGTTCTCCGTTTTCTAGATTAGGTATGCCGTTAGAGACATTTAAAGCCTCTATAGATGATTTAGAAGGAATATCTGGACTTCATATACATAACCTTTGCCAACACAATAGCGATGCCTTTAAACGCACCCTAGAGGTTGTGGAGCGCGATTTTTCATTCTATTTCGATAAAATTTCTTGGATAAATTTTGGTGGCGGACATCATATTACTAGAAGCAATTACGATATTTCACTCCTAATAAAAAGAAATAAATACCTTCAAAAGTAAGTATGATATTGATATTTATCTGGAACCGGGCGAAGCTGTTGGTCTAAACACCGGAGTACTCGTTACAGAGGTGCTAGATATTATTAATAATGGTAGAGATATAGCAATTCTAGACACCAGCGCATCTGCTCACATGCCCGATGTAATTGAAATGCCTTACAGACCACCACTTATGGGGGGGGGGGGAGTTGGCGAGTTTGAATGTCTCTATCGACTTGGTGGCAACACCTGTTTGGCAGGCGATGTGATTGGCGATTATAGTTTTAAAGAGCCTCTAAAAGTGGGAGACAAGCTCGTTTTTGGCGATATGGCTATTTATACCATGGTGAAAAACACAACGTTTAACGGTGTTCAGTTACCTGCCATTTATATATACAACTCTACGAGTAAATCGCTCAGACTGGTTCGCGATTTCTCATACGCCGATTTTAAAAACAGACTAAGTTGATTTATTTCTGAATTCTATGTTCAGAACCAAACAGTTAATTTGCAAAAATTCGAATAGATAGGAATAAAAAGGGGCTGCAAAACTTTGTTTTGCAGCCCCTTTTTATTCCTATTTTAACTTTTTATTCTACTATTGAACGATAAATACCTGTTTCGCTAAGTATAAGCAAATCATTGTTACCATCAAAAATTAGTTCTCTAGGACTATTAATAGGTTCTTTAGTTAATATTTTTTGACAAACCTTTTCAGAAACCATTCTAACTATTTCATGACTACTATTAGAGCAAAAAACATATTCTTTTTGTATAGGATGTTTAGCTATATCAAAAATATTTCCAGATAATGAGTCAGTAAAGTCTGCAAATGTTGTTTGAGCATATCCATTGCTAATATTATACTTGTTAGCTAATTTTGACAATTCTGTATTCGCAATTAAATTATTGTCATAATCTATAAGAATGTTTGTTACTTGCGGCAATGAAATGATATTATTAAAAGTTGAATTTTCCTCCTTATATATAGTTCCTTCACCATAAGAACCAATAAAAAGCTTTCATCTTTACTTTCAGCTATTTTTCTATAATCACTTGAGTTGAATGTGTGAACAGCACTAAAATCATTTCCATCAACTTTGTATAAATACATATCGTTAGATAATGTAAAATAAATATCTCCGCTCTTTCTTACCAATACAGTATAGAAATTATAACTTATACCAGAACCAGATAATGTGTTAATATTTTCAAACTTGTTATTATAAACTAAAATGCCACTTGCTGAAGTAGCTGCTACGTATATATTTCCATTTGCATAAAACAAGTCATTAAACACACCATCTCCCGGTTTATCTAATACCAATTCTGCTTCATTGTAGGTCAATTCATAAGTAAAAGCAGCAGATTTTACCATTACATTGTCTGATACTCTTGTAATTTCAAATTTACCAGAAAATGTTTTTGGTGCAAGTTCTATTTCTATTGATGAACCGTCTTCGGCTGCTGAGAGTATTTTTTGCTTTACTAGTTTTTCACTGCCATTATTCATTACCACTTTAAAATCGGTTGCATTAAGATTGGTACCTAGTATTTTTATTTTTGCAGCAACTTTACCTGTTTTTTTTGAAAATCCGGTTATTGTAAATGGATTATTAATAATTGTAATTGCTGTAGAATTTTCTACAACTGTTCCATTTATTTTTACTACTATTTCAGAACTACCTAACTTTACACCTTTAGGTACAATAACATCTATAAAAGTACTCGTAACACTATCAATTACGGCCTCAACACCGCCTATTGTAATTTCAATTTTTGAGGTATCTGTTACAAAATTTTTACCTGATATTGTTATTATCGATCCTTCACCTGCACTTTCGGGCGAAATAGATGTTATCTCTGCACTTGCTATAGTTGTTTCATCTTCTTTACAAGAATTAAATATTAATATAGAACCTAAAACAAACAATAACATTACTTTCATTATAGCTTTCATGAATTTATCTTTAATTGTTAATTAATATCATCTAATTGTATGAATGCAAAGGTAATAATTTTTATTTTATTTAGAAATTTTCAAGTAACAATTGTCTGTTACTCTTTTTTTTAAATTGTAATATTGTTGAATATGATGTTGGAATTTTATATTATATATTCTTCAGAAGAAATTGTAATATATTGGTAATAAAATTATACCTTATAAAAATAATAAAAGGGTACCGCTACAATGAGCTGTACCCTTTTTTATTGTTTCCCAAATTCAACTCTACCTCAGAAAAAATACTTAATTCTAATTAATAGTGTAATTATATATAGCATTATAGAATTGACTAGTTCTGTTAAAGCAACATCGATTAATAAATACAAATGTTTTTACTGTTAACCAATGCATAATAAATATCTAATATGAAAAAATACTATACAAATTTATTATTAATTCAGTATTGGAAGGTAGATAATAATATCTTTAAGGTTTAATGATGTTGCTCTGATGTTTTTGTGCAAATCATTTATTTATCTAAACTACAGAGACATAGACTTGTTTATTCTGTATTTTAGAGGGGTGATGTTTTTCAATTTCAAAAAATACCTGTTAAAATATGAAATATTTACAAAGCCTACTTCATAGCTTATTTCAGAAATGTTTTTATCAGTTTCTTTTAGTAATATGCAGGCTTTATTTATTCTTATCTCATTCACAAATTCTGTGAAACGTTTGTTTACTTTTTTCTTGAAATAATTACAAAAAGCTGGTTTAGACAAATTGAGCAATTTAGCTGCTTTATCAACGGTAATTTCTTGCATGTAATTGTTCAATACATAATTGTAAACTTTTCCTATCCTTGTATTTTCAGTGTTGTCTGTTTTGTAAGGCAAGGTTGTTACCGTTGTGTAGTTGTCGCATAACGATAAATCTTCTAAAATCTCGAAAAGATTGCTTACTACTTTTTCCGATTTTATATTGGTAAGATTTATTAATTTATTTAATAGAGATTTGCTAAACTCTATTGGAAAATCAATGCCGTAATATGAATTGTAAATTAATGTTGATATGGATTTAAACTCTTCAAAATAGAGTATATCTTTAGCAATTAGTTTTTCTGAAAATTGAAAAATTAGTTGTTTGTTTTTTATCGATTTCGCATCAGATTTTATTAAGTGGGGAACATTTGAGCCAATGAGCATAAGCATCCCCTCGCCAAAAGATGATACAGAGTCTCCAATAATTCTACTTCCAAAACCTTCAATAATATATAATATTTCAAACTCAGGGTGAGTATGCCAATCTACATTTATTTTGTCTGAACTGAATGAGGTTCTTACAACAGCTGTAGTAGCTTGTTTGTCTATTATTTCTATTTTAGGTTCGTTTACCGACATTGAAATATTTTATCTGCTTTGATTTTCAGTGTAAATATATAAAAAAAAGAGACTGCTTTGAAAAGCAATCTCTTTTTACATTTTTTTTATTTAATAAAGTATTACTTATTTTCTTTCTTCTTCATAGTATCATATACAATTGGTGAAGCTACAAATATAGAAGAGTATGTACCAACACCTATACCAAGTAATATTGCGAAAACAAAACCTCTAATTGTTTCACCACCAAAAATAAATATTGCAACTAAAACTATCAATGTAGTAAGCGATGTTCCTATTGTTCTACTCAATGTTGAGTTCAAGGCATCGTTTAGTAATGTTTTAGTATCTTTTTTAGATTCCATTCCGAAATATTCCCTCACACGGTCAAATACTACCACAGTATCGTTTATTGAATAACCAATCACGGTAAGAATAGCTGCTATGAAAGCTTGGTCAATCTCTAATGAGAATGGTAAAATTCCGTGGAATATAGAGAAAGCACCCAATACAAGCAAAACGTCATGGAAAAGTGAACCTACAGCACCAAGACCAAATCTCCAATCTCTAAATCTGATAAAGATATAGAAGAAGATAAACAACAATGAGAAGAATACTGCAAGTATAGCACTCCAAACAATGTCATCGGCAATGGTAGGACCTACTTTTTGCGAACTCATTTTATTATTTTCGTTAAACTCTGTCATTGTATTGGTTGAACCAAGTACTGGTTTTAAACCTTCAAATAATTTTTGTTCAACAATACTATCTGTTACACTTGATTTGTCATCAATAAGATATTTGGTTGTAATTTTTACTTGGTTGTTTTGTCCATATATTTTCACATCTGGAGCATTGCCAAATATTTCTTTTGCACCAAGTGCATTTCTTATTTCAGTTACATTAGCAGCATTTTCTAGTCTTACTACATATGTTCTACCTCCGGTAAAGTCTATACCAACATTCCATCCTTTTGAAAAGATTGATACGAGACTTATTGTAAGTAATATTGCAGAAACAACATACCATTTTTTTCTACTATCCATAAAATTGAATGTAGTGTTTTGCATGAAATTTCTTGTTGCTTTTGTATCTAATTTAACTTCAGATTTTTTTACTAATAATCTTTCAAAAACCAATCTAGTAATAAATATTGCACTGAATAATGAAGTTACAATACCAATAATTAAAGTCGTAGCAAAACCTTGAATTGGACCTGAACCGAAAATATAAAGTATAATAGCTGTTATTAACGTTGTAACGTTCGCATCTATAATTGCTGAATATGCATTTTTATAACCGTCGGTTATTGCCAGTTTAGGACCTTTGCCCTGTCTCATCTCTTCTTTTATACGTTCAAATATCAAGATATTAGCATCTACCGCCATACCTATCGTTAAAACGATACCTGCAATACCAGGTAAGGTAAGTACCGCACCTAAAGAAGCGAGCACACCAAATATTAATACTACGTTTGTTAACAAAGCAAGATTTGCAATGTATCCACCTTTATTGTAATAGAATACCATATAAACCAGTACCAATAAGAATGCAATAGCAAAAGACCATAAGCCTGAGCTAATTGCTTCTTTACCTAGCGATGGACCAACAACAACTTCTTCAATAATTTTAGCTGGAGCTGGTAATTTACCCGATTTCAATACGTTTGCTAAGTCTCTCGCTTCATTAATGGTAAAATTACCGGTAATTGAAGAACGACCGCCAGTAATTTCGCTGTTTACATTTGGAAATGAATAAACGTAATTATCAAGAACAATAGCAATTGATTTATTTATATTTTCTTTTGTAAGACGCGCCCAAACTTGTGCACCTTCTGAGTGCATAGACATAGATACACCAGCACTTGTAGCATTATCAGCGTAGTCAATTCCTGCATTTGTTATTGCATCGCCATCAAGCGGTGCTTTACCATCTTTTGGAAGTTTTAATGCAATTAATTGGAATAGGTTACCGCTTTCGTCCATAGCCTTGATAGTCCATAGGAATTTCAAGTCTTTTGGCATTATTCTTTTTACCTGCTCTAGTGCTAAATAGCTATTTACAGTACCTGTATCTTTAACGTGAGAAACTCCCGCAACCGGACCTGAAAACAAGTTTTTCCCATCAGGAGTTATCATTAATTTACTAAAAAGAGCTACTTCAGCATCTTGATTTAAATTAGAAGTATCTTTCTTTGTAGTATCGCTTTTCATTTCGTCAAGTAAAGATGCTGTTTTTGCAGTATCTTTTGCTTGGGCAGTAGTAGTATCAACCGATGCTACTGTGCTATCTTTTGACTTTAAAGTATCTTGAAAATCAGATTCAATTTTGTTTAAATCGCTAACTATTTTATTAGCTTGTACCAAATATTGATAAATATCTTTAGCATCGTATGTTTCCCAAAACTCCAATTGAGCAGTACCTTGCAATAGTTTTCTAACCCTAGCCGGATCTTTTACTCCCGGAAGTTCAACTAAAATTCTACCACTACCTAAGCTTTGGATGTTTGGTTGGGTAACCCCAAATCTATCTATCCTAGTTCTTAATATATTAAATGAGTTGTCTATTGCCGATTTAGCTTCTTTATTTAAATAAACTAAAACATCTTCATTACTTGAATTATATGAAAGTTCGTCTTTATTATTTAATGTAGAAAAGTAAGAAGCCAATCTTAAATTCGGATACAATTCATTGAAAGCAACTCCAAATAGATTTACAAATCCATCGGTGCTGTTCTCTTGCAATTTTTGAGCTCTTTCTACTGTGTTTATTACGATAGTATCATTAGGATCTGCTGCTAGAGCTTTGATTAAATCTACTACAGAAATTTCTAGGGTTACGTTCATACCCCCTTTTAAGTCTAAACCAAAGTTTAGTTCTTTATCTTTACACTCCGAATAAGTAAAGAAATCAAACAAATACGCCGGTTCACTTCTCATTGAGTCTAGATACTCATTCATCTTCCTGAGATTCAACTCACCCGTTTTCGGGTCTGTAGACTGTTCTGTTGCTTGATTTTCAATTGTACGCGTAAAATACGTAAATGATAGAGAATATATACTTGCAAGTACAAGTAAAATCGCAAATAATCTAATCGCTCCTTTATTTTGCATTTTTAGTAATTTTTATAAATCCTTTTTAAGTTATTAATTTCTTTGGTTACAATTATAATCTAAATACTAACGTTTTAAGGAGTTCACAATGAGTCTTTTATGCCACATTATCAAAAACAACAGATAAACAAAACCCCTTTTTTCATCAGTGCCGCAAATATATTGATTTTTTTAATAAAGCATAACTTTTTTTTATAGTTTTCACTTTATAACTATTTCTTAATATTAAATTATTCAATTTAGAGCAAAATTTTCTTGCTTTGAAACGTAATTTTCTTTTTTATATTTTTATTTTTTAATTTAGTGATGAATTCGTTTGTGCTATCTATTCGTCTGTAAACGAGGAATAAAGAGATTGATGTTAATTTCATTTAGGTAATATAATTTTTAAATTTTTATATATCAAATAAACTGTTTTAGAAACTATATAAATATGAAAATTGTATTATTTTTGTGTAAATAATTGTGTTTTTTTTTTGAAATTCGAATTTTTTGTAGAAAATAAAACTCTAATACTCGGGTTTTAGACATTCTTTAAAAAGTTTTTTTGTAACGTTTTTTGAGATTCTAAATATCTAAAAGAATGATATTTCTAACATTAAGCAGAATTTTTAATTTGAATATAATTATTTGCAATATTATTTTATATTAATTTATTATTAAAAACTTTTTTAATAACGTTTGAAGCATCTGTAATTTATTGTATAGTAATATTGTCTAAATTTTTTGAAATATCCCTGAATAAATGTTTTTAAAATTGTAACTTAATTAAAATTTACCATTATGAAAAAGTTAAGTGTTTTTGTTGTTGCTTTATTAGGTTTTGGTATGAGTTCTTATGCTCAGTCAGTAGACCGAAGTTGTAATCAACTGCTTGACGAATACAGAGTTTTGGTGGATTCTGTTATCCTGATAGCCAAAGAATATCATAGTAACCCTAACAGTAAAGACAGTAGGAATTCCAGACGATTTATATCTGCTAAGATTGAGATGAATAAGTGGTATGGAAGATGGAATGAAGCTATATGCAAAGAAGAGGGTACGTATGTACAAACTTTAAATGCACTTGAAGAAAAGAAAAATCAAGTTATTAAGGAGCATTACAGCATGACGTATTAGTTAATTTGATTGTTAAAAAAGAAGGGGTGAGTTAAGAAAAATAACTTACCCCTTCTTTTTTATATTTTTTTATTTCAAATTTTGCTTTGATATAAAAATGCTAGAAATAATATCTGGATTTAAATTAAATACCGTTCCTTGGTTTGCCGATGATGCAACTATCAATTGATTATCTGTAGATTGATATGCTAGTATTTCTATTGGTTTCACTTCTGTGCCTTCAATTTTTAATGAATATACCAATGGTAATTTTGCTAAAGAAGTTTCAATAAAATTTCTGCTGCTTAACTGAGAAAGCTTTTGCAAATAACTTTGAACAGCAGCCGAATCTGCTAATTGATTTTCTATAGTCCATGAATTATTTTGTTTTTCCAACACAAAAGCACTATCAGCATTATAGTTAAAACTCACTTTAGTAATTTTATCAAGTGGAATATTGCAAAGTTGAGCGTTTCTAAAATCTTCTACATTTCGATTGAATGTCATGCTTAAATAACCATCTACTACATATACATCTTCTTCATTTAGAAGTCTAACGTAGCTAAATACATCTGGTTGTTTCTGATCTTGGTTCTGTGATTTGGTATTTGAAAATTTCCCTATCATCAAATCTATTTTTTGTTTTTCTGATCATAAATACTTACAAGCGTTCCAAGAGAGTCGTTTACTTCATATTCTGCCCATGAAATTTTCTGTTTTGAAGCAATTCTTCTCGGCTTTACAATATCTATTTGCTGTAATATACTATCTATCATCAACTTGTCGACTAAAAATGTTTTATTGTTGTAGATTATATTCCAAACACTATCTGTTTTTACCAAATCAATTCCATTGGTGATATTTTTATTTTTTATTACAATTAAGCTTACCGTATTGGTATCAACATCGGCTAAAACACTTTTGAAGGTAGATTTCTTAGATGCACTGTCTCTAATATTGATAATGATAAATATCATGCAAAGTAGTACAAATACTGAAAGTATTATTTTTATGCTTTTTTTCATGTTAAAAAATTTGAAATTTTGAAATGTGTTGTTTTGAAAATTTATATTTATAATCCGAATATTTCTCCCGTTTTTACATCAATAAATTATTGGTCGGCACTTTTTGTTTAACAGTTTTCATAGTTATATACTGAAATATTCCTGCTTTAAAAAAAATGTCTCTATCAACGATATATTTAACTTTAAGAAATGTTCCTTATACTACAATTTTGATTGTCAAATATAAAAAAAGATTGGTTTGGAAATTTATTTCAACCCTTTATTCGTACTATTTAATGAAATTATATACATCAAATTGCTGTAATTCAGAAATATAAGAAACAGTTAGACCTGTTTTTATTTTCTTGAAATTTGGAATAATTTCAAGATTTATGTATGCGAAGTAAATTTATTTTTTGTAGAAGGATTAAACCTGTATAGTCCTGTTGTCAAGGAAGTATTGCCCTTTTAGCCGACAATAAAATTTGATAATAAATTGCAAAGATTTGCTACACTATATCTTGTGTAATGCTTACTGTACCATCGTTTTTTTTGATAGATACCGATTCCGTTTCCAATAACTTATATTTTGCTTGTTTCTGAAGCCATCTTTCTCTTGCTAGTTGCTGCATGTCGGTAAAAGTGTCTTTTTCATCAACTATTTCAAAGCCGAGTAACGATTCGATTATATCTTCCATGGTTACAATACCATCCATACCACCATATTCATCAACAACTTGAGCTATATGTTCCTTTTTTTCCAAGAGAAGTTCCCATACGGTAAACACTGGTTTGGTATCGGGAATCACTACGATTTGCTTCTTTAAATCTTTGAGGGTAAGATTTTCATAATCTTCGGCTAGTTTCTCAAATACACTTTGTCTAAAAACATATCCGGTTATATTGTCTTGATTTCCAGTGTAAACGGGTATTCTAGAGAAACGTAGATAATCTTTATTTTTGAGAAACTCTTCCAAAGTCATTGATTCATTTGCAAAAGTTACTACGGTTCGCGGAGTCATAATGTCTGATACCTTAATGTTTTTAAGTTTTATCAGATTCTGAATTATTTTATTCTCTTTTTCCTGAAATATTCCTTCCATAGTTCCAATTTCGGCAAGTGCAGAAATTTCTTCTCTACTGGTGGTTTGTTCTATTTTATTTTTAGTGATTATATTCGTCAGAAAAGCAGATAGAACAACAAGTGGATAAGTAATGTATATCATAATAGAAATAACAATCGCCGAAAAATTAGTTAATTTTTTCCAGTAGTTGGCACCAATTGTTTTTGGAATTATTTCGGTTAATACTAATATCAATATGGTAAGAATAGCTGAGACTATACCAAAGTATGCTTCGCCAAATACTATTGTTGCCTGCGCACCTACTCCTGCAGCACCAACGGTATGGGCAATGGTGTTGAGCGATAGTATTGCAGATAACGATCTATCAATTTGTAATTTATGGAAGGTTATTTTATTAATTCCTTTTTGGGCTGATTGTTCATTTGCCTTTAAAAAGGTCATAGGTACAGAGAGAAGCGTTGCTTCTACCAAAGAACATAAAAAAGAAATACCAAGTGCAGAGAAAAGAAATAGAAGCAAAAGTGCCATTGTCAGCGTAGAAAACCTAATTTATAGAGGCATAAAAAGAGAAGTATTTACTTTAATGAAATTTTACAAATCCGTATAAGGTAGTTTGATTCATTAAATCAATAGTTTTATTTGCAACAACTCAGTTTACTATTCTAATACAATTAATAGTAACGCATTAGATTTTTGGGAACCATAAAGGTATGATTGTTTTAAATCATGCTTATTCATGCAAATTAGTCAATTATAAAAAAATGTTTCTTTATAAAAACCAAAATAATTCAAACTCAATTAAGTGTGTCTAATTCTCTAAGAATCAAATCAAAATCGAGTGGCTTACTTATAAAAGCATGAGCACCTTCATCTATCGCCTTTTGCTGTATATCTCTGTCTTTGCTTGCAGAAATAAAGATTATAGGTATATTTTTAGTCTTATTGTCTTGTTTTAATTTTTCCATCACTTGCATACCATCAATTTCCGGCATCATAAGGTCAAGTAAAATAACATCTGGCTTTGTGTTTTTAACCTGTTCTAATGCTGCTTTGCCATCAAGTGCAGTTACAACTTCAAAACCTTCATCTTCTAAAAAATTTTGTATCAACAAAATATTTGATGACGAATCATCAACTACTAATATTTTTTTATTCACGATTTTCTATTTTTTTTGATTCTACTTGTAAAAAGCATTGCTTGTACCCGACTAATAAGTATTGTGAAACACCCAAAACGAAGTACACACCAAATATATTAAAAAAAAATCCAATACTTAGTCGTTTAAAATATGACATTCGGCATATTTTTTTATAAATATTTAACATTTACGTAAATTGACTAATACAAACTTTCATATTTTTTATAAATTTGCGCCTTGCAATATTATGAAATGGGTTTTGTCGATTCGTTAATTCTCTCATATACATTTATTGCACGATAATGTTGACAATAGTGGTTATTGTAATATACATATTTTAAATTTAATAAATAACGAACGGTGATATGAACCAAAAAATGAGTAAGTCATTATATGACCCAAGTTTTGAGCATGATGCGTGTGGTATTGGTTTCATAGCAAATCTTAAAGGCAAGAAATCGCACAAACTAATTCAGGATGCACTGAAAATGTTGGAGCGAATGGAGCACAGAGGAGCTACTGGATTTGAAGAGAATACCGGAGATGGTGCGGGAGTATTGATACAAATGCCTCATCAATTCTTTAAGGAAGAGTGTAAAAAAATTGGTATTACCTTGCCAGAGTATGGTAAGTACGGAGTAGGTCAAATTTTCTTTCCTGCCGACGTAAAAGTTAGAGAAGCAGTAAGAAGAAAGTTGAATATTCATATCGAAGAGCTTGGTCTTGAGTTACTTGGCTATAGAGATGTGCCTGTATCAAAGAAAACTATCGGTACTTCTGCGCTTTCTGTTGAACCTAAAATTGAACAGGTTTTTGTTAAGGCTAAAGATGCTGAACTTGATGCTGACGGACTTGAAAGAAAACTGTTTGTATTAAGAAATTGGGATTTCCATGAATTTTTGAAAGAATTCCCGACTCGTAAAGATGAATATTATATTGCTACTTTTTCATACAAAAATATTGTTTACAAAGGGCAACTTACCACCGCTCAGGTGCGTGAATATTTTCTAGATTTGGCCGATGAAAGAATGGTTTCTGCTTTAGCTATGATTCATTCTCGATTCTCTACAAATACTTTCCCTAAGTGGAAACTTGCTCAACCGTTCAGATATATTGCTCACAATGGCGAAATAAATACGGTAAGAGGTAACGTAAACTGGAGTAGATCAAATCAGAAATTATTTGAATCTTCTTTGTTTACTAAAGATGAAATTGAAAAATTGTTGCCATTATGCGACTATGAAGCTTCTGATTCTGCTAACCTTGACAACATGATTGAAATGTTGGTTTTGGGCGGAAGAGAACTTCCTCACGTAATGATGATGCTTATACCGGAAGCTTGGCAAAACGATGCTTCTATGGTAGATCCGAAGCGTGCATTCTATGAGTATCATGCTTCTATAATGGAACCTTGGGATGGTCCGGCTTCTATCTCTTTTACAGACGGTCACATAATTGGTGCTACCCTTGATAGAAACGGATTGAGACCTTCTCGATATTGCTTAATGGAAGATGGTACCTTAATAATGACCTCCGAAGCCGGTTCGCATGAAGTTGAACAAGGTAAAGTGGTTAAAAAAGGTAGATTGCAACCGGGTAAAATGTTTGTTGTAGATCTTGAAGAAGGTAGAATTGTTGCCGACGAAGAGGTTAAAAATAGAATCTGTACCAAAAAGCCTTATAGAGAGTGGTTGAATCAAAACTCTGTTTCTATTGATAAACTTCCTGAAAAACCGGCTAAATATATTTCTAATAATGAAACGTTATTAGGTCGTCAGTTGGCTTTTGGTGTTACCAATGAAGATGTAAGAGCTACGTTAGCCGAAATGATTTTGCAGAAGCAAGATCCTATTGGCTCAATGGGCGATGATACTCCTTTGGCTGTATTGTCTCACCAAAGCAGACACCTGTCTAACTATTTCAAACAGCAGTTTGCTCAGGTATCAAACCCTCCGATAGATCCTATCAGAGAAAAAATAATAATGTCGCTTAAAACAAGCTTAGGAAGAACATTTAATATTCTTTCTGAAAGTTCGTTGCATTGTAAACAAATTACGTTCGACCAACCGGTTCTTACAAACGAACAGTTGGAAAAAATACGTCAGATAAGCCATTCCGATTTTAGAGTGCATGAAATAAGCATGTCTTTCCCAACAACAGGAGAGCCGGGCGCTTTGAAAGCTGCTCTTGATAAAATGTGCAAAGATGCCGATAAAGCAATTATTGACGCAAGTGCAAACGTAATTTTATTGTCAGACAGACAAATAGATAAAGATACAGCTCCAATACCTTCGTTACTTGCTGTTGGTGCATTGCATCATCACCTTATCCTTAACGGATTGAGAGTAAGATGTGGTATCGTAATTGAAACCGGAGATGCTCGTGAAACACATCATTTCGCAACCTTATTTGGTTACGGTGCCGATGCTGTAAACCCGTATCTTACTTTTGAAACTATTGAAACATTACCTCTACTTAGATTAGTACCTGATAGCCTTACCTGTGCCGAAATGTATGACAGATACGTTAAAGCTATTGGTGGTGGATTGTATAAGATATTCTCTAAAATGGGTATCTCAACATTGCAATCATACAAAGGAGCTCAAATATTTGAGTGTTTTGGTATTGGAACTTCAGTTATTGATGAGTGCTTTTGTGGTACAATTTCTAAAATTGGCGGTTTAGGTTATGATGATATTGCACGTGAGGTGCTTATAAGACATAAAGCTGGTTACCCTAGTACAGAAATTATTGGTCAAAGACTAGAAGAGGGTGGATATCACCAATGGAAACAACGTGGTGAGAAACATTTGATGAATCCTGAAACAATTTCATTACTTCAAAAAGCTGTTCGTACTGGCGATTATTCTATATATAAAGAGTATGCAGCAAAAATAAACGATCAGTCTAAGCAGCAGTTTACGCTTAGAGGGTTGATGGAATTTAAAAACCTTAGAAAATCTATTCCTTTAAGTGAAGTTGAATCTAAAGAAAATATCTTCAAACGATTTGCTACTGGTGCAATGTCATTTGGTTCTATTTCTTATGAAGCTCACTCTACACTTGCAGTTGCAATGAACCGTATTGGCGGTAGAAGCAATTCCGGTGAAGGAGGCGAAGATGAAATCCGATTTGTAAGAAAAGAAAATGGCGATTGGGAACGTTCTGCAATCAAACAAGTTGCTTCGGGTCGTTTTGGTGTTCATAGCAACTACTTGGCTAATTGCGATGAGATTCAGATAAAAATGGCTCAGGGTGCTAAACCTGGTGAAGGTGGACAACTACCTGGTCATAAAGTTGATGAGTGGATTGGTAGAGTTAGAAATTCTACTCCGGGTGTTGGATTAATTTCTCCACCTCCGCACCATGATATTTATTCAATAGAAGATTTAGCTCAGCTTATTTTCGACCTTAAAAACGCAAATCCACTTGCCGATATTAACGTTAAGTTGGTATCTAAAGCAGGTGTTGGAACTATTGCAGCAGGTGTTGCTAAAGCATTTGCCGATAAGGTTCTTATCTCTGGTTATGATGGTGGAACAGGGGCTTCGCCGCTTAGTTCAATTCACCATGCCGGTGCGCCTTGGGAATATGGCTTAGCTGAAACACACCAAACATTGGTACTTAATAAGTTAAGAAGCCGTATTACCGTTCAAACCGATGGTATGATGCGTTCAGGTAGAGATATTGCTATTGCTACTCTATTGGGAGCAGAGGAGTGGGGTAGCCTACGCAGCTCTTATAGCTGAAGGTTGTATTATGATGAGAAAATGTCACCTAAATACTTGTCCGGTTGGTGTAGCTACTCAAAATAAAGACTTACGTAAAGTGTTCAGTGGTAAAGTTGAAAACGTTATTAACCTATTTACTTTCTTTACCGAAGAATTGCGTGAGATAATGGCCGAACTAGGTTTCAGAACCATTAATGAAATGGTTGGACAAACACAATTCTTGCGTCACCGCGATGACGTGAGCCATTGGAAAGCTCAGAAAGTAGATTTAAGCAAATTGCTTTATAAAGTTCCTGCCGATCCTTCTGTGGGTCTATATAAATCTGAAGTTCAAAAACATAAACTTCAGGATATCATGGATATCAAATTGATTGAAAAGGCTAAACCTGCATTAGACAGCAAGAAAAAAGTTACTGGAGAGTTCCCTATTATCAATACTGATAGAGCTATAGGAACCATGCTTTCTTATAATATTTCTTTAAAATATGGTACCGCAGGATTGCCTGAAGATACTATTACCTATAAGTTTAAAGGAAGTGCCGGACAGTCATTTGCTGCATTCGGTCAAAATGGTTTACGCCTAGAACTTGAAGGTGAAGCTAACGACTACTTCGGAAAAGGACTTTCTGGAAGTAAACTGATCGTGTATCCTGATAAAACTGCCAAATTTGTACCCGAAGAGAATGTAATCATTGGTAACGTATCGTTTTACGGTGCAGTTAGTGGTGAAGCATATATTAGAGGTATGGCAGGCGAACGTTTCTGCGTAAGAAATTCAGGTGTTAAAACTGTAGTAGAAGGAGTTGGAGATCACGGTTGTGAATATATGACCGGTGGTATTGTAGTAAATATTGGTGGCTATGGTAGAAACTTTGCTGCAGGTATGAGCGGAGGTTTGGCTTATATCTATGACCCAAGTCATAAATTCAGCAAATCGTGCAATACCGAATTGGTTGACTTAGATCCGGTTCCTTACGAAGATTATGATCTGTTACAAGGTATGTTGAAAAAGCATTTTGAATATACCGGTAGTTCTGTGGCAAAAAAATTACTTGCCGATTGGGACAATACTTTAAATAACTTTGTTAAAGTATTTCCGCGTGATTATAAACGTGTGTTGGAAGAAAGAAAACTTGCTGCTGCAGAAGCAAAAGCATAATTAATTTAATGATTTAGGAGGAATGTAAAATGGGAAAACCTACAGGTTTTTAGAATATGATAGAGAACTCCCTCAGTTGAAAGATCCGAAGGAGCGTATCAATAATTATGCTGAGTTCTATTTAGATTTCAGCAGCAAGAAAACAGAAACACAAGCCGCACGTTGTATGGATTGTGGTGTTCCGTTCTGTCATAATGGTTGTCCGCTGGGCAATATTATTCCGGAGTTTAATGACGCCGTGTACAGACAAAATTGGTATGAGGCATACAAAATATTGGTTTCTACCAATAACTTCCCTGAATTTACCGGAAGGATTTGTCCTGCACCATGCGAATCTTCATGTGTACTTGGTATAAATAAACCACCGGTAGCTATTGAACATATTGAAAAGACTATTATTGAAAAAGCATTCGATAATGGTTGGGTGAAAGCTTTGGCACCTTCAAAAAGATCGGGTAAAAAAGTTGCTGTAATAGGCAGCGGACCTGCCGGATTGGCTTGTGCCGAACAACTTAATAAAGCCGGACATACTGTTACTGTTTTTGAAAGAGACAACCAACCGGGCGGACTTTTAAGATATGGCATACCTGATTTTAAACTCGACAAAAAATATGTTGAGAGAAGAGTTAAATTGATGCAAGAAGAAGGAATTATATTCAAGACCAGCACCAATGTTGGGGTAGATGTAAAACCTGCCGATTTAATGAAAGAGTTCGATGCAGTTGCGCTTACCGGAGGGTCTACCATACCGAGAGATTTACCGGTACCGGGAAGAGATAATAAAGGTGTTTATTTTGCTATGGAATTTTTAAAGCAAAATAACCAAAGAGTATCGGGCGAGAAATTCGACAAAAAAGCAGAGCTTTTCGTTAAAGATGCTAATGTTCTTGTTATTGGTGGTGGCGATACCGGTTCCGACTGTGTAGGTACATCAAACAGACATGGAGCAAAAGCCATAACTCAAATAGAGTTGTTGCCTAAACCAAAAACTGCAAGAGGTGCTACTGACCCTTGGCCGGAATGGCCACAGATTTTGAGAACATCTTCATCGCACGACGAAGGTTGCGACAGATTCTGGTCTGTTATGACCAAAGAATTTATTGGCGATGGAAAAGGTAACTTGAAAGCAGCAAAAGTGGTAACTATTGAGTGGGATGCGCCTGCTCCGGGACAAAGACCAAATTTCAAAGAAGTACCGGGAACAGAAAAAGAAATACCATGCGAATATGCATTTTTGGCAATGGGTTTTGTAAATCCACAACACGAAGGCTTACTAGCAGGTTTGGGAGTTAAGTTCGACAATAGAGGCAACGTAGATGCTCTCTATGGTGAGTATAAAACCAGTGTAGATAAAGTATTTAGTGCCGGCGATATGAGAAGAGGACAATCTCTTGTAGTATGGGCAATACACGAAGGTAGAGAATGTGCTATAGCTATAGATGAATTTTTGATAGGAGAATCGACGCTAGAAGCGAAGAAAACCTCAAGATTCACCTTAGACGATAGAAATATCTAAGTAGGTTTTTTTAATGTTTATATGGTAATTTGCAAAAAGAGGCTGTCTGAAATTTTAGACAGCCTCTTTTTTTATTATAGTTTAGCTTATTAGCTTATTAAACTGTTTGCAAAAATAAGAAAAAATATTTTCGATTCAGGCAAAGCTATAGCGGAACATATTCTTCATATTAGTGGACTTTATTTATCTGTATTTGTTAACATTGTCTTCTATTATTTTAGTCATTTCATGTGTTATTGAATCCCAATTCAGAAACAAATCTCTTATTTTAGAACTGTCATAGTTAATGTTTATATTATTAACATTTGATATAAAACGAAATCTATCAATAGGACTTGGATGTGTGTCGTCTTCTGTGGTTTTTCTATTAAGAGAATTATTCAACTCTTCATCAATAGATTCAGTTGAATTTCCTGATAATTCATATAAATTATTAAATGGGCGATCTACTTTCTTTGCTTCGTCGATTTCAATGTTTGCAAATAAATTAAATTCAATTTCTCTTTTAATTACATAGGTTAGACCATTTTGAAACGCTAATTTACCATAAGTTTTAGCAGCAACATTATCGGCAAGCACTTCTTGTAATCTTGTTGAACCATGACTGATTCTTAGAAAAATAAAATTATATAAACGGAGAAACTGAAAAGCTAAGTTCCACCATACATTTTGACCTGCTGAATAGAGAGCGTAAAAATATTTAGTCATGTCGTTTCTAACTCGTAAAGCAACATCACCACCTGCTGTATCTCTATGTGAAAAATGACCATATTCATGAGCTAAAACAGCACGAAAATCTGATTGATTGAAATCTTTTAAAACACCTATTCCCAAAATTAAAACCCGTTTAGCCTTGTCTTGAAACTTATCTTTCCATGTACCTCTCTCGTATACCGCTAAGTCTGTTGTTGGAGTAATTCGAATTTCATCTATAGTTCTTGTACCTATTGTATTCGCAACTTCTTCCGCAAGTTTAAATAATTCTGGTGCTTCTTCAATTTCAAGTTTACGACCAGGGTCTGAATAATCAACTTTTACTAATAATGATCTAATCATACCGTAAATGGTAAAACATGAACCGATTACTAGAATTGCCATTAGTTGAATTGGAATTCGACCCACATATAAAAATAAATAAAATAGAACAACGACTAAAGCAATTACTAATATTAAAATAATGGGAAGCGATAAATAATAATAAATACCTCCAATATTCATAAATAGCCTATAAAGTGGACGCAGAATCTTGACACTTTTGTTTGATATAGATGATAGAGCATGTTTTTCAATTGAACGCAATGTAAAGTTTGATAATAATTTCCCAATTATAAAAAGAAAGAAAAGCCCCAATATCCAAATGATAACAATTACAACGAAATAATAGCCATATAGTCGTTTTTTTAAATTGCTACTAACCCCTGAATTCAAAAACTCCTGAACAGCTTCTTCTTGAAGACCCATTTTTTTTGCTTGCTGAATTTCACTTTCAGCAAGTTTCCATTCTTCGTCCTGAGCTGCCAATATAGCTGCAAAATAATGTGTTATCATTAAATCTTTATGCTTTGCTAACATTTCATTTGTTATGGTGCGAAAATCAACAATATTTTGCTCTTCTAATGCAATTTGACCTAATAAACTTAAAATGTCTGGATCATCACCATCTGGAAGCATTTGTGCTTTCTTTAGTAAAGATGAGGACATCCTTATATTTCGAATATTACTATTAGCAAAGTAACAATAAGCCAGTGATAATAAATTATATGCAGTTTCATTAATTCTAATTGCTCTTTCACATAATTCTACACCTACTTTTGTATTTCCTAATTGAAATTTAATTATTCCAAGACGCCTAATTGCTGGATCAAATGTAGGAGCCTTATCATATACTAAAGAGTATAAGCTATCAGCTAATTTTAGATTATTTTGATCCATAGCTACTGTAGCTTCTTTATAGATTTTAACTATAGAAGAGTCTATTTTTTTTAGTTGAGCTTCTATTTTTTGTTCTTTTATAAAATCACGAGTTGTGTTCTGAGCAAAAAATTGTGTGGCAGAAAAAAGGGTGAAAAGTAATAAAGTTAGTTTTAATGTTTTCATTTTTAAAGATATTTTAAGTGATAAATATAAATATTTTTTAAAATACAATTATAGGTTCTGTCTCATAATGACCGCTAACTCTTCATTATCACCTAATATTTACCCATACTATTTATCAACACCTCATTTTTTTGCAAAAGAATTTTTTACATAAATGCAACTGTATCATTATGGTTTTCTGAAAATTTTATACTGTTTCAAAAATAAACAAAATATCAATATGTCAAAATCTTCAAGCTTATATATTACTTCCATTTTCAAAATTAGCTCAGGCAGTTTGCAATCTGCTTTACACTCTCTATTGGGTTAAAAGGGAAGTCTACTGAGCTCTGAACTCAGTTTATTGAGCTTTGAACTCAGTCTACTGGGGTTTGATCTCAATGGTATACTGAAATTCTTCGTCTTTAAGAAAATCTAACGACTTAGAATCAGAAATCATGTGTTTAATTACTCTTTAAAAAAGATAAGCCTATTTGGTTGGTATGAATCAAAGCTTTACTACTACAAACAAGTGAAAGCAAATTCACAAATACTGGCATTATTTAGTTCCGCTGGTTTGCAATTTACATTGCATTGCGAACTGTGGAATATAAAACTTGTACGCTCGTGAGCCTCTCGATTACGCGTTCGCTCTTATCGTATTTAATTTATCATCTTTTTCTTTCTAGAAGCCATTCAAATACATTTTTTTGAATTATCCCTGCTCTGTTTTGAGTAAAAGATTCTGTCGTAAGTAAATATTTGGGATAATTGTCTTTTATTTTTTCTAAAGCTGCAAATTCACGCTTTTCTGTTTCTTGATTTGAAAATTCCCAAGAAACCTGATAATATTCAATTTCCCCAGTACGATTTTTTACAATAAAATCAATTTCAGCATCTCTAAGCGTTCCTGTCCATATTTTATAACCCCTCCTTAAAAGTTCAAGATAAACTACATTTTCAAGAATATGACCTCTGTTAGATAATCTATCTCTTCCGACAAGTACATTCAGCAATCCTAAATCTACCAAATAATATTTTTCTTGTGTTGCAAGTTGCTTTTTTCCTTTTATATCAAAACGATGTACACAATAGAAAACAAAACTATCAACTAAATAGGATATAAATTTCTCAACCGTTGCGTGATGCACAGACTGCCTGTCTGCTTTCAAAGCTTTTGAAATGCTGCTTGGTGACATTTGGCTTCCAATATTCGATGCGACAAATTTTATAACGTTGTTAAATGCTCGTTTATCATTTATCTTATATCTTTGTGTAATATCTTTTTCGATAATTGTTGCATATAATGCTTCAAGATATTCGTAAATTTTATCAAAACCTACTTCACGTAGTTCAACCCCTTTGGGTAAGGATGTTTCGTTGACAAAATCGTAAAATAATGCTTCATAATTTAGGTATTTATTATCATAATCAATACCTCTATATTTCAAATATTCGGCAAAAGAAAATGGTAAAATAGAAATCTCTATATACCTGCCACTTAGCAAGGTTGCCAATTCACTAGATAATAAATTTGCGTTTGAACCAGTGATATAAACATCAATATTTTCTGTGGCATAAAGACCATCTACTAATTTTTCAAAATATTGAATATTCTGAATTTCATCAAGAAATATATAGTTTTCTTTTTCTGTTATTAGTTTCGATTTAATTTCAAAATAGATCTCATCCCACGTTTTATTCAGATAATTCTCAGGTAATTCATAATTATATAACTGAGTTTGTTCTGATTTTACACCATTAGAAATCAAACGGTTTCTGAACATTGATAATAGTGTTGATTTTCCTGAACGGCGTAATCCAGTTACTACTTTGATAAGGTCTTTATCCTTGTACGATAATAATTTATCAACATATTCCTTTCTTTCTATTAAATCTTTCATGGTACAAAGGTAATTAAATTATCAAAACTATCAAAAATTACGAGTTTTGATAATCTACTGCGTTTTTTGAGTGACGCATAACATTCCTATATACACTATTTAAAACTACAATTCCATTTCAAGCAGTTTACTCCATCTGCTTTACACTCTCTATTGGGTTAAAAGGGAAGTCTACTGAGCTCTGAACTCAGTTTATTGAGCTCTGAACTCAGTATATTGGGTAAAAAGCTCAGTTTATTGAGCTCAGAACGAAGTCTATTGAGCATTTTGCTCAGTCTATTATGTTCAGAACTCAATCTATTGAGCATTGAACTCAGTCTATTACCCTCTGAACGAAGCTTACTGAGCTTTGCATTCAATCTTTGTTTAGATTTAGGTAATAGATCGGCTATATAAAGAATCTCTTGTTTCTATTTTCGTTCTGTTCTGCCCATTTTATTGCCTAATTTACATTAGTCATTTTCTTCATAGTAATATGAATAGTCAATGCCTTTCATAAACATTTCGCGGTCGTTTATTTTGGTGGTGAGGGCGTTTTCTAAAAGCGATTGCAATACACTACTGTTGGTTGAACTTAGTATCATTGCGTTCATGTAATCTTGTTTGCTTATTTTACTCCAATCTACGCATTTCTTGAGGCGTTTTTTAAGTATCAAATCAAGCCATATCCTGGCGCTTCTTCCATTTCCTTCCATAAATGGATGGGCAACATTCATTTCTACATATTTGTTTACTATTTCGTAGAACGTTGTTTCGGGCATTGCTTCTATTTGCTTTAATGTCTCGCCTAAAAAGCGCGATACCGCAAAATGAAAACCGCCTTTCGAAATATTTTTTGTCTTATTTGACCTGCAAAATCGTACAATCCGCCAAACAGATAAGCGTGTATTTGCTGTAATCCCTTGGCTGTGCCAACTTCTATGCTGTTGATAAAAGAACTCTCAAACATTGCATACGCTTTTATTTTGCTTTTGCCGTCTATGCTTTCGTCGCTGAATGTAAACCAATCAATAAATCGGTTTGCCTTTTTGCCCGGAAATTCTTTACCTAAGGCTATAATACCGGCGTAATCCAGCATATCAGCTAAACGTTTTTTACCATCTGGTGCAAGAAATTTCAACTGGGTAGTGGCACTAACCACTTGACTGTTTTCTTTCTTTAATTTGGCTTTAAGATATTTCCAGTAGTTACGAGTTTTGGAGTATTCGTCTTGGTCGGTAAGCAAAGCTACAATATCCAGCACACTAAACCACCACTTGGCATTTTGCTCGTCCCAAACGGCTCGCACTTCGCGGTCGTCAAAAAAACGTATGGATATTTTTGCATTACTCATATTTTAAATGTATTCCCATTATGCAGACGCTACGTCTTATTTCAAATCGACATTATTATTCAAGTACTAGTTTACTTTCATACAAAAATGTATCTGAATAGAATTTTATTAAAAATGTTCCTGACGGGAAATTTGTAGGTAAATTAATTACACCCATTGACTGATAAAGCTTCTGTGTATGAAGTATTTTTCCACTTAAATCAGATATTTCTAAATTAGAATAATCAAAAAATGATGATTTACAAATATCATAATTAAAAACCTTTGTATTATTTGGGTTTGGATATATTTTAAAATCAGTACAATGTTCATCTTCTAAATCGGTAAATATAGATGAATTGCTTACCCAAAAATTCGAAAAGGCTTCTAGCTCAACATTGTCTGTTCCCAAAATTCCGGAACCGGAGAAATTTATTTTTACACTTTCTCCTTTTTTGATTTTATCAGTTAAGGTAATTCTAATATCTTTTCCACTTATTGTAAATGATTTTATTTCATAGTCTCCTGTTTCTCCAATAATGGTTAATCCAGATATTACAGTAGCCGAATTTATTGATTTATTTAAAGTTACTATCAACTTTTCACCATTTTCTAAAACTTTGGCAGAATTCAAAACGGTTGATTTCAGATTATTTACAATTGCGTACTTGAAAGAATTTACCGTTTGTGCGGCTTCTGTTTGCAATGATCCTGCGGTATAAGAACATTCTATATTTTCTCCTATTTTAAAAGCTTGATTTAATATAAAATGCAATACTCTTGAATTATTAGCATCTTTATATGCCTGTTTTATGGAATATTGAATATCACCTTTAAAAGAGAATTCTGTTGCCAGATTTTCAGTTACTTTTAAATCTGAATTAAATTCGAGACTAATATGTGCATTGGTAATAGTATTTGAAATTACAGGTTGTGGAATAATATCCCAACGTTTAAGCTTACTAATAAATTCTGTTAGTTGTTCAGCATTACCAATATGTTGTGCAACAGATGGATGGTAATCGACACCAAGTGCTCCTGCTTGTGCAGTAAGTTCAAAAAAACTAACCGTTCCATTTGCTTTTTTAGTTGCAGAGTCGGCAATAAAAGCAATATATTTCTTTGCCAAAGTAAGTCCATTGCCCCAAAGCATGGGTCCTGCAATACAAATTATATCGGTATTTGAATATTTGGCTTGAATCGTATCAATTAATTTGAAATATGAAGATACGAATTTTGCAGAATCGGGTTTATTATCCCAAAAATCATTGGTACCAAGATTAATACACACTACATCTGGAGTTTGCTGAAAATCATATTCAGGCGTGGCATCATTTAGAAAAATTCGTTTGTAGAAATTCGGCATACAATCGGTACTACCCGAAACAGCCGTTCCATAGTTACGATAAATGCCAATACCCGATCTACACACAGCAATATGACGAGCATTGAAGCTTCTTGAAGTTATTGCAGCATAAGTAAGATAGTGATTTTCTGTTTCAGCACTGAACTTATCTGTTCCGTTAATGCCTTCATTACTATACCCACAAGTTATAGAGTTGCCAATAAACTCAATCAAACGAGTTCTTTTATTTGATAATTCAACAATTTGCGAACCTTGATCTATGACGATTCCGTGGAATTGTGTTTTCCCAAACTCCTGTTCTGATATTTTAAAAATCTCAACCTCATGAATACTATTTTCCAGTCCTTCAGCAATTACATACAAGGTTTTTGAAAGAGCAACTTTCTGTCGTTTCAGTATCTTTCCGTCAACAATAAAATAATAATAATTCCCGCCTCTATCATCGCTTAATACAACCCCAATACTTGTACCTGTAAATGCAGCTCTGACCGACACTCCCGAATAAGAAAATTTCGGAGCAAGAGAATCAGAAAAATCAATTCGCCCCGAGTATTCTATTAGCTTGTTATTGGCCGGAATTGTATCATTGGCTATAATGCCACTCATAGTTAATAATGAAATTGCAAAGAATGTTAATAGCTTCCTCATTGTGTTTTAATTTTGAATTTTTTAAAAACTAAATAACCATAAAAAATCATAATTATTCTAGAATAGTAAAGTTAATAATATATTTAACAAATTATTTTTAAACTTAATCCTAAAAATATTGAAACCTGATTTTGTTTTTATATCAGATATACTATTTTACCTTTGACTTTCATTTCTTTGTTTAAATGAAGATAAAAAACCTCACAATGAATAAACATTATGCTATAGAAAGTACCGATATTTCTATGAAGGGCACTTATATACAGTCATTACTGAAAGGTTCTTCTGCCGATATATTTCCCGAATTGAAAGATAAAAAAGGAATGTTATTTTCAAATATCACGCTTTCAGAATTAGTAAAAGAAGAGTATGAACATGAGAAAATGACCTTATCAACACTTGCTGGAAGAAATGTTTTGACGCTTTCTAGTGGTGAACAAATGAAGCTGCTTTTTAACTATATTGTGTCTCTTAATCCTGATTTTATTATTCTTGATAATCCGTTTGACTGCCTTGATATTGCCTCAGTGAAGGAATTGAATGAAAAATTGCTGAGTCTTTCAGATATGGTCTGCTTTATACAAATTTTTAAACGAAAAGCAGATCTTTTATCATGTATTACACATGTAATAGAGATTGCCGATAATAGTCTTTCTGCGGTTCAGACAATTTCAGATTACCTTTCTAAGAAAATTGATACAGAGAATACTACTATTAATAAAATACCTCTCGGTATATTTTCCGACTATACTTTACCCGAAGTTCTTATTGAAATGAAATCTGTAAGTGTATCATTCAATGAAAAAAAGGTATTGCGAGATGTCTGCTGGACAGTTAAAAGGGGTGAGTTTTGGCAATTGGTAGGACCTAATGGTTCGGGTAAAACTACATTACTGTCAATGATTTATGGTAATAATTCTAAAGCCTACGGACAAGATATTTTTTTATTCGGGAGAAAAAAAGGTACGGGAGAGAGTGTTTGGGAAATAAAAGATAAAATCGGTTATTTTACACCATCTTTAACAGATTTGTTTAGTAGAAACAATACTCTTTGGCAAATGGTAGTTTCCGGTTTGTATGATAGCGTGGGACTGTATAAAAAAACTACCTATCTTGAAAAGAAAATGGCAGATGAATGGTTGAAGGTTATAGGATTGTTTGCCGAGAAAGATGTCTCTTTTCACGACATTACTCAGGTAAAACAACGAATGGTTTTATTAGCCCGAGCTATGATTAAACATCCGCCTTTGCTCATTTTAGACGAACCATCAACTGGTTTGAACGACAAAAATGCGGCGTTACTTTCTCTGCTGATTAATAAAATTGCAGATCAAACCGAAACTGCTATTATTTATGTTTCGCACCGAAAAGAGCCCGAATTGCAGCCTAAACACATTTTGGAATTGCAAATATCTGTCGAGGGTTCAACTGGATGTACTTTAAATGTTGAGAATTGATAACTGAAATATATTCAACTATAGTAATCTTTACAAAAGGAGATTGGTCTAAATACAAATTAATCGTTCCAAAATACTTCAGCACTGCAATTAATGAGTTGTTTGTTTGAAGTTATTCTTTACAATCTTTGTAACGATACCACCATGTATTGGGGCGCCAACCGGGAACCCGCCAAGCGAAGAATTGTAAACAGATGAAAAATAAACTACAATATGCTCAAACCATTGAAGCCAATGAAGTAAATAATGAGATATTCTGTACCATACTCCCCAAACCAAGCGAAGATAAAAGGAGATACTGATTCCAAAAGATAAAATTTCAAGAACTTTAACAATTTTCTATTGGAGCAACCCACAATGAAAAGTATTTGTACATGAGCACCATTAAAATTGTAGAAAATAAAATTGTATATAATATGATTGACCCATGAGCGGTTTCAATAGCTTTTTTGGGCAATGACTCATACATTTCATGCAACTTTCGCAGTTGTACGTCCAGAAAGGTCTGTTATTAACCTTTATGATAGCTTTCACCGGACAGTTTTTAATGCAAATATCGCAGTTGTTGCAATCGGCTGATGCAAAATTGGACTTAGCGAAAAGAAACCGTCCAATTAGATAATACATAACCGAAATTGGAGAAACAATCACATCTTGAACTATTTCTCGTAGCGCTGCAAAGTTAGTTTTTCCTGATAAAACCTTTTCGGTACAGTCGAGCACCTTTGGTTTTATTTTCTGGTGGATTATTTTTATAGTTTTGTCGTTTAGTCCGGGGTGAACCGAAATCCAATTCGATGGCAAATCGAAAGGAGCCATACCAACAATAGAATATCCCTTCATTTTAAGTAGTAACGATGATAAAAGAAATGCAATACCAGTTAATCCGGGAGTTATAAAATTGCCAATTAACATACCGGCACGGGTGTTCATGAGGAGTACATTATTTTCACCTTTCGGGAAACGCCCTATAAAGTGCATCATAGCAGGCGGATAATTGAACCCATGAATAGGCGAAATAAATACAAGTAATTCACCTTTTAGAGGTGGTGTAATTGATGTTCGGTCAATCTCTGCAATGTTAATAATAACTGATTCAATGTTGCGTTTGCTGGCAACCGAAGACATCCACAAGGCAACATTCTTTGAGTTTCCAGTACCTGAAAAATAGTATATTAATAGTTTAGAATAAATTTCCATACATTTTTTTGAATACAAATATATACTCAAACTTTTATGTTTACAATTTCAAAATGAGCCAATTCTGATTTTCTGATAGTGACTTTAATCATACTCTCTAAATAGTTTTCAGAAAAGCATCTCGATAATGAAAATGCACATAAAGATTTGTAGTTTTTTTGGATTCGATACATTCATAGATTATATTTGTACAATATTATGTACATAATTTAAGATTTATGTTAACAACAACGATTTCTGATTTTAGAAAAGATATTAAAAAATATCTTGACAAAGTGACTGAAAATTTTGAGACTTTGATTATAAATAGAGGTAAGGATAGTGGAGTGGTTGTCATTTCATTGGATGAATATAATTCACTTTGCACAACACAACATGAATTATCTTCTAAGACGAACGAGAGTCGACTTGATTCCGCTATAAATAAACTAAGGAGCGGTTCGTCATTTCAAAAAGATTTGATAGAAGAATGAGATACATCTTCGTTGATGAATCATGGGAAGACTATCAATATTGGCAAAAAACTGATAAAAAGATGGTAAAAAGGATTAATGACTTGTTGAAGGACATTTCACGTAATCCTTTTTCAGGGATAGGTAAGCCTGAGCCATTGAAACATAAGTACAAAGGATTTTGGTCTAGACGGATTGATGAAGAGCATCGTTTGATTTATACAGTAAAAGATGATGAAATCATGATTGCAAAATGTAGATTTCATTATGATTGAATTAATAATAATGAAACAATGTTTATTTTCACATCAATTATTTATCTAAACAATTGATGTGAAAATTAAAAGCATTACAAATTCCAATTACAGCTTTTTATAGAAAATTAGTAATTATAATTAATGCCTTTTAATTTGTGAAAATATTGTTACGATTTGCTAAAATTCCATATCATTCCAACACCCGGATAAATCATTTGGATATTTCTGTTATATTTAGTATTTGCGCTCTCATATTCTGACTTTTCTAGTCTAGTAAATTCATAGGCTATATTGAAATACCATTTAACTCTCTTATCAGTGTTTATTACAAATTTTGTTGCTCCTTTTAGAGTTAAACCATTTTCAATTTGCTTGAAATCTGATGTATATAAATAATTACCTAATTCATCGGTATAAATAATATCATATACTCTATATTGCCAACTTGAAAATCCGACACCAATTTGAGGAATGATGGATAACTTATTTAATTCTATTTCATATTCTAATTTAATTTTAGGACTTAAAATCAATAAGTTTACATCAGTTTCAGAAAATCTTAGATAAGATGTGTTAAATACGATACCTAATCCCAAACCATTTTTTTCAATCACATTATAATCTAAACCTAAATCTATTATTCCTAAATACCCTTTATCAAATCCTTTATTAATGAAATTATCTCCAATAGGTAAGGGGTATCTTACTTCTATTGCAATATTCTTATTAAATTGTGAATAAGAAGCTACTGATATTAAAAGAATCAGTACAACAAAAATTTGTCTTTTCATATATGTTTTTTTATTTGAGTTATAGACCTACAAACGCACTCCCTTTCTTAATATTTTAAGATTTGAAGAAAAGGTAAAAAACACCCAAGCATTGCATTTCTGCAAAACTTGGGTGTGTATAAATTTCTAGCTCTAATGGCTTGTTTTACTAGCAATCTCTATAGAATTCTGTCTGTTACATATCTCCCGACGACAGCGTACAATCTGAATTTACTTTTATATAATATGCTTTGTTTGGTTCGAATTGTAATATGCTATTTGTTGCTCCATTAGGTTCCCAAAATCCATCAAAACTTTTTACTGTTACCGTTTTTGTTTCTATGGTTTTGAGCGCAATGCTTATGTTTGTAGTAGTTTTTTTCGGGTATCCTAACATATTCCATCCGGTTTTGAGAGTATAAACAACCAGAGTGATTGGCAGACCGGTAAGTTTTACGGTTTCGTCTATTGTATTCATAACCAGATATGCTAAACCTCCCTGTATAGTAGTGAGTGTTTGCAGATAGCTAGGATTGTTTTTCAAGTAGAACTTATCGGCGGTTTTTACTGTTGTTGCATTAGGGAATAATTTTTCAGGACTCGTTTCGGTGGTAATTACGTTTACGGTAATTAAATTCCAACCTGCTTTCAGATTTAGATTTTGTGTAGCAGTAGCGTCGCAATTTTCTGTTTTTAAGTAAGCGGTAACCGGAGTTCGCACACAGGTATTTCCAACCGAGAATTGTATATCGAAAAACATTCCGAGCCAACCCCAACCTTCAGCATGCGAGTAGGTAACATAATTAGGAATGGTAAATACAGCTCCTGTTGCATTGGTTTGCATTTGTATAAAGCCCACTGTGCCTACTAAATCTAAGGTGTAGTTTCCGGGTAAAAGTAATGTACTGATGTTTATTACCTGTTTACCGATTGTAAGTCCGGGTTTTTCAACGGTTTTTACAATTGTACCACTACCATCAGTTATTCTAAAAACTACATCGGCAGAACTACTGGTTACGTAGAGAGTAAGTTGGTTAAATTTTATGGCACTACTTACCGATATGAGCATCTTATTTTGAGTAGCTGAAAAATCGGCAGTACCCACCGTCCAAGAGTTTGGTGCTAGAGTATTGAATTCTTTCAGACCAATAGAATAACTTGCTTTTACAGCATCTTCAACATAATATGTTTGGGAGCTATTTACAGTAGGAGCATATTCAGTACCTGATGCGAGTATGGTAGTACTGTTTGCTGTTTGATACCAATTGAAAGTTCCGGTTTTATTTACAGAAAGGAGCGCTTCGTTTCCTGCACAAACACTGTCGTTCGATACAGGGAGTAAATCAGAAGTAATTACAATCTGATCCGATTTCTCTTCACAACCTATTTTGTTTACTACTACTGAATATTCACCCGGCTCAGTGATTGTGAGACTTGCATTAGTATTTGCGAGAAGCTTACCATTTTGTTGCCATGAAAAAGTATAATCAGGTTCGGTTATTCCGGTATTCAAATCTATCTCTAAAGAAGCACATAAAACTTTATCTTCTCCTAGCGAAGGAAACTTACAATTGGCTGTGCCTTTTGGTTCGCCCACTAAAACACCTCTTCCTGCTGAACTCATGTATACTCTGCCTATATTATTCATATCGCCAAGTACAAACTGTCCGTTTGCAGGTCCTCCAAATTCATTATTATCATCATTTACACGCACCCAAGTAGCTCCGGCATCATCCGATTTGTAAATACCTACAACACCACCATCTATTTTGCCCCAAATAAATACTGCCGGAAAACCGCTAATTGTGGCTGCTTTTCCAAAACCCACAGCATCGCAAACGCTTACCTTTGCTATTTTTGTAAAGCTCGTACCCGAATTGGTAGATCTTTGCAAACCACTAGCTCCGCAAGCAACCCAGATATCGCCTTCTTTGCCCGGTGCAACTCTTATTTTTTTGTATCCTGCTGCTATTGTTGCTTTTTGTGAGAATGATACTCCCTTATCGGTACTCACTAAAAAAGCTCCGGTTGAGCTGTTGAAAATGTAAAATTTATTAGCATTTTCGGCATCGGCTACCGGATAGGCGTTGGTTACGCTCACTCCTGTAGCGCTTGTCCAAGTATTACCAAAGTTTGTAGTTCTATATGTTGTGGAACTATTTTCCGGACTCCAAAGTACGGTTGTTCCATCGGCAGAAATAGATATGCCGCCCTTGTATAAAAGGCTGCCGTTTGGTTTGTTGCCGAATGCAGTCCAGGTGCTTCCTGTATTTGATGAATAATATAGTGGAAATTTCTCCCCTTTATCGTCGCCACCGGCTCGGACTACATATTTTGTGTTTTTCTTTGCATAGTCTATTCCTGTCGTTGTACCTATTTGCGGACTGTGCAACTTGGTTGAAGCAAACACATCGGTATAAGCAGAGCCGTCATAATCGCCTATTACTGAAATAAAAGGACCTTCGGGAATACTTATAGCATCGAGCGGTACTGTTTCTTCTATGCCATCAGTAGTAAATGTCCAAGTTGATACGCTTGCGCTTATGTTTTCTGTCATGAATATGCCGTTTCCGGAGGTTACAATCACTTTTTCTGAGTTGAAGGGGTCAAATTCTATAGATCCGGCCCAATGTATCGCATGTCCGTCTATCCAAGGTTTTCCGCCATTGGCCATGCTTATTTTGTTCGATGCAAAAAGATCAGTCCAACTTGTGCCTCCATTTTCAGAAAAGAATATTTTGTCGCCCCATCCCCAAGGTTGCTGAACGTAGGTATTTATAGAAGATGCAATTATTCTATTCGGATTTTTTTTATCAACACAAATACCACCCAATGCACGGGTAAAACCACTTGGGGTAATATCAGTCCAAGTTTTGTTTGCGATATTATATTTCATTACCATTCCCTTATCCATAGTTTCAGAAGCCGGATCCCAGTGCCCGTGCGGTCCTGCACCATTGGCATAGTTGATATAAATATTTCCAATGCCATCGAAAGACAAACGGTGTGGCATTAAATCGGTTGGTTGTGATGCTACAGCAGCCCAACTAGCTCCTGCATCTTTTGATACATATAAATTTGTTGTTCCAAGTATTGATACACCAACATAAATAGTTTGTGTAGCATTATTGCTAACGGTACTTTGAGGGTCGAAAGCAACTATACAAATACCGTTGTCGTTAGGGGTTGAACTTACTGCCAGTGAACTTACTGCGCTCCAAGACACACCACCATCGGTACTTTTAAACAAGCCGTTTCTTCTGGTTCCGCAAAAAAGTATATTGCTATTATTGGGGTCAACTACAAGTCTTTCACCGGTTTGTCTGCCCATTCCATTGCCATGAGCTTTGAATTGTGAGGTTACATCGGTGCTTTTAAATGTTGCACCATAATCATCAGAGCGGAGTATTTGTGTTTTACCTCCATTAAAATAACTAATTCCTGCCAACATATAGAGCTTGTTTGGCGCTTGTGGGTCTATTGCAAGGGCTTCAATGCCCAGTAAACCTACTTCGTCTTGACTTACCCAGTCGGTCAGTGGTATCCAGCTTTTTTTAACTGCATCCCAACGATATGCGCCACCCACATCGGTACGAGCATACATGAGGTCCTTTTGTTTTGCCGATGTTATTATTGCAGAAACAAAGCCGCCACCTCCCATAGAGACATTTTTCCATTGGTAGGCTTCATTAGTTTGTCCAAAAACATGTTGCGTTAAAATCAAGACTAATGTTGCAAAAACAAATCTTTTAATCATAAGGTTTTATTTTAAAATTTGGTTAACAAAAATAAAATGAAAGTATTTTATCACTACTTTCAAAATTATCAACTTCAAAAGTACTTTTCTTTGTGGAAATGAAGGTTGAATTTTATCTCAAAAATATGCCTAATTTATTTCATTTATTGAGTTTGTCAATAGCTGATAATATCTAAAATATTGAAGCATAGTCATGTTTATAAAATTAATAAAACAATGCAGATATGAATATTCATTTTTTTTACTAACTTAGTAGTTGGAGAAAATTAAAATTAGGGACTTTAAACCTCTTGGGTTTTAAACAGCATAAAATTATTGAGTATGTACTTTTGGGGAGTATTTTTTTTATTGATTGTCAATATTGGGGTATTTGCTCAATATCCCTATCAATTTAAAAATTATGCCAAGCAAGAAGGTTTAAGTGATAGTTATATAACCGATATTACCGCTGACGAAAAGGGTGAAATTTGGTTTACTACATTATATGGAATAAACTCCTTTGACGGTAATGATTTTACTTCATATTTGCGCGAAGATAAAGCCTATAAATCTATTCTAAGAAACGATTTTACGTGCAGTTTTATTGATGACAAGTCTAGACTATGGTTTGGAAGTTATAATGGAACTATTATGCAATATAATAGCGAGTTAGATAACTTTATCGATAGGTCGTTAAATCATTTAACAATAAACGAATATCCTGAAATAAAAGGATTCTTTCAAAAACCGGGTCAAGAGCTTTATGCTTACACAACCAAAGGAATTTTTTATTTTGATGAGAACACCCAGAAATTCAATAAGAAATTTTGGAAAATACCCCAGTTAGACGATGAAATAAGAGTTTTGTACATCGATGCAAATAATACTTTTTTTGCCGGAACCAGAAACTCCGGATTGGTTGAATTTACTGAGAAAAATGAAATAGTAAAAATTCATAAAGTAAAATCTGCTACCCAAAATCAACCTCTTGTACATTGTATATTTCAAATAAGTGAAAATATTCTTCTTTTAGGCACAGCCAACGGCATATATGAAATGGAGTATTCTGCCAATGAAACTCCTTCAATCAGGTTGAAATATAAGGCACTAGAAGATTATTTTGTAAAAACTATTGCTATTGATAAATCTGGAAATCTATGGATTGGAGTAGATTATAAAGGTTTGTGGATTGTTCCTAAAGGAGGTCAGCTTCAACGGGTAAAGAGTATTAGGAATCAAGATTCTGAGATTGTTTCAGTCAATAAAATTCTCTGCGATAGTTATGGTAGGGTGTGGGTTGGAACACAAGGCAGCGGAATTTATTATTTTTATGATAAGCAAAATAAGATTTCTCAACATACTACCGGCAATGGGCTAAAGCACCAGATTGTAAGTGCAATTACAAAAGACAAAAAAAACCGACTTTGGGTTGGTACCGATGGTGGAGGCATTTCCATATTCTCACCCCAAATGGAACTATTGAAATCTCTTAATACCGATAACGGTTTTCCTACCGATTTGGTTTTGTCTTTCACCGAGTTTGATGATAATATGTGGGTTTCTACTTGGCATGGCGGTATTGTGGGTGTTAATTTAGAAGATTATAGTCTAGTAACTTATAATATTGATAATTCCGGTTTATTATACAATGGAATAAAGTCGGCGTGTCTCTATGCTCCCGATACTATTCTTATAGGCACCCATGCAAAGGGTTTAGCTCAGTTTTTGGTGAAGCAAAGAAAAATTATTGGCAACCCAAATTTTGAATATCCTACTTATTTTCCAAACGAGCAGTTTTATACCAATCAAGTAATTACCGATGTCAATAAAGTTGTATGGGTAGCCACAATTCGTAATCTTTATGCAATAAAACAGGGAAAGATTATAGATGTTTTACAAAACAACAGCGATTTTGCACCTCAAGCTCCGCTTTATGTCTATTCTGTGGCTGAAGACAAAAAAAATGGATTTGTAGTAGCAGGTGCCAATAATGGATTTTATAGAATTAATAGTAAAACTTTTGAAGTTGAAAATCTAACATCTTTCATTCCTGATATTGAAAGCGCAAAGGTGTTGACCGTTTTTGTTGACTCAAAAAGTAATTATTGGTTGGCTACCACCGTTGGGTTGCTATTTATGAATTCGAAAACTTTCGACTGTAAAAAAATTGTAATTTCTGCTTTTGCTAAAGGTTCATTTTTCACTCATAGAGCAGTTTATGAGGATGAAAAGGGGAAACTCTATTTTGGTACTAATGACGGTTTGTATTCTTTTTATCCTGATGATATAACGTGGAAAAATACAATTTTAAAACTCAAACTTGAAAACCTGCATTTGTCATTTATTAGAGAAATACCGGGTAGTGAAATTTTGCCCAAGTCGTTATCAGCATTAGATACATTGAAAATACCATATAATCACAATGTTTGGGGGCTTACTTTTGGCACAATTTGTTTTGATGATCCGGGTGCGGTTGAATATGCTTACAAGCTAAACGGTTTTGATAATCATTGGAATAATATAGGTCAAAAACAAGAAGTTACATTTACTAATTTGCCAAGTGGTACTTATGATTTAGAGATAAAAGCTTGGCAATATGATGCTCAAAATTTTACTCAGAAAAAAATCCATATTATCATACTACCTGCTTGGTGGCAGACATGGTACTTTAAACTAGGTCTTTTCTCTGTTTTGCTCTTTTTGGCGTATGCTATTTATGGCTTTAGGTTAAGAAATTTGCGTCAGCAAAAGATTAAATTAGAGCACGATGTGAAATTAAAAACAGAAGAATTGCTTTTGCAAAAGGAGCAAATAGTAGAACAAAATTCTGAACTCAGACATATTTCTGCTAAATTGGAGGAAAGCAATTTGCTTCTTATTAATCAAAAAGAAGATTTAGAAGATTTAACCAAAGAATTAAAAGAGGAATCGCAGGAGCTGGCTGAGGTTAATAACACCCTCAAATCGGTAAATGAAACCAAAGAGCAGTTGTTTTCAATTATCACACACGATGTGAGAAATTCTTTTATCTCAATACAATCAATGGCTAATATTATGTTTGAGGAGCTTAAAGACTCATCTAATGTAAAGTTGAAAAATTATATTTCTCATATTTTTAAGGCTGTAAACAACACTTCCGATTTACTCAATAATCTACTTCTTTGGGCTCGTTCTCAATCTACTTCTATTGAATGTTTTCCGCAATATTGTGGGGTGACTGATATTGTAAATCTGGTTGTTGAATCATACTCTCATGTGGCTCAGGACAAAAAAATATCTATTTCTTATTCAAATCATGGGGCAGAAAAAGTATATGCCGATAAGGAAATGCTGGTTACCATTTTGAGAAATATTGTTAATAATGCGCTGAAATTTACCGATTCAGGCGGATTTGTCTTTATTTCAACACATATTGAAGAAAATTATGTTGTTTTTCAAATTAGAGATTCAGGAAAAGGTATTGATAAACTAGTGCTGGAAGAGTTATTTGGAGCTAAAAACGATTCGGAAGTTAAACCAAAAAGTCTTTATAAAGGTAGCGGATTGGGACTGGTTCTGAGTAGAGGTTTTGTTGAGAAAAATAAGGGGCATATTCGAGTGCAATCTTATTCCGATAAGGGAACATCTTTCTTTATTAGTATTCCTATAGAACCTATAGAATCAGATAGTTCGCATAACGATGTTCCGTCTGGAATTCACGATGTTTCAAAAAAGACTATTGCCATAGTTGAGGACAATCAGCAAATACTCAACATGTTTGGTATGTATTTAGATTACGACTATAATGTTCGTTTGTTTAATCAAGCTTCTGAATTGTTGGAGTATGTCAAAACCCAAAAAGTAGATATTGTAGTTTCTGATATTATTATGCCCGGAATAGATGGTTTTACTTTGTGTAAAGAGCTGAAAAACAACAGCAATACGAGCACCATTCCTGTTATACTTATTTCATCGCAATTTGAAGATTCTATAAAAGAACAATCGTACCTGTGCGGTGCCGATGCTTTTTTCGAAAAGACGGTTAGTAAGACGGTTCTGTTGGCTTATGTAAAGAAACTTTGTAATAGCACAGTTGGTAATGCAACATTAACTAGTAGACTTCTAAGTGCCGACAACAAAGAGGTTGTAGATGATTTCATACATCAGTTTGAAATATTATTGAATAAAAATATAGCTAAGAACGACTATTCTGTTGAAGATATGGCTTCTGATTTAAATCTTAGTCGTACACAGTTATTCAGAAAAGTAAAGCAGTTTTATACCATATCACCCAAAGATTATTTAATCAAATTAAGAATGCAAGCTGCCGCCGAATTGCTTAGTATTGAAGATGCTAAGATTGTTGATATTGCATTTTCTACCGGATTTTCTGATCCCTCTTATTTTTCACGTTGCTTTATTAAGCATTATGGGGTTACACCCTCAGAATATAAAGCAGGCCTTATGTCCAAGCATAAGGAAAATAGTTGATTACTTTTTTTCTTGTCATTTTACTTTTGCCAATTAAGTCTTAGAAAAGAATGTATGTATCTGCTGCCTATGAAATCTATTGAATTAAAATTGTATAATATTTTAAAAATCAAGCCTTACCTTTTCTTTAAAAAACCACATCTATTTTACAATTCTAAACGTAAAATATTTTTGAAAAAGAATTTAATTTCAAATCCTGTATAGTTCATGAATACAGGAATTTTTAAAATATAGGATTTATATTACTATTATTTTGGTACAAAAATCACACACTATTATATATAGTATTACGACATTTGAGTATTAATACTACAATTATGTTGGTAAAGCATATTTTCGACAAACACTCGATTTGTAAACTGAAGCTATGCAAAAAAAGAAGTATAAAAATGGTAACATATTGGTTTTTTGGTGTTTTAATAAAAATATGCAAGTTTGAATTTAATATTTTTAGAATATTAAACAAAGAAATTATATGAAAACAATTCTATTTACAATTTCAAAAATGGTATTAGTTATACTGAGCTTCTTATCTACTTTTGTGGGTAATGCGCAGTTTATTGATACTCTGAAAATAAATACATGTAAAGGGGAGAATATTATTCTGAATCCTGCAAATGGCAAATCATACCTATGGTCTAATGGTTCTACTACGATCAATTTATCAACATTGGTTCTAGGCGACCAGTTTTATTCCGTTACAATTACAACTGATACTGCAACTATTGTGCTCGTGTATAATGTAATTGCAAATGAATGTTTGCTTGATGCAGGAAACGATACTGCTCTTTGCCTAGGGGCTTCTACAAATATTACAGCCGTTACAAGTGGACAATTTAAAGGATGGACACCGATTACTGGTATAGCTAATCCAGGTAATTTATCAAATGTAATTACGCCAACTTCTAAAGTTTCTTATGTTGCTACTTCTATTTTTCCCAATTCAAACATTATTACAAATGGTGATTTTGAAATTGGAAACATTGGTTTTGGCTCTAATTATACTTATTCCCCTACTGCAATATATTATGGTTATTACACTATTGGTAAAAATCCAAGACCTTACGGACCTACTTGGGCAAGAAGTTTTACAGATCATACTACTGGCACCGGAAATATGATGATTGTAGACGGAAGCGAAGCGTTAGGGCTTGATGTATATAGAACTACTGTAGTTGTTAAAAAAGGCGAAGATTATGTTTTTTCTTTGTGGCTTAAAAACGTTAAAAATGACTTATTAAATCCGGCTGAGTTATATTTTTTTATTAATGGTGAAGCTTTTGGAAATATAAGGTTACCTAAAAATGAAGATGATTGGATGTATTATTATACACTTTGGACATCGCCTGTTGACCAAGAAATATCTATTAGTATTAAAAATCAAAACACGAAACCTGACGGTAATGATTTTGCTATTGATGACATTGTTTTTTCTGATTATGTATTGAAAACAGATACTGTTACTATTGATGTAAATCCCATACCTGTTGTCACCGCCACCAACGGTTCAATCTGCGAAGGCGAGACAGTCCAGCTATACGCAACAGGCGCAACGCAATACACATGGAGCAATGGCGCCGGCTTAGGCACACCTATAACAGTATCGCCAACGGCAACAACAAGCTATGTAGTAACCGGAACCGATGCCAACGGCTGTAAAGCAACCGCCACATCGACCGTTACGGTGCAAAAGCTCATCTACCCGAGAGTTAAGATACGTGCCGATAAAGATAATGTCTGCCCCAATACCCCAATAACCTTCTCGGTGTCTACGCTCGATAATGCGGGCAATAACCCACGCTTCGACTGGTATGTAAGAGATAAGCTTGTGGCAACGGGAGTAACCAAAATTACTACCGATACCTTGAGCAATCTGGCAGAGGTAAAATTGAAATTAACCGCAACCGATTACTGTATTTCTCATATTCCGGTAGCCGATAGTTTACTAGTACATATATTGCCTTATAGCGCACCGAATGTAGATTTGCAAGCCGACCCTGCCAACCTTTGCGAGAAGGTGTATACCCGTTTTACCGCCACCAATGTGAGTGGAGCGGGAATGAACCCAAGTTATGAATGGTTTGTCAATGGCAAAAAAGTGGGAACCAACCAGACCACCATCTCAACCGATACTTTGAGTGCAGGCAGCAGAGTAACTGTTGTAATCCATAGCAATGCCCCTTGTCCGCTCCCTGATACAGATACCGCAGAGGTTTTAGTGAAACCACTGCCGCAACCAAAAATTACGGTAGAACCCGAAATGTGTAGCGATGGCGGACTAACCCCTATAAGCATAGTAAACCAACTACCAACAGGTGGAAGCTATAGCATAGAACCAACGGCGGGCTTGGTAGAGCAGGGCGGAAGCTATTTTTTCGACCCTAATAGAGGTACCGGAACATACCCCATACGAATAGTCTGGACCGATGCCAATGGTTGCGTAGCTCCGGCACAAGCCAGTGTTAAAGTATTGGAACTGTTGCGCCCGTATGTGAAAATTAAAACCGATAAAAACAATGTTTGCGAAGGCGAACTTATTACCATTTCGGTAGCAGATATTGGCAATACCGGCCCGAATGCTATTAAACAATGGTATGTAAATGATATTGCGGTGGCTTATAATACCGATTTCATTGCAACCGATACCCTGCACAAAACAGCACGAGTTCGTTTGGTGGTAACGCCAACAGCAGCCTGTGTATTACCTTTGCCGGTAGAAGACGACTTGGTTTTGAATCTGGTACCTTACGAATCGCCAAACGTAGCATTGCGAGCCGCACCGAGTAGTATCTGCGAAAAGACGCTCACCACCTTTGTTTCTGATAGTATCTACGGAGCCGGTCTGCAACCGCGCTTGGAATGGCTGATAAACGGCAAAACCCTGCCCACCCAAGCCGCCTATCTCTCTACCGATACCCTTAGTGCCGGAACAGAGGTAATGGTAGTGGTTCACAGTAACGCACAGTGCCCGTTCCCTAAGACCGATACCGCATGGTTGGTTGTAAACCCCAAACCTCAGCCCGAAGTTACCGTAACCCCGCATATCTGCAACGATGCAGCACGCACCCCGATCACCGTGCAAGACCTGCGCAATACCGGAGGCAGCTATGAGTTCTATACCACACAAGGCATAGAGAAAGAAGCTTCGGCAGCATATTTTAATCCGAACCTGTTGGCCGATGGCAACTACCCCATAGGTGTAGAATGGACTAATAGTTTTGGCTGTAAAGCAAAAGCAAGTACAAGCATAGAGGTGCATTCTATAGGCCCTCCTGTTGCAAAAGAATCATATAGTGGTATCATAGGCTATTTGCCTTATGAAGATCTTACCGCCAGTGGCATAGGAAGCCTGAAATGGTACGATAGTGATAAAAACCCGATAGGTGAAGGCGCTATCTACAAACCCACACTTGATTGCAACAGCAGCGAATGTAGTTTTACGTTTTATGTAAATCAAATACTAGAACCTTGGGGATGCGTGAGTCCGTATGTTCCGGTGGTTTATACCATTACGGGTTGTCCGGTAGGAACGCCAACAGTAAAAGACTATACTATATGCGACTACAACCCAATACCAAGTCTGCATGCCGATACCGCCAAAGTATGGAACGGTAGCAGCTCTATGCGAGGTATATCTACCTTGCATTGGTATAATAATAATGCCGATGCAACTTCAAATTACATACACAGCGGACTCAGCAATTTTCAGCCACCGTTTAACAATACCGTAGGCGAATACGCATGGTGGGTGCGCCAGTACAACACAACCTTGGGCTGCTACAGTTCTCCGGTAAAGGTGAAACTAACTATTATAAACACTCCGCCGCCAACCATAGAGAATAGTCCGCAGAGCTACTGCCAAGGTCAGGAGACCCCAAGCGAATTTGTAGCCAATGGAGAAAATATAGAATGGTATTTGGAGCCTGATACCAGCTCTGCCGTATTTAAGAGTGGCAACAACCTATTGCCCGAGATACCGAGCGACTGGCAAGATTATTACTATGCCTCACAGACCAAAAACGGTTGTAAGAGTCCGCCCGTGCCGGCGAATATAAGCATCATGCCCAAAGCGCAAACCCCAACGCTGCAAGGCGGAGAGAGCTGCGACCAAGCAGAGCGATACTTTATGGTAGCCCTGTTTCCGCTAGGTACCTCCGTGCAATGGTTCGACCATAACGGCATATTGCTAGAAAAAACAGAAGAAAAAGAATTCACCCTGCAGCGCCAGTGGCTGTATGCCGACAGTGTGAGCATTTTCAAAGCTATCATAACCAACGACTATGAGTGTCCGGGCGACACCGCCCAAGCATCCTATGAGCTGATAGCCATACCCGAAGCCCCACAGATACTGGGCGACAGCATCATTTGTGTGAATGAAGACCTCTCGCCACTGATAGCCAAGACAGATATACGCACCGACAGCATCGTGTGGAGCCAAGAAGGCATACGCCTTTATGAAGGCGATACCCTTATAATGAATAATTTACAAGGCGGAGAAATCTATGAACTAGAAGTACTGGCATACAACCGCTATTGCCAAGGTCCGCCAACGGTAAAAGAAGTAGAAGTACGCAAGATACCAACCCCTGCAATCATAGGCGACAGCACCATTTGTGTGCCACGACTGCAAACCCCCTATAGCGTAGATACCGTTGAAACCCTCAACTACCATTTCAGTTGGAAAGTAACCGGCAAGCAAATAACCTACGTACCAACGGGAAGTGCCGACAATTCGCCGATAATCTATATAGACTGGAAGAATCAAGGCATAGACACCCTAACAGTAACCCAGACCGACCCATACGGCTGTAGAAACAGCAACAGTATGTTGGTATCGTTGGCAGTGCCACCAAGTCCGGATTTTACCTTTGAAGCCTTCACCGGCGACCAGTCGGTCTATTTCAGAAACAAATCGACCAAGACCCCAATAACCGATGGAGAATACCGCCGCGACTTGTCAGTAGACTACTATTGGAACTTCAACTACCCAGACGATCCGGAATATACCCATCAGAAAGAAATAGAATATTACAAACAGATAAAGAAGAACTATCCGTATGGCTATTATGATGTTATGCTCATGGCCAAAAACGAGTTTAACTGCGTAGATTCCATTATCAAAGAAATCTTTATGGATCAGTTCATGGCACTGTATGTACCCAACGCCTTTGCCCCAACCGACGATGCCATTTACGTACGATGGTTTCACCCCACAGGCTTAGGCTTAAAAACGTATAAGATATGGATATACGACAAATGGGGTAATTTTATTTGGTATTCAGACAAGCTCACCGACTTAGGCACCCCTGCCGAAGGATGGGACGGAAACTATGACGGCAAACTGATGCAAAGCGGCTCATATATTTGGAAAATAGAAGCCACATTTATAGACGGTTAGCCATGGCAAGGCATAGAAGACAAAGGCGAATACAAAACCTACGGAAGTGTATTTCTGGTAAGATAGATACAGCAGTGACAGAGAGGTGATTGCTGTTTTTCTGATAGAGGGTGTGACTTTGAGTTACACCCTCTATTTATTATAAGCAGGTAGATAAAATTCTTGAATTTTCTCTAAAATACCTAATTTGCACATTGCCAACATCAGAGTCATTGCTGAAGTTATTATTATATATTTGTGCTCCCACGAAATTTTGACCATAGACGAAACACAAAAAAGGCTTGTCAATTCGATTATTTATTGACAAGCCTTTGATATTAAAGCTGCATACTATTGCATTGTGACGCGACCTAACGTTACATCGAGGTGCTGATACGGGCGTATGTTAAGCGCCCGTATGCGAGGTTCAGATAAGCACGTAGCTAAACCTCGCATAAGGGCGTATTAGAAAACGTTTAAATTATCACCAACCTTTCATTATTAGAAATAAAACCTGTACTCAATAATTTTGATATATACAGAATTTGATTATTTTTGAAACCGAATAAAACATTAAACAATAACATTTCAAAACCACAATGACAAATCTCTGTTATAGCTACAGAAAAATCATTTTTATAGAAAAAATTGGGTGTTGATTAATGGAATGTATCAACTTAAGGTAATACTAGAATTTTGAAGTAATATTAAAGAACGGTCTTCACAATAACTGCTTTAATTTATCGTATTTACTTTAAAGAGAAACAAAAGAAAATGACATGAAAAAACTGACTTTAATTTCACTATTCGCAATATTATCGATTTTGAGTTTTTCTCAAACATTTACAGTAATTTTTGAGTTTGATAAATCAGATCTTGATGATAAATCAATAACTTCTTTAAAAGATTTCATAAGAACAAATAAACCGAAAGATGTCAATCTTACAGGATTTGCAGATACAGTTGGAAATGCTGATTATAATAAATTATTAGTTAAAAAACGATTAGAAGCCGTTGAAAATGCTTTTCTAAAAATAGATAAAAAAATAAAAATAGAAAAGATAAATTTCGGGGAAGAGAAAAGTACCTCAAATGATTCTGAGTTTAGAAAAGTTGACATCACATTTTCTAAAACAAATTATCGAGAAAAAAAACCAAATTATAAAAAGCCCCAAAGCTTCATGATTGATAATATGAAAGACACAATTATTGAATGTTCTAGAGGAACTAAGATTAAAATTCCGCATAACACTTTGGTTTTAAAAGACACAAAATCTTCCCCCCAAGGACTGTTAAAATTAGAAATTACAGAATATTATGCAGTTCATGAAATGATTGATGCAAACCTAAGTACTCAATCAGGAAATGAAATTCTTGAGACAGGTGGAATGTTGTTTATTCAAGCAACTTTCCACGAAAAGGAATGTGTCATTAAAGATAATTCCAATATTGAAATTCATTTTAGGGAAATAACCGAAAGTGATTCAATGTCAATATTTACTGGCAATAAATCGGAGAATGGTATAGATTGGAAATTGGCTAATGATTCACGAATTGATGATTCAATGATAATATTGAAAGTTGTTGAAAACACGCCTTCTTTTCTGGGTGGAGGCACAAGTGCTTTTTTAAATTATGTGAATTCCCGATTAAATTATCCTATTATTGCACAGGAAAATGGAATTCAAGGTAAAGTGATAGTTTCATTTACAATCGACGAATATGGTTTAATTAAAAATCCCGTAATTTTAGAAAGTGTTCATCCTTCTTTGGATTATGAAGTATTACGTGCAATTAGTTCAACACCGCTTTGGACTCCTGGCACTCAAGAAGGGCAACCAGTTTCAGTTAGATTATCTGTTCCATTTAATTTTGTTCTTGACGGTGGACTTCCTGTGGATAAAAACAATAGAATTACAACAAAATCAGAATATGATACATTTATGCAAAACGATTCTGTAATTCAAAAATATAAGAAAACAAACGAATTTAAAAGTGAGTTTTATTTTAGGACAAATAAGTTAGGATGGATAAATTGTGATAAGTTTTATCGTAATACACGCATAAGTGATATAAAGATTCTTGTAGAAACTGTGTATGAGAGCTACTTTGCATTGTTTAATAGAAATCGTTCAATAATGCGACCAAACTTATATAATGATATTTCAAAGATTAGAGTGTTCAACAATATCCCTTTAGATCAAAATGCCCTGATTATAGGGTTTAAAATTGTAAACGAGGAAACCTACTTTACAAGTTTTGAAGCAAAACCGACGAAAGATACATATACACCGATATTTGAAAAAGTTGATAAAAACGAACTAATTAATAAAATGAAGAAATTAGGGTTGTAGAAAAAATACAACGGCTAATCGATAGACTGACAATAGGAAAAGCTTTATAAATTAAGAAAAGTTTCATCAGGAATAACAGTACTAGTTTTTGGATTGTCAAGAGTTGATTTTTTGGATTTGATTGAAAAAACAACGTTTCTGTTTTTTGTACTTCAGAAGTAAATGATTTAAACGAAGAAATGACAGATACTAATGTTTTTTCATTTTTTTATACTTTTAAAGTAATAAATTCATGAATGCAATTAAAATACAAGTGCTACGTAATTAACACTATCAACAGTAATAATGAGCTTAAACTACAAAACAATAGTAGAAGAAAACGACGAGTTATTTAAATTTGTTGAAAACGAAAAGCGTAAACTTCTTAAAAAAGCCTATTCGATTAAACTTACAATTTTTTCGATAATTACTCTCTATACCGTTATTGATATATTTCCAAGTATCATAAAAGACTCATCACTGTTAGCCGGTATTATTGTTTGTAGTACAATAATTGTATTTTCCGCGTTAATTCTGCTTTGGGCAAATAATGAATCATTATTATCATCAAAAGTTAAAAGAAGCTTTTATGGTACATACAAGCTTAAATTGATGGGAAATATAATTAAGCTAATTTCTGAAGAGCTTGGTTACAAACCACAAAACAGAATTTTGAATAAAATAATCGTTGATTCTGGGCTATTCAAAGGTAAAATTACAGATTTTAAGGGCAGAAATTTAATATATGGCTCATTTAATGAGACTGAGATTCAAATGTCTGAACTGAGATTAATGAAAGGGCTGACGTGCGTTTTTGAAGGTTTTTTTGTTTTTGTTTCAAAGATTGATAAAGATGCAATTGATTTTAAAACTATTAATTCACTGAATGGTAAATGGAATGTACAAAATGATAATCTTTATATTGCATTCAAGGGAGTGAAAAAACTTTTTGAAATTCGTATAGAGAAATCAAATAGAAGCATAGAAAAAACTAAATTGCAAACAAGTTTCCTCCTTAATGTTCTCGCTATAGCAAGTAAATCTGCGAACGTTCAATTTCATAGTAATTACCAACTTACAGATTTAAAAGAAATTGATTTAGAGTCGCTTGATACAATTAAAACTTCTAAGAATCTACATATTAGTGAAACATATACATTGTCAACTAGTTCAAAACGAATACAGAATTTACTACTTGACCAACTTAGTATTATTGTTATTTTGTTTGTTGTTTTAAGTTTAGTAATGATTTTTTCGGGTTCATTAAAGCAAAATAATTATATATTTATTGCTTTGTATGTACTTGTATATTTCATGTATTATATAGTATTCGAGACTTTATACTCAAGGACTATCGGTAAATTTATTACAAGAACAAAAGTGATTACAAATAGTGGAGATAAGCCAAATTTAAAAGTTATTATTAAACGGACATTTTGCCGATTAATACCTTTTGATTCTTACTCTTTCATTGATAATGAAATTGGGTTTCAAGATAAATATTCTAAAACCCTTGTAGTAATTGATAAAAAAATGAATAATAATTGTTAACAAGCTCTTAATCGGTTCTTGCAATTCTGCGCGGCGCGTAATAAAACCATATACCTTCCATATTCCTGCATATCCTGCATGTTTCATCAGGTAAATCTTCTAGTTCTCCCGTTTTTATCCAATTCTTCCAATTTTCACCTTTTTTTTCACGAGCTGACCTTAGAATATTTCTACATAAAAAAGGAAACGAACTCATTAATTTTAAACCATTATCCAAATCTAATGTACTGATGTTTATGAATGTTTTGCGATGGTTAAGTTGCATAATATCTATCTGTTACAAATAACGGGGCGAATTATTGAGAAAAATGTAAGTTATATTTCACCCCAAAATAGATAATATTACCGCCAAAAATAATATGCTAACCATATTATAAGCAAAAGGTTCAGGAATAAAGTTATATTTGCAATTATTTATATTTTTAAAATTATCATGAATATACTTTTAGTATCCCCCCAATACCCCGATTCGTTTTGGAGTTTTAGTCACGCATTGAAATTTATATCAAAAAAAGCAGCTGTTCCACCTCTCGGGCTAATTACCGTTTCTGCTATGTTACCAAAAACATGGAATAAAAAACTGGTAGATATGAATGTTAATAAACTTCATATTAAAGATATTGAATGGGCAGACTATGTATTTATAAGTGCTATGTATATACAAAAAGAGTCTGTAGATAAGGTTCTTAACCTCTGCAAAAAACACAGCACCAAAGTTGTTGCAGGTGGTCCTCTTTTTACTCAGGAATACAACAATTATCCGTTAATTTCTCACTTCATTCTAAATGAATCTGAAATTACAATGCCTCAATTCTTAGCAGATTTAGAGAATAATACCCTGCAAAGAGTTTATAAAACTGAAGAGTTTGCCGATTTAAATCTTACACCTACCCCAGATTATCATCTGCTCAATAGAAAAGAATATGCTTTTATGAATATTCAAGTATCGAGAGGTTGTCCGTTTTCTTGCGATTTTTGCGAAATCACATCGCTTTTTGGACATAAGGTTAGAATGAAACACACCAGTCAGATTATTAATGAACTAGACACTCTGTACAATTTAAAATGGAAAGGTTCTATTTTCATAGTAGATGATAATTTCATTGGCAACAAAAAACAAATAAAAACCGATTTGCTTCCGGCAATGAAAACATGGATGGAAGCTCACAAATATCCGTTTACATTCAATACCCAAACATCAATAAACTTAGCCGACGACAAAGAATTGATGCAAATGATGATAGATGCAGGTTTCAACTCTACCTTTATTGGAATAGAAACGCCAGCAGAAGAATCGCTTCATAGTTGCAATAAAAAACAAAACGAAAACAGAGATTTACTTCACAGTGTAAAAACTATACAGAGTGCAGGTTTACAGGTGTCGGCCGGATTTATAGTTGGATTCGACAGCGACTCAGAAACTGTTTTTCAAAGACAAATAGATTTCATCCAACAAAGCGGAATTGTATCGGCAATGGTTGGTCTGCTTAATGCACCTAAAAACACTAAGCTGTATCAACAAATGGAAGAGCAAAACCGCTTAACCGTTGAAGCCACCGGTAGCAATACTGATATGTCTATGAATTTTATTCCTAAAATGGATGCCGTAGAATTGGTTGATGGATATAAAACAATAATAACAAACATATATTCGGCAAAGCCCTATTACCAACGAATTAAGCAATTCCTATACAATTATAATCAAAAACAATTGCAACCTAAGAAATTAGTTTATTCTGATATTCGCGCATTTGTAAGAGCTATCATTGTAATTGGTATTTTGAATAAAGGCAGAAGAGAATATTGGAAACTATTTTTCTGGACTATCTTCAACAAACCGCATTTATTTACCGATGCAATGACCTTTGCTGTTTATGGTTATCATTTCCGCATTGTTTATGGCTTGGTTGAAAAACGTAACTCAAGACAATATAGAAATAGTCAAAATTAACATCGTTAAAATAGCATAATTTTTTGTGCATTTGAAAATAGGATTTAAATTGCCATATAGGGAAAACCCTGTGTGGCAATTTCTTTTTTGTGTATAAGTTTATCTAATTGTTTGAATATTAGATATTTTATCAGTAATTTTTTAAAATCAATCAAGCATTTTATTAAATTATTGAGCAGTAGTTTCAAGTTTTATAAATAAAATAGTTTAGTGTATGATAAAAGTAATTTCAGAAGGCGATAATTATAAAGCCATTAATATTGGTAATCTTAATCAATTATCAGATTATTCTTTTGTTCACCCCAAACTTGGGCATACAGTAGAAAATAAATTGTTTATCGGAGAACTTCTAAAAGCAAGTGGTTCAGAGATTTCTTTTATGGAATTACCTGCTAAGACAACCATAAATTTTTTACATAAGCATAAGAAACACGAAGAGATTTATATCTTTCTAAAAGGAACGGGTCAATATCAGGTAGATAATGATATATTTCGAATCACAGAAGGTTCTATAGTTAGAGTTTCTACAAATGGTAGCAGAACTTTGAGTAATGATTCAGAAAGCGGAATGATTTATATTGTAATTCAATCTACAGAAAATAGTTTGACAGGCTACAATATATCTGATGGATACAGGATTGATGGAGAGATAAAAATTTAGTGAATAAAAATTCTAATATGTCTAATAAAATATAAATCTATTAATAACCATTTAATCTTAAAACAAAATGAATCTAATAGGAAATACAACAATTAATCCCTTAGTTTTTTATACAGGTAAAATTTCAGGATATTAAACTTGGATAATTTTAATTTTTTCATTTTTTAATGTTAATATGTTTAGTTTTAATGCCTTTTATTTCACTAAAATAATATCAATTGTTTTAATATCTATTGGGTTACTTTTTACTATTGTAAGTTTGATAAATTTAGGTAAATCAACCCGATTAGGTTTACCCACTGAAAGTACAAATTTTAAAACAAACGGACTTTACAAATTTAGTAGAAATCCTATGTATGTTGGCTTTAATTTAATAACACTAGCTGCAGTATTTTATACTTGCAATATTTGGATTGCATTAATGGGAGTTTATAGCATAGTTGTGTATCATTTGATAATTTTGGGAGAAGAAAAATTTTTGGAAAGTAGATTTGGTAGTGAATTCATCAATTATAAAACAAAAGTAAAAAGATATCTTTAAGCAGTAAAATATGGAAAGCACAATTAATAAAACAGCGACCAATCCTCTGTTGAAATTCAAAGTACAAAGAATTATTGCAATTTCATCATTTATAATTTTTGCAGGAAAATTAGCCGCCTATTTTCTAACAAATTCAGTTGGTATTCTAACCGATGCACTTGAAAGTACTGTAAATGTAGTAACTGGGTTTATTTCATTGTATAGTATATATATAGCCGTAAAACCTAAAGATGATAATCACCCCTTCGGACACGGGAAAGCTGAGTTTTTGTCGGCTTCGGTAGAAGGGTTTTTAATTATAATAGCAGGTCTGATTATAATTTTTGAAGTAGTTAAAAGACTTTTTAATCCTTCGGAAGTTACGCAATTAGATATAGGAATTTTTATAGTTGCAATTGCAGGTTTGTTAAATTATTTAATAGGCTGGTATAGTATAAAAGTTGGCAGAAAAAATAATTCAATAGCTTTAATTTCAGGTGGTAAACACTTACAATCTGACACCTATTCTTCTATAGGCTTAGTGATAGGTTTAACGCTATTGTATTACACCAAATTGGCATGGTTAGATAGCTTGATTGCCCTTGTTTTCGGGACAATAATTGTGGTAACCGGACTTAAAATACTTAAAGAAACCACATCAAATTTAATGGATGAAGCCGATTTTAAATTAATTGAAAAATTCGGAAAACTTATAGATAGCAACAAACCCAATGAATGGATTGATATACATAACTTTAAGCTTATAAAATACGGAAATGTATTTCATATAAATTGCGATTTGGTTTTACCTTGGAATATTTCAATATCAGACGCACACAGGGAAGGAGAAAAGCTAAAGTCTTTATTAATTACAAATTTCTCTGAAGATATTGTTTTCAATTTGCATACCGACGAGTGTTTTCAAAAATACTGCACTAATTGCAAAAAAGAAAACTGCAATGAACGAAAAGATACGTTTGAAACACTGTTAAATTTTGATATTAAAAGATTTACAAAAGAAAAAATTGAGAATTAGTAGGGTTTAAATAAAAATGTTATATAATTTTAAAATGATTAAGGGTAACGAATTTGTCTTTAATAATCATACAAATTAAAGTAGTTCGAAAATTAAAAAATGTAAAAAAATGAATAGATTTTATTTATTGTTAATTTTTATTGTATTTGTTTTTTCAAGACAAGCATTTGCACAAGTTAAATTTGGTATTAAGGCTGGCGGAAATCTATCTACTATAAAATTTGATATAGACAAAAGTTATGGAACAGCATACGTATCAAAATTTAAAGGTGGATTTCATGTTGGTATAATTACTGATATTTCACTTTTAGAAAATACTTTAAGTTTGCAACCTGCTTTACTTTATAGTAAAAAAGGATGTAGTATAGATTATGAAAAAACAATGGAGGAATTCTTTAAGTATTATGGTTTAAATCTAGATGTATCTAATTATAAAGGTTATTTTGTAATTAATTATAACTATATTGAAGTACCAATAAATTTCGTTTACAAAAAAAGTGGTTTCCAAATTTTAGCTGGTCCGTATTTCGTAATTGGTTTGAGCGGAAGTTCTAAGCAAGACTTTTCGTATGAAGTCTTTGGAAAGGAGTACGATAGTGAAGATTTTTTTGATAAAAAATCGTATACTTTAAAACCTGTTTTTGGTAAATTTGAATATGACGAGCTAGAAATGTATTTAGATAAATTTAATACTGATGGATTATTTAGAGCTTTTGATTTTGGAATAAATTTCGGAGTTGGTTATCAGTTAAATAAAGTTTTATTTAATGTTAATTACTCCTTAGGGCTAGTAAATTGTGTTCCAAAATTTACAGATGAAACCATTCCTGTTATTGATATTAGGAAAAACAGGGTATTAAATTTCTCTGTGTCATATTTTTTTAATTAAGTAACTGCATCTAAATTACATCTTATTTTTCTTAAGAAAATGAATTATCACTTCCATAACATATTTTGATTTAAGTAAACAATAGTAGACTATGGAACCAGAATACATTGAAGATAAGATATTTGATAAATTCGACTTTAAAAATCACCCACTTGCAAAAGTAGAGTATGAGTGTTGCAGGTTTCTCAATTGCGACTTTTCTAATGCTGATTTGTCGGAATATAAATTCACCGATTGTGAGTTTATAGATTGCAATTTAAGTATGGTAAAACTAACTAAAACTGCATTTCGTGATATAAAATTTAAAGATTGCAAAATGCTGGGTTTGTGTTTTGACAATTGTAATGAATTTGGACTCTCATTCAGATTTGACAATTGCATTTTAAATCATTCTACGTTTTATAAAACTAAAATTAAAAAAACAATCTTCAGGAATTCGCAGTTGCAGGAAACCGATTTTACAGAGTGCGACTTGACCGATTCTTTGTTTGATAACTGCGATTTAGCAAGAGCAACTTTTGATAATACAATAATTGAAAAAGCAGATTTTCGTACTTCTTTCAATTATTCCATCGACCCGGAAATTAATAGAATTAAAAAAGCAAAATTTTCAATTCACGGTATTTCCGGACTACTAGAAAAGTACGGTATAGTAATAGATGATACAATATAATTGCACCAATTTTGTAACAATTAAAATTTTGAGTATTTCTATTTGGCATTACCCAAAACAGAAGCTCTCTCTACTACATTTTAAAATATTGTATTTTCTCAAGTAAATTTTCTGCTTGTTCATTTAGTTCATTAGACTCATTAGCCATTGATAATGCTATTGATACATTCTTCTGAGTAGAAGCATTTATTCCCTGAACAGAACTATTCATCTGCGAAGCATCGTTCCGTTGCTCTTGACTGGAGACTGATATTTTTTGAATATTGCTCGCCGTAGTATTTATTAATGGCAAGGTTTTATCTAACATTTTTATAGCTTCTTCAGAAAGAATTGTTCCTCGATTCGACATTTTAATAATTTCATTAGCAGCAGTCTGACTTCGTTCTGATAATCTTCTTACTTCGGCAGCAACCACTGCAAAACCTTTACCATGTTCGCCAGCCCTAGCAGCTTCTACTGCTGCATTGAGTGCCAATATATTTGTTTGAAAAGCAATATCTGTGATTATTTTTATTTTCTCTGCAATATCTCTCATAGCAGTAAGTGCCTTTACTGCAGAGTCGTTTCCTTCTCTCACTGCTTTATGCGCCTCATTTGCAACTTGTTCTGCTTCAATTGCATCTTTAGTATTGTATTCTATGCGAGTCATCATTTCCTCCATAGAAGCAGAAATATCGCGAAGCGAATCTGCCTGATTTTGCGATGCGTCTGACAGTGTTGTTGATGTCTGATTTACATCTTTTCCTATCGAAGTGATTTTATTTGCACTTGTGTTTATTTCTGAAATAACCTGAGTAAATGCTTTTGTGATTTCAACATTAATTCTACTTAATTCTCCAATCTCATTTTTTCGTTTAAGATTTTCAGGCAATATATTTGAATCTAAATCGCCCTCCGACAAACACTTTAACTTCTCTATTACATTCTTAATAGGCTTAGTTATAAATATATAAGACATTGACACAAGTAATATGGAAACACCAATATTTAATAGAAAAACAAGTGGATATGGGTAAGAATCTGCAAATTGTCCACCTATTCGAGTGTTGATGATTACAAACAATAAGTTTGCCATCCAAAAAATACTAATATTAGCAAAAATACTTGTTTTAAATACTAATTTGATAAGAGCCATTCCTACAGGAATGCCTATAACAAGCGAAAGAATTGCTTTTAAGAAAAGTGGATCCATACTGAATTATTAAAAAGAGTTTATGTAATTTTTAAGTTTATGAAAGTACTATAAAAATTTCAAAGTTTCACTTACTTAAATATTGGAGAAAAACAGCAAAATAAGTGGTATATATCATTCTTTAATTAATAATAATTTTCAATACACTACGTTTGCAATAATAAAAAACTTATAAATTATGAGTAAAAAAATTATTATTGAACAAATTGTGAGCATGAGGGTAGCTCTATTACTATCAATTATTTTACTTTCTTTTTCTTGCACCAAGAAAGGGCAGCCGGAGCCGGAACTTGTTGAAATAACTGATGAATGTATATTTAGAGATAATATTCTATCTACCTGCTTTTATGGAAGAGTTGAGACTGAAATTGGTATGTATGTGATTAGAACTAATGAAGAGTATCAAGAGTTTGGTGATAAAGTTAGAGCCAATTATGATAATATAGATTGTGATACTGCAAAGCTGCCCGAAATAGATTTTTCTAAATATTCTCTAATTTCATTTTTAACAGGTGGTAGCGGTTGTAGTGCTCATTTTCAGCGCAGAGTTTATAAGGATACCATAAACTCTAACATTGTTTATAAAATCGAAGAGAATTATGAAGGTGATTGCGAAATGTATATTGAAAATAGAAATTGGGCAATAGTTCCGGCTATACCTTATGATTACATAGTTGAGTTCAACATAAAAAAGCAGCCGGTTAATGATTTAGAAGAATAGAGTACGATAGATTTATTCCATAACAGAATTGTCTTTTATTTGCAATATAGGTTTTTTCAAGTAAGTTACTCAGAGAAATAGCGCCTGTAAGCCCCAGACTAATAGATTGTTTGGGTGTAATTTTATAGGCTATTCCTACATCTGCCTGAGTAGAAAATCCGTAGTCTTTATAAATTGTATTTAAAGAGGTAAGTCTTTGAGTATTTTTTATACTATTTCCTTTTGATGCAATAAGCAAATCTAGAGAAATACCCAAAGAAGCATTGAAAATAAATCTATTGCCAATTGGCTTGTGCAAATTAATATGTAAAGGAATCTGGATAAACTGCAACTGGTTTTTACCGGAATATTTACTATTTAGAGTGTCTTTTGCAAAAATGGGTATCTTGGTTATTATTTTTGTAGTATCGAACCTCCACATTGAGTCTATGTCATCATGCCAGTCAGGATATCCGGGTTGATATGGTTTATGGAAATATTCAACCACCCATTCCATTTTATACTCAATTTTCTCTGTGTATCCAATTATTTTTGAATAATCATATAAAATTTGTTCACTATCATAAGATGCTTCCCAACTTCGGTTTTGAGTAAGCACCCCGGTTTCTAACGAGAATGCTTTTTTATTTAGTATGTTTAGCTTAATTCCCAGAGTATAGAAATTACCCTTTTTGCTTTCAGACTCTTTCAGGAGAAAATACTCATCGCTCAAATTATTTTCGGAAATAATTTGTTGCATAAACCCAAAATTTGTAAATATTGTAAAGCGATTATCTGCATTTATTTTATCAACGTCTTTTGAAGTTCTTGATGGATTGTTTACTCTTATTGTATCGTACTTATAGATGGTTATGGTGTCTTTTACTACATCAGGAATGCGTTCGTAAACAACAACCTGAATAGTGTCGTAATAGACGTTTTGTTTCCTTATTTGTTGGCTTTTGCTTGGGGTATCTTCAAGTTTTGCTATCGAATAACTTATGCCGTTATTTCCGGGAGGTGGGTCGGTTTTTTTATAGAAAATTATTTTGTCATCAACAATATAAAGCAGTACATCTTTAGACAGCACCAGTTTTTCTAATGCACTTCCAAGGCTCATATTGTTGAATGAGTATGTTATAGCTCTCTCAGTATCAAAGAGTCCTGCCATGTATATGAATCGTACTGAGGTGAGCTGCTCTATCTTTTTTAAAACATCGGCAACTGTTTCATTATTAATTTCTAAGTTTATTTTCTTTTGTAATAACGGAGGTGTTGCAATTACATTGCTTGTGAATAAAAATAATATAATAGAAAGGTATATTTGACTAGTTCTTAATTTCATTGTGTGTTAAAGAGTACAATAATTGTTTCCCGTTTTCTTCTTTAATTTCAACTCTCAGTACAACAGATAAAACCTCTTTTACTTTCTCAATATCGTCGGTTTTGTAGAATGTTGCAATGAGTTTACATTCTTTCAATTCTGGAGAAGCAATTTCAAAATTAGTATTAAAATTTTTATTTAAGGTCTCTACTACCGAAATTAATTTTGTATTTTGAAATATTATATGTCCGGTTTTCCATGCATCGCAGTTTGCAATGTCTGTGTAGCTCTGGGTTAAGGTTGGGTTTAACGTAACTTGTTCGCCCGAATTTATTGTAATGGAATCGGTATTATGAGTCACTTTTACTGTTCCGCTCTTCACGGTAACCACTGTTTTTTTTGATATGGTATCTGAAAAAATATTAAAAGAAGTACCTAAAACGGTTATAGTCAGGTTGTTAACAGAAACTACAAACGGACTTATTTTGTTTGGTACAACTTCAAAAAATGCTTCACCTTCTAATGAAAGTTTTCTATGGTCTTTATCAAAATGGTTTATAGAAGTGATTTTTGCATTTGAGTTTAATGTTACACAAGAGCCATCGCTTAAAACAAATTCGGTTATGCTATCTTGAGTCTCGGCTAGTATAATTAATTCATTTTCACTTTTATTAGTATTAAAAATAACGAGACCTATAACCAATAAAATTAGGGCAGCTACAGAAGCAGTTAGATAAACGATCTTTCTTAAACTAAATTTTTTAGGTTCAGATATTCTCTCTTTTTCAAAATTTGAAAATGCTCTATCAGCATCAAACTGAACACTCGCCTTCTGGTGAAGTATAGTTGATGTATGGCGTAACTTTTTTAATTCTCTAATATTTTCCGGATTTTGTTTCAACCATGCCAAGAGTTGTTCAGACTCTTCTTGGGTGATATCGTTGGATAAATATCTGACAATTAAAGTTTCATATTCAATATGTTCTTCTTTGTTCTCCATGTACATAAGACAGTTATAGGTAAAAAAATACGTACAACTGTTTCATTAATAATATTATTATTACGATAAAATCATTGTCTGATGTTTCATCTTTTAATTCAAGTATTTTTATTTCTGATATATTTTTTTCTTTGTGATTTTGCACTATTTTTATGTGCTCCAACCTATTAATACAAGCATTTCTGACACTTGTAAACAAATAGTTCTTAAGATTAGTTATTGCTAACTCTTCGCGTTTGTCCCAAATCTTTATCAATGTATCTTGAACGAGATCTTCAACTTCGTCTGCATCTTCAATATAATCGGAGGCAAAACGGCATAGTTGCGCATAATACAACCTATACACCTCTTTGAATACAAGCGGATTCCCTTTTTTAATCTCTTCAATTATATTTATATCTCCTTTGTTCAAAAACGCACTTTTTAACAAATATATTACAATTATTTTTTGTGATACAAATTTTGTTTCATTTTGAATTGGAATAAATGAAAAAAGACCTGCTAGTAACTTTACTAAACAGGTCTTTTGAGTAAATCAAATTAGGAATATGAAGCGCGAATAATTCTTATTTTATACTTTTCAAAGCATTTTCATAATTTGGCTCTTGAGCAATTTCAGGTACTTGTTCTGTGTAAGAAACTACACCTTCTGGGTTTATTACAACTACTGCTCTCGAATGCAATCCTGCCAACGGACCGGTTGTAATTTTTACTTTGTAAGCATCAGAAAATTTATTGTCTTTATATTCCGATGCTGTAATTACATTGCTCAAGCCCTCAGCCCCACAAAACCTACCTTGAGCAAACGGTAAATCTTTTGAAATGCAAATAACAACGGTGTTTTGAAGTTTGCTCAATTCGGCATTGAATTTCCTTACCGAACTAGCACACACACCGGTGTCTATACTTGGGAAAATGTTAAGCACTATATTTTTACCTTTATATTTTGATAATTCTATATCGCTTAAGTCTGATCCTGTTAATGAAAATTCAGGTGCTTTTGTTCCTATTTTTGGTAATTCTCCGGCTGTATCTATTGCCGATCCTTTGAATGTAATTTTTGCCATTATTGTATTTATTTTAAATGTTTAATAATTGTTTATTGTGTAAGTCGCCAAAAATTAAGAAACTTTACAATATTTTTTTAACTACCATGTTTTTATTCTTAAATTTACCAATAATTAGTTTTCATTTTTGCTAAATTTATTTTCTATGCCAAATAAAGAACATTTGTATAACCTACTAAAAACGCTCAATGAAATAGACGATTATTGCGCTCGTTTTGTGAATTATGAGAAAATACCTCAGATAGAAATAGATTTGATTTTGTCTAAAACCAGACAATTTTATGATGGTATGGTTTTATTAGAAAAACTAAATAAAGAAGACGGTTTAATTGATGAAGATATAGATTTTGATTTTGAAGCAGAGGAAACCGCTGAAATTGCTTTGGCTAAAAAAAAGGAAGTTAAAGAAACGAAAGAGGCTTCTACAGTAATCATAAACGCACCTCTAGAACAGCCTAAAGACATAAAAAAGGAAGCAGAGATAGAGCCTCAAAAAAAAGAAATTCTAATTGAGGAATTGAAACCTGTTAAAGAAGAAGTAATAGTAGTAAAAAGCACTATATTGCAAGAAACCCCACCTTTAGAAATAGAGAAAAAAACAACTGTAGTAGAGCAAGAAGTTGTTAAACCAGAAATAAAGAATGTATTAAAAACCGAGGTTGTAACTGAAGTTGTACCAAAAGAAGAAAATAAAAAATTGGTTAATGAACCAGCCCCAAAAATAAAGCAAGAAAAAGGTTCTTTACGCACCGATGATATTGTTTCTAAAAATTCATCAGGAGCTTTTATAGCTCAAAAGTTGCAAATGAAGCCTATAAAAACAATGAATGAAGCTATTGGTATAAATGACAAGTTTCAATACATCAGAGAGCTGTTTGGTGGTTTGGCCGATGAATATTCTAAAACCATTGAGGTTCTAAATAAAGTTGAAACATTTGATGAAGCACTTACCTATATAGAGAGCCGGTTTGAGTGGGATCAGGAAGATAAAACGGTACTTAAGTTTTTGGAAATTGTAAATAGAAGATTTATTAAATAGAACAAATTACTTCGCACTTAACGAATACAAATAAATTAAATATATACTATGTCCAAACTTGTTGTAGTACCCACCCCTATTGGTAATTTAGAGGATATAACACTTAGAGCATTAAGAATACTCAAAACTGCCGATATTATTTTGGCAGAAGATACTCGCACAACGGGTTTTTTATTGAAACATTTTGAAATAAGCACCAAAATGCGGTCGCACCATAAGTTCAACGAACACAAAACTTTAGGAGCTACCGTAGAAATGATAAAACAAAACGAGATTACAGCCTTAGTTTCTGATGCCGGTACACCGGGAATTTCAGATCCGGGTTATCTTATTGTAAAGGCATGTATTGAAAATGAAGTTGAAGTAGAATGTCTACCAGGAGCTACTGCTTTTGTGCCAGCCCTTATAAACAGTGGATTTCCGAATGATAATTTTTGTTTTGAAGGATTTTTGCCTCAAAAAAAGGGTCGACAAAAAAAATTATTATCTTTGCGAGACGAATCGAGAACAATTATTTTTTATGAATCGCCACATAGAATACTCAAACTTATGGAAGAATTGCTCCTTTATTGGGGTGAACGTGAGGTGGTTATATGTAGAGAACTTAGTAAAATGTTTGAAGAAACCTTGCGTGGTACTGTTTCTGAATTAATAGAAATCATTAAGCAAAAACCATTGAAAGGTGAAATAGTAGTAGTAGTAAATAATTCTAAAGATTAATATAAATTCTAACCCCCTTTAAAAAAAAGTAAAAATGAAAAAGTTATTGTATTTACCAATTATTATGTTACTGTTGTTTTCTTGCGAAAATTATGAAGAACAAGTTAACCAACTAAAGTCTACAAATGACAGTCTTGCACGTGTAAATGTAAACAGAGACTCGTCTATCAACCAGTTCTTAGCGTCATTTAATGAAATTGAAGCTAATCTAGCTCAAATCAAAGAAAAAGAAAATTTACTCTCTGTTGAAAACATGAGTGGTGTTGAGAACAATGAAAGTAAAAAAGAAAAAATCAATCAAGACATTCTTCAGATTTATGAGTTGTTACAAAGTAACAAACAAAAACTTGCTCAATTGCAGAAAAATTTGAATCGTTCTGATATTAAAATCTCTGAATTAAATAAAACAATAAAAAACTTGCAAAATGAACTTATTGCAAAAGACAGTGCCCTTGTTATTTTAAGAGAAACTTTGAAATCAAAAGATTTATTGATTGATTCACTATACAAGAATATAGATTCTATGTATAATACTGTAACTGAAAGAGAAACAGTTATTTCTAGTCAAAAAGACGAGATGAATACCGCATATTATGCAGTAGGTACTAAAAAAGAACTTATTGCTAACCAAATACTTGATAAAAAAGGTGGTTTTGTGGGTATAAATAAAGTTTTACAATTGAAAAACGATTTCAATAAAGAATATTTCACAAAAGTAGATATTACAAAGTTCAATAGCTTACCTATTATGTCTAAAAAAGCATCAGTTATCACTTCGCACCAAACAAGCACATATAGTTTAATTAAAGCTACTCCAGAGAAGATAGATAGCTTATCAATAACTAACCCTAAAGAGTTTTGGGCAACTTCAAAATATCTTGTAATTGTAATTGAATAAGCATATTGTATGTAAACGTTGAATAAAACGAGCAAAAATATTTTCCCTCATACTATTGGTTTCCAAAAGAAGCGCTCAATAGTATGGGGATTTTTGTGCTTTTTCCAATATTAATTTCAGCTCAATCTCTTACATTTCATAAAGTTATGTGGGCTGTTGCACATCCGTTTGTAGCTAAAAAAGTATATACAATAAGCAAAGAAGCGCAACGAGCAGCTTTTCAAATGGCAAAAACAGATTCTCTTGATAGAGATGCCGTCGGTGGACAAGTAGATGCTTATAGGCACATATACTGGATGGCACTTTTGGTGCAAGAAATTGCTCCTAGAAAAGCAAGAAGACTTGGTGAAATTCATGAAAAAGATAATTTCAGAGACTTTAAGAAACGCAGAAATGAAGATGGTATTCTTCCCGATTCGGTAAGTGGTAATATGGATTTGCTTAATAATGAGATAGGTATAGCGATAGGATTGCAGATAAAAGATTCAAGCAGAACTTTTATAAGCCAGACCGTTGTAGAACGAATTAGGCAAGGCGAGGCATGGATTATTAAAAAAAATCACAAAGGTACTTTTTTGACTTGCAATGGTTATGAGATTTCTATTGCAGAGTATAAAGGAATATGGGGCATCCCTAAATGTTTGATACCAAGCAATGAAACTCCTCCAAAAAATAACGCTCCAGACAGCTGCAAATAAGGTATAAAGCCAAATTTTAGATAAAAAATATGCCCCCACCGTCATAGGGTGTATCTTCATGTAGTTCAATTATTTCAATACCGATATCAATTATTTCTTTTTTCGATTTTTCACCACCAACCAACAGATTTAAATTCCCATTTGCAAAAAGTCTGTTGCCAAACACACCCATACATCCGCCAATAAAGCCGTTTTTGTATGGAGGTAATTGTATTTTTGATGGATTAATATAAATCACCTGTAAATTATATTTTTCCAATTGCTTGATGATGCCTTTATCTGACGATATGAAGCAATTGTCTTTCAGATGAATAAGGCTGCACCGAGTATATGCCTGTGGTACGTTTATAAATTGCAGATTTTGGCAAATATTTTCAATTAAAATATCAGTAAAACCTTGTTTATGAATAAAATATTTATCGGTAATTACACTGTTATAATAAGCCGAGTCCGTCAATTGAAAACCGACCTTTGATTTACCAAAGCTGAATGCAATTTGCTTTGCGCGCAGCATTTCTACTAGTGCATCAGGAGCATTTGCTGCCACAATGAGTTCACTGCCACAATGAGTCATGTAAATATCAGGATGACAGCTTATAGCTTCATAGGTGCTATTGTTTCCGGTAAAGCAAAATGTTTCAAATAATGTTGATAATTTGCTTATTGCAGTGGGTGGTGTTCTGCTGTCAATGATAGCTATAGGCAATCTCATTTTTTGTAAGATTTGCATCGGGTTTTATTTTTATATTACCTATATATTTTTTCAAAGTATCTACATTGCAACTGTTGTAACCTATTGCGTAATTTATTGCCGAATAAGGTACTCTAATCGTTATTTTTTTATCAGATGGAGAAACCGTCTTTAGAAGCTTATCAAGCCACAAATCGCTGAGAACCAGTTCGCGAAATGAAGGGTGAAATGGACCGGCTATAATTTTATTCTCGCTGCACAATTCATCTGATGGGTGCAGTCCTACTTTCAATATCTTAATATTATTTATCTCAAATAACTCTACCGCTGTTTTGGCTTGTTTTATTGCTGCTTCTAAGCTTAAAGGAGTGTATTCTCCTTTTTGGTAAAGAATTTCCAAAGGTGTTTAAACTATTACAAGTGCCGGATAGATTCTCGTTGTTTGAGCTTTGAGTCTTACTATTTCTTGGGCTGTAAAAGTTGCAGATTCGGCAGTATCGCCGGGCAAACCCAACATCATTTGCAGTCCAAGTTCAAACCCATACTCATTAATTAGTCCTGCTGCATTTATGGTGTCTTCTACGGTATGTCCTCTTGACGACAAGTGCAAAACCTCCTGATTGAATGACTGAGCTCCCAATTCAATAGCTTTTACATGGTAAGATTTAAGCAACTCTAGCTTTGTAATGTCTATATAATCGGGTCTTGTAGAGACTCTTATGCCTTCAATTTGTCTGTTTTCAATATATGGAGCTACTACTTCTAAATATTCTTTCTGTTCTTCAATAGCAATACCGGTAAAACTACCCCCAAAAAAAGCTACTTGTTTTTTTCTATCAGAAGGTATAGTATTGAGATAGGTATCTATAATGGCTTTAACCTCAGAAGGTTTAGGTGCAACTTTCTGACCGCTAATATTTGCTTGGTTGCAGAAAATACAACGGTGCGGACAAGCTTTTTCAGGAATAAATATAGGTATGTTTACATGTGATGGCATAGCTCTGCAAAGATACAGCAATTAGCCTTTATGTGCAAGTTCGAGGATATAATCAAAAATGTGCTTCACTTTAGAAATTTTAATAATAGTTTCTAAAGATAATTTTTCTTACTTTAAAACATGTATTTTGTCATATTTTTTTGTGAAGTAGCTTAATTTGTTTAATGAAGTTTATTTTAAAATGAATTTATATATGGTTGAAAAACTGTGTAATACGAGATATTGTTAATGGATTAACCTTTGAAATATATATAAATGCAACCTTTATTTTTTCTTTTTTGTAATAACTGTCTTGAATTTAAATTTTTATGATAGAATATTTATTCTTAACTTTATAAAACAACAACTTCAACAAAATACTATGGAAACAACAACCAACGAAAACAAAAAGAAACCAATTCTTTATAAGAGAATATTTCAAATGAAATCATTGCAATCTAAATTGTTTATTGTACTGGCAGTTGTACTCACGGTTGTACTGTTACCACTGGGTTTTATAATATATTCTAAGTACAGTAAAGATGAATATAAAAATTTCAAAGCGCTGAGTGAGCAAGTGGCAATAGCAAGAGCCGCAGAGGTAGGGCAGCTTATTTCTGGCTTGGGCGAAGAGCTGCACCGAATTGCTCAAACACCGCAGTTAACTTCAATGGATTGGAAAAATGTTGAGCCAATTTTACAAAATGTATCGGACCAAAGAAAAGATATATTCTCAATGGTTTTCTTAGTTTATCCTGATGGAAGCTATTATGTGCCTAAAAAAGGCAAAATGGAGAAAAGTTTAAAAGATAGAGATTATGTAATTTCAATCTTAGGTGGTAGTTCTGATGTGTTTGTTACAAATCCAGCCTTATCTCGTTCTACAGGCGAGAAGAAATTTAGTATTGCAGTTCCTGTTCACGATGGTAATAATAAAGTAATTGGTTGCTTATGTGTAAATGTTTCATTGAGAAAAATATCTGAAATAGCAGGAAGTATAAAAATTGGTAAAACAGGCATGTCGTATATTGTTGATAATGAAGGTTTGTTTGTTGCTCATCCTATAGATTCGCTTACACTTACTGCAAACATTACAATGCTCGATAGTTTGGGTTATCAAGGTGTAAATGATCTGGTGGCATCTATGAAAAAAGATACCGTTGGATCGGGAGATATTTATGATGCTAATACAGAAGGTGCTCTCACTGTTTTTAGTAAGATACCATCAACAAATGGATGGGTACTTGCAATTGAAATGCCGCACAAGGAAATTTACGAGAGTGTTCGTGATTTCCTTAATTATTTAGTTATTAGTTTTTTAGTAGTTCTGCTTGTTACTTTCGTTGCTCTGTTTATGGTAAATAGAACCTTATTGATAGTGCCTATAAAAAAATTATCTGGTTATATTAATGCTATGTCTCACGGATTTTTCGACTCAGAAGTGAGTGTAGAAAACAACGATGAGATAGGTAAAATGGCACATGAAATAATTAAAATGCAAGAACAAATTGCTACAATCACCAATACTATTGTGGAAGAAGCTTTGGCAGTTGAAAATACATCGGAGGAAGTGAAAAATGCAGCACTCAACCTTTCAAATGGTGTTTCTCAGCAAGCATCAGCAATAGAACAGGTAAGTGCATCTATAGAAGAAATGACGGCTGCAATAAATCAGAATACCGAAAATGCAGTGGAGACTGAAAAAATAGCTACCAAAGCTAATATTGATATCTCTAAGGTTTTGAAAAGTATGCTCGAAACGGTACATTCTATGAAATTAATAGCTGAAAAAGCAATTATTGTAAATGAAATAGCTAAGAAAACAGACTTACTAGCGCTTAATGCATCAATAGAAGCAGCAAGAGCTGGACAAGCAGGTAAAGGGTTTGCCGTGGTGGCCGATGGGGTGAAAAAACTTGCAGAGAAAAGTCAGTTGGTGGCCAATGAAATAAATGATATAACCCAGATAAGTCTCACAAAAGCTGATGATTCTTGTAAAATGCTAGAAGTAGTTGTGCCTACAATAGATAAAACAACTTCTCTGATACAGGAAATAGCTTCTGCGAGTGTAGAGCAGAGTTCGGGAGCAAATGAAATAAACAACGCATTGCAACAATTAAACTCAGTTGTATATCAGAACTCAACAGCTTCTGAAGAACTTTCTACCACCGCCGAACAGTTGTATTCTCAATCTGATAGTCTCAAAAACGTGCTTCGATTCTTTAAGAAAAGAGGCTCTAAAGCAGAAATTCAGAGATTGAAAGAAGCCTTGGAAGAAATAAAATTGAAAGAAACCGAACTTAATGAAGAAATGAAGCAAATGCTTAAAGTGAGAGATGCGTTGTAGTAGCTGTATTTGTGGAAACGACATACATACTGCGTAAGCTAAAAAGTTATTGTGATATATAGTAAGGGTAGCCCTTGTGGCTACCCATTATAAATATAAATGCCAAAAAATATGATTTTTCATTTTACCAAATCCTGCTAATTGGGCTACTGATTAATTGAAATAAAATCTAATATCAGAATAAACTAAAACCTAACCCAAATTATTTAATCTTAAATATATTTATACCCCACCTCAGAATTATCTTGTTTATATTGTACTATGGCATTGGTAATGGTATCGAACAATTGTTGCGTACCTTCATAGCAAAGGTGCTGAATTCTTTGGCAACCGTAGCGGTCGTGTATAGGGAAACCTACTCTTACAAGTGGTTTCTTAAGTTCGCGAGCTATATAGTAGCCTTTGCTGTTTCCTATAAGAAAATCGGGGTTCAATTCTTTGCCTAATGCAGCAATTTCCTCAAAATCCATTCCTTGTCTTATAATCATTCCGCTGGTGTTTATGTTCAAATCGTTTTCTAGAGTTTGTTTCAGTACACCACTTTCGCCACCGGTAGCTACAAGAACTGGCACAACGCCTATTTCATACAGAAATGCAGTAAGTCCAATAACCATATCTTCGTCGCCAAAAACAATAGCTCTTTGTCCGAAAATGTGTTTGTGTGCATCGATATAAGCATCTACAAGGCGACCTCTTTGCATTTGGTATTTTTTAGGAATTGGTTTGCCCGATAATTGAGACAAAACAGCAAAAAACTCATCGGTTTCTTTTATCCCAATTGGCAGTCCAAGGCTGTAATTATCAATATCATAGGTATCTTTTAGATATTTTCCGGCGGTAATTACTTTATTGTTGTTTTTTATTCTACCGTTTAGTCCGCCTTTGTTCATTACCCTTCCCAATTCTATACTGGCTTTGGCGGTACCGGTACTTTTTATATCTTCAATGCTTGTACCACCTGCCGGAATTTTTACCACCTCTTCCCAAGCGGGGTTGTCTAGTGAGTCTGAGTAATCTGGTAGCATATTGTATGACAATCCAAAGTCCTCAAATATTTCTTTTACATGGCGCAAATCTTCGGTTGATACGAATCCGGGAAAAATATTAATTTTTTCATTTTTCTCTCCACCTTGAGCAAGGAATTTTACACTGGCATAAACAGCCTCATGAAAGCCCTCCATGTGCGTGCCTTGATAGCTTGGCGTAGAGGCATATATAAACTCAGGCAATGTCTTATCTTTATTTACAGCAATGTATTCTCTAATCATAGCAGGCACATCTTCGCCAATGGTTTCGCTCAAGCAGGTACTTGCAATAGCTATAACTTTTGGGTTGTATTGAGATATAATGTTGTTTATCCCGATTATGAAGTTTTTGTTGCCTCCAAACACGGTAGAAGACTCACTAAAGTTTGACGAAGCTATATCCATAGGTTCTTTGAAGTGAGAAATTAGGTATCGTCTTATGTAGGTTGCGCAGCCTTGCGATCCGTGCAACATGGGCAGACAGCCTTCTATGCCTTTAAAAACAATTGAAGCTCCTAAAGGCGTACAAACTTTACAGGCATTTCTTGTTGCTGTAAAAGATTTTGATTGTATATCTAGATGTATATCTTTTGTATCCATTGTTTTGTTTTTGTAGTTTCAAGCTTATTGAGTAAAAGAAATTTTTGATAAGTGTAAATAACTGTTCCAGATTATTTTTTTCTTACAAATTGCCATACCGGACTGCTAGCTGTGGCAAAAATTTCTTCGGCAAATTTTATCATGCCTTCATAACCGGCAAGAGGAAGTTTTCGTTCATGATTATGATCGCAAAAACCTAATCCTAACTTATGCGCAATAGGTCGCTCTTTTACACCACCAATAAAAATATCGGCACCTTTTTCCAAAACTAAACTTGTTAGTTCCAGTGGGTTAGAGTCATCTACCAAGATGGTGCCTTTGTCGCACAGTTGATGCAGCAACTCATAGTCTTCTTTGTTTCCGGTCTGTGATCCTACAACCACAGTGGTTACACCAATCAACCTCAGAGCCTTAACCAAAGAAATAGCTTTACATGCTCCACCTACATAAATGGCGGCTTTTTTACCTTGAAGCTTTTTCTTATATTCTGCCATGATAGGCATAAGTCTGCCGATCTCTTCTTTTACCAGTTCCTTGGCATTATTCATCAGAGTTTCTGATTTGAAAAATTCCACCACATCATAAAGAGCGTCAGACATATCTTCTATTCCAAAATATGAAACCTTGATAAAAGTAACGCCATATTTTTCTTTCATATCTTTAGCCAAGTGCATCATAGAGCCCGAGCATTGCACCACATTTAGAGACGCACGGTGAGAATTTCTAATATCATCGACCTTTGCATCGCCGGTTATGGTTGAAAGTATGCTGATGCCTATTTTTTCGTAATATTCTTTAAGCATCCAAAGTTCGCCGGCAAGGTTAAAATCGCCTAATATATTTATATTGAATTCGCCCAAAGGCTTATCGTTACGTGTTCCTACCAGTTTACCAATGGCATCGCAAGCTATTTTGTAGCCATCTTTTTTTGTGCCTTGAAAACCTTCAGATTGAACTGCAATTACATCGATACCTGTTTTTTGACTTGTCTGTTTGCAGATGCGTAGTACGTCATCGCCAATTACTCCGACAATACAGGTTGAATAGACAAAAGCTGCTTTGGGTTTGTAAGCTTCAATAAGCTCAAGCAAGGCATTTTCTAGTTGTTTTTCTCCACCAAATATGACATGTTTCTCGCGCAAATCGGTAGAGAAACTCATGCGGTGAAGTTGTTCGTGAGAGGAGAGAGAGCCTCTTATATCCCAAGTATATGATGCGCAACCTATAGGTCCATGAACCACATGTAGTGCATCGGCTATTGGATACAAAACCACCCGTGAACCACAAAACACGCAGGCTCTTTGACTAACCGACCCGGCAACACTATCTACGCCGCAGTCTATCTCAAAGCTACCATCGTCTTTGGTTATTACTTGTTTGTTTCTTTCTGCTATAAATGATTTCATATTTCTATTAAATTACTTTGTTTGTTTTAGTAATTCGGCATAAAGCAAATATGAGGAATCTAGAATAACTACAGTTTTCTTTAATTTAAGAAAAACTATCGGCCAACTTTGTGAGCAAAATAGTAAATCTTGAATAGCTGTGCTTATTCTTTAATTGCCATTTCTATATGGTGTGCGAGGCATATAGAGTGGTAATATTATCCTTGTTTGTGTTAGTCAAACTTTATATTTGAGGGTATCAAATTAAACACCCATTTTTTATTGTACAAATATAAAGTTAGGGATTATTTCAAAATTGAAACTGCGCCGAGTTTACACGGCGCAGATTACTTTCTTAAAAGGTCTGTTTCCAGACCCTTTCCAATTTATTAACTACTCAACTTCCCAAAATATATGAATAGAAAATATTCTTACATTACATTACTAATTCTAATTTTTCTTCTGGACAAGTAGCATCGGTTTTATCTAAAATTGCATCAAGCATTTTTTCAACCAATCTTATTGCACCTGTGTAGCCAACTAGAGGGAAATAACTGTGTCCTACGCGGTCTATGATAGGGAAACCTACTCTAACTAAAGGAGTGTTTTCGTCTCTAGCAATGAATTTACCGTGAGTATTTCCAATAAGTAAATCAACACCTTGTTGTTTAATCCACTGATGTAGTAAAAACAAGTCGGCTCTTTCACCGTTTTTGTATTTAGCCTCAGGACATTTTACGGTCATAATATTTTCCATTCTTTCCATGAAATGTTTACCCGGTGTACCACTTACAATATAAACAGGTTTCATGTCTATATCAACAAGGAATTCTGCAATAGGTATAATTTCATCAGGATCGCCCCATAGTGCAACTCTTTTACCATGTAGGTATTGGTGCATGTCTGTAATCATATCTACCAATCTACCACGTTCGTCAGTAATCTCAGTAGGTATTTTAGCAATACCATATTTAGAAAGAGCTTGAATAAATCTGTCGGTAGCTTTCAAACCGAAAGGAAGGTCTTCAATTACAAAGCTTACTTTGCATTTGTTTTCGAGAGCTACAGCAGCACCTCTGGTACACCAATGACCCAAACCTATAGTTTTTTTAGCATCGCCCATAGAAACCATTTCAGGAATAGTTGTTCCACCTTTCGGGTACATTCTATATTTTCCGGTCATTGGAGTATCTAGAACGTCAGAGGTATCAGGAAGTAGATTTATTTCTACACCCATAAGTTTAGCTAATCTTTTGATTTCTCTCATGTCAGAAGGTTCGCACCATCCGGCAAGAATATTCAGTTTTTTAGATTTTTCACCTGTTGTTTCAGCAAAATAATTTACAAATGAAGTAAGTTGATTTGCATATCCGGTAATATGAGAACCCACGTAACTAGGAGTAGCAGTACCAATCATGTGTCTTCCTGCAGGAATTTTTCCTTCATCTCTTGCTTTTTTAGCCATTTGAGTAAGGTCGTCACCAATGGTTTCAGAAAGACAAGTGGTGTGAGCTGCAATGATATCGGGCTCGTAAGTAGAGAAAATAGTTGTTACTGCTTGAAGCATGTTGGCTTGTCCTCCAAATACCGATGCTCCTTCGGTAAATGAACTTGTAGCAGCCATAACCGGTTCTTTGAAATGACGGGTAAGCATACTTCTGTGGTATGAACAGCAGCCTTGTGAACCATGTGAGTGAGGTAAGCACCCATGTACCCCTAGAGCTGCATACATTGCACCTATGGGCTGACAAGTCTTTGCCGGGTTAATGGTCAAAGCACTTCTATCTATTATTTTATCTGTTGTGTGTCTGAGTAACATATCGTTTCAATTTTAAAATGTTTTATTCTTTCCAAAGTAATGACTTTTATATAATCGGACACCGAAGCATTCATACGGCGTCCGACTTGTAAAAATCTGAGATACTTAAGCTTCGTAAACTACTTCACCAATAATTTCAGGCGATTTGTCCCAAGGAGCTCTAACTAAAGACCATATTTGAGTGCCAACCATTCTACCAATGTCATTGTAGAAGTTTACAGCTCCGCCAAATGCAGCATAAGGGCCTCGTAATCGTAGCTATGTAATTGTTTCATAGGAATTCCCATTTTTTGAATTACATATTTTTCTTTGATACCTGCGCAGAAAACTGCCGGTTTTAATTGCTCAATAAGAACTTCAGCTTCATAGTGAGAAAGATCATCAATTACCAATGAATTCTTTTTCATGTCAGGCATCATACCTTCGTAATGTTCAAACAAGTAACCTTCTGCTTCTTTTTTCTTTTTGAAATCTTGTTTGCTTTGGTCATAAAGTCTTGGATCTTTTTCAACAACCAATTCTTCTATATTTCTGCTATCAGCATCTACTTTTATATCTGGCAATACTTGTCTACCTTCATAGTCGTCGCGGTGACCAAATTCATAACCTGCAGCAACCGTATCCATTCCCATTTCATTAAACAATTCTTGGTAGTGGTGAGCTCTTGATCCTCCAACAAACATCATTGCTAATTTGCCATTAGTTATTGGTTTTACTTCTTCAAGCGCAACTTTTACTTTTTTCAATTCACGCTCACAGATTGCTTTGGTTTTACTGATAAGTTCAGCATCTTCAAAATATTCAGCAATTTTTATCAATGATTTTGCTGTAGCTTCTGCACCAATGAAGTTTACTTTTATCCAAGGTATACCGTATTTTTTCTCCATCATTTCAGCAATGTAGTTTATAGAACGGTGGCACATTACTAGGTTTAAATCTACCGTGTGCGCTTTCTCCATACCATAAACACTTGAGTTTCCTGAGAAAGAAGCAGTAAGAGTAATTCCCATCTCTTCAAGTAGAGCTTCAATTTCAAAAGCATCTCCACCAATGTTATACTCACCAAGCATGTTTATTCTGAATTTACCTTCGTCTGGAGTGTCATTAAGACCTACAACATCGGTAAATACTTTGTTGTTTGCAATGTGGTGACCGGCACTCTGACTTACACCACGGTAACCTTCACAACTGAATCCAAAGATGTTGATTCCTAATTCTGCTTCCATTTTTCTAGCCACAGCATGAATATCGTCACCGATAAGACCAACCGGACAGGTAGCAAACAAGCCTATTGCATGTGGTTTGAATATTTCATAAGCTTCACGAATTGCTTGCGATAATTTTTTCTCTCCACCGAGTACGATGTTTTCATCTTGCATATCAGAAGTAAGACAATACATCATGAAGTTTACATCAGTTTCTGATTCTGGTTTTGTTTGGTTACGTCTGGTAAGCCAAGCGTAATAACTGCAACCAACCGGGCCGTGTACAAGGTTCAAGATATCTCTTGTAGGACCTAATACCACCCCTTTACATCCTGCATAAGTACAACCTCTTTGCGAGATAATGCCCGGAATGGTTCTTACGTTAGATTGAACTTCTTGAGGCACCCCAGGGTCATAAGTATAATAGAATTAGATCTTTTTTTAGCTACTTTACTAGGATATTTGGCAAGCATCTTTTTTTTCAGTTCTGCTGCTTGCTCGTCTGTTAATAATGATTTATCTTCAGCCATAATTTTTCTTTTTTTAAACTACAATTGTTCCAGATTCACCTGTTCTTACTCTATAAGCCTCTTCAAGCGGCAGTACAAATATTTTTCCGTCTCCGGGAGTATCAGTACGATTTGCTTTCATGATAGCATCAATACAAGGTTTCACAAAATTATCGTTAACAATGATTGTTAACAAACGTTGAGGACGTAATCGGGGTTCTGGACCCATCAGCTCAATAGCTTCAGGTACACCTTCTTTTACCCCTTCAAGTACTTTGGCATCGTATTTCCCCTTACCTCTGCCAAAAACTCTTCCTGTTGCCATGAATGAATCTATCTCAGCCTCTATAAGTGCCTCCTTAGTCTCATTCATTTTATCTATTCTGATTATTGCCATTATTGTTTTCATCCGAGAATATTTTTTAGATTTTTAATTTTATCGGAAGAAACAAGCACTTAAACTTTTATGTTGAGCTATTGTGCCTGTTGCTCCCGATTTTTTACTTTTCAATTGTGAAATACCTTTTTTAGTCAGATTTCCTAGAGTTCTTTTGTTCCTCTTGAAATGGTATAAGCCTCTTCTACTTTCTGAACAAAGATTTTTCCATCTCCAAATGCACCTTTTTCCCCAGTTCTAGCCGATTCCATAATCACCTGAATAGCAAAATCTTTATCCTCATCTTTCACTACAATAATCAATAATTCTTTTGGTAGTTCATCATAGGTTATTTCACCTATCTTTATCCCTCTTTGCTTTCCTCTACCTACAACCGGAATTCTTGTAATTGCTACATATCCTGCTTCAAACAATGCTTTCATTACTTTTGAAGCTTTATCCGGTCTTACTATTGCTCTAATCATTTGCATAATGTGGTTCCTCCTTTAATATTTAATTATGTATAGGTTATTGTTTTTTTTAGTTTGCAATTCCGAAATCAATTAATAATTTCTCAAGTTCCTCAATTGTAAGCGGAGTAGGGATAACAAAAAGTTTATTGTCATCTATTTTTTTCGCTAATTGACGATATTCGTCAGCTTGAGCATGTGCCGGTTCGTAGTCAATAACTGTTTTTCTGTTGATTTCAGCTCTTTGTACTACGTTTTCTCTTGGTACAAAATGAATCATTTGAGTACCTAATCTTTTTGCTAACTCTTCAATCATTTGAGCTTCAAAATCTACTTTTCTTGAGTTGCAAATAAGTCCGCCAAGTCTTACAGAACCAGCTTCAGCAAATTTTACAATACCTTTACAAATGTTGTTTGCTGCATACATCGCCATCATTTCACCAGAAACTACGATATAGATTTCATCTGCTTTTCCGTCTCTGATTGGCATTGCAAATCCACCGCATACAACGTCACCAAGTACATCATAGAATACATAGTCAAGTTTTTTGTCGGCATCATAAGCACCTAATTGTTCCAAAAGGTTTATAGAAGTGATGATACCTCTACCTGCACAACCTACACCCGGTTCTGGACCACCCGATTCAGTACAACTGGTATTTCCATATCCGGTTTTCATTACATCTTCTAATTCTACATCTTCGCCCTCTTCTCTAAGAGTATCTAGAACTGTTTTCTGAGCCAAGCCTCCTAAAAGTAATCTTGTTGAATCTGCTTTAGGGTCGCAACCTACAACCATTACTTTTTTTCCCATTTCGGCCAATCCTGCTACTGTGTTTTGGGTAGTGGTTGATTTGCCAATACCGCCTTTTCCGTAAATCGCTACTTTTCTCATGTTCTTAAAAATTAATTATTAATGATTTGACTTTACTTTTCTTTTTTATTCATTTGCCAGACCATTTGCCAAAACTATGCCCCTAAAAAAAAGTTGCTGTTTTTGCATACAAAACAGACTTGTAAAATGCAGAATATCAGAATGTAGTATATTTTTAAATGATTTTGGCACGGAATGGCGAGATTAATCAATTCCTACATTTTTGTATGGATTCAACAATTATGAAAAACATTAATGTGGTAGGTTCATATCAAAAAAAGTAGGTTTGCTAAGACTAACAACCCCCATTTCAATATCCTTACATGGAGAATTATAATTTTTTATGTAAAATCTATTTCTCTTGCAACTTTCGTCTTTTGGTCGGTAGAAATCAATGATTTACCGAATTTTGCAATGCTCTATTATTTTCTCTTTTTACTTTTGAGCAACCTAATGTAATAAAGAGAGATGAAAATGGAAAAACAACACACTTGTCCGTGGTGGCTTGGTTATACGTTTATATTACCAATAAGAAAATTAAAACACAATCCTCAAAAACTGCTTTCTGAATATGTAAAAGAAGGTATGACCGTTATGGATTTTGGTTGCGCAATGGGCTATTTTAGCATTCCTTTGGCTCAGATGGTTGGCAAATCAGGTACGGTATATTGTGTAGATATGCAGGAGAAATTGATCAGAAATTTGGTTCGTCGGGCTAGAAAATACAATGTAGAAGCTTCTATAAAACCATTGCTGGTTAATAGCAATTACCACCCTGAGCAGCTCAAAAATACACTCGATTTTGCATTGCTCTTTGCCGTGGTACATGAAGTGCCCGATAAAACAAAACTTTTTCAGAATATTTATGCTATGCTTAAACCCGGTGCAATTCTTTACTTTGCAGAACCGAGCGGACATGTGAGTTTTGAAAACTTCAACGAATCGGTTCAAATAGCTTCCAAATGCGGATTTAAACTGTACGACATTACTGCCGTTTCTAAGAAATTGCGTATTGCTTTGCAAAAGTCATTTTAAAAATGCTTATTCGTTTTGTTTTTTGGCTATTTGTTTTACTTTTGTCGATGAGGTTTACATAAAATCAAGAACATGAGCATTTTTAAAATCAAATATTTTACTACCATTGTATTGAGTATAAGCATTTCACTCACTACAGTCTGCAAAGCGCAAGAATCAAAAACAGCAAACGATATTGTCCCCGAATATTCGGCTCCATTTACCTTTGGTACAAATCTAGGGTATGTGTCTAGTGGTAAGTGGAACGATGGTGCTACCGGAAATCTGGCTGCCGGTAATGAGCAACTCGGAATTGAAGGAGTAGGGGCAAACAGCTTACGACTCTCGCTTCCCGAACATTTTTTAGAAAAATGGGGATATACCATCAGAGTAAATACATATAAGGAGTATGCCCGATTGGGAATGTCCGAATTTACCGCTTTTATTGGCTATCCATCTACCGAACATCTCGATGATGCTACTTATGGCGCTTCGGCTAGTTCTAAATTGTTCGCGAATATGTATGAGCCTATTTGGGCTGATAATGAAGACAGTGTTCCGGTAAATAAAAATAATTATTTGGCATTGTATGTCTATAAAATGGTGTTGAATTATGGCGATAAGGTAAAGTTTTGGGAGGTTTGGAACGAACCCGATTATACAAATTCAAGTGCAGCATATCAGCTAGAAGGTACTGCCGATAGTTGGTGGACTAGAAATCCTACTCCGGCAGAACTTGTAAACCTAAACGCTCTATTTTTCATTATATCAGAGTATTGAGAGTTTGTTATGAGGTTATAAAATATTTGCAACCTGATGATTTTGTTTGCCTTGGTGGCATTGGCTATAGCAGCTTCTTAGATGCTTTGCTCAGAAATACAGACAATCCTACAGATGGAAGCGTTGGGATTGATTATCCTCACAAAACCGGGGCTTATTTTGATTGTGTAAGTTATCATGCTTACCCAATGTATAGTCTTAGAAAGTGGAATAACTCAATAAAAGGTTTCGATCATTTCAGACATTCTGATGAAGCCGTTCGTGCCGTTGTAGAAAAGAAAGCAGAGTTCTCCAAAATCTTGCAACACTATGGTTACAATGACACTTTGTATCCTTTGAAAAAATATATTATTACAGAAACTAATGTTCCAAGCATTGCTATTGATGAATATATTGGTTCTGAATGGGCTCAGAATAATTTTCTGATGAAACTAATTATTGCAGCGCAAAAAGCTGATATTAAGAGTGTTCATACATACTGCTTGTACGACGGCAAACCAACGTCAACAGTAACTTCGTCATACGATGCTATGGGTTTTTATTACAATTTAGATGCTGTGCTCCCATACAATCAGGTTGAGAAAACAGCTGCCGGTGCTACAAGAAACACCATGCGGTTCTTGAAAAACACAACTTATGATGCCAGTCAAACTGCTAAATTAAATCTACCAACCACTGTTGATGGTGCAGCTTTTAAACAAACAAGTGGTGAATATATATATGTGTTGTGGGCTAAAACAGCAATAGATAAGAGCGAAGAGCCAACACTTCATATTCATTTCCAGGGGCTCTGAAAATAAAAGCATTAAAGAAAAAGTATTGGAATTATAGCGAAACCGCAATAGAAGATTTTGTAAATGCTCCAACCTTAAGTCTAACTGCAACTCCTGTATTTATTACCCCACAGCAAAATATTGTTGACGTGCAAGAGCTTCAGGCGGTAAAACAAATCTCGGTTTTCCCTAATCCTACATCTGACAATGTTTTTATTAATATAAGAGGTGAACTGCCTACCGAAATTCAAATAAAAAGTATTGATGGGGTTGTATTGCATAGACTTAGTTCGGTTACTGAAAGTAATGTCATAAATATATCTTCGCTGCAGAGCGGATTATATATAGTTTCTATTGTGTTTGCCGACCGTGTTGTTGAAGAAAAAATCCTTAAACAGAATAAGTAAGTCTAAGTTTAACTAGTAAAAAAGTTCTTAACTTGGTCAAGACATAGTAACAGTCAGGCTCTTGGCCGTTGAAAACTGAAAGATTATTTGAAAACCTGTGGATTTAAGGAGCAAAGCAAACCGAATTTCACTGTTTGAAAAATCGATGATTTATTTAATAAATACTTAACATTAGAAGTATGTTACGTTCTGGAAAATAAAAAAAGGCAGAAAACGAACCGTTTTAACTGCCTTTTATATGTACTGAAGGAGGGAATCGAACCCTCACGACATTGCTATCACTGGATTTTGAGTCCAGCGCGTCTACCGATTCCGCCACTCCAGCAAAAGTGGTGCAAACTTACTAAAAATATTGTTATTTACAAATAATGAAAAGGTTATTTTTGCATTATTTTTATAAGCTAATGAAATAAAAATCTTGACTCGCCTGTGTTTTCTCAATTTCTGATGCCTGATGTAATTTTTCACCTTCAAGCAAATATGTTTTAAAATTCCACGATTCAAATAATTCAATTACCTTTTTTCTATTCTCTTCTCCGCTTAATTCAGATTGTACAATTGGTCTATGTCTCAAAATGGTGTTTTTCATATTAGAAAAAACCTCATATTCATAACCTTCAACATCGCATTTTACGAAATCAATTTTAGGTTTATCTAAAAATAGTGTATCCGGATTTTTCATTAGCACATCATAATACTGAATGTAATTTTCCTTTTGGGTAGATGTAATTTTTGTCATTCCATGATGAATAACACCATCTCTTTCAGGTATGCCCATTTGTACTGTTTTTTCTTCAGCCCCAACGCGTAAGGTAAAAGCGTTAGATTTGAGTATCTACTTACTTTTACATTTTTTTTCCATATTTTCCCAAAAAGAGGAATAGGCTCAACGGCATATACATGTCCTGTTTTTTTTACAATCGATGAGAGAACAGAAGAGTAATATCCTAGATTAGCACCAATGTCTATACATACATAACCTTCTCTCACTATAGCACTTAAGTAGTGAATTTCCGGATATTCCTTTTTAAGCTTCCCTTTCATTATCAGAGAAACATAAATTCTACTTATAACTCTCAAGTATAGCTTGAGTCCTAATATTTTAAATAATATTTTTCTTATTGAATCCATGTAAATTAGTCTTTATCATCATTTTTTATTTCTTCAAAATCTATGTATTCACCTTTATTTTTGAACGTAGATTTTGTATTCATTTTTTCATTTTCTTTATTTGTAGCGGTCGTTGAGAAGCCTTGGTTCTTTTGCATTTTCTTCATCAATGTCTTTAATAATAAAGGTAATAATAAGCGCATTAGAAATTTAAGTGCGTATAAAATTAAAATGAAAAAAAGTATAAACTTGAGGAAAGCAATCATTAAGCGAGTATTTTCTTTATATAATATATCTAAACATAATCACAAAAGTACGTATTTAAATTAAAATTATGATAAATTTTGTGCAAGAAAAGTTGGTTATCAAAACGCTTGCTTTTCCTATTCTCTTCTCTTTAGATTATTTAAAACAAATAAAAATTATAGATAGACTATATGATAAACATTGTTTTTTTGTACCTTAATGTTTTAAAATTTCTACCCCAATTTTAATAGAGATGATTTGGTTAATCATTATAATGGGTACAATATAATTAATTATTTATATAAACAAAACAATATTATTTAAATTTCAAGCCAATTAATGGTGATATATATTGCCTTTTGACATATATTTTTTTCATCTTTTAAATAAATGCTTACTAAATAAAAATACTATATTTGGTTTCTAATCTTTAACAAAGAAAATGTCAGACAACATAGTGACAATTACAGATGAGGAATTGTCTTTCTTTATTGGATCAATTCGAACATTCTCCGATTATGATTTTACTGAGTATTCAGAAAAATCGTTTAAACGAAGAATAGAGAAGGTACTTATGGATTATAAACTCGATTTAAATTCACTGATTCTCAAAATGAGAAAAGAAAGTGATTTTTTAGAGAGAATTATAAAAGATATTACCGTAAACACCACTGAACTATTCAGAGACCCAAAAGCTTGGCATACCCTCAAGTACAGGATTTTGCCAAGATTGAAAGATAATAACGTTATAAATATTTGGCATGCAGGCTGCTCAACCGGTCAAGAGGTATATTCTATGCTTATTTTGTTGAACGAAATGGGACTGATAGACAAAGCAAAGGTATATGCTACCGATTTGAATACCGATGTTATTGATGTCGCTAAAGCCGGTATTTATAAGTACAGATTCAATTTGGGTTATCTTGATTCTTTTGATAAAGTAATCAAAGAAAATCCTTATAATTATGACGAATTTAAGGAAGTTCCTTACGAAAAGTATTTTGATATTGATAAAGTACAAGATTCCATAAAAATGAAACAGTTTCTGAAAGACAAACCAGTTTTCAGAAAACACGATTTAGTTAAGGGAGGAAATATATTCTATACAAAATTCGATATTATAATGTGTAGAAATGTATTAATTTATTTCAATAATAGTTTGCAAAATAAAGTATTTGAACTATTTTACAAGAGTTTATTTGATGGGGGATATCTAGTATTAGGTATTCATGAAAGTATGCTAGGCCCTATGACTTCAAAATTTGAGAAAAAGGGTTCTAATTATAGAAAGAAACTTCTGTAATTATAAGTTATTGTTAGATTTATGATAGAAGAAATTGGTATTATTGAAGTTAGGAAAATTGTATCTACTTTACTTGAGCGTTATGAAATAGATCTTCAAGATTATTCCATGACATCGCTCAAAAGAAGGTTTATACTTTCAATGCTTGAAAATAAGGTAAAAAATGTAGATGAGTTGGTAAATAAAATTATCAGTAATCCGCAGTTTTTTGAGAAGTTCATGTTTGATATTTCTATAAATGATACTGAAATGTTTAGAGACCCATCGCTTTGGAGGGTTATTAGAAATGAAATAATCCCTAAAGTTGAAGCGCAACTTACATTTAAAATATGGATGCCGGATTGTGGTTCGGGAGAAGAATTATATTCATTGCTCATTATATTAAAAGAAGAAGGTATATTAGATAAAGTAAAAGTATATGCTTCAAATCTCAGCAGAAAAAAAATTGAGTTTATAAAAGAAGGGGTATACGAAATAAAACGAGATGATGTAAATTCTGCTAATTATGAAAGAGCTAAATGCAACAACGATTTTTCAGAATATTATACTTTGGTAAATAATAGAATGAAGATGGACACTTCATTGGTCGATAATGTTGAGTTTATTCATACAAATTCAATATTCAAGAAAAGTCCGGAAGGCGTTAAATTAATAATATTTCGTAATCATTTAATTTATTTGAATAAAACATTACAAAACAAGGTAATAGAACATTTGCAATCGATACTTTTAACCGGTGGTTTCTTAATAATAGGAGTTAAAGAGTTATTGAATACAATAGATGCAGAGAGAAAATTTAAAGTAATAAACGACTCAGAAAGAGTTTATCAAAAGAATTTATACTAAACTATGAATGATATAAAGGCTGTAATGATTGGTGGTTCTGCAGGAAGTTTTCAAGTGGTTACAAAAATACTTGCGTCTTTACCTAAAGATTATAAATTGCCTATATTTATGTGTTTGCATAGGTTAAAACATGTTAGGTCTGGTTTTGTTGAAGCGCTTTCTATAAAATCAGAAATGCCCGTTATAGAACCTTTTGATAAAGATCCTATTCGTCCAGGGGTTATATATTTAGCACCTGCAAATTATCATATGTATATTGAAGCTGATAAAAGGTTTTCACTATCAACAGAAGAGCCGGTTAATCATTCAAGACCATCTATAGATTTGTCTTTCTATACAGCCGCCTATGCTTATAAATCTAAGCTCGCAGGAATAATACTTTCCGGTGCCAATAGAGATGGTGCAAAAGGTCTAAAAGCAGTGAAAGACAATGGCGGAATTACTATTGTACAAGATCCTAAGGAAGCTCAAGTAGATACAATGCCCTCTTCTGCAATGGCATTGACTAGTATAGATTACGTTTACAGTACCGATCAAATTATTTCATTTTTGAAAAAAATTAATAATGCATAGTACTAAATTACATATGAAACTAAAAAATTATCTAATTGGCATTATATTTTTGTCAAACGGATTGCTTTTTACTTTTTTACTTGTCGCATATTTTCAAAATGAAAAGGTATCTAGTTATACTTTTTTGTTGTTCTTTATATCTTTTATTTCTTTTTTGAGTTATTTCTTAATTTTTAGAAATCGTTCAAAATCATCTGATTCTATTAACAGCACTGAAAAGGTTGATAGTTCTGTTTTAGAAAAGAAAGACACAAACAGTGAAAAGACAGATACTCAAGAACCTGTTATACAAATAGATTACAGTACACTTAAAATTTCTTTTCCAAATGAGAAAGCTCTGAAAGTTTATTGCAATAATTTATTGATATCGGTTTCTGAACAGTTGGAATTGGCTAAGGGAATCATGTATGTAAGGAAAAAAGACTCTCTTAAATTCTTAGCAGAGGGTACGTATGCGTTTTATTCATTAGAACCTCCTGTACCTTTTGAAGAAAATGATGGACTCAACGGTCAAGTTGCTAGAGACAAAGAAGTTATTTATATAAACAAAATACCAGATAAATATTTAGAAGTAGTTTCCGGATTGGGAAATGGATCTCCTAAATATCTATTAATTCTACCGCTCATTCATGACAATCAATGTTTTGCAGTGTTAGAATTAGCATCATTCAAGTCTATGAATTTTGATTTTAATCTATTTATAAATACAATATCTGAAAAAGTATATAGTCAAATAGAAAAATATTTATAGAATTTTTTAATATTTGCGAATGAGTATCAACGATAAAAATACAAGCAAATTGAGTATAAAAAACAATAAATTTGAACTGAAACAAGCTCTTAAAGTAGCACTTTGGAGTTTGCTTATTCCGGTTATTGCTTACATTATCGAAATTCTAGTGAATGACGTAGATTTTACCCTTGGTTCTATTTATTTTATTCATCAGCACAATCCTTCATTGTATATAGTTGATATTCTACCTATTATATTGTTTGTGTTGACATTTAAAATTTACTCAGAACGTTCAAGTGAAAAATCGAAGTTCTATGATACTTTAAAAGAAAAGGAAGAAAAAATTAACACCAGTGCCAAATTTGCAAAATTAATTGGCGAAGGCGACTTTTCGTTCGATATAGGTAATATAGATAATAATGATAATTTAACACAGTCTCTTTTATTAATGAGAGAGAATTTGCTTAAAACCAACGAAAAAGAAGCTGAACAATATTGGATAGCAAAAGGAAGAGATCAAATATCAAACATACTTCGTTTACATAATAATCTTGAAGAACTCGCATTTGAAACCCTGAAAAGCCTCATTAATTACATAAATGTTACCCAAGGTGCTTTCTATTATTTTGATGAAGATGAAGCATCATTGAAAAACATTGCCACCTATGCTTATGGAAGAAAAAAATATTTAAATCAGGATTTTAAAATAGGACAAGGATTGGTTGGTCAAGCAGCATATGAAATGGCTACAATTTACAGAACCGAGATTCCAGATTATTATATTACAATATCTTCGGGTATATTGGGCGACAAGAAGCCTTCCAGTCTTCTTATTGTACCGCTTATTAGTGACGATAAACTACAAGGAATTATTGAATTCGCGTCTGTTGATGAAGAGATTCCTTCTATGAAAATTAAGTTTATTGAACAACTGAGTAATATTATTGCTCAAACAGTTTTCAACTTAAAAGTTAATTCACGAACTGAAAGATTACTTACCGATGCTCAAAAAATGACAGAAGAGCTTAAGGAAAATGAAGAAGAACTGAAACAGAATGCCGAAGAGATGAAGGCAACTCACGAGGAACTGGAGAAAACAAATGCCAATCTTGAAACAAAAATAAAAGAAGTTGAGAATGCTCAGAAAAAAATGCACTCACTTCTTGAAAATGCTTCAGAAATAATATCAATTTATGATAGAAATCAAAAATTGGTTTATATGAGTCCGTCTGTTACAAATATTTTGGGTTATACACCTGAAGAAATGATGGATGGTAAAGATATTGACAGACTTACGGCAAAAGGTCAAAAAGATATAGCTACAATGTTTAATATGATATTGGAAAATCCTAATAAATCGGAGACAATCCAATATATCTACATGAAAAAGAATAATGATAAGATACATATTGAAACAACAGGACGTAATTTACTCGATGATTCAGCAATAAATGGAATAATACTTAATTCGCAAGATATTACAGCTCGTAAAAAAGCTGAGCAAGAGGAGAGAATGAAAAGTAAAATGCAAGCTCTCTCCGAGAATTCATTAGATATGATTGTTCGTATAGGTTTGCAAGGCAAGTTTTTCTACATGAATCCAATATTTGAGAAATTAACCGGTATTCACGTTCAATCTGCCATTAACAAGTCTTTTGATGATGTTGGATTAAATGAATCAATAAAAAAGATTTATCTACAAGTTATAGAATCAATAAGATCAACGGTAGAAAAAATTAATATTGAAGTTGAATTTCCTACCATCTCAGGAGAAATAAGAATTATGTCAATTGATGCAATTCCTGAGTTTGGCGATGATAAAGAATTAGAAACAATATTAATAGTTGCTCACGATGTTACCGAGCAGAAGTTAATAGAGAATGAAATAAAAGAGAAAAACAGAGCAATCACTGAATCAATTAATTACGCATACAGAATTCAGACTGCAATATTGCCAGATAATAAATTGATTAGACAAAGACTGCCTAATTCATTTATGTTTTATTTGCCAAGAGACGTAGTAAGTGGTGATTTTCCATGGTTTTTTGAAAAAGATGATCTCGTTTATATTGCAGTGGTAGATTGCACAGGACACGGAGTGCGGGGAGCTTTGCTTTCTTTTATCGGATATTTCTTGTTAAATAATATTGTAGATCACGATGCCGATTACACTGCCGGAGAAATTTGCGACAGATTGCATGCCGGTGTACGTTCTACACTTAAACAAGACAGAGAAGATGCCGATGCGAGAGATGGTATGGATATAGCTTTCTGTAAAATAAACTTTAAGAAGAAAGAACTACAGTATGCAGGTGCACATCGTCCATTATTTCACCTTAGTGGATCTGAATTTCTGGAGTATAAAGGAGACAGAAAAGCAATTGGAGGTATTCCTCACGGTAAAAAACCTGAACAAAATTTTACAAATTATTCAATAAACTATAAAGATGGTGATAGATTCTACTTCTTCTCCGATGGCTTACCCGATCAGGTAGGTGGCGAAGATGCTAGAAAATATCAAGCTAAGCAAATAAGAGACGGTATTCTTGCTCATGCTGATAAACCACTCGTAGCTTATTTGAATTTTTTAAAGAAAGATTTTTCTAATTGGAAGGCAGAAAAAAAACAAATTGATGATGTTCTTTTGATAGGATTAGAATTATGATTATATTGTTCCAAATAATTTAAAAGTAAAAGGTAATGGTAGATTTTTCAACGTATAAAATTTCGACAATTCAAGAGTTCTTGAATTATGTCTATGATTTTTATCGATCTATGGCTGCCAACAGAGTTAGTCTTGTTTATCAGGGTGAAATTACGCACCAGATAACTAAAGCATTTACTTCGCTTACAGAGTCAAATATGGCACTTGAAGAAGAATCTAATTCTGTACAAAAAAAGGTATTTCATGTTATGGTTGAATGTTTGCAAAATATTAGTAAACATGCAGATCCACTATCAAATGAAGTTTCTACGGTAGGTAGAGGTGTCTTTCTTGTAGCCAAAGATAAAGATGAGTATTTGGTTACTACTGGAAATGTAATAACTAAAGAAAAACAAGCAGGACTCTCCGAAATACTTGAGAGAATTAACGGCATGGACAAAGAAGGTCTTAAAGACCTTTATAAACAACAAATTAGAGAAGGTAGGCTTTCTGACAAAGGAGGTGCCGGTCTCGGTTTTATTGATATTGTTAGAAAAACAGGAAGAAATCTGGAGTTTAATTTTTTAGAAATTGACGAAAAACACGCCTTCTTTATTCTAACATCTAAAATTTCAAGAGAATAAAAATTTTTAAACTATAACTATATGGAAGTAATTAAATTGCAAGGTACAGACGATACTCCTAGTATAACTTTAGATAAAAAAGCAGGAGTTTTTGAGTTTACAGGTAGATCTCTGCCAGAAGATGTAAATGCTTTTTATGAACCTATTTTGGATTGGTTATCAGAATATGCTGAAGGTCCTAATGAACAAACAATTGTAACATTTAAATTGGTTTATTTCAATACAGCATCTTCAAAACTAATTCTTGATATCCTTCTTAAATTTGAGGAGATTACTGAAGCAGGAGCAGAAGTACTTATTAAATGGTTCTATCCGGAAGATGATGAGGATATGGCTGAAGCCGGTGAAGAGTATTCTGATATTGTTGAAGTTCCTTTTGAGAAAATTTCATACACCCTGTAGGGTCGCTTTAAATATGCAAAGATGAGTGAAGAAATTCTAGATGCCTTAATGCAGTTTTTTGCCATCATAGCCAAACAAGATGAAGGCGTGATGGATAATGAAGTGGAGTATGTACATTCATTTCTAATTTCTCAATTAAATTCTGAGAAAGTAGAAGAGTACTTAGCTTACTTTAAGAAAAAAGCAGGAGTTGGCGAAAAACAGTCTGAAGGTGATGAAAAAAAACTCACTTCAGTAAAAGACTCTGTTAGAATTCTTGGTCTTTGTAAAAAATTAATAAAACGCTAAGTGCAAATCAGAAAGTAGTTGTATTAGTTAGGCTTTTCGAGCTTGTTAATGCTGACAGGAATTTCTCTGATCAAAGAATGGCTATTATAAATACTGTAGCTGAGGTATTTAATATTTCGAAAGAAGAATTTTCTGATATTAGCACTTTCGTTATTGAGAAAGAAGCACAAAAACTCGATTTCGAAAACATTCTTATCGTTAGTAGTAAGGAGAATACCAATTCACTTAGTAAATTTATAAAAACAGAAGAAACAGATGAAGATATTTCTCTGTTGAGAATTAAAAGCTGTGAACTTTATTTTTTGAAATATACTGGAATTCAGGTAGTTTCACTTAATGGTTTAGTGCTAGATAATAAAAGAATTTATCTATTTGCTCCTGGAAGTACAATTAAATTGCCCAAGGGTAAACCTATTTATTATAGTGATGTTGTTTCTCATTATTTAGCGGATAGCGATTCTGCTAAAATTTCATTTAATGTGAATAACCTATTTTTTACTTTCCCTAATGGTGGAGTAGGTTTAAGAGATATTAGTTTATCTGAGGAACAGGGTAAACTAGTTGGTATAATGGGTGCGAGTGGTGCTGGCAAAACTACATTAATGAATGTATTGTCTGGTCTTACAACACCATCTTCTGGAAATGTATTAATCAATGGTGTTGATTTACATAATGATAAACAACGCATTGAAGGGGTTATTGGATACATTCCTCAAGATGACTTACTTATAGAAGAACTTACTGTTTTTCAGAATTTATTTTATAGCGCAAAATTGTGTTTTAAAGACAAAACGGAAAAGGAACTTTCTGATTTAGTAGATAAAACACTTAGGAATTTAGGACTTTTTGAGAGAAAACATTTGAAAGTTGGTTCGCCTTTAAATAAAATGATTAGTGGCGGTCAACGTAAAAGATTGAATATAGCCCTAGAACTTATTAGGGAACCATCTATATTGTTTGTAGATGAACCTACTTCGGGCTTGTCTTCCAGAGATTCCGAGAATGTGATGGATTTGCTTCGGGAATTAACGTTGAAAGGGAAACTTATATTTGTCGTTATCCATCAACCATCGTCAGACATATACAAAATGTTTGATAAAATGGTAATACTTGATACTGGAGGTTACCTTATCTATTATGGAAATCCGATAGAAGCTGTATCGTATTTCAAAACAGCAGACAATCAAATAAATAGCGAGTAGGAGAATGCCCAACTTGTGGAAGCGTAAATCCTGAAATTATATTCAATATAGTTGAAGCTAAAGTTGTTGATGAATTTGGAAAATATACAGACCATAGAAAAGTAAAACCTACTGAATGGGAAAATCTTTATGAAAATAAAGTAAAAGTTGATAAAATTTCTGATATAAATGAACCACCACCAAAAACGCTTAATATTCCAAGGTGGGTTAAGCAATTTCTTATTTATCTTACAAGAGATTCATTGTCAAAGGTTAGTAATACACAGTATGTGATTTTGAACCTTTTAGAAGCTCCTACATTAGGTTTTATTTTATCGTATTTAATTCGTTATATTGCTGATCCAAATTCTGATGTTTATATCTTCAGAGACAATGAAAATTTTCCGCGATATATATTTATGTCAATAGTTGTTGCCCTATTTTTGGGTTTAACAGTGAGTGCTGAAGAAATTTTTAAAGATAGAAAGATACTAAAAAGAGAAAAATTTCTTAATCTAAGTAGATCAAGTTATTTGTTTTCAAAAATCATTATTCTTACAATAATTTTTGCAGTTCAAGCCTTTCTATTTACACTCATTGGCAACAGTTTATTGGAGGTGTCATGGTATGTTTTTTGAATTTTGGTTTTGTCTCTTTTCTACCTTCATATTGGCAGGTATGATAGGTTTAAATATTTCACAATCATTTAATTCCGCCGTAACTATCTATATATTAATTCCAATAGTTATGATTCCTATGATGGCGTTGGGAGGCGCAATGTTTACTTTTGACAAGTTAAACAGATCAATATCATCGGTAGGTAAGGTGCCTATAATTGCCGAATTGATGCCTTCTAAGTGGGCTTATGAAGCTTTAATGGTGCATCAATTTAAAAATAATGAACTTTCAAAAAACTTTTATAAAATTGAAAAACTTGAGAGTGATGCAGATTTTAAAAAAGTATACTATATTCCTACTTTGATTGAAGAGCTAGATAACATAGAAAAAACATTTACTGAAAAGAAGACAGATAGTATTGAAATTGAAAATAATTCGCGTTTAAAATTACTTAGTAACGAAATAGGTATTCAGTTAAGAAAAGCTAAAGGGGTTGAATTTGAATTTTATAATAAATTAAACACTAAAGATTTTGACGAAGTTGTTGCTTTTGAAACAAGACAATATCTTGATAGGCTTAATGAATATTACACAGAGCAATTTCAAAGTGCATATGAAATTAAGGAAAGAAATCTTCAGTTTTATATTGAGAAATATGGTGAGAATTTTTATAATCAACAAAAAAATAAATTTCAAAATGAATCAATAGGTGAGATTGTTAAAAACATTTATGAAAAGAATAAAATTTTAGTATACGACGGAAGAATAATTCAGCAGATAGATCCTGTATTCCTTGATCCTGATGATACCGGAAAAATTGGTTTCAGGTCGCATTTGTTTTCTCCTAAAAAATATTTTATGGGAGTCTATTATGAAACATTTTGGTTTAATATTGTGATATTGTGGATATTTACCTTATTGTTTTATATATTGCTTTATTTTGAATTACTTTTGAAAATGATTGAAGGGTTTGGGACTGTAAGTATGTTTTTTAGTAAAATTTCAAGTGAAAAACTAGCTAAAATAAAAAAATCAATCCCTAAAATAGCTATTCCAAAAGCATTAAATCTTTTAAAGAAAAAAAAATAACAGTAGATTATTTTGGAATTTATTAATTGTTTCTATTTTTGTTTATTAATTTAGAATGAATTATTTAAAAAGTTGTAAGAAAATTAATTTCAAAAAGTAAGTGATTTGTCTGTAATAGCGGATTTTAATAAAGAGACAACAAACGTAATAAGAAAATTAAAAAATTGAAATCGATGAAATTAACAGCAAACTCGGTATTATTTAAAGTTATTTATGTATTATTTAGTGTATTAATACTTTCAGCTTGCTCTGGAGGCGGCGAGGAAGATAGTACATTAGAAATACCTGATTCAGTTAAAAATGCTCCAACCCAGAAAATGAAACAAGTTGGTCAAGCAGTTATTGACGATTTGGTTCAAAATGTGTCTTCACCTATAGAAATGGCAGCTTTAATTAAAAAAGCAGGTGTTCCATTTTCAAAAGATTATCTAAGCGATCCTGATTTAGTAGATAAATATAATTCTACATTCGATAAAGCACTTAATCTAGGAGTTTATGGTGCAGATTTAGGTTACTTAAATATGTATAATAAGACTTCATTAATTATTAACCATATTACTACGATTAAAAAACTTACAGAAGCTTTAAAAATTGGTCAGTTTTTTGATTTTTCAACGTTAAAAAGACTTGCTTCAAATAATGAAAATTTAGATTCATTGATGTATATATCTACTTCTAGTTTCAATAAGATGGATAGATATCTGAGAGAGAGTAATAGAAGTAATGCCAGTACTCTAATGGTAGCAGGGGTTTGGATAGAAGGTCTATTTTTGGCGACACAGGTTGCTGATAAAGTTAAGACTAAGGAAATAAATGAAAGAATTGCAGAACAAAAAATTTCGTTAAACGATTTAATAATTGTATTAAAAGTTTATAATAACGAACCGGGTTTTGGCGAACTAATAGGTTATTTTGAAGAAATTAAAAGTGCATTTGATCCTATAAAAATAGCTGTAGAAATGGGTGAGCCTGAAATGATTGAAAATGATAAAGGTGAGTTGATTATTAAGCAAAATGACAAACAGACGGTTACTATACCAGAAGGTCAAATGGAAAAAATTATTGAAGTTACTGCTAGAGTTCGTAATTTGGTAATTAAGAAATAATACAAAGAAAAAAATAACAAATTAAGCTGTTTATTGTAGATATTTAATATCTTTATACCATGAAAAGAAGTAATGTAATAATATTATCTTTAGTCTTATTCTTAGTTAGCAGTTTCGCTTTTGGTCAGTGTGGAGATGAACTTGTTGATAATTGCGCTTCAGACATTGGCGATGCTACATATTTGAAAGATTTTAGAGTAAAGCTAGAAAAGGCTGAAAAGAATAAACCAGCTCCGGTTCAGAGAATATCTGTGGTGCTAAACAAAGGTACAACCTATAAGTTTAGTGTCTGTGATGCTCCTGAATATGATGGTAAAGCAATTATTCAATTGTATGACACAAGTAGATTGCTTGGTAGCTCTTTAAATATGTCAACCGGGAAATTATTTAGCGAATTTAAGCTAGATTGTTCAAAGACAGGTGTTTATTATATTTTCATCTCTTTTCAGGATGGTAATGAAGGTTGCGCAGCAGCAATTCTTTCTTATGTGGAGCAATAATTTTTGTAAGGATTATATAATAAATAAGACCAATTATAAAACTTTGAAAGTAAAAATGATAAAATTCAATAAAATAGCGATAATTTTGCTGCTCTCTTTTTAGAAGAGGGTACAGGCTTATCATATTTATAAAATATATGTTGTATACCCTCTTAGAATAGTCTGAGAGGGTATTTTTTTTTCGTAAAATTAATAAATTCAAGTAATGAGTAATAAGGTATTTATATTTGATACTACGCTTAGAGATGGAGAGCAAGCGCCTGGAAACCAGCTAAATATGGTTGAGAAAATTGAAGTTGCTAAAGCTCTAGAAGAATTAGGTGTAGATATAATAGAAGCTGGATTCCCAATTTCTAGTCCGGAAGATTTTAAATCAGTTGAAGAAATCTCAAAAGCAGTGAGTCGTCCAATTATTTGTGGTCTGACAAGAGCAGTGAAAAAAGATATTGAAGTAGCTGCCGATGCCCTCAAATTTGCTAAAAGAGCTAGAATTCATACTGGTATAGGTACATCTTTCTATCATATAAATTATAAGTTAAAATCTAATCAAGACGAAATTATTTTAAGAGCAATAGATGCTGTTAAATATGCAAAAAGTTTTGTTGAAGATGTAGAATTTTATTGTGAAGATGCCGGACGTACTGAAAATGAGTATTTAGCAAGAGTTGTTGAAGCTGTAATTAAAGCAGGTGCTACTGTTGTGAATATTCCTGATACTACCGGATATTGTTTACCTCATGAGTATGGTGCGAAAATTAAATATCTAATTGACAATGTGTCTAATGTTGATAGAGCAATTTTATCAACTCACTGTCATAATGATTTGGGAATGGCTACTGCAAATTCTATTTCAGGGGTGTTAAATGGTGCCAGACAGGTAGAAGTTACCATGAATGGTGTTGGAGAAAGAGCTGGAAATACTGCTTTAGAAGAAGTTGTTATGGCTATAAAAAGTCATAAATTAGGAATTCATACTGATATTGTATCGCCAAAAATCTTAAATACAAGTAGATTGATTCAGAGATTAATGAAAAGTCCTGTTCAAGCCAACAAAGCTATTGTTGGTAAAAATGCTTTTTCTCATTCATCTGGTATTCACCAAGATGGGGTGCTCAAGATGAGAGAAAATTACGAAATCATTGACCCCAAAGATGTTGGTGTCGAGGAGTCTTCTATAGTATTGACAGCTAGAAGTGGTCGCGCTGCTTTGAAACATAGAGTTACTCTTTTAGGATATGAGTTGAAAGGGGAGGAACTTGATAAAACCTATGAAGAGTTCTTGAAACTTGCTGACAAGAAAAAAGAAATAAATGATGAAGATTTACTTGTTCTTGTTGGAAAAGAAATTAGAAGAGGAGACAAAGCCATTCAATTGGAAGCATTGCAAGTTATTTGCGGCAAGTCAATGATTCCAACGGCAACGGTAAGTTTAAATATTAAAGGCGAAGTTAAGACTGAAACAGGACTTGGCGACGGTCCGGTTGATGCTGCTTTTAGCGCTGTTAAGAAAATATTTTTGAAACCAATAACTTTAAATGATTTCCTTATTCAAGGTTTTGATGGTGGGAGTGAAGCTTTTGGTAAAGTAAATGTGACAGTTGAATGTGAAAATAAAACATATTATGGCTTTGGCGCTGATACTGATATTGTTACAGCGTCGGTAGAGTCGCTTGTTGATGCATTAAGTAAAATTTTAGAGTAATAATTTTTAAAATCTATATTATAAATGGGAAAAACACTTTTTGATAAAGTTTGGGATAGTCATGTTATATCTCAAATTGATGGCGGACCTAGCGTATTGTATATTGATAGACAATTTATCCATGAAGTAACAAGTCCTCAGGCTTTTACCGGATTGGAACAAAGAGGTGTGTCTCTTTTTAGACCATCTCAGACTACTGCAACGGCAGATCATAATATACCTACAATAGATCAGCATTTACCAATAAAAGAACAACTATCTGCTTTTCAAGTTCAGAAATTAAAAGAAAACTGTGAAAAAAACAATATTACTTATTATGGTCTTGGACATGAAAATAATGGTATTGTTCACGTAGTAGGACCAGAACTTGGATATACTTTACCTGGTATGACCATGGTTTGTGGAGATAGTCATACTTCAACTCACGGTGCTTTTGGATCAGTGGCTTTTGGTGTAGGTACTAGTGAAATTGAAATGGTTTTTGCTAGTCAGTGTATTTTGCAGCCGAAACCTAAAAAGATGAAAATAACTGTTGATGGCAAACTTGGTAAAGGTGTAACTTCAAAAGATGTAATTTTATATATATTGTCAAAATTGACAGCAAGTGGTGGTACAGGATACTTTATTGAATATGCCGGTTCTGCTATAGAAGCTTTATCAATGGAAGCTAGAATGACGGTGTGTAATATGAGCATCGAACTTGGAGCTAGAGGTGGCATAATTGCTCCCGATGAAACGACATTTAATTACTTAAAAGGTAGAAAGTATGCTCCACAAGGAGATGCTTTTACAAAAGCAGTTGCTTTTTGGAAGACCTTAAAGTCTGATTCTGATGCAATTTTTGATACAGAGTTTACTTTTAATGCTTCTGATATTGAGCCTATGTTAACATTCGGAACAAATCCGGGTATGGGTATGAAAATCTCACAATCTATTCCAACCCTTGACACCATAGATAGTGCTGGTAAAGAAACCTATAGTAAGGCTTTAGAATATATGGGTTTTGCTCCGGGAGAAAAACTTCTTGGTAAAACTATGGATTATATTTTCGTAGGAAGTTGTACTAATGGTAGAATAGAAGATCTTAGAGAAGTAGCTTCAATTGTAAAAGGAAGAAAAAAAGCAGACAATATTTATATGTATATTGTTCCAGGTTCTAAATTAGTTGAGAAACAAGCTATTGCTGAAGGTCTAGATAAAATTTTTGAAGCTGCAGGAATACAGTTTAGACAACCCGGATGCTCTTCTTGCCTTGCTATGAACGAAGATAAAGTTCCAAAAGGTAAGTATTGTGTTTCTACCTCAAATAGAAATTTTGAAGGCAGACAAGGTCCAGGTTCTAGAACTATTTTAGTAAGTCCACTTACAGCTGCAGCAGTTGCAATAACTGGTAAAATAACAGACCCTAGAGAGTTTTTATAGTCAATAAATTTTATTTAATTTTAATTTTTTAAATTATGCCTAAAGATAAATTTGTAAAGATACTATCTCGAGTAGTACCTATTAAAATTGAAAATATAGATACCGATCAAATTATTCCTGCAAGATTCTTAAAAGCAACATCGAAAGATGGGTTTGGAGATAATCTTTTTAGAGATTGGAGATATGATAATCAAAACAATCCTATTGCAGCTTTTCCTTTAAATGATAAGAAATATGCCGGTTCAATATTAGTTGCCGGAAAAAATTTCGGGTGTGGTTCTAGTAGAGAACATGCAGCTTGGGCTATTGAAGATTATGGTTTCAGGGTTGTTGTATCTAGTTTTTTTGCAGATATTTTCAAAAATAATGCAATGAATAACGGTATTTTGCCTGTTCAAATAAGCGATAGTTTTCTTCTTGAGATATTTAATGAAGTTGAAAAGGATGTAAATTCTGAGATTGAAGTTGATTTAGAAAATCAAAAGATTACAATTGTTAAAACTGGAAAATCTGAAGGTTTCGAAATCAATTCATATAAAAAGCAATGCCTTATAAACGGTTATGACGATGTTGATTATCTTTTAAGTCAAAAGGAAGCTATTGGGAAGTTCGAGAAAAACAGAGGTGAAATATTTTTCTATAAATAAAGTATAAGACATAGTTTGATTTCTTGAAATACTGCATTTCAATAATGCTAGTATAATTTTCGTCAAGCCCTGTTTTAATTTTAAAAAAAAGCAGACTTAATTTAGTTTAAGTCTGCTTTTTTTTGTCTATTCAACATCTATTGGTTTTATTGGCAAGGTAAAAGTAAACTTAGTTCCTTTTCCATATTCAGAATCAAAAAACATCTCACCTCCTATTATTTCAATAATACGTTTACTTATGTACAATCCCATTCCGGTACCCCTTATTCCTAATTCACTATCATCGTTTATGCGTGAAAATCTTTTAAAAATAAGCTCGTATTTCTCATTTTTTATACCCTTCCCTGTATCAGAAACAAAGCATTCAATAAAATTATCTTTTACAACAAATCCTAAGGTAATTTGACCAAAACTTGTGAATTTTACTGCGTTTGATAATAGATTATTCAAAACCTGACTAATTCTATATTTATCAGAAGTAATAATCGTATCGTGCTTTGGAATATCTAATATTACTCTTATTTCATGTTTACTTCTATGTTCTAATTCTTTTTCAATATAAGTTTTTGAATCTGTAAATAGTTCTTTCAAACTTAAAATTGAAATATTGAAATCTAGTTGATTCGATTCAATTTTTGAAGCATCAATAATGTTGTCAAATAATGAAAGAAGGTAGTTGTTGTTGTCAATAATTATTTGACTATAATATTTTTTCTTTTCTGCCGATATTTCTTTATTTATTATAATTCCTGACAATCCTATAATAGCATTGAGAGGAGTTCTTAACTCATGGGAAATATTTTCTAAGAATGCTGTTTTCAGAGAGTCAGATTTTCTCGCATTTTCAACTTCTGAATAGTAATTTATTTTAGTATTATAAACATACAACACTATTACCGTACTTGTAATTATGAAGCTCATATATAAATCAATAAGTCTTTTCTCATCGGTGCTGTAGGTTCCAAAGTAGAAATTAGATTGGAAATCAATATAGAAGAAAACTGTTATGTTTACGAGAAAAAGTAGTAACAAGAAAACAAGACTACGTCCGTTGTAAAATTTTGTAATAAAGACGATTAGAAAAAATGATGAAATTAGTGCAGGCCCGACCGAACCAAAATTATGTATCCACAAAAGATTGAAAAATAAAAATGCAAAAAAGGTTAACGTTGATTTTACTACAATTATGTTTTTACAATATTTGTAGATTATATAATTTACTGTTGCAATCAAGAAAGAAATAATGGTGATTTCAATTTTAAACTCAAGAAAAATATTACCAATAGAAGCTAAAATTGAGAAAAAAGCCACAATTAAAGAGGTCTTTTTCATCAATTTCAATTCTGTTTGAATAAGAATATTAGAACTATTAGATTTGTTTTTCAGAAATTCTATCATCACCTAAATTTAATATACATCTTTACAGAAAACGTAATTAAAAGGTTTGAACAATTTATCTAATATTTTGCGTGGAAATGTAATTGTAATTATTTCAATAAATTAAAATAGTATTTTGCAAAATATCTAAGTTTTAGATGTGTTTTTATACAACAAATCTTTTATTCCTTTTGAAATAAATTGTTTGTTTTTGAATATTTTATTTATTAGTAGTATTGAAATTATTGAATTTAAAATTCCAAAAATGCTTCCAAAAAATACATCAATAAAAAAATGTTGTAATAGATAAATTCTCGATAGACCAACAAGCACTGCTAAAGTTATGAATATTGATTCCCAAACTTTATTTCTAAAAGTAAATGCTAGGCATGTAAAGAAGCAAAATGCTGTCATTGTATGGCCGGAAGGGAAAGAGAAGTTTGAATGATAGTCGAAATTATCTATCAAATGCACAAAAAATGAATCGTCAAAACTAAACCGAGGTCTCATTTTTTCGGGGAAGATTACAAATTTAAGAAATGATGCTACAGCTGTTGTGAGAAGGAGACTGAGAATACATATAATGCCAGTATGGTACTTGTAAATGAGCATTACGACTGCCAATGCTGTTAATATCCAACCATTTCCAAGTTCAGTTATAATCTTAAAAACAATATCAAAATTGCTATTTGCATATGTGTTTATAGCTTTTATAAATTCACCTTTAGAGAAAAAAATGAATATATAAGCGCCACCTAGCACAGCAAAAAACAAATAGATTTTAATAAAATAAGAACGCAATAAGAAATTTTTAATGTTTACAAATGAAGCCATTATTATATAAATATGAAGTTATATAGTTTACAAACTTGTATTTACAAACAAGAAAGTGGTAAATACAAATATTAATTGTTTCACTCTGAAAACTACATTTCTCTAATTTTATTGTATAATGAATCTCTTTCTACCGGAATTTTATTTGCTGATTTCAATAAAGTAACCATCTCATCTACTAACAAAGAAGGTCTTTCTTCTTTAGAACCTGCCATTGAGTATATTTTAGTTGTGTCAAGAATGGTTCCATCAAAATCGTCGGCTCCAAAGTCAAGTGCCAATAGGGCATTCTCTTTTCCGAGCATAGGCCAGTATGCTTTTAAATGAGATATATTATCTAAAAATATTCTTGAAATTGCAAATAATTTTAAATCTTCAATGATTGTAACTTCATCTATATGAGATAATTCGTTATTTGAGTTTTTGTATTTTAATGGAATAAAAGCATTAAAACCGTTAGTCCTGTCTTGTAAATTTCTTAGAATGGACAAATGGTTTATTCTATCGGCAATGGTTTCTATGTGACCGTAAAGCATTGTTGCGTTTGACATTACACCATTTTTATGAGCCGCTTCGTGAATTTCTAACCATTTACCAGCATTTGATTTTGAGCCACAGATTACCTTCCTTATTTCATCATTAAAAATTTCTGCACCTCCGCCCGGAATAGAATCAAGACCTACATTTTTGAGTTTTAAAATTGCTTCGGCAACTGACAATCCACTTTTTTTTGCCATATAGTCAAGCTCTACTGCGGTAAATGCTTTTATATGTATATCAGGATATTTCTCTCTCACTTTAGAAAGCAAATTCACATAAAAATCTAAATCTCTCTCAGGATGCACACCGCCAACTATATGTATTTCAGTTATTTGATTTGCATAAAGTGCTATTTGCGATAAGATTTCATCTATTGAATATTCCCATGCGTCTATATCGCCTTTTGTGCGTGCGTATGAACAAAATTTGCACTTGTATGTACAAATATTTGTAGGCTCTACGTGAATATTTCTATTAAAGTATGTGTTTTTTCCGTGCTTTCTTACTCTTATAAGATTCGCTAAAATTCCTAAAGTATTCAATGAAGACTCTTTGTATACGGTAAGAGCCTCTTGTTCCGAAATTCTTATACTATTAATTATTTTCGTATAAATTTCCTTTAATTGCTTATCGTATTTAGTATCTAGTAATAAATCAATAGCTTCTATATCTTTAATAATTGTACTCATAAAACAAAGTTACATTAATATTTCAAAATTTAAAAATTCGTATTTACTAATTAAAGTTTAGTTTTATTAATAGCCAAATTTGAATAGAATTTAGCTGTAATTAGAATAAAATCTAATTTAGAAAAAGTTTAAAAAGTCAAAAACAATTTTTGTCGTTTATATTTCTTTTGTTTTACAGAAATAATAAATTTTTATTTTTTTTAATTTTAAATTTGATATATTAAAAATTGTTTTATTTTTGAACATTAAGAAAACAATTGTTTATTTTTATTTTTGGTTTACTGCTATCTTTTCAGTAAATCTTGGTAGTGCAATAAAAGATATTTCTGTTTCTAAACAAATTTGTTTAGAAAGTCTCATTGAAATATTATAGCATATAATATTTTTGTTTTATACTTACATAATTATAATTAAAGAATAACTAAATGAAGTATAATTTTTTCACACTCTTAGTAGTACTTTTTTCGGTTAGCACAATGTATGCTGAAAAAATTGAAGGTCCAGCATTTATAAGATCGCAAGCTCAAGGCGTTGTTCTATTTACTTTGAACGATAATGTTGAGGTAAGTTGTTCTGATTTAGATTATGGATGGTATCAAGTAGGAGTTTTCATTACGGTTTCTGATGAGGAGTTTGAAAGAAAAACAATCTATAGAGGTCAGTCTATTATTGACTCTACCGGAAAAGTAATAGGAAAAGCTCAGGAGAATTGTCAGATAATAACCGAGCATGAATTAATAAAAGTTAAAAATAGAGCTTTGCTTAAGGGATATGCTTATAAATCGAATATAAGGACTCGTTCTGTACCTGAGATTTTTTTATCAGAGTTTGTAACTAGATATAAATCTGATAGTTTATCCTTAAAACTATTTGAACTTTATTTTAAAGAAAATAAGTTTATTAGCAAAAATATTCTTAAAGATGAGAAATATCAAGAATTTTTTATTTTAGAAAGTTGGGTGTATGATGAAATTCCTACAGATAGAATAAGATTTATTTTTGAAAATGGTTTATTAGCTGCTATAGTTCACAAAAGAGATTTTACGATTCAGGGTTATGAAACCTTAGAGTTACTTAAAAACAGAAAAATTACATTTATCAATGCTAAAGACTCTGGAAATCAATTTCTTTTAAAGAAGAAAAACAATGCTTTATATCAAGGCATTTATTAAAATATTACAATAAATAGTTAAGAAATATAAAGATTGAATTCAATAGATACAGCACAACTATCGAGAGTTTTTGCGCTCATTATTAAAAGGTTAGGTGTAGATTACGATGGTTTTTCAAATATTAATGAATGGTATGAAATTCTGCAAGAACATATTTTTAGGGTAGTTCATGTTAAAATTTCTACAGATTTGCTTAAGCAATTGTTTGAAGAAAAAAGAATAGAGCAGTTAGATAATGAGACTAAAGTTGTTTTTGCACTATATCTTAACTATAATTCATGGGATGACATATTTCAAAAATCTTCTAAAGATTCATCTATCGGTTCATCCTTTTATATTCTAATATTGGTGAGTTTAGTTTTTTTCTTAATTGTATTTTTTTTGTTTTTTTTTAAACTTTCCATCTAATTCCGATTTTCCTTTTCATATAAAAATAAGTAAAAACAGTTCATCGAATTTGTTTGTAATTTTTATTGTGGATGGAAATTATCTAATTCGCTTCAAGCAATAGTTTTTCCCCTAGTATTTCATTTTTCTTTTCTTTAATACGAAGCAAACTTCTTAAAAACCCTTAGTGATAGGTTGTTTAATTATTCATTTTTTTTTTCTAACTTAGCTCTGTGTTGTATATCCTATTGATTTATACTTATTATCTTCTACTTTTTTATAGTTGCAAAATGTTCACTATGAAATGTATACTAAAGTTTTTATGTTGCTTTTTTTGCACTATTGAATTATAAAGTAGTAAGTATTATTTATTAATAGGGTATTTTCATGTTAGTTTGTCTATATATAAAAGGTTAAATTTTATTTTTAAATATATGAAAAGGAGTCTGGTAATACTTGCAGTAATATTATTAAGCTTACCGTTTGCAAAGCTTTTTGCACAGAATTTTGTAAAAAATGAATATCAAAAGGCTCTGTGGATGACTACCAGAATGTATGGTGGTCAGCGGTCTGGTGAGGCCAAACTGGTTGATAATGACTCATGAAGTGACCGATGCAGACAAAGCAACATTAAAACAACATAAAGGCTTTGTAGATTTAAAATATCAGCCATTCAAGTGTTTTACTGACGATGCCGATGCCGGTTATAGCCTTTCCGGAGGTTGGGTAGATTGTGGTGACCATGTAAAATTTGGTCAAACAATGTTTTATGCCGGTTATATGTTAGCCTTTGCATATTCCGAATTTCCTGAGGGTTTCGATGATTATTATTCATGGAACTATGAAGGTTATAAAAGTTCAGGAGATTTTACTTGGGAAGGTAAAAAAGGAAAACCAAACGGAATTCCTGATATTCTTGATGAAGTGAAATATGAAACAGACTTTTTTATAAAATGTGCCAGAAATGCTACAACATTTTATTCTCAAGTAGGAATGGGAGATCCTGATCACTTAAACTGGGTAAGTTCGGTTGCAATGGCTGCCCTTCCTAAGACTCAAGGCGGTCAGGCAAACGGAGCTAGAGATATTAGAAAAAATCCTAATGATTGTGTTATGCCGGCTATGTGTGCGGCTACATTGGCTGTTATGTCAAGATTATATAAAAAATTCGATCCTGATTATGCAGCATTATGTTTAAAGCATGCAGAATATGCATATGCTTATGCGAAAAGTAAAAAAGGATTGACTGAGGCTGCCACTGGTGGTTCATTCTACCCTGCAAAGTCTAACTGGGAAGATAGTTATGCAATAATGCTTGTAGAAATGTACAGAGCAACAGAGACACTTTCTTATAAAACAGAGGCCTTAACTTACGGTAAACTATTGCACAATCATAACTGGACACTCTGCTACAATAATTGCGACGATATTGCAGCATATTTGTTAGCAACGTATGGCGATACTGATGCTAAAACTTTATTAGAAACACTCGTTGCAGGATACAAAAAAGATGCAAATACAGATAGCGTTTTTATGAGAGGGCCTTCATGGGGAGCTCTTAGGTATACAGCATCTCAAGCTTTCTCTGCAGCACTTTTATCTAAGTTAAATGGAGAAACAAAAATAAATAGATATACCTTGAAGACGGTAGAATTTATTATGGGTAAAAATTCTAAAAATCTGTCTTTTATTGTTGGTTTTGGAGCTAATCATGCTAAAAGACCGCATCACCGAAACTATTATAGCAGCGATGATATTGCTGCAAAACAAAATGACTTACCGGTTCCTTTGAAAAATGCTCAGTTCGGCTATTTAGTTGGTGGTGCAAAAGACCCTGCTGCATTTAATGATAAAACTGAAGATTATCAATCAACCGAGGGTGGTATAGATTATAATGCCGGTATCGTTGGCGCTTTGGGTTATTTGGTTTCAAAAATTGCTCCTGTAGATGTTAATAAGTTTGGACATCCAACTCCCGAATTAGGTGAAACAAAAACTTTGTGCGGACTAGGTTCTGTAACGCTTACTGCTGCTATTGATTTATCTAATCTTGAAGTAGGTGAGCAAATTACATATAATTGGTATAAAGGCACTACGACAACACCTTTTGCTCAAGGTGCCGATAAAAAAAGTGTAGTAGTTACTCAAGCCGATGAATATATTTGCGAAGTGGCTGAAATAGGTAATAAATGGAAAACCAGCGATAGGGTTCTTGTAACAGCCGCTCTTCCTGATATTGACTTAGGAAGCGCTATTAATTTGTGCGAGTCTGTTTATGCTACATTAGATGCAAAAATAGTAGGTTCAGGAATTAATTATATCTGGAAAAAATAGTGCTGTAATTGAAAATGCCAACACAAAAACATATACTGCTGATAATGCCGGAACCTATTCGGTTGTTGTTTCTGCAAGTGGATGTACTTCAAAAACAGCATCTTTAGAAATTAGATCTTCGCTACCTATAGTAAAACATGATACTATGTGTGCTGCCGGACAGGCTGAATTAGAGATTCTTACTACAGGAAATTTTGAGTGGTATGATGCTCCAACAGATGGGCAATTAATTTCAAAAAATCTCAGCTTGATGCCTAATATCGTTAGTAGTAAAACATACTATGTTCAAGATGCAAGTTCTATTGCCATAACTACTGGACCAAAAGCAACTACTTTTACCGGAGGTGTAAATTGGGGTAATATTGGAGCTAAGTTTTCTGCAAAAACCTCCTTTACTATTACAGAAATTACGGTCAAGCCTTTTGCTATTTATAATACAGATCCGGTTTCTATAACTTTAAAATTGACCCAAAATGGGGTTCTCCTTGGTACTTATACTTCAGAAAAAACTGCAAATAGTGGTGTTACTAATTATGTATTGAAATTTTCTACTCCTATTGAAATTCCAGGAGCCGGTTCATATATTTTAGAGCCAACCGCCGGATTAGCTCCACTTTTTTTATGAATCAGATCCTGCTTATTCTACATATAGTAATTATCCTGAAATAGTAAATTTCGATGGTGCTACTAATGGAACAGCTTCCAACAATCCTTTTCCTGCTATGTTTGATTGGAAAATTTCTGCCGGTTCTACATGTTCGCGAACACCGGTTTTTGCCGTAATTGACCCAAGTGGCAATTGTGAACAAGATACCGATGGCGATGGCACTCCCGACTCTGAAGATGAATGTCCGAATGATCCTTTGAAAATTCTTGCCGGACTGTGTGGTTGCAATGTAACTGAGTCTTCTTGCGGAAAACAAACTTTGGATTTAGAAAAAGGGTGGAATTTAGTTGCACTTTCTGTATTACCTAATAATGCAGCTATTTCTGGTATTTTTTCTACTGTAATATCTAAAATTGAAGTTATTAAAGATGAAAACATTTTCTATAAATATGGACAGAGTGATTTTATGAATGGTCTTAAAACACTAGCGCCACACAAAGCTTATCTTATTAAAGCTAGTGTTGCTTGTACTCTCACTATTTCGGGCACTCCAATAAAAACGGTTCAGAAAGAATTTAAAAAAGGGTGGAATATGTTTGGTTATTCGCTTTCTGAAAACATAGAAATAAGTGATTTCTTCTCAACTATTTGGAATAATTCTTTCGAGATGATAAAAAATTTCGAGGGTTTTAATGATAAAACTGGTGGAACTTTAAATGTCTTATCGCCCGGAGAGGGCTATTTTATTAAAGTAAGCTCCGATACCACTATAAATAGATAGTAAAAGGGCTTAACTAATATTGAGTGATGATTGCAACATTTCTAACATAGAAATGAAACAAAAATACTCAAGAGATACAAATTATATTTTGTAACTTTGAAATGTTGCGATAATCGTAACATTTATTATTCACATACAAATTAAATTTAAACTGGACAATTTATGAGAAATTTTACTGAAAAGTTAAAGTTGCTTATAACCTTAGTCATGATTCTAAACGTGACTTGGTTGTTTGCCGGTGATCCTACATGGGAACGTGTAGTGTACACCAACAGTACCACCATTACAGGTGAAATCGTAGTAAACACGTATCTAACAACCCCATTGCCAATCAGCGCTGATGATTACATTGGTGGTTTCGTAGATGGTGAATGTAGAATGAGTACCAAACTTATTGAGAACGGAGGGAAATATTATATTTCTGCTATTCTTGATGGTGGTGATTTATTCGGAGTTAGCGAACCTGAATTAGTGGAGTTTCGTCTTTGGGATTATACTACTGACACAGAGTATGTCTTAAAAGGCACAACATCTACCAATCCTGGTGGGCATATAGAGTTGCTCCCTGTTGGTAAACCGAATATCGTTAATACAATTGAAACTCTTGTAATTACAGGAGAACAATTGAATGAAGCATTTGCTACAAACACGCTAGTTTACACAGCAACTATTGATGGTGCTACTTTGCCTATTGTTGCTGATTATGTAATTGCATTAAGCGATGCTAGAGCTACTGTAGAAGTTGATGCTGCTACAAATTTTACTGACGATAAAGTTACTACTATAACTGTAACCGCTGAAGACGGTTCAAAAAAAGTATATACAATTACATTCAACCAAAAAAGTTGTAATGCTACAAAACCAACTGCTGCAAATGTTACAAAATGCGAAGGTGATGTTTATGTTCTTACCGCTGTTGCAACCGGAACTGCAAAATGGTACGCTGATGCTGAAAAAACTACTTTCTTAGCTGACGGAGCTTCTTATACTGCTGATGCAGCAGGTACATATTATGTAGCAAATAACGATGTTTGTATTTCAGAAACAACTCCAGTTGTTTTAACGGTAAATGCAAAACCTGTAGTTACATTTCCTGATGTTACTTTATGCGCGGGAGATTCTAAAAAACTAGAACCTACTGTAGCTGGAGGAGTAACTTTTGCATGGACAGGAACCGCTGCAGCATTATTAGACGATAAAAGTATTTTAACCCCAATTTTTAAATCACAAGGAGTAGCAGATTATCAGGCTACCATTACAGTTACCGATGCAAATGCTTGCGTTGGAGAAGCAACTGCTTCTGTTACTGTAAAAGCAAGTCCGGTAGTTGAGATTACTGCTCTTGCAAATCCTTTATGTGAAGGTGGAGAGCCAATAACACTGGCAGCAGTACCTACAGGAGGTTCATTTTCTAGTACTGTTGTAGGTGTAGTTACTCCAAATGGAGTTTTCACACCTTCTAGTGCTGGTGAAGTTCCTGTTGTGTATTCATACACCGATCAAACAGGTTGCAAAGGTATTGCAGATGCAACTATCTCTGTAAATGCAAAACCAACTTATGTAATAAGTGGTGGTGGAAATTTCTGCGCTGGTAGCGAAATTCCTAGTGTTGTAATTGCCTTAACTGGAAAAGCTCCTTTTGCATTAAGTTACTCTGTAGATGGAACTCCTTCTGCTGCTGTTGCTGCTGATAATAATTTCGTAATTAATCCTACTGGAGAAGGTAATTATGAATTAGTTTCTTTGACTGATGATAATGGTTGCGTAGGCACTATTAATGATACTAAAACGATTTCTGTTACGCAAACTGTTGCACCAGAAATGCCAATTGCTCAAAATGTAGAAGTTTGTTCCGGAACAACTGCTATATTAACTGCAACAGGCAAAAATATTAAATGGTATTCTAATGAAACATTGGCAACCCTAGTTGCTGAAGGCGCTACTCTTGACACCTTAGTTACTACTATAGGTGATGTTAATTTTTGGGTAACTCAAACAGACGGTTGCGAGAGTCCAGCTCGTAAAGTTTTGTTGACAATCTTATCAGCGCCTACTGCTCCTACAGGTGGTTCTGAATTGTCGGTATGTGAAGGAACTAGTAACCCTGAACTTTCTTTCGAAGGAAGTGAAGTTCTTAATTGGTATAAAGATGAAGCAAAAAAAGAATTTATTATTTCTGCTGCTTCTTATACACCAACTGTAACAACTGCAGGAACTCATACATTTTATGCAACTAAAAAAGTAAGCGAATGTGAGTCTGCAACTGGTATAGCTACCTTAACAATAAAAGCAAACCCTGAAGCACCTAAAACAACCGGAGCTGAAATTTGTACAGGAAGTGCTAATGTTGAAATTAAAGCAATTGGAGCTTCTATTAAATGGTATTCTGAAGCAAAAGCTTTCTTAGCCGATGGTAATTCTTATATACCCCAAGCTGCTGGTTTATATTATGCTACTCAGACATTAAATGAGTGCGAAAGTGATTTTTCTGCTACTCAATATGTAATTAATAACAATCCTACAGCCTCTATAACTGGTCCGGCTGAAGTTTGTATTAATGCAACTGTTGAGCTTGTTTTAGTACCTGCTACCGGAGGCGTTGTTTCTGGAACAGGTGTTACTGAAAATGTATTTGATCCTTCGGTTGCCGGAGTTGGTGTTCATACATTAACCTATACTTATGGTTCAGGAACTTGTAAAGCAGAAGATGAATTAACAATCACTGTTTTTGAAACTGCAAAACCGTTTGTTGCTTCTGAATCTATGAAAGTAAATGGTACAATTCCAACATTTGCTCTTACACCTAAAGCAACCGCTACATGGTACAACAGCAATAAAGAGGTACTTATTTCTGGTGAATCTTTCAAACCTGAAATTGATGCTTCTGTAGCTCCTGTAACGCATGTTTTCTATGTTTCTGTATTAGAGAAAGACTGCCAAAGTGCTTTAACTCAATTTACTTTACAAGTTTCTGATTGTGATGTTGATGCTCCTACAGTTACAGATGCTGCAATTGAAGTTTGTCCAGGAACTGGTTTCCCTCAACTTACTGCAACTGGTACAGATTTAACTTGGTATGCTAATGCTGCACATACAGAAATTCTTTCTTCTGAAAATAGTTTTATTCCTACAAAAGAAGGAACTGTATATGTAACTGATAAAAATGCTACATGCGAAGGTCCTCATACTATAATTACTCTTTCTTATACTTCTATGCCGAGTGTATCATTCACATTGCCTGAATATATTTGTAAAGAAGCTGGTGATGTTGAATTAAGTGATTTTGTAAATCCTAAAGGTGGTACATTCTCTGGAACAGGTGTTACAGGATCAATCTTTAATGCTGCAAATGTTACAGAAAGTGAAGTTGAAATAACATATACTTTTACTAAAGATCAGTGTTCTGTAGAAAAATTAGCAATTGCTAAAATTCAAGCAACTCCGGTTATTACAATTACTGATATGCCTGCTAACGTTTGTGCTTCTGTAGGTGAAGTTGAATTATCTCAATATGTAAGTCCAAGCAATGGTATATTTTCTGGTGCTAATGTAGATGGTAGTAATTTCATTACTGCTACTGTAGGTGTTAATGATTTAACTTATACTGTAGAAGTTAATGGTTGTAAAAGCTCAAAAGACTTCTCTATTGAAGTGTTGCAAAGCCCTGCAAAACCTGCTGGTTTAACAATTGCAGATGTTTGTCAAGATGCTCAAAGCATTCAACTTGAATCTGGATATAGCTGGTATACTAATAGTCAACTTTCTACCGTTGCTGCAAATCCTTTTGTAATTTCTAACACAGGATTACAAAAACTTTATGCAACTAAAAAAGCTGGCGAATGTGAATCTGAAGCTCTAGAAGTTTCATTTAATGTTATTCCTTCTGTTACTTTAACAGTTTCTAGTGTTGTAGTTGGAATTAATGAAATAGTACCTAATCTTACCGCTGAATCTAATGCTACAATTTCATGGTATAGCAATGCTAATGCTACTGATTTATTATTCTCAGGAGCTAGTTATGCAACCGGAAAAACTGAAGCAGGTGTTTACACATATTATGTAAAAGCTGCAAATAGTAAATGTGAAAGTGCTGTAAAAGCAATTACATTAACAATTACAACTTGTACTATAGCTGCTCCTATAATTACAGTATCTTCTGTTGAAGTATGTAAAGGCGAAACAGTTAAATTGACTGTTACAAATGCTACTGAAACAGTAAAATGGTATTCTGATGCTGCTTTATTAAATGAAGTATCTTCTGGAAATTCTTATGATGTTGTTTCTTCTACAGTTGGTGTTAATACTGTATATGCAGCTCAAGTAGGTACTTGTACAAGTCCTGCTACTTCTGCTACTTTCACGGTAAATGCAATACCTGTAGTTACATTAACAGCTTCTGCAACTAATGTAACACCTAATGATGCAAAAGTTATTTTAACTGGGGATCCTGTAGGAGGAGTATATATTGGTGATGGTCTTGTAAGTAATCAATTTGATCCGTCAACAGTTACTTCAACAAATACATTCACATTTAAATATACTTTCACAAGTCTTAAAGGATGTTCTGCTAGTAGTGAAGTTGCTGTGAAAGTTACTGTTGGACCAACTTTAGATTTTGCAGGTTTGATTGCTTCAATAGATTCAGCAAAAGCTCTTGTAGCAAAAGTTGAAGCTGATGGAAGTGTTGGAAATGGTGCAGACCAATATCCTAAAACTGCTGTAGATGCTCTTAAACAAGCTATTTTAGATGCAGAAATTGCTAAAACAAATGCAACTACTCAGGATCAAATAAAAGCTGCTGATGTTTTATTAGAAAAAGCAATTGTTACTTTCGGACTAAGCATAGGCACAGGACAAATTACTGCTAATGATATTGAAATTCAAGAAGTAGCAGCTATGTCTGTAGGTCAAAAAGTAAAAGTTGTATATAGCTATCTACCACAAGGTGCTACTGATTTACCTACTATTACTTGGTCATCTTCACTTCCTACTATTGCTACAGTTGATGCAAGTGGTGAAATAACTGCTGTTGGTGCAGGTGTAACTGTAATTAAAGCTACTATGAATGGTGCTGAGGTTGCTTCGGTAACTGTTACAGTTTATGAAGCTCCAAAAGTTATTTCTATAACTTTAGCTAACCCTTCAAAATTAGTTCTTAAAACTAATTCTACAATTGTATCGCCTTCTATTGATGCTGTAAAAGATTTTGTAGTATCAGAAGCTGGTGTTGCTAGTGTAATTATGGGATTGTCTGTTAATCCTAATGATAAATCAGAAATAGTAATAATGTTATTAGATCCAATTTCTAATGCTTCTGCTGTTAAGGTATCTTATACTGGTACAAGCGTTGTAGCTGAAAATGGAGCAAAACTTGCTAAATTCTCTGATATGACTGTAATTACTACTGATGCTAGTGAAATTACTAGTACTATTAAAGTTTATCCTACACTTACCGATGGTTTGGTATTTATAGAAAGCGATGAAGAAGTTTCATCAGTTTCTGTAATCTCATTGGACGGAAAAACTATTTCAGGTGTTGTAGAAAATCTTTCTACAGTTGATTTAGGTGGAAATTCTAATGGTCAGTATATTATTACTGTAATTACTATAAACGGTGATGTAGTTTCTAAAACTATAACTAAAAAATAGTTACTTATTAATATTTAAAAAAAAGAGGCTGTCTATTTTAGACAGCCTCTTTTTTTTTACTTTTTGTGTTATGCAATTTCTATGTGTTTCACCGGTTTTGGTTTTGCAGCTTCAGATTTTGGAAGTTCAACATAAAGAATACCATCTCTATAGTTAGCATTTATTTTCGCATCATCAATAATACCCTCTTGTAGTGTAAAACTTCTTTCAAATGCCTCAAAACTAAATTCTTTGCGTGAGTAATTGTTTTCAGAAGCCTCTGCATTTTCTTTTTTGTTTTCGCTAGAAATATAGAGAACATTATTTTCTATTCTTATTTTAAAGTCCTCTCGTTTGTATCCGGGAGCAGCTACTTCTATTGTATATTTACTCTCTTCTTCTTTTACCTTTACTGCAACTTTGCTTCGGTTTGGTTTATAAGTTGACCATTCTGAAACACTCGGACTGAAAAAATCTTCAAAAATTGAATTAAAACTTGGATTTAAGTTATTTCTTTTAGCTAGTATCATATCTACTTTGCTCCTTTCTTATTTGTTAAACATTTAATTAAATTCTCTTTTTTTTAATTTTTAAATCGCGATTTGTTTAGTTTTTTCAAATAAAATACCATAATCTTTTCTGGACTTTTTTTACGTTTTTTTTGACATTTTTTCATTATCTGCTAATTTAAAAAGACAAAATGGCGTATTTTGTTAATTTTTTAATATATAATAATGCCATAAAGACATTTTGTAGTTTTTTTTTATTTTTATTTCATCTTCAGTTTTGAGATAATTCAAAATAACACACTTGAAATAAAATTATTTTCTGGTTTGGTGATTACTAATTTGCTGAAATTTGTTACTTTTCAATAAATTTGAGTTAACGATTTTTTTCTATTCTTTGAGAATAAATTTTCCGTTTGACAATTAAAAATTATAAGATGATTAATTTAAAATATTTTCTATTAACAATATTGGCTGTATTTTTTTTCTCATTACATTTAGCTGCGCAGGAATCTGAATCTGGTGGTGAGAAAGATAAAATTGAGGAACCTCCAAAATTAAGACAAGCAAAAGGAGTTGGAAAAAGTGGTGGAAAAGAGGAAATGTACTCATCTGCAAAAGAAAAAAAAAGAAAGCAAAAACTTGACAGAAGAAATATAAGGAAGAGTCAAAAATACAAGAAACGAGACTATAAAAAACTTAGAAAAAGGCAACAAAATCCTAAAACTACCCGAAGGATGAGGAAAAATGATAAAAAATCTAAAAAGATTAATAAAAAGTAAGAATATAGAGAATTCAATTTTTAAAAAAACACATAGCCTTGGTTATGTGTTTTTTTATTTATGTATATTTTAATAGCTATAAATTTATCTATTGCTTAGACATAGAGCTCCTTATCTGAATCAAAGTATTTTATTTTTCTTTATCTTAATATTTCTATTTAATATTATTTAGTACTATGTATTGCATAGTACTAAATAATATATTATATTTGCAGAGAAAGAAAAATAGATATGCAATCAAATAATGATAACATAAAATCGCAAATGCGAAAAGGGGTACTAGAGTACTGCATATTATCATTGCTTTCTAAGGGCGATATGTATGCTTCTGATATAATCAAAAACTTAAAAGAAGCAGAGCTAATTGTTGTAGAAGGCACATTGTATCCGCTTTTGATGAGACAAAAAAATGCTGGATTATTAACTTATAACTGGGTAGAATCGGTAAAAGGTCCACCTCGAAAATATTATAGTCTAACCGATTTAGGCTTAAAATTTCTCAAAGAGTTAGATTACGAATGGCATGAAACTGTTAAAGTTGTTTCAAATATTACCAAAAACAATCAAATTTAGAAGTATCATTTTAACCGAATAATTATGAAAAGGACATTTACAATCAACATTAGTGGAACGGTTTTTCATATAGATGAAGATGCATATATTAACTTGCAAGACTATTTGGAAAGGGTTGAATCTACTTTTTCTAGTATAGAAGAAGGTAGCGAAGTTATTGCTGATATCGAAGCAAGAATAGTTGAATTACTACACGAGCGACTAGGGTCTGTTAGACAGGTTGTAACTATTGTGGATGTTGAGTATATTATCAATATTCTAGGAAGACCTGAAGACTTTGAACAGTCGAGTGATTCTCAAGCACACAGCAGTAATAAAAATGATTCAGCTTCTTGGAAAACCGGAAGAAGGATGTACCGAGATTATGATGATGCAGTTTTAGGTGGTGTTGCTTCTGGTATGGCTGCATACTTCGGTATAGATCCGGTTGTGATGCGCGTTTTGTTTATAATTTCATTTTTCTTTGCAGGCCCTTTATTATATATCGTTCTTTGGATTGCAATTCCTGCTGCTAGAACATCTTCTCAAAAACTAGAAATGAGAGGCGAAAACGTAAATATTGAAAATATTGAAAAACAAATTAGGAATGAATATGAAAATGTAAAGGGTAACTTAAAAAAAAAAGATTTAGGTGGAAAAATTGAAAAATTCATACATGAATTAAGCTCTATTTTGCTCATTTTAGGTAAACCAATAGGTAGAATTTTGCTTTTTGCATTTATGCTTTTTTTATTGATATGTATCATTGCAATCATTATTAAGTTTACCAGAAGTTATTGGATGGGTGAATATTATAATTTGTCAATTTCTAATTTCTTTAAAAATTTACCCTTACCTGCATTCTTAACCTTGTTTTTTGATAGTAAAAACACGAATCTCTTTATAACTGGGATTTTAATAGTTTGCTTCATACCAATTTTGGGTATTTTTTATGCTATTATTAGAACACTATTGGGGATTAAAAAGAATGTTTTTGTAAAAAGAATTTTTGCATTTGTATTTCTTATTGGGTTATCATTTATTTGCTATGTTTTAATTGTAGAATCTACACATTATAAAGGAAATAGCAAGGTTGTTGATTCCAAAATTTTAAGTATGCCAGAAAAGAAAAAATTATGCGTAATACTTACAAAAAATCCTTTGGCTGATTGTATCGAAGATTATGAAATGAATGAAGACGAGGGTTGTGGATATTACTATGATTTAAATAATTATAAAATTGTTAATAAAGATTTTTCAATTGAAGTTGAATCTGGTAAAGTAAAATTATCAATTGTTCCAGAAATAAACATTAAAAGATTAGATACCGACAGCATAAAAGTAAAATTTAAAAAAACTTCATTAGGAGATAATAAGGATAATGCTTCTGAAAATGCTAACGCAATTTCTTATTCGTGGAAATATAGAAATGACACCCTCTTTTTTGAACCATTTTTCACAATTCAAAACGCGAAATGGAGGATGCAAAAAATTAAAATTGATATTTTTATTCCAAAAAATTTGGAAGTTGAGTTGAATGATAATGCAAATGGGGTAGTAGAATTTTTGTAATTACTACAGATTTTATTTTTTTTGAGAGACTGACATTAGTTAGTCTCTTTTTTTTGTAAGTATTTATAATCATTAAGCGTACAAATATCACGCATAAATAAATCTGTAAAATAGAGATAAATAAACATTAAATTCTATTTTAAATTAGCCGAAAATAGAAAATGATTGTAGATAATTAATTTCGTAGTTAAATTGATAAAATTATTTAACTGACAGCGAAAAACTATCAAAAAAAAACTATTTTTGCTTTACATCTAAAATCAACAAAAATAATGTCTGAGAGAATAAAAATTAGAAAAGGACTTGACATAAAAATTTGTGGAAATCCTGAGAGATTTTATCAGCCAATTAAGAAAAATAATAGGTATGCCATAATTCCTACAGATTATGTTGGACTGACACTTAAATTGTTGGTTGAAGAAGGGCAGAGAGTTAAAGTAGGTACACCTGTTTTGGCAGACAAAAATAATGAAAATATTAAAATAACTTCGCCGGTTAGTGGCGTTGTGGTTTCAATAAATAGGGGAGAACGAAGAAAATTATTAGAAATTGTAATTGAATCGGATGAAACTCTAGAATTTGAAACTTTTACCTCTGGAAAACCAAGTGATTTTTCGGAAGAACAAATTAAATCAAATCTTTTACAAAGTGGATTGTGGGTAGCTATTAAGCAAAGACCTTATGCAATAATTGCAAATCCAAAAGACAAACCAAAGTCTATATTCATTTCTGCTTTTGATTCATCTCCTTTAGCTCCCGATTATAATTTTATAATTAAAGATAATAAAAAGAGTTTCCAGACCGGCATAGATATTTTAAGTAAACTTACTTCTGGGAAGGTGAATTTAAACTTACACGATAAATTTGAAAACTCCTCATTTACTGACTGTAAAAATGTTGTAGTTAATACATTTTCTGGTCCGCATCCGGCTGGTAATGTTGGTATTCAAATACATCATATTGACCCAATAAATAAAGGTGAAATTGTATGGGTAGTGAATGTTCAGGATGTAGTGCAAATAGGAAAGCTTTTTGAAGAAGGTAAATATTTAGCTCAAAAAGTAATTGCAATTACAGGAAGTTTGGTAAAAAAACCTGCTTATCTTAATATAACTAGTGGCATAGCTTTACCAGCTGTCTTAGCAGATAATTTAAAAGAGGGAAATCCTAGAGTTATAAGTGGTAATGTTCTTACCGGAAATAAAACGACTGTTAGTGGATTTTTAGGGTTTTATGATTCTCAGATTACAGTGATAGAGGAGGGCGATGAGCCTGAGTTTTTTGGATGGGCAACTCCGGGCTTCAATAAACATAGTGCTAGCAGAGCATTTTGGTCATGGTTGGCACCAAAGAAAGAATTTTCTTTAAATACCAATTACCACGGAGGTGTGAGACCATTCGTTTTTACAGGTGTATATGAGAAGGTTTTACCAATGGACATCTACCCAATGCAACTTTTAAAAGCAATTATTGTTGAAGATATTGACAAAATGGAACAGCTTGGTATTTATGAAGTAGCTGAGGAAGATTTTGCTCTTTGCGAGTATGTATGTCCTTCTAAGATAGAGATTCAATCACTAATACGCAAAGGTTTAGATCAGATAAGAAAAGAGTTTAGTTAAACTAACTTCATTTCATATTTAAAGCTTGAAATAGCTTAGAAAGCATAAAAAATGGATTAGTTACAAATTTCTGTTTGAATTAAAGATTTATAACGAGGATAAAATGAAGATTTTTAAAGATTTAATAGATAAAACAAAGCCCCAATTTCTTAAAGGCGGAAAGTACGAGAAATGGCATTCTGTGTATGAAAGTTTTGAAACCTTTCTTTTTGTTCCCGCAAAGGTTACAAATAAAGGTAGTCACATAAGAGATGCTATAGATTTAAAAAGAGCAATGTCTATTGTGATTATAGCTTTATTGCCAGCTCTTTTGTTTGGAATGTGGAATGTAGGAAGTTTATATTATCTTTCTATAGGTCAGGCAGATGCAACTCTGTTTCAATCTTTTGCATATGGTTTTTTGAAAGTATTACCGCTAATTGTTGTTTCATATGGCGTTGGACTAGGGGTTGAATTTATCTTCGTGTATATAAAAGGGCATGAAATAAATGAAGGATTTTTAGTGAGTGGTATGCTCATTCCTATGATAATGCCAATAGACATCCCCCTTTGGATGTTGGCAGTAGCTACCGCATTTGCTGTAGTTATTGGTAAAGAAGTATTTGGTGGAACTGGAATGAATCTATTGAACCCTGCACTTTTAGCAAGAGCATTTCTTTTCTTTGCTTATCCATCTAAGATTTCAGGCAATACCATTTGGGTTTCGCAATTAAGCGAGAAAAAAGGAATTGTTGATGGTTTTAGTGGTGAAACTATTTTAGGTCAGAAAATTAATGGAGTATTTGAAAGCTATAATGGTTTCGTTGGTAATAAGATAGGTACTTGGGATATGTTTTTAGGAAATATCCCCGGTTCGATAGGGGAAACATCTACACTTGCAATTCTTATAGGTGCTGCAATTTTATTATATACCGGAATAGCTAGTTTTAGAATCATGTTCTCTGTGTTCATGGGAGGGTTGATAATGGGTAGTATAATTTATTTGTTTGGAAATCCTGAAAATGCACTACATCAGATATCCCCAATTCAGCACTTGTTTATTGGAGGGTTTGCATTTGGGGCTGTTTTTATGGCTACAGATCCTGTTACAGGTTCGCAAACAGGTGTAGGTAAATGGATATACGGATTTTTGATTGGTATTTTTGCAATTATAATAAGATGTTTAAATCCGGCTTATCCAGAAGGTATGATGTTGGCTATATTGCTAATGAATGTTTTTGCACCTTTGATAGACAATGTAATTATACAAAAAAATATAAAACGTAGATTAAAAAGGTCTCCCATAGTAGTCTCTGAAAAATAAAGTACCAAAAAATGGAAAGAAGTAATACATATATAATAGTATATTCGGTTGTAATGGTCGTGTTTGTTGCAGCAGTACTTTCTATTGCATCTTTTAGTCTGCAAGATAAGCAGCAGGAGAATGTTGAAATAGAAAAAATTCAAGATATGCTTATGTCAATCAACGTTATAGCGACCACAGGTGATGCTAAAATATTATTTGAGAAGTATATAAAACAGCAGCTAGTAATTAATACTAAAGGAGAAATAGTTGAAGGAAAGAAGCCATTTGCCCTTGATTTGAAAAAAGAATATGCTGAAAAACCTGATAATAGAAATTTGCCTTTGTATATTGCCCAAAAAAATGATTCTATATTTTACATAATTCCACTTAGAGGAAAAGGATTATGGGGTCCAATTTGGGGATATGTTTCCTTACTAAGCGATAAAAGTACAGTTTATGGTGCTACTTTTGACCATAAGAGTGAAACTCCGGGCTTGGGTGCTGAGATAAATAAACCTTTCTTTGAAAAGCAATTTATTGGAAAAATGATATATGATTCAGAAAAAAAATTCAAATCTGTTAACGTTATTAAAGGTGGAGCACCTCAAGGCGATGTTCATGGTGTAGATGCAATTTCTGGAGGAACTATCACAAGCGTTGGGGTAGATGCAATGATAGATACCTGTATTATTGGTTACGATAATTATTTGAAACAACAAAATTAAAATCAAATGGCTGAAAAAAACGATTCACTCTTTTCTAAAAAGAATTTGCAGTTAGTTACAGGACCTTTAGGAAAAAATAATCCTATTACGGTGCAAACACTTGGAATATGTTCAGCTTTAGCAATAACCGTTAAAGTAGAACCTGCCATTGTAATGTCTATTTCAGTTACTATAGTTGTAGCTTTTGCTAATCTTTTAGCCTCTTTGATACGAAAGTCTATACCAGATCGAATTAGAATTATAGTTCAGTTGGTTATTATTGCAACTTTGGTAATTATAGTAGATCAAATATTAAAAGCATATGCGTATGGCGTGAGTAAGCAACTATCTGTATTTGTCGGACTTATAATTACAAATTGTATATTAATGGGACGATTAGAAGCTTTTGCTCTCGGAAATAAACCATGGCCTTCTTTTCTTGATGGAATTGGCAATGGTTTAGGATATGGAATCATTTTAGTTATGGTTGCCCTAATAAGGGAATTGTTAGGAGCCGGAGCAATTACATTACCTGGAATTGGTGAGATAAAATTGATACCTGAATCTTTCTATGAATTTGGATATGCGAATAATGGATTAATGATATTACCTCCTATGGCATTGATTACCCTTGGCATAGTAATTTGGGTGCAAAAGGCAAGAAATAAAGAAATTATTGAACATAAATAATAGAACACTTAGAAAATGGAAAATTTACTTAATCTGTTTGTAAAATCAATTTTTATAGATAATATGGTATTTGCCTATTTCCTAGGCATGTGTTCATATTTAGCAGTTTCAAAAACTGTAAAAACTTCTGCAGGCTTAGGTGTTGCTGTAATATTTGTTTTGGCAATCACTGTTCCTATAGATTATTTACTTGATAAATATGTATTGAAAGAAGGTGCTCTTGTTTGGCTTGATGATTCTTTTGCCGATTTAGATCTAAGCTTTCTTAGCTTCATAATGTTTATTGCAATAATAGCTTCAATGACTCAATTAGTTGAGATGATAGTAGAAAAATTTGCTCCGGCTTTGTATTCTCAGTTAGGTATTTTTCTTCCTTTGATTGCTGTAAACTGTGCAATACTTGGAGGTTCTTTATTTATGCAAGAGCGTGAGTATGGAACTTTAGTAGAAGCTACTGTTTTTGGAGTTGGTTCAGGAGTTGGATGGTTTTTTAGCAATAGTAGCTTTAGCTGCAATCAGAGAGAAAATGCAATATTCCGATGTACCTGCACCTTTAAAAGGTCTTGGAATTACATTCATCATAACCGGATTAATGGGAATTGCATTTATGAGTTTTATGGGAATTAAATTATAATTTAATAACATCTTAAAATGACATTATTAAGTACATCTGCCGGAGCAGTATTAGTCTCAAGTATTATTGTTTTTCTTTTAGTTACTCTTCTATTGGTTATTATTCTGCTTTATGCAAAGAATAAATTAACACCTGCAGGTGAAGTTACTTTAAAGATAAACGATGTAGAACCAGTAAAAGTAAAACCACAAGGAACAGTACTTTCTGCTTTACAAAATCAAGGTATCTTACTTCCTTCAGCCTGTGGTGGTAGCGGTTCTTGTGGTATGTGCCGATGTAAAACACTAGAGGGTGGAGGTACAATATTGCCAACTGAAACTGGTTTTTTTAGCAGAAAAGAGCAGTCTGAAAATTGGAGGTTAGCTTGTCAGGTTAAGGTGAGAGATGATATGAATATCTGGGTACCCGAAGAGGTAATGGGTGTAAAGAAATGGGAGTGCGAAGTTGTTTCTAATAATAACGTGGCTTCTTTTATAAAAGAATTTGTTGTAAAATTGCCTCAGGGTGAAATACTTAATTTCCATTCGGGTGGTTATATTCAAATAGATGTACCAAAATATGAGTGCGATTTCGCAAAAGATATTGAGGTTGATGAAAAGTATAAGAGCGAATGGGATAAATTTAAATTGTGGGATTTAAAAATTATTAATAAAGAAGAAACATTCAGAGCTTATTCCATGGCAAATCATCCTGCAGAAGGAAATATTGTCATGTTAAATATTAGAATTGCTACTCCGCCTTGGGATAAAACATTGAATTCATGGTCTAAAGTGCCTCCTGGTGTTTGCTCATCATATATTTTCTCAAGAAAACCTGGTGATAAGGTTACAATTTCTGGTCCTTATGGAGAATTCTTTATAAAAGAAACTCAAAATGAAATGTTGTACATAGGTGGTGGAGCGGGTATGGCTCCGTTGCGTTCTCATTTGTTTCATTTGTTTCATACCGTTAAATCTGGAAGAAAAGTTTCGTACTGGTATGGTGCCAGATCGAGAAGAGAAATTTTTTATGAAGATCATTTCAGAGCCATTGAAAAAGAATTCCCTAATTTTAAATTTACAATAGCTCTTAGCGACCCTTTACCTACTGATAATTGGGATGGTTCAGTTGGTTTCATACATCAAGTTATTTTTGATGAATATTTGAGTAAACATGATTCTCCCGAGGATATTGAATACTACATGTGCGGTCCTGGTCCTATGGTTAAAGCCGTAAACAAAATGTTGTATAATCTTGGAGTAGAAAAAGAAAGTATATTCTATGATGATTTTGGAGATTAAATTTATATACTAAATATAATAAAGAAAGGCTTTTAACAAAGGCCTTTCTTTATTTACAAAGGTTTCTAATAAGCATATAAATCTCCTTATTTCCAAGCTCTCCCGCCTTCCCAAAATCTTTACAAGCACTAAGTGTATCTTCATATTGTAAATATGCCACAGCTCTATTATAATATGCTTGTTTAAACTTCTTTTCAATATTTATTGCCTTAGTTAGATTGTCAATTGCGTTTTTGTTTTTACCTATAATAATCTGGATAGTAGCTTTATTATATATTGCATAAATATTATTAGAATCTATTGAGATAATTTCATCATAATCGGCCATAGCCTTGAAGTAGTCTTCATAACGGATATTTGGATTTGAAGACGTTGATTCATTCATTGGTAAACCTGAAAGCGCCAATTCATCTGTCTGAATGTCAAATGTTTTTAGAAATTCAACATTTTCATATCTTACCCAAGCTTTATTTAGTAAAGCCACAATACTGTTCAGATTTTGTAAACTATCAAAATAGAGCATAGCATTGCTGTATATCTGATTGTTTGTATTGTTGATTCCGTTTATTAATAAAGCTGTTTCATGATTCAAGTTTGTTTGAAAGGTAGCTCTCAAAGAATCATGTACCGCAGCATTAGTGAATTGATAAAAGAATTTTTTATCAAATTTGTTTTTAATAGAATCAGATTTTTGATAGTATAGTTCATTTATTTCTAATCTTTGATTTAAAGCAGCAAAGTAGAATGGTTTTTCTACCGTAATTTTATTCGACTTTTCTTTAAGATTTTTTCTTATTATTAAATCATCATTGTTTGTTTTTACGAAGTCTGCTTTAAAATCAATCACTTTCTTAAAAGAACTTGAATCAGCATATAATTTATCTTCATTCTGTAATTTTATTCTGCTTGCAGTAAATAAATCGCCGTTAGCTTCTTTTTGCATTTTTAAAGATGCGTATATTTCTGCTCTAAAAATATATGCAAAATAGAAATGCTTATAAATTGCAATTGACTGATTTATTGTTTTAAGAGCATTATTCAAATCTCCATTTTGTTGATATAGAAGTGCTAGATTGTATAGACATAAGATATTTTGTGGATTTATTTTAATTGATTCATTATAATCTTTGATAGCTCCTTGAAATAGTCCTATTTCTGATTTAATGATAGCCCTGTTGTAATATGCCAAATCATTATTTTGATCTAAGAGTAAAGTTGTATCTAAGTTTGCAATTGCCTCGTTGTAATTGCCTTTTTCGTTTGAAAGAATGCTTTTATAGAAAAATATTAGAGGGTTTTCATTATCAATTTTTGAATAGTTATTTAGTTCTATTTCAGCCTTTTTAAGTTCTTTTTGTTCAAAGAAGATTCGTGCTTTACCCATATATACCCGAGATTCAAATGGATTTATGATTTGAACTCTTTCAAAATCGGCAAGGGCTTTTTCAAACTGGTTTTGTTCTATATGGCAAAAATCCTCTTGCAATTGTGCTCTTGAAAATTCTTTATCTATTAACAAGGTTTGATTAAAATAATTAATGGCTAAATCTATTTTATTGTCAAGAAACGAAACCAAACCAAGATTAAATAGCGAAGATGGACTACTCGGATCTAATTCATTTGATTTCTGGAAATCTTGTGCAGCATAATCTAGTTTATTAAGATATTGATAACATCCACCTCTATAGATATATATGTCTGAATAAAATGGATTTATTGCTATACATTTATCAAAATCTGCAATTGCCCCATAGTAGTCTTCCAAATAATATTTGGTAACCCCTCTTAAAAAAATTGCCTGCCAATTGTCTGGTTTGATATCTATTAATGTATTGAAATTGTAGATTGCCTTATCAAAATTTTTTTGTGAAATATTTTCTAGTCCGTTTCTTAAGTAATATTTTGTATTGTATTGACCAAAAGCCAATTGAATGTATAGAAAGGGAATTAAATATATGATTTTAATCATTTTTATTTTAGTTATTTTTTTTCTGTTGATACATGAGTTGTTTCAATTTCATTTTTCTTATAAGTGTATCTCTTGAGTACATCTGAATACATCTTTCTCAAACGTTAATGTTAAAGTTTTCTATATAAATTGATAAAGTAAAATTAAACATTTACCTATAATTTGTATTCTTATATCTTCACTATTGATTGTTTTATTTCAATAACACACCTAATAAGTAGGAAATAGATAATAGTTTCTATAATATTTTTAATTCAGTAATCATATTTTTAAATTTTTCAAATCACAACATATCAAATAAATACAACTTTTTAATTATTTTTTTTATAAAACTATTGCTTTATGCATTTATTCGTATTATATTTGCAAAACCTATAAGACATATAGGAAAAGTATGGTAAAAGAAATTGCACAACAACTATGAATCTAAAAGAATCTAATTTCAGCCCCTTATCATCTATCCAACAAGAGTTGATAGAACAGTTGATAGCATCTTTAAGTGAATATCAGTTACTTTGGTTTAATGGTTATTTAACCGGACTAACTTTAGGAGGAACTCATATTGCTCATAATGTTTCTGTTGCTGATAAAATTGAAAGTGTCGAGCCTTCCGAATTTATTGTAAAACCTACAGCTGTAAATACTTCCGACTTGAAAATATTTTATGGTACCCATTCTGGCAATTCTAAAGAAATAGCACATTGGGCATCGGAAATTGCCGGATCGTTAAATATTTCCAATAAAGTGATAAACCTGTCTGACTATAATAGTAGAAATCTCAAAAACGAGAAAAATATTCTTATTATAATTAGTACTCAGGGTGAAGGTGAACCACCCTTGGCTGCGGAAATATTTTATAATAATCTCATTAATTCAAAATCTTTGCAATTGAACGATTTGCATTTTGGTGTAATTGCCTTGGGCGATAGTAGTTACAAACAGTTTTGCAAAACGGGAGTAGAAATTGACAAAAAATTGTCGGAACTGGGAGCCAAAAGAGTGCATGAAATTTTGAAATGTGATTTAGATTTTGAATCTTCTGCAAAGAACTGGTTGCAAAAAGTTTTACCACACTTCTCTTCTTTAGTACCTAAAACTGAACAATCTGTTGTAGTTGCTGCGGTTCAAGAAAAAAGTAACGAATCTAAAATTTTCTCCAAGAGAAATCCTTATAGCGCCCTGTTGCTTGATAGAATAAACCTAAATGGGAAAGGTTCTTTGAAAGAAACTTATCATGTAGAATTATCTCTTGAGAATTCAGGTCTAATTTATGAACCTGGCGATGCATTGGGGGTTTACAGTAAAAATAGTGAAAATCTTGTAGATAGTATTATTGAAAATCTAAAGTTTAATGCTGACCATTCTGTTTTGGTTAACAACGAAACAAAAACTTTGAGAAATGCTCTTATCAATCACTATGAAATTACAGTATTAACACCTGTTGTGCTTGAAAATTTTGCAAAGTTATCTAATAATCAGGAGCTTATTGAGTTGATAGGGAATGAGTTGTTGCTTGATAAATATATTTATGGCAGAGATATTCTCGATTTTATACAAGATTATCCTGCAATTTATTCGGTAGAAGACTTTTTGACATCTCTTAGAAAATTGCCACCTCGACTTTATTCTATTGCTTCAAGTCAGTTGGCTAATCCTGATGAAGTTCATCTAACAGTAAGTGCGGTTAAATATATTAAAAACAACAGATTACATGAAGGTGTGTGTTCTAATTTTATTTCATCGCAAGCTGAAGTTGAAAGCAATTTGCAAGTGTTTATTGATAAAAATGAAAGTTTTAGACTTCCAAATGATTCAGATCTTCCAATTATAATGATTGGGCCGGGTACAGGAGTCGCTCCCTTTAGGGCTTTCTTGCAACACAGAGAAGCATTGGGAGCAAGTGGAAAAAACTGGTTGTTTTTTGGCGATCAGCATTTTACTACCGATTTTTTATATCAGGAAGAGTGGCTTCGGTTTAAAAAAAGCGGACTGCTTACAAATTTAGATGTTGCCTTTTCAAGAGATCAAGATGATAAAGTATATGTTCAGCATAAAATGTATCAGAAAAGCAAAGAAATTTTCAACTGGATAGAAGAGGGTGCAATCATCTATATCTGTGGCGATAAACTAAATATGGCGAAAGATGTGAAACGTGCGTTATTTAATATTATTTCAAAAGAAGGTGGCCATACCGATGAATCGGCAAGTGCTTATTTTGATTCATTAAAAAAGAATAAGAGAATTCTTGAAGATGTATATTAATTGATTATTTTTCAGAAAGAATTTAATTTTTTATTATTTTAAAAAAGAAAGAAATGACACAATCAGAAAATAAAAATAGTAGTGCTACCAATAGCAAATTATCTGAGGTAGAAAAAATTAAAAATTCCAGTAGATATTTAAGAGGTACATTAAAAGAAAGTCTTGATGATGAATTGACTGGAAGTTTGGCAGAGGCAGATACTCAGCTCATTAAGTTTCATGGAGCATATCAACAACAAGACAGAGAGCTTGATAGCGAGAGGAAAAGGCAAAAATTGGAGCCACTTTACAGTTTTATGATCAGAGTTAGAGTGCCAGGTGGTATTATTACTCCGCAACAATGGCTCAAATTAGACCAAATTGCTGATACCTATGCGAGTGGCACACTGAAGCTCACCACTCGTCAGGCGGTGCAATTTCATGGAATATTTAAGAAAAAACTAAAAAAAACAATACAAGCTATAAACGATACTTTACTTGATACTATTGCTGCTTGTGGCGATGTAAACAGGAATGTAATGTGTTCGGTAAATCCGGGGCAATCTCTGGTTTTTGATGAAGTTCAGGCATTTGCAAAAGAACTAAATGATTATTTCACACCTCAAACGAGTGCCTATCATGAAATTTGGTTAAATAAAAAACTTGTTGCAGGAGGCGAGCCTGTTGAGGATTTTGAACCTATCTACGGTAAAACATATTTGCCGAGAAAATTTAAAACTGCTATTGCTGTGCCACCTTACAATGATACTGATGTGTTTACTAATGATTTAGGTTTTATAGCTATTGAAGAGGACGGTAAGCTAATTGGTTATAATGTGACTGCCGGAGGCGGATTAGGTACTACATTTGGTATGCCAGAAACCTATCCGAGACTGGCCGATTTGGTAGGATTTGTAACTCCAGAAAGAGCTCTAAAATTGGCAGAAGCTATTGTCCTTTTTCAAAAAGATAACGGAAATAGGGAAAATAGAAAAATTGCCAGATTGAAATATACAATAGACCGACTCGGTTTCGATTTCTTTATCAAAGACATATACAAAAGAGCCGGTTTTGAACCTGAGCCATCTAAACCGTTTGCTTTTGAAAGTACCGGCGACAGATATGGCTGGGAACGCGCTGCTGATGGATTGTGGTATCTAGGACTTTTTGTTGAAGGTGGCAGGTTGAAAGATTTTGAAAATCTGAAATATAGAACTGTACTAAAAGAAATTGCACAAATTCATACTGGCGATTTTAGAGTTACTGCCAATCAGAATATTATTGTTGCAAAAGTAACCGATAACAAAAAAATAGAGCTAGATTCTATTCTCCAAAAGTATGGTATTTTAGAATATATCAAAAAATCGGGTTTAAGAAGAAATTCAGTAGCTTGTGTTGCCTTAAATACTTGTACTCTTGCGTTTGCCGAAGCCGAGAGATATTTACCTTCGCTTATTGATAAACTTGAGATTATTTTAGCTGAAAATGGATTGGCTAATGAAGATATTACAATACGCATGACTGGCTGTCCAAATGGTTGCGGACGACCTTGGATTGCTGAAATTGGTTTTATTGGGAAAGCTCCCGGATTGTACAATTTATATTTAGGTGGTGGCTTTACCGGCAATAGATTTAATACTTTGTATAGAGAAATGCTAAACGAAGAACAGATAATTGCAGAACTAACGCCAATTATTTTCTCTTATGCTCAAAACAGAAATAATGCTGAGCGCTTTGGTGATTTTGTTGTTAGAAATGGTTATGTGAAACCAGGACCAACGGTATTACCCGATTATAGAAAATTAAATATGAATTTTCAGATATAAGTATTATTCTTAAATAGTGGTTTTGATTTACTAAACCAATCAGAATTAAAATTTTGCTGGTTGGTTTTAGTCTAACCTTGGCATAATCGAATAGGGAACAGTGGGTTTGATTCTGAATTTCAGTGTATTCTATTGAGATTTTGTGTGCCTATGGTTCGTTTTAAAACCTCTATTTCTTACCAGATAGTAACAATTAAACAAGTATTTTTATGAACTTTCTACCTATTTCAATAAATATTGAAAATAAAAAGATTCTAATGATTGGCGGTGGTAAAGTAGCTTATCATAAAATAATTTTATTGCAGCGATTCACATCCAACATAACGGTTATAGCCAAAGAAGTAGCTGAAAATGTTCGAAAAACAGGTGCGACAATCATTGAAAAATCTTATGAAAAGACAGATTTGTCGGATTTTTTCTTAGTCTTTGCTGCTACAAATAATACATTGCTTAACAAACAGATTTTGAACGATGGGCATGAACAGAAGATATTGGTTAATGTGGTAGATAATCCTGCTTTCTGCGATTTTGTTTCTCCTGCTATTTACAGAAAAAATAATATGACTGTAGCAGTTGGTTCCAATGGTGAAGATGTTTATAAATCAATAACTTGGCGCAATAAAATACACGATGTATTTGAATATGGATTTTTAGTTGCATGGTTTAGAAGTTTGTTTAAAAGAAAATCCATGTATCCAAGTTCAAAGAAGATAGTACAAACTGAATTTAAAAAAGGCACAGTATACTTGGTTGGTTTTGGACCGGGCAATCCGGATTTGATGACGGTAAGAGCACAGAAGGCGCTTCAAGCAGCCGAAATTATCTTTCATGACGATTTAATTGACGCTTCTGTTTTGTCAAAATATGATGCTCAGAAAGTGTATGTAGGCAAACGTAGAGATAATCATCATAGAGTTCAAGATGAGATAAATCTATATTTGCTTCAAGCTGCACAACAGAATAAAATTGTTGTTCGGCTAAAAGGAGGCGATCCGCTTATCTTTGGACGTGGAATTGAAGAGAAACAGTTTTTGGTAAATAAGGGAATATTGGTAGATATTATTCCCGGTATAACCTCTGGTTTAGCTGCTGCTGCCTTGTCGGGTATTCCATTGACGCATAGGGGAGTAGCTTCGTCAGTTGCAATAGGTACAGCTCATGCAAAAAATAGTTTCAAGGTATTAGATGCCGATACTTCTATTTATTATATGGGTGCAAATAATTTGAAGGAAATTGCAGACCAATATCTGAAAAAAGGGTATCCTGAAACGTTTCCGGTGGGGGTTGTCTATAATGTTTCATTTCCAAATCAGCATACTACCATTACCAATCTTAAAGAAATACTCAATAATAAATATACATTTCAAAGTCCGATAATTTCAATATTTGGATATTCTATAAATGAGCGAATAAGCTTTTTGACTCCAATTTAGTAGGTTGCGGAGATATCAATAATTTATGTGACTTTAATTTTAAAAGAGGAGCGCTAAAATTTGTTTAACGGAGTACAACTCAATAAATACTTCCTTTAAAAAAAGATGTGATACTATTACGAGATGACATTCTGGCGTAGGTTGTTTTTTTTACACCAAAATAGTTACACAAAGGTATTTAATCAACAACTAGTCTATAAGAAAAATCTAGTAATTTAAATTCGTAAATGCCAGTGCCTAAATTGTGCAGAGCAATTGAATTGCTGCCATGGGCTACAATACCCGACATAACTTCCTGACCGTAAATGGTATGTATGCTAAAACGCATAGGATCAAGAAATCTAGAATCGAAAATCAAAACGTTGTTACTGATTTGAATTTCCGGATGATCTGTAGCTAAAAGTTTTATGTTTAATTGTTGTGTCATTTCTCAGTTTTATTTTGTTTGTCAATCAGGTATTTCAAAAACAGAGCCAAAATATGCGATATTTACATACAAGACAATTTTAATTTTTGTTTTGTTGCATAACGTTTTCTATACTTACAATAGTTTTGATAAAATATTTATTATAATATAGAAATTGGAGGAAATGAAAGCGTAAAAGTCGTACCTTTATCAACTTCACTTTCTACAGTAAGTTCAGCTCCATTTTTTTGAGCGAATTCTTTGCAGATAATAAGTCCAAGTCCAGTTCCTGTTTCATTTTCTGTTCCTTGGGTGGTGTTGTCTTTCTCTATTCTAAACAATCTGCTTTTTTGAGATTCAGTCATACCAACTCCATTGTCAGAAATAGATATATAAGTGTTTGATTTTGTGTCTGTTTTTACATCAACAACTATTTCTCCATTTTTATTGGTAAACTTTATTGCATTTGAAATTAGATTTCTAATGATTGTAGAAACGGTATTTCTATCGGCAAAAATTATTTTAGGTGAGTTGTCTTTAACCGAATAATGTAAAGATATTTCCTTTTTTTCTGCATTATTATTGAGCAGTTCAAATGCCTCATTTACAATATCATTAATATTTATTAGTTGTTTTTCAATTGTAATATTTCCGGTTTGAGAGCGAGCCCAAGTGAGTAAGTTTTCTAATAAATTATAGGCGTTATTTGAAGAGGTATAAATAATTTTAATAAAATTCTCAATTTTTTCTGTAGAATATTGAGTGATTTTCCCCATCAAAAGAGAGCTAAAGCCCATAAGTGCGTTCATTGGGTTTTTTAGGTCGTGGGCTATAATTGAAAGCATTTTGTCTTTTGTATTAATGAGCTCAGAGAGTTTATTATTAGATTCAACTAGTTTGTTTTCTTTCTCTGCAAGTTGGTCATTTTTTGCTCTTAACTCTTCATTCATTTGCAGAAGCATTTCTTCATGTTCAACTAGCTCATTTCTTTGAGCTTCAATTTCTACATTTTTTTCTTCAAGAAATTTGTTTATAGTAATGAGTTCTTTGGTGCGTTCAAAAATTAGTGCTTCCAGTTTGAAGTTTTGATTTTTTACTTCGGTTACTTTCCATACATAGTAGCCAATAAAGAGGCTTAATACTATTACAGAGAAGCTTATTCTAAACCACCAGGTTGAGTAAAATGGTGGTTTAATAACGAAATTAAATGATGCACCTTTTGTATCCCAAATCCCATCATTATTTGAACCTAAAACTTTAAAGGTGTAGGAACCGGGTGGCAAACTTGTGTAAACAGCTTTTCTGTCTTTGGTAGTGGTTTTCCATTCGGTTTCAAGACCTTCAAGTATATATTTATATTGGTTTTTATCAGTATTAATATAATTGATTGCAACAAAATGAAATATTAAAAAGTTCTGATTATGTTTCAAAATCATTTTTTCTGTATTCATTTCAGAAGCTAGTAATTTCTTTCCTAGCAGCTCAATTGTAGTAATAATTGTTTTTGGCGCAACTGTATTTTGCTTTAATTGTTTGGGATTAAAATAGGTTAGTCCGTTGTTTCCTCCAAAATAGATTGTTCCATTTTTATCTTTAAATTTTGAATTTAGAGTAAATTCATCACCCTGTAAGCCATCTTCTGAGGTAAAGTGTTTAGACTTTTTGGTTTCTGGATTGAAACTGTATATGCCTTCTCTTGTACTTAACCATATTTCACCTTCACTTCCCTCTTCAATTGCACATATTGCTGTATTTGTTAGACCTACATTAGAAGTAAAATGTGTAAAGGTTTCTGTTTCATAATTAAACAGACAGAGTCCTTTATCTGTACCTACCCATAATCTTTGTTTACTATCTTGAAATAGGCAATAATTCATATTGTCTATCAGTGATTTATTATTTTTTCTATCAAGGAAATATTTCTTAAAAGTTTTTGTATTGGGATTAAGCCTATTAAGTCCGTAGGTAGAAGTTATCCATAAGTGTCCAAAAGTATCGAACATGATATCAAAATTCCACAAAATGGAAATTTGATGACTTTCATCTCCATGATTAGAAAAATTTTCAAACGTTTTGTCTTTTAAATTATATTTAGTAATTCCTCTTCCATGCGTAGTAAGCCAAATATTTCCTTTCCCATCTTCTTCAAATTTGCGAATATCATTTATCAGCAAAGGGCTTGACGAGTCTGATTTAAAAGCAAGTTGAACATATTTTTCATTTTTTTTATCAAAATACGTTAGCCCACCTCTATACATTCCTACCCAAAGTCGGTCTTCTGAGTCGTTTGTTAAATTTATTACTGCATTGTCTGGTAACCCTCCGTTTTCTTTTGTAAATGATTTAATAATTCCTGAGTGAGCTTCTATTTTTCGTAATCCTCCACCATCGCAACCTATCCACATATTTTTTATAGAATCAACGTAAATAGATGAGATTAGCGGAAAGTCTAAAGAATTTAGTTTGTCAGGATTGTATTTAATTGACTTAAAACCTCTATATTCCATGTTTACATAGCTTATTCCTGATTGGTAATGCCCAAGCCATAGGTTATTTTGTTGGTCTATATATATAGCTCTTATTTTGTTACTCTTAATTTTTCCCAAGGCATTGTTATAGTCTGTAATCTGAATATATGAATTTGTGTTTTTGTCAAATTTGAAGAGACCTTTGCTATCTAAACTTAGATAGAATGTTCCATCTTTTGCAATATAAAATCTATCAACCATTGGGCTTTTAGGTACATTTAATTTTTTTATCTGTTTTTGGTTTATCGAATATACATATACATTGCCTTGAAATGTTCCAATCCAAACATCTCCGTCTTTATCTACTTTCATCTGCATTATTCCAAACATCTCATTTTTGCCTAACTTTTCATGTTTGCTTATTTCAAAAAAAAGCTTTTGAGTTTTTTTTATTGGATCAAATTCATAAACTTGAAGTTCTTTTGCCATGTATATTGTATTTACCTTGCTTTGAGCAATTTGTACTATGCCCGAGTATTCATCAAAATAATTTCCAATAGCTTTAATTGTATTCTTTTCGAAGTCAATTTTAAAAAGATTATCTGAGCCTGCAATCCAAAGAATATTGTCTATATCTTCCAAAAAGCAATTAATCTGACCAAAAATAGTGTCTCCCGAATAAAGAGAATTTATATTGAATATTTTTTCTTGTTCATAGTCGAACAAGCCCAAGCCATTATTTGAACCTACCCATAAATTCTTCTTTTTATCTATATGTAATCGTTGAATGATTCGGTTTTGTAGATATTTGGAGTTTGTATCTTCATTTATATAGTGAGTAAATGTATAACCATCATACTTATTAAGGCCGTTGTGCGTTGCGAACCACATATAGCCAATATGGTCTTGAATTATATCTACCACAATACTCTGACTTAGCCCATCAGAGGTGCTTATGTGTTTAAAGTCTAGTTGTTCAGTTTCTTGAGCATACCCAAACACTTGCAAGCACATTAAAAATCCAATTATTATTTTAATGTCTTTTATCATTTTACTTTTTAAAGATTTCTTGATTATTACAATGAAAAAACTAAGAGCGTTCACGTTTTGCATAGTACGCCATTGTAGAAAATATGTTTTATTTGATACTAGAAGCAAATGTGATTAAATGACTATGAAAGGCCTAGTTAAAAATACCTATTCTTATCCAAATATATGATTAAAGAAGTTTAAAAATTAAAGAACAACGATGATGTAAATCATTTTTTATTCTACAATATAGTCATTTAATTTATTTTCTTTGGCTACCGATTTTGAAATGAAAATACTTATTTCGTAGAGAAACAGTAGAGGTATTGCTACTAGAAACATAGAAAAAGGGTCGGCTGGGGTTATTATAGCTGCAATAATGAATAAAACAACAATAGCATGCTTTCTATATTTTTTCATACCTTTTGGAGTAGCAATTCCCATTTTTGAAAGGAAAAAGACAACTACCGGAAGTTCAAAAGCCAATCCGGTTGACAGTGTTGTAGTTGTAAGAATTGAAATATAAGATTGTATTTTAAACTGATTAACAATTGTATCACTAACAGAATATGTTGTAAAAAAATTAATAGCTAATGGAGAAATTACAAAATATCCAAATAGCAAACCCACTGTGAATAAAAATGAAATATAAAATACAATTCCTCTTGTATTGCTTACTTCTTTTTGAGTAAGTCCGGGTTTTACAAATCTCCAAATTTCCCATGCTAAATAAGGAAAGCCTAAAACAAAGCCAACCATAATGGAGAGCATAATATGAATGCGAAACTGACCGGCTATTTCTAAGTTTATCAGTTCATAATCGTTCGGTTTAACACACAAATCTTCGGTGTTAAGGAAAGTGCCTAGTCGGCAAAGTAGCTCATTGGTAATAAAATCGTGCTTTTGAGGTGAAAGCAATATATTCTCAAATATAAATTCTTTGTAAAAAAAAGCAGCAATAGCAAATATCAATATAGCTATTGCAGAGCGTATTACAACATTTCTGAGAACTCCTAGATGATCAGCTAATGGAGCTGCTTCATTCTTGTCTCTAGATTGCTCTATACTCATGTTTTATATACTGTAGTAAGCAACTATTTGTCAGATTTTGAGTTGTCTTGTTGAGTATTTTGGTTCTGAGGTTTTTGTTCTTGATTATTATTGGTATTGGGTTGATTACTGTCAAAATTGACACCATTCATTCCTTCTTTAAATTCTTTTACGCCTCGTCCTAACCCTCTCATCAGTTCAGGTATTTTTTTTCCACCAAATAGTACTAATACTATTATTAATATGATTAATATTTCTTGTCCGCCAAGTACTCCGAGTAATGTAAATCCAAGTAACATGTTTTTCTATATTTGTTTAATTTCAAATTTACAAAATAAAAAGGTTTTTACATCTCATTTCATCTATCTATTTTCATATACAAATAAATAAGGCTCTGAAAAATAGTAGTTTTATGTAGAGCAATAGATTTCTACATTAGTTAAATAAGTCTAATTGTCATACCTGTTTTATTTTTATATTTGTATTAATAAAGATTATTTGTAATTTTCGATTATATATTTTAATCAACTGAAAAGAAAAGTAGCTATGTTAAAAAGAATAATACTAATTGTTTTTGTAAATATTTTGTATTTCAACTCGTCATTTGCGCAGAATTTCAATAATATGAATGTTTCGTTTATTTCTGCAGGTGTAAATGTTGGATTTGCTGATTCTGCTGGTTTTCAGTTTGGTGGAGAAGTAAGTATTTTTAAATTAAAATCAGACCAGCGTAAGCTTATCTGGTATGGTATGTTTGCCGATGTGCTTACAAATACTGAAAAGCTTAAAGTAAGTATTGGTCCTGAGATAGGCTGGTTTATATTAGGTTTTGAACCTGCATATTTTTTTGAGGTAGAAGACAAGCAAGTTATTCATGGAATAAATGGAAGGGTTGTATTGTCGTTAGCAGTCTTGCATTTGTATTACCGTCATGGTTGGGGGCTGAATATAAAACAGCAGTATAATGAATTTGGGCTTTTATTAAAAATGCCTATAAGATTAAATAAGTAAGAATTATTGCAAGAGTGTTTTAATACTCTTCATAATTCCTTCAATATCTGATGGATGAAGCCAAGTTGAATGCAAATCTCTTTTAAACCAGGAAATCTGTTTTTTTGCATAGTGTCTGCTATTTCGTTGTATTAGTTCAATAGCTTTATCTAAAGTAATTTTTCCTTCTATATATTCAAACATCTCTTTATAACCCACAGTATTGAGAGCATTTAATTCTCTATAAGCTATAAGACTTCTTGCTTCATTTTCAAGCCCGGAATCAATCATTTGAATTACTCTTTGGTTTATGCGTTGGTAGAGTTCTTCTCGTGGGCGTTCTAGACTAATTTTAAGTATAGTGAAATCTCTTTTTTTTTGAGCATTTGAACGAAAGTGTGAATAAGGTTTACCTGTTTGTTGATATACTTCAATGGCTCTAATAAGTCTTTTCTGATTTTTTAAATCAACAATAGAATAGTATTCAGGGTCTATGATTTTAAGCTCAGTTTGGAGTGAATCTAAGCCTTCTTCTATGAATTTGTTATTTAGTGCGGTTCTAATATCTTCGTTGATGTCAGGAATCAAATCTATGCCATTGCAAACAGCATCAATATAAAGTCCGGAGCCTCCGGTCATAAATACTACTTCTTTATGTTCAAATAGCTTATTTAGAATAAGTAAGCTATCTTGTTCAAATTGGTATGAGTTGTAATTATCAGTAATTGATATATGACCAATTAAATGATGAGGCACCGCCCCCAATTGTTCGTGAGTGGGAGTAGCGGTGCCTATATTCAGTTCTTTGTAAAATTGTCTAGAATCGCATGATATTATTTCAGAGCCAAAATGTATAGCTAGGTCTATGGTTGTATCAGTCTTACCTATACCGGTGGCGCCTTGAATAATAACAAGAAGTTTGTTTTTCACATCAATTAATAGCGGTCAGAATAATCGTCTATATTGTCGTATCTGTTGCTGTCAAGATCATCATATTCATCTTCAAAACCATATAGGTCATCTATGTCTTCGTCTAAATCTTTAGTCGAAAGATTTGCAAATTTTTTCTCGAATTTTTTTATTTCAGATTCGTCCAAATCAAATTCGTCGCTGTCATAGTCATCATCATCGTCATCATCAGTAGGTAGTTGAGATGGAGCATCTCCATGAGATTCTGTGCAAAGAGGATATTTTATACCACTTTTTGCCGGTTTTATTTCCTCAAGAGTAATGAGTAATGAACGGTCATTAAGATAGTCAAAAACATAAAATAGATGTTGCCCTGCTTCAGAAAGCAATTCATTAAGTTTAACTTCTTCCATCAATCTTAAATCGCCATCGTCTGACATATCTATCTCTGCAATCTCTTCATCTTTATTCCAGTCCTCATCGGCTGTAAAAAACGAAGCTAAATGAGATTTGTCATAGCCTACAGATTTTTGAATTACTCTGTGGAAACTCATAAAGGAGTCATTTTCATCAATTTCAATAATTCTTTGAAACTGATCGTCTTCTTCACTAAAAATTTGGAAAGCGTATTTCATAATAAATGTTAATTATAGCCTTTTATGTTAAAAACTTATTATCATGTAAAAATCATTTTATTTATTTCGCTGCTATTTCAAAGTTTTTCTAGAAATTTCAACGTGTCAATATCGTCAGCATAATCGTTTATTTCAGGATTTTGTGCATTCCCAAAACCTGTACTTTTCTTGTAAAAAACATCACTCTTTGATACTATACACTGTATAGATTCTTTGGCGTTTGCAATCTTTTCTTGCAATACACAAAGATTATCATATTTTTCATAATATAAAACAGATAAGGGCGAAAAAAAACCTTCATCTTCTTTAAAAATCAAATAATCATTATCAAAATGTTCAGTCTTATTTACTAAGTATATAGCTCGGTTATATTCATAGTTGTTGAAATATTTGTAATGATCTTTTATATGTACAAATTTAGAAATATGTTTGTAAAGATTTCGTATATCAAAATGTACAGGTATAAATATTTTTGATACGTTTCTACATCCTAAACCAAAGTACATTAGTGCATCATTTATCAAGCCATCCAATTCGTTAGTTGTTTCAGTGCCATCAAGTATTGCAATAGAACTTCGGTTTTTTCTAATTATATGTTTTACTTGTTTAAAATAATATTCAAAATAATGTGCCGAATTATTGCTTCCTGTAGCTATTACGGCATCAAAATCTTTAAGTATTCCGTCGGTTACTATGATTTTTTCACTAAAAGTAGGTTCTGTTTCAATGAGCTTCTTTATTAGGAATGGCATTAAAACATTGTCTTTTGACGATAATTTTAGAAGTACTTTGTGACCTGATATAAGCACGGCTAAAAAATCGTGAAATGAAACCAATGGAATATTTCCTGCTGCAACCAAACCAACTGTTTTTGATTTTGATGCAAATTCATATTTACTTGTCCAAGCTTCTAAAGTTTTTTTGTCAAGTTGTTTGGCTATGTTTTCTAATGAATAAGTAACAAAATCTGATATAAACCAAGCATTTTTTTGGTGTGCTTGCTGCATACATTTTTTGAGATCATTATCACAGTTGCTTGAAGTAAGCATCTCTGACAATGAAAGCCCTAAATTTGCAAAAGCATCTATACGCTTGTTCAATATCATAAAATTGTGTTGTGAAAATATTCTTTAAAATTTTTAATCAGGGCGCAAATATATACGAAAATTACTAAAAAATATATGATTTTATATTGATGGGGAAAAATAATATATTTGAGTATGTTTAATGTTTATTAAGATGCTTTAAATCAGTTAGTAAATAATTTTTTCAATTATATGAAAATATAGTTTTATGTATTTTTACCAATTATTTTTATTATAGAATCTACCCAGTAATTGTCATCGTTTAAACAGTCAACAAGTTTAAAATCGGTGCCCCCATATTCCAAAAATAGTTCTTTATATTCTATACCAAGTTCTATTGTTGTTTCAAGGCAGTCAGCAACAAAAGCAGGGGCTACAATCATTAATCTTTTTATACCTTTTTTAGTGTTTTCTAGAATTATATCTTCGGTAAAAGGTTGTAGCCAATTTTTACTTAATCTTGATTGGAATGAAACGGTATATTTAGATTCTGGTAATTCTAATTTTTTTGCTAGTAGTCTGGCTGTTTCGTAGCAAGATGCTTTGTAGCAGTTAAATCCATCATTAGGAAATTTCTTTTGGCACAGACAATCATTATTTTTGCACACCTTATTTTCTTTTGTAATATGGCTTATGGGCAATCCATGAAATGAAAAAATTATGTGCTCATAATGTCCCCGATTCTCTTCTTTTATTTTCTTCGAAAGAGCTTCGATAAACGAATTTTGTTCAAAGAAATGGGTTATAAGTTGAAGGTTGGGTATTATAGTCCAATGTTTTACATGGTTTAAAACAAATTCTGCAATAGTACCTGTTGTAGATGACGCGTATTGTGGAAATAAAGGTAATATGACTATTGAATTATATTTTTTTAACTGGATCTCTTCTAATATTTCTTTAAGATTAGGGTTTCCATATCTCATAGCAAAATAAAATTCGGTGTCGGCAATTTGCTTTGTTTGCAGTTTTCTTATAAGCTGTTTGCCATAAACAGCAATAGGAGAGCCTTTTGTAGTCCAAAGTTGTTGATACAGTTTTGTAGATTTTCTTTTTCGAAACGGGATGATGATTGTATTTACTAATAAAAATCTTAGTAGGGGTGGGAGGGTTATTACTCTTGGGTCATTAAGGAATTGAGTGAGAAATCTTCTCACTCCTTTTACCGTTGGAGAGTCTGGTGTTCCTACATTTACCAATATAACGGCAGTATGATTTTTGTACAACACTTTTTATATTATTTTCTGTTTTTTAATATAGTACTATACTAAAAAAGGGAGAATTCGTTCTCCCTTTTATTAAGATTTTTGTTGATATACAATATATTATCCTGGCATTTCTGCATACATTAATTTCTTTCCAATAACGGCTAGGTATATTGCTATTGCTAGTGTAACCGAACTTGAAAGTAAAATAATTATTTTTTGTATTGTATTGTATTCCAGTGCTCCATCAGGCATATTAAATGAAAATAGAGTTACTAAACCAGAGCTTATAATCATCATACTACCAAAAATTATTTTTCTGGTGAGGGCTGTGGTTTTAAGTTTTTTAAAGCGTGCTTTACCATCTATAATTCCACTTAAAAATGCACCAACTACTGCAAAAGGTAGTAATAATGCCATAAATTGCACAAACGATTTTATTTCGGTGGGTTTAAACTCTGGGAAAATGAGGTTTACCAAAACTATTTGTGCTATAAAAACGGCAAGTGTCTGCGGAAAATGCACTGCTATTGGGTGCAAGTCTAAATCAAGTATTTTTCTGCGTTCCGGACTTACTCTGTCTTTGTAAGGTTCAAAAACCTTGCTAGGTACACCACATGCCGGACAAGTATCGCCAAGCTTATCTTCAGAAATTATATAGCCACAAGGCTTACATCGCATTAACTGAGCCATAAAAAAATATTATTATTCATTAATTAATTAAAAAACAAATATAAAATTTAAATTTCAAAACTTTTTATGTAGTCTTTTTATTATTTGATTTCTTTCAAACTTTTTGTTGATTTTAAATCTGAATTGATTAATTTTTAAGGTGTCATATCTACTTCCGTTATGATGGTTATTTACAATAAATATTGCTTGATATCATTCCTTTAATGAAACTGTTGCAAGTTGTAATCTAATCATTACTAAGAATTAACATTAATTTAACATACAAAAATTACTAATAAATGTTTTTTCAATTAAAAAAAAGTTAAATTTGCATGACTAAGACAGGATTTGCTTACATGGGGACTAATTACACAATTGAGATAGATTCTCGAACTGGTATCAGGAAGGTACTTATTACCGGAAAAATTACCAAAGAACAGTATCTTACAATACATCAAGAACTAAGAGAATTAAATAATTTGCCAAAGTCGGTGATGATAATTGAAGATACCCGACTTGCTGACATAGATTTTCATCCTTCAGAAATAACTGAAATTAAAAGACATTTGCAATTGTCTAGTAATAAGTTTGAAATGCTTAGAATTGCTTCTATTACTGATAATCCTAGAAATACGGTATTTTCAACATTACTATCGCAAAATATGAATAGCCAAAATTATCAACACGAAGTATTTTCTACCGAAGAGTTTGCTCTAAAATGGTTGAAGAATGAATCGGATAATTCTTGATTGCTTCTGCTTTCCAATCAGAATATTATATGAAAAACAGATAATTCTTTATTTTTTCTGTTTTTTTGTTTTTCAATTTTACTATTATTTGTACATTGGTATTAAGTTTCTAGATAAGTTATTATTCTCTAAAATTTATATTCTATGAATCAAGCCAAGGTACTTAAATTTATGGTTCTGTTGCTGAGTATTCTTACAGCGCATTTGGTAACAGGAGCAATAGATAATTATGTTTTAAAATATAAATATCAATTCAATCCGTACATATTCACTTGGATAGGAATGTTATTGGTAGTTATGATTTATTATCCGCTCTTTACTCAGATAGATAATTTATCGACAAAATTCTCGAATTGGTTTTTGCGTACCGGCAAAAAAGTAACCGGTAGAAGAACCGGTATTTTCATATTTTTCTTGTTGGCAACCTTGGTTTTATATTATTTCTATGGTCTTATTTGGTTTGATATAAATGTAGTATCTAAAATGTTTTATAGCTTTTTTTAAATTTCATTTAGAAATCATTTAATCTTAAAAGACTAATTTTTTTCTATTTACAACAATAGGATTAATATGCCATAACTAACACTTGTTACATCATTAGTTATGTTTTATTTATACCCTATTAAAAAAACAAACTGTGTCTAAATATCAAAAGGCGTTGCCTGATATACATAATAATTTAACCAGTTTGTGAATAAAAGGTTTCCATGTGCTTTCCATTTGCTTATAGGCTTTAAGTTGGGATTGTTATTTTGAAAATAATTCTCAGGAAGATTAATGTCTACACCTTTATTAATATCTCTATAATACTCCTCTTTAAGGGTATCTGGCTCATATTCAGAATGTCCGGTAACCATTATTTGTTTCCCATTTTTCGCTTTTACAATATATACCCCAGCCTGATCAGATAGTGCTATAAGATCAAGCTCTGGATGCTTAATTATATCTTCAGCTTTTGTATAAGTATATCTGGAATGAGGAACATAAAACTCTTCGTCAAAACCTCTTACTAAAGGTACAGAACCATTTACTAATTGGTGTTTGAATACTCCAAACATTTTTTTATCATCATCATACACATATTTTTCTATGCCGTAATAGTGATATAGAGCAGCCTGTGCACCCCAACAAATATTTAAAGTAGATGTTACGTTAGACTGTGCCCAGTCATAAATCTGAGTTAATTCTTTCCAGTATTTTACCTCTTCAAATTTCAGGTGCTCAATAGGAGCTCCTGTTATAATCATTCCATCGAAACGCTTGTTTTTGATTTCTGAAAAATATTTGTAAAACGTATTCAAATGTTCTAATGAGGTGTTTTTGAAACATGACTCTCCATGCAAAGTAGGGTGATTTCTATCTGCAAAGGCGAATTAGAAAGCATTCTTAGCAGGTGTGTTTCTGTTGTTTGCTTTACCGGCATCAAGTTAAGAATGGCAATTTTCAGAGGTCTTATGTCTTGCTGAGACGCTCTGCTTTCTGACATTACAAAAATATTTTCGTTTTTTAGAATCTCTGCTGCGGGCAAAGAATCTGGTATATTTACTGGCATGGTTCAAACAAATTAGTTACTATTAAACACAATTTAAGATAAATGACGATTGAAAAAGCGAATATTTTTATTCCGCCATTTTCATAAAATCCTTTAGACTGTATGCCTCTTTCATTCTTACTCCTTTAGGCGTATTTTGTAATGAGCAACACTGTAATTGTATGTCATGCTCAAAAAACAGTGTATAGTTTTGAGAAACTGCATTTGCTAAGAATGTATCTTTCTCGTCGATTGACAAAAGCGGAAGAATATCGTAACCACAAACAAACGAACTTGGGATATGAGCTGCAGTAGGTATCATATCTGCTACATAAACCAATGTATGATTTTTATATTTTATATGAGGTATAATTTGTCCCGCAGTATGTCCGTGGAATAATTTAAGTTCTATTCCTTCAATAAGTTCCGTATCAGTTTCTATCAATGATAACATACCACTTTGTTCTATGGGTTCTATATTTTCTTTCAGAAAAGAAGGTTTTTCTCTCCTGTTAGGCTTTATAATACTGTCCCACTGAGCTTTACTACTCCAAAAGTGAGCATTCGGAAAACTTACTTCATATCCGGTTTTTGATGCATTAAATCTCGTAGCACCGCCACAATGGTCGAAGTGCATGTGTGTAAAAACTACATCGGTAATTGCTTCAAAAGATATATTTATTTCAGCAAGCGATTTTTGTAGAGAATCATCGCCATTTAGAAAATAGAACTTTTCCAAACTAGAATCCATCGTATCTCCCATGCCACAATCAATTAGAATTTTTCTATCTTCTTTTACAATCAATAACGCTCGCATACAGAGATTGCACAGGTTGTTTTCATCGGCAGGGTATATTTTATTCCATAAAGATTTAGGTACAACGCCAAACATTGCACCGCCGTCTAATTTCAAATTTCCTGTTTCAATTGCGTATAATTCCATTTTGTTTATGTTAATAATTTTAGCTCAATATTATTTTGTTCGTATATCTGATTTTATAGCAGTACCTTAAAAACCGCTTAATGTTTTCAATTATAAGCTCTGCAAACTATAAAATAAGAATCAATTTTATTAATTTTATATTAATGAACACGAAACAAGTTCAAGATGTTCGCTAATTTTATATATTTGACACCAAAAAAATAAGAGACGAAATTATATCATTTATTATAAAAATCCAATGAAGAAGGTTCATTTTATTGCAATAGGTGGTAGAGCCATGCACAGTTTGGCAATTGCCTTGAAAAAGGGCGGATATGAGGTTACCGGTTCTGATTGTGAAATTTATGAACCCTCAATGACTCATTTGATGCAAGCCGGACTTTTACCAGCAGAACTTGGTTGGTTTCCTGAAAAAATAACCGATAATCTAGATACAGTTATTTTGGGAATGCATGCGGCAAAAGATAATCCGGAATTGCTTGAGGCTCAGAAAAAAGAAATAAAAATAGTATCGTATTCTGAATTTGTTTA
>JADKDL010000006.1 GCA_016714605.1 Bacteroidales bacterium | reverse complement strand
ACAAATTTGAGAATCTGGCAGCGGCAAATTACCAAGTACGTGTTGATGTAAACGGTAAGAAAGCAGCCGAACTACAAACAACTTTGTCAAGCAATAGTAGTGCTGTAGAAAATCTAGATATAACCATAAAATCGGGCTCGGGCACTACAGCTGTTGAAACGCTAGATAATGATTTGGTATTTCTATATCCAAACCCATCTTCTCATCTGGTAACTGTACAAGGAGCTGATTGTAAAAAAATTCAGTTGGTAGATATAAAAGGAGTATTGCTACAAACCGTAGAAGATACAAATACTGTAGATGTTTCGGGCTTATTTCCGAGCGAATATCTTATGCTTATAGAAACGGTAGATAATACGGTAATTACAAAAACATTATTTGTAAAATAGTTTTTAGTTGTTAGTTAGTTTTTGAAAATTCACCTACAACTCATTATTGGGTTGTGGGTGTTTTTATTAATATTCTCAATCAACCCTGCCAAAGTTTGAAACTCCGGCAGGGTTTTCTTACCAGCAATGAGCAGTTATCTATACCCATATAACCTTCACAATATTTTTAAAATTAACCGTTAGTAGATATGAATTGAATAAAAAGCTGTAATTTCGTCAACTCGATTTTAATTACTTTTTGATTGTGAAAAAAATCTACTTCTTTATTGTATTTACAGTTCTGTTTTGTGCTACTCAGGCACAAGAAACAAATGATTCGCTGATTCAGTTATCGGAGAGTGACACTGTTTTTGCCGATAGCGCAGAGAAAAAACACAGTCCCAAGTTGGCTGCAATACTCTCGGCAGTTGCTCCGGGAGCCGGGCAGATTTATAACAGAAAATTCTGGAAGGTTCCTATTGTTTATGTTGTATTTGGGGTATTGGGCTATGGTATAAATTACTATTCAAGCAATTATCATGATTTCAGGCATCTTTACAAAATGTCTACTGAGCACCCTGACTGGGTAGTAGTAAAAGATAACCAGAAATATTCTAATCTAGATCTGAAAAGCCAACGCGATTTCTACCGTAAATATAAAGATCTTTCTATCTTAATAACCGCTGCTTGGTACTTCCTTACTATTATCGATGCAAATGTTGATGGTCATTTATATAATTTTGATATGGATGACGATTTAACTTTTCAAATTTCTCCTTCATACCAAACAGAGACAAAAAGCACCGGAGTTTCTTTAAGTTTTAGGTTCTAGGTTAATTGAGATTGTGGTGTAAAAAAGGAATTAATTCTACTTTTACATAAAATCATGTTTATATTTCTTGATATTATCTTTTATCTAATCGAAATGGATGCTGATAGGCATTAAATACAGCATAAATAACTACATTTCTATCCTCAATCTCATAAACTAATAAATACGGAAATATTTTCATTGGACAATACCTTCTATTTCCTTTTCTAACTTGATATATTTGCGGATTTATTTTTAAAACTTTGATATAATCTTCCAATTCCTCAAGAAACCTTTCGCCCAAACTCTCTTGTCTAGACTCATACCATTGATAGGCATCTTTAATATCTGTATTAACTTCTTCTTTTAATAATACAGTATAGTTCATGAATTTGATTTTACTCTTTGTTTCAATTCAGACCAAGTATAAGATTTAGACTCGCCATTTTTATGCCGAGTAACTCTTCTATCAAGCTCTTCATCTTGAGACTGAGACAAAACAAGTTCCTTTTCTACTATTGACTTTACTTTATTATAAACCTCTTCTATATCATTATCTATGAGAAGGTAAAGGTAATTATATATATAATCACGTTTTTCTATTGCATTCATAATTTACATATATTAATACTGTTACAAAGATAATGTTTAAAATACATTTTGGTTCTCAATATAATAAAACAGTTTATAGATATTAAATCAAAAGCTATTAACTTATTATAGATTAAAGGCTTCTCCTCTACTTATTCTCAAGTATATCTTCTAGAAATTATAAAATCGTAGATGGTTCATTAAAGCTAACTGTATTATTTTATATGCGAATTTAAGAGTTGAAATATCAATTTCAGAATAGAGTTCTTTTATGTTTCTAAAAGGTATGGTGGCTTAATTAAATAGTGTCAAATGGTACATTTTTGGTAAAAAAATAAAAAAAAATGCTCTATAAATGCAGCTTAGCAAAATAAATACGCTAACTTACGGAGCCTTTTAAAAAAATAACACTCAACCTACTGCGTCGCCATAAGGCTTAAATAATCTGCGTCGCTAAGCAACTTTATAATCAAATCAAGGAATTAAAAAGAAGGCTCTATGAAAAAAAACAAAATAGACAAACCAGAATTAAAATTAAGCATTGATAGCGTTATAGAACCAAAAAAATAGTAATTTTTAATTCATTATTCAAATGACTATTGTGGCATAATATTTAAAAAATATTTTTTACTATTAGAAGATGAAAAAAATAATTCTAATTTCAGTAGTGTGTTTTTGTTTTGCAGTTAACGTTAGTGCTCAAAAGTATGACCGCTACGATAATTATGATTTTTCTGATGGTTTGACAAGCAATTATGTCGATTGCATTTTAGAAGACAGCCGTGGGTTTCTGTGGTTTGGCTCGTGGAATGGACTCAATAGGTTTGATGGATATAATTTTATTCAATACAAATCAGACTTTTCCGATTCAACAAACAGTTTAACGGGGAATTGGATTTTTAATCTTTTTGAAGATAGGCAACAGAATATTTGGATCTGCACCAACAACGGCTTGTGCAGATATGATTATAATTACAATAATTTTGAGATAATCAAGGCTTTTTATGGTTTTGATGTAAAATGCGTTGTACAGTCTGATGAAGATAATTTGTGGATTAGCACAATAAAAGGACTTTATAAATATAATTACAAGCTCAATAAAGTCTTAGAGCACTATAGTAATTCAAACAAAAACTATACACTGTCGGCAAATGAATTGAGCGATTTAATCATCGATAAGCACCAGAATTTGTGGATAGCAACCATAAACAGCGGATTGATTCATTTTAACACAAAAACAAAGCAGCACGTTAATTATCAAGTAGAATCTAGAAGTAATTCCCTCCAAAGTAATAAGATACGAACTTTGGTGTTCGATTCGGAAAATCGACTTTGGATTGGATCGTTCGACAATGGAATTGCTATTTTGGACACCGTAAACCATAAATTTGTTTATAAGCAATTTAATAAGAATGAAAAGGGAAGTATTGGCAGCAATGGCATTAGTCGGTTGCTCTGCGACTCAAAAGGAACTGTATGGGCGTGTTGTCAAAATGGTTATCTAAATCGTTACAATCAGCTCGAAGATAATTTTATTCATTATCAGTACAACTTATTTGCAAACACAAGCCTCAAGACAAAATCGGTAAGCTGTATATACGAAGATAGGTTAGGGAATTATTGGATTGGTACACACGGCAGTGGTCTGTCGTGCCGAAATCTGTATAAAAATCAGTTCAAGACATATACAGTGATGCCTAATTTGCCAAAATCATTGCCCGATAATAAAATATCTTCTTTTGTAGAAATGGACGATGGCAATGTAATAATAGGAACCGACGGAGGAGGTCTTAGTGTTTTCAATAGACAAGAGGAAACCTTTGAAACATATACTATTGCTCATGGTTTAGCATCTGATGCGGTGACCAACATAACCAAAGGAAGAGGAAATGATTTATGGATTTCGACATGGAATGGAGGTATCGCTCTTTTCGATTATAAAATACGCAAAGTGAAGAGTTTTGTGCATGACAACAATGATAGTTCTTCTTTGATATTTAATAATGTTAAAGATATATTATACAACAACGAAACTTTGTGGATAGCTACACATGGCGAAGGGGTTGCACTTTACGATATTAAACGAAATACGTTTTCATCATATCTCGATAGTAGTCTGATACCATTTGATTTAAAAAAACCAACATGGGCAAATAGCATAATTAAGGATTTTAAAAACCGATTCTGGATAGCAACATCAGCATTTTTATACTGCTTTGACGGTACGGGTCTGAAATCGTACATGATGGAAGTAAACAATCCTAGTACAATAAGCGGAAATCAAGCATATAGTATTTATGAAGATAGCCAACAGAATATTTGGGTGATAACCGATGGAGGTATTGATAAATATGACGAAACTAATGATTGTTTTGTACGATATTCTACAAAATTGAACTTCCCTAAGAATGCGAAAGCAATTGTTGAAGACAATAATAATAATGTATGGTTTAGCATGGGGTCAGATTTGTCTTGCTTTAATCCGAAAACCGATGAAGTTAAACGATTTACGCAGGCCGATGGACTTCCTAATAATGATTATATTCAAAGTTCTGCATATAAACTTGCTGATGGCACCTTGCTTTTTGGAGGAACCAATGGTTTTGTGATGTTTCACCCCGATAGCTTGTTTCGCAGCACAAATACCCCCTCGGTAGAGTTTTTAAATTTATATATCGACTATCATTTGCAAACTCATTCAGAAAAAAATAATGTTTTACAGAAGGCATTTCAAAATACCGATACTATTCTCTTAAAATACAGTAGTGCCCTCATGTCAATTGATATTGCAGGTATTGACTATAGTAATTCTCGTTCGCTTTCATACAAATATCAGTTGCAAGGGCTCAATAATCAGTGGATAGATTTAGGCAAGGAACGAAAAATTAATCTACCAACATTGCCACCCGGACAATATTATCTGAATGTGAAAGCATATAAGTCTAACGGAGTAAGTTCTGAAATGAAAAAACTGGTAATTGTAATTTTACCGGCATGGTGGCAAACATGGTGGTTCCGAATTATGGTTGTTTTGTGTGGAATAGGTATTTTGTTGATATTCTTTAATTATAGAATACAACAGATTACGCGCAAAAATCGAGAATTGGAAAGAGTAGTTGCCGATCGAACTTCGGAATTGGTAGTTGCTAATAGTGAGTTGAAAGAACTCAATAATACCAAAAACAAACTTTTTACTATTATTGCCCATGATTTGAAAAACCCAATGAGTATTCTCATAGGGTTCTCAAGTATGCTATCAAGCAATTTCAAAACAATTACTGAAGAAAAAAAGATGAGTTATATTAAGCTTATCGCCGATTCTTCAAATAATATTTTTAAGCAACTAGAACAGCTTCTTAGTTGGGCTATGGCGCAGTCTAACAACTTGAATCATAATCCACAGAATTGTGATATAGAAATTATTGTGAAAGAGGTTACAACGCTTCTATCTGAGATGGCACAGAAGAAGGAAATAGAGATTTACACATCACACTCTCTTACCCGAATGGCATACATTGATGCAGGTATGATAAGCACTGTAGTTCGTAACCTGACCACCAACGCATTGAAATTTACCCCACAGGGCGGTCGTATTTCAATCGTTGCAAGTGAAGTTGATGAAATGATTATAGTAAGTATTTCAGACTCTGGCGTTGGCATGACTGAAGAGCAGTGTAGCAAGTTGTTCCGAGTAAATGAAAATAAAACTACTTATGGAACGAATAATGAAAAAGGAACAGGACTAGGCTTGGTTATATGTAAAGAATTTGTTGAAAAAAATGGAGGTACAATAGCCGTTGAAAGTCAATTGAACAAAGGAACTACATTCACCTTTACAATGCCTTTAGGCAGTGAATTTATTTTGGATAAACAAGAGATTTTGCTACAAGAAACTATACTTCCTAGTCAGGAACCTGAAAGCATAGCGGAGGTAACAGATAAGCCACTTTTGTTGGTTGTAGAAGATGTACCTAATATAGCCAAGTATATTAAAGATTCGCTCCAAGCACATTACGAAATTGAACTTGCACCAAACGGACTAGTAGGGCTGGAGAAATGTAGAGAACTGTTGCCCGATCTTATCATCAGCGATGTTTCTATGCCCGAAATGGATGGTGAACAGCTTTGTATAGCCATAAAATCCGATCCTCTGACAAACTATATCCCTCTTATCTTGCTCACCGCACGCAACCTGCCCGAGCAACAACTCGAAGGGCTTAAAAAAGGAGCTGACGACTACATATTCAAACCTTTCGATATTAGTATTTTACAAGAGAAGATAAAGACAATTCTTAAAAATAGAGAATTGTATCGCGAACATATCAAAAGACAGTTTATTTGCCAACCCGATTCTCAATTGCCTGCTTCGCAAGATGATAAGTTTCTGGAAGCAGTTGTGAGTCTTATAGAAGCCAACCTAAAAGAACCACACCTTACTGTTGAATTTGTTGCAAAGGAAATTGGGATAAGCAGGGCACAATTGTTTCGCAAATTCAAAGCAATTGTAGGACAAGCCCCGGTTGAGTTTATACGGAATATTAAACTACGTAGTGCAGCACAAATGCTCAAAACAGGCAATTGGCGCGTATCTGATGTAGCTTATGAAGTTGGCTTTACCGATCCCCAGTATTTCAGCAAATGTTTTCAGAAGGAATTTGGTGTTTTGCCGAGTATGTATGGGAAGGGGAAGGAATAATCATTTATAAAGATTGGCTTTTTAAAATTGAGAGCTTGACTTCAAGTCAAACTCTCAATAATGAAAGTAATGGTTAAGAAACTTATATGAGCTATATTTGTGTAAAGCTTATAAGGTAATTGAAAATGCAACTTTTTTTATGTATAATTGTTGATAAATAAAAAGAACGAACTATATTTAAGTGGCTAGAACTCCAATTAATAAAACAATTGACTATTTGTTTTCTTCAACTACAATAAAATAGTAACCGGAAGTAAAACAATCATTATTTTTTGAACAAACTATGACAGACAAATTAGACCTAAGCTCGCCCGACTTCGTAAACCAAAATATACAACGCATTGCAGCCCTATTTCCCAATTGTGTTACCGAAACCGAAAATGGCAAAGCAATAGATTTTGATTTGTTGAAGCAAGAGCTGTCGAAAGATATAATTGAAGGCACAAAAGAACGCTACCGCCTAGAGTGGCCGGGCAAACGTGAGGCTATTGTAACGGCAAACCTGCCTACAACCAAAACATTACGCCCCGTACGCAGCGATTCTGTTGATTTTGACAACACCGAAAACCTATACATAGAAGGCGATAACCTAGAAGTGCTTAAACTTTTGCAAGAAAGCTACTTGGGTAAGGTAAAAATGATATACATAGACCCACCTTACAACACAGGTAACGATTTTGTGTATAAAGACAATTTTACGCAAGATACCGACGAATTTAAAGAAGAAAGTGGACTTACCGATGAATACGGACAACGTTTGGTAGCCAACCCCGAAACCAGCGCGTTACCACTCCGATTGGCTTACAATGATGTACCCTCGCCTTAAACTTGCCAGAAACTTACTTACCGATGATGGGGTTATTTTTATTTCAATCGATGATAATGAGGTGCATAATTTGAGGAAAGTTTGTGATGAGGTGTTTGGGGAAAGTAATTTTTGTTCTCATGTAATTTGGCAAAAACGGTATACTCGGAGTAATAATACTATCGAATTTACTAATGTTCTAGAATCCGTTCTTGTATACTCAAAAACAGAATTTTTTGAGGTTAATTTATTACCAAGAACAAAGGATGCTGACGAACGTTATTCTAATCCAGATAATGATGAAAGAGGACTATGGAAAGGAGCTTTTTTAAATCCTGCTACACCATCACAAAGACCTAATCTATGTTATACAATCACTAATCCTCATACAGGCAAATCAACTACACCGTCAACTAATGCATGGCGAAGAAGTTTAACTGAATACTTAAAACTACAAGAAGAACACAAGCTTTATTGGGGGAAAGATAAATCGGCAAGTGTACCTTCTATAAAAATGTTTTTATCAGAAGCAAGAGGGTTAACTCCAACAAATTTTTGGGATCATATATATGCTGGAAATACGGATAATGGGACTAAAGAACTAGAAGAACTATTGAAAAATAAATATTTTGATTTTCCAAAACCAACTTTATTAATAAAAAGAATCCTTGAACATTCTACTGAAAATCAATGCATTATCCTCGACTTCTTTTCTGGTTCCTCCACCACCGCCCATGCCACCATGCAGCTCAATGCCGAAGACGGCGGCAACCGCAAATTTATAATGGTACAACTACCCGAGGCAACCGACGAAAAAAGCGAAGCCTACAAAGCAGGGTATAAAAATATTTGTGAAATTGGCAAAGAACGTATCCGCAGAGCAGGGAAGGCAATTGTTAATGGTCAATTGACAATGATTAATGAGAAGAAAGAGAAATTAGAAAAAATGGTGAATGGTCAATTGTTAATGGTGAATGAAAAATGGACGTTTCCCGAAAATGCTTTGGTAGAGGAAACTGCAGAAAACTTACTCCAAGAAATTAACCATTTACAATTAACAATTAACCATTTAGACACCGGTTTTCGAGTATATAGCCTTGCCGAAAGCAATATGAAAGACGTGTACTATCGTCCGCAAGATTATGATCAAAAGCAATTAGCATTATTTGCCGACAACATAAAACCCGACCGCACAGCCGATGATTTACTTGCACAAGTAATGCTCGATTGGGGTTTACCACTTTCTTATAAAATAGAGCAAATATCAATTGATAATAAACAGGTTTTTAAAGTAGCCCAAAATTCGCTCTTTGCTTGTTTCGATGAGGGAATTAATGAAGCCTTTGCCAAAGAAATAGCCAAAGAAAAACCATTGCGTGTGGTGTTCAAAGATTCTTCTTTTGCCGATAATTCAGCAAAAGAAAATGTAAAGCAATTGCTTAAACAATTGAGTTCAGATACGGAGATGAAAGTGATTTAAAAATAATTGTGAATTGTCAATGGTTAATTGTTAATTGTAAATGGTAAATTGTCAATTATCAACTAACAATTAACAATTAACAACATCAATTAACAATTAACAATTAATAATTAACAATTAATTACATGAAACCAAATCCTATAAAAGATAAGAGTTTTGCTTTTGCGGTGCGGATAGTTAATGTGTATAAATATCTGAGCGAAACCAAGCGGGAGTTTGTGTTGAGTAAACAGCTTTTGCGTTCGGGAACAGCGGTTGGTGCATTGTATCGCGAGGCGGAACAAGCAGAAAGCAAAGCTGACTTTGTTCACAAATTGGCAATAGCACAAAAAGAATGCAACGAAACGCTCTATTGGCTCGAACTTATACAAGCATCGGAATTTATTGATAAAACAGCATTCGATAGTATATATTCAGAGGCTTTAGAACTAATGAAATTATTAACATCAATAATTAAAACAACGAAGAATAATGGGTAATTGTTAATTGTAAATTGTAAATGGTTAATTAACAATTAACAATTATCAATTAATAATTAACAATTAATAATTAACAATTAACAAATGACTGCTCAAGAATTATTTGATCTGCTCAACCAACAAGATGAGTGTGAGTGGATTGAAGCAAAAAGAGGACACGAAAGTTCGCATTCGGTAATGGAAACTGTGTGTGCATTTGCTAACGAACCAAATCTGCAAGGAGGTTATATTTTACTTGGCGTTGCCGAAGATAAAACAACGATATTTCCACAATACAAAACGATTCATATTGCCGACCCCGATAAATTTCAGCGCGATTTTGTAGCTCAATGCAGCTCAATGTTCAATATTCCTATTCGCCCCAAGGTTAGTGTAGAAAAAGTAAACGGTCAAACTGTTATAAAAGTCCAAGTTGATGAATTGCCTCAGAATCAAAAGCCACTCTTTTTTAAAGCTGATGGTCTGCCGAGTGGAGCGTATAGAAGAATTGCCTCAACCGACCAACGCTGTACAGAAGATGATATGCGTATATTTTATGCAAGTTCTGTAAGTTATGATCAAACTCCTATTAAAAATACAACTTTCGACGATATTGATGAAAATGCAATAAAACGATATAGAGCATTACGAGAAAAAGTAAATCCCGTAGCCGAAGAATTAAGTTATTCCGATGCAGAGTTACTCGAAGCATTAGGTTGTGTAAGTAAAGAAAATAAAACAGAATTAAATGTTGCCGGATTAATTCTGTTTGGTACTTCAAAAGCCTTGCGTTCGCATTTTCCAATGCTACGTGTCGATTATATTCGTGTACCCGGCAATACATGGGTAGAAAATCCTGATGACCGCTTTACAACTATTGATATGCGAGGTTCTTTGCTTACGCTAATCTTTCGTTTGATTGATGCTATTAATTCCGATTTACCCAAAGGCTTTTTATTGCCCGAAGGTAGTATTCAAGCCACATCTGTAGGATTACCAACTAAAGCAATTCGCGAAGCAATTGTAAATGCTTTAATGCATCGTTCGTACAGAGAACACCGGCCAATACAAGTGATTCGTTACGATAATAGAATTGAGATTATTAATCCGGGTTTTTCGTTAAAAGCCGAAGACCATTTGGGTGAACCTGGTAGCGAAACTCGTAATCCGTTTATAGCTGCTGTTTTTCACGAAACAAACTTAGCCGAAACAAAAGGTTCGGGTATTCGTGCAATGCGAAAATTAATGGTTCAAGCACATTTAGCCCCGCCAACTTTCCATTCCAATAGAAACAATAATGAATTTACTTCACGATTGTTATTGCATCATTTTCTCGATGAAAAGGATTTGCAATGGTTGGATAATTTTAAATCGTTTGAATTAACCGATAGTCAAAAACAAGCTTTAATTTTTGTTCGTGAAGTCGGTGCTATAGACAATCAAACATATAGACAAATGTCTGATTGTGATACTTTAAAAGCAAGTAACGAGCTACGATTATTAAAATCGTATGATATATTTGCAGCCAAAGGAAAAGGGAAAAGTACGTATTATGTGGCTGGGAAAAATTTAAGTACACCACCTCTTGAGCTTAGTACACCAGTTCAAGATTTAAGTACACCACCTCTTGAGCTTAGTACACCACCTCTAAATGCATCTGTATGGGAACGAATAAATGAGACAACAAAGGAGCGAATTACTTCTTTAGGGAAACGAGTAAACGACAAAACTGTTGCACAAAGTATAATACTAGAAATATGTAATACGGCAAGTTTTAAAGCTTCTGAAATTGCAGCCCTTTTTCAAAAACGAGAAGACTATATAAAAAGAAAATTTTTAAGTCCAATGATTGCAAAAGGTGAATTACGGTATCTGCACCCCGAAATGATAAATCATCCCGAACAAGCATATATTACTAATTGATAATGGTCAATTGATAATGGTCAATGGTTAATTTTGCCATTAAAAATTATCAATTATCAATTAACAATTAACAATTAACCATTGACAATTAAACAATTATTATGGTTTTACAGTTTAAAGAACAAAAGTTTCAGATAGATGCGGTAAAATCCGTTGTGCAATGTTTTGCAGGGCAAATACATGAATCAAACAAATTTACACTTGAACGAAGTGCCGATTTAATAAAAAAGGCAAAAGAACAAGCCGATGGAACTGGTAAGCAGCTCACTTCGGGTATTGAATACGAAATACTTGAGAATATTGGGTATCGTAATCGACCAATTCTCATTTCAGAAAGTCAAATACTCCAAAACATTAAGAATATTCAACAAACCAACGATTTAATTGAAAGTGAAACCATCCAACGCCCCAAGGGTATTAAATTAGGTTACAATCTTACTATTGAGATGGAAACCGGTACAGGTAAAACCTATACCTACATCCGCACAATGTATGAATTGCATAAAGAATATGGTTGGAGTAAGTTTATTGTAATAGTTCCAAGTATTGCAATACGTGAAGGAGTGTACAAATCGTTTCAAATAATGCAAGACCACTTTCAGCAGCTATATGGACATAAAATCAGTCCGTTTATATACAATTCAGGTCGTCCGCAAGATATTGAAAGCTTTGCTGCCGATAGTCGTATAAGTGTAATGATAATTAACACACAAGCATTCAATGCCAAAGGTAAAGATGCTCGTAGAATATACATGGAACTTGACCAATTTGGCACACGTAAGCCAATTGAAATAATTTCGCAAACCAACCCGATATTAATAATTGACGAACCGCAATCGGTTGATGGCGAAAAAACATTGGAAGGAATGCAAGATTTCAAACCATTGTTTACGCTTCGCTATTCTGCAACTCATAAAGTAGATTACAATAAAATATATAGGCTCGATGCACTCGATGCCTACAACCAAAAACTGGTTAAGAAAATACAAGTAAAAGGTATAAACCTTAAAGGTTCTACAGGAACTACAGGTTATTTATATCTCGAAAATATAATTATTAGCTCCACAAAACCTCCATTAGCCCTCGTTGAATACGAAAAACGGAGCGGAACAACCGTTAAACGAATTCGAGCAAAATTAGAAAAAGGAGCAAATCTGTATCAACTTTCGGGCGAAATGCCACAATACAAAAACTATGTAATTCAAGAAATAGATGGCTATTTTAATAAGATAGTAATAAATGGAACGGAATTATTTGCAGGCGAAGCCTTTGGCGATATTGACGAAAAAACGTTTCGTAGAATCCAAATTCGAGAAACAATAATTTCGCATCTAACCAAAGAAAAACAATTGTTCGAAAAGGGTATTAAGGTACTTTCACTTTTCTTTATAGATTCAGTTGAAAAATACAGAAAATATAATGAAACAAACGAAGCCGAATTAGGAGAATATGCAAAGATTTTTGAAGAAGAATATAATATTATTCGTAACGATTTTATTGATTTATTCAACCAAGATTACAATGAATATTTAAAAGATACCGCCCCAAGCGAAATTCATAAAGGGTATATGCCAAGCAATTATCATAGATATTTGGAACGTGATGAAGCAAGTAAGGTTCATAATGGATATTTTTCGATAGATAAAAAGAACAAATTAGTTGACCCCGAAACTAAAAAAGCAAAAAAAGGCGAAGAAGCAGAATCTGACGATATTTCGGCTTACGATTTAATAATGAAAGACAAAGAACGCCTGTTGAGTTTTGCTGAACCAACACGTTTTTTATTCTCACATTCGGCTTTAAAAGAAGGTTGGGACAATCCGAACGTATTTCAAATTTGTGCTTTAAAACATTCCGATGCAACTATTCGTCGTCGTCAAGAAGTTGGTCGTGGTATGCGTTTGTGTGTAAACGAAAACGGTAATCGCCTCGATTTTGATACAATTGGCGATGCGGTTCACGATATAAATAAACTTACCGTAATAGCTTCGGAAAGCTACGAGGAATTTGCCAAAGGCTTACAATCGGAAATTGCCGATTCATTGAAAAACCGTCCACAAAAAGTTGATATTGGTTTCTTTATCGGCAAATTATTAAAAGATGAGCGAGGTGTAGAACACCGACTCGACAATGATGAAGCAAAGAAGCTAAATAAATATCTGTATAAAAATGATATAATTGACGAGGACGATAAAATTACAGTTGAAGGGCGTGAAAAAATAGAAAAAGAAACAATCCCATTACCCGAACATTTGGAGCAATACCGAACCGATATTTGTAAATTATTGAAATCGGTTTATACGGGCGAAGCATTTAAACCTGATAATGAAAGAAATGATTTGCCGGTTGTGTTGAATAAAAATTTTCATAAAAAAGAATTTCAAGAATTATGGAACAAAATAAATATTAAAACCATTTACGAAGTTAAATTCGATACCGAAAAATTAATTACCGATAGTGTAATTCGGTTGAATGCCAATTTAGTAATTTCTGAACGCACATACGAAGTAAAAAGTGGCGAACTAAAAAATGCTACAAAAGAAGAACTGCAACATAACGAGGGATTTAAACAAACCGACAGAACTACAAAAAAACTAAATAGCGAAATTTATACAAATACAACTTATGATTTAATTGGCGAAATAGTAAGTTTAACTAATCTTACTAGAAAAACGGTTGTTGATATTCTTCAAAAAATTAAAGCAGAAACATTTTATTTACTCCGTAAAAATCCCGAAGAGTTTATTGCCAAAAGCAGTAAGTTGATAAACGAAGTGAAAGCTAGTTTAATTTTCAATAATATTGTATATCATAAAACAGAAGAACGCCACGATTCAAAAACTGTTTTTACAAATGATTACAAGGCATTAAGAAGTTCAGATATTTTGCAAAAGCATATTTATGATTTTTTAACTACGGATTCTAAAATTGAAAGTACGTTTGCAAAACAATTGGAAGATGCCGCTGAAGTTTCTATTTATGCAAAGCTTCCTAAAACATTCGTTATTACAACACCTGTTGCAAATTATAGTCCCGATTGGGCTATAGTATTTGACAAAGAAAAGGTTCGTCATATTTATTTTGTTGCAGAAACAAAAGGTTCAGATTCGGAAATGGACTTACGAGAAATTGAGAAATTAAAAATACATTGTGCATCGGAACATTTTAAAGAAATAAGTGGTCAAGAGGTGAAATTCGCAATGATTACAAGCTACGAAAAGCTTTTAGAAATTATTATTTAATTGTTAATTGTTAATTGTTGATTGTTAATGGTTAATTATAAAAATCAATATTAAAACAGATGAAACTCATTGATAATATCAATCATCGACTTGTTGATGATTTAAAAGTAGAAATAAAAAAGGGCAGCAAATTATCAATTGCTGCTTCTTCATTTTCTATTTATGCCTACGAAGCGTTAGAAAAAGGAGTTGAATTCAATTGATGAGTTGAAGTTTATTTTCACCTCGCCAACATTTATTCAAGAAAATCTTCAAAAGCAATCAAGGGAGTTCTATATACCTCATATTTACAACGAGACACATCTTTGTGGTGGTGAATTTGAATTACGTTTAAAAAGCGAATTAAACCAACGAGCTATTGCAAAAGAATGTTCGGAATGGGTAAAACAAAAGGTTGTATTTAAGTCAAATAAACATTCAAATATTCCTTTAAACGGTTTAATACACATCGACAATAAAGACCAAAGTAGCGTAGCTTTCTCAAATATAGTTGGTTTTACATCTTCCGATATTGGTGTTACGCACAAACAAGGTTTTCCTACATTAATTCATAAAGTAAACTATCCCGATAGTGCAGCGTATTTGGAATGGTTTAACCAAGTTTGGGAAAACGAAGAAAGTTTGAAAAATGTAACAAATTCTGTCCAGGAATATTTTGAAAATGCCTATAAAGAAAATAGCCCCGAATTTATATATTTCATTACACTATATAATATTTTCAATAATTTCTTAAGCGATTTGTCTATAGATACTTTGCCAAACGATGAAATTGGATTTAAGCATACCGAAATTTGGAACAAACTCTATAATTTTCAACGCGATGCAGTAATTGGTGCTATTAATAAACTCGAAAAATACAATGGTTGCATAATTGCCGATAGTGTTGGTTTAGGAAAGACATTTTCGGCACTTGGTGTAATTAAATATTATGAAAAAAGAAATAAAGATGTTTTAGTGCTTTGTCCAAAAAAGCTTGAAGCCAACTGGAATACTTATAGACAAAACGATAAAAACAACATTCTTGCAAAAGACCGATTTAGATATGACGTGCTTTTTCATACCGATTTATCGAGAGAAAAAGGTATAAGCAACGGGCGAAATTTAGAAGCTGTAAATTGGGGTAATTATGGATTAGTTGTAATTGACGAATCGCATAACTTTAGAAATAATAATACAGTTGTAGGTAAAGAAAATCGTTACCAAAAATTGTTGCGAAAAATCATACTTGAAGGTATTGAGACTAAAGTATTAATGCTTTCGGCAACACCGGTAAACAATAGGTTTAATGATTTGAAAAATCAATTAGCTTTAGCTTATGAAGGTTCTGCAAGTAATATTGATGATAAGCTAAAAACAGAGCGAAGTATCGACCAAATTTTTAGAAGAGCACAACAGTCATTCAATATTTGGTCAAGATATACTACCGAAGAACGTACAACTGAAAAGTTGTTAGATATGTTAGATTTCGATTTCTTTGAAATTCTTGATAGTTTAACAATTGCACGTTCACGCAAACATATTACCTCCTATTACGACACAACAGCTATTGGGAGATTTCCAACGAGAAATAAACCAAAATCTATTCAAAAGGCATTAACACACTTAAACGATGTTAATTACCAAAGCATTGCCAACAAATTAACAATGCTGAATCTTTCTGTTTATTCACCATTAAATTATATTTTACCAAGTAAGATTAAGCAGTATGCCGACTTATATGATAAAAAAGCAAAATCGGGATCGGGCGGAACTTTTACGCAAATAGACAGAGAACGCAGTTTGCAAATGTTAATGCGTATAAATCTATTAAAACGAATTGAAAGTTCGGTTGATTCATTTCGCTTAACAGTTTTAAATATTTACAATCAAATAAACGACTCTTTAACTGCTATTGAAAAAGGCGAGAACGACACTTATTCCGGAGTTCAATTAAGTCCTGCATCAGAAGAAATTGATTGGGAGTCTGAATGGGGCGATGAAGAAAATATAATTGGTAAAAAAGTTAAAGTTCGTATTTGCGACCTTGATTTAATTAAATGGAAAGAAGACCTTACTTCTGATTTGAATTTTTTAAAAAATTTACTTGATGAAGTAAAAAATATATTTGGCGAGAATGATTTAAAACTAGAAGAGCTAAAAAAGATTCTTTCAGAAAAAATTGAAAATCCATTAAACCCAAACAACAAGAAAGTAATAATATTTACTGCATTTGCAGATACTGCAAACTATTTATATAAAAGTTTAAAAGACTTTTTGAAAGAAACTTACGGAATAAACTCAGCTTTAATTACAGGCTCAAAAAGACTTTGTACTTCAAAAGAAATACATACCGATTTGAACGAATTATTAACTTGCTTTTCTCCAATTTCAAAAAGCAAAGCACAATTATATCCAAATATTATTGACAAACTCGATATTTTAATTGCCACAGACTGTATATCGGAAGGACAAAACCTACAAGATTGCGATTATTTAATTAATTACGACATACATTGGAACCCAGTACGAATAATACAACGATTTGGTCGAATTGACAGAATTGGCTCAATCAATTCAAATATTACAATGGTAAACTTTTGGCCCGATGTTACACTCGATGCATACATTAATCTTAAACAACGCGTTGAAAATCGTATGCTTATTAGTAATATGGCTAGTACTGGCGATGATAATATTTTGAATACAGAGGAAAAGGATTTAGAATATCGTAAAATTCAGTTGGAAAAACTTAAATATGAAGTAGTTGATTTAGAGGATTTACGCGAAGGTGTTAGCATTACCGATTTAGGGCTAAATGAATTTAGAGTTGATCTTTCAAATTATATAAAAGCCTATGGCGAATTAAAAAATATTCCCGAAGGCTTACACGCAGTAGTTTCTGCAACTGAATCTGTAGAAAAAGGCGTAATCTATATATTGAAAAATGTAAACACAACTATAAATATTGACAAACAAAACAGATTACATCCATACTATATAGTGTATCTTAAAGAAAATGGAGATTTAATACAGAATCATATTGATGCAAAAAAAACATTAGATATTCTACGATATATTTGTAAAGGGAAAAGTGAACCAATTCATGAAGTAGCAAAACAATTGAGTGAGGAAACAAATGATTATAAAAGAATGGATTTATACTCGAGTTTATTGCAAAAGAGCATCAGTACCATTCTAAAAACAGAAGAAGAAAAAGACGTTTTAAGCTTATTCAAATCTGGAGGTACATCAGCGTTACGTTCTCAAATCAAAGGAATTGAAGATTTTCAACTTATTTCATTTTTAATTATTAAGTAAATGTTTGCATTACCAAAAACGACTATAGTTAATAGAGTTGTTCCTAAAAATTCTTTTGACAAGTATATTACTACAAAACAAAAGAAATTATTTACTGAAGAGATAGAAAAAATTAAATGGGTACATAAATTATCTTCAGAAACAATAAACCTTACAGGAATAGATGCAGTTGAAATACAAATATTTGAAATATCAGTAAAGAAAATATCTGCACCTTTTGAAATTTTAGATATTATTGATAAATACATTCCGTATCAAATTATTTTTATACTTAAGTGGGAAAATTCTATACTACTATCAGCTTCACAAAAACATAAACACGCAACAAACGAAGATACTTGTGTAATAGATTGGAGGTTTTCAACAGATTGGTTTAATAGAGATGAAAATAAATATCAACTCGACTTAAAAAAAAGTTTAGATGATGTATTTGCCAATTTTTGTATCACAATATCAGGTAAACAAAAACAAAAACTTTCTAAACTTATTGACTTTGAGCAAAGAAAAAAGAAATTAGAATTTCAAATTTCCCGTTTGGAAAACGAAATTAAAAACTGTAAGCAGTTTAATAAAAAAGTTGAATTGAATATTTTATTACAGGAAAAGATTAGGGAGTTTGAGAAATTTCAAATGTAAATTTGGTGTTTAACAAAAAACTAATATCAAGGGATGTTAGTTTCAATTATATAATATAAATGAAACTAAGAGTATGATAACCAAAAATTGGAGTAAGGATTTTCGATAATAAAAAATACACCCTCCCCCGTGTTTGCTTAGTGATAAATGCAAATGATAAACAATCTATTTTTAAAAAACTAAGGAAAGTAACAATTAGCTTTATTCAAATATTTCCTTAACCATAAGGCTTAAAAATATAGATAGTTACTCAGGGAAAATAATTGCATAATAAGAAATATTTTTATGTAATTGTTCAGATTTGTTTCAATCAACTTACTTTTGCGTTAGAAATATTGAGAGCTTGACTTCAAGTCAAACCCTCAATTCCAAAATGATAAATTCATTATTTTTCGAATCCTACAGATTGAGTAAGAATGACTTGCTGAGTAGATTTGAGTTTAAGCAGACTAGCTAAAGCAGCTTTATCGAAACTGCTTCTTACACAAGCACCTAAATTTGCCGATGCTGCATAGAGATATACATTTTGCGCAGAGAAACCGCTATGAATATGAGAAGTAAGTGCTTTTTGCTCATCGTTAGGCGATTTTGGAAGCAATGTAAAGTCAGACACATATAAAATGTTCATAGATGCATTTGCAACATAATCTTGCATTCCGGTTGCAGCTCTATGATCGCCCGAAAGTACCTGATTGAGAATGTTCTTTTTACTATCCCATAAAAAAACTCCAGCTTTCAAAACTATATATATAGATAGCTCTTGCTGATTAAATGAAGATGCTACGGTACGTTTACCGTCTTTTCTGTTTATTCCGTAAGCAGCCCAAAGAATGTTAGAAATATGTTCGTTAGAAAGGGTTTTTTCTGGGTCAAAAGATTTCGTAGATTTTCTGTCGTCTAGTGCCTTCATCAGCGGAATGCCTCCCGTTGTATCTGGTGCGGGTAACGATATTTTTTGTAAAAGCTGAGCATTTGCACTTATACAAAATATTGATAGAATTAAGAATGTGAAAATGGTTTTCATCTGTATGTATTTTGAAAATTTGAAAATATATTAATTTGAAAATTATTTGACTCTGATACAATTACATTATATTTTTATTCCATATTGTTGTTTTTTATATTTGTAAAACAGCGTTAAACAAATTACGAAAAATACATAAATAATGAAATACATTAATATTATTTATTTACTTCATCAGAAAACAATCTATAGTAACAATCTTGGTAGAGATGTTTATCTGTAGATATAAATATCATTTTTATCAATGGGTCTTTGGTAACTGTTCCATTTAAAACCCTCAAGCCTCGACTCTTCCGAACTCAATTTATCAGGTGGGAAAAGTGTTCCACTTGGCTTTTTCTTAAAAGTGATTGTTTCTACTTCGCTATCTTTAAAAAAGACAGTAATATCTTCGCATATAGCTTTATTTATACCGGTAAGACTCTCACCATCTCGCAAATAATATATGGTTTCACCCTTTCCATTTACATCTAAACGATACATTTCCTGTTCTCTCAAATAAGAAATCATATTTGAACCTTTTATTTGATTATAACTTACCGAGTCGTCTTGTTGAACAAGAAGTGAATTTTCATCTACATAAATTTTGTCTACTTCGTTTTTTAGAAGGTGTATTCTAATTTTCTCACCGGTTATTTGATTGTTTTCTGTCCAAATAATTGGGTTTATAAGCAATTGAATTATAGAGTCTTTTGTATTATAAACTATAGAATCTGCGCAACCTTGCAAATCAGGTTTAAAGAACCGTACTTTGTGAAAAGCCTTAATCAGTCGGTAGGTTGTAGTGTCTGAAGATAAGGTATCTGCTAAAAACGAAGCCATAGTAAGCGAATCTGCATGAAGATAGAGCGAATCTGAAGAGAATGTTTTTATCAAACACAAACTGTCTTTTACGAAGAAAAATTCAGGCTCTTCCTTGTAATATGCGTATTCACCATATATGAGAAGCCCCTCTGTAGTATCTTTAATAAGCACATTATCAAACGCTTTGCCGTAGCCTTTATTTCTATCATAGTACAAACTGTCGCCATAAATAAAATTACTTTTATTTTGCATGTATGAATTTTTTTCAAACTGAGCTTCATTTTTTTTGGTGTCGTACCAACCATTTTCTGTATAGATAAAATTCTCATCGCTAACAATATCTGTTGGCCCGTAGAAAAAAGCTATTTCGGGTGAGGTCAGATATCGTAATGTGTCTGTATAGATAATGTACTCCGGATTTGTGAGGGTTACAGAGTCTTTAAAAAGCATTTCTTTTTCAGTCTCTCTATATGTCCCCGATTCGCTCACCAGTACGTTCTCTGCATCGGTTATTGTGCCTCCATTGTAGTAGTAACCGATATGATTTTCAAGGTCATAATCTAGAAATTTGGTAACTAAAGTAGTACCATCATCGGTCATTTTTACTCTACCGCGAAGTTTTGCAAATTGATTATTTCCATTATAAATGAGTGAATCGGCAATAATAAACAATTCATTTTTCTGGTCTATATTTACCCGTGAATAAGCGTTAAACAAATTATCTTTTGAGTAAAAATGAGCACTATCGCAATACATTATTACATCATTATGTTTAAATTTCACATTGCCATAAAGGCGTCTTAAATCGGCGCCTCTGCGTTTTTCAAACACGAGTGAATCTGTTCGGAGAATTTCTATTTTTTTTTGTGCAAATGCCGTATTTGCCGAAGCCCAAAGAAGAAAAAAGCAAAATAAAAATATTTTTGGTAATGCTCTGTATATCATTATCTTTTAATTACTTCATAAGTTCAGATATAATATTGTCTATGCTTACACCCTCAGCTTCTGCCTTGTAGTTTTTCACTAATCTATGGCGTAAGGTTTGCAATGCTACGGCTTTAACATCTTCTATATCTGGTGAGTATTTACCTTTCAGAACAGCGTTGGTCTTAGCTCCTATAATGAGGTTTTGAGAAGCTCTCGGACCGGCACCCCATGTAAGAAATTCTTTAGTTATAGAAGGAGCAAATTCGGAGTTTTTTCTTGTTTTTGCAACGAGTTTTACTGCATATTCAACCACATTGTCGTTTACAGGTACTTTTCTTATAAGTGATTGGTAGAACTTAATAGATTCAGCATCAAGAAGCGGATTAAGACTAATTTTTTTAGAAGAAGTTGTTTCCTTTACTATGGTCATTTCATCATTGAAACTTGGATAATCTACCCAAATATTAAACATAAATCGGTCTAATTGAGCTTCAGGCAATGGGTATGTTCCCTCTTGTTCTATTGGGTTTTGAGTAGCTAAAACGAAAAATGGGTCGGGCAATGGGTAAGTTATCCCGGCAGCGGTAACCGATCGTTCTTGCATAGCCTCCAAAAGTGCAGCTTGAGTTTTAGGAGGTGTTCTATTTATTTCATCTGCCAATATGAAGTTAGAAAATAAAGGTCCTTTTATAAATTTAAAGTTCTTTTTATCGTCTAAAATTTCTGTTCCTATAATGTCAGAAGGCATTAAATCTGGCGTAAATTGCACTCTGTTGTTATTCAGACCCAAAACACTTGCAACGGTATTTACTAAGAGTGTTTTTGCTAATCCGGGAACACCAACCAACAAGCAATGTCCTTTAGAAAAAATGGTGATAAGTACAGTACAATTTTTGTAAGTATTAATTGTCAAAATAGGTCATGTATTTTAAACCGTTTGTAACATAGTTAGGGTCATAGGTTTTTGACGGACCTATTTTAGGATATATCTTACCGGTGTTGTGATAATGAAAAGCGTCTTTGAATCTGCCTTGTTTTAGAATTTTTCCGTAGTTTTCATTTATCCATTTCATGCCCCAAAAAATGGACTCATCACTTCGTAAATCTTTAACATTTACTCCTAGTTGAATACATTTATAACCCATTATTTGAAATGGACCCCATGAACTTGCCAAATTTTCTAAAGCATCGTCGGGAGTATATTTAATCATTGCATGAGTAATATTTTCAAGTTTTCTACGCTCTCCGTTTTTGACCTTTTTTAAGCGCTCATAAACATGGACTTCAAAACGTGGTTTTATATTCTTTTTGCCCGAACTTTCGAGCATTATGAGTGCTTTAAAATATGCTGCGGGCAGATTGAGTAGTTCAGCATTTCTATCTATTTCTTTGCCATAATTATCTTCAACCGTTTGAGCTATGTAGTGAGTAGTAATATTCTGTTTGCCTTCATGAAAAAAGAATACATAAATGGCAAAGCATATAAATAAAATAATAAGAATTTTATAAATCAATACTTCGCCTTTGCTTTTCTTTTTCTTTTTTTTTGCTGCCATAGTTTTAATCAAACGTAGATTTTGAATTCATCCAGATAGCGGTTATATGTTTTAAAATTTTCGATTTCATATTTTCCCAAACAGCATTACACCAGAGAGTGTGTTCGAAGCATGTGTCGAGTGGCACTTTTTCGCTCTTAACGATCAGACCAAAACTTATTTTACCGTATCTGCTTATAAACGCATCGTGGTCAAAGTTAGTAAAGTCAATAATTAATTTTCCTTCTTTAGCAGTAATTCTGACGGTGTAATAAATATAACCTTTCGTTCTAAGAGCAGCATCTTTGCTTAGAAGAATATTCTCCAATCTAACGTCGTTTTCATATAATAATCTAGATTTAGCCTCATATATGCCTTCGGCTTCATTGAATCTTTCGAGTTGCGTATCTTCAAGTTTTTTCAGCCATCTTACACCTGCTTTATACACTTTATCTTTTGAAAGACCAGGCATATCGACTGTTTTGGTAATAATGTAAGGTTCTTTTTCATTTTTCTTACCTACTTGTGCTATCATAGGTAAACTCAAAATGGCGAAAAGAATTATATGTATTCCTGTTTTTTGCATCATAATACTGAATTGAAGAGATTACACTTTCATTTTTCCAAAGAGAATCTCTTATACTATAAGGTTAAAAAATAGTTTGTCTAAATTTTGTATTACAAAGCTTGTTCCCTTTATCTGTAGCAAACATACAAAAATTATGAAAAATTGTAAATAATAGTAACATGAAAGTAATGAACAAACAGAAGTGTTGTAGTTAATAACCTATAGTATTCTTTATTATGTAGTAGTGATATAACCTATATCATTAAAACGTAGGTTTTCAATTCTAGATTGTCAAACCGTAATTTTCAATATTTATAGAGAAAAAAATAATTAGAAAGCTGATTCTTTTTCAAGCATTTCGTATTTTTTTTTATTCTTAGTATAAAGTATAATATTAGGGATAACACTTATAAGAAGTGCAAACGGAAAAATTATTAAACCTAATTCTAAAGACCCTATATTATTGAAATAGAGAGATAATAGCACGAAGAAGATTGAAAATAATGACAACAGAATTGTAGCATTGGTGTGGGTAAAGCCCAGAGATAATAATATGTGATGTATATGATTTTTGTCTGGATGAAAAGGAGAACGTTTACGATAAAGTCTGATAGCAAATACTTTAACCATATCGACTAATGGTAGCGCAAGAAAACCCATAGCTACAACCGGAGAAGAGCGCATGTAATAGATGTTTTTGGTGGTGCTCCAATTAATTTCTAAAAATTCTATTGCCAAGAATGCTAATAACAAACCGAGTAATAACGAACCGGTATCACCCATAAATATTTTGGCTGGAGTAACATTATATCTTAAAAATGCTAATACTGAGCCAACTATTGCAGCACATATTATTGCCAATTGAAAACTTTTGGGGCTACCTTCAAGGTAAAACCATGTTCCGAATGAAAGTGCTGAAATTATTGAAGTACTTGAACAAAGTCCATTTATTCCATCAATAAGGTTTACTGCATTTATTATAATAAATACGGTAAATATAGTAAACAAAATGCTTAACCAATAAGGCAACTCATGAATACCAAACATTCCATAAAATCCTGATATTCTTATATCACCCCAAATTGCTATTACTCCGGCAGCGAGGAGTATTCCCAATGCTTTCTTTCCTGGAGCAAGAGCTATTATATCATCTTTTATTCCTAAAAAGAAAATTACTATTAGAGCAAACTCTAAATATTGTAATCCTGGGAATACAGCGAAGTCTGTCCAGAAAGTTACAGAAAGTATGAAACCTATAAAAATTCCCAATCCGCCCAATGTTGGCACTACGGTATTATGCGATTTTCTCTCTTCAGGTACATCATAAAGATGTTTCAATAACGCAATTTTGATAATTAAAGGAATTATCAAAAAGGTTATAATAAAAGATAATAATAGACTTAAAATTATTTCCACGGCATATTTTTTCTCACTGCGAAGCTAGTAAAAATTACATAAATCAAAAAAAAATATAAGAAAAATCATTATTATTTTTATGTAAAGTCTTGATTTAAAGAAAATATTTTGATATAAAAAGAATTTTATAATATTAATTTTCATATACTTAATCTTTATTTTGTACTTTTGTTACCTAGAATATTTTTTTTTTGAATATAAATATTAGCAAGAATGTTTGCAACGAATATAGAGTTTACTTGTTTTACATATAAAAATTAGAAAAGCGAGTGAGTGAAAAGGTATTGGCAGAACAATGTGTTTTGAGAAACACTGCCGCAGAGCGAGAAATCTTCTGTCGTTATAATGCTATGCTGAGAGGTATCTGTTTGAGATATGCAGCTGATGCTGACGATGCAGAGGATATGCTCCAAGAAGGATTCATAAAGATATTTAATTCTATTGAATCTTTTACTTGGAAGGGTGAGGGTTCTTTCTCAGCTTGGATGCGTAGAGTAATGGTTAATAATGCCATAAATATCTATAAGAAAAGCAAGAGAATGAAATCGCAGTTTATAGATAGTGCAGATTACGAGCCCTATTTAACAGTAGCCGATGATCAGCATGGAAGTGATGAAAATTCTGATTTGAAGAATGTAATGGATGCCGGTATTACACAAGAAATGCTTTTAGACATGTTGAAGCAGTTGCCCGAAAAATATAGCATTGTTTTTAACCTTGCTGTAATTGACGGTATCAGACATAAAGAAATAGCCGACAGTCTAGGTATTGATGAAAGTTCATCGCGTTCTAGATTGCTCAGAGCGAAAATGATGCTCCGCAAAAAGCTTGAAGAGTATATGAAAAATTTTAAAAACGTAAGACAGATACAAAATTCAGAATGTATATAAATTGAGAATACATTTTCCTAAATTATGAAAGGAAAATCGAGGTATCTATTTAACAAGAAATAAATTATGCAAAACAGTTATAAAAATATAGACGAATTGTTTGTTTCCAATTTAGGCGCAACATTTGAGCCAATTGGAGCTACTACATGGGAACAATTCCAATCAAAGAGAGAACGTAAACGTACAAGTTCAATGACTAAAAAAATAATTGTCATTGTTGCCACTTCACTTATAAGTGTTGCTGCAGCCGCTTGGTTTGTTGGTCCTGTTTTTACCAATATTTTTGAAGGTGCAGCGGAGCAACCTTCTATTACAGTTGAACATACTACACCCAAAAGTTCACATCCTGTAAAAAGTACTCCTGCAATTATTGAAGCCATAGATGAGAGTAAATTGGAAGAACCTGTTCTTGAAATTAATGAAGAAAAACTAGAGCCAATTACAGAAATTAATGCACAGAACAATACAACTGTAAAACCAATTTTCTCTGCAAAACCGAATAAAAAACAGGTGAATAATTTTGAAAATATTGATACAAAAATCAATAACACTGTTTCGCCCTTTAACTCAAATACAGCCGTTGAGACAGTGAAAGAGAACACTGCTTCAGCACAAGACGAAAAAACAACGCTTAAGGTTGTAAAAGTCTATAAAAATCAGGTTCTTCTTGAAGATTCAGTCGTTACAAAAGTAAAACAAAGAGTAAGAAACAGAAATTAAAATTTGTTTATAGTTATTTGTTACTTTTTTTCGTTTTCTCCTTTACATACGATATATTTGTGTGCTTGATTATGGAGGAAATGTATAAATACAGTATAACAACATTATTTTTTTTATTTTTTATAATTTTTACCCAAGCCCAAGAAGGTAAAATTTCTGAGGTTGTTTATGATACCGTTTATACCTACGATACTATAGTAAGAAAAAAGAAGTATTATTAGTTGAAAAAAAACAGTATGTTTTAGATTTAATGATTGGTGTTTCTGCCAATTATGCTACTGGAATTTCTTCTTTTGAAATAGATTCATTTTTCTCTCCAGTAAGAGCAAGTGCTTTTACAATTGGAGTTCCATTTAGAGCAAATTTTAAACCTTGGTTTTTTAGTAGTACGCTTAATGTAACGTTTCTAAACACTGAAGCCGATTTGTCATACAGCTACAATCGCGCATATAATGAAACAGTTACATTATACGACACACTTGATGTTTATAAAATCATTGTAGGAAAAGATACCCTAAGAAGGTATACCATTCAAGAAAAAGACAGCTCAATACTTGTTTATAAAACTGAGGGTGATACTCTAACTGAAAAAAACAGATACACCTTTTTGAGTTTACCCCTTATGACCGGTTTGCAGTTCGATGCCAAGCATTTTAGTTTTGCAATTTCTGCCGGAGTCGTTGTTTCTTGTTTGGTGACCAACAACAAGAATAATAAAGTTGCAGATGAAAACTCATTTATAAGAGAATCTCAACTTTTACTTCGCCGGTTTTATTTAGAACCGACAGTAGATATTGAGTTTTTCATACCTTTTTCCGAAAATTTCGATCTTTCACTGGGGCTAGTTTATAGATATTCAAATAAATCTATCTATAAACAACAAAATTATATTCCTCTAAATCAATCTTTTGCTCCGAAGGTTTCATTTTTTTTACATTTTTAATCATTTTTTTTGCAACGAAATCTAATTTAATTTGTTTTTGGGGTACAGAAACAACCTGAATTCTATTGGAGGAGCATTACATGATAATCTCAGCTAAGGGAAATTTTATTAAGAATTTTAAAATAATAATTATCACAATGAAGAAAGTTACTATTGTCAAAGCAAACACGGAAGATGTGTGTATGTCTTCAAAAAATGAATCTTTTCAAATTCCCAATCAAAAAACATTAATGAAAGAGCTGGTAAAAATGAGGACACTCATGGTGTCATTGTTAGTGATTTTTTTGTGTTTAAATACTGTAAAAGCTGCGGTAAAAGTACCACCGGGAAGCATAAAAGGTGTATGGGAGAAAGATACTTATTTACTAAGTGGTACATATTCAATAAAAGAGTTTGATACTTTATTAATTAAACCTGGTAGTGTAATTCTTACTCCAGATGGACTTAGCGACATAACTGTTTATGGGTCTCTTTTAATAAATGATAGTTATTCTGCTGGCGATTCAGTTTATTATTCTGTAAATACAACAAGAGTTTATGGCAACGGAAAGGTTTTGGCAAATAAAATGATTTCGTATAGAAGTTCATTTTCAACTTATAAGTGCACAAATTCATCATTTATTAGTGTTGAAAAGTCTCATATAATTCCTACTAAAGATACTAGCTTTATTGCGAGTGAATATACTGATTATTCAACCGTAGCATTTTTTAATAATATTGTTGATGTTAGATTTGGTCTAAAGCAAGTTATTTATCTGGAAGATATTATTAAATCCGAACTTCGATGCGAAGGAAATAAATTTCTTTCATCAACAAAAGTACTATCTTATTACATTGAAATACAGTCTCCGGATGTGTTTGCAGTTATTCTCCAAAATTCGTTTAAAGGTGGAGAAGCTGCTATAAATATTGGTAAGACCGAGAAATCAACTGTTGAAATTGTTAATAATATTTTTATTGCCAATACAAATCCTTTGAATATTGGAATCTCTTCACTGCAATCTACTAGTATAGTAAATAATTCATTTTATAATAATTTGAGCGATCCAAGTATAAAAAGTGATTTATTTAATTCAATAGCAAAAGGAGTATATATTGTAAACAATATAATTTACAATTTGAAAAACAGCACTACATCGTGGATGAATGCTGAAGTTGTTTTAAATAATATATTTAAACCTTATGGAACTTCCGAGATATTACCAATAATAGATATTTCTAACATAACCGAAGACCCACAGTTCAGAAATTTAGAAAATCTTTCACTCTTACCTACAAGTCCGGCAATAGATAAAGGAAATAAAGGATATTCTCTTTACAAATTTGATTACTTTGGCAATGATAGAGTTATGGGTAATACAATAGATATTGGAGCAACTGAATACAGACCATTTACCAAGTTCTTATCACAAAAAAAACAATGGAGCTATAAAAGAGAATATACCAAAATTTTTGGTAGAGAACCATTTACCATAAATACAGATTATTTCATGGTTGGAGTAGATACCATAGTAGGTTCTAAGCAATATCAGAAAATTTACAAAACCAACGATTCAACTTTAAACAACTGGAAATTAGTATTTTTAGCCCGTGAAAACAGTGGTAGAATTTATCTCAGAGCTTTAGGAAGAATTGCAGATATACTGTGGATAGATTTTCATGCCAATGCAGGAGAATCGTTTTATGTTGCAGATGGATATTTGGGCGATAGTATTAAAATTACCATAAAAGCTACCGATAGTTACTATCATAGCGGTGTGGGTTTAAAAAGAATTAGCTTTTCTACAAATTTTAAGAACGATGCAGTTTGGATACAACGACTTGGGACTACAAATATTCAGTTTGCAAATAATACTTTTTATTCAAAAAATGGCTCCTTGACTGATGAGCTGGAATGTGTATGGGAAGAAGGCAGTCTATATTACACAAATGATAAAAATACCAATCCGGAGTGTTGGTCTCAAAATTATGCAGCTAAATATTCTACTAAAGTAGAGGTTGATTTATTTCCGGCAACTATTCAGTATTCTCATGAACTTACTTCTGGAGCTACATATACAATCATTGATAAGACTAATAATGTGGCAAATCCGGTAATCTTATACAAAGATTCAGGAATGCCAATCTTTTATTTTGTCATGGGAGAAGATAAGTTGCCGATAGTTACCAATAAAGTACTCCGTAAACGTTTTGTAATGACAGATGATTATATGGTAAAAGATTCGGTATATTATGATACGTTACTCTTTATATTCAGATTTCCTGAGTATTATTCATTTACCGGAAAGGTGAGATGTGCCGATGGACTACAAAACATTGGTGGTTCAATAGACCTAACCCCGATAGGTTTTGAACCTATTAGTTACCTGTGGAGCAATGGCGCTACTACACAAGATTTAGCAAATGTAGGAGCAGGAAAATATTTTGTAACTGCTACCGAATATCATGGCTATCAATTTAAAGACACATTTGAAGTGTGTTTTATTCCTGTTCAGGCTAATATTATTACGCCTTCGGAGGTTCATATTTGTGAAAATACTTCCACTACAATTCAAGCCAATCATAAGAATTATGTAGAAAAGTACTATTGGAGTACGGGAGAAACAACAGCTTCTATTTCAGTATCTCAATCTGGAGTTTATACTGTTTTAGCTATTTTTAATAGTGGTATGTCAATTTCCGACACGGTGAAAGTTATTGTAGATAAAGTTGAACCTGTTACTATTGTTGGTGATGCTTTGGCTTTTGTATCTGAAACGAAAAGATATTATTTTAGTCCGTCAACAACATCACCTAATAATATTCAGTGGAAGGTGAAGCCAGAGACTTTTGCATTACTACAGGTATTAGATGATAAATCTGTAGAAATATTGTTTGGAGATACAGGTACATATACTTTATATCTAAGTAATAATCTAAATAATTGTTATGTTGAAGATAGTTTAAAAATAGAGGTTAATAAACAATATCCAGGGATTTCTATATCAGGTATTTCAAAACCAGCTAATGGGATAACAAATACTGGTGGATCGGTGAATATTACAGTAAATCAAATACATACAACTACAGAAACTCCAATTTACACATATAAATGGAGCAATGGTGCTACCACAGAGGATATTTCAAATCTAAGTGTAGGAACATATATAGTAACCGTTTCAAACCAATTTGGTGAAAGAGAAAAAGCTAGCTTTAATGTACTTTTCACTTCAGAGCCTTTTAGTCTAATAAATTCAGATTTTATCGAAATCTGTCAGGGAATGCGCGATTCGGTAATTGCTAATAAACACCAGAATATTGTTTCTTATAATTGGGGAAATGGAGATGTTTCTAACTATACTATAGTGTCAGAGAGTGGAGTATTGAAATTAAAGGCTCTGTTTACTTCTGGTATGATGGCTTATGACTCAATTAGAGTTATTGTAAATCCATATCAAACTTTTAATATTATAGGTGCCGATATGGTTTCTGTCAATTCTATGGAAACATATAATTTTCAACCATATTCTACCGAATATAATCTTTCTTGGGTTCTTACACCTGATACTGCTGGAAATCTAATTGTAAATGCAGATAAGTCTGCTTCAATTACATTTAAGCAAGTGGGCGAAGCTAAACTTTCTCTCGTTGTTTCTGATGATGAAAAGGCTTGTATTCTCGGTGCTGATAAGAACATAACAATTATGCCAATTGATACAAATACATTTGCCATAAGCGGAATTGCAAGCCCAGCAAATGGCTTGACCAATACAGGCGGTGCTATTGATGTAAGTGTTACTAACTTGAGTACTTCCACTAGTGAAAAAAGTTATTCATACAAGTGGAGCAATGGAGAAACAACTGAAGACATTATAAATTTAGCCGTTGGGGTTTATACCATCACCGTTACTGACAATAATAATATTTCTAAAATTGCCAATTTCTCGGTTGGCTATACACAAGAGGCTGTTAACTTAATAAACCCTTTGCAACTATCTGCATGTAGTGGAACAACTATTAAAATTGATGCAATTGCCGGACAGAATATATTGTCGTACCAGTGGAGCAATGGTGAACAAACAGCGTCTATCTCTGTTACTGAAAGTGGTGAATACAGCCTTAAGGTAGTATTTGCCTCAGGTATGGCGGCTTATGATACTGTTGCTATTTCTATGCTACCTGTGACTGTTTTGAATATAATAGGTTCAGATTACCTTACCGTTGATAAACCTGAGAATTATACTTTCCAACCGTATTTAAGTGAGTATGATGTAAGTTGGATATTGAATCCGACCTCTGTAGGTACAGTAAAAGAAAACGATGATAATTCTGCTACAGTAAGTATAAATACCCCCGGAGAATTTGAATTATCGTTGCAGGTAAATCAAAATGATACTTCTTGTATAGAAGGAACAACTAAATATCTTTTTGCGGTTCCTTCAGATACATCTACGTTTGTAATTCGTGGAGTAGTAACTCCGGCTAATGGTATTACTAATAAAGGTGGGGCAATAGATGTTTCTATTGAAAATATAGCATCTGATTTTAATACCTATACATACAAGTGGAGCAATGGAGCTACGAGTCAAGATATTACGAATCTTTCGGTTGGAGTATATACCGTAACAATAACAGATAATAATAATATTGAAAAAACTACCGAGTTTGCAGTTGGGTATACTCAGGAGGATGTAAATCTTATTATTTCTGAACAAATTGCAACTTGTGAAAATGAGTTCAGTATTAAATTAAATGCAGTTTCTGACACAAATATTGTTTTCTATGAATGGAGTAATGGATCTTTTACCGATACAATAATTGTAACCGACAGCGGTTCATATACTCTAAAAGCTTATTATGCATCTGGAATGATTGTACTTGATACTGTTTCAGTAGTTATAAATTCTAAATCATATTTGAATATTCTAGGTGCTCAGCAATTAATTATTAATACCCCAGAAACATATACATTCAAACCATATTCTAAAGACTACATTCTATATTGGTCATTAAATGTTGACTCTGTTGGTACTATTGTTGAAAATGAAGATAATACAACAACAATTACCTTTAATACCTCTGGTAATTATGAGTTGAGGTTAGAGGTTGGTGATACTGACAAAGCTTGTGTTCAAGGTTCAGTTATGAACATTGAAGTTTTAAATAATGATACACTTAGTTTTTATATTAAAGGCAGCGTAACTCCTGCCAATGGAATAACCAATAATGGTGGAGCAATTGCTATTACAATTGAAAATAATAGTTCTTTGGAAGGTGAGTTTACTTATTTGTGGAGCAATGGTGCTACCACCGAAGATATAGAAAATCTTTCGGTTGGCACATATCAACTTACGGTAACAGAGAAAAGCGGCTCTAAGACCACTGCAAGTTTCAAAGTTGGCTATACCCAAGAAATTGTCAATCTGATTCAACCAAATTCATTTAATACCTGTGATATTGACAGTATTAGGATAGATGCTATTTCTGATCAAAACATTGTTTCTTATAAGTGGAGTAATGGTAAAGATACGTCTTCTATCTATGCCTATGAAAGTGGAAAATATTCTCTTGAAGCTATCTATGCTTCTGGAATGTCTATTTTTGATAGCATTTTAGTTTCAATGAAAGAAATGCAAACAATCGCGATAGTCGGATCAGAATCAGTTTTCGTAAGTACTCAAGTAACTTATTCTTTTGAACCATATTCAAGCGAATATAATTTATTCTGGAATTTATCGCCAAGTAATGCCGGTACAATTAAACTAAATGACGATAATACGGCTTTAGTTACTTTCGATTCTATTGGTGATGCTGTGCTTACATTGACAGTTAAAGAAATTTATGAAATTTGCATGCAGAGTTCCGAATTGAAAATAAAAGTATTACCGAAGGATACAAATAGCTTTATTGTGACTGGAATAGTGAGCCCGGCTCATGGAGTTACAAATTCAGGTGGTGCAATAAATGTATCGGTTGAAGGTGGTAACGAAAACGTTTATACTTACCTATGGAGCAATGGAGCTACAACTCAGGATATTGAAAATCTATCGGTTGGTAATTATTTAGTAACAGTGACCGATAATTTTGGCAAAGAAATAATTAAAAACTTTGCAGTAGGTTACACGCAAGAGTTGGTAAATTTGGTTAAAGTAGATAGTATTGTGCTTTGCCGTGGCGAAAGAGATATTATTGAAGCTCAAAAAAGCAGTAATATTACATCGTACGTATGGAGTACCGGACAAACAAATTATTTCATAATTGTTTCAGAAGCTGGTTCATATACTTTAGCAGCTCATTATGCATCGGGTATGATAGTTACTGATACAGTTTTGGTTATTATGAATGAACCTAAAGCATTATCAATAGCAGGTAATGAAAACGTATTTTATTAATGAATCGAACAAATATGAGTTTTCTCCTTTAAACACTACAAATTCTTATGAATGGAGTGTTTCGCCTAGCGAGAGTGTAGAAACAATTCAACAAGATAATAATAGTGTAACACTTAGTTTTTCTAAGGTAGAAAGTTCCTTGCTTATATTGGGTAGTACCGATAATTGCATAATTGCTGATACTATTGAAATTACGGCTATTGAAAGAAATAATAATTTCATTGTTACAGGTAGTATAACTCCTGCCAACGGAATTACCAACTCTGGAGGAGCTATTGATATAAGTATATTTGGTGGTACCGAGAATGCTAATTATGTGTATAAATGGAGCAATGGGCAACAAACCCCAGATATTAATAACCTTAGTGTTGGTGAGTATATTGTAACTGTTTTTGGTTCACAGAGCGACTCAACTGTGGCTACTTGTAAAGTTGGTTATTCTAAAGAACATATTGAACTCATTTATGACGATGAACTTGTTATCTGTCAAGGTAGTTCAGCTATTCTTTCTGCAATAGATAATGAGTATATTGTATCTTATACTTGGTCTACCGGTGAAAAAGGTAGAGCGATAAGTGCAGCTAAAGAAGGAATGTACACTGTTTCTGCTGTATTTAGCTCTGGTTTACGTCTTTCAGACTCTATCATGGTTGCATATAAAAATATTGGCGAATTTGAGCTTGTAGGACCTTCAAATGTGATGGTTGGTGCAATTGTGAAATATAAACATGAGTCAGAATTCTCTTATCAAAACGAAGTTTGGTCTATGGTTCCTGAATCTATGGGAAGTATAGTGAATACTGAAACTGGCGTGGCTCGTGCCGGATTTGAGGAAATAGGGCAAGCCTATATTAAAACTACAGTTTGGGCAGACGGATGTTCTATCTCTGATAGTATTATGGTATCGGTAAGTATGCCTCAGAATGAAATACTTATCTCCGGTATAGTTACTCCTGCAAGTGGTATTACTAATACAGGTGGTTCTATTGACATTGAAGTAAGTTCGGTAAGTGAACTAAGTTACACTTATAAATGGAGTAATGGAAGTACTTCTCAAGATATTAATACATTAAGTGTTGGCGAATATTCGGTTACGGTTTCTGCTTCAAATGGCGAATCGGCTACTATGATGTTCAAAATCGGATTTACAAATGATTTAGTTGATTTAATTTATCATCAAAATCAAACTATTTGTAATGGCGACAGTCTTTATATAAAAGCGCTCTCTCTCAATGCTGTATCGTACAGTTGGAATACTGCTGATACTGGTTATTATATATTGGTTAAAAAGTCCGGAATGTATTCTGTAAAAGCTACATTTGCTTCCGGACTTATAATTACTGATTCTATACAAATCTCTGTCGATTCTATACCTGTACCTCAAATATTTGGTGATACTCTTGTTTTAGTAAATCAATTTGCTGAGTATTCTTTCGAACCGGTTAGAAATGATGTATTCTATTTCTGGAGTCTTGAAAATGACTTAGGAACAATCATTGGAAACACAAAAAAATCTGCCGTTTGTTCAGTTCAATTTAAACAACAAGGACTTGAAAATATGATACTTGTATCAAACTACAATCAGTGTTCGCGAACCGATGAATATGCAGTTGAAATTAAGGCTCATTCATACACATTGGTTATAGCAGGATCTTCAAAACCGGCTAATGGAATTACAAACAGCGGAGGTTCAATTTCTGCTATTGTTGGGGGTGGCAAATCTCCATATACATACTCTTGGAGCACCGGCGATACTACAGCATCTATTGAAAAATTAAAAGTTGGAGAGTACACGTTAACGGTTACTGATGTTAATGGTGTTTTTGCAAAACGAAGTTTTACTGTAGGTTTTACTCAACTTAATTATGAATTGATAACTGAAGCTGAATTAAAAGTTTGTCAGGGCAATTCAGCTTATATTCAGGCTAATGATGGTGATGCTGCAATAAGTTCATTTACTTGGAATACTGGATATGTGGGCAATCCATTACCTATAAACGAAAACGGTTGGTATAGTGTAGAAGCATTATTCGAGTCGGGAATGACTGCTACCGATTCTGTTTTAATCACTTTTGTTACTGTACCTTCCGTTATTATTGTTGGTGATGAGGCTGTTGCTGCCGGATCGCTTTCTGTAATCGATTTTGCACCTAAAACAAAAGAGCTGAAATACAGTTGGACTTTGAACGATGATAATTATGGAGAAATCACAACTTTAGAAGATTCTTCTGCACAGGTACTTTGGGGTTCAAATTCAGGTACAGCAGTGGTTCAATTACATTCTATAATTGGTCAGTGCGATGTCGTTACAGAACATCAAGTTAAGATATCTCCTTCTGTTGGAATTTATTCTGTATCGGGTTCTGTTTATACAAGTAGCGTAAAGACTACAAATGTTAAAATATATGTGTATAAGGCAGATGACAGCGTTACCGTAGTGAAAACGGTAAGTGTTTCTGAAAGTGGAGATTTCACCATCTCAAACTTAGACAAAGGAGATTATATTTTATATGCAAAACCAGAAGGTAAATTAGCAACTAAGTATGAAGCTACTTATTATGTTTCTACTTTAGACTGGAATAAAGCTAATAAACTGCATGTAGATGGCAATATTATTGAGATTGACATAAAGCTATTGAAGAAGGTAACTACAGAAATTGTTGAAAGCTCTAGCGATGTAATGGTATATCCTAATCCGGCAGACGACTATTTTTATATTGAATCTCTTAAAGAGGAGGTAGAAAAAGTTCAACTTTATACTGCAGACGGTAAGTTTCTATTTGAAACCAATGAAAAGATGATTTACATTGGCAATTTATCGGTAGCTACATATAGATGTTTAATCTTTACAAAAGAAGCTGTTTATTCAGAGCAGATAATAAAAAAGTAAATACATTTTAGTTAGTTAATAGAGGTTAGGAGGGTGTTGAAGTATTTCAACATCCTCTTTTTATTTTTGAACTAATGTGATTCAGTTTTTTTAGATTTCGAAATTTGCAACATGACATTAGAATCAAAATACATCTTAAAAAAAAAGGACAAAATCAAAGCTTTATATGCTACCTTAAAGCAAACTATTTCTTCAACACTCTGATTTTTAAAAAACTAAAATTTCACAGTTCAACATTCACCTAGGATGTTTGATACTGCTTTCCTCATGTTCTATACAATTATGAACGAACTTGGTAATATAAATTTGTAATATAAAATATAAGCAAAATCAATCTTTTAATTCATAAATACTTCTATTTAGAAAAGATGACATTCATTACCAAATACGACAACAATATTTTTCAATTAGAATATTCAAAATCATAATAAAAAATCTATCAAACTAAAAAATTTAAAAATAAATTGACATGAGAGATATAATGATTCTTTTTTTACTAGGATTCTCTGCAATTTCATTACTTGCACAGAGAAGTTACACAGCAGGAGAAATTCAATCAAAAGCAGAAGTAAAGTACGGACGCTTCGAGATTATGATGTATTCGAGCGATGTGAGTGGAACAACATCGACCTTCTTTTTATGGAAAAATGGAGGTGAGACTTCTACGACTAGTTGGAACGAAATTGATATAGAAACATTTGGCAAAAGTGCTAATGAGTGGCAATCAAATCCTATTTGGGAATACAATAATACTGATACAGATATAAAACGCTGGGAAGCAGTTCATGGCGGACTAAAAATAGCAAAAAGTTGGGTAAAATTCACCTTAGAGTGGACTCCAAATTATATAGCATGGTTTAATAATGATATTGAAGTGAGACGAATAGTAAAAGGTGAAAATGTTCCGGCAAATCACCCCCGATATAATAATGGCAATAGTGACGATCCTGTTGGCTATATTTCAGCCGCTATGCGTATGTGCTACAACCATTGGGCTACTTACCCCGGCGAGTGGTTAGGTTCGTGGAACGAAGCAAATTTACCTTCATACCAGTTTGTAGATTGGTTTACCTACCAAAAATGGAACGGAACGGGTTTCGATGCTGTTTCTACCCGATACGATTACAATTCTGCTTCAGAAATAACGGATAACTACAATATATCTACCCATACTTTTACTGAGAATCAATGCCAGTTTTCTACCAAAGCAGTAGGTGTAACCAATGGTTATATGTGGCTTGGAATCTTTAAGAGCGGACAAGAGGCTGCTCCTACAGGAAATCAAATTCCCGGCGGTGGTCTTCCTCCTGTAGTTTACAATCATATACTACCAAAAAAAGTAGAAGCAGAAGAATTTAACACACAAAACGGACTCCAGACAGAAACAGTTGTTGCGAGCGAAGGCACTGGTTTGAACATTGGATATACCGATGTGAACGACTATGCAGAATATGCTATTGAAGTTCCTAAAACAGGCAATTACACTGTAGATTTCCGTGTGGCAAGTCTGAATGGAAATGCAGGTTTCTCAGTGTCGGTCGATGGTGCTGTGAAAATCAACGAGGTTGCAGTTGCCGCAACTGGCGGTTGGCAAACTTGGGCTACTCTAAACAAGACTCTAGCTCTTACCGCCGGTAAACATACTCTTAAAATAACTATTACAAAGGCAGGGTTCAACTTTAACTGGATGGAATTTAAAATCGCTACTGAACCTCCTGTATTGAGTTTCACAAATTTGACCAATAACCAGACTATTAACTCTGGTACCGATTTGAATATAAATGTGCAAGCAACACACGCTTCGGGTATAGCTAACGTACAATTGTTTGTAGATGGAATACTCCTAAGACAAGACAACGTAGCTCCTTATGAATGGGGATTAGGTACTGATGATGCAAGTTTGAATACCCTTCCAGTTGGCACACATACCATAAAAGCTGTGGCAACTGCAATGGGTGGAGAAGTGGCTGAGACAAGTATTACTATATCAATTCTTCCATTAAAACAAACCATTTATTTGCAGAAAGGATGGAACCTGATTTCGATAAACGTAATGCCCGACACCACCATTGTGGGAGGTAGAGACGTTGCATGCAACGTCTCTACGATATTCGCGAACCTCGACCTTGCCGAAATTAAAACCATGAACTCTTTTTGGAAAAAAAGTCAGCCAAATTTCTTAAACTCATTGAAAACAATCACACCGGGCGAAGGCTATTTGGTGAATATGAATACTGAAGGAACATTATCAATCACTGGAACACCAATAGTAGCGACGTTGCATACAACCTCTCTACAAGGATGGACAATCGTGGGTTGCCCATTCCAAACAGCAATGCCTCTCTCCTCTTATTTCAATACCAACAATTGCGAAATAATCAAAAACTTCGATGGCTATTGGTCGCCTAATGGGATGCAGAACAGTATTCAGAATTTGGAACCGGGGAAAGCTTACTTTATGAAATTTTAAATTTTAAATTATGAATTGAAAAGACAAACAATATTATAGAACTACTACCATTTAACATTAAACATTAAACATTTACCAATTACCATTAAAATTATAACCTTATGAAAAACACTTTACTCATTATCGCAATGCTATTTGCATTCATAGTATCGGCAAAGAATTACAAAGGAGCAGAAATTTATTCCTCACAGTCATATTTGTACGGTAGGTTTGAAATGAGAATTAAGTCGGCACCAGGAAGTGGGCAACTCTCTACCTTTTTCTTATACAGAAACAATTCTGAGCAAAACACAACACTATGGCAAGAAATAGATATTGAAATATTCGGCAAAGACACAAATTTATTTCAGACAAATGTCATTATTGAGAAGGTAGAAGGTTCGCAACTAGGAACCGAAAAAACACATTATACCAAACGTAGTTTGTCAGGCGATTACCATATTTACGTTTTGGAGTGGACTCCCGATTCTATAAATTGGTATGTAGACGATTCGCTTTTTAGAACCGAAAAAGATTACGCCAAGAGTTGCAATGCTGCTATGAGCTTACGGTTTAATCACTGGGCACATACCAGCAGTAGTTGGGTTGGAACATTCGACACTAAGGTGCTTCCGCAATATCAGTATGTAGATTATATTTCATATTCTGCCTACACTCCGGGAGAGGGCGACAATGGTACCGATTACAAATTCTCATGGAAAGACGACTTTACCAGCTTCGACAATTCCCGATGGTCTAAAGCCAATTGGACCTTTGGCGGAAACTATTGCGATTTTGAACCTGCAAATGCTTACACAGAAGACGATAAACTAGTGCTGAAACTATATGATGCTACACCACCTCCAGTTGTTACGTCTTCATCATTAGTAGATAATGAAAAATCTAGTTTCAATATTTATCCTAATCCATTTTCTTCAAGTGTATCGGTTACAATAGAATCAGACGAAGAGTACTGTGTGAAAATAAGCAATATGTATGGAACGGTTGTTTTTGAACAATGTGGAATTACCGAAAACAACATCGGCATAGTATCTACCATACTATCCAATCTAGATAATGGAATGTATGTAGTTGTTCTACAATCTCCAAATAAAACACTTGAATACAAAACATTATTAAAAAACTAACAAAAGCAGATAATTTAAACCAGTTTGTTTTATTTAAAAATCAAAAAAAAATATGAAACGCATATTATTTCTTGCCCTTATTGCAATTTTACTCAGTAGTTGCAAAGAAAAAACACAAGCTGAATCAGCAGCTGCAGATAGCTTAGCTGTGTCGGTGAAACCATACCCGCAGCAATTTGCTGCATACAAGGGTGTGAATATAGCACATTGGCTTTCGCAAGTATTTGGTTGGTCGCCACGTGCCACATTTTTTACCCAAGAAGATGTAAAGCTTATCAAAAATCTAGGATTCGACCATATTCGTATGCCCATAGACGAAGAACAACTATGGACCGTAGACGGTAAGAAAATAGACACGGCATTCAACTATCTCAAACAATCGGTTGAATGGTGCGTTGCCAACGATTTGTGCATTATCATAGACTTACACATAATTCGTTCTCATCATTTCAATGCAGCAAACGGCGAAGGTAAAATGACCCTTTGGACAGACACGGTTGCTCAAAACACCTTCCTTAGTTTGTGGGATGATTTGCAAACCGAACTAAAACAATTCCCTGCCAACAAACTGGCTTATGAACTTATGAACGAGCCGGCTGCTCCGGAGGCACACCAATGGAACTCGTTGGTAAACCGAGCAATTACACGCATTCGCAAAACCGAGCCCAATAGAATACTGTTTATTGGGGCAAATCAATGGCAAACAATACATAATATGCCATTTCTCGAAACACCCAAAGGGGATTCCAATATTGTAATTGCATTTCATAATTACGACCCTATGCTGGTAACACATCATTTGGCTAGCTGGACAAGCTTTAAAGCTTTCACCGGAAAGGTACAATATCCGGGACTGAGTGCAAGCCCAGAAGATTTATGGAAAGAACTAGACTCTACCGATATGAGAGTGAAAAATGAAATAAAAGGAATCAATAAAGTATATAGCCGCGAATATTTCGATTCTATAGTTTCTATCGCAGTAAAACGCAGCAAAGAGCTTGACTTGAGTGTATATTGTGGAGAATTTGGCTGTTTAAATAATGTCGATACCACGATTCGTCATGCCTACTATCGCGATTTTGTAGGTACGCTCAATAAATATAAAATAGGAAAAGCAGTGTGGGATTACAAAGGTTCATTTCAAATAATGGGCTACAACACCGAAACCATGCAAAACACCAATCAGATGGATACTGTAATTGTTAAAATACTTACTGAGTAATAGATCACAATATTTGTAAATGAAAAGGCTCTCCGGATAATTTTGCTTTCCAGAGAGCCTTTTTATTAATAGTAGAAATGTTTTGTAAAAGAAGAAGAATTAAGTAGAACTGTTTCTATTTAATCCACTTCCACTTTCTGTTTCTTACCTTTTCTTATAGACATAATTTTGTCGTATTTTTCAATACGCTCATTGAGTTCCTTTACAAACTCTAAGTATTGAGCTTCGCCATTAACTATAATAAGAGCATTTAGTTTTTCAATAATCAATCGGTATTTTATATCTGTTTGAGTACGAATATCTCTCATTTTAAGGTTGGTTTTTTGAGCATCACTAGAGAATCGTTCTTTCATGAGAACATCAAAGGCATTGTTTTTTTGTTCTAGGGTATCTACCCAACTAGTCAGTCCGGTGGTGTTAAGTTCAAGAGAATAAGATGTACGCAGTTCACTTATAAAATTCACAACAGAAGCCGTTTCCTCATTGTAAGGTAATGTTGCCAAATTTCCGTAATGTTTGAAAATGAGCCAAAGTTTTTCAGCAGCATCCTGTATTTCCATGTTGAAATGGTTTAGAGCCGCTTTCACACTGTCGCTCAGACCACGAAATACTTGATCGCGTTCTTTGTCTTTCTGACTAAGTTCATCGCTGTGCAAACTTTTACGAATAGGTTCAATTGCTTCATTCACAAACCCAAACTGCATCATATACAGCCCAAATTCTTTTTCTATACCCAGCGTTGTTGGATTGTACTGGTTTACCAAATAATTAAATTCACTCAGGTACTGAAAGTACTCTTCATTCTTGAAATGTTCCAAATGTGTTTTTTCGATTTTCATATCTAGATTAATTTTTAAAACGTAACTGAGTATAATAACTCAGATAAGATCCGTTTTATTGCGCGGACAATCATTTTTATTTGTTATAATTGTTTAATACAATACGATTCAAGCCAAAACATTTTCGCCACTATGCGAAATTAAGCCAGCATCCTCTGGCTAATGTCCGCTCTTGTATGACAATAATCCAAGGTATGCGTTCTGCTTTGCGCTATTATGCGACATGTTGTATGACATAGCGGACTTATGTCCGCTATAGAGCACAGATAAGAACTAATACCTCTACATGTCTTTGTATCGTTGCGACAAGTAAAGCGTCATGCCGTACTTATGTTCGCACATTTGCGGACATCATTTCATCTAGTCGGACTACCATTCGCACACATGCGACAGGTTGTAAGTAGATAATTTGCTATATACAACTCTAACTAGAAGATTAAACTTGAAGCACAAAACTGTTTTTAAAATGAACAACAGATAGTAATTGTATGCTTTGGATATATTAAGGAATAAAATTACATATGAAGGCGAAAAAAATTGAAGAGATTATCGGCATTGAAATAGGTGTATTAGTATGTTGATGTTCATAATAAAAACTTAAAAAAAGTTACATTAAATTGATTTATAAGAATAAAATCTATATATTCGGAAAATATTGTACTTTTGCATTCATTTTTAGATTATGGCATTAGAAAAAGAATTAAAATTACAATCAATAGTAATATTAGCACAAAGCTTTAATACTTCTGTTTTTAATCGACATTGGTTGGTTAAAAACAATTTTGTAGAAGAATCTGAAATTCAACAAAATTCAATTTTTGTACCCGGCATAAGTCAAATTGTTACAAGGAAGTATAATTTATTAGTTGTTCCGGAACAATTGCAATTCAATGTTGGGTTTGATTCTATTAATTTTGGTGTTGAAATACAGAACACCCTTTTACCAATTATCCAAAAATTACAAGAAATACCATATAGAGCTATAGGTATCAACTTAAGTTGGTTTATTAAAGACACAGAAAAAGACATTAAAACCTTAAGCAAAGAGCATTTTTTTATTGAAAAATCAACTTTGTTTCAAAACTTTGATACTAATAATTCTAGGTTTGGTACATATTTGAGCAAAGATTTTAATAATACAAGACTAAAACTAGATATTAAACCTGTAAATATGCTCGACGATTTAAGTCGACCTGTTTCTGAGCATATTTTGTGTAGTTTCAACTTTCATTTAGACCTTAAGCCTGATAATTCAGCGGAAGAATTAATAGAAACAATAAATAAATGGGGAACTTTCAAGGAAGAGTCCCAAAGAATTGTTAATTTGTTATGATAGCAGAAGAAGTTTTAAATATAGACACAGAATCTAAAAAGATTAAAAAGCCGAATAAGTTTAATATTTACAATGACGTAATAGAAGATAATATGTCGTGTACCGAAAGTCTTTTTATAGCAAATTATGGAACTTTTAGTTTCTTTGATAATATTCTTAAAAATGACACATCTAATATTATTGCATTCTGTACTATTGGAAGAAAAGGTCATGCCTTTGAGTATATTCCTTCAGTTGCGTTTAATCATATTCTTTCAAAAAAATGGATTATTGTAAATAGAATTAAATCGCAAATATTAAATCTTCAAAAGGCAGGAAACATAGAGAATACTCTTGACTATATCTTCGATACATTTGATGAATTACTTATAGATAATAAATTTGATTTAGTCAATAGCTTTTTTGAAATAATAGATGTTAATGATTTTGAGATTAACAGCTTAGTAGGTATTTTAACAATCACTACTTCTTGGAAGGATAATTTACTATTAAGAAACGCTTTTTATCAAGAAGTTTATGAGTTAATTAATTCAATGTTCCTTTCTCAAGAAGCTAATCGGATACTTGAAGGTTTAGAATAATTTACATGGTAAATTTTGATGAATCAGTTTTAAATGTTTGCGATTTTCTTGACAGCTCTGAGATAATCAGTATTCTGGTAGGTCAATCTGGAGAGGATCAACTTCATTGTGGTATCGTTTATAGATTTAATGGCAAGTTTAATGCTATTCATTTGGCTTGGCATTTTTATTTAGCACATGAAGAAGGTTATGTAAAAAATCTGACTGGCTATTTATTTTTAAAATCAAGTATACATGAGATTCGACAAAATTCTATTGCAGCCATGTGCAGAAGAATTTTGAAACGTCAAGATGAGCAGAAAATCCCATATGGTTTATTATATACCGGAGGAAACTTTACTAGAGAAGGAGTTCTCAATTTAGATACACAGGAAAGCGGATTAACCTGTGCTACGTTTGTAATGGCTGTATTTAAATCGTGCGGCATACAACTTATAGATATTGAGAATTGGGAATATAGAGAAACTGATTCAGTTTGGCATAAATCTATTGTTGAATCATTAAAAGACACAAAAGATAGGTTTGGTATTTCGGAACTCCATATAGAAAATGTATCAAATGAGCAAGGCTGTTCTAGGTTTAGACCAGAAGAAGTGGCAACTAGTTCTGTATTCAAAGAAATTCCAGCAGATTCAAAAGATATTATAAGATTCGGAGAAGAATTGAGGAATATCGTAATGAAAAAAAAACGGAACATCCATCTTTAGATTAACTCAATGCAAAGCCAAATAATCTCAGTATTTTTGAACTTAGGTTTACTTGTTAAGCCAAGATAGCATTGATTGCTGTCTAGGCCTAACAAATACCATAAATCATATTAAATACCAGCACCATCGGTAAATAATTCTGTTTTATATTTTGTCTGTAGAATTCTTGACCCCGGTGCTACATCGCGTGTTATCCATACGTTACCACCTATAATTGAACCCTGACCAATGGTAATTCTACCAAGAATTGTAGCATTAGAATATATTACTACATTATCTTCTACAATTGGGTGACGTGGTATTCCCTTTATCGGATTGCCTTGTTCGTCGAGAGGGAAGTTTTTTGCCCCTAAAGTTACCCCTTGATAAAGCTGTACGTGCTTTCCAATAATACAGGTAGCTCCTACTACCACCCCGGTACCATGGTCTATAGTAAAATACTCGCCAATCTGAGCCGCCGGATGAATATCTATTCCTGTGTCTGAATGTGCCATTTCTGTTATGATTCTTGGAATAAGCGGTACTTCAAGCTTAAGCAATTCATGTGCAACTCGGTAGTGCGTAAGTGCTGTAATTACCGGATAACAGAAGATAATTTCACCTATAGACTTCGCTGCCGGATCGCCATCATAGGCAGCTTTGATATCTGTTGAAAGCAACTGCCTAACTTTGGGTAGGGTTTCAATAAATTTGGCTGTAATTTTTTCGGAACGACCTTCGCAACGTTCGCATTTGAGAAACTCCTCGTAGTTGTCGCAAGCAAAACACATTCCTCTACGTATCTGCTCCGATAATAAACCGAATAATTTATCAATATTTACCCCAGTATAGTATTTAATTGTATCGTCATCAAGGGTGTCGTTTCCGAAATAACCGGGAAACAAAACTTCTTGTATCAAACTCACAACTCGTTTCAAATCTTTTACTGCCGGCATGGGTGTTCCATGGTTCGGATGGTGATATAATGTATTATATGACTCTGATTTTGAGAGCTCTTCTACCACTGAATTCAGTTGTAATTTTATTGCTTTTTTGTCCATAATATGCTTAAAAATGTGTGGTACTGAAATTAAAAAATATCTGTTATGATAGATTTATTTCACCCAGATTAATAATTAATGAAGATGCCATAATGAAAACACAAATATATTCAAAAATAAATAGTTCCATAATAGTAAAACAAACAGAGTTACTATTCGCTGTAAATGTAAAATGTATAATTAGACACCTCTATTAGATTTTCATTGCAAGGCTCTGATTTTTTATTTATTCCACAAAACAACTTCATTTTAAAATTCTTGATTTTCAATTCTAAAAAAACAACATTTTTGTTTAAAGCTCTTTTCAATTATACAATTTTGTAGGAAAATAAAAATAAGAGAAAGATAAAATATATAAAATAAAAAATTAATATATCTCATAATATCAATCTATTACCATAGTAAAAACATAAATATTCGAGTTAGGAATTTGGCTTGGCATATTCCGTGCAAACAGCATATCGAAATTGTTAAAGAAAATTCTCAATCAGGCACAAATTGTAAAACAATTAGATTGAGCATTTTCGAAAAGTAGATATAAACAGGATATTTTTAATAACGAGGGATAATATTATGAAAGACTTAAGCAAACATCCGTGTTTTAATAAAGAAGCAAAATCGGAATATGGTAGAATACATTTGCCAATAGCACCAAAATGTAATATTCAATGCAATTATTGCAATAGGAAATATGATTGTGTAAACGAAAGTCGCCCGGGAGTGACCAGCAGCATCCTCTCTCCCACTCAGGCAGTAGAATATCTCAAATTAATGTCTGAAAAACTCCATAATATTTCAGTTGTTGGTATTGCGGGCCCGGGCGACCCGTTTGCTACACCCGAACAGACTCTGGAGACATTGAGACTGGTAAAAAAATCGTTCCCTGAGATGATGCTTTGTCTGTCTAGTAATGGTCTTAATCTTTATGATTATATAGAAGAGTTGGCAGAACTAGAAGTATCTCATGTAACCATAACCATGAACGGACTAGACACTGAATATCTGTCGAAAATTTACCCTTGGGTAAACTACAAAAAGAAGATGTACAGAGGCGAAGAAGGAGCTGCAATTTTGCTTGAACAGCAAGTTAGAAGCCTTGAAAAGTTGAAGAAAAATGGAATGATTGCAAAAATCAACACCATTCTCATACCGGGTGTAAATGACCATATTATTGAAGATTTGGCTAAGTTTGTTTCCATTCATGGCGCCGATACTATGAATATAATACCGATAAAACCGGTTGCCGAAACTCCATTTGAAAACATAAAAGAGCCAACTCACGAAGCGAGAAAAGATGTACTGAAAACCATTTCTAAATACATTAAACCTATGGAACATTGTGCTCGTTGCAGAGCCGATGCCGCAGGACTTATAGGCAAAGATGATAAAGAAAGACATTGTTTAATGAAAAAAGCAACTATGAAACAAATAATTGAGCAAAACAGAGACAAAGTTGCTGTTGCCAGTTATGAAGGCATGTTGGTGAATCAGCACTTGGGAGAAGCCGACAAACTACTCATATTTCAAGCAGCAGAAGACGGATATGAATGCGTAGAAACTCGCGAAACACCACCTAAAGGAGGTGCAGACGACAGATGGTTGCAACTAGGTGAGGTATTGCAAGATTGTAAAGCTATTTTGGTTGGTAGTGCCGGAAATAAACCAGTTACGTTACTTGAAAGTACCGGCATAAAAGTAGTGCAAATGACCGGACTAATAGAAACCGGACTTGATGCTGTTTTTAATGACAAAGACCTCAGAACAATTAGTAAAACAAGTGCTCACAAATGTGGCAGCGGTTGTAGAGGTACTGCTACCGGATGTGCTTAAAAGTAAAATTATATTTTCGATAAAAACATGAATATTAGATTAGCAATTACTTCAACCGATGGGGTAACAGTAAACAAGCAGTTTGAAATAGCTGACACCTTTTTTATCTACGAAGTTGTTGATAATAATAAGGTTTTTATTGAAAAACGTAACATAGAGCGTTATAGCGCTACAACAAACAATGTTCGTTTTAAAAGAAATAGATTTAAAACAATTTACGAATCGTTGAAAGATTGTACAACGCTTATTACCAACTCCATTGAACTTGAAACTATGGAGAAAATTAAAGAATATGGTATTAATATTAAAACAGATACCGGTTATATAGCTTCGCTGGCATTATAATTTGTGAGGTTCAAAAAAATAGAAGTAGTAGGATTATATTCTACGAGGTGATTAAATAAATTTTCAAACAAACATATTTTCAAAATAACATATTATCAAACCATAAAATTATTAACAAATGAAAAAACCAGAGATTCACATTCTTGTATGCAATTCATACAGAGTATCGGGCGATGCCCAAGGAGTATGTAATAAAAAAGGTGCAGTAAATTTAGTTCCTTATATTATTGAAGGTTGCGCCGACAGAGGTCTTGATGCTGTAGTAACAACCACAGCTTGCCTAAGCGTATGCGAAAAAGGTCCGGTTATGGTGGTGCACCCTCTTAACTTTTGGTACGGAAAAGTAAATGGAGAAGATGAAGTAGATGAAATTCTAGATGCTCTAAAAGATGGTGAACTTTGCGAAAAATATTCTATTGCCGATTAGGTAATTATAGTTTTTGATAAAATACCCTCTGGCGTTGTACCGCACTGGGCTAGGTATTGCAATATAGATTTTGATTTCACTTGTTTATATTTAGATTGTTAAATTGGCGTTTAGAGACATTACCGTAAGGAGATTGAAATTCTATACAAAATATAGATATCAAAGTTGTTTCGTTTTTTTTAGTTTTTTGCAATATACCGATTATAGATAATTTAAATCTTTCATATTAAATAAGCTACTATGTTTCCAACAAATCCATATATTGTAGATACTACACTCAGAGACGGAGAGCAAGCGCCGGGGGTTGTATTTTCTCTCGACGAAAAAATTGGTATTGCAGCACTACTCGAAAAAGTAGGAATACCAGAGCTTGAGGTGGGTGTTCCATCTATGGGCAAAACCGAATTTGAAGAGGTAAAGACTATCTGCAATTACGGCTTCGACTTCAAAACAACTGCGTGGTGTAGAGCCACTATAGAGGATATATCTATTGCAGCTAAAACAAATGCTACGGCAGTAAATGTTTCATTCCCGGTTTCAGACGTTCAGCTCCAAGCAATTGGTAAAGACCGAAATTGGGTGATGAAGAATATGAAAGAGATATTAGATTTTGCCAATGACAGCTTTACCTACGTGGCTGTAGGTGCACAAGATGCATCAAGAGCAGATAAGACATTTTTGTTTGAATTTGCCGATGCTGTTCAAGGCTCAGGAGCACACAGAATAAGAATAGCTGATACGGTAGGAATATTGAACCCGGTGAGTACCGAAAAACTTATAAGTTACGTTCGGGCGTGTGTTCCGACTTTAGAAATAGAGTTTCACCCGCACAATGACCTTGGAATGGCTACTGCCAATGCAATAAGTGCATATATGGCGGGTGCCAATGCAGTGAGCTGTACCGTAAACGGCTTAGGAGAAAGGGCTGGAAATGCAGCTCTAGAGGAAATAATACTTGGCTTGGAGAAATCTTTAGAATACAAAACAGGTTATACAATTAAACATCTTACAGAATTGTCGCACTATGTAGAAAAGGCATCAAACAGACCTTTGAGCATGGATAAACCAATTACCGGACGGATGATTTTGACTCATGAAACAGGTATTCATACCAGAAGCATACTTGCCAATAATAAGGCATACGAACTTATTGATGCGAGTGAAATAGGTAGACAAGCCGAATTCGTTTACGGTAAATTTTCAGGAAAAGCATCAATTCAATATTTGTTCGAGAAAAAAGGAATAAAATTATGTAATGAAGGTATTACAAAGATATTACAAGAATTAAAAGCAATTTCAACATTGAATAAAAGATCATTTTCCGAGACAGAGGTCCTGGAAATGTTTATATCTGCTGTGCGGTAGACAAGTACGCCCCGGAGTTTTTATATCCTTTGTTTACTCCGGGGTATTTGTACTTAGAAATTCCGCATTGGCAGTTATTTAATTCTTAAAGAAATTGTTTTACAACTTACATTTCATTACCTACAACATACACCATTTAAAAAAAGAAAAGAATATGATAATCGCAAAAAGTGAAAGCTGGAAAGAATTCCATAAAGAAGCAGAAGACTATAGTAAAGCTGCTTTTAGTGCTTTCGAGAAAGGGAAATTTACCCACGACACGCTCTATAATATAATCTGTATGTCTATAGAAAAATATTTGGTAGCCTTTTCTATTTTTCATGGTCAAATGCCAATGAATCATACCCTGTCGGGACTTATTGAGGAGATAAAAGTGAAATTTCCGGTAACCGATGAATTGAAAAAAGGTATATTTTTCATCGATACATTTCAAGATATTTGTATAATAACCTCGGCGCAACGCAAAGAACCAAATAACCTTGAAATGAAAAGAATGATAGATATTATGGTTGATGTAAAAGCATGGGTAAATGCAAAAATAGTAACTGAATAAGAAGGTCGTTTTGATATTCTTATTTAGTCTTTACGAATCTTGAATCATAATATGATTTGCATAAAGAGCAAAAAAAGAATATCAAAATTATCAAAATCATAATTACCATCCATTATATAGAAAGATAATGTTTTCACTTTTTAAAATATAGAAGTATGTGTAACATATTTCTATTGTAACAGCTATAAAAAGATTTTAAAGAAAATCTTAATCGTATTCGTTTTTAGAATACTTTTGCATTATGAAAATTGGTCAAAGAAATATGATATACAGTATAGTGTTCATTATGGGCATATTATTGTGTTACAATATTTATCTTCATATTAATACTGTTGATTTATGTTCAGAAAGGAACACAACAGAAAATTGTTTAACTTCTGATGCTCAAACAGCAGAAGACGAACAAATAATTCAACTACCGGAAATTCTATACGATTTTGGAGTAAAAATACAATTCAGTAGTTTTACTTCATCGGCATTTCTTATCAACCTACCATTACCATTTGGCAACCGCCAAGAATTTGTTGACAATACAAATTTTTTATTCTAAGTTTTTATTAACTGATAATTTCAGAAACTATAAAGCAAGGTTCCTGAAATTGTGTATTGGTATTATATAATGCTTAGAAGGATATTTAATCTTTTGGCTTAAAAAATAGTTAATAAAAAACATTACATATAATTTACATAAAATGGAAAAAAAGAACCGTAAAACGGCACATCATTTAACGTTATTAAACAGATATTATAAGATAACAAAATTTTATTCTTTCTTGGAGAGAAACGGCGATAAAGGGGAATAGTAATAGTAATTTTTGTAGCAATACTGCTGGCGTTAGAATACTTTTTCTAGATTTCAATGCACTACTTGAAAATATGGTAGCTACCTATTCTGCACAGGTAATTTTAACATTTTTCTAATATCGGAAACAATATTAGGATTGGTGCCACCGGAAATATTCATAGCATGGGCTTCAAAATCTGGTGCACCGTGGTTGTATCTTTTTGCGTTAGCATCTATGTCCTACCTAGGGGGAGTAATAGCATATTTTTTAGGAAACAGATTGTTTTTAATACCTGCAATAAAAAACCATATTGAAAATAAAATATCTCTACATATAGTAAATCTAAGAAAATGGGGAGGCTTGTTTGTTTTTATAGGAGCTATGTTGCCATTGCCTCATTCTATAGTAAGTTTGGCATGTGGATTAATTAAATACAACTTCAAGAATTATTTACTTTGGGCACTATTTAGATATGTGCGATTTGTAATTTATGCGTTTGTTATTTTTCAAATATTCTAGAATATCTGAGCTTAACTTTCAATGTCTGACAAAGAGGATGTAGAATTTGATAATTGACAGCAGTGCTGCGTTATATGGCTTGAAAGTGGTGAATTGGATAAGATAATTGAGCCTTCATCGACCGAGACTCAGAATAATTATCTGAACAATTTACAGGTTTTTGGAAATCAGTCTCAGTCTGATTATTATAAACAACACAAGAAAAAAATTGGTTGAATGAGTTGTTTGATTAGTAGTAAATAGAAACTCACATTTCACTTTGAGTATTAAGAAACTAAGAATCAAAAAAAGTTTATACTGCTACATTGTTGAATTGGGAATATAACTTTTGTAAGTTATTTGTTTGTAGGCTGGAATGAATTCAGGTGCATTATGATTATAGTTTATTTGTATAGAAATGAGCGATTGTAATTTAGAAATGATGGGAAGCAGCAAAGAAATGAAGATACAATAATGAAATTGACATTTATACACTGTGAGCTATATAAAATAAATCGCTCACAGTGTAATTTGTAGGGTTGGCAATGAATCCTTGACATTTACTTGCTATTTTGCAGTAAATCAATTATATCATCAGAATGTAAGCTAAGGAGCAATTCCTCTTATTGTTGTTTGTTTTTTGCGGTTCATCGTTGCAGTACAATCAGAAACCAATACGCAGTTGAAGCCCTGTTTCTGTAGCGATAGTATACTTTCTTTTATGCAATGATCTGTTGTAAAACCACAAACCATGATGTTTTTTATGCCGTTTGCTGTAAGTTTCTCTATCAAATTGCTTCCTTTGCAAGCATCGTAGCTGTATCTATTTTCTATTATAATATCATTATTGTCCACTATTCCGGCAGTAAATTCAGCTTTCCAAGTGTCGACTTCAAATTGGTTGAGCAGTCGGGCAAAGAAGGGTGTTTTTTTGTATGTTTCCTTTTGGGTTTTATCTAGAATAAGAGGCGCTTGAAATATTTTATACCCATTGCTTCGAGCAAAAGAAGCTAAACGCAAAGCATTTTCTAACACATTCCTATTTTCAAACTCCTTCTTAATGAGAGCGTGAAATATACTTCTTTCGGTCCAGGTTTTTTGAAATTCAATATATAGAAATGCAGTATTTTCAGGAGTGTAAAGAGCTTTAGTCGGTTTGTTAAGTAGGTGTTTGTTTAGAAACTCAAGTGTTTTTGAAGAGTGATTTTCAATAAAATGATATGCGTCAAATCTGTTTTCATTTTCAAGTATTACTATTTCTTTAGGTTGGCGAGCTGCATTGAATATGGTTCTAATGTCTTGAACTGAAGCTATTTCATCGTGTTGAGCGTTTACGAGTAAAAGTGGGGTTGTAATAGATGCTACTGTTTTTGTGGGTCTAATTTCAACAGAAGGATCGAATCCAACTACTTTTTTGGTTGCTTTTTTAATGAGAGGTAAGAGTACAAGCGGCACATCGGTAAAATATTTAGTACTTTTAGCAATCATTTTTTCATACCAATATACATTCACAGCAATAGTAGCAATAGTTAATCTTTTTTCTGACGAAAATTTCTCAGCAGCCAGTAAACAGGCATTTGCTCCCGATGAGAACCCTATCAGTCCGAATGTGTTTATTAATCCTCCGGAGCGTTTCTTTTTATGAGCAATTGTCCACAATAGTGCTGCTTCAATATCTAAGGCTTCAGTCTTACCAAATCCGGTTATGCTGCCATTACTCTCGCCGCAAGCTCTATGGTCGAGCATAAGGATATTGTATCCGGCATCGGCAAGTATTTTTACACTAGGCAGCCAGTTTATTGTTTTCTCCTGTCCGCTTTTATCAGTGCCTACCCATCCGGTACGATTGGCACCAAAGCTATGTGAAATAATTATCACTGCATCATTTTCTCCGGCTATCCACCATGCTTTTATGAGCACACTATCTCTAGTCTGGAATGATATATCTTCTGTTTTCAGATTGAATTGTGCAGGAAGTGCTGTTGGTGGAAGTTGTCTGTTGGGTGCAAGCGATTTTGTGACTTTGTTACTAATGCAACTTCCGAAAAATAATGTAGAGCTTACCATAATGAGATTTATTAGTTTGTGCATAATTATTTGATTTAATAAATAATCTTTATGCAAAACTATAGTTTGGTATGCCAGTTTACATTTACATATGTTGATGAGATTACATTTTCTCCAATTTTTTTCTAAGTCTACTTAATTGAGTGGGACTCACTCCCAAATATCCGGCTATGTAATAATGAGGTATAAGGTCAATCAGTCCGGGAAATCGATTCAGAAAGTCCAAATAGTTTCCGGTTGCATCTTCAGAAAGTAATCGTATTTCGCGATTTTGTTTTTGTTCAAGATACTCGAAGGTTTTTGTAGATATGAAGTTATTAATCTCAGAGTATTGCTTTGAAAGATTCATAAAAAAATCATAATCAATACAGAGTAAGTTGCAATTAGTGAGAGCCTGACTGTAAGTAATACTTTTCTCGCCTGGTTTTATGCTTGCAGCCAAAAACTCATGTTTGCTGAGAAAATGTTTTGTATACTCTTCTCCACTTTCTTTTCTATAAAATATTCTCACAACCCCCGAAGTCAAAAAGCCTAATGTTTTACTATAGCAGCCTTCTGTAGAGAAGTATGCTCCTTTGAACAGGTCTTGTGGGTATAGGTTCTTTTCAATTACTTGCCAACATTCGGTTGGAATACCAAATTGACAAGTAAATATTTGTTTTAATGTATCTGTATTATTCAATTATCTCAGGTGTTTTAATAGTAAAATGCTCATTAAGAATTCATTTCTAATTGCATAATTCGGGTTAAACAGAACTGCATATTTTCATTCAAAATTACAAAAACTTCCCGTAATCGGAGTGTAATTTGGAGTAGCGCTCCCAAAATAACACACTACTCAGTAATCACCGCAATATATTTCAGTATAGGCAGAAGCAAAGTAAAGGGCTGCTACTCTATTTTCCCTTTCTCATAAAAGATACATTTACGAAACCATTACAAATCTCAAATAAAGGAAAAAAATGGATCAGTTTAGAGATAAATTTTTGAATGAAGCACAGGAGTTGCTTACCAAAATAGAGAATTCACTCATAGAGTTAGAAGCTCATCCGGAAAATATTGAAAATATTCATGAGGTATTCAGAGCCATGCACACGCTCAAAGGTACCAGTGTGATGTTTGGTTTCGATAGGATTGGCGAACTAACCCATTTCACCGAGTCTATTTTCGACAAAATAAGAGAAGGTGAAACAGATCTGTCGAGAGATATTGTAGAGTTTACCCTTGAAAGTGTAGATCATATAAGAAACCTGCTCAAAGATCAGGCTTTTGAAAATGAAGCAAACAAAATTAATCAAGACCGCCTGTTGCGTGTTATTCAGCAAATACTGAAATACAACGATCCGAATAAAGGCAAAGAGATTAAAATAAAGAAAGAAACTAAAATAGAGAGTGAACTGGTAAGAACATTTTATGTGGCTTTCGAACCCGATGAAAAAATGCTCGATCGCGGTATCAGTATTCTTTCCCTGTTTTCAGAATTAGCAAGATTAGGAACGTACAAAGTTGTAAATCTTACTTCATATAACGAAGCCGAAACGCAAAGAGAAGTCTGGGGTATTTACTTGGCTACAAGTAAGCCTGCCGATTCTATTCTTGATGTATTCATATTTGTTGAGGAGAATGTGAAAATTGTAAAAATATCTGAGTCAAATATTCTTGACCAAAAGGTATTTGCACAGCACATGGAAATGATTGAAAAAGCTCAAGCCGATGCTGTTGTTGATCTACTTACCGAAAAAATTAATCAGCCACAAGCCGATGAGATTGAACCTGCTACTATAGAAATGATTCCTGAAACTTCCCTGAAAAGTAAAATTCAGAAATCGGCGGCAGCTCTCGTTCCTGAGTTTGCAGAGAAAGTAGAAGCAAATTCCAGAATTCAGGTTGATTCAGGAAAATTAGATGTGCTTATGTATTTGGTGAGTGAGTTGGTTACAACCAAAGCTCGCCTCCGTCTTATTGAGCAATCAAGAGATTATACCCAGCTTGCTGCTGTTGTTGAAAAGGTTGAAGATTTATCGAAACAGTTTAGAGATAATGTTCTTGAAATAAGATTGGTGCCAGTGCTCGATATGCTCGTTCCATTCAAACGCTTGATTAGAGATGTTTCTAAAAAACTGAACAAGAAAATCAATTTTATGACCGCTGGTGTTGATACCGAACTTGACAAAAATATAATTGACAAACTTGGCGACCCGTTGATGCACCTTATCAGAAACAGTATAGATCATGGTATTGAGTGCCCCGAAGATAGACTTGCTTGCGGAAAACCAGAAGAGGGTATGATTAAATTATCTTCTTATTATTCGGGTAGCAATGTAATTATAAAAATTGAAGACGATGGTAAAGGTATAGACCCTGAGAAAATTCGCAGCAAAGCAATAGAAAAAGGCTTGATTGACGAACAGGCTGTATTGAGTAAAAGGGAATTGTTGGAACTTATTTTCCAGCCCGGTTTCTCAACCGCGCTTGAAGTTACCGATGTGTCGGGCAGAGGTGTGGGCATGGATGTGGTAAAACGGGTAATAACCGAAGTAAGAGGCGAAGTATTTGTCGATTCAGAAATTGGCGCTGGTACTACAATAATCATTAAACTTAGACAAACCATTTCTATAACCGATTCATTGTTGGTAAAAGTAGAAAATACTCATTTCTTGATTCCGCTTTCTGATATTCATTTATGCGATCAAAAAACAAGAGCCGAAATTTTCAGCACCAACAACAGACGAGTAGAAGTAAGTGGCAATCTTATTCCGTTTATTGCACTCAGAGACCAGTTTCATACCGGAGGACAACATCCTGATAAAGAAAAATTGGTTATCGTACAGCAAGATGATAAAAAAATAGCTCTCGTGGTAGATAAGATTATTGGCGAACACCAAGCTGTACTCAAACCACTTGGCGATATATTCAAAAACCAAGAGTATCTGTCGGGGGCTAGTGTCTTGGGCGATGGCAATCTTGCCCTTATGCTCGATACCAATTTGCTCATAGACTACACCGTAGAACAATCTAAACTAGTATCATAATTAAACAACCTAAATATCAAAGCTATGGAAAAATCAATCAAAGCCATAGAATCTTACTTATCGTTTACGCTCGAGAATGAAACTTTTGCAGTAAACGTACATAAGGTTCTAGAGGTGCTAGAAAAACAGCACATTACCAAAGTGCCTAACGCACCTCATTACATAAAAGGGGTAATTAACTTCAGAGGAGAAGTGATACCTGTTATTGAGTCGAGAGATAAATTTAATATGTCGCCCCGCACCAGCGACGATAAGCTGGTAATTATAGTACTCGACGTGAAAAAAGCTACAGGAAACCTAATGGTTGCTGCAATTGCCGATCAGGTGCAAGATGTGCTAGAAATACAACCCGAAGAGATAGCTGCAGTACCGGAAATGGGCAGTAACTACAACACCGAATTCATTCTCGGTATGGTAAAGGCCGATGAGGGTTTTATGATGATTCTAGATACCGACCGTATCTTTTCTGAAGATGAAATTGCACTTCTCAATTCTGAAAAATTTCACGAAGCAGAAGCTGTGCATTAACTTTTTCATGAACCAACCAAACTAACCAAAAAAAATTAAAAATTAAGAACTATGAACTTTAAAGATTTAAAATTAGGAACTAAGTTGGCCATAGGTTTTGGCTCACTTATAATGATATCTGTCATCATTGGCGGATTGGCAATAATAAACATGTCGAGAGTTACTACCGAGTCGCATTACTTAGCTACCGAGTACGTACCCGAGGTAAAAATAGCTAATGAGCTGAGAGCTGCTACCAACCGCATGATGTATGAAATGCGCGGATACGGCTTTACCGAAGAAGAAGAGTTCTACAAAAAAGCGGTAAAAGAAATTGAAACCGTTAAAGCATCGCTTAGCGAAGCTGAAAAACTAAGCACAACTGCCGAAAGACTTGAAAAACTTGGTGCTCAGGTAAAAGAAGCTCAAGCAGCTGCTGATGAATATTTTACCTTAGTAGAACAAACTCAAAAGGAAAATACTGAACTACAAAAAGGCAGAGCTGAAATGAACGAAAATGCTGCAATGTATATGAAAAATTGTAACGCTTACTTGGAATCGCAAAACGAACAGATGACCGAAGAAATTCGCTCTGGCAGAACTTCTACATCTAGATTAGATAAAATAAATAAAATTAATGAAATTATTGATTTCGGTAATGAAGCGCGAATAGGTAACTTCAAATCGCAAGCATTGAGAGACCCTAAGATTTTTGAGCAGGCTCTTACCAATTTTCCAACTATTTATAGATTGCTTGATGAAATTAAAGCAGACACAAAACGCCAAGATAATCTTGATCAATTGGCAATTATTCAAAAAGCAGGCGAAGCTTATGAGTCTGATATGAAAACTTTTTTAGCCGATTGGTTAAGAAGAGAAGAAATAGCAAAAAACAGAACAGAAGTTGGTCAAAAACTCATTCAAGCATGCGCAGTAACAGCAGAAGCAGGTATGAGTGGCACAGAAGAAATTGCTGGATCTGCTATAAGTTTACTCCGCTCTTCAAACATGGTATTGGCTATTGGCTTGGTCATGGCAGTATTGATTGGTATTGTATTAGCTATGTTCCTTACTAGAATCATAACTACACCAATTCAAAAAGGAGTGAAGTTTGCCGAAACCCTTGCCAAAGGAGACTTAACAGCAACCATAGACGTTGACCAAAAAGATGAAATAGGAATGCTTGCCGGTGCACTTAAAGACATGGTTTTCCAAGTAAGAAGTGTAATAGACAATGTAAAAACAGCTGCTAATCAAATTGCTGCGGCTAGTGAGCAACTTACTCAAAATGCTCAGGAACAAGCATCATCAACCGAAGAGGCTTCTAGTTCTATGGAAGAGATGGCTTCTAACATTCAACAAAATACCGACAACGCACAACAAACCGAAGGTATTGCAAGAAAATCGGCACAAGAAATTAAGGAAGGTTACGAATCGGTAAATCTTACCGTAGAATCTATGAAAGCTATTGCCGACAAAATAAGTATCATTGGCGAAATTGCTGAAAAAACCGATTTACTTGCAATAAATGCTGCAATTGAAGCAGCTCGTGCAGGCGAACATGGCAAAGGTTTCGCAGTGGTAGCTACCGAAGTAAGAAAACTTGCTGAAAGAAGTCAGATTGCTGCCGAAGAAATAAACACACTTTCTAAAAACAGTGTGGTGATAGCTGAAAAAACAGGAAATAAAATGGCAGAAATTGTTCCTGAAATAGAAAAAACATCTAAACTGGTACAAGAAATTGCTGCTGCAAGTAGAGAGCAAAGTGCCGGTACCGACCAGGTAAACGCTGCTATTCAGCAACTAAACCAAGCAAACCAAGAAAATGCTGCAGCTTCGGAAGAGCTTTCTAGTCAGGCGCAACAAATGAGAGATCAGGTTTCGTTCTTCAAAACCGGTAGCGACAATAATGCTTATGTATCGAAAAAATCTACTTTCAAAAATACAAATTCTAAAAAATCAAAAGTTCAAGAAACGCACAGTGGCGTGAGTTTAAGCTTAGATAATGATGATGATAATGGTTTTGCTCGATATTAATAATGCTTTATTTTATGCTTGATTGAAGTATTATAAATCGATTCAAAAGAGAGGTTGACCAATGGTTAGCCTCTTTTTTTTTGACCAATTTGTAAACATTACATACTCTCAGTAATGTCCGCAATTTTTCTCAGTAATAATTGTCTCAAATACAGTGATTCAACTGTATTATCAGGCACTAATGCGTACTATATTCACTTTGTTAATATAAGGTTTCCTAATAGCCGATTTTACTAGGAAATGTTGATTTGTAAACAAATAGATTTGAATTATTAATAAAAATAATAAAATAGCTGTTAATTATTATGAAAATATTCCTTCTTGAAAAACATAAGTGAAAAATAAAACATTAGAAATTATGAATCTTGACAAAATTAAAGTAGGTTACAAACTAGGAGTAGGATTTGGACTTATATTGGTCTTAACTCTTATTGTAGGAATCACTGCCCTTGTTGGACTAACATCGGTAGAAAGTAGTACAAACAGAACATCGCAAGTAGTAGGTTTAGAAGTTACTGTTTACGAGGCTATGGGGCACAGAAAGAATTATATGATTCTCAAAGATGCCGAATCTCTCGCTGCATGGAAAGAGACAATGAAACAACTATATACAGAATTAGAAAGTTTAAGTACAGAAATTGACAAAAAACAAATTACCGAATTAAAAAAAGAAGCCGATAACTACAAAGATGCTTTTTTGGAATATGTAGAATCGAGCGAAAGAGAAAAGAATATAGCTCTATTTTGGAGAGATTATGGATTGGAATTTTTCAAACTACTTAATAGTTGGAAAACACAAATTAAAGATGATAACGAACTAGTAATTGCCTCTAAAGATTTAGAGATAAATTTCGCTTTGATGCGTGTAGGTGGTGTATATTATATTAAAGATCAGACCGATGAAAAATGGGCTGATTTCGTTAAAGTGATGTCAAATATGAAAACTCTAATTGACGAAATTTCAAGTAGAAACAATAATAATGCTTTTGTTGCGAATATAGAGCAAGTTGGAGTTATTGTTGAAAAATACATTGCAGCCTCAGAAAGTTTTCACAAAGAAATTCTACTCAAAAGAGAATATGATAAAAAAATGGCAGTTGCCGCACGTACTTTTCTTGAAAATGTGAATCGAATAAATGATGAACAAAAAGTAGCACTTGCATCAAACATTTCTGCAATATCAGTCTATATTCTCATTGCTATTTTATTAGCAATAATGCTTGTCATTGCTATTTCATTCGTCTTAACTAGAAATATTACAAACCAACTAGGTGGCGAACCTTATGAAATTGAAGATATTGCAAAAAATATTTCGCAAGGTAAGCTAGATATTGATTTTGGCAGTACTGTTAAAAAAGGAGTAATGAAAGATTTACAACGTATGGTTCATAAACTGTTGGAAATAGTTGGTCATATATCAGTAAGTGCAAATACAATTTCATCGGCCAGCGAACAGCTTACTCAGAATGCTCAGGAGCAAGCATCATCTACCGAGGAAGCTTCCAGTTCTATAGAAGAGATGGCTTCAAACGTACAGCAAAATACCGATAATGCACAACAAACAGAAAGTATAGCTAAGAAAGCTGCTACGGAAATTAAAGATGGCTACGAATCCGTATCTAAAACGGTAATATCAATGAAAGAAATTGCAGAAAAAATTAGCATTATAGGAGAAATTGCAGAAAAAACCGATTTATTAGCAATAAATGCTGCAATAGAAGCAGCTCGTGCAGGCGAACATGGAAAAGGATTTGCAGTTGTAGCAACAGAAGTAAGAAAACTTGCAGAACGCAGCCAAAAAGCAGCCGAAGAGATTAGTGTACTCTCTAAACAGAGTGTTTTAATAGCAGAACAAACTGGAAATAAAATGGCAGAAATTGTTCCTGAAATAGAAAAAACATCTAAACTGGTACAAGAAATTGCTGCTGCAAGTAGAGAGCAAAATGCCGGTACCGACCAGGTAAATGCTGCTATTCAGCAACTAAACCAAGCAAACCAAGAAAATGCTGCAGCTTCGGAAGAACTTTCTAGTCAGGCGCAACAAATGAGAGATCAGGTTTCGTTCTTCAAAACCGGTAGCGATAATAATGCGTATATTTCTAAAAAATCTACATTCAAAAATACCGCATCTAAAAAAGCAAAAGTTCAAGAATCGCACAGCGGAGTGAGTTTAAGCCTAGTTAATGATGATGATAATGGTTTTGCTCGATATTAATAATGCTTTATTTTGCTTGATAGAAGTATTATGAATCGATTCAAAAGAGAGGTTGACCAATGGTTAGCCTCTCTTTTTATTTAAACCAAATTTGTAAACATTATACAGACTACGTAATCACCGCAGTTTTATTCAGTACGATAGTCATAAAATAGAGTAGTTTCTCTCTTGAAAATTTCCTTTTATGCAATTACATTTATGATATAAATTTAATATTATCAGATAGTTGTGTCATATTTTTTAAACGTTAGTTGTTTGAAAGAATGTAAATAGAATCAAGAATTACAATACATATTTATAATAAAGCCCCTTAAACCCAATTTTAAATTTTATAAAAAACAATCTTAAAATGTACCCTGTATGAATTTCAAAGATTTAAAATTAGGAACAAAACTAGGTATTGGTTTTGGTTCCATAATAGTAATTGCAGCCCTGCTAGGAGAGCTTGCAATTATGAGCATGAGAGGCGTTAAGCAAGAGTCTACATTCTTATCAAACGAGTATCTGCCCGAGGTGAAAATTGCTAATGAGCTTCAGAGAGTTGCAAACAAATTGATGTATGAAATGCGTGGCTATGGCTTTACCGAAGAAGAAGCGTACCACCAAAGTGCTATTCAGGAAATGGAGACCATTAAAGAATCGCTAAAACAAGCAGAAGAGCTTGCTTCAAATGCCGAAAAATTGGAAAACCTTGAAAGTGAATTAGCGAAAATTAAAGATGAAAGCAATGTTTATTTTGACTTGGTAGCTCAAACGGTAGTCTTAAATAAAAGCCTTGCTTCTGACAGAACTGAAATGGACAAAAATGCAACCGAATTTGCAAAAAATTGCCAGACATATTTAGAAGCGCAACAAGGGCAATTAAGGTCTGAAAGAAATTCTGGAAAAGTAAGTGAGTCTAGATTGGTGAAAATAGAAAAAATAACCCAAATACTTGATGAGGGAAATCAAGTACGGATAATAAACTTTAAATCGCAAGCACTACGCGATCCGAAATTGTATGATGAAGCACTTTCAAAATTTTCAGGTATATATTCAGAACTTGAAAAGATTAAAGCAGACACAAAATTAGATGTCAATCTTAATAGGCTAGAAACTATAAAACATGGCGCGGTAGGTTACGAACAGGCAATGAATAGTTTTAAAACCAATTGGTTAAAACGTGAAGACGTTGCTGTTGCAAGAACCAAAGCCGGAAATATGTTGGTAGCATCTTGTCAATCGGTTGTTGAGGCTGGTATAGTAAGTTCTGCATCATCAGCAAAATCTTCAGTGAGTTTACTTAATGCATCTTATCTTTACTTAGCAATAGCTTTACTATCTACAATTTTAATTGGGTTTTTCTTGGCATTATACTTAACTAAGCTCATCACCAAACCACTTAAACAGGGAGTAGATTTTGCAGAATCGCTTGCCAAAGGAGATTTAACTGCTACAATAGATGTTAATCAGAAAGATGAGATTGGTGTTTTGGCAAATGCACTTAAAAGTATGGCATTGCAAGTAAAAGTTGTAATTGATAGTGTAAAATCGGCTGCAAGTCAGATTGCTGCTGCTAGCGAGCAACTAACTCAGAACGCTCAAGAGCAAGCATCATCTACCGAGGAAGCATCAAGTTCTATGGAGCAAATGGCATCAAACATACAGCAAAATACCGATAATGCACAACAAACAGAAAGTATAGCTAAAAAAGCTGCAACCGAAATAAAAGATGGCTACGAATCTGTTTCTAAAACAGTAATATCAATGAAAGAAATTGCTGATAAAATTGCAATTATTGGAGAGATTGCCGAAAAAACCGATTTACTTGCTATAAATGCAGCAATAGAAGCTGCCAGAGCTGGTGAGCATGGTAAGGGTTTTGCCGTGGTTGCAACTGAGGTAAGGAAGTTGGCAGAGAGAAGTCAGATTGCTGCTGATGAGATAAATAAATTATCGAAAATCAGTGTGCAGATTGCAGAGAAAACCGGACAACAAATGGCGGAAATTGTTCCTGAAATTGAAAAAACCTCTAAACTGGTACAAGAAATTGCTGCTGCAAGTAGAGAGCAAAGTGCCGGAACCGATCAGGTAAACGCAGCCATTCAGCAACTAAACCAAGCCAATCAAGAAAACGCTGCCAGCTCGGAAGAACTTTCTAGTCAGGCGCAACAAATGAGAGAACAAGTAGATTTCTTTAAAACCGGAAACAATGAAGGTGATAATAATTCCACTAGAATTCGCAAAAGACAGCAATCTTCATATAATACCAAAAGGAATCAGGTACAAGATAAAGGCATCCAATTAGAAATGGAAGCAACAGACAATGATGAGTTTACAAGATATTAATATGTGTGTGGTGATTTTCAGATGAGCCATCTGAATGTCTATTTTCATGAGGGAAGGTGCAAATTTAAGCATCTTCCCTTTCATGTTTTATCTCAATTATTGTTTTATTATTTGGATAATCAAGAGTTATTTTAAAGTGTTTAAGAAAATCTGTTGTGCCCAGAAGTATGGGTAATTTATCATAATCGCCACATTCTATTTCAATTATTTCACTTTGCCAAACCGGTTCTTTTACAGAATTTTCCGGATGCCTCAACTCAATTTGAAAGGTGTGAACAAATGTAATAATAGGTTCTGAAGATATTCCTTGACAAACAAATGTTTTTACTTTAGCTCCATTAAACTCATGATCAGTTAATTCGCAAATGGTTTTGTTAAATAAACATGAATCAGCTCCAGTATCTATCAACGCATCCCATCTATATTTAACATTTGTTTCAGGATTAATTATAGTTATTGGAAGATATGGTTGGAGTATATCAGAACTGGGGAAAGAAAAAAATGGATATTCAAAAATTCTCACTATTAATAAAAACATTTTTGTCCCTTAATAGGAACATACGTTAATGAAAAATCTACTCCTAACAATTCGGCTTTCTCAACAACAGATTTAGCAGTTTCTCCTTCTGCAATAACTTCATAGTTGTTGTTCAATGCAACATAGCGACTAGATGCTTTTTTAGGCAAAACTTTAATTGCATTCATATCTAATTTTGATATTGATTATAGCAAATATACAATGCAATTTTTACTATTCATTCAATTACCTTCAAAAAAATACGATAGTGCTCAGAAACAATTAATAAAGTAGATCTCAGAGTAAATAAATTTTGTCATTTTTGAGTTTGGTTCTTTTTAAAGCCAAGCAAAGCGGTAAAAGAAAATTCCTGTTCTCAAATATTCATCACCCCATAAAAAAATATCTATTACTGGAGTTTTATCTTTCATTATTATTAGGGATGTCTATTTGTAAGAACTTATGCTAAATTTGAACTAAAATGTATCATTTAGAAATTGCTTAATTATGATAACTTTTCACAAAGAAACCAAAATGGCAGATGTTATTTATTCAAATCATTTGTTATTGCCGGTAATTAATCGTTTTGGTATCTACATGGGGTTTCAAGATAAAACAGTAGAGCAGGTTTGTGGTGAATCGGGTACTGATATTTTGTTTTTCTTGGAAATTCTGAACACATACAATAATGAAAAATATTTTCCACAAGAAAAACTTTCAGCTTTTTCATTGAGTTCTATTGTTAATTATCTGCGAAAAACGCACATCTACTATCTTTCTTTTTTAGTTCCCCAAATGGAAGAACGTCTTGAAAGAATGAAAACTGAAGAGTTTGCCGATAATTTAGCTGTACTCAGATCCTTCTATACTAAGTATAAACAAGAAATAAAATCTCATATTAGAGAAGAAGAGGAAAAGGTTTTTCCGTATGTTTTAGATCTAGAATTAATGCAACAAAGTAAAATGCCTATTGATGAATTCAAGCACAAATATGTAAATTATTCAATATATATTTCTAATGATGAACATAGCGAAATAGATGATAAGTTACTAGACCTTAAGAATTTAATAATAAAATATCTTCCTGCTAATTATGATTTAAATGCTAGTATTGCGTTTGTGAACAGTCTTTTTCATTTTGACCAAGATTTACAAAATCATGCTCGAATAGAAGAGAAAATATTATACCCAAAAGTGCGACAACTCGAAATAACTCTGCTCTGATTATGGATAAAAAATTTATCATAATCCATCCTTCTGATATTTTCAGAAAAGGATTACATGCTGTATTTGAAGAAATATATTTTATCGATCCGGTTTGTGCTGCTTCGGTCAATGATATTTCTACAGAGATTATAAATAGAAATGATGAGGTTTTTCTGTTTGTCGATCCGGAACTCTATTTGCGAGAAAATACATTCATTCAGCAACGATTTATAGGGCAGTTTAAATGTAAGTTATTTGCTGTTGTATTCTTCGATAATAATCTTGTGCGACCCGAATTTGATGCAACGATATCAATTTTTGATGATAGTAAAATGATATTCTCCAAGTTGGAAAAATTCCTTCCAAAGAAATCTCTTCAAGCATCTACAGATAATTCATGCCTTAGTCAGCGTGAGAAAGATATTCTTAGAGAAGTTGCTCTCGGATTTTCAAATAAAGAGATTGCCGATAGGCTGTTTATAAGTATCCATACTGTAATTTCTCACCGAAAAAATATTACTGAGAAGTTAGGAATTAAATCTATATCGGGACTCACGGTTTATGCAATTATTAATGGAATAATAAGTACCGACAATATTGATATGAATACACTTATCTAGAATTCCTTAAGAAAAAATTGACGGGGTGACTTTGATTCACCCCGTCAATTTTTAGATTATAAATATTTAATATTAGAAACGCAATCCTAAAAGTAGTATATCATCTAATTGAGGTTCTATACTTCTCCATTTTTCATAAGCTTCGTGTACGCTTCCGGCTTGTCCTTGCATAGAAAGTGAAAGATTTTCTTCAAGTACTTTTATGAGTCTTTTTGAAGTGAATTTTTTCTTTGTCTCGCTCGAAAATTGATCGGCAATACCATCGCTACCTAAGAATAAACACATGCCTTTTTCTATTGGGTATGTTTTGGTTGTAAACTCAGGTGCTTTAAACCGAGCAAATACCTCACCTATTGAATACATATCTCCTTCTACATATTCTACTTTTCCATTTCTACCAATGTAAAAAGGTTGTATTGCCGAAGCTATTCTTAAAATATTTGCCTCTGAGTCTATTACTAGAACGGTCATATCCATTCCTTCATCTACCGGATTGGGTCCGTCGAGGGTTTGTTTGAATGTTTCTTGTATATTTTTATTTAATTCAAAAAGAATCTGAGCCGGATCGTGTATTTTTCTTTTAATAATTATTTCATTCAGCATGGCGTTTCCGAGCATAGACATAAATGCTCCCGGTATGCCATGACCGGTACAATCTGCAGCAATTACATAGAAATATTTGCCTACCCAGTGTGCCCAGTAAAAATCTCCACTTACTATATCTCTGGGTTGGTAAATTACAAAAAAGTCGTTGAAATAACTTTGCAATTCAGCATCAGAAGGAAGTAGCGCACTCTGAATACGTTGCGCACTGGTTATACTTTGTGTGATTACTTTATTTTGTCGTTCTAAAGTATCTCTCTGATAAGAAATTTGTTCGTTTTGCGATATAATCTCCTGATTGGCAACGGTTAACTCTTCGGTTCGTATTTGAACCATTTGTTCAAGTACTTTATTTTGTTTTTTCAGCTGATATGCTTTGTAATAAGACAAGCCTATTATGATGCCAAGAACAACTAATATCATCAAAGATCTAAACCACCAAGTTTGCCACCATGGAGGGAGTACAATAACTTTAATTGAGGCTCCTGTTTTATTCCAAACCCCGTCGTTATTGCTGGCAACAACCTTAAAAGTGTAGGTTCCCGGATCTAAGCTTGTGTATGTAGCTTCTCTTGTTTTTCCTACTTCGTGCCATGTTTCATCAAAGCCTTCTAATGTATATTTATATTCATTCATTTCGCTGTGAATGAAATTCAGAGCAGCATATTCAAAGGTTATAATGTTCTGATTGTATGTGAGTACTATCTCATCGGCAACGGTTATGTTACTTTTTAAAATGGTTTGAGTACTATCGCTAATTCTTACATTTTTGTAAAAAAGTTTAAGTCCGGTAAGTACTACCGGGGGCTCGTAAGTGTTATTGGTAATATTGTCGGGATGAAAGTATGAAATACCGTTTTTGCCACCAAAGTACATTCTTCCTTCTTTTGTTTGGCAAACAGCTCCTGCCAAAAACTCATTGTTATGCAGTCCGTCTCTGGTGCTGAAAAAGTTTCATTTCTCCAGAATTTATCGAGTATTTTACAATGCCTTTATTGGTACCAAGCCAAAGGTTTTGATGTTTATCTTCAAGTATACTAAAAACAGATAATTTAAAATCTTTAACCAATATCTGAATATAGCTGAATGTAGAATCTTTCGGATTGTACATATCAATTCCGGCATTTGTGGCTATCCATATTTTACCATCAAGCGATTGGTGAAAATAGTTTATAGTATTATTTGTAATTGTTGATGAACTCGATCCGGCTTTGTAACTGGAAAAGGTATTTTTATTTTGATTATATACACTCAGTCCGCTGTACGAGCCAACCCAAACATTGTCATGAGCATCGCAAAAAACTGAAATCAGCCAATTTTCGTGTAGAGATTCCCTCCAATTACCATAGTCGGCTTTGAAGCGTTTCAGTTCTTTTGTTTTTGGGTTGTAGCAGCTTAGACCACCTCCATGAAGGGCAATCCAAACCTTTCCTTCAGAATCGGTATCAATAGAGCGTACATCGTGATTGCCTAGGTGATTGACATCGTTTTTATCAAGAGCTATTGATTCAAAACCTGAAAAATCTTTTTTCAACATCTGTGCTCCACCTCCAAATGCGCCCAACAAAATACCTAGTTGGCTATCATTTGCTATAGTTTGAATACTGCCCTGCCCTAAATTGTATGGGTTGTTTAGAAAATAATTAAATCTTTTTTTAAGTGTATTGTTTTGGTCAAAAATATCAAGCGTAGAATTTATATAACCAATATAAATATTTGCAGAATCGCATGCTAAAGCACTTACATCGCCTCTGTATATTGAGGTATTGTCTGTTTCATCAAAAGTCAAATTTTTAAAGTCCTTTGTCTTTTCTATGCAGAATAACCCGTTTTTGGTACCAAGCCAAATATTTGAATGATTATCTTTAAAAATAGCTGTAATTACTTTGTCTCCAAAAAGGTTTTTAGATTTTTGAATGTTTTCTTGTGCGAATATTATCTCCAGAGATTTCTTTTGATCATAAACAGTATCGTGCTCTTGACTGTATAGGTACAAACCCAAATCGGTAAGTAAGATTACATCATTTTTGTTCCATTTTTTTATCTTGAAAATAAGATTGCCTGGTGCTGTGTTGAAGTGTTTGAATTTTTTTTTCGAGACATTGTAAATGTCTAACCAACCCGAAGTACCACCTATAAAAAGATTGCCGGAAATTAAAGAAAGGCAATTCACGTCGTTGGCGTTAACGCTGTTTTCTCCTTTATTTTGTTGCGCTGTATAATAGCGGTAAGTTTTGTTGGATGTATTGTAATAAGCTAATCCGTTTTCATAAAGTCCAAGCCAAACGTTACCTTCGGAATCTGGAGCTATTGCCATTATTTTTTCGTCACTCTGACTTTCTTCTGTAAATGCTAAACTTCCCCAACAGAACAATTTTTTTTCATGTTTGAGGTATTCTACTTGATCTATTTGATTTATTATTTTTATTCTGAATTCGGCCATATTTGAGAACTTCTCTTTATCATGACTTCTTAGAAAAGTAATTATGTTTTCAGGAATATTATTTTTCTTCATACAAGCAACAATCTCATCAGATATGTTGAGTGAAAACTCAGTAAAATAGCGATTGGCTTTTTTTCTTGAACTGTCAATACTGTTTAACCCGAAATAGGTACCTACCCAAACGTTTTCATTTACGTCTTCTGCAATGGAGTTTATCATATCCAATGAAAGAGAAGAGATATCGTCGGTAGAATTATGGAAATTTTTAAATTGGTCTTTGTTTACGTCATATAAACTCACTCCGTTAAAGTTAGTTGTTACCCATAAACCGCCTCTTGAATCTAACATCAATTCATTTATCTTATTGCCTGTAAGACTAGTAGCTACACCCGGTACATGCGGATATATGGTTATTTCATAGCCGTTAAACTTATTTAACCCATGCTCAGTACCAATCCACATAAACCCTTGATTATCTTGAGTTATGGAAGTAATTATATTGTTTGAAAGCCCTTTGTTTGAGTTTAATGATATTACACCAAAATCATTTTGAGCTGCAATGCTAAAAGGTAATAGGAATGAAACAAGAAAAAAAATGTAAAGGTTCAAACTTCTCATAAGCTTATTTATCAGATTATTACATGCCAAAAAACGCAAGATGTGTTTTATTTGATTTGCTTTTCAAACTAAATTGTCTTTACGAATATAATTGATTATTAAAAGTAAGTAAAACTACTATAAATATCATATAATGCGAATTTATAATATACTGGTTATAAAACAAGTAAAATTCACATTTTTTTATGTTAATATTTAATATTTATTTGTCAAAACACCCATTTCCGATTTTCAAAATGTTGATGGAATATGAGGGCTTTCAATAAATATTCGCAAAATATAATGTCTAAATAGATATTATTTAACCTCTTTTTTTTGAGTTATTGCCTCATTGATTATTTTTGAAAAAACATCTTTTTCTTTATATCCGGCAGCTCTTATTTGCTGAGGAATTATACTTGCCGGACTCAATCCGGGGGTTGTATTAATCTCCAGAAAGAAGAATTCGTTTTCAGAAAGTATATAATCTACTCTTGCTAAACCAAAGCAATCTAATGCATTATAAATATTTCTAGTAAGATCTTTGCATTTTTTTGTAAGTTCTTCAGAGAGTTCTGCCGGTGTAATTTCTTTACTTTTTCCTTTGTATTTTGCGTCGTAATCAAAGAAGTCGTTTTCCGATCTAATTTCGGTAATAGGTAAAACTTCTATAGATGCACCCGTTTTATATGCACCATTGGTGAGTTCTATTCCTTTTAAAAAAGATTCTATAATAACCTCAGAATCTTCTTCTAATGCTTTGCTTACTGCCGCTTGAATTTGGTCTGTAGCATTTACTTTTGTCACCCCAAAGCTAGAACCGCCGTTATTCGGTTTCACAAAACAAGGTAAGCCCAATCTTTTTGTAATTTGATTGCTGTCTATTGTATCGTTTTTACGTATTAAAATTGCATCGGCTGTTTTAATGTTATATTCTTTTAGGAAGCTTTTTGTAGCAAATTTATTGAATGTAAGAGCCGATGTAAAAACATTACAAGAGGTATAGGGAATACCAATAAGTTCAAAATAAGATTGAAGTCTGCCATCTTCTCCCGGAGTGCCGTGAATAGTGAGATAGACGCAATCAAAACATATTTTTTTCCCGTTTTTTTCAAAGCTGAAATCAGATTTATTTATAGAAATATCTCCGGTTTCATCTTTTACAACCCAAACATTTTCTTGAATAAAAACGACGTGTATAAGAAAATCTGAATCGGCAAGCATGCTTTTTAAATTGAAGGCACTTTTTACCGATATTTCTGCCTCTGATGAATTGCCACCACCTACTATTGCTATTGTTTTTTGAGCCATGTTTCTAAAGTGTTCTGAATTGAAATTTTATTTTGTGTTAAAATTAAAAATTAAATGTTTTTTTCTTTATATAATTATCAATCAAACTGTTAAATTCATTCATTAACAATCTTAATTTTAGATTTTCTATTTGATAATTGTATTGATCAATATTTTGAATTGGCAAAATTTTGGGCGAAGTGCCTGAAATAAAAGCTGCTTCAAAGCTATTTAATTCAGAAAGAGAAATAGATCGTTCATATATTTTCATGCCTATATTTTGAGCGGCAGCAATTACATATTTGCGGGTAATTCCTTTTAATACTTCTTCTGCTTTGGCAGTTATCAAATTATTATCTAAAATAAAAAACAAATTTGATTTGCTTCCTTCTGTAATATTTTTTTTCTCATTTACCAATACAACCTCATATACAGAGCGTTGTATGATAGTTTTTTGTGCTAGTTCTCTTACCGATTGAAATTGTTTTGCATTCGGGTTTTTTCTTTCTGCAAACAAAACTGAGGTAGATATTCCATTACTATAAAGTTCGGGTGTAGGGTAAGCATGCTTAATTTGATACACAAGAAATAATTCTTGATCGGGATAAAATGAAATAATAAGTTTGATATTGCCATTTATTATATTATTGGCATATAGCAGATTAGATATTTTGTCAGTTATTTCACATATTTGCCAAGATGTAGAGAGACCAAGTAAAGATATTGATGTAAATAACCGTTCTAAATGATCTTCTAGGTAAAGTGGAACGGAGTCTATAATTCTAATAACCTCATATACTGATGTCTGAGAAAGGTCTATATTGGTAGATAATTTACTTTCTATAACAGAATCATTTACTATGAGATGTGTACCTATTGCGTCATTGATAAACATAAAAAGAAAGACTTTAATTTTTTATTTCACTCAGATTTGTGAACTTTTTAAGAGTGTAAAGGTAAAATTACTTCCTTCACCTTTAACACTTTCTATCTTAATTTTACCTTTATTTTTTTTTCAACAAACTCTTTACACAAAATCAGTCCGAGTCCGGTACCCTTATTTTGAGCATTTTCAGAAATTTCTGATTTGTTCATTTGTTTATATAATTCACTTATTTCATCTTCGTTCATGCCTATGCCTGAATCTTTTACGCTTACTATTACCAATTCAGATATTGGTTCTGCCAGTACGGTTATTGTACCACAATTATCAGTAAATTTTATTGCGTTAGAAACAAGATTTCTAATAACGGTGTGAATCATATTTTTATCAGCATATACCATACAATCATCAGGGACACTAAATCTGATGATAATATCTTTTGTTTGAGCTGTATTTTCCATCAGCTCAATCTCATCTTTAATTATAACGTCTAATGCTATGTTTTCGGGATTAAATCTGAAACCGTTAATATGTGAATATGACCAATTGAGTAGATTTTCTAAAAGATTGTAGATTTTTACCGCAGAGATATTCATATTCTGAATAAGCTGTTCTTTTTTCTCTTCTGGTAAATCTTTCTTTTTTGCAACTAAGATTTTTGTAATGCCCACAAATGTAGAAATCGGACTTTTAAGGTCGTGAGCAATTATCGACATAAATTTATCTTTCGTTCTATTGGCATTAATAAGCTGCACTTCTGATGTTTGCAGATTGTGAAGGAGCTGTTCCAATTCTTTGTTTTTCGCCTCTAGTAATTTGTTGTTCTTGAGTTTCAGGCGTATTATAAGATACAGAGCTGCTGAAACCAGTATTAGAAATGCAGCAATTGAAGCAAAAACAATTTTGCTGTTTTGTTCACGCATTATCTGTAATTCTTTTTCGGCAGATAGTTTATCTATTTCGTCTTGTTTTTTATCGAGAATATAGTTAATCTGAATCTCAGCAAAACGTTTCATTGTTTCTGTGTTAAGCAGACTGTCTTTGGCAGCAGAATATTGCTTGTAAAACAAAAGGGCTTTTGAACTATTTCCGGCTTTCTCTAATGCTTCTGAATAAAGAAAATAGAGGTTTTTAAGTAAGTCTCTGTCATTAAATTCGGTAGCTATGATTATTGCCTTCTCAAAATACGGATAGGCTGATGGATATTGCTTTGTCATAATGTATGCTTCTCCAATATTTTTACTTATTTGAGCTATTCCATTGTTGTTTTTTATAGCTTCAAATTCACTCAGAGATTTGCTGTAATAATCTAAAGCTGTGAAGAATTCTTTTTTATCTCTGTAAAGATTTCCATAATAATTGAGAATCCAAGCCTTACCAAGTCTATCTCCTATTGCATTGTAAATGTCATTGGCTTTATGATAATAATCTAATGCATCGGTATATTCTCCAATATCTTTTAATACGATACCTAAGTTTACCAAACTTGCTGCAATCAATGAATTATCGCCAATTTTGTTTCTTAAATTTAGGGCTTCTTTATAGTAGCTTAGGGCTTTTGCAAAATCTTTGTTGTTCCAGTATATGCTGCCAATATTGGTATAGATATAGGCAAGTGCATTTTTATCATCATTTTTTTTATATAAATCGGCTGCTTTTCTAAAATAGTCTAATGATTTCTCGGCATTATTTAAATCCTTAAATATGAGCCCTATATTGTTTAATGAATTAGCAATATCATCTTCATTTCCGATTTCGTTTCTTATTTCAAGGGCTTTGAAGTAAAATTTCAGGGCTTTATCAAATTCATATTTTGCAAGATAAATGCTACCAATATTGTTTAAGGAATTGGCATAAATATTAAGGTTGCCTATCTCCCTTCTTATGGTCATTGCTTTGTCATAATATTCCAACGATTCATCAAAAGATTTGAGCATTTTGTATACATTACCAATATTGTCGTATGAATTTGCAATATCAGATTTGTTATTCAGCAATAGTCTAATGTCAAGCGCTTGCTGGTAATAATCGAGCGCATTACTGTAGTTGTTCAGTTTCCAATACACACTACCTATGTTGTTTAGAGAGTGCGCTATTTCTTCTTTGGTATCAATAATTTTCTTAATCTTAAGAGACTCTAAATGGTATTTAAGGGCGTTTTCATAATCGCTCATATCTTTATATACTACACCTATATTGTTGAGCGAACGTGCTATATCTTTAGAGTCGTTTAGATTTTTTCTTATTTCAAGAGCTTCCAGATAGTATTGTAGAGCCTTCTCATATTCTCTTTTTTTCCAATACAAACTTCCTATATTGTTTAATGTATAGGCTTCCCCTTTTTGATTGTTATCTTTTATGTAAATTGCAAGTGCTTCTTGAAAATAGACTGATGCAGAATCTGAATTACCAATTTCTTTATAGGCAATACCTATATTATTGCAGGCATTAGCTATGGCAGTATCGTTTTTTAGAGCATCAAATAGTTTTTTTGATGTGTTGAAATGATTTATAGAGGCAGAGTAATCGGCAAGTTTAAGATGTATTTTACCAATTTCGTTTTGCGTTACAGCAAGTCTTTGTTTATTTTTATCTTTTGAAAAAGCATTGAGCGCATTTTTTAAGTGGACTAAGGCTTTGTCGTACTCCTGTTTTTGAGTGCATATAAGCCCCATATTAAGATATGCCTCAGCCTCTTGAGTTACATTAATGGCGCGTATTGCAGAGGTCTTTGCATTCTCGGCATATTCTAAAGCTTTATTAGGAGAAACTGTTATATAAGCATATGATAATTGATTCAATATAATTGCCTTATCAACACCTACGGCATTAGATAATTTACTTTCTAAACTATCTATTTTGCTATTAGTTTTTTGTGAGAATAATGATGTAAATAATGTCAGTAATAATAGTAAAATAATTGATTTGTAATTCATTATTGTATTTATTTATTATATTTTTAGACCCAAAATCATTATATCATCAACCTGCTCGAGGTCTCCTTTCCAATTTTTGAAGGCATTTTTTATTACAACTTGTTTTACTTCGGTTGGCATTTCATTAATGTCGAGCAGAAGTTCTTTGAACTGTTTGTTTTTAAATTTCTTTCCCGATCGCCAACCAAATTGGTCAAGGAAGCCGTCAGTAAAAAGATAAATCATATCGCCTTTATTGAGCGAAAAACTATGAATATTGAATTTTTCATTTTGTCTGTCTGATGTACTAATTGGCATTCTATCTGCTTCTATTGTAGTAAGTTCGTTGCCTCTTACTACGTAAAGTGGATTATATGCTCCAGCATATTCTAAAATCAGACTGTCTTTATGAATGCAAACTAAAGATATATCCATACCATCCTTAACTTCAGACTCGTTTTCATAAGATTGAAATGAATTTATAACCTGGTCGCGGAGTATATTTAGTATTTCATTAGGTTTTAAGTTTGGTGTGTTACGAATTATTTCATTCAGGTAAGTTATACCAATAATGCTCATAAAAGCACCGGGAACACCATGTCCGGTACAATCGGCAACGGCAGCATATTTCATATTTCCTGAATCGTGTACCCAATAAAAATCTCCACTCACTATATCTTTGGGAATATCTATCAGTATACTTTCCGGAAATATTTTTCTGATTTTCTCTAAGGGGTGCATTAGTGTTCTTTGTATGCGTTTGGCATACATTATACTGTCTGTAGTTTGCTGTTTTTGCAATGAAATAAGATTTCTCTGCATTTCAAATATATCTCTTTCTGCACCAAGCTGTCTGTTGGCTAGAATGAGTTCTTCATTTTTTCTATCTACTTCTTTAGTACGCAGTTCAACTTGTTTTTCGAGTTTAAGAGAGAGGTCGTTTTTTACCTCATATAGTTTTTTCAGATTATCTACCACCGAGCGGTTTGTGTCTTTCAATATAGCCTGATACATTGCTATAAGTCCGTTGGAGAGTATAAGTACCTGAGTGATAAAGGCTACTTTGAGTACATTTTCACCAAGAGAAAAATCTACCATTCCTAAATTTTTTAATATAAATATTAAAACTCCTGAAAAAAGTATCACAAAAGATACTATGTAGTATTTGCCCAAAACTAAACTCTTGTGCTTGAGCAACTGAGCCGAGATGATAAAAACAGGTAAAGATGCAAGTATTGTAAGATAATTATTTACAACGAAAAGAGGCTTATCTAAAAATAAATTACCAATGCTAAAAAGTATAAGTAAAGCAACGACAATGAGTAAAAATTTATTGGTTTTTGGGAAATGCAGGTCGGTTTTTAATGCTGTTTTGGTAAAAATAAGCATGAAAATATTGGCAAATAATGCAAACTGGAAATTTGCTTGTTTAGCAATCCATAGAGAATTTGGCCAGAAATATTTAAATGCAATACCGTCTCTTACCATTATAAATACTGAGAAGGTTGCCAAGTAAAGTGTAAAATATAAAAGGTAGAATTCTTTAAATAGATAAAGAAGAATATATTAATGATTACAATGAGTAGCAATCCTCCATAAAATGCACCGTGCAGAAAAGAGTCTTGAATCGTCTTGTATTTCAAAATAATCTTTATCATAGATGGTTATAGGGAGCGGACATTCTACCCCGTTGTTTTTGATATCTTAAAAACAATTTCTTTCTTTTCTTGAGGTTCTAGATATACTTCAAATAATGGATCTGGATTTAGCCTCTTTCTAACAAAAAAAGGTAAGGCTAAGCCTAGAGATTCCTCAATTACTTCTATGGTGTCTTTTTGATACATGGTAATTGTATCGTATAAAGGAAAATCAAAATGAACTAATACTTTCTTTGATTTTTGCGACTGATTTTCCAAATAAAACTTAATCCACACGCTACCATTTAAGTGGTGCATATAAGGTATTTCTCGGGTGCTTTTTATGAAAATAAATCTGCTAGTATCTTTTTGTATATCAGAGTATTCAAGAATTCCTGATGTGTCAGGAAAAAAATAAAAATCGTTATGAAGTTCTCTTAAAGTAAAATCAGGTGCCAAAGGAATTGCATCTTCGGCAAAAAGTCTTGAAGTTGCAGTAATGAGTAACAGAATAAATATTAGGAATACTCGCATCAGCTGCTTTTAATAAAATTGATTGAATTCAACTGTAATTAAGTAAAAATACTTTAATTTTAATAAATGAAAGAAATAATACAAGAAAATATTAAAAAAAATAATTAAAACATTAATATATTGTTGAATACTAATTTAAATAAAGAGATTGAAGAGCTTTGTTTCAAATATAGAAAACAGGCTGTTCTTTCAATAAAGCAGTTGCAAGAATCGGGTTCGCCTAGAAAATATTTCAGAATCAACTTTCCCGATTCGCACAGCATAATAGCTGCATATTCTGAGAATATTAAAGAAAATGAAACATTTATATACTTTTCCGGTGTCTTTGCATCTCTACTGGTGAATACTCCTAAAGTACTGGCAGTGAATGCGAAAAGCACAATCTATTTGATGGAAGATGTTGGTAGCACAAGCCTGTTAGATGTATTTTCAAAATCAGAAACCGAAAAGCTTAGTATAGCACAGCAAGCATTAGATTACTTAATTGTTTTCCAGACAGATGGAGTGAAGCATATAGATTTTTCTAAGTGCTACCAAAAGCAAATTTTTGACAAAGAGCTGATATTTTGGGATTTAAACTATTTCAAATATTATTTTCTTAAGCACGAAATAGATTCCTTGAATGAACCTGCACTAGAAGCCGATTTTAGGATTTTGTCGGATTACTTGACGGCTATTCCTAATAATTATTTTATGTATAGAGATTTTCAGTCGAGAAATATTCAGGTAAATAACGGGAAGCTCTATTTTATAGATTATCAGGGTGGTATGCAAGGTCCATTGCAATATGATTTGGCTTCGCTTATTTATCAGGCAAAAGCAAATTTTTCTGAGAGCGAACGTAAGTCATTAGTCGACTATTATTTACAGTCATTATCCGCAAAAAATTCAGGTAAATAAAGAACTGTTTAAAGAGCAGTTTTATGTTATTGTACTCTTAAGGGTTCTGCAAACACTTGGAGCTTACGGATTTAGAGGACTAATTGAGGGTAAAAGTCATTTTATTACCAGTATTGCACCTGCATTACAAAATCTGAAGCAACTATTGCCAAATATAACGAGTACCTTATCTTTACCTTATCTGTCATCGGTTTTGCAAACTATAACGACTGATTCAGTCATCAAAAAATATAAAAACATGAATAATTTACACCTTTCTATCACCAGTTTTTCATACAAAAAAGGCATTCCTACGGATATAAGCGGAAATGGGGGCGGATTTGTTTTTGATTGTCGTGCGTTACCTAATCCGGGCAAGCTGGAGGAGTACAAAAAACTGACAGGCAAAGACTTACCGGTGATTGAATATTTAGATAAAATGCCAGAGGTAGATGAATTTCTAGCAGGTGTATATGCTATGGTTGCTAAAAGTGTACAAACATATATTGCAAGAGGGTTCACACACCTGATGGTGAATTTTGGTTGTACCGGTGGACAACACAGGTCGGTGTATTGTGCTGAGCATCTTAATACATACATAAAAAACCATTTCGAAATTACTACTAGTTTAAAACATGTAGAGCAAGATAAATAGCAAACTTTCATCAGACGAATGCTTTAAATCATGGCAAGTTGTAGGATGAACTGAATATATTTTAATTTAGATATTTGAAAAATTAACAAAAGATTTAAATACTATTTAGTACTTTTGTACTATCAATTTATTTTACCTATTTATCGATGCGAATTAGAACATATATTACCGTTTTTTACTTTTGTTTATTTAGTGCAACTGCATTTTCTCAATCTTTATTTACAGAATTTGATGTATTAGCAACTGAAGCTTTGAAAAGTTTTGATTCATATAAAATTGCATCAGGCAATGTGCCGGAGTTTAAAGAAGTAAACGGTGTAAGGGTTTATGACTATTTGGTAGGAAGACAGTTGGAGGTAACTGCCTATATTGCTGCCGATTCTGTGGGTGAATTGTTGTACAGTGAAGAACTGGTTTATGCCATGCTCGAAGCATTGAATAAGACCTTTGAAAAAACCTATCTCAGTTTTACTATTTGTAATGTTGTTCCAATATACGACTTTTCTTATGCTAACATAAATACGGCAGACTGTAGTAATTTAGAATTTTTATTAAAAGATTATTATATGCCAAATACAATTAATCTCTATTTCTTAAAGTCGATTCAACGCGATGTAGAAGGCGATATAAAGCAAGTTTCTAATTTGGTAATGCAGCCAGATACCCTGAAAGATAATGATTTTATACTCTTAGCGGATTCTGATTACCATTTATTTGCTCATAGTTTTGGTCATTTTCTGGGTTTATATCATTGCCACGAATCAGCTTTGTGGGGAACCGAAGTTGTACCGCGCACCGCATGTTTTACCTCGGGCGATTTGATTTGTGATACACCTGCCGAACCGTTTCTGGAAGACTACGGATTGGTTTCAGCAGATTGTGAATATAGCAGTATGAAGCTAAATAAAAAAGACCCTAATTATAAGAAAATGATAAAAGATGAGGACGGCAATATTTATGTTCCATCTGTAACCAACTTCATGAGTTTCGTACCCGGCGAATGTGCAATTCTCTACTCTCCCGAGCAGTTGTACCGTATGGCAAAGGTGTATTATGAATTTTATACGTATTTGAAATAGAAGGATAGTAGTATTTCAAAATAACGTAACTATAGTTATTGAATTAGGGTTTGACTAAAAGTTCAATAGCCAAACCCTAACCTATTTATATCAGATTAACCTCCAATCAATTCCTTTTTCAATTGTAAATATTTGCGGGTGTAATATATGCCATTTTGTGCTTCTCTCAAATCGAAACCGAAGGCTCTTTTGCTTACGGTAATTATGGGCGGAGCTTGAATTCTTTTGAAGAAGTTGAGCTTGTAAAGTCGCCATTTATGCTCTAAATCTGCTATGAACGATGCTGCATTTTTAAAATAATTGTCAATAAGCTGCTGATCGCATTTTATTATTTCACCCAAATTTCCGGCAGCATAGTAGTGCAAAATATTTTCAGGGTCGAGACGAAACTCTACAAATGCCCGTACCAGTTTATCGTGATATGGGTAAAATATAGGGTCGCCCTTACCTTCATCTACATTCTGGTCGGCACTGAGTTCTGCCGAAGCTGGAATGGTAAATATGGTTTCGGGAATAATCTCACCGTTTCGGTTTATGTACCGAGCCAAATCATAGACCTCCATTTTGTACAGGTCGGCAATGGGAGCAAGTGCGCCATTTACATCTCCATAAAGCGTGGCATAGCCCAGAGCTGTTTCGGTTTTGTTGCCGTTATTCACGAACACCGCACCCAAAATAGAAGCCACACCTGCAAGCACCCGTGAACCTCGGTCGCGAGCCTGAATATTTTCTTTGTTCAGTGCCGATAGTTGCAGAGCGGTTTTCATATTTGAACCATCTAAACGAACAAACTCGGCTGCTTCAAGCTCTTTAATGGTATTCTCATATGAATTCTGAATCGAAATAGACGTATAGTGAATTCCCAGATTCTGAGCTAAAGTATAAGCTGCATTCTTGGTGGTTTGCGAGTTGAATTGCGATGGCATATTTATAGCGTACACATTTTCTGCACCCAGTGCTTCTGCCAAAAGGCTTACACTAAGAGCAGAATCTATACCACCACTTAATCCGAGTACTACTTTCTTGCTCTGAAAAGTAGAGAAAAAATTTCTGATGCCATAAATCAATCCTGTATGCAATTCTGCTCGATCTTTTTCATTGCTCACTGTTGGGTTTTGCAATTGCTTTTCGGTTTCGGCAAACAGTGTGGTGCGAATGGTTTCTTCGGTATAGTCGTTGGCTACGTTTATCAATGCACCGTTCGGACTGTAAATGGTTGAATTGCCATCGAACAGAAAGATATTTTTACCATTATTCTGCACCCCCACGTTATTGGCATAAACAAAATAAACAGGATGCTTACTTATCCGACTTCTCACAACCGAGTGGCGTTTGTTGTTTTTGCGCCATGTCCACGGTGAGCAAGACAGATTTATAATTACATCAGCATTTTTCTGCAAAAGTATATCTATCGGATTTATTGAATAATCGTCGCTCCACATGTCTTCGCACAGAATTATTCCCAAACGTACAGCATTGCCCTCAACAACTACCTCGATAGGGTTTATCAGCTCATCAACAGATTTTTGAGCATCCTGAGCCTCTTTACGAAGCGAGTAGAAATGACGTTCATCTTCAAACTCACGGTACTTGGGCATAAGCGTTTTATGAACACTACCAGACACAAACTCGCCATTTTGCGCTATAAATGCAGCGTTGAATTTTCTCATTCTGCCGTCTTCATTTTTTGCAGTTTGGTCTATATCTACATTACCCCAAATTGCAACTATGCCTTTTGTAGCATTTTTTATGTCGTTATTATATTCAAAGCAATCGTTTACATAAGCGGTATTTTCCCATTCATCGCCCAGCAAATAGCCAGGTACAGCCATTTCGGGGAAAACAATAATCTGGTCGCCGGCAGCTTTTGCTTTCTCTATTTCTGCTATTATTTTTTTTGTATTTATATCTGGATGTCCGGCAACTACTTCTATTTGAGCTACTGCTATATTTAGTTTTTTCATTTTAAGCAATATGTGTGAAGGTTAATGAATTATGAGTTGAATTTTCTCTGAGAAATTCTGTGTCTTCTCAGTGGTTCTCTGTGAAATTAAATTATATTACTCAAAGCCTCACTGAGAAACACCGAGTTATTTTATTTACCATTTTTCGTTTCAATAACATTAAAATTAAAAAAGCAAACGTAATTATTATTTGAAATTTGATATATATTAGATCCTGAGTCATATACGAAACTAGTTTATATAAAACACTAATATTTTTTATTTTCAAATCATCACAAATCAAAATCACCCGAATCGACAAACTTTATTCCCATAGCTTTTGCTTGTTCGTAGATTGGAGCGCCTAAATGTCCGAGTCCGGTTACGTCAGACATACAGTCTTGTAAAACAACAAATTTCTTTGCTACTTCGGGAGCTACCTCCATTATCTGTTTTAAACTATTAGCCACACAGTGCGACTTAGCTTCACCTGCCAAATAGATGGTATCAAAGCCACGCAAAGTTTCTATAAGAGCTTCATTGAGCTGCGTTTCATGTTTCTGCGCCGATGGAACATTGGCCCTGAAAATGCCAAAATGTTCGCTCAATGGATACGTTCCCTTTTCAACCACTTGATAGTTGCGACCCTGAAGCGTCCATTCTATGATGGCAGGCAACAAAGCATCGTCAATAGCAGCTCCACGAGTGCCTTGCAAACAGTGGTATGGCCATATAAAATGGCTGAACTCACCTTGCTTTTCGAGTGTTTCAATATATGCAACAGCTTCATTTATAAAGAAACGTGGTTTCCATTTGTCCTGTTTAATATCTTCGGCACTAATTGCAGTAAATGGCATAGGTTTATTGCCCAAGGTATCTTCCCAAAACGCAGGATGCGAAATATCATTCACCTGATGGCTGTCTATAGACAATATGATATGGTCTAATTGCAACTTATTTTTCAGTACCCAATCAGACAAGCGTTTCATATCTGCTTCTGCTCCCGACACATACAATGCTCCCTGCGGACTACAAAAATCGTATTGAGCATCTATTATTAGGAGCGCGTTTTTGCTACTCATAGTGGTATATTTTAAACTTTTATTTACATTTTTTGAATTATCTTTTCACACAAAGCCACCTCATCAACATCGCCGGTATGTTTTCCGTTTACGTCAGAAAGTTTTACGGTAGGCAGAAAATGCTCATAACCATCGGGTTTTACCTCATACAGTTTTATTACCATGTTTAGAGGCTTAACTCCAACATCGTTAGAGAGATAGGTGCCTATGCCGTACACGTCGTGAATGCGACCGTTTACATGGTTTTTTATTTGTTTCACTTTCTCCATATCCAGTGCATCGCTATAAACAATGGTTTTGCTTTTAGGGTCTATTTTACAAGCTGCATAATGCTTAAGGGTTTTTTCGGTAAAGGTAAGCGGATCGCCACTATCCCAACGTACACCATCAAACAATTTTGCATATTTGGGCGAGAAGCTATGAAAAAAATTGTCGGTAGTGTAGGTATCGGTAAGAGCTATACCCAAACTTCCTTGATATATTTCCACCCAATTTTCTAAGCCTAAGGTATTTGCCATGCGATAGCCATAATGCGCTCCATGATACATAAACCACTCATGAGGGTGCGTACCCATAGGTGTAATATTATGTTTCATAGCCAAATACACATTGCTTGTACCATTTAGGTATGATGGACAATTTTCTTTTAATATTTCCACAACACGATTTTGAACATCGAACGAAAAGCGTCGGCGAGTACCAAATTCAGAAAGTTCGGCACCAATTTTCTGAAACTCTTTAGCTTTTGCAAGGGCTTTGCTTTCATAGTCGTTGGCAGTTTGCTTGGTCATTATAAAGTATAGTTCAGAAATGAGAGCCATAAGCGGCACCTCCCAAAGTACAGTTCTGTACCACAAGCCTTTAATATCAACTTTTAGTTCTGTACCGGTTTGAGAAATGAGAACCTCATCGGGGTTGAACCGAAATCCTTTTAGTAAATCAATGAAAACCGGATCGAAATAATAACACTTTCTTCGCAAAAATGCCTCAGCTTCTGCACTTAGACTAAGATTTTTCATAGCTGCTACTTCAGCTTTCAAAGCATCGGCAAAACCCGTAGGAAATTCGGTTTTTCCACGGTTTATAAATGTGTATAAAACTTCGGCTCTTGGAAACTTTTTTTGAATTGCGTTCATTAAGGTGAACTTATACAAATCGTTGTCTATAAAATCTTTAATTATCATAGGTATAGTGAGTTTAATTGTTTTTTTGTGTTGGTTAAAATGTTAAAAATAAGGTTTTTAATAAAGCTAAATTAACAATTATATTTCAAAATTAAATCCTCGTTTAGAAAGCTCTTCGTATTTCTTTTTATCAAAACTATAATATTTTGCACCTTTATGAGCAACTCCAGTAACCGACTGATTTTGATCTATAAGCAAATCGTACGACAGTATTTTTTTTCTGAAATTGCGCCTGTCTAGCTGAACCTCTAGAATAGTTTCATAGAGATTTTGCAGTTCGGGTAAGGTGAATTTCTCGGGCAATAACTCAAAACCAATTGGTTGATATGCAATTTTACCTCGCAAACGAGTCAAAGCTATACGTAAAATTCTGTCATGATCAAAAGCCAAAGTAGGTATTTGAGAAAGCGGAAACCACTGTGCTTTTTTTGCGTCATCGCCTGCGGTAACTTTATATTCGCTCAATTTTACCAAAGCATAATAAGCTATAGTTACAACCCTGCCACGCGGATCTCTGTCAACATCTGTAAAGGTGTACAATTGTTCTATAAATACATTCTCAATGCCTGTTTCCTCAAATAGTTCTCGTTGAGCACAATCGTCGGCATTTTCGTTCATATTAAGAAAGCCCCCAGGAAAAGCCCATCGTCCTTTGAATGGTTCAAGTGCCCGTTCTATGAGAAGCAATTTCAATTCACCCTCATCAAACCCAAATATCACACAGTCGGTAGTAACTGCCGGTCTTGGATATTCATAACAATATTTTTGTTGCTCATTCATTTTAAATGCGTATTATTTACGCAAACATACGATATGAATTTGCAAAAAGCAAATTTTTGTGTGTATTTTATACACATTTAAAAAATACTATTTATATTTAGTAAAAAATTGTAGTTCGTTTTACTAATAAACTAAAAACTTCACGTCAAAAACCTATGATTATGAAGAGAATGAAATTTGCTTCAAGTTACTGCTGATATATTCTGTTTAAAATTTCACTAAATACTCCACGACTCATTGACATTTGTTTTGTCAATGATATTTCTCTCATCCACTTCCGTGTTTTCACTGACAGGGACGAAAAAACAGTTAAAATAGTTAGAACGTCAAACTAATTTATCTTAAATGTATTTGTTGCAGTAAGATATTATCATCTTCCAATTCGTCTTCACCAAGTGTTATGGCTGTTTCTATCAATGCCAAATGTGAGTATGCTTGTGGAAAGTTCCCTAGCAATCTCTTGGTTTCAAAATCAATATCTTCGCTCAATAGTCCGAGGTGGTTGGCATATGAGAGCAAAACAGAAAATCGTTGACGGGCTTCTTTTTTTCTGCCTATTTTATAAAGAGCATTTATAAGCCAGAATGAACAAATGGTAAATGCCGATTTGGGTTTTCCGAAATCATCGTTATTCTTGTATCGGTATAGTAAACCTTCATGTTCCAGTTCCTTTTGTATTGCATCTACGGTTTGAACATATCGAGCATCTTTGGCATCTATAAACCCGTATGATTCCATAAGTAACACCGAAGCATCTATCTCATTAGAAAAATAACTTTGGGTGAAAGCATTTACCTGATTGCTCCAAGCATTTTTGAAAATGTCTTCTTTTATTGTTTCAGCAAGGGGAGTCCAAAGTTTTACATAACTATCTCTTTGAAGTATTTGAGCCACTTTTATTGCTCTATCTACAGCCACCCAACAAAGCACTTTGCTGAAAGTAAAATGACGGTCTTCGGTTCTTATTTCCCATATACCTTTATCGGGTAGATGCCAATTTTCTTCCACTTCTCTGATAATTCCCCTTACTATAGTCCATAAGTCTTCGCTCAGTGCTAATGTGGAGGAGAATATCTCAAAATGTTGGAGTATTACATCCATCAAAATTCCGTAGGTATCGTTTTGTTTTTGTATGTAAGCTGCATTGCCTATACGCACCGGTTTAGAATCTTTATATCCCGACAGATGTTCTAAAAAAGTTTCGGTAAGCAAACTCTCTCCATTTATTCCATACATTATTTGCATCTTTTTACCCTTATCCGGTAAAAGGTTAATTATAAAATTAAGATAGTTTTTGGTCATATCGAGATGTCCAAGCTTTGCCATAATTTTAATAACCATGGAAGCATCTCTAATCCAGCAGAATCTGTAATCCCAATTTCGTACTTCTCCTATAGTTTCGGGCAGAGAGGTGGTTACAGCTGCTAATATAGCCCCAGTTTTTTCATAACTGAGTAGTTTTAATGTCAATGCGCTACGTTGTATCTGTTCGTTGTACTTTTTGTAATAGGCAGTTTTATCGGACCAAGTAAGCCAATATGCTTTGGTTCTCTGCAATTTAAGATAGGTACGAGTAATATCTTGTTTTAGAAGTTTCTGGTTGTAACTCAGAAGTATAAACAGGTCGTCGGTAAGTACTATTCTTTTTCTTTCTAGTATAGATTGCAAATCCATATCAGAATAAACATAAATAGATTCGTACTCTCCTTTTACAGTATGCGATTTTATAAAATCTTCATGTATTTCTGATTGCGTTTCGTCTTGGGCATATTCCAACTGCGGATTGTAAGTGACCTTAAAAACCGGATTGCCCGACACGTATTTAAAATATCTAATCAAATCTGGTGGCAGATAATACGAACCGTCTTCGGTCTTGTAGCGTGGCATAAAATCATGTACTTCAAACACGCCACTATTGCTTACATATTTGGTTATGAGTATGCAGGTGTTCTTATCATAATACTGCGTTGAGGTTTGAAGATTTTCTACTTCTATAGCCCAGTTGCCGCCTTTATTTTCATCAAGTAATGAGGCAAACACCGAGGGTGAATCAAAACGGGGTAAACAAAACCAATCTATCGAACCATCTTTTGCAATAAGTGCAGCACTCTGGCAATTTCCTATTATTCCATAGTTTAAATTTGATTCCATAATAATTGAATTTTTTTCGGGTTATAGACTGTGTTTCCTGAAATGCAATGCTTTGATTGTGTTTATCAATTTGGTATTGATGAACAGCGATGTACTTCTACATTTCTTATAAAACATTTTTTTTTGTACCTTTGCAGAATAGCTAAAATATTAAAGTCTCACAGACTTATAGAAAATGTCAGAAGAATGACATTCTTTAGAAAAATAATACAGATGGAAATTACTAATGCTATCTGAAACATACAATGCTGCAAATATAGAGTTTAATGTTTAAAGATGCAACTTAAGCATTTGTAATAAGCATTTCTCTTAATCTTAATAATTGTTTTCAGGTACTTCAATTTTATTGTTAAACATTGACAGAAGGAGAGCTATTAGAAAATAAATTTTATTAAAAAAATTAACAAAAAATCATATGAACAAACTGCATATAATTTCAAACAGATTACCATTTCAGGTAAATAAGCTAGAAAATACATATTCATTAGTAGAAAGTGTTGGCGGACTGGCTACGGGCATGAAGTCTGTGTACAAGAAACTTGGTGGATATTGGATTGGTTGGTCGGGCATAGCACATGAAACCATCTCTGCCGATGAATCAAACACAATAGATGATTTACTCAAAAAAGAATTCTGTTTATCGGTACCTCTTTCTTCTGACGAGATAAATCTATACTATGAAGGCTTCAGTAATAATACTATATGGCCGTTGTTTCATTATTTTACTCAGCATGCTACGTACAAACATGATGATTGGGATGCGTATGTGAGAGTAAATCAAAAATTTGCCGACTACGCTCTCTCTGTTTGCAATGATGATGATACAATCTGGATACATGACTATCAGTTATTGCTAGTACCGGGAATGATAAAAAAGGCTAACCCGAATATCTCTATCGGATATTTTTTACATATTCCGTTTCCTTCATATGAGGTGTTTAGATTGCTACCTTGGCGTAAAGAACTACTCGAGGGTATTTTAGGTGCCGATCTTATTGGATTTCACACCTATGACTATGAACGTCACTTTTTTAGCTGTGTGCGTCGGCTTTTGGGTTTCGATGTGAATATGAATCAAATAAATATAGGAAGTAGAATAGTTGTTGCCGATGCTTTTCCTATGGGTATTGACTATAATAAATTTGAAGCCAAAGCTCAAGAAATTATTGCCAAACCAGACCTTGAGAAAACAGATTTCAGCAAAGAACTTGAACGATTTATTGAACAGTTTCCGGAGCGCAAACTGATACTTTCTATTGACAGACTCGATTATTCCAAAGGCATTCCAAACAGGCTAAAATCATTTGAACGGTTTTTGGCTAAATATCCGGAGGTGGTGGGTAAGGTAACCTTTGTAATGTTGGCAGTGCCTAGTAGAGAGCAGATAGAACATTATCAGCAATTAAAACGAGAAGTAGATGAGTTGGTAGGTTCAATTAATGCTAAATACCGAGAAATTAATTACTCACCTATTTGGTATTTCTACAGGTCTATGCCATTTGACCAACTTGTAGAGCTTTATGTAAAAAGCGAGATAGCCCTCATTACACCTGTAAGAGATGGAATGAACTTGGTTGCAAAAGAGTATGTAGCTTCTAAAATCAATAAAAAAGGTGTAATTATAATAAGCGAAATGGCAGGAGCTTCGAAGGAAATGTGTGAGGCTCTGATTATAAATCCGAATAATGAAGAAGAGATTGCCGATACCCTTTTCCAAGCAATGAATATGACCGATGAAGAACAAATACAGAGAATGTCGCAACTACAATTGAGACTTAAACGCTATGATCTTTTCAAATGGGCATCGGAGTTTATTAAAGGTCTAGATAAGGTAGCAGGTATTCAGAGAGTTTTTAATACCAAATCAATATCTCAAAATATTTTTTCAGCAATAAAAACACATTATGCTCAAGCCAATAAAAGAGTTCTTTTCCTCGATTATGATGGTACTTTGGTTGGTTTCAAAAGTAATCCGGTACTCACAAAGCCCGATGAATCGCTCCTAAATATACTCCGCACGTTGGCAGCTGATAAGAGAAATGAAATAGTAATAATTTCGGGCAGAGACAAAAACACTCTAAATCTATGGTTCAATGAAAATAACATACATCTAATTGCAGAGCATGGTATTTGGCATCGCCGTATAGATTCTGATTGGACCATGTCTGTAGCTCTTGACAATGCTTGGATGTTAAAAATAAAACCGCTTCTGGAGCATTTTGTAGATATTACTCCTGCAACTTTTATTGAAGAAAAAAGCTACTCGCTTGTTTGGCATTACCGAAATGCAGAACAGGAATATAGCGAAAGACGAGCTATTGAGCTCAAAGATGAGCTTAAACACCTTATCGGCAACCAGAATATAGAAATTATGGATGGTGATAAGGTAATAGAGATAAAAGTAGGAGGGGTGAATAAGGGAATTGCAGCAGCTGCATTTCTTAGTGAATTTCCTGCCGAATTTATTTTAGCTATTGGCGATGATTGGACCGATGAGTTTATGTTTAAAGAATTACCTGATACTACTCATTCCATAAAAGTTGGAATAAAACAAACTTTTGCAAAATACAAACTTGATTCTGTTGAAAAAGTTCGTGAATTTTTGTCTGCATTACATTAAAGCAGAATCGAAACAATGGAGCTTTACTATCACCTCGGGTTGTCAACCTCAACCGAGGCTATTCATTTTTAAGCTCTTCGGGCTTAACTTAATGTCATTGAATTCTAGTTTCTAACTCGGACTATACGAAGTAAATGTAATTGATTGTTATATTGGGCATGAGCTACAATCTCGCGCCATACGAGGGTATTTTTTGAGAATACACATTATTTTTTTTTAGATAAATGATTGAAATAAAATGGAATAAGAAAATATAATAATCGTATGTTTTCTTTAATTACGGAAAAGCGGCCAACCTATTTTGTTGAAATCTATTTGCATCAATAAAAACTTGAAATTAATACCTTTTTTATATTTCTAATAAAATAACTATATAAATAATTGTTTTTTCTTAAAATTGATACTAGATTTGACCAAATGGTTAAATCATTTGGTTTAATTAAATGATTAATATATATATGATTGAAAATAAAGACACTACAGAATCTCAAATATTCAATGCAGCAAGAGAAATATTTGAAGAAAAGGGATTATCTGGAGCTAGAATGCAAGAAATTGCCGACAAGGCAGGAATTAATAAATCACTGTTGCATTATTATTATCGCTCTAAAGAGAAATTGTTTCATTCGGTATTTCAAATCATTTTCAAGAAACTAATGAAAGAATTTATAGAGTTGTTTGACTCTGACGATTCAGTAGAAAATAAGATTAGAAACTTCTTTAACCTTCATATTTCTATTTTGCAGAAAAATCCCAACATCCCGGTATTTGTACTTAATGAGATAAACCAGAACCCCGAACGAGTCTTGAAAATGATGAAAGGACTTGAAGTTGAGAAAATTTACAAAAAACTATTTAAGCAGATACATGAAGGAATAGAACGTGGAGAGATGCGACAAGTAGAACCTGAGCAAGTATTGGTAAGCATTCTGTCTATGTCTATTTTCCCGTTTGCTGCCAAGGAAATGCTCAAAGGTTTGCTCAACATGGATGCTCAACAGTTTAATGCTTTTCTCGATAGAAGGAAGACTGAAGCTGCCGATTTTGTAATTAACGCTTTAATGATAAAAAAATGAAAAGTGTACATCTTTTATTATTGCTTTTTATAATAACCGTTCAAGGTTATTCGCAGGAAACTGCAAATTTGAGCAATTGCATACAGTGGGCTTTAGATGCAAGCCAGTTAAAAAAATCGTACTGCAAGTATGACTCACTTGTAGAATTTGAAATTAAAAACATCAGAAATAACTGGTTTCCTGAACTTAATCTTAACGGAAAGTATTCGTATCTGAGTGAAGTGACAGAAATGTCACTTGGTGATACAAAATTGCCATTTGAAATAGAATTTCCTGAAGCATCAAAGCATCAGTATGGAGTAACATTAGAAATGAAACAGACCATTTGGGATGGTGGCATGACAAAAGCTACAAAGGCAGTGAAAATTGCAGAAAATGCAACCAACAAAAAACAGCTTGATGTAGATTTATATGCCATAAAATTGCAAGTAAGCAGTTTGTATTTTTCTATTATGCTATTTCAGAAACAATTAAGCAGACTCGATTTATATGAAGAAATACTAAATAAACAAAAATCGAGAGTTGAAGTTGCGTTCAATAATGGAACAATTCTAGAAACCAATTTATACATAATTGAAGCTGAGTTGATAAATTTAAAACAACAAAAAAATGATTTGCAACTTTCTTTTTTATCGGCTAGAGAGTCATTGCAGAAGCTTACACACAAAAACATAGATTCGCTACAAGAAGACAGTTTACCCACCATAACCCAAGCAGATGTTTTTGCCCGAGAGGAGTTGCTACTGTTTGATAGTCAGAAAGAAAGACTGGATATGAGTAAAAAAATATCGAGCGCTCAGCGAATGCCAAAACTTTACGCATTTGGAACATTTGGTTATGGCTACCCGGGGTTAGATATGTTTTCTGAATCGGCTCATGATTATTTTATTGTTGGAGCTGGGTTTTCTTGGAATATCTTCGATTGGAATGAGGCAAAACGTCAAAGACAAATTGCTGATATTCATAAATCTCTCATCGATGATAAAAAGACCAATTTTATTGATGCTCTCAATGTAAAACAGCAATCATATATTTCTGAAATTAAAAAACTTGAAATTCAACTGGAGAACGATAATTTACTCATAGACTTACGCCAAAAAATAACTCAAACTATGCAATATCAGTTAGATAACGGGGTGATAACCATGAGCGACTACATAAATGAGTTTAATAAAGAAAAAGAGGCGGTTCTAATGAGAGAAATACATGATTTGCAACTTAAAAAAGCTCATGCCGATTATTTACTTTTTGCAGGAAAATTGTAATCAGAGCAAGTTTAAGTGTCATTATATTTAGCTAGTTACGTAATATTTAGTATAGAAAAAATCATAAAACAAATTATAAATATGAGAACGATATTTCTTATTCTAGTAGCAGGATTGGTATTTACATCCTGTTCTAATTCTGAAAAAAAATCTGATGCTTATGGTAATTTTGAAGCAACAGAAGTGCTTATTTCTGCACAGCAAACCGGTATTCTGGAGAACTATACCGCAACCGAAGGTAAAAAACTAAAAAAAGGTGAAGTTGTTGGCTTAACAGACACCTTACAACTGTACTTAAAACGCAAGCAATATCTGGCCCAGAAACAGGTAATTCTAGCTAAATATTCTGGTGTAGATAAAGGTATAGATGTGCAAGTGCAGCAAAAAGCAAATACCCATACAGAAATGAACCGTGTAAAACGTTTATTAGAGGGTGGTGCTGCAACTGCAAAGCAACTTGACGATATTGAAGCCGCTTTATCTCTTATTGAAAAGCAAATTATATCTACACAGACACAATATTCTGTAATTCAGGCAGAACTTACCGGTATAAATGTAAACATAGAAACGGTTAATGACCAAATAAGTCGATGTGAAATTGTAAATCCATTAGAAGGTACGGTGCTTCAAAGTTATGTAGAACAAGGTGAGTTGGTTACCATGGGCAAACCTTTGTATAAAATTGCAGATCTATCTGTTTTGCAACTTAAGGTCTATGTTTCGGGGGCTCAACTATCTCAGGTGGCTTTGGGCGATACGGTAACGGTATTGACCGACAAAAATAAAGATGAGTATAACCAAACTAAAGGTGTAGTTACTTGGATAGCATCTGAAGCCGAGTTTACTCCTAAAATTATTCAAACTAAAGAAGAGCGGGTGAATTTGGTGTATGCAATGAAAGTAAACGTACCAAATACTGATGGAATTTATAAAATAGGAATGCCTGCTGAGGTTGTACTTCTTACTAAAGAAAAATAAAGTGTCTATGCTTGAGGTTTCTGAAATATCAAAAAATTATAAAAACATACCTGCCTTGAATAAAATTAGTTTCAATGTTGGCAAGGGAGAAATGTTTGGTATAATAGGACCCGACGGTGCCGGCAAAACTTCGCTCATACGCATACTTACCACACTTCTTATTCCTAACTCGGGCTATGCAAAACTCGATGGACTTGATGTGGTTAAGGATTTTAAGAAAATCAGAAAAAAAATTGGCTATATGCCTAGTAAATTTTCTTTGTATCAAGATTTGAGTGTGTATGAGAATCTTTCATTTTTTGCCAGTGTCTTTGGTACAACTATAGATGAAAATTATGATTTAATAAAAGATATTTATCAGCAAATAGAACCCTTTGCCAATAGGCTTGCAGGTAAATTGTCGGGCGGAATGAAACAAAAACTGGCACTGTCTTGTGCATTGATTCATCGCCCTGATTTTCTTTTCCTCGATGAGCCTACTACCGGAGTAGATGCGGTGTCGAGAAAGGAGTTTTGGCAGATGCTTGCTACACTTAAAAAGCTTGGTATTTCTATCTTAGTATCTACCCCATACATGGATGAGGCTACCTTGTGCGATAGGGTAATGCTTATACAGAAGGGGAATGCGCTCACTATTGATAGTCCGGCAGCCATAACTGCTCATTTTCCGCACCCTATGTGGTCTATCAAGGGAGGCTCATTATACAAAATTAAAAAAGTCCTTGAAGGGTACGAATTTACTCACTCGGTAAATAGTTTCGGACAAGATTTGCATTATGTAGATAAAAGAACTCAAATAAATATTACAGAGATTAGAAACTTCATACAAAGTAAGACAGGTGAGCTTGTTGAGGTAAACACCATATTGCCCAATATTGAAGATTGTTTTATTGAATATTCAAGATAATAATATGCTTATTTGAAAGTCATGGTATTTAGAAACATCGAAAAATGAGTACAGTAGAAAAGGTCATACAGGTAAAAAATCTTGTCAAGAGATTTGGCGATTTTATAGCCAATGACAATCTTAATTTTGAGGTTGGAAGGGGCGAGATTTTTGGTTTTCTGGGAGCCAATGGTGCCGGAAAACTACTGCAATAAAGATACTGTGCGGACTCTCCTATCCTACTTCAGGAGAGCTTCATGTGGCAGGTTTTGATGTTTATACACAAACAGAAAGTATAAAGCGCAATATTGGCTACATGAGTCAGAAATTCTCTTTATATGAAGATCTTACCGTGTATGAAAATATAAGATTTTATGGAGGCATTTATGGCATGAAACGAAAAGCTATAAGAGAAAAAATCGGCAAAATTATTTTCTCAACTTGGAATAGACCATCTGAGAAATAGTCTTATTGCCGATATTCCTCTGGGGTGGCGTCAGAAATTGGCATTCTTGGTTGCAATATTTCACGAACCTAAAATTGTCTTTCTCGACGAACCTACCGGTGGTGTAGATCCGGTAACTCGCCGTCAGTTTTGGGATCTAATTTATGATGCTGCTCAGCGTGGCATTACCATTTTTGTAACCACGCACTATATGGATGAAGCTGAATATTGCGACAGGGTAACTATTATGGTAGATGGGCGAATAGAGGCTCTCGATACTCCCACAAATCTCAAAAAACAGTTTGGGGTTGCTTCCATCGATGAGGTTTTTTATACATTGGCTCGCGGAAAACATTAAAAAAATAAGGGTTTTGAAAAAGTTAAGAGCATTTATACGAAAAGAGTTTTATCATATAGGGCGCGATGTGCGTACCCTGATCGTTATGTTTGGAATTCCTATTATTCAGGTGTTGTTATTTGGTTATGTGCTTACCAATGAGATAAAAGATGTGAATATAGCAGTACTTGATTTAGCCAAAGATAATGAGAGTGAAAAGCTTATCAACAAACTTGTTTCTTCGGGTTACTTTCAATTGTCGGAGTCTATTGCTTCTTATGATGAGGTTGATGAATTATTGAAATCAGGCAGAGTAAAAGAAGTACTCATTATAGAAAGCGGTTTTGCTGCCAAACTAGAGCGCGATAAATTGGCGCATATCCGCATCATTGCCGATGCTTCAGACCCAAACAATGCAAATATGATAGTAAATTATACCAAAGGGGTGATAGCAGGATTTCTGACTGAAATGAACGCAGGTAGTGCAAATGCTCAAGCCATTAGCATGAAACCAAAAATGCTGTTCAACCCAGAAATGAAAGGGGTTTACATGTTTATTCCGGGTATTCTCACGCTTATACTTATGCTCATCTCGGCAATGATTACCTCTATTTCTATAGCTCGCGAAAAAGAACTTGGCACCATGGAAGTTCTGTTGGTTTCTCCGCTCAATCCGATTCAGATTATTATAGGAAAAATATTGCCCTATCTGGTACTTTCTTTTTTTAATGCGTTTCTTATTATTTTACTGGGCATTTTCGTATTTGAAATACCTGTTTTGGGGAGTTTTGTACTGCTCATGGCAGAGAGTTTATTGTTTATTATTTTAGCACTCTCTATTGGTATCTTTATTTCTACGGTAGCTAAATCGCAACAGGTGGCAATTATGATTTCTCTTGTTGCCCTCATGTTGCCCACAATACTTCTGTCGGGCTTTATTTTTCCAATAGATAATATGCCTCTTGTTCTGCAACGGGTTAGTAATATAATTCCTGCTAAATGGTTCATTATAATTATTAAAAATGTAATGATAAAAGGAACCGGCTTTGAATATATCTGGAAAGAAACCTTGATTTTGGTCGCAATGTGTTTCTTTTTTATTGCTGTAAGTGTTAAGAAATTTAAAATTCGTCTTGAATAAAACCCACTTTTATGAACAATATACTTTTTATTATCCAAAAAGAGTTCATTCAAATATTTCGGAACAAAACAATGCTTCCAATCATATTTGTATTGCCCATAATGCAACTTCTTATCCTTGTTCATGCGGCAAACTATGAACTCAAGAATATTGATATTGTGGTATATGACAAAGACAATTCCCAGTACTCTCGTGAGTTAATTTCAAAATTTGAAGCATCGCCGTTTTTCAATATAGCTGCTCGTGCCTACAGTCCGGCTACGGTCGATGAGTACTTGTATGCCAATAAAGCAGAACTGGCGCTGGTGTTTCCTACTGGTTTTGAGAAAGACCTTGTTACACAGCAAAAAACCCAATTACAAATTCAGATAAATGCAATAGACGGCATGGTAGCCGGATTGGCAAATGCTTATGTTGCAGCCATTGTCAATAATTACAATAAGAGTATTCTGCCCCAAATTATGCCAATATCGGCAAATGGGAGCATTAAGAGCATTCAGGTTGATGAGTCTTATTGGTACAATCCGGAACTCAACTACAAGTCGTACATGGTTCCGGGCATACTAGTGCTTTTGGTAACGCTAATAGGCATCATTCTTTCAAGTATGAATTTGGTTCGCGAAAAGGAACTTGGCACCATAGAGCAGATAAATGTAACTCCGGTCAAGAAGTATGAGTTTATAGCCGGAAAACTTTTCCCATTTCTTATTATTGGTTTGGTAGAACTGGCATTCGGACTTACCATAGGATTCCTCTTATTTCATATTCCTATAGTTGGAAGTCTGTTTTTAGTATTTGGTGTAGCCGTTATTTACCTTATTTTGGTTATGGGTTTGGGCTTGTTACTCTCAACCGTATCATCTACCCAGCAGCAGACTATGTTTGTGGCTTTCTTTTTTATAATGATTTTTATACTAATGAGTGGATTGTTTACCGATGTTGGTAATATGCCCGATTGGGCAAAAAATCTAAACAGAATAAACCCAATTGCGTATTTTATAAAAATAATGCGAATGGTACTACTCAAAGGTTCAGAACTTAGACATATTAAACAAGAGGTCACAACCCTTGCAATTTATGCCATTTGCATATTTTCAATGGCAGTGTGGCGATATAAAAAGAGAGCTTAAAATTTGAAAATTCGTAAAGTCCGAGGTACAAACTTGAACAGGCAACAGTTTCAAGCTCTGACTTTCGTTGCAGAGTTGAGTATATAGAGTTGTCATGCCGTATGAAGAAAATAGCAAATTCGCAAAAATTCACTTGACTAATATACTAAAATGATATACTTTTGTGGTATAAAAAAATTGTTTTATGAAAACGGTATCATTAAAAATAGACGATTCTATATTTTGCGAGACTGAAAATATTCTTTCTCGAATCAAGATTCCAAGGAATAGATATATTAATGAAGCTCTTGAGTATTATAATAAGCTTCAAAGAAGACACATACTGGAGGAGAGACTTAAAAGAGATTCTGATTTAGTCAAAAGTGATTCTATTGATATATTAAATGATTTCGAAAGGATAGATTATGTCGATTAAGCAATATGAAATTTGGATTGCCGATTTAAATCCACAAATAGGGACTGAATCCGGTAAAACAAGACCTGTATTGGTTTTGCAGACTAATCTACTAAATAAAATTCCACATCCGTCAACGATTATTTGCCCAATAACGACAAATGTAGAAAATGACGCAGATATTTTGAGAGTACATTTAAAAAAGGGTATGGCTAATTTAAGTGAAAACTGCGATATAATGATAGACCAAATTCGAGCGATTGATAATAAACGTTTGATAAAAAGAATAGGTGATTTGCCTTCGACATTGATAGATAAGGTAAAAGAGAACATAATGATAACGCTAGATTTGGAATAAATAATGCCTATTGGGAAGGCTATTTTTGCGCAAATTAGGTGCAATTAATTTAGGCAAGTTCTAAACCGCAACGGGTTGTTTGGTTTGAAGTCCTCAATTACCTATTCAGAATACACAATATAATATGAAATTACAAAAAAAAAGAAGATTATGAGAAAAACATTATTTTTTGCTTTCACCGTATTAACATTATTGACTTACGGACAAGATAAATATAACTACGTTCATTTTAATAAATTAACCGAAGTTGTTGGAACTGAATTTGTAATAGCCTCAATTGAAAATTGGGGTAAAATGCTTGAAACTAAAAGTAAGTACTTTTTATTCATAAATTCAAAGAATGGCGAGACAAAACAAGTAGACTTTCCAACTGACTCAAGGACAGAAATGATTGAACAAATTAAAATTGACAGTTTAGGAATTAATTTACTAATAGTGTCTGCAAAGATTGTTGACCTTGATGGAAAAGGTGGCATTGAATGGAATGACCCGACACAAATCATAGTCTTATCGCCCGACGGTATTGAAAAAACTCAGTTGACAGATGATAAGTTTTTTGTAAGAACATGGGTAGTAAATAAGTTGACTGGAAATCTTGTGATTACCGGACATTACGACACAAATCAAAATAACCAATATGATAAGACTGATAAAAATGAAATACTTGTTTATGGTTTGAAAACTCTAAAATTAATTAGCAAGATTTAATAAACGCAACTAGAAAGGCTTGGGCTTATTTTAAAGGTTATAATTTTACAAACTATAAATATCAAGTGAAATATAGTCCAAGGAATTATACTGCACTTTCTTATGAAGATTATTCGCCAAAAGCAAAAGGAAATGATCGTTGGCTTCCTAGAGGATTATTTTGGGATTTAAATGATTCAAATATAGATTTTCTAAGAACAACTAACGGAGTTCGGTACTACTATAATGCCGAAGGTTACTCCATCTCAGATTTATTCTATTCTCTCGATCCAAATGTAGAATCACCTTTAACGTATAAACTTATTCTTCTGGCAAAAAACCTGAATAAAGATAGAACAGATGTTCTTAAACTTTTTGAAGCATATTATTATTAAAATTATATTTAAAGCTGAGTAAAATTATATTTAAAAAAGAAAAATATGAAAAAAATAATATTTGCTATAATAATTTTAAGTACATTCTCTTGTGACCGCTGGATATATTTAGATTATGAATTTAAAAACAAAACTAGTGAAAGCATTACATGTGAATTGTATAACAATGATAGTATTCAGAGAGTAATAAAAATCAATTCGAATATGGATTCAATTTTTTACGATGTTCAAGTACCATATCAGTCAGGAGATGTATTAAGTTTTCCTTACGATTCTGCTGTAATATATGGTCTTAAAGATAGTGTTGTAATCATGACAAGAGAAGACACTCTTGATAATTCCATTTTTAAAGAAAAAAATTGGAACAAATACATTCAAGAAAATGGGAACAAAACGCTCACCTATACTTTTGAATAAAAATGAAGAGGCTGTCTAAAAAGTAAAGACAGCCTCTTTAATGAATATAGCACCTAAAAAAATATTCATAAACATAGAAAATAATTCTTCTTACCAAAAATTCAATATATTAGGTTTTTTCTATTCATCAGGTATCTCATATAAGGTGTTCAAATTATATAATTTTCATTAATGTAATTTCATACACAAAAATGTAGGACTAATTAAAAATATATTTACTTTTGCGCCACAATTGGAAATATTTATTTAGCTATATTTTTTTATGTTTGATACCGGATTAACAGCATTTATGTTGTTCGCTACCAGTTTGGTTATGCTTATGACTCCAGGTCTAGCGTTTTTCTACGGCGGGCTCGCCTGCAAGAAAAACATTCTGGGGGTAATGATTCAGAGTTTTGCCTCCTTAGGTTTATCTACTGTTTTGTGGGTAACTTTCGGTTATTCGCTCTGTTTTAGTGGTTCACTTGCCGATGGAAACGATTTTTTTGGAATCTATGGTAACTTTGATAAAATATTCCTCAGCAACATTGAACCTCATTCGGTGTATTCACCTCAAAAAAGATTTCCGGAATTGGTTTTTGTTTGTTATCAGATGATGTTTGCCATCATTACTCCGGCGCTCATAACTGGTGCTTTTGTAAATAGAGTTACCTTTAAATCGTATATCTTCTTTCTTATTTTGTGGCAATTCTTGGTTTATTATCCGTTTGTACACATGGTTTGGGGTGGTGGAATATTACAATCGTTAGGAGTCTTAGATTTTGCAGGTGGAATTGTAGTGCATGCAACCGCTGGTTTTGCAGCATTGGCTTCTATAAGATTTGTTGGTAGCAGAAAAATAAGAGATAATGTTCCGAGCAACATTCCACTCGTAGCAGTTGGAACCGCATTGCTTTGGTTTGGGTGGTATGGCTTTAATGCCGGTAGTGAGCTCGACCTTGATGGAGTTACCATATCCGCATTTATAAATACCGATGTAGCAGCTTCTTTTGCAGCTATTACATGGCTCCTCTTAGAGTGGAACACCGGAGCAAAGAAACCTACTTTTGTTGGACTTATGACTGGTTCTGTAGCTGGGTTGGCAACAATTACTCCCGCTTCGGGCTATGTAACCATTCCTGTTGCAATGTTGATTGGAGTTATTGCGGCTACCGGCTGTTGGTTTGCTGTAAGGTTTAAGCATAGAAAAACTGGGACGACGCTCTCGATGTTTGGGGCGTACACGGCATGGGTGGCGTTATGGGTACTATATTACTCGGACTCTTTGCTACTAAAACAATAAACGTAAATGGTGCCGATGGTTTATTTTACAATTTTACAGAAGGTAGCAAGTTCTTAGGAATACAAATACTTGCTGTTTTGTTTGCTTGTGTTTATGCTTATTATTTTACTTTATACATGTTAAAAATACTAAATAAATTTGTTCGTGTAAAAGTTTCGGGTGTTCAAGAGCGTAAAGGTCTCGACATTACACTGCATGGCGAGTCCGTGAGGCCGTACTAAATAATTGTATGCTGCTAAAAATTTCTTTTGAACCGCTAATTTGTGATATAAATCAATTTAGCGGTTTTTTTTATACAAGTATTGCCAATGTTAGTGTGTTCACTTACATTTTATCAAAGCGAAAATAAGTACTTTATAAATATGAATTTAGCACTAGCTAAACCTCTCGGCAGGCTAAAATAGATGAATCCACCGCACTATTCTATCATTTCAATATGCAGTTTGACGATTTTCCTGATGCCTCGCTATTTCGCAGTTTACATACATTTCTGAATACTATTTATTCAAAACATTGTATCAGTTTATTGAATAAGCATTTATTTTGTAATGATTACTAATTATAAATTTGTATGATTTATTATTTACTAAATTGAACAAATATTCATTCACTAAATATTTAAAACTATGCTAAACCGAACTTTTATATTATTATCGTCTGCAATTGTTTTTGCTGCTTGCAACAATAATTCTAAAGTACAAGAAACCCAAACTGAAAAAGACTCTTCGGCAAATTCCATTGTTTGGACGCAAGTTGGCTTCACTCACCCCGAATCTATTGCTTACTATGAAAATGAGAACTGTTTATTCGTGTCAAACATAGGCAATGATGATGCGGTTGCTAATGGTTTCATTTCAAAATTGGCTTTAGAAACCGGAGAAATAATACAATTAAAATGGTGCGATAGCCTTTTTTCTCCTAAAGGAATTGCAATCAGCAAAAGTGCTTTATATGTTGCCGATTTGAAGTATTTATGTAAAATAGATATTGCCAGCGGTAAGATTTTAAACAAATATACCGCCCCCGAAGTTGGAATGTTCAATGATATTGCAATAAATGCAAAAGGTGAAGTTTTTGTCTCTGACATGGTAACTTCTTCAATTTATAAACTTGATACCTTGGGTGTTCTTTCAAGTATCTATCAAAATGATTCTTTGCATCACCCTAACGGCTTACTTTGCAAAGGCAACAAACTTTTTATTGGTGGCTGGGGCCGACTTGATGATTCTAAAACTGAACAAGATTCCGTTGGTACTTTTTGGGAGTTGCAGTTAGAAACCTTAGAACTTAAAGCAATCAGCAAAACTAAACTAGGCAAACTCGACGGTATACAGTCTAATGGCGATTCTCTTATGGTAAGTTCTTGGAAAGCCGGCGAACTGTTTACCATAACTCCTGATGGTAGATATAATTTTCTGCTAAAAACTGAAGAAAGCGTGGGCGATTTTCTATATTTAGAGAAAGAGAAAAAAATGTATTTGCCGCTGAACTTTCAAAATAAAGTTGTGGTTCATAATGTAGAATAATTTGAAACTGCTAGATTATAAAAAAAAGGCTGCCTGAATAATCTCAGACAGCCTTTTAAATGGACACTAAATCTACTGTTACTTAACAACAAGTTGTTTAGCTATTTTACCCTTAGTAGATTCTAAAACATAATTATAAACACCCGTTTGGAAATCGCTTGCTTGCAATACAATTGAATGTTTCCCTGCGGTTTGAAATCCGGAATAAATTGTTTGTTTTACTCCTAAAATGGTAGTCAGATACAAATCTATTTCCATATCTTCCGGTAATACATATTCTATTGTAGTAGTATTATTGAAAGGATTCGGAGTATTTTGACTTAATTCCATGCCCATTTTACTAAGCTCATCAATAGAATTTTCATCATTATACAATTTCAATACATAAGGAGAACCTATACCGCTGTTTATTTCCTCAGGACTAAATACAACCGGAGTATAATATGCAGTAACGAATGCTTTATCGGTCTCGTCATATACCTTAAAGTTGATGTCTTTGTTTAAATCTTCTTTGTTGCCATAAATAATTATAAACACTCTATAATCATTTACCTCAGATATTAAAACCGGTTTTGCAATACCTACACAAATATCGTTAATATAAGCATATACAACATATTTAGTGCTTTGATCTACCGTTTGACTGAGTATTTTAATTGCAGCAGTGAGCGGCATATTGAACTCAAAATCGGAAGGCTCAACGTTTTCTTCACCAGCTTTTAGATTACTTTTTCTCTTTATAGTAACATTTCTTTCTGATGCTGATTGATATTTATAACCCATACCCGGATTGAAAAATTTCAAGCTTCCTTCCCAAGCGGTATTTTGCTGACTGAAAACAGAAAATTCGGTCTGACTTTTTATAAGTTCTGCATCAACTGCAGCCACATTTTTAAGTGTAGAATCTATCTCAGTAATGGTTGTATTAGGATAAGCAATCCAGTTCCATCCTTTTTTCAATGATACATTTATAGAATCGGCTTTATTGCTTACTAAATAAGTTAAAGTATCAGCTTTATCAAGATACATTTCATAGCTGCTTTTTCCATTAAGTAAACCTAATGATGCATTAATCCATTTACCATTGTAAAACTGAGCATATCCGTCAATACCTTTTACTATTGCATTTTCACCCGGATTAATAGAACTAAGTAAAGAAGCCGGACTCATATCAGAATTTTCACCTACAAGCGAGAACCAGTTCCATCCTTTTTTCATTACAATATTATGAGCTTCGCCGGCAGAATAAAGCATATATGGATTTGTAGTCTTACCCATTACAGCATTGTTCATAAACTGTAATACATTACTTGCAATATACTCTTTACCTTCATTAGCATCCCAGAATTTAAAAGTCAATTCCTGTCCAAATTCAACAGTATCATATACTGTAAGGAATGCAACATAGGCGTTAGCAGTGGCAACATATTCAATATTTGCAGAACCTCTACATTCGTTTCCGGCAAAAACACCTATTATATCTTTTGTGTTTGTAGATAAAGTAGCGTTTTCGGAAGTTTTGCTAAACTGAGCAACAATATTCATAGAATATGTATAGGCCGTTGGATTTACCGTCCATACAACAGGGGCTGTAATTACATTTAAATCTATCAACAGATTAGAAGAAATGCCTTCTGCAATTGCTTTTACGGTATCAATATACGTGTCAGGATTTAGGTTTTTGTCAACAATAAATTTCACTTCAATTTCACCATTTGCAGGAATTGTAGCTGAGTCTGGCTCAGCTTTAAGCCAAGATGACAAACTATCTAGGGCAAAAATTTTCTCAGTCGGAGCCGAGTTTTTCAATACAGCTATAAGCGTATCGCTTTTACCAGTGATTAAAGTAGCATTTATGTTTGCCGGCTCCCAATACAAAGTAGATTGATCTATTATAAATGACCAACTTATGGTATCATTCATTTTATTTCCATAAATATCTTTCACATTATAAAGCATTGCAAATACTTCTTTGCCTTCTAGAGCAGCAATATCAACACTATTATCAAACTCAACCACTATACTTTGACCATTGCAGGTAAAATCGGCAGGAACTATAGCACCTTTTATACTATCCAAATGCAATTCAATTTTAGCTGGAGTATAGGTTATACCACAATCAATACCTTCATTGAATACAACCTTTGGAGACTCTCCAATATTTAAAACGCCATCGGTAGGTTCTGGTTTTCCAAATAAAACAATAGACTGACGATCTATGATTCCGGTATAAACAGGAGAATAGATTAGACCTATTGAACTACCACAATTGGCAGTGGCACGTAACTCATAATTACCATCTTTCAAGGCTGAAACATTAAAGATATAATCAAAATACTTATCGGTAAGTAGTTCTTTATTTATAACCACTGCGGTTTGCCAGTCGCCTGCAGGTAAGCTTCTATATTGTAAACTGATATTCTTTAAATTTGGATTGTTGGCATCGAATTTAGAAAATGCAATAGCCAGCTTGTTATTATCTGATTTGTCAAGCAACCAATTATTGCCCGGACTATAAAGATCTACTTCACTACACTCATTTTGGAAGAATGCAGAAAAGGTTACCGTATCGCTCACCGAAGGGTCGCAAGGAGAATACATTACTACTTGCAGATTCTCATACTCTACAGCCAACGGTCCTTTAGCCACAGTAAGTACCGGACTAACCGTTTTCCCGGCCGGCAAATAGTATGATATAGGATTAGAATTTACAACTTCTCCTCCTATTGAAATAATAGCACCATCAGGATTGCTTGAACCTATTACTTTTATATCGAAAGTCCAGTCGTCTTCGCTTTCGCTTATGTTGCTCATATTAAGTTTAAAAACACCTTGTTTATCGGCAGGAATATTTCTTACCGTATAACCATCCATAGTAAGTTGTAGTCTGTCTCTATATTGAGTTCCCGCTTCGTGCGGACAACTACTAGCACCATTTACCAAATTGAACACAGGTGTACCATAAACACGGTCTTTACCTATATTCATACTGAAATAGTCGCCAAAATCGTCATCTTCGAGGTGATATCCAACAGTGGTAGTTTTATTAAGTGTTGTAGTTGTTGATCCAGATGTATTCCAAGCAAATTTTGCCGATACACCAAAACTAGTTTCATTGAATTTACCTGCACCAATTTCTGCACCCAAAGCAGCTTCAATATTAATATAAGCATTATAGCTTATTTTAGATGATTCATCGCTCGAATTGCTGTATACATAATCATATCCAACACCTGCACTTAAAGAAACATTGTTTTCAATAGTTGCATTTTTTCTATTTAACTCGTTGTTTGCAATTACTTGTTGCCATACTTCAATAGCATCTCTATATAAGAGTGCAGAGTCAGTATTCGACAATCTTTCTAATGTTTTTAACTGAGGAATAAGTACGTTTTTAATGTGACCAATAGTGTAATGATAATCGGTTGCAATATCTTGAGTACCCCATCGAAGCATAGTATCTCTCACAACTGAACAAGTTTTAGAATCATAATCCACAACATCGGTAAGTCCGTAGCTCATGTTAAATGATGCACCAACAACCACATCAGCATCAACTCCAATATAACCCTTATCGTCCGAAGTAGATATGGTTTTGCTTGCAGAGAAAGTTACGGAAGTTTCATCTTCATTGCCATCGCTACCACCGGCTGCAAAGCTTGCTTTTATAATTGCAGCAGCTCCTATTTCAATACCGGTAAATGGAATTGGAACACCCCCACCAATCTTCATGTCAAGCCATAAACCTCCTTCTCCACCTAATTGATATGAAGAGGTAATATTAGTGGTAAACGTTGAATCTTTTTCTATGAAACAATTACTCATATCACCATTAGGGTCGTGAATAATTAATAATGGTAATTCAGGAGTTTTGGTTACGAAAGTTTGGGTGCGAGGTCTATGCCCCTTTACCAATACATACTTCTGAAGATTATTTGAAGTAGCTTTGTCTACAACTGCCTGAAATTCTATAAGTTTTAAGTATGGGTAAGTACCACCTGCTGCAATATTTGGCAGACCTGCCAAAACTTTATATTGACAAAGTCCATTTGAGAATGGAACCGTTATAGTACCTTTATCGCTAACATCGTCAGATATAACTACAGAGCCCGTATCAACATTACAGCTTGTCGTTTCATCAATATAAGAATACTGCTCAAGAATATTTAAAGAGATTAAATAACTCTGATTCTGCTCCATTACCGGCACAAAAGAGTTGCCTATACACACCGTATCAATCTCCTGAGAAAGTGTAATAACCGGATGAGAACGATACACAAAATCTGCTCTGTGAGCTTTATTTGTAGAATCGCGTTGCGAAATATCTACTACAATTGGGTCTTCACCAAAATAAGACAATATGTTTGTATTTGGTGTTCCATCTACTACTACGTTTTTCAACTGAATAGAATATTTGTCGGCAGGGAGTAGAATTGTATAATTTCCACTCGCATCAGAAGTAACTGTTTTAGTAAAACACCCAACCGGACTAGCCGAAGAGATTTGAAATTCGGCATAATCGGCAATTATAGATTTACAGCCACTTTTAAGGCTTATATAAAGGGTATCGGTTGTAATGTCATTAAAATTTTGATCGTACACAAAATCATACACTTCAACTTCATATTGAGCCGGACTGAAGGTATGATTTAAGTATTTTGGTGTAATTGTATGTTTTCCCTCTTCGTTTACAACAATTCCATACTCACCCTTTGAGTTGGTAAAAATGTTAACAGAATTACCGTTTAACAATATCTCAACACTATCTTTCGGGCACGACACAACATCCTCGGTAAATGAGAAATCAACCTTGCCGGTTACTACCAATCTTGTAGTATCGATAAAGTGCACATCACTCATTGATGTTGTTAAATCGTCGAGCGTTCTAGAAAGTTCAGTATAATTAAATACATGATTTGGTTTAGAAGGCTCCATCTTAAATGTTGCATTTGTATAAAAATACAACTCAGAAAATGAAAATTTACCTTCTGCATCTGTTTGAACAGCTCTATTTGCTGTTTGAGTACCTTTATTGTCATCAAATGAGCCTGACAAAGTAATTGTAACTCCGGAAACAGGGGTTCCGAAACGAGTTTTTACTGTACCTGAAATTTTGCCAATTGGCTTACTTCTACCCTCATCTTGAGCACTTATCAAAGTCTCTCCCGACTTAATTGGTGTTAATCTATAAAGATAGGTACAGCCGGGTATTCCGGTATTATCTGTATAGCTTATTGTTGCTTTGTCGAGCCCTGAAATGAGTTGATCCCACGTATTTCCATTATCTGTAGAACGATAAATCTGTAAGCTCTCTATATGAGTACTTAAATCAGACCAAGTAAGTTTGGCACCTGATTGTGTTCCATCGGTTGCAGCAAAATTAGATGTCCATGTTTTACCTTCAGCACTTCTACTTGAAGAAGTATGACCTCCCCAAACAGAAGAGTACGTTTCAATGTAATAGAAGTTTGTAGTACCAGGTTGCAAGCCACTATCGCGATATGTACGCGTAGAACCAGATACAGTTGCAATCAATTCATAGTTACGATAAATTTTGTATTGGTGTTTATCATCAGGAATATCAGTTCCTTTTGTCCATGCCAAATCTATATAAGAATCTGATTTAAATTGCGAAGCGGTAAATGATGCAACTGGTTTGATAGCACTTGTATATGTTCCTATACCACCATTAAGTTTAACATTGGTTGATTCTGAAGTTGGAGTAGCGCAAGAAATATAAGATTCTTTTCCTGAATAATATACGGTTATATAAAAAGTTTCATAATAACTTGGTCCTACAACATGAGCAAATGAACCACTCGATGTGCCTGGAGATACATAATTGCTAAAAAGGTAATTACCCGAACCAAAGCTGCCTATTTCGGCTCTAATTAATGTGTTGTTATTTGAACAATCGTAATGATTTGTCCATATTTCATTAAATGAAAAAACATATTGATAATCGCTCGCGCCACTTATTGAGAAATTGTGCCCGGCAAAAAGATTTGTTGCAGATAAGAACAAACTGAAAACCAGTATTGCTGCAATTTTAGGAACATGAGATTTATCTTTATAGAATAAAATACTACGAGAGAATTTTCCTGAAAATAATTTCAGATATTTTGTAAAATAATTCATAAATAATAGATTTTTTAGGTTATAGAATTAAGTATTTTTATTGAATCTAGAAAATTTAATATCTTATAGATTTTTAATAAAAAGTTTTGACCCAAAAGATTTACTTTTACTTACAATCTTGAGGTGAAAGTTGAAAAATATGTACTGTTTTAGAAAATGAGACATGTTTGTAAGTGTCTGTATTTAAATAAAATAATCTAATCAAAAGCTTTCAATTGCTCAGTTCATAATTTTTCTTGAACTCTGATGGTTTTTGTCCAGTACTTTTTTTAAAAACTCTATTAAAAGTTCTTTTTGAACCAAATCCACATTCCAAACCAATGTGTTCAATGGTAAATTTCAGGTTAGAATTTTGCAAAAGCAGCTTGGCTTCATCAAGCCGAAGAGAATTTATGTAATCGGTAAAGTTCGTTTTCAAATGTTGAAATTTACAAAAGGGGTTCGATTCAAAAAAAAATCCTAATTAACGCCAATTCAAAAAAAAATATTTATCATTGTATAAATTAAAACATCAAAATCTAGTGAAAACGCCATTCATACTTCTACTATCATTTCTGTATACTCTTACCGCAAATGCTCAGTCTACAACCTATCCGGTAGAGGCGGTTATACAAAGAGGACATACGAAATTTGTATCCAATCTTGCTTTTAGTCCCGATGGTAAAATTCTAGCTTCCGGAGCCAACGACCACAGTATTATTCTTTGGAATATGACAAACGGGAAACAGCTCCGAACCATTTCTACACACACAGCCAAAATACATTCGCTTAGCTTTAGTGCCAACGGTAAATATCTGCTTTCTTCAGGAGCCGATAACTATGCATATATAACCGATATTGCTACTGGAAAAACTGAACAGAGTTTTTATCTGCCCAAAGAATATCTGTTAACAGCCTGTTACAGTCAGAAGGAAACCTACGTCTTACTCAAAGACGATAGAGATAAGATATTCGTTTTCAACACTGCTACCGGACTATTAGTGAATACTTTTGAAACGCCTTTCAATATGAGCATTTCAAAAACAATTACTAGTGCCGATGATGCTAATATTCTTACATCGCATACCTATAATCTGGTAGTTATAAAAAATATTATTACCGGCAATGAGGTTAAATCTATACCCTTCGATAAAGCCAGAAATATGACCTACAGTGCCGATGGAAAGCAGATTATTGTTGGTTCGACCAAGCTTTTTGCCGAAACATTTGATGCACTTACCGGAATAAAAAAGTACAGACTCTATGCCGATACAAATGTCCGTTGCGATGGATGTAATACGAGCGTTTGCTTTTCTAATAATGGCAAAAGAATACTTACATCGGCCAGATATTCAGGTCTACATCTTTGGAATGCAGAAAACGGTAAGCTCATCAGAACACTTTCAACTCATGTAGATGAAATCGATGTAGATGTATTAAGATTCAGCCCCGACGATGCTTACTGCATCTCTCAGGCCGAAGATAAAACCATAGTTTGGGATAGTAATACAGGAAAAAAAATATTTGAATGGGAGGTAGAGGGAATGCCATTTGAGCCTTCAATTACAGAAAAAAACAACCTCGCATTATCAACCTTAAACAATACTATAATTATAAAACAAGCTAGTACCGGCAAAACCATACGGGAGCTTTCAGGCTTTATGAATGCTGCCGCTAATAATGGACTGTCTTACAAACAAAACAACTGGATAGATGCTGATATTATTAAGTATCTTAACATAAAATCGGCATTGGCTGTGCACCCCGATGGCATGATGATAGTAAAGGGAAAAATAGATTCGGCGGCTCAGGTCATAAATCTGTTTACCGGGCAAGTTATATTTACGCTCACCGGGCATGGTAAGCAAGTTACAGCCTGTGCGTATAATAACGCCGGAACTGAAATTGCTACTGCTGGCGCCGATGGGAATATCATATTTTGGGATTCAAAAACGGGTAAAAAAACAAAGACTATTGAAGCACATAATTCACTCATTTTTGACATTGCCTTTTCCGACGACGACGCCACACTCGTAAGTAGCAGTTGGACTGGAAATGCAAAGCTTTGGGATGTGAAGACTACAAAACTGTTAAAAACAATGAATTTTAACGATATAGCTCCTTTTAAAACCAGATTTACCCCCGGAAACCTCTATTTACTAAGTTCATACTTAGATAAAAATTTGAAGCTTATTGAGACCGATGCTTTGCAAGAGTTCAGAACCTTTATTGGTCATAATTCTGTTGTTACTGATTTTGATTTTAGTAATGATGCCAAATCAATAGTTTCATCGGGTCTCGACGGTAGGGTGAGAAAGTGGGATATGCTTAACGGTATGCTCATTGGTAAATTTGGCGATGCTAAAAGTGCTTTTAATGCTGTAGCTTATCATAAAGCCGGAAAATATATAGCCTGTGGGGGCAATGATAAAACCATTAGCATTTTAGATGCAAATACCTTTAAATTGCTCTATACTCTGCCCGTACAGTATGGCGCAATTGCTTCTTTACATTTCTCAAATAATAACGATCGCCTTATTTCTTGTACCACCGACGGTATTATTCAACTTTGGGATTTACAATCGCAAAAGGAGCTATATACCTACTTGCGCATAGACCGCCAAAACTGGCTTTCAAAATCTCCGGGTGGGCAGTTCGATGGCTCTCCCGATGCTCTGAAAAATATAAATTATGTATCGGGGCTTGATGTAATTTCTATAGGTGCTTTGTTTGAAAAGTTTTATAGTCCGAAGCTCATAGAACGACTTATGAAGGGTGAGAAATTTCCCGACGGAGGCTTGGGTGTACTAGAATATATGAAGCACTCGCCCGAAGTTGCTCTGAGTCTAAATGATGAAGATAAACGTGGCGAACTTTTCATTGCCGATACTATTGAATGGGCAGCCAAAAAAATACCCTTAACCTTTGAAATTACCGACAAAGGTGGAGGTGTTGATGAGGTGAGAATATATCACAATAAAAAATTGGTGCAAAGCGAGTTTCTTAACGAATCGGTAATAAAGGAAGGTAAATCGTTTAAAAAAGCTATTGAATTGACCCTATCTCACGGCTTAAACAACATTTCGGTAATTGCACTAAACAAAAACAGGGTAGAATCTGAACCTGCCAAACTGAATATTAATTACGACGGACTAGAATCGGATGTGGATTTATACCTTTTTGCTGCCGGTATAGATAAATATGCAAACCCTAGCTATGCACTTACATACGCCACATCAGATGCTAAGGCTTTTGTGAAACAAGTAGAACAGGGAACCAACCAAATTTTTAAAACGGTAAATACTTTTTTTATAAAAGACCAAGAGGTTACCAGAGAAGCTATAGAAGAGAAAATAAGTACAATAGCAAAACAAGCAGGACCGGAAGATGTATTTCTTTTCTACTTTGCCGGACATGGAGTTATGAGTACCGGAAGTGCAGAAAATGCACCCGAATTTTATTTGATCACTCAAGATGTCACAAAACTTTATGGCGACGATAAATTGTTGGATGAGAAAGCTATTTCTGCCAATGTGCTCTTGCAATATTCCAAAAACATACCTGCCGGAAAACAGCTGTTCGTAATAGACGCATGCCAGTCGGGTGGGGCGCTTGATGCTGTTATGACTCGTGGAGCTGCTCGAGAAAAAGCAGTAGCCCAACTTGCTCGAAGTTCGGGTACGTTTTTTCTACTTGCCAGTGGAGCTATGCAATTTGCTACCGAACTGAAAACCTTAGGTCATGGCATTTTTACCTACGCAATCATAGAAGCACTTACGGGCAAAGCAGATGGTGGGAGTACCGATAATAAAATTACTGCCAACGAACTAAAGTCTTATGTAGAGGACCGAGTGCCTCAAATAACCGAAGAGTACATGCTCACCCCGCAATACCCTACCGGATATGGATTTGGGCAAGATTTCCCTTTGGTTCTGGTTAAGTAATTGTTTTTCTTTTTATTTATTTTTTGTATCTAAGCTCTGTTCGGCTCAGGCTGTGCCTGAGTCGGTCATATTTCAATGGGCTATTGCCCATAAAATAGAAAATAAACATATTTGCAGATTTAGCTAGTATATTTGAAATTTTGAAAGTCTTAAATTTTATAGAAAATAATTTTAAAGAAAGGCATAGCCTTGTACAATATAAACGACTTAGGCACAGCCTAAGCCGAACGGGGGAAAATATTTTAGAAATAAATTTACCCGAAATAAAAATAATATGGAATACAAAAAATAATACTTATATCAGAAAAGAATAAAATTTAATTACAAAGGTTTTAAAATGAAAGGTTGTTTGTTGTATTTATTAGCATTTATAATATTGTTTATAAGTTTTTATATTATGTTAAAAACTAAGAATGAAGTATTATCATTTGCAGTTACAATTATCGGACTTTTGATATTTAGGTTTATATTAACCTTAAATGATAAAAAACGACGCTAGATAATATCTATTTAAGAAAAAATTAGTGTCATATTATTTAATGTTAAACTTTTTTAAGAAAAAAGATACTACAAGCCTCTTACATGAATAATTACTTGCCCTTTGTTTAGATACTCTTAATGAAATCTAAATTAGCAAAGAACCTACAATGCATTTGTATTTATTCAAATCTATAAAATAAAAAGACATTTATAACTTTTTCGTACCTTTTGCTTTTAGTTAAAACCTTTTATCAAATGTAGCAACAATTGCTATTATTATAGATACAATGAATGCTATTAATTGTCCTAATAAAAAATTATTCCAAAAAGAATTATATTCATCAGTGCCATCCATGGTTAAAATGTACATTTCCATCATTATCAAAGAAAAAATAAAAAAACCGATAAACCTTTTAAACATATTTTGAAATTGTTTAGTTATATTTAATATCCAGCATATAATATTGATTATCTATTTGATATCTTTAATAAAATTTCCTATTAATATAAATCAATCAGATAATTAGTAATAATAGGAATGTGTTATGCATTACTGATAGGCAATATTACACAATATTAGGTGTTTTTAATGAATATATTCTAATATAAGGCTTTCCTCAATCAAACAATTTCAGTAGGCTACTGCCTGCAAAAAATTATCTGAACCACTGATTTATAAGATTAAATGATTGTCAGGATTTTTGGCTAAAGCCTAATAAAACATTGCAATTTCCCTCCGTTGGCTGAAGCCAAACGGCTATGAAAGGAAGTAGTACCAACTTTGCCAAAGTTTTATTCCTTTTTGTTTTCGGAAAAAGTTTTTATATTTGAGTATGTCAACATGCAAAACATATACTATTGGCACAACCTACCGCTTTGGCTACCAAGGGCAGTTTGCCGAGTACGACTTTGAGACTGACTACAACCACTTCGAAGCCCGACTCTACAACCCACGTATAGGTCGTTGGATGACTACCGACCCCGCCGGGCAATACTGGAGCCCGTATTTGGCTATGGGGAATAATTGGATGAACAGATTTGACCCTGATGGAAGATTAACTCCAGGAGATGATCCGCCAACGGACTATGTAAGAGTTCCTGCAACTTCTATAAAAAAGCGCTTCGTAATAGATCTTGATATACTCTTTAAAACGCCAACAGTTAATAATATTAAAGATCATCCTAGAAAGATATCTGGGATTCCTGGCATTGCGTTTGGTTTGACTCATTCATTTGCAACACCTTGGAAAAGAAAAGGTATAGTTGCATCAGGGTACGGGATAAGTTATGGTGTTTCTAAAAATGCTTCGGCACAAAGTTGCCTTTATTTTTCTATACATGAAATTGAACCTTCTGTTGCATTAACATTATTTTCATTTGATTTAACATATTTTCAACCGTTAAATGGTAATAACGTCACTACTTCAAGTATCTCTGGCGATGGTGTTTTTGCAGGTGGAAGTCTTTTTATCGCAGGATACACAGCTTCGTCAAATGCAAATTCTACAAAAGGGATTAGTCCTACATATAGAGCACATACAGTATCTTTTTCTAATGGATTAGATGTTGGTTATACTCAAGGAAAATCAAAAACTTATACATTGCCTATACTTCCAATGATTGGATTACTAATATTGAATTAACTATGAAAATTAAAACAATCAAAATCATTCTTTCTTTTATTGGTATTATTATTTTTGCAATAATAATGAATAGGAATCTTCCATCTGCCAATGAAATTAGATGCTCTTGTTATGAGAAGGATAAATCTTTAGTTTACTTTGGTAAAGTAATAAACAAATATAAAGATAAAAAAAATCACGATTTTAGTTTAGTAATTGTTGAAAATAGAGGGATAGTAGATACATTGGATTTGACTTGGGATTACACCTATTTATTTGAGTATATTGAAATTAATGACAGTATAAAAAAAGATAGTGGAAGTTATGATGTACATCTTTATAGAGACAAAATAGATAACATATTTACACTAGACTATAATTGTGATTCAAAAAAAATAGATAATGAATGAAATTTTAAAATTAAAACATTGGCAGGTACTATTAATATTATCATTTCCACTGGTATTTGGATACTATGATGGTTTAATATTTATTAGCGAAATATTTTTCCCTATCATTTGGACTGGATGGGGTTATTTGATAGGTCTGAAATCTTATACTTACTTAACGAATAAGTATAAGATTTCTATTTGGTTATACAAAGCAAACATGAGTTTTATCTTATTTTGTGTTCTCTTTTTAATATAAGTTTTTTCAATTCGAGTAATAAGTTTTTGCTTGAAATTGTCAATATTGGTTTCTACATAAGCATAATATATTTATTTTATAACACTTCCTTTTTATTAGCTTCAGCTTCAATCGGAGCTAAAGCCAACATAAAGAAGACCTTAGAGTACTTAGTCTACTTTTGGGTATTCCCATATGGTGTTTGGATTATTCAACCAAAAGTATTTGAGATGTTAAAGAAATGTGATTCCTCTCGTTCAGCTTAAGCTGTCCTAAGTCGTCCATATTTCAGTAGGCTAAGCCTACAAAAAAATGTCTGAATTAGGATTTATATGATTAAATGATTAAGGATTTTTGGCTAAAGCCTTATAAAACATTGCATTTTTCCCCCGTTGGCTGAAGCCAAACGGCAGTTCACAAGTCAGGGTGCGACTGCTATACAGAAATAAAAAGTCGCGCTCTGACTTTAACAAGCAGCAGCTTTGCCAAAAGTTCTATTCCTTTTTTGTTTTCGAAAAATGTTTTTATATTTGAGGGGGTTGGAACAAAACAAATAATATCCTTCTTTTTTTGAAGTAGTTTAGGGTCATTAATTTCTTCAGTGATTATGTTGCTTAATTTTTTTGCTAAACCATTTGCAAAGATATTGTTGCCTGTTTTTCCTTTATCTAAAGGTTTTAAAGGGTTGAATCCACTATCAGTTAAGTTAAACTTAAATGTGGTTGGGCGTTAATCCGAATAAATGCAGCCTCTTCTGTAAATAAGATAGATAACTTATGTTGTAAAAATATTGATAACATAACTAAAGTATGTAGTCTATAAATTATGAGGGTTAACCACTTCTAATCCTTCAATTTTATTGAAATCATTTTCGTTTCGGGTAATGATGGTTAGGCTATTGGCCAAAGCAGTTGCAGCAATAATAGCATCAGGGGTTTTTATTTTATGTTCTTTCCTAATCTCAATAGTTTGTTCAACTATGTCGTCAGACAAGCCAAATAAAACTGAATCATCCACAAACCCTGTAAGAAGTTGGTTTGCTTCTTCACTTGTTTTATAGCCCAACACTTCAATTTTTGTAATTACCGAAATGTTTGGAATGTCATTTACAATCTGGTTCATAAATGCCATTCCTTTTTTAGGGAGTTTGCCGGAAAGGTAATCAATAACCCCATTGCTGTCGATTATATATTGTTTCCCCATTCGTTACGGCTTTGTTGGATATGGTTTTGTAAATCGTCAGCAATATTAATTGGTAGTTTTCCAGCATATTTATCGGAAAGTTTAGTTTTTTCCGAGATGTTCTTTTTAAGCACACGCAATAAATGAAGGTCTTCTAGCTCCTGGAGTAACCTCATTGTTTTTGGTGTAGTAAGTTGAATTATTACAGTATCCATAATTTACAATTTTTAAAAGTTTAAATTACTACTCAGATGTTTGCATAGCCTTTGTACCCCTGATAATGGAATCAATTAAAAAAATAATTTTTCTTTGATATCAGTCTTCATTTGTTCAATAACCTGCAACCTTTTAAGGGGCTGTTTATCAAACATCATGTTTTGTCCTTCCCCTACTAAATAATCTAAAGAAACCCCAAATGCATCAGCTATTTTTTTAGACACTTCCACGGAAGGAGTTACATCGCTTCTTTCGTACCGGCTAATTATCTCTCTTGAGACATTAGCCTACTTAGCCAAGTCGTTTTGCAATCAGGATTTTCCATTTCTAAGGAGCATTATTCTATTTCCTATTTCCATAAAATACAGGTTTTGTGGACGATATTGCTTATTTTTACAAATATACGAAAATATTGTTTATAAAAAGTCAATAAAGGTACGTTCAAAATTGTAAAAATAAATTACATTAATGAAAGATATTATCATAAAATATAAATTAAAATATTTTTCAACAATGAAAATTTCTGATATTAAGGTGAATCTAGGTCCTGCTACCCCGCTCGTTTGGTTTTACAACCCAAATCCTTTCATTTTATTTATAAAGTAGGGCTTGTAGCCCAACCTCATAGCATTAAAAGTTTACGCTACACTTCAAACATATTCCAAAACATTTTCTCTCTTATAAAACAAATATAATCTTTCATTATAAATTTACTACTTCCTTTATTCTGCCGAGCTACAAGCCCTTCTTTTGTTGAAAAACCTTTATTTGTTTAATTAGGGTTGCAAATCCAATGTGCAGGTGCAGTTATTGATATCTAATCATTTTAATTTTATTTCCGTATATATCTAAATATCCAACCAATCCTGAGTTTTCGAACAAAACAATATAGTGATCATTTTTTGTTTTGAATCCACTTGTGCTATATGAATATATAATTTTATCACCTCTTTTATAAAAATTATCTAATCCGTTGTAAATCGTGTCAATCGTTATTAATTTATTCTCTTTTATTAGGCTGAGATAAAGTGTTTTTGAATCAGATACGACATGATAAAGTTGTCCATTATAAGGAAAGCTTATTGGAATCATAGCACAAATCGTATCAACTAGGAGCGTTGTACCCTTTTTGGATTTTGACTCATTATCTCCAACATATCTATGTTCTATTTTTCTTTTCGCTGCCCTTGGAGGTGGTAAACTAAAAATATCCATCGAATCAGGAATATCAATCTCAATCACCTCGGCAAAACCACACATATGTGCAAGACTATTTGTCAATACATATTTATCACCGATTTTATTGATAATTACAGGGCAAGTTGCCGAACAAGAATATTCAATCCCAGTACTCTTGTTTCTAAACCAAATACTGCCTCCCCATTCTCCGGAACAAGTTCTCCTTACATAATATCTCTCATCCTGATAGAAAGCGGTGTCAATCCTAATGAAGTCATCAAAATTTATCATTTTGGAAGTATCCGAAATCAAAATTTCCTGTATATCAAATCTTTCAGTTGATTGTCCATAGTTGAATAATCGAAAAGTAAAAATCAATACTATTGTCAATATGTATCTCATTAGTAATTCGTTTGTTTTTAATTTTTTTATTTCTGAATATTATTAAACTAATTATTCCCCGGTCAGCCCCGTTTGACTTAAACTGTGCCTAAGTCGTTTATATCTTATAAGGCTAAGCCGAACGTGCTTCATCTTCCAATAATACTACACAATGCTACCACCAGTACTTCATTCTTTATTTAGTTTCTTAAGTCGTGTTTGATAAGATTGAAAATAATTTCTTTGCGTTTTTTCATCCAAAAAAGAAGAAAAAGTTAATTTTTCAACCAACCCAGTCTTATTAAGCATTGCATGTAGTAGTTCATCATAAACTTTTTCACTAATCCCTGCTTTTTCTGATAAAACTCTAAATTGTGAAATGACTTTACCTTGTGCCAAGTTTTTTGGTAAAAGCCCATCTTCTAAAGCAAAATCCCTGTCCTCAATATGTATCCTACTATTTAACAAATCATAAGCAGGGCTTAATTTAAAATCACCCATTGAGGTTTCAATTAAAGAGAAATTCTTAAAATGAGCATCTCCATTTGAAAATAAATAATTGAAAATTAATACTTTCAATAGCTTTGGTGCTTCTATGGGGTACGCCGGAACGAACTTCTTCATTATTTCAAATAATTCTAGATAATTTCCAGAATACTTATAGTTCTCACCATGTGTTTGCGGTGTTCTTCCTGAAAGTGAGGCAAAATCCTCTTGTGCTAATTTCGAACCACCTTCTTTTACATCAAATCTTTTTGTAATATATGCAGGAGAACCATTCTTGAAAAAAATCAAAGCGTTTTCAGCTACTTCTATTCCAAAAGCTTGCTTTGCAATTTGCATTGTTAGATGTTCATTTGCAGGCATGCACTCCGGTCTTTTTCCTGCACTGGGAATTGGTTTAAGTATATATTCTCCTTGCTCTCCTTCATTGATTAACCGTAATTTGTTTTTATCAAGCAACACCGAAAATTTCTCTTGCACACCAGAAATTGACATTCGTTTTCGATTGTCATTAAATAGTTCATCTGTTTCTGAATTTGATGAAGGCGAATCATAAGACAATATATGATTCACTTTTCTCCCTTTAAATACTTTAGATAGACAAGCTCTGCTATACGTTGTATGACCCTCAGCTAAAGTACCCGGACAATATTTAATTTCATTTAAGATCATACAATTATTCTATTTTAATAACTTTTACAGCACCGATAGTATCATTCTTTGCTGTTGTGAGAAGTAACCCAAAATGATCGTTTATGTCTAACCTGTTCAGCTTACAAACAACCTGTTTATTTGACCCCTCTGGTAGCATATTGTAAAAAAAAGGAAATAAAAAATCAGAATGATATTCCTGATTAAATTTTGGCAACGTTAAACTAATAGCAGGTTTGGTTGTATCATTTATCCATGAATTATCATATTCGAAGGTAAAAGAACCATTATCATGCTGAATTAATAAGCCAGCCTCTTGGTTTTTTTATAAAGTATTTTTGCCTTTCTCATCTGTTATTTCAGTTTTAACCCTTAAATAAACTTCCAATCCTAATACCTCTGCTATTTTCTGAATAGTCTGTAAAGTAGGGTTACCTTTACCACTTTCAAATTGTTTCAGTGTTCTTAATCCAACTCCAGAAAGCTTTGCCAAATTTTCTTGGTTAACCTTCAAGTTTTCTCTGCGTTCTTTTATTGTGTTAATTAAATTCACATAGTGCATAATACTGCTCTTTTATTTGTAAAAATATAAAATATTCTGACTTTAACCAAGGATCGAGCAATTAATTGCACTTTTAATTGAAATTGTAGTATAGTTGTTTATAAAACCATGCCAAAAGTGCATTACGTCGCACATTTTTGTTTGTATTTGTCATTTTTTTTTCATCAATTGTTCGCACACCTTCACCTTCCCCGTCACCACCTCGCTAGTCAACGGTATGAAACACAATATCAATAGAATAAATTATTAGCCTGATAGTTATGGGCACTGCCTAAGCCGAACGGAGGGAGGAACGCAATTGTTGGCTTTTTCCCAAAAACCCTATTTAAAATCATCAAGATACTCTTGCAATAGATTTACAAACTGACCTATATGAAATCCATCGGCTAGGGCGTGGTGCACCTGAACCGAAAAAGGTAGTAGTATTTTACCTTCTTGTGCAAAGTATTTTCCCCATGAAATGCGTGGCACCGAATCGTTACGGTTTATGCTTATTGTGTGCGATATATGTGTAAAAGCAATCCACGGAACACATGTAAGGTAAAGCAAATCGTCTCTTCCTTTTAGTTTCTCAAGTCCTAGAAAGTCTTGCTGTTGTTCGCATGCTGCTTTTGTACTGGTGTTAAATGAGTGTATTGACTCTTGGAAATCTACGGTAATGAATTTAAACAAATTGCCTTTCGTCGCATTGTCCATATAGGTAAACGATGGATGCACCAGTTCGTGCAACACAACCTTGCCCTCTCTGATTCTGTATTTGAAATTCTCTATCTTATTTGCTATTTGGGTTACCGCGTGAATCATAGCAAAGTAGAACGACAAATTTTGTGATTTGGTGTGGCTCAAAAACTTGGTCACATCCAGATTCATACAAATATTAAATTGCGGATAATCCATTCTGTAAAAGAAATTGAAATGTTCCTTTCTTTCCCAGTTTTCTATGTCTATGTGTTGCATTTGATTAATTTGAAAATGAGATAATTTGAAAATGTGATGTGCAAAGTAGAGAAAATTCATGAATTTTCTTTACAGATGTAACTTTACTGAGCTGAAAATAAAATTGATGATTGTAATTATTTTGTTGTGAGATGCATTTTTCTTAATTTCGCATCGCTTTTTAAACCTGTTACAATTTAAGTAAAATAAAGACATTCACATGGAATACAATTTCAAAGAAATAGAGAAGAAATGGCAGCAATATTGGGCTGATAATAAAATATATGCAGTAGAAATAAATCATCAGAAGCCTAAGTACTACGTTCTTGATATGTTTCCATATCCATCAGGTGCCGGATTGCATGTAGGGCATCCGCTTGGTTATATTGCATCTGATATTTACAGCAGGTATAAACGATTGAAGGGTTTTAACGTATTGCACCCAATGGGCTACGATGCCTTTGGTTTGCCTGCCGAGCAGTATGCAATTCAGACCGGACAGCACCCTGCCGTTACTACCGAAGAAAATATTGCCCGATACAGACAACAACTCGATAAAATTGGCTTTGCTTACGATTGGGATAGAGAGGTGAGAACCTGCGATGCTCATTACTATCATTGGACTCAGTGGGCTTTCATTAAGATGTTCCACAGTTGGTACAATAAAGCTACCGATAAAGCCGAACCTATTGAAACCTTGATTGCAACTTTCGTGCGCGAAGGAAATGCCAATGTTAAAGCCGTTTGTTCGCAACTTACCACATTTACAGCCAACCATTGGAATGCTTATTCAGAAAAAGAGCAGCAGCAGTTGTTGCTTAACTATAGATTAGCTTACCTTGCCGATACTATGGTTAATTGGTGCCCTGCGTTGGGAACTGTATTAGCGAACGATGAGGTTAAAGATGGTCTCTCAGAAAGAGGCGGTCACCCTGTGGTGCAGAAGGAAATGAAGCAATGGAGCTTACGAATATCTGCTTATGCACAACGTCTGCTTGATGGTCTTGATAGAATAGATTGGAGCGAATCGATAAAAGAAATTCAGAAAAACTGGATTGGAAGAAGCGAGGGCGCAGAAATGTTGTTCCCCGTAAAAGATTCTGATGTGGTTTTAGAAATATTTACCACCCGTGCCGATACCGTTTTTGGTGTTACCTTTATGGTTCTAGCTCCCGAGAGCGAATTGGTTGCCAAGCTTACCAAGCCCGAAATGCAAGCTCAGGTAAATGAATATCTTGAGGCTACAAAATTACGTTCTGAACGTGAGCGTATGGCCGATGTGAAAACCGTGAGTGGCGTATTTACCGGTTCTTATGCTATAAACCCACTTACTTCGGAACAAATTCCGGTGTGGATATCTGATTATGTGCTTGCAGGCTACGGAACGGGAGCTATTATGGCTGTACCGGCTCACGACAGCCGCGACTTTAAATTTGCTCGCCATTTCGGCTTGCCTATTACCCAAGTAGTTGTTCCGGAAGGTGAAACAGAATCTGATACTGCTCTGTGGAACGAGTCAATAGATTCAAAAACTGGCACTATGGTCAATTCTGGCTTTATTACTGGACTTACCGTAATTGAAGCAATCAAGAAAACAAAAACATATATAGAGCAAAACAAACTTGGCAAAGTGAAAGTAAACTATCGTTTGCGCGATGCCATTTTTAGTCGTCAACGATACTGGGGCGAACCTTTCCCTATCTTTTATAAAGAAGGCTTGCCTTATACCGTTGCAGAGACCGACTTGCCTATTTTGCTGCCCGATGTAGATAAATATCTGCCTACCGAAACTGGTGAACCACCACTTGGTAGAGCTACTAATTGGAAATATAAAGATACATATCCGTACGAAATGAGTACCATGCCTGGTTTTGCTGGGTCAAGTGCTTATTATTTCAGGTATATGGATCCGAAGAACAGCAGCGAACTGGTTTCTTCTGAGGCTAATAAATATTGGAAAAGTGTAGATTTATACTTGGGTGGAAGCGAACATGCTACCGGACACTTGATTTATAGCAGATTTTGGTGCAAATTTTTGTTCGATTTGGGTATTGTAACCGAAGACGAACCTTTCAAAAAGCTTATAAACCAAGGAATGATACAAGGTAGGTCAAACTTTGTATATAGAAAAGTTGGCACCAATGTGTTTGTGTCTAAAGGACTTATTTCGCAGCATGAAGTACAAGAAATACATGTAGATGTAAATATTGTAAAAAATGATGAGCTCGATGTTGAGGCGTTTAAAGCGTGGAGACAGGAATATGCACAGGCAGAGTTTATACTCGAAAACGGAAAATATATCTGTGGTTGGGCGGTTGAGAAGATGTCTAAGTCTAAGTACAATGTAGTTAATCCTGATCTTATGTGCGACCAGTACGGAGCTGATACTCTACGTCTATACGAAATGTTTTTAGGTCCGCTGGAACTCAGCAAACCTTGGGATACAAACGGTATAGACGGGGTTTATAAATTCTTAAGGAAATTGTGGAATTTGTTCTACAAAGATGGTGTGCTTACCCTCTCACCCGAAGCAGCTACAAAAGACGAACTGAAAACTTTACATAAAACCATAAAGAAAATAAAAGAAGACATTGAGAATTTTTCTTTCAATACCTCCGTTTCTGCATTTATGATTTGTGTAAATGAATTGCAACAACAGAAGTGCAATAAAAGAGCAGTTTTAGAGCAGTTAATCGTTACTTTAGCCCCATTTGCACCACATATAACTGAGGAACTTTGGAGAAATATTGGTAATACCGATACTATTTTCAATGCCACATTTCCTGAGTTTAATGAGTCATATTTGAAAGAAGACAGCATTCATTATCCGGTTTCATTCAACGGAAAAATGCGCTTCAAACTTGAAATAGATTCCGCTGCCGATGCAAAGACGGTTGAAAAAATAGTACTAGAAAATGAGCAAACCGGCAAATGGACCGAAGGCAAAAGCATTGCAAAAATCATAGTAGTTCCTGGAAAAATTGTAAATATTGTACTTAAGTAAGAATATTATTAGATATTTAGGGGGCGACTTTGAGTCGCCTTCTTGATTATTCTGTTTTTTTTTGGGTAGTAGATAAAGGAGTTTATTCTGTTGGGATGTTAACTTTCATTTAATGAGTTAATTTTTTGTATATTGATTGATAATAAAAAAAAATGAAACTTAAGAAAATATGTTTATTGACCCTATTAAGTCTCTGTATCTTGGTATCCAAAGCTCAACAATACAATAGTTTTATTGACTCCCGAGATGGTAATGTATATAAAACAGTAACCATTGGTGAACAGACTTGGTTTGCGGAGAATTTAAAATATTTACCCTTTATAGCTGATCCCAAGCAAGGGTCAAAAAACACTCCTTATTATTATGTTTTAAAATACATTAGTAATAATTTAATTAATGCGAAAACTACTTTTAATTATAATACTTTTGGTGTTTTATACAATTGGACTGCTGCGCTTAATTCTTGTCCAAAAGGTTGGCATTTGCCAAGTTGTGATGAATGGGCGCTTTTAATTAATTATTTAGGTGGAGAAGATTTGGCTGGAGGCAAACTGAAGAAAATTGATACAATTCTATGGAATAACCCTAATATTGGTGCGACTAACGAATCTGGTTTTTCTGCAATTCCTGCAGGAAGTCGTAGTTATGACGGAACATTTTATGGTATTGGTGAGGGCTGTTGTTGGTGGACTACTTCTGAAAGAGAACCCCTTCGTTCATATGCAAATAACGTAGATTATGCTTATAATATGATTTACCAAGGTTTTTATCTTAAAGAAATTGGGCTATCTGTTCGTTGTTTAAATGATTAGCAAATTTAAGATGATAGACTAATACTTTGAGGCTAACTTCACATTGATCACCTGCTCGATGGGATTGCACCCCAAACACATAAACCTTTCCCAAGATGCTCTGAGCTCAATATGTAATGCAAATTTATGTTTTTAGTAGAATAGGCACGAGTTTGTAACTCGGACTTTACTATGTAATTGTAGAAATGAATTAAAAGCACGAGCCACAAAACATTAAGATAAAAGTAAAAATTTACATATAGTCTTTTGTTCCTTTTCTTGATTTCGTTACCAAGATTTGGTAACTTTGTGTTTAAATAGAAAAAATGGGAAAAAATACATCAATATCTTTGGGTTCGCATTTTGAGAATTTTATAAATTCTTCTGTGAATTCTGGAAAATACAGCTCTGCGAGTGATGTTGTGCGTTCTGCATTAAGACTTTTAGAATCGGAGGAGAAAAAACTTAAGGAATTAAGAGACGCTTTGATTGAGGGTGAAAATAGCTCGATGGTAGAAAACTTTAATTCAGACCAACATCTTGCTGACTTACATAAGAAATACCTATGAATTATAAATATCGGATAAGCGATAAAGCAATTTTCGATATTGAAAAAATCTGGCTTTACACCTTAAATAAATGGTCTAGAGAACAAGCTGATAGATATCACAATCTCATCGTTGACGAAATTAAATTCATTGTTGGTAACTTTGAATTATGCAAAAAAATGGATCATGTAAGAGCCGGATATAGAATGTCAAAAGTTAAATCTCACCTCATCTTTTTCAAAAAGACAGAAGACGATATTATTGAAATCATCAGGATTTTGCATCAAAATATGGATATTGAAAATAGACTAAAAAATGATGATTAAAAAAAACTACGCAATTTAAACAAGCCTCTGAGCCATCTGCAAAATCAAGCAATGAATCTTGTTTAACTAAACATAGGCACGCTCAGCAACAACATCCTTGTACGATTTGGCTTTGCGAGCAAAAATATAAGGAATTAAGGAATATAATATAGAGTTTTTGGTGGCAATTTTGGAACTACTCGCTCGAAAGCTCATAAAATTAGAATAATCTTTTAACATTAAAAACGGATATGCCGAACATCGTCTTGAAAAGTAGTCAATTATTAAACAATAATAAAATATGTACAAATTATTAATTTTGCTTTTATGTATTATTACAATACATTCTTGCGACAAAAAAGAGGTAAATCCTGACAATTTCACTACCACAACTATCAGTTTGCCAACTCATAAATTGACAAGCTATTCAATTATAAAAGACACTGAATATCTAATTGTTTTTGAAGCCGGTTTGGGAGATGACCATTCCATTTGGAATCAAAAAAACTTGCCATATACAATTAGCGCCAAACAAGACATTTTACTTTATGATAGGGCTGGTTACGGCAAATCTGAAAAAGGTTCAGCCCCAAGAAGTATTGCAAAATTAAGTGAAGAACTTGATAGCGTAATAAATAAGTTTTACAATGGTAGAAAAATCATATTAGTAGGACATTCACTTGCGGGTATGATAATTAGAGATTATGCAATAAAAAATCCGAGTAAAGTAGCTGGATTATTACTTATTGACCCTTCACAGGAGGCATATAATAATCCAACTCAGGAGCAAGAAGACCTCATTTATAATACTTTTTTAGACAGTTATGGTGCTGACTTTGGAGCTACAATGGAAGCTAGAGAATTAATTGAAAATTCACAATATATGGCAACACTTCCTCATTTACCAAATGTACCAACAATCGTATTAACAAGTATGAAAATTGATGCCTCGCACAATGAGTCTGATAGACAAAGTTGGTATAACGCTCACGAATTATTAAAAACAGGAATCTCAGATTTCACCCATATCTCAACAACAAATTCCGGTCATTACATTTTTATTGAAGAACCTAATTTAGTATTAGATAATTTGATTTTACTTATTTCAAAATTACTATAAAGAAGAGATATCAAGCACCTTAAATAGGACTCTGAACCATTTCATCTGCAAGTCTCTGCTTTAACTCAGATTTTTACAATAATCTGCTCAGCAACTGTATCTCGGCAAGGTTTGTCAACACAAGAAAAAATCCTGAGTGCCAAGTTTTTTTTTACATATCTAACAATGTCTTTCCCGAATCTTTCAACAATCCAAACGACCATTTTATGATTACCAAAGAACTAAGGATTGCACCTGCAGCATCGAGCCAAGCTATGTTCCACATCATGGCTGCGGTAAGTCCAATTATTGCGGTTACACTGGTTAGAGCATCGGCTATAACGTGCAGATAGGCCGCTTTTATGTTGTTGTCTGAATGCTCGTGTTCGTGTTTAAGCAGAAAGGCACAGGCTAGGTTTACTACCAAACCTATTACAGCCACCCAAATTGCTTCTTTGTATTGAATTTCGGAGGGGTTAAATAGTCTCTGAAATGCTTCATATAGAATTACAAATGCAAAGATTAAAAGCATCAGTCCGCTGCTGTAACCCGACAAAGACAAGATTTTGTTTGAATTGCCCTTGAAAGTAGCATTTGCAGAAACTTTGCGAACAATAACATACGCCAACCAACTAAGACCTATAGCCAACACGTGCGAACCCATGTGTATGCCATCGGCAAGGAGTGCCATTGATTTTGTAGATAAGCCGAAAATAATTTCTACAACCATTGTGAGGGCAGTAATGATTACTACCAACATGGTTTGTTTTTCGTGATTATGTGTGTGAGTTTCCATATCTGTTTGATTAATATATTTTCGAAACAAAAATAAGCCCCTTCGTTCAATTTTTCATCAGAAATGAACTTTAATACTGAAAGTTCTATGATATATAATAAATTTGCAACTGAAACTACGGTTTTTATTGCAATGTCGTTAAATTAATGACATTGATTCATATTTATAGATTCTTTCACTTTGAAATTATATTTTTTATATTGATAGGTATTAAGTATTCAAGCCACTAACTAACAAATATTTTCATCAATCTATTGTAACTTATAATTCTCATAAAAAATAATATTTAAAATGAATTCATTCGATAGTAAAGCACAACAGTGGGATTCAAATCCTATTCACTGGCAACGTTCTGAGGCAATTGCAGCAGTAATAAAGCAAAAGCTGAATATACAACATGATTTTACAGCTCTTGAATATGGAGCCGGAACAGGGATACTTAGTTTTATGCTCAAAGATTGTTTTAAGGAATTATATCTGATGGATAGTTCTCGTGAAATGATAAAAGTAATAGAACAGAAAGTTGAAGCTTCCCAGGCTACAAATATTTTCCCCTTATTTTGGAATCTGGAAACAGAGAAATATACCCAAAACACCTTCGATATTGTATTCAACCAGATGGTTTTACACCATGTTCCAGATATTGACGCAATACTTTCGCAATTTTACTTACTCATAAATAAAAACGGCTATTTGGCAATTGCAGATTTATATCCGGAAGATGGTTCATTTCATGGTGAAGGATTCGATGGGCATTTGGGTTTTGATCCGGAACAATTACGTATCAAGATTGCTAATGCAGGGTTCAAAAATATTGAATATCAACAGTGTTTTGTAATCAATAAAAAGACAGAAACCCTAGAAACTAAGCCTTATCCAGTATTTCTTATCACTGCAAGCAAATAATTGTACCAATAAAAAATATACTTTAGAATTAGTTTAGGATGAGCAACTTTAGCAATTGGCTTTTTATATTATTATTAGCATTTGCACTGTTAGCAAATGCACAAAAAAACAATGGGAAACTGATTTCAGCTGTAGAAAAAGGCAATTATGAAAAGGTAGAAAAACTATTGTCTACAGGTGCTTATGTTAATTCATGTAAAAAGACAAAAATTATAAATCGGCTAAACTATTTTGATAAAGATAATTACTCAGTTACAACCGATGATAGTAGAATTTCAAAGATTTCAGGTTTTCAACTCTATGCAGATAATGGTAATGTAAGCTTAAAAGGTATAAATATTTCAGAAAATGAAGTTGGAATATCTACAATTAACGGAAGCGCTTCTATTTATGAGGCAATAGACATGCAATTGCCAAAGCAAAAATTTGCAATTACCCCGGTAAACATGGCAATAGAGCAAGGCGATACCGCAATACTAAAATTACTCATAAAACAGGGTGCCGATTTGAATACCTCTTACCAATACAGAAAATCAATATCGCACTATCCTTTACAATACGCACTCAACAAAGTATTTTCTTTAGATTATGAACAAGATAGAAAACTAGTAGCATTAAGAATAGTATCTATTTTGCTTGAAAATGGAGCAAATCCAAATGTTTCATCATCAAATAAATATACCACTCCGCTTCATTATGCAATTAGGCTTGCTGACATAAGACTTTTGAAAAAATTAATTGATTCAGGTGCAAACTTCTCTTATGCAGAGCAAGTTACCGACAATGGTTCATTAATTGACTTTACGGTGAAATTAAGTTTTGTCAGTAATATAGAAATTTTAACATTTCTATTTGACCGTGGATTAAAACCAAAAGATAATTATTTGCTGTTTTACCCTATAGATAATTATAGTACGAGCGAACATTTTGATGTCTTAGTAAAGAATGGTGTTGATATAAACACCATATATCAAGGAAAATTACATTGTGTAAGTCCGTTGAGTTACGCTTTATATTTGAAAAATCCCTATTATGCAAAAAAAATAGTAAACAATGGAGCAAATCTACATACTTGCAATGCCTTCGAAAATGCTTTATTATTAGGAAATAGACAGAGAGATGATAGCTATATCGTTTTAAAAATGGCATCGGATAGAGTGGCACTAAAAGATACCTCTGCCCTGCTCAAATACTTTATAGATAATAATATAACCTCTGCCGATAGTTTATTGTATGCCTACAATATTGATTCTACAATAATAAAACAATTGCGAAATGAAAAACTAAATGAAGTTGCTATAAATAAACAAAAAAAGCTTGAACAAGATATAATTGATCAAAAATTGAAAGATGCAGAACGCGAAAAATATGAAAATAGCTTTGCTTATAGATTCAAATATGTATACAAATTCAATACGCTTGTACTAAAACCTGCATTGATGTATACCGATAAACGATTTGGTGTAGAGCTCTGTATTGGATTGCAAGATTATGTAAATGGTAGAGGTTTTTTAAACTTTGAAGAACATTATTTTGGACCATATTTGGGTTCAGAATTACATTTCGAGAAAGATAACCTTATTTGGGCACCCAAAATTGGTATCGATTATTCGGGAATACTTTTTGGCTGGCGAGCCAATGCGCTACTAGCAATTGATGATGATAGGTATTCACTCATAGTAAGACCCGAAATTGGTATTTCATTTATAAACTTAGTTTTCAGTTTTGGCTATTCTATTCCCATAACCACACCACATATTATAGATTCCGGTTTTTCTTTTAGTGTTTTATTTAATATAGGAAAATAAGGAGGGATAAATTACTATTAACTCAACAGATGAATACTATGGCAAAGTATTCTTCCGATTCAACAAAGAGTTTATTCATTTAGATTTATTCTATCTTCTCAGGAGCATAGCTCTATAATCTTAGTAGAAAAATTATTAGATAGTTAATGAGGAGCGGAGCTCTGATATCTTATTAACTAAAACAATATAAGAAGATTACAGGGATAGCGCCTCAATTATTGGTTAAATAATTTTTTACTAAGAAGATTTCAGGACTACCATCCAATAAAAAAAAAAATAGCACTGCATATTTCCAACTTTGTCAAAGTTCAAAGTACAAAACAAAGTAATTAAAAACCCATTTGTCAGTAGCGAAAACATGGTTTACATCGTCCATTTTCAATTATCAAAGAATCTGGATAAGCCATATCGCAAGTTGGATGGGTTCCAGAATTGAAATAGTCTTCCTTTAGCTTGTTTAACTCATCAAATTTTCTATGAATTAGTGCTGAATCAACTGTATTACTATTATAGACAAAATAAGGCCCACAGCCACCACCACCGGTAATGTAGTATATTCTACAATACTCAACATTATCAGATTCTGCTTCGCCAATTATTGCATCAATTTCTGCAATTTTCTTGTCTATTTTCAACTCATAATCTTCAGCATCGATAGTATCTTTACAAGCCGAAATTGAAATTATAAGACCTAGCAAAAAATATAATTTTAGTTTCATGAGTTGTATATTTTAAAAATTAGTAGAAATAGAAGTTAAAACAAATCAAATAATATTAATTGCTCAGATTATAACTTGATTGCGTAAAAATAAATAAAATTCAAATACAACAGAAATTATTTGGAAGTTAATTCGTGTTAAAAAATCATTAAATTATTTTTGGATTGAATGTTATGGGTCGGAGTGTTATGATGAGTAAAACCGTCATCTTTCTTGTTTTGCCAAAGTTTTCTACCTTCTGCCTAATTAAGTTTAATCATGCAAACTACTAATATCTTTGAATGCAAACCAATCTCTATTTTTGTAATTTACTTTTAATGCTAGAATATTTCCATCTCTAGAGAATTCAATGTCATTTATATATTCAAAAACAGCTAAGCTTCTTACCTTTGTTTTGAAATATCCATTTTCTTCATAAATTTCTCCAAGCCAAATTTCATGATTCCCATCTTCTTTCTCAGCTTCGTAAACAAAATACTTATCGTTTGGAGCTATTTTTAGAGTTATAGAATTTATTGTCCAGCTATCATCTATTGGCAAATCATGTACTTGCTGTAGTTGAGTATCGGTCAAAGTTATTGTTTTTATCGACCAATTCTTTTCTGCATTATAAAATACTAAAAGTACAAATTTTGAATTGACAGAGGTGATTTCAATATTCCGGAACGAATCAAATTTGAATGAATCTGCTATGAAATTTAAATCAATCAAAGCATCACCAATGTGGTTATAAACAATGTTTTTAGATACAAAACCGCCTTTAATTACAGTTATACTTTGAAATGGAAGCTCTTTAATTAGTTTTTTTTTCTAATTCGTTCAATACATTTTTTGGACTTACATCTGTAACATAAATATTAAAATAGCCAAATAGCAGTGAAGCAGTTATTATATATAATTCGTTGTCTACTAGAAAGATTCCTTCAACAATCTCCTTTGAATAAAAACAACCTGATTCGTTTAAATCTTTATCTATAACTTGCAAATGATTATTATAAAGAACATAAAAAAGTTTATCGTTTTTTATAATTTCATTACTCAAAGAAACACCATGTTTGGGGTAAGGTTTTATTTTTAATCTGTTATTGCTTAAAATCAGCGAAGTATATCCATAGTTAATATCTACAAAAAACTGATTATCTTGCAATCCACTTATAATTTCGTTATATTGAAGCTTTCCTTTTCGCCAAAATTTAAAGCCATTTATTGTTTTTGATTTACCTCTAAAAAATGGTGTGATGATAGAAATAGTATGTAAAAATATTTCCCAAGCAATCAATAGTAAACCTAATAATAATTTACCTAAAGTGAGATTGCTTAAATTATACACGTAACCTTTTATAAATCAATTAAAAATTTCAATTTCGCTAAAGAAGCTTATTTTTAAACAGGGTTACTCTATTTTATTGATTGTAACCCTATTTTAAGATAAGACATTCTTTATTCACACTAATATCCAATAATTGGTCTAATTATAGACTCTAATTTTTCAATTTTCATACCCGAACGAATTGCATAATCTTTCACCTGTTCTGCATCTATTTTACCTACACCAAAATATTTTGCTTCGGGGTGGGCTATGAACAAGCCACTTACCGCAGCGGTAGGATACATTGCATAACTTTCAGTAAGAATGATTTCGGTATTTTTAGTCACATCCATAAGTGAGAAAATGGTCTCTTTCTGTGAATGTTCCGGACAAGCTGGGTATCCATAAGCCGGTCTTATTCCAGTGTATTTCTCTTTTATCAGTTCAGAAACACTCAATGTTTCACTTTTCTGATATCCCCAATATTCTTTTCTTACTTTTTTGTGCAGTAGCTCTGCAAATGCTTCTGCTAATCGATCGGCTAAAACTTTAAGCATAATGCTGTTATACACATCATTATCTTTTTCGTACTGTGCTACAAGTGCATCTAAACCAATGCCGGTAGTACAAGCAAACATTCCTATATAATCTTGACAATTACTTTCTTTTGGCGCAATAAAATCGGACAAACAGATATTTGGTTCGTCTTTTTTCTCTGCTTGTTGTCTGAGATTAAACAATGTTGCTCGTTTGTTTTGCTTCTGCTCATCGGCAAACAATTCAATATCGTCGGTAACGGTATGAGCTGGATAGAAAGCTACTACAGCCTTTGCAGTAAGTAGTTTTTCGGTGCAAATTTTTTGTAGCAAAGCTTTTCCGTCTGTTAATAATTTCTTAGCCTCTTCGCCCTTAACCTCATCATCAAGTATTGCCGGATAGACTCCTTTCATATCCCAAGCACTGAAAAAGTAGGTCCAATCTATATATTCTGCTATTTCCTGTAAACTGATTTCGGTTATTACCTTAGTTCCTAGGAAAGAAGGTTTTGTAGCCGAATAACTGTTCCAATCAAGTTTAAGTTTGTTTTCTCTTGCTTTTTCAATAGAAAGAAGTGGTTTAACTTGTCTATTGGCATAAGTATTTCTTAAATTCTCATACTCATCTTTGATCGATTGTTTGTATGCCGATTTTCTTTCTTTCGATAAAAGTCCGTTTGCTACACCTACACTTTTAGAAGCATCTGGCACATAAACAACAGCATTATTGTATTGAGTGTCAATCTTTACCGCAGTATGAATTTTGGAGGTAGTTGCTCCACCAATTAAAAGCGGTATAGACATATTTAAACGTTGCATATCTTTTGCAATACCAACCATTTCGTCGAGAGAAGGAGTAATAAGTCCGCTCAGACCAATGATATCGACCTTTTCTTTTATAGCGGTCTCAATAATTTTTTCGGCTGGTACCATTACTCCAATATCTATAATTTCATAGTTATTGCAAGCCAATACAACGCCAACTATATTTTTACCAATATCATGAACATCGCCTTTTACGGTTGCCAATAATATTTTTCCGGCACTTGTATTTTCGCCTTGTGCTTTTTCTTCTTCAATAAATGGAAGTAGAATAGCAACTGCCTTTTTCATAACTCTGGCAGTTTTTACAACCTGAGGCAGAAACATTTTACCTTCACCAAACAGGTCGCCCACTACGTTCATTCCAGCCATAAGCGGACCTTCAATAACCTGTAGCGTAGGTTTGTAGGTCAATCGCGCTTCGGTTAAGTCAACCTCGAGATAATCGGTAATTCCTTTTATTAACGAATGTTTCAAACGCTCTTCAACAGAAAGTGTTCGCCATGCCTGAGTAATTTCTACTGCGCCCGAAGCTTTGTCTTTAATATTTTCTGCGAAGTTTATAAGTTCTTCGGTAGCCTGAGCATGTTTGTTTAAAATTACGGCTTCAACTTTAGACTTCAGTTCGGGTTCTATATCGTCGTAAACTTGTAACATTCCTGGGTTTACAATACCCATATCGAGCCCCTCTTTTATAGCATAAAACAGGAATACTGAGTGCATTGCTTCTCTCACTATGTCATTGCCTCTCAACGAGAACGATACGTTACTAATACCTCCGCTAACTTTTGCATGAGGCAGATTTTCTTTAATCCATCTCACGGTTTTAAAGAAATCGAGAGCGTAATTGTTATGCTCATCAATACCGGTTGCTACGGTAAGAACATTGGGGTCGAAAATAATATCTTGTGCCGGAAAGTCAAGTTTATCTCTGAGTAGATTGTATGCTCTACTGCAAACCTCTATTCTTCTTTGGTATGAATCGGCCTGACCATTCTCGTCAAAAGCCATTACAACCAAGGCTGCTCCATAATCTTTAACTTTACTTGCTTGTTCTAGGAATTTCTGTTCGCCCTCTTTCAAGCTAAGTGAATTTACAACAGATTTACCTTGCAAACATTTAAGACCGGCTTCTATCACCTCCCATTTCGAGGAGTCAATCATAACTGGAAGACGAGCAATATCAGGCTCAGAAACCATTAGATTCAGGAAAGTAACCATTTCAAGCTTGGCATCAAGCATTCCATCGTCCATATTGACATCTAAAATTTGAGCTCCGCCATCTACCTGATTTCTAACTATAGAAAGTGCTTCGTCGTACTTTTTTTCTCTAATAAGACGAGCAAATTTCTTCGATTTGGCAACGTTAACCCTTTCGCCAATATTCACAAAATTTATTTCAGGAACAATTTTAAGCGGCTCTAGTCCGCATAGCATTGTTGTAGGCTCTAGCTGAGGGATGACGCGTGGTTGGTGATTTTTAACCAATGTAGCTATCTGTGCTATATGGAAATTATTTGTACCACAGCACCCTCCTATTATGTTGAGGAATTTGTTCGATAAGAATTCATTAATCTGTTCACCCATTAATTCGGGAGTTTGGTCATATTCACCAAATTGGTTAGGCAAACCTGCATTTGGGTGTGCACTTACATAAAACGGACTTTTCTCAGCCAATTCTTTCAGATATGGGTATAACTCTTTTGCACCCAAAGAACAGTTTAGGCCAATACTAAAAAGCTTGATGTGAGAAACTGAAATTAGAAACGATTCGAGTGTTTGACCGGAAAGTGTTCGTCCGCTGGCATCAGTTATTGTGCCCGAAACCATTATTGGCAGCTCAACATTTCTCTGGTCAAAAACTTGTTTTATTGCAAATAGTGCTGCTTTGGCATTGAGTGTATCAAATATTGTTTCTACCAACAAAACATCTACTTTTCCATCAATAAGAGCGTTTATCTGCTCTGTATAAGAGAGAACCAAATCATCGAAATTTACCGCTCTGTATCCGGGGTCGTTTACATCGGGCGACATAGAAGCTGTTTTGTTCATCGGACCTATAGAACCGGCAACAAAACGAGGTTTCGTAGTATCTTTGGCAGTATATTCATCGGCTGCATCGCGTGCTATTTTACATGCCGACAAATTCATTTCTTTTACCAATGACTGCATATTGTAATCTGCCATTGATACCGAGTTTGCATTGAAGGTGTTTGTTTCAATTATATCGGCTCCAGCTTCAAGGTATTTGCAATGTATTTCTTTTATTACTTGGGGCTTGGTTATTGAAAGCAGGTCGTTATTGCCTTTAATTGATGTAGGATAATCTTTAAATCGGGTGCCTCTGTAATCTTCTTCAGATAGCTTGTATTTTTGTATCATAGTACCCATTGCTCCATCAAGCACGAGTATTCGTTCTTTTACTATTTGTTCTATATTCATTATTAGAGTTGTAATATGTTCTTTTTAAATAAATTAGTGTATAATATTTTAAATACTTGTGCCAAAAGTTTGCGCTGAATATTGGTTTCTTATTTATCTAATGATTCAACCGGACTACTGTTGCCCTGCAAGAGTTCTGATCTTCTATCTAAAAGAAAATCAATATCATGTACCGTAAGATTATCTTGTTTTAGCAATTCAGTTACATGCTGCAAATCTTTTTGAACATCTTCGCTGTTTTTTGGGTTTGACATTGCATCTTTAAATAGATTTTCTAGCTCTTCTTTAAGCTGAATAACCAAAATTTCAATCAATTCTTTTATCGGATCGCCCAAATCATCAAGCACCTCTTTAGATACACTGCTTTTTATCAGTTCATAATTATTTATCATAACTTCAAAATCTGATAAGAATTTGATATCTATATCTTTGAATTGCAAATTTTTCGAATTTTCTTTGAGTTTTTTCAAAACAAGCATCAACTCATCAAGACTTTCGTGAAATGATTTTTTATTATTCATAGTCATATCCTTTCGTAAACAACAAAGGTACAATCAAATTTATTTTTTTCATCAGCCTTTTGGAATTTACTTGAAGTACATTTCCAAATTTTAAGGTCTATTTCGGGGAAAAAAGTATCACCCTCGAATGTTTCGTGAACCTGTGTAATATATAAAGTATCAACCATATCTATAGTTTGCTTATAGATATTGCCACCGCCTATAATGAATAATTCGCTATCATGTGCAGCCGTGCTAAATGCTTCTTCTAAAGAATGTACTATCAGACAATTTTCTGCTGTATAATCTTCTTTATGGGTAATAACTACAGAGGTTCTGTTAGGTAAAGCTTTACCATTGGCAATAGATTCGAAGGTTTTTCTGCCCATTATTATATGATGCCCGGTTGTCTTTTCTTTGAAATACTTCAAATCGACCGGCAAATACCACAGCATCTTATTTTCATTACCAATAACATTATTTTCTGCAACAGCAACTATCAATGATTTTTTCATTGTTTACAATTTATGTATAAAATTAGCAGATATCTCATTTTATCGGAAATCTGAATATAGATGAATTTTCTTTATTAATCTCTTCTTAATCAATTAAACAGAAACTTAACTATACTGAAATTTCTCCTTTTATATGTGGATGAGGATTGTAATTGGAAAAAACAAAATCATCAAATTCAAAGTCGAAAATTGAACTTCTTTTATTCTGAATTGTCAAATCAGGAAGCGCTCTAGTTTCTCTGCTTAGTTGCAATTTACACTGTTCTATATGATTAAGGTAGATATGAGCATCGCCAAGAGTTAGTATAAAATCGCCAGCTTTCAGGTTTGTTACTTCTGCCATCATATAAAGCAATAGAGAATAAGATGCAATATTGAAAGGCACACCCAAGAAAATATCGGCACTTCTTTGATATAATTGACATGATAGCTTTCCATTGGCCACATAAAATTGAAAAAGAATATGACAAGGCGGTAGTTTCATCTCGTCTATAGCCGCAACATTCCAAGCACTTACAATGTGCCTGCGCGAGTTTGGATTTTGCTTTATAGAATTTATAACCTGAGTAATTTGGTCAATATGCCCTCCATTATAGTCGGGCCAAGAACGCCACTGGTATCCATAAATAGGACCAAGTTCACCATTTGCATCAGCCCATTCATTCCAGATACTCACCTTATTATCAACCAAATACTTAATATTAGTACTTCCTTTTAGAAACCAAAGTAGTTCATAAATAATTGATTTTGTATGTAGTTTTTTGGTAGTAAGCAAGGGAAATCCTTCACTTAAATCAAAGCGCATTTGATGTCCAAATACACTTGTAGTTCCTGTACCGGTACGGTCTTCCTTGGTTACACCCTCTTTCAGCACACGATTAAGCAAGTCTAAATACTGCTTCATTTTACTAATATTTATTTATGATTTACTAGTTTCTATTTTTAAAATCCTCGCACTATAGCAGTTGCACTCATTTGTAATAGAAATATACTATTTACAAATATAGATTTTTTTAGGCTTTTTTTAGAATAATAGTTGCAATCAAAAAGGGGAAGGTAAATTAAAAAATTGAATTTATGAGTTTGAGTATTATAACTACTACATTATTGAATACAATAAATCAATAGTTTTTTCAATGTTTATAATTTAAAAAGAAAATTGTAGTAACCAATGCTGGGGGTAAATACGTATATAGGCCTATAAGGATTTTTTATTGTATTTGGGATTGAACTACAAGAGGATTTTGAAGTTGCTCATTAAAAATAACTAAAAAACAAACAGATGAAACCAACTAATGAAAAGGTTTCTTACGAGGAAACTGTTTTGGTAAATACAATAAATGAGATGGAAAGCGACGAGATTTTAGAAATCGAAAACTCTGAAGCAATTCAAGTTCTAAGACAAACTCTAAAAATGCTGAAAGAGGAGGAGAAAAAAAGGGAGACACCGTAATATGATGTCTCCCTTTTTGTATGATTATAATTTTCTCTTAAATTCTTTTAGTTCATAAGCTTCAACGAGGTCACCCGGTCTAATATCGTTAAAGTTAGCGATATTCAATCCACACTCAAAACCTCTAGATACTTCTTTGGCATCGTCTTTATGACGTTTTAAAGAAGCAAGTTCGCCCGAATAAACCACTATACCATCTCTAATGATTCTAACTTTAGAGTTTCTGTGTATTTTTCCGTCGAGTACAAAACAGCCGGCAATAGTACCAACTTTGGTAATTTTGAAAGTTTCTCTAATTTCGGCAGTTGCAACAATCTCCTCTTTAATTTCAGGTGATAGCATACCGGTCATAGCATCTTTTATCTCATTTATTGCATCGTAGATAATTGAATAAAGTCTGATATCAATACCTTCTCTCTCGGCAAGTCTTCTAGCATTAACAGAAGGTCTTACTTGGAATCCAATAACAATAGCATCAGATGCAGAAGCAAGGAGAATATCAGATTCTGAAATCTGACCCACTGCTTTATGTTTAACATTTACTTGAATTTCTTCGGTAGAAAGTTTAATTAATGAATCAGAAAGTGCTTCAACCGAACCATCAACGTCACCTTTAATAATTATATTCAGCTCTTGGAAGTTTCCAATTGCAATTCTTCTTCCAATTTCATCAAGAGTAATATGTTTTTGAGTTTTTAGCTCTTGTTCTCTTTGTAACTGTTCACGTTTGTTTGCAATTTCACGAGCTTCTCTCTCGCTTGCCATTGCATTGAATTTATCACCAGCCTGGGGAGCACCGTCTAATCCTAGAATTGTAACTGGAGTAGAAGGTTCTGCAACAGTTATAGGTTGGTTACGTTCATTGAACATAGCTTTTATTTTACCGGTATATCGTCCGGCAAGGAGAATATCACCAACTTTCAATGTACCATTTTGTACAAGTAAAGTAGAAACATAACCTCTACCTTTATCCAATTCCGATTCTATAACTGTACCCTGAGCTCTTTTGGATGGGTTGGCTTTCAAATCAAGAAGTTCAGCTTCAAGGAGAACTTTTTCAAGCAGCAAATCTATGTTTTTACCAAATTTAGCAGATATTTCTTGAGATTGATATTTACCACCCCACTCTTCTACTAAGTAATTCATATTAGCAAGCTCTTCTCTAATTTTATCTGGATTAGCACCTGCTTTATCAACTTTATTTATTGCAAAAATAATTGGTACACCGGCAGCAGATGCGTGATTAATAGCTTCTATTGTTTGTGGCATTACGTTATCATCGGCAGCTACAACAATAATAGCAAAGTCGGTAACTTTGCTCCTCTGGCACGCATTGCAGTAAATGCCTCGTGACCTGGAGTATCAAGGAATGTAATTTTTTTATCGCCTTCTACAAGTACACTGTATGCGCCAATATGTTGGGTTATACCACCTGCTTCACCTGCAATAACATTACTTTTTCTAATATAATCGAGCAATGATGTTTTACCATGATCTACGTGACCCATTACCGTAACGATAGGAGGTCTTGGTACCAGTCCCTCAACATCATCTTCAATATCTTCTGATATTGTTTCTTGTACTTCAACGCTTACAAAATTCACACTAAAGCCAAACTCTTCTGCAACAAGTGCAATAGTCTCGGCATCAAGTCTTTGGTTTATAGAAACAAACAAACCTACAGACATACAGGTAGAAATAATACTATTTACCGGTACGTTCATCATTTTAGACAAGTCATTTACAGAAACAAACTCAGTTACTTTAAGAATTTTATCTTCAAGCATTTGATTTTCTGCCTCTTCTTGTCTTTCAATTCTAACAGCCTCTCTCTTATCTCTTCTATGTTTCGACGATTTAGATTTTGTCCCTTTATTACCGAGACGAAACATAGTATCTTTTACTTGTTTTTGAACATCTTCGTCAGAAACTTCGTCTTTTTTAGAGAGTGCTTTTTTCTTTTTCTTAACAGGAGGTAAAACTTTTTTTGCTTTATCGTCGGGCTGAACAACGTTTACTTTTTCTTTAGTAATACGTTTTCTTTTTGTTTTCTTTCTTTCGATTTCCTCTGCAGATTCTTCACCTATAGGTAATGCAATTTTTCCAACTACAGTAGGTCCTACCAATTTATCATTACCGGCAGCTCTAAAAGGCTCATCGGTTTTGGGCTTGAAGAACGGTCTATCTTTGTTAACCGCCGATTTGTCTGTATCTCTATTCTGAGATCTGTTCTTGTCGTATGGTTTATACTCCGATGGTTTATTGTCAGTAGGTTTATTATTGGTTGTTTTATTAGCTATCGTTTTATTTTCAGAAGACTTATTTTCAGGATTACGATCTTTGAATTTTTTATGATCAAATTTAGTTTTTTCCTTTCTATCAAATCTTTCTTTATCTTTTTCTTCTTTTGACTTTCTGTCGGGTCTTGTTTTTTGGTTTAAGGTCGACAAATCTATTCTCCCTACAACCTTAACATTGTTTTCTATTGGAGCTCTGTTAGAGTCCATAACACTTGTATCGGCAATTAAAGATTCCTCAACTATTTCCTGAGTTGCAAAATCTTTAGGAGCTTCAACAATTATTGTCTTATCTACAAATGTTTCATTATTAGAAGTTTCAGCTTTAATGTCAGCTTTAATATCCGTTTTATCGACTTCAATTTCTGCTTTATGAGGACGGATAGGCTCTTCCGGCTTAGTATCAATAATAATTGTTTTTGACTCCACCGTTTGAGTCGTTTCAATTCTCTCTATTTTTTCAACCTTTTCAATTTTCTCAACTTTCTCAAGCTTTTCAACTTTCTCTATTTTCTCAACTTTTTCAATTTCAGGTATTACATTTACTGTAACAGCTTTTATTTCATGAGTTGCTTTTTCAGAGGGTTTCACTTCTTCCAATACATGCTCTACTGGAATATTTTTAGATTTTTTAGCATCTAAATCGATTTTTCCAATAACCTTAATGTTAATATCAGGAACAACTTCTTTCATAATCTCTTCACCTTCTGATGTAGCAGATTTTTCATTCAGTTCATCCTCTTCCTCTCCGATAGACACAGTTTCTTTCTTTTTTCTAACTTCAGAAAGATTGAGGTTATTAGATTCCTTCTTCACCTTAATATCGGAACTGAATTCTTTCACAAGAAGGTCATAAAGTTCATCTGGTACTTTGGTATTGGGGTTAGAATCTATATTATGTCCCTTATTTTCGAGAAATTCAACAATTGTGGAAATACCAACATTAAACTCTCTAGTTATTTTATTTAATCGTTTAGACATACTTGATTTTAATTGATTATATAGAATCTTTTTAAACAATTTTATTCATTTATTAAGATTTATTCAAATTCTGCTTTTAGTATTCCCATTACATCAATAATGGTTTCTTCTTCTAGATCGGTTCTTTTAACCAAATCTTCAACTGTAAGCTCAAGAATACTTTTTGCAGTATCACAACCGATATTCTTAAACTCTTTAATCACCCATGCATCTATTTCATCGCTGAACTCTTCCAAGTTCACATCCTCTTCTTCAACCTCATTTACCGTATCTCTGTAAACATCAATATCATAACCGGTAAGTTCACTAGCTAGTTTTATATTTGTACCTCCTTTACCAATTGCAAGCGAAACTTGATCGGGGTTTAGGAATACTTCTGCTTTCATTTTTCTATCATCAAGACGCAAAGATATAATTTTTGCCGGACTTAAAGCTCTTGTGATAAACAACTGTATATTTGATGTATAATTTATTACGTCAATATTTTCGTTTTTAAGCTCTCTCACTATACCATGTATTCTAGAACCTTTCATTCCAACACATGCACCTACAGGGTCTATTCTCTCGTCGTACGATTCTACAGCTACTTTAGCTTTTTCTCCCGGTATTCTTACTATTTTCTTGATTGTTATTAAACCATCAAATATTTCAGGTACTTCAAGTTCAAAAAGACGCTCCAAGAAGAATGGCGATGTACGTGAAACAATAATAAGCGGACTATTATTTTTCATCTCAACACGAACTACAACACCTCTTACGGTATCTCCTTTTCTGAAATAATCAGAAGGTATCTGCTCATGTTTTGGTAGAATTAACTCATTTCCTTCATCATCAACTATGAGTATTTCTTTTTTCCATACTTGATATACTTCTCCACTTACAATATTTCCAATTCTATGTTTGTATTTATTGTAAATAGAATCTTTTTCTAATTCTAATATTCTAGATGTTAGATTTTGTCTGATTGATAAAATTGCTCTTCTTCCAAAATCTTCAAGTTTCACCTCATCGGTTACATCTTCACCAACTTCGTACTCTTCGTCAATTTTCTTTGCATCAGCAAGTTTTATTTGCGTATTAGGGTCTAGAAAGTCTTCGTCTTCAACAACTTCTCTATTTCTCCATATTTCAAAGTCGCCTTTGTCAATATTTATAATTAAATCAAAACTCTCATCGGTTCCGAATTTTTTGATAAGCATATTTCTAAAGACATCTTCAAGTACCCTCATCATAGTAGGTCTATCTATGCTCTTTAAATCTTTAAATTCTGAAAATGTCTCAATAAGATTTTGGTGTTCTATTTTCATCTGTAGATATTTTTAAATTCAATGCTTAGTTCAATTTTTTTTATGCAGTGTTTTTCTTTCACTTACTTTATTAATTTTATGTTTGTTATTCGGTAATCTTTATTTTTTGAAAATCGAGCTATAATATTTATTTGAAGTCAATTAATATTTTTGTTTCTTTTATGAGCTCGTAGTTAAATTCTATTTCTTTTGTAATTATTTGTTTTTTCTTTTTTCCTTCAATTATTTCTTTTGCTTCGTATTGTACTGCAAAAGTATCATTATCAGCTTTCAACAGTTTACCTTTATATTTTTCTCCTTTTTTGGTTTCTACCGAAACATTTTGTCCAATATTTTTTTCATATTGTTTAATAACCTTCAGCGGTCTATCTATACCTGCCGAAGAAACATTTAATTCATAATCTTCAACTTCTCTGTCAAGCAATGATTCTATGTGTTTACTTAACTGTACACAGGTACTTATATCTACTCCTTTTAATGAATCAATGAATATATTTATTTGGTTCTGTTTACTCACAGAAACTTCTACTAAAAATATATCTGTACCGATATATTTTTCCTTCACCATTTCCGTTATTGTTTCTGTTGTAATCATTAAATGCGTTATTTTTTACTGATTTTGTGTGTCTCTCAAAACATCTACTCCTATTATTCACTCCTTTGCAAGAGAATAACTTTCTCTAAATGTTTCATTAAAACTTAACAAAATAGGGGACTTAAGGTCCCCTAGCTCTATTGTTTCAATCTCAAACTTTTGGCAAAAGTAAAAATATTACCTGATTATGCCAAAATAATTAGCTATTTTTCATTTATTTTGTGAAAAAAATATATTTTATGAGATTTTTGATCGCTTTTTCACTGCTTTTATGTGCTAATTTTATCTATTCGGCCGAATATTCTGTTTCAATTACTTTGAAAGGATATAGTAATCAAAAAATTTACCTGTTAAAGGTATTTGGCGATAAGGTTCGGTATAAAGATTCGCTGCTTACCAATGTAAATGGAGAGGCTGTTGCTCAATTCAATGATAAAGACATTGTAGGTATGTACAAATTTGTATTTGGCAACGAAAATAATATTGAGTTTATTTTTAATAAGGAAGATATAAAAATACGTACTTCGGCTCAAGACCCCTTACGTAATATAGAAATAATAACTTCGAGAGAAAATAAGCTTTACTATACGTTTCTGTCTAAACAAGCTCTATTTAAACGCAAACTAGATTTACTCACTGCACTAGTTGATGGTTATCCGCAAAATGAACCGTTCTATAAGACTAGTTTTGTGGAGTTTGAAAGAGAGCGAACAGCTTATAATCATTTTGTAGATAGTATTGTGCTGCTTGGTTCAAATTCTTTTGCATCAAAACTCATAAACGCCAAAAGAGAAATTTATGTGTCGCCATCTTTAACAGCTCCTTTGAGAAATGAATATATAAAAAAGCATTATTTTGATAATATAAACTTTGCCGATACTTCTTTTTTCTATACCGATGTATTTACTCATAAAGCCATTTCGTATTTAGGATTGTGGGCTAGTAGAAATACAAATCCGGAGATGGTTGAGTTACAGCTTAAAAAAGCGTTAGATACTATAATTGCTAAAACGATACCGCATCCGGCTACTTTTGATTTTATGATTGAATATTTAATAGGTGGTTTTGAATCAATGCAGTACAACAATCTAGTGCAATATCTTGCCGATGTGTACAGTAATACAAATTCGTGCGAAGGCGAGGGCGAAAAAAAGAATGTAGAAAGAAAAGTATTGTATCATAAGAAATTGGCTATTGGTAAGCAAGCGCCCAATTTTTCGGTAAAAACAATAGATGACAAAACGTTACAATTAACTGATTTCAATAACCAATACCTTATACTATATATATGGGCTACGCACTGTTCGCACTGCCAAGAAAGTATGCCTGATATGTATAAGCTGAGCAAATTTGTACAGAAAGACAAAGTTGCTATAGTTACAATATCAGTAGATAAGAAAAAAACCGATGTTTCTAATTTTTTCAAAGCAAAAGCTATTATAGATTTACCTACTGTGTGCGATGAATTGTCGTGGGATGGCAAACTTATTAATGATTACAATATTTATGCAACACCTACTATTATTGTAATTAAAGACCAAAAAATTGTTTTTAAACCTATGGAAGTATCGCAGTTGGCAGAATTTCTTCAAAGCAAAGGCTTAGTTAATTTTTAAGGTCCTAAGCTAAACAGCTACAATTTCTTAAAATAAATCATTGTTAATTTTTTAAATAGGATAGAATTATAAAAATGCTTAAAAAAATAATATCAATTGGTGAACTCATTGGAATATATGCTCTTATAGCTTATGCAAGTTTAACATCGGGAGATCCGGATGCACCAAAATTGAAAATATTTTCTCTTCCACATTTCGATAAAGTGGTGCATTTTATAATGTATCTTGTATTGAGTATTGCCATAATAAGATTTTTCAGGAAAAGAAATGATATTCATAAACACCTTTTTCCCAAGGTCTTTATTTTAGCGGTTACCTATGGCGGATTGATGGAAATTCTACAACACTATTGCACTCAAAACAGACAAGCCGATTGGTTAGATATGTTGGCAAACACACTTGGCGTAATTTCAGGTTATTTTTTGATGAAAATTATATTTCAAAATAAACCAATTTCTGCATAAACGTAAAAAGGTCAGACTTCGTTACCAGTCTGACCTCTTATCACTTAAACTTAAAAAAAATGAAAAAATCTAAAAACTCTGCTCAGCTACAATTAATCCGCTCTCGTCATACATATAACTAGTGCCTACTTTTTTGCCTTCATTATATACTACAAGCACTTTTCTTTTTGCAATCTCGTCATATATAACCCAATTACCGTGTTTTTTATTGTTCTTAAAATTAGCTAAACCAATAATATTTCCTTCGGCAGAAAAACGATACCAAGTTCCTTCAAACAAACCATTATTATAATTTCTTACTTCTTTCTTGGTTCCATCGTTATAATACTCTGTATAAGTTCCGTGAGCTTTACCATTTACAAAATTTGCTTCAATTTGTAAGTTACCATTTTCATGATACACCAAATACGTTCCATTGTAAGGTATTTGTGTTTCGCTTTCTATATACACTTGTACAGAATCAGTCTGAGCAATGCCAAAGTGTATAGTGAATAGCATCAAGATTGTCAAAACTAGTGTTTTCATGGCTGTACAATTTAAAATTGTTTATAATGTTTTTTCTTTAATTAAAATTACATCACAAAAACTCAATGTTAATTAAAAATTAATAAAAATTAACATAAACTTAACATTGGCTTAAATTATAATAGCCTAGATATATAAATATAAGAAATAAAACAGGGTTTTCAAAATAAAAACAAACATAATTCTATCTACTTTACATATTTGTGTTAAAAAGATTTTTGAAATGAAATAATAAATAGATATTTTTGCGCTAGATTTTTAAAGTATTCAAAACAATGGAAGAAGAATTATCTTTACTATTCGATGATACCAAAGAAAGAATGATTGCACCACTGCAACATTTAGAAAAAGATTTATCAAAACTGAGAGCAGGCAAGGCTAGTCCGGCAATGTTAGAAACCGTACAATTGGAGTATTACGGTACCCTTACCCCACTTTCGCAAGTAGCTAACATAAACACACTAGATGGTAAAACACTCGTTGTACAACCTTGGGAAAAATCAACAATAGGAGCTATTGAGAAAGCTATTTTTGCAGCAAATCTTGGTCTTACTCCAGTAAATGATGGAGTTTTAATAAGAATCTCTATTCCGCCACTTAACGAGGAAAGACGACGAGATATGGTGAAACAAGTAAAATCTGAGGGCGAAAATGCTAAAGTTATCATTAGAAACAGTAGAAGAGATGCAAATGAAGAGTTGAAAAAACTCAAAAAAGATGGGCTTCCTGAGGATATGTGTAAAGATGCTGAGGCAAAAATTCAAACCATAACCGATTCAAACATTGTAAAAGTTGATGAAATTCTAAAAGCGAAAGAAGCTGACATACTTACAATATAATTGTTAAAATTGAAAAATATTGAATTATAAAGAAGAGATTACTTGTGGTAATCTCTTCTTTTTTTTTATATATTTCAAATATAGTCCCTGATGACGAGAGCTTTTAGCTCGGGACTAATAAAACAATCAATTGCATTTACTTCGTTAAGTCTGAGTTACAAACTCTAACTCAATGTCATTAAGTTAAGCCTATCCTTATGGTAAAAGCCTGAAAGGCTTGAATTTGAATAGCCATGGATGCAATCCATGGTTTGTGATGTTAATAATGTTGAACCCCGAATGGGGTTCACTATCACTGACTTTTTCAATCCACCGGTTTTACCGGTGGCTATTCATATTTAATCCCGTTGGGATTATAAATACTATTACCATAAAAATGACATTAAACTCAAACTAGCGTAATATAAACTTGAACTTACATTATACAAAAAGCTCAGACTATCTATGTCAAATTCTATAAATACAAATCATCTATAATACGTCAGGAAATACACCACTTTATTGCATTTTTTGATTTTCTAAATATTTTCATTTACAATCATAAATTCACGCTGTAAAAATAAGTATGCACTGAAACTACGTAATTTTAAGCTTATTTATGAATACATATAATTAATAAAATTTTGTAATTTGTGTTTTTTTTATAATTATTTTTTGTAATTTTAATACACTTTGAAAGATTAAAATGTTAATTATAAGGAGTATTTTAATGATTTAAATCATTGTTTCAAGAAAAGCAGATTCATTTATACTGCTGTATTTCAAGTGAATAAAACTTTATATAATGAATTATTTCGTTGTGATTTATTTCAATATATAGCGCAACAAAAAAATGAATATTGGTTAAATAAAAAGAATATAGTATTTTTACCCCAAAGGAATAAATGTGAATTGTTAACAACTCAACAAAAGAAAATATGGCAAAAATAACAGGTGTAGAACCTTCCTCAACAAATATGATAACTGCTGGTACTACAATTACCGGAGATATAATCTGTAACGGAGACATTAGAATAGAAGGTAATTTGCTCGGTAATCTTACAACTAAGGGCAAACTTGTAATAGGTGCTACCGGAGAAATAAAAGGAGAAATAGCTTGTCAAAATTCTGATATTGAAGGCTTCGTAGAAGGGAAAATAATAGTTGGCGAACTACTTTCTCTTAAAGCTACCTCTAGAATGATTGGTGATGTTGTAACCAATAGGTTGGCAATAGAACCGGGTGCAATTTTTACAGGCACATGCAGTATGAAAACTAATTATGCAAATGATGCTGCAGATAAAAAGAAATAAGGTTGCAGAAAGATACTAATAAATTGCGAGAATATCTGAAATACACCAATATGGGTATTCAGATGTTGGCAGTGATTTTGGGTGGTGTATATGGTGGAATATGGATGGATGAAAAATTTCAGACTAAAACTCAGGTATACACCATTATTTTTTCACTTATTTCTGTCTTTGCAGCAATCTATCTTGCATTAAAAGATTTCATAAAAAAACAATAGCCCCTCTCCCACATACAAACAAAATGATTCCTAGAAATATACTAAAACTTACAATTTTCCACACGCTATTAGGCTTTATACTATTGATAATGTTGGTAATACTAGCAAATTTCCAACAGTTTGAATTCATATTTCCAAAACTTAAAGAACTCGTCTTCTTTTTTATGCTGCTTACGGTAATTCCATTAATTATTATAAAACCCACTTTCAACCCGAATGACAAAAAAAGCGGGATGCAAAAAATGCTTTTACTAAGAGGTGTAAGACTTCTTGCTTATCTAATATTGTCTCTCATATTCATATACACAATACCAAAGGAGTATCATAAAACTCTGGCTCTTACTGTTTTATTTTTATTTATTGCTCACAATACATTAGAATTGTTGTTTGTGAAAATTAATAAGATGTAGTTTATAAACCGAAGCAAAATAATTCTTTGGGTTTGGTATATTTCTCTCTTTGATGTTTTCTGTTTTTCTATGTAATTTTACTAACTTTCGGTTCTAAACTTACCAATAAATGATTAAGATAGTTCCATTTTGTCTTGCATTGCTGTTTATAACTAATTTGACAAAAGCTCAGGTGTCAATTTATAGACATACAAATACTCAATTTAACCACGTAGACAGGTATTTATATAGATCAGAAAACAGATATCATACATCGGTAAAGCCATACATTTACCAACAGGTAGATACAATTATAAACATTGACTCACTATACGCATTCCAGTTTGACAAACCTATTTGGAAACACCTATTCAATACCAGTTTAATTGATTTTAGGAAAAGTAAAAATTTTACATTTACCATAGATCCTCTATTTGATTTTCAGATAGGTAAGTCTAGAGAATTTGCCAATAAAAGTAGTATCAACATGCGCGGTTTATTGGCAACAGCAACCATAAATAAGAAATTCTCTATAACTACCAGTTTTTGCGAAAATCAGGTGTTTTTCAACGATTATAGAGACTCATTGGTACAAACGCTCAGAACAATACCAGGACAAGGCAGGTTCAAAAAATTTAAAGAAACCGGTTATGATTATGGTTTTGCCGAAGGATATTTGTCATACAACCCCAATAACGTATTTAACATACAATTTGGAACGGGGAAACATTTTTTTGGCGATGGATACCGATCATTGATTTTATCAGATAATTCATTCTCCTACCCATTTCTTAAAATCACAACCGATATTTGGAAAATAAAATATGTGAATTTATGGGCTCAATTTCAAGATAGTAATGTTGCAGACCCCAATAGCACAGGATATAATAAAAAATGGGGAGCATTTCACTATTTAGACTGGACAGTGACGAAATGGTTTACTTTCAGCTTCTTTGAGGCCGTGATATGGCCAAGCAACGATACCACAGTTGGCTATAGGGGTTTTGATTTCTACTATGCCAATCCGGTAGTTTTTTATCGACCTGTTGAGTTTAACCGTGGGTCGCCCGACAATTCACTTATGGGACTAAACCTCAAATTTACCTTTTTTAAGAATTATGTATTTTATGCTCAATTTATGTTTGATGAATTTAAATTAAACGAAATATTGAACCGTACTGGTTGGTGGGCTAATAAATATGCAATTCAAGGCGGATTTAAAACCTTTGATTTATTAAAAATTAAACATTTAGACATACAAACAGAGGTGAATTTTGTTCGACCATTTACCTATTCGCACAAGAATGGATTATATAACTACGGTAATCTGAATCAGCCACTTGCGCATCCGCTTGGAGCGAATTTTATAGAATCTATCTCATTTCTAAAATATTCATATAAAAGATTTTTTGTTGAAGCTCGGTTTTCTTACGCCATTCATGGATCAGATACTGCAAACAGCAATTTCGGGAATGACATTTATAAAACATACGCCACTCGTACTAAAGACTACGGCAATACTATAGGGCAACATAATAAAATAAAAGTTGCACTGGGGAGCATTATGTTGTCTTATTTAGTCAATCCGGCTACGAATATGAATGTGTTTTTCCAATACGTAATTCGTAAGGAAAACTCAGCTCTATACACTAAAAACGAGGGGCTTTTTATGCTTGGTTTCAGAACCGCTCTAAACAATTTTTACTATGACTTTTAAAAAATAAACACATGAAACTCGTATATGATTTTTTGAAACAACTTTGCATAAATAATAACAGAGATTGGTTTACCGCCAATAAAGATTTTTTTGAACAAGCAAAGCTTGAATTTAAAGACTTTGTAGAAAAACTTATACCTCAAATTGTAGCTTTTGATGATACCGTAAAAGATGTAAAATCTACAGAATGTATTTTTAGAATTTACAAAGATGTTAGATTTTCTAAAGATAAAACACCCTACAAAACCAATATGGGAGCCTTTATAACCCCCGAAGGCAGAAAAAGCTGTAATGCAGGATATTATATTCACATAGAACCAGACAATTCGTTTACCGCAGGAGGTATCTACATGCCACCATCAGATAAGTTGTTGAAAATAAGACAATCTATATATTCAAATCCTTCAGAATTTAAAAAATATTATTACTGATTCAAGTTTTATAAAACATTTCGGACAAATTGATGGCGATAAATTAAAATCGGCTCCAAAAGGCTTCGACTCAACTTTTGAAGCTATTGAATTACTAAAATTCAAAAGCTACACCGTTGGAAAAAAATATTCTGATGATGCTATTCTTACAAATCAGTTTTTTAGCAACATTTTACAAGATTTTGAAACAATGATGCCTTTTAATGTTTATCTAAACAAAATAATAAGATAAAACTAATATTGGCAAGTGGAAAAATTCCTTTGGGTTCAATAAATTTTAGTTGTACATTTGTAACCATTGTATAAGGTTAAACAACTTGGTTATGAATGAGTATTTGACACTCACAGAAGTATCTGAATTATTAGGTAAAAGTAAGGAAACACTCAGGCGTTGGGATAGAGAAGGTAAATTATCTGCTGTAAGAGAACCTATGAGCAATTACCGTGTTTATAAACATAAACAAGTTGAAACATTATTTTCCGATTTTTTAAGTCTTGAGGAAAAAGAAATAGTATCAAATTTTGCAAAACCAAACAATAATTACACTGTTTTAGAGCTATTTGCAGGCGGCGGCGGATTGGCAATTGGAATGGAAAAAGCTGGGCTTACCTGTGTTGCATTGAATGAAATAGATAAATGGGCATGTCAAACATTACGAAAAAACAGACCTCATTGGACTGTTTTTGAAGGCGATATAAAATCATTTGAATTTAGTGAATATAAAAATAAAACTGATGTTGTAACAGGCGGATTCCCTTGTCAAGCTTTTAGTTACGCAGGTAAAAAACTAGGGCTTGCAGATGCTAGAGGAACTCTTTTCTATGAATTCGCCAGAGTTGTGAAAGAAGTCAATCCTCCTATTTGTATCGGTGAAAATGTTCGGGGGCTACTCAGCCATGAAAATGGAAAAACATTGCAAGGTATGATTTCAATTTTAGATGAAATTGGTTATAATGTTGCTCCTATTCAAGTTCTAAAAGCAATAAATTATAAAGTTCCACAAAAAAGGGAACGACTTATATTGGTTGGAATAAGAAAAGATATTGACATTCAATATGAATATCCAAAACCATATAAAAAGATATTCAATTTAAAGGATGCTTTAAAAAAAGGGGAATTATATGAAACCGACGTTCCAAAATCAATTGGAGCGAAGTATCCAAAAAGCAAGATTGCAGTATTAGACTTAGTTCCACCCAAAGGATATTGGCGCGATTTGCCATTAGACATACAAAAAGAATTTATGGGAGGTAGTTTTCATTTAGGTGGAGGAAAAACCGGAATAGCTCGACGTATAGGTTGGGACGAACCTTGTTTAACACTTACATGCAGTCCGGCACAAAAGCAAACAGAAAGATGCCACCCCGAAGAAACTCGACCGTTTACCGTTAGAGAATACGCGAGAATACAAACTTTTCCTGACGATTGGGGTTTTGAAGGTTCGTTAGCGCAACAATACAAACAAATAGGAAATGCTGTACCTGTAAATTTGGCTACAGAAATTGGTTATTCAATAGTTACGTTTTTAAACAGTTACTATAAAGATTTAAAAATGAAATAAAGGTGACGTTCTAATTTCATTTGCCAATTCATCACAACCTTTAGTGAAAAATTCTTCTGTATCAAGATTATAAATACATTCATGAAGTGCAACAACCAATTGGTCATAAAAATTGGGAAATCCAGTTATCCGATGCCAAAAATCACGACCAATAATGACTGGATGCGTTTTGTCAATTATTTTATAATGCATGCTCAATTCAGACTGCTCACCATACAAAACACCTACTATAAAATCATTATTATTTATTCCAGAAAATGCTTTGTTTGTTCTTGCTAGATTAATAGTATCTGTAAATTTTTTAATTAAAGGTTTTACATCTTCTGAGTTTATAGTATTTGGACCGGATTTTATTTGACACCATTTTTTTCTATTGTCAATCTTATCCATAAATTCCACATCCATACCCTTTATCATTGAACCTTGGGCAATATTAAGTTCCACAAACATATTCTGAATTCTTGTGCCAAATGAAGTATTTATTGAAGTACCTAAAACTCTCGGATAATAAAGTGCTTTTGCAATTCCTTCAGGACTATATTTATCGTCTAAAACTTTTGATAAATACTTGACAACTATTGGATTAATATTATAAGATTTTAACTTACTATGATTCTTAAGTGTAGAAGAAATATGCTGCTTGAATATGTTTTTCTCAAAATACTCAACAATCGAAACAGTTAATTCCTTTTCCAGCATTTGTTCTATTTTTTTATCAAATATACTATTTTATGTAAAAGAAACAGAAATTAATATGTTTTTTCAGAATGTAACTAACTACAATGCTAAACATTAACAGGACAGCATTAATCAAGATAAATTTCAACAAAAGCATTATATAATTTATTTCTATTTTCTCTATCTCACTACTTGAATGCTACCCATTTTTTTATGTTTGCCAAATTTTGAAGGTATTCCTTTCCAAAATGTTTTATCTATGCACTGTGCTTCAATTTTCCAAATATAAGAGCCCGAGCTTACCGGATTTCCGTCATAAATACCATCCCATGCCTCGGCGGGGTTGCCCTTTTCGGTGAGTTTATCAGAATACCACATCAGATTGCCCCATTTATCGTATATCCAAATCTCATATTTCCCTAGATTAGTGCCGGTTGGTTTAAAAGATGCCACCTTATCAGAAAAATGAAGTGGAGCCATAGCGTTTGGTAGGTACAAACTACAGAAAATATCTACCGGAACACTATACACAACGGTGTCTGCACAACCAAAAGCATTGCGAGTATAGAGTTCTACATTAAATACACCTGCATCATATTTTCTACTTAATTTATTCTTTATTTCATTATATGGTTGCTGATATAACAGTGTGTCATGCAATCTGCCAAAATCCCAATAAGACTCTATTGCAATATCTAAGATAGTACCATTCTCTTCAATAGGTTTTTGGGTAGATAAATTACTAAAAAAAGCTACCTGATTATCAACATAATGTTCAAAATCGGCAATTGGAAACTCAGCTATATACACAACCAAACTTGCTTTTGATAGACACCCAAAATCATCGGTTGAGGTCACTGAAATGGTGTCGATTCCGGAATGAACCCAATCTATTTCAATGGCATATTTACTGGCATCGGAACTATAAGGTATACTGTTCGAAACACTCCATTGTAGCGTTTCTGAAGCTCCTAGTACCGTATAAATCAACTCTTCTTCGAATACACAAACGCTATCGTCACCTTCTATAATGAGTGAATTTGAGGTTTCATCAAGTTTATATTGTACCCTTCTTACCGGACTTTCGCAACCAGCTACTGTTTGAGACACATAAAAATTATAACTATCTATACCTGAAACTATTTGAGGTAAATACGTGCTTGTATTAGCAAGAACTTGATTTTTAAATTCATCGGCATACCATGTAATATTTTCTCCTTGCGCTGCCAGAGCTTTTGATGAACCAAAACAAGTAGAAACATCTTCGGCTGTGGGCATATCTGGAGTAGGTTTCAATACTATTCTTACACTATCTTGAGCAGAACAATTACCCACCGTAACAGTTACAGTATAAAGTCCTTGGGTTGAAACTTCAATTTTAGCATCGGTACTTCCGGTACTCCACAGATATTGTGCATTTTCTACTATTTCACCTATCTCAACCGACTCATTTGCACAAAGCGATTTTTCATTTCCTAAATCAATTACTGGAGAAGGTAATAAGGTGAGAACAATGCTGTCTGTCACTTCGCAATACAGATTACTTGCTGTTGCAATGTAAGTATTTGGTTGCTGCAATTCTCTGGTAGAACCAATAACATTGTCGCTCCAAACAACATCTAAGGCATATTCAGATACATCTATTGCAAGTGAACTACCCTCACAAATACTTGTATCATCGGGGAGAGAAAAATCTGGTTTAGCAACCATATCTACTTTTATTGTTCCCAGATAACCACATGAAGTGTTGGTAATAGTTACAGAATAATCTCCTGCCTGAGTTATTAAATACGTTGCCGATGAAGAACCATCTTGCCATTCATAAGAACCTATATAAGCAGATATATCGATGAGTAAAGTGTCAGACTCACAGAGTATTGTGTCATTACCTAAATCAATCTTAATAATAGAATCTAAACTTATGGTAACCGAATCGGATATTGAACAGAACTCATTGCTAACCGTTACGCTATATGTTCCCGAATTAGAAATTATACGTGTAGCATTAATAGAGCCATCGTCCCAAACATACGTAGCAAAAGGGTCTGAAATTGAAACATCTAATTCTATACTTGAACCTATACAAAAAGCGGTATCATTACCTAATTCGATATCAGGTTTTGGAATTTCTGTTACAGCAATTGTATCATAACCAAAACAACCATTTGTATTTACAATAACTGATAGGATTTGTGTATTGGTTATCGAAACGTCTTTCGTAGTTTCTCCGGTACTCCAGAGATATGAATCAAACACATCGGCAATTTCAAGATGTAAGGTATCACCTTGACAGATACTGGTATCGTTTCCTAAAATATTTTGATCAATTACTGTCTCTACTATTTCAAATGTATCTGAAATAAAACAACCATTTTTGTTTATTCCTTCCAAAACATAAACACCTGCACTACTAGGTCTTATCAACACAGAGTCTATATGCGTAGCAATAATTGTTACAAAAGGTTTTATCTCATAATTAACAAACAAATCGGTAAAAATCATAATATCATTACCTAGACAAATACTTGTATCCTTGATTATGTCAAGTTCGGTATCATCAACTGTAATGGTAATAGCATCAGAAAATTCATTTCCACAGCCATCAGTTACCGTTACACTATAAACACCTGGCTCTGCAGCAGTATAGGTTGATAAATCGCTAAAATCCTGCCATTTATAAGTAACAAACGAATCGCCCGCATCAAGCAGCAATATTCCGCCGGTACTACACAGAACGGTATCTTTACCTAAATCAAGTTTGCCGGTACCGATATTGAAACTAACGGTATCAATATTATTATCATAATTGCATTCTCCATAAGTAGTTGACGGAAGTTTTTTTAGAATGAGCAACTTGCCATCGTCATTTACAACAGCAAAGACATTCATTGTAGGTGAAGCATTTAAAGTGGTTTTTATGAGAATACTATCGCCTGGTGCAATATCTTTTCCAAGTTTTATAGTTTTAATAATGGTAGCTCCCGTTTCATATGGAGAACCGTTATAAAGCGTGAGAGGTATTTCTGCTAATAGATTCTTTATTCCCAAATTATGAATTAATAGCTCCAATTCTACCGTGCTACCAACACATGATAATTTGCCTATTGCAACAGTAGCATCGGGTGCAGGGAAAACGTACTCACCATTAAAATCGTAATATCCCAGTTGAGCTTGGAAAGAATTAAGTGCCAAAAACCTATTAGCAATCTGCTGCTGACGAGGAATGGTTAAATCGTCGTTTATATTCACACCAAAATACGTAGCCTGATTCCAAACACTTCTAGCAGGCAATGCATTGGTAACACATCGCAAAGTATAATCATGACCCAATCTAATTTCAGGAGAGCCATCGCCATTCAAATCGGCAATAACAGGATATTCAGCATAAGTACCAGATATAAAAGGCATTGTAGCAACCTCTTTCAGTGTTTTTCCATCAAATAATTGTAAAGATGTTTCGCCTCTATAAACAACATCGAGCGCCATATCGCCATTGAAATCGAATAAAGAAACTGCAGTTGCAGATGGGTCTATAGTAGGTAAACTGCCCAGAATATCGAGCTTGCTCGTAATAAGGTTGAATTTATAAACATTTACCATGGTGTTTACCCTAGCTACAATTTCAATATCTTTCTCAGGAGCTCCATCAATATCGCCTACCGCAATTCGCCCAATACCATAATTATCGGTAGTGATTGTGGTTTCTGCCATTATTTGCTTCGTTCTCGGGTTCCAAACATATATTTTATTGTCTCTATAATTTCTCGAATCTCTTGTCTCAGAAATTATGTCAAGCTTACCGTCTAAATCCATATCGGCAACGGATGATGTACCAATATCAAAAACAGTAGACATATCGACAGCAAGTTTCACGTTTCCGCTACCACCTGCCGAACCGTAAGGTATAGAAACGGTATATATCATATTGCCTGCAATAAGTTCTAGACCAGAACAATCAGCACAATAATCGTCGGGCAAAACATCTGCTAAAACCGTGTAAGGATTGATGTAATAAGGGGGCTTGAACGTTGGATTATACATGTGCAGACCAAAGCTCTTATCAGATGGACCGGCGCAAATTTTTTCTCCTGTTATAGTGTTGAAAAATTCTGTTCCCACGCATAATTCGGGCACCCCGTCATAATTAACATCGGCAATATTTAATGTCTGATATTTATTCTGATGGAACCATACATAATTTGTAGACCAAGTGTAAATTTGTATTTTCTCTGATACAAATACTTCATCAAAACCATCTACACCATTAAATTCATAGCGAATGATGCAAGCTGCTTTTGCACCATTTACCGCATAATTGCCCACATAGATAAAAATATCGCCCAAACCATCATTATCAACATCGGCAATAGCCACATTACCTTGATTTGTACCGCAAATAGGGGTGTTGATGGTATATTTTACTTTTCCTGTTTTTCCATCAAGAATATGAATTTTATTAGATTTGCTATAATCAGAATCTTCAAACGTAGCAGCACTTTTCGATTTACTTACCGATTCGGTTACTAGTACTTCTGTATTACAATCACCATCAATATCGCCAACGCAAGTAAAAACTGTATTATTTATAACTATAGAAGGGTCGGTTTCCCAAAGTACTTTTATATCGTAATCCATATCGAGTTCGGGAATAAACTGGCAATTATTGCATATTCCAAAGTAATTTTGACCCACAATATCACACGTTTTCTCAGGTAACTGACATTCGCAGTCTGAATCGAAATAATCAATCAAGCCATCATTATCATCATCTAAATTATTATCGCAAATTTCAGTACATGCACTATCTTCTACAAAAGATAATGAAGCGTACATAACTTTTCCCTGCAATATTGCATTGAGGTAAGTCTTATTCTTCTCTGATATTGATAATGAGTAATTTAAGAGATTATTCACACAGATTGGAAAAATAGCAGGACAAGTATCAATTGTATAGGTCCGTACAAGTTCATTATTGGCTTGGTCTCTCAACTCAAGCATTAAAGGCGATGAAGGAATTATACATCTGCCCATACAATCAAAAGATTCAACACTTACAAAGACCTCTGAACTACCGTTTTCTAAATAATTATAGCCGTCTATTTGGTCTATAAGCCCACCTGCCAAACCTTTTGCATAAGGAATATTTGGTTCATCGGCTGTAGCAATATCAACCTCTGACGGTATAAGATTTTGTGGCATAAAATTGTTTGGGTCGGGAATAACCATCAACTTTTTAGTATTAATTTTAAGATAATACAAATTACCATCGTAGCAAGATTGTATGCCGTTGGTTACAGCATGACAAGTTGTAGCGCAGGCAGCATAAGTACAACCTAAGCCGGTAGTATAATCGGCACCTGGAATATCTTGTATTTGCAAACGTACTTCGAGTGGAGTAGATTCAAGGTTTATTTGCCCCAGATAAGTAATGCAATAGTGCCCCTGAACGGTAGCGTATCCGCCACCAACGAAGTAAAGAAACTTACCGTTGGGACTAAATTCTATTGCCGGTATTCTTCGGTTTATGTTTATAAGAAATTGCAGGTTTGCGTTTGTTGCAGCTACGTTACTGATTAAATCTCCAACCGGATGGATAGAACTCTCATCATCAATATTTCCGTCATTTACCAAAAATAAATTATAAGCACATATACTGTTCAATAATGTAAGATTTTGAGCATCAAAGATAAAAATAGTAGGTTTGTCAAAATAATCATTTCGAATTACAACAGCAAGTTTATCTTCGGTAGGACTCAATTCTATTGGAGAACCAGAAATACAACCTCTCCAGAATGTGTTAGGAATATTACCCGAATTTTTGTCAAAATGAATTCCGGTATCATCAATAATAAATCTATCTACCGAGAAATTATCTACATTGAGAACTATTCTACTTAAATACAAATAGTGAGCATCAGTATTTCCGCTTGCTGTTCTAGATACCGCTGCACCGTCAACATAAGTATATGATATTCCCATATTATCTTTGAGCGCAATATCTCGCTCAATTACCGTAAGAGAATTATCACCATTCATTTTAATTTTTGAATACAACCAATTTTCAGGAGTAAACAAACCGCTCGCCCAAGCACCAACATCGGTACTCCATTTTTTGTAGATTATATACCAGTGGTTAGGAGTCTTAGGAACCGGAATAACTTGAATTTCTTGTCCGCCTCTTATTGCATTAAGCCCAGGACTATTTACTGTATTATCAAGAAGTGGAGTACCATCGGCAGCATAGATAAAGAGATTATTAGACTCAACCGAACCAGAATGCAAGACATAAAAAAGAAGTTCGCCGCAATTGCCAAAACCTGCACCAGTCATTCCACCATCAGTTATTGCCGACGAAATCTCATCATTAACCGGCACCTGATTACGCCAATCTATTGTCTGTGCAGGAACTTTTCCACTTACAGCCATAGGCCAAACAGGAATTCCGGTTTGTGGTAACCCTCCCACTGCAACAGTTACAGCAAGTTTTGACGACTGTTTTTTACAAACACCATTATCTGCAATGAGCCAAACTTCGTAGTTGCCAGCAGTCTTGAATGTGTACGAAAGATTTTTAGAAACAGAAACTGCTACTCCATTCACAAACCACTCATAAGAAACCGCATTTTGCGAAGTATTGGTAAAATGCACAATATCTCCGGGAGAAACAGAATTGCTCGTATATAAAAAAGAGGTTGTAATGTCGCAATTTACTTTTATTGTATCAGTAAATGTCTCAGAACAATAGATATCATCATTGGTAACGGTAAGTGAAATTAAATAAATACCTTGTTCGGTAAAAGTATAACTCGTATTGAGTTGATCTGAGAAAGAAACACCATTTATTTTCCAGTCATAATACTTTCCACCCGTACTTACATTAGTAAATTGAACTAAAACACCAGCCTCTACATCATTTGAAAGAACGGTATAATTGGCTACAATTAGCTGTTTACAAGGAGTCTGACAACCAAGCGAATTAAGCAAACTTTTTCTTGTTCCGTCTAAGACAGCCTGCATTCTGCTTTTCTGATTTTTGGTAAATATTGCATAACAAGCCCAGTCGCTATAGTCCATAAAATTATTTTGCATATCAATCTGATCGCCCAAACCACCATTCGCAATAGGTCTGAACGGATTGTTTAAAGAAATATCGTCAACATCAGATGTACATGAGTTTTCCTTGTCAGCACAACCAAACTGGAAGCTCGTACCATCTGGCGGAGTATCGCAAATCTTATCGCCATCTTTGGTGCAATCATTATTTTTACAACCACCTTCAAATGTGTGATATAAACCTAAATAATGTCCCATTTCGTGAGTTATAACCGAAGAGTTCTGATAACTAGAGCCAAAAAACTGGGATTCCATAACAATCCCATCGTGAGCTGCACCGTGCGACGAAGGCAAATACGCATATCCAGCAACAGAAGTATTTGAACCACTACTTACCTCTTTCACTAACCATATATTCATATAATTTTTTGTATCCCAACGAATCAAATCCTTTACCATTTGATCCTGAGTTTGAGAATCCATATTGGTAAGCGAGGAGACAATTCTATTAATCCCTGTTGTAGGTTTACCATCAGGATCTTGAACAGCCAAACAAAATTGAATGTCGGTATTTACGCCTCCACCTAGAGTATTTGCAAAAGCATCGTTCAAATGCTTAATGCCTTTAATAATTTGAGCATCGGTAATATTTTCGCTTCCATTATTATGTATTATATGAACTACAACCGGAATTACATACGAAGCATCTGCTCTTTTTCTAGATTCATATACCTCTTGCCATATTTTATAATCAATGGCTTTCATAATCTTTCTCTCACCTTCTTTAAATAAGACATCAGACACCAAATCGGGAGAAGAGTATACATAATCAGACTGACCATACATAAGGAAAGAAAAACAGGTAATCAGAATGATTACTAAAAGACTTTTACAATTCATAGTTATAAAATTATGGTTCGGCGTTACATCAATTATTAAAGAGAATATTTCCATGACAATCTTCGCAAATTGCAAGAATTATTTCTGTGATAACAGATGCGTTACTATGGTTAATGAAATTATCGTTGTATAACGGTTATGAACCATAGACTAAGAAAAGAATAAATGGTTGCAATAAAAAAATATTATACCTTAACATTGATAAGATATTGTTATGATAAGCATTTCTAATTTTCGAATAACCAAACATATAGCAACAATAAAAAATTATAGACAAAGTATTAAAAAAAATCAAGATGAAATAAATACAAAAACAAAAAATCTTAAAAAATAATTTAATGCAATTTATAATCTGATATTTTTTCTATATTTAACGAAATTTTTAAAAAAGGTTTTTTATATTGTATAGTATTGATATAGAAAGAATTAAATAAATTATAAATCAGATACATTATTATGAAGTACGGTTATTTTAATGACGCACAAAGGGAATACGTGATTACGAACCCTAAAACTCCATGGCCATGGATAAATTATCTTGGAAATAATGACTTCTTTTCACTTGTTTCAAACAGTGCAGGAGGATATACATTTTACAAGGATGCAAAATTCAGAAGACTAACAAGATATCGTTACAATAACGTTCCGATGGATAACGGAGGAAAGTATTTCTACATCAAAGACGGAGATACTGTTTGGAATCCGGGATGGAAACCAACCAAAACCGAACTTGATAAATATGAGTGTCATCATGGGATGAGTTATACCAACATAATAGGTGCAAAAAACGGTATTGAAGCAGAAGCTCTTTATTTTATTCCTCTAAATTTTTGGGGTGAAATTCAAAAAGTAAAACTTACAAACACAACAGGTGCAAAGAAAAGCATAAAATTATTCTCTCTAGTGGAGTGGTGTTTATGGAATGCAGAAGATGATATGACAAATTTCCAAAGAAACTTCTCAACCGGTGAAGTGGAAATTGTTGATTCTACAATATATCATAAAACAGAATACAAAGAGAGAAGAAATCATTTCGCATTTTACCATGTAAATGCACCTATTCAAGGTTATGATACCGACAGAGAAACCTTTGTAGGTTTATATAATGGTTTTGATACACCAGAAGCTGTTCTTGCAGGAAAACCAAGAAACTCTGAAGCTCACGGTTGGTCTCCAATTGGATCGCACTATATAGAAGTAGAACTTGCTGCCGGAGAATCAAAAGAATATGTTTTCATGCTTGGTTATGTAGAAAACGAAGAAGAAGATAAGTGGGAAAGCAAAAGCATCATAAACAAAACCAAAGCTAAAGCTATGATGGCTCAGTTTGATACTTCAGAGAAAGTAAATGCTGCGCTTGAAGACCTTAGAAAATATTGGGATGACTTGTTGAGCAAAGTTGTGGTTAAGAGTCACGACGAGAAACTTGACAGAATGGTAAATATTTGGAATCAATACCAATGTATGGTTACCTTCAACATGTCTAGATCGGCTTCATTCTTCGAATCAGGTATTGGTAGAGGTATGGGATTCAGAGATAGTAATCAAGATTTAATTGGATTCGTTCACCAAATTCCGGGAAGAGCAAGAGAAAGAATTATCGACATTGCATCTACTCAATTTGAAGATGGTGGTTGCTACCATCAATATCAACCACTTACAAAAAGAGGTAACAATGCAGTAGGTGGAGATTTCAATGACGATCCAGTTTGGTTAATATTATCTACAACCGAATATATTAAAGAAACCGGAGATTTCTCAATACTTGACGAAATGGTTCCTTTTGACAACGATGCTACAAGAGCAAAATCACACTTTGAGCACTTAAAAGTATCTTTCGACCACGTTATAAACAACCTTGGACCTCATGGTCTGCCACTTATTGGTAGAGCTGACTGGAACGACTGTTTGAACCTAAACTGTTTCTCTAAAGATCCGAATGAATCGTTCCAAACAACCGGAAACAAAAAAGGAGAAACTGCAGAATCGTTAATGATTGCAGGTCTATTTGTAGTTTATGGAAAAGAATACATTAAACTTTGCAAAGAAATAGGCAAAAAAGACGAAGCTGCAAGAGCTCAACAACATGTTGATAAAATGATTCAAACCGTAAAAGACCACGGTTGGGACGGCGATTGGTATCTTAGAGCGTATGACTATTTTGGTAGAAAAATTGGTTCAAAAGACAATGAAGAAAGCAAAATATTCATAGAATCGCAAGGCTGGTGTACCATGGCCGAAATAGGAATTGAAGAAGGCATGGTAGAAAAATCGTTGAATTCAGTTAAAGAAAGATTAGATTGCGATTATGGTATTGTTCTAAACAACCCACCATTTACCAAATACTACATTGAGTACGGCGAAATTTCTACCTACCCTGCTGGTTACAAAGAAAACGCAGGTATTTTCTGTCACAATAATCCTTGGATTATGATTGGTGAAACAAAGATAGGCAGAGGCGACAGAGCTTGGGAATATTATGAAAAGATTTGTCCTTCGTATCTAGAAGATATCAGCGATTTACATAAAGTAGAACCTTACGTATATTGCCAAATGATTGCAGGTAAAGATGCATTCAAACCAGGTGAAGGTAAAAACTCATGGTTGTCGGGTACAGCTTCTTGGAACTTCTACACCATTACTCAATACATACTAGGTATAAGACCAGACTATAACGGAATTATGGTAGACCCATGTATTCCTAAAGCTTGGGATGGTTATGAAATTAAGAGAAATTACCGCGGAACAATTTACAACATTACAGTGAAAAACCCTGAGCACATAAGCAAAGGCGTGAAAAAACTAGTTGTTGACGGTAAAGAAGTTGCAGGTAATATAATACCTAAATTTGCAGCAGGTACAACACATACTGTAGAAGTAATAATGGGTTAATACTCATATTTATAGCATACATTTTTGTAGATATAATAGAAAGTCGGTTTAGCAATAGTTAAACCGACTTTCTTGTTTTATAAAGTCGTTTAAATCTATAATTTGAATTAAGATAAAACAGAATGCTTACTTAGAAAAAATAAAAAAACATACGCTCTAAAGACTAGAAGTTTGTTTAATGCAAAATTATGTTGACAAAAAAGGAATAATAGAGTCGACTTAAATCATGTTTAAAAAAAAATAAAAAAAAAAACTTCTTTAGATTTAATAATTAAATTGAACTCTCTTTATTTTGAAAATAACACAATTTCAAAAAAGTAAAAAGGTTGCCAAACGGGTACAAAAAAAGGCAACCAATTATAAATCAGTTGCCTTTGTGACCCCGGAGGGATTCAAACCCCCAACCCTCAGAGCCGAAATCTGATATTCTATTCAGTTGAACTACGGAGCCATTGTTGGTGCAAAAATAGTAAATTATTAATAAGTATTAATGGGTAATTTTTTATTTTTTGTGTTTATATCTACTATAACCAAAATCGTAATATGCAATTTTGCAACATTGACAAGTAATTTATTGATATTCAACAGAAAATAGTGTTTGTGTAATTTCGATCATTCTTTCGGGATGCGGCGTAATTTCTCATGGATGTTTCATTTTTTTGCTATATATTTATATGTCAAAATCAAAACAGGTTATGTTTAAGTATGTTGTATTTTTAACAGTGTTTATTTGCTACCTAACCTTATCGTCTTATTCTCAAGATATAGACTTCAGAACACTTTCTGTTGATGCCGGTCTTAGCAACTTTGTGGTGAATGATATAGCTCAGGATAATAACGGTTTCATCTGGATTGCTACAGAATATGGCTTGAATAAATATGATGGTCAAAATTTTAAAATTTATGACAAACTTCATTATCCGAAACTTCTTAACAACTGGATAAACTGTATTTATGTTGATAAAAACAACAAGATTTGGCTCGGCACAAATGGTAGCGGACTTATAAAATTTGACCCCTTGCTGGAATCTTTTGAAGTCTACAGTTCACACCAAAATTCTCCCGATAGCCTAAAAGACAATGTAATCAAGGATATTTGTGCCGACGATAAAAACAATCTCTGGATAGCCACGAGCAATGGTTTATTTAAATTTTCTATTGCAGAAAAAAAATTCAAAACATTTATTAATGAAAAAATAAAACGAACACTCTTTCTAATAATTTTATTAACAAAGTATTGTTCGACTCTAAAGGTAGGCTTTGGATAGGTACCTGGAATGGAGGCATAAACATGATGAGGAACGAAAACGAAGGTTTTTTTTCTTATCAAAATAATGAAAAACTTGGAATAAACAGTACCCAACTACAAACTATTGCGGCACTGTATGAAACCAAAAACGGAGACGTAATCTGTGGTACTTGGGGCTATGGTGCATATATTTACAACGATGAAAAGCAATATTTTCAACCTCTGTTTAACTACTTTGGTATAGACGCTCCTCTCAATAGCGACAAATATATAGTTCGTTCAATTTTTGAAGACAAACAAGGAAAAATCTATATAGGGGCTTTCCAAAAGGGCTTAATTATTTTTGACCCGAAAACAAAAAAGACTCAAATTTACGAACACGACGAATACGTGTCAAGCACTATTAGCAGCAATAATATCTTACGAATAATTGAAGACTCATCAGATGTATTGTGGATAGCTACGGTAGGGGGCGGATTGTCTTATTTCGATCTATCAAGCATTGCACCTCATTATTATGAGTCGCAGTTACATTCAGATTTTAGAATAAGTTCAAATAAGGTAAGCTCAACAGCTATAGACAACACGGGCAGAATATGGATTTCTACCTATGATAAGGGACTGAATATAGTGGATGAAAAGAACAAAAAAACAGTATCGCTCAACACAAAAAATTCAAACATACAGAGCGACGTTATATTCAATCTTATTGAAGCCGATAAAAATAATGTTTGGTTGGCTACGGCATCGGGCTTGTCTATTGTGAACAAAACTACACTGCAATCAATAAACATAGAAGGAGAATTTAACGACTCTACGAAACCTAGCGCCAATGACTTATGCGAAATATATTTGGATAGAGACAGCATAATTTGGATTGGCTATTTTGCTCACGGAATATCATCATACAACCTTAAAACAAAACAATTTAAACATTACCTGCACGATAGTAGAAACAGCCAAAACCTGACCTACAATCCGGTTAACAGTTTTTATAAAGACCTTTCGGGAATGCTGTGGGTTGGTATGGAGCAAGGCTTGGTGAAATTCAACACCAAAACAAACGTTTTTACATACTACAGACACAATGCTGATGATTCTAGTTCTATTCCCGAAGAAAATGTACAGTCTATCTGCGAAGACTCTAACGGCTTGCTTTGGATTGGAACTTATGGAGGCGGTTTACTTTCCTTTGATACAAAGAAACAAAAGTTTGAACAATATACTGTAAAAAACGGCTTGTCTATAGATGTTATTAAAGGTGTGTATGCCGACAATCACGATAGAATATGGTTAGCAACGGGAAAAGGAATATCAATTTATTACAAAAAACAAAATACTTTCTTAAATCTATATGATAATTTTGGCTATAAACCTGTGTTTTACAACAATATAACTCCCATAAACGACAGTATCTTGTCATTTGCCGGAGGTGGTGTCTGTTTGGTAAATATAAACACCATAAAAGAAAGCAACTTCATACCCAAAGTAAATATTGTAAAACTCAGTTTATACAATAAACCTATACGTATAGGCGAAAAAATTAACGACAGAATTATACTTGAGAAAGCAATAGAGTCGTGCAATGAAATAGAACTATCGTATAAAGAAAATGTTTTTACACTTAATTTTTCTGCAATGCACTTTTCATCGCCTCAGAACATTAAGTACAGATATCTGCTTGAAGGTTTCGACAAAGAATGGTCATATACCGATGCATACCGTGCCTCTGCCACATATACCAATTTGAAAGGTGGAACCTATGTTTTTAAAGTGTATGCAACCAATGCCGATGGTATATGGAATGGCGCATACAAGGAACTGACAATCATCATTACACCTCCTTTTTGGCAAACTACCTGGTTCAGAATCATTTTCAGTCTTTGTGCACTTTATATTATATATTTAATTACTTCATCGGTAGTAAGAAAAAAGCAGTTAGAATTTGAGAAAAAACAAGTAAATCAAGAGCACGAAATTACAAAATTGAAAAATGAAAAATTGCATACAGAAATTGAAGTTCAAAACCAAAAACTCTTGAAAAAAAGCTCAGACTTAACCTCTTCTGTTGTAAATAACACACGGAAAAATGAAGTTATGCTGAAATTAAAAACAAAACTCGAAGACGTTTCAGAGAATGTAAACGATCAGGCTAAAAGAGAGATAGGAAAATTAATAAGAGAAATAAAACAAGACTTAGATATAGATGAAAACTGGGATCAGTTTGAAATACATTTCAACGAAGTGCACAACAATTTTATAGAACGCCTTAAAAAGGAATATCCGGAACTCACTCCCTCAAATCTAAAAATGTGCGCCTATCTGAGAATGAATCTGTCATCAAAAGAAATAGCCACTTTGCTTAATATTTCTATAAGCGGCGTTGAAAAAAGCAGATATAGATTACGTAAGAAATTAAACTTAGAAACAGAAGATAATCTTGTGGAGTTTATTATGGATTTTTAATGTGAAAAAAATCAAACAATCTCAATTTTTTGAATTTTTTTTCATACACTATTTCTATTTTTGAATTATTAAAAAAACCATCCTCATTATCTCTTTTTCAAAATGGAATCTAAGAAATCAACTCCAATAGAAACATCATCATCACTTCAAATTTCTCCAAAAGGACAAAAAAAGCTCACAAAACAACAAGTGCAATTTAATAATCTCATTAAAAAAGTTGCAAGACTTGAAACCGAAATTGAAAAGGGAATAGAAAAAGCTAATGCTAACCTAATAGTTTATTCTAAAAACATTTCTCCATTGGAAAATGAGATTGCTTTGAATAAAATACAACTTGCAACAGAAATTGATGCAGCATTTTATAAATACAAATTCCCTAAAAAACACAACTACGATTTTGAACTTGTAATTACAACCCTGTTGGATGAAGCCTTTGAATATACCATTCCATCAAAAGAACAAGAAGCTCTATATGATCGTTGGGCTAAAACTCCTTATAGAGAAGAGCTTAACAATTGTATAGAGGATGAAAAAGAAATGACAGCCGAATTTCTAAAAAATATGTTTGGCATAGATATAGACTTAAGCAAATACGACGACAGTCCTGAGAGTCAAGCTCAATTGCACTTAGACCTAAAAGAACTGCGCGATAACATGAATCAAGAAAAGAAGCATTCTTTTTCTAGTAATTCGAAGAAACAACAAGAAAAAGAACTTGCCCAAAAAGCTGATGAAGAATTAAAAAACAGAAACATCAGAAGCATATACATCATTCTTGCAAAGATACTGTATTTAGATTCAGAAACCGATGAGGAACAGAAGTTTGAAAAACAAGAACTAATGAAGAAAGTAACCGTTGCTTACGATCAGAAGGACTTGCCTACCCTCTTGAAACTAGAATTAGAATGGGTACACAAAACTACAGAACATCTTGATTCACTAACCGATGATAAACTTAAAACCTATATTTCGGCACTGAAAGAACAGGTTAAAGAACTTGAAATTGAAAAAGCAAACATCTCATACAATCCACGGTTTAGACCAATTATTCGTTTCTTCGATTTGGAAGATAATTATTTCATTAAAGAAATAAAACGTTTAAAAAAGGATCTAAAAGCACAATCAGAAGAGTTTAATATGTTAGTAAAATCGGTTAGAAATGCTGAGAATAAGAATCAGACTCTCCCAGTTATTTCTCAACTAGCAGAATTTTATGAAGTAAATGATCTTGATTCTATCTTCGATGATTTTGACTTCGATTTTTATGACCCTGAAAATCTCTTTTTCGACGATATTTTTGAAAACAAATCATCATCAAACTCAAAACAGAATAAGGGTAAAAAGAAAAAATAGGAAGCCATTTGGTTTCTTAAGCGAACAGCTGGAAACACACTTGGCATAGATTTTCATAATGAGTTTACGACCTAGTTCATAAAGATTTAATGCTTTGAATCCAATCTTTATTAAAACTGTTATATTCTACTTTCAAACTTTCACTCTATAAATTTTTGTAACTATTTCTGCCAAAACTTGATACAATTATATCCTTTCTTTTTGATAAAAATTGTGTAAATTTACTCTCATGAGCAGAAAACTATATACAGCTATATTGCTATATTTCACTTTTATATGCCTTTCATTTGCGCAGTTTGCTGAACTCAAATTAAAGCAAATTTCGCAAGAGCACGGGTTACCGGGTGTAACAGTGAGAAGTATTTTGCAAGATTCTAAGGGTCTCATCTGGATGGGTGTAGAATCTTACGGACTTTGCAAATATGATGGTTATAACTTTGAAATGTTTTCTCACAACCCCGATGACTCAAATGCTTTATGCAATTCTGTTGTTGAATCGCTCTTCGAAAATACCGATGGAAATTTGTGGATTGGAACTCAAAATGGTTTAAATATCTATAATCGTAATAATAAATCGTTTACGCTTATATCAAAACTACCTAACAATAAACAAAGCGTTCCTGGGAATGTTATCTTTTCAATAAAAGGCAACCAGTCTCATATTTGGATAGGAACCGACAACGGATTGGCTATTTTTGATCAAACCACAAAATTTTTTACCCATCTGCTTTATAATCAATCTCCTAAAATAAGTATTTCTGATATTGCAATTGATAAACAAAACAATGCTTGGTGTGCCTCAAATATAGGGCTTCTGGTATTTTCTCCCGACGGCAAACTAATAGATTCATATAACGCTCAAAACAAAAAATTACCACTTTCGTTTTCAGAAATATATACCATTGAACAAATTTCTGACTCTACTTTCCTTTTAGGTGCTAAGTTGCATTTAATGGAAATTAATATTGTTAGAAACACATTCAAAGAAATATCATATTTAGATGCAGTTCCTTATAATACAGGCGATTATATTACCGATATCATTAAAGATAAAAACAACACAATATGGGTTAGTACCACTACCGAAGGAGTCTCTGTAGTATCTGACGACTATACTGAATATAGAAATTACAAACCTGATAAAAACTTTCCGAACGGACTAAAAAGTGCAGCCGTAAGAGAACTTTATGAAGACCAAAACGGACTTATTTGGTTGGGTTTGAAAATGGAAGGTATTCAAATTTACAATTACAACAATCAGGTTTTTACAAATCTGCAATCGCCTCTCATAAAGCCATTAAACAAACTTAAAGGTATAATTTCTTTGCACTGCACTCCTGATAATAAACTTATTATAGGTACAAATAAAAATGGATTAGCTTCATTTGATCTGACTTCAGGAAATCTTGCTATTCCGGAGTTTAAGAACTTACCCGAATTGAAAAACGCGCGAATAAATGCAATTACACAAGACCTTTCAGGAAATATTTGGTTTGGTACTGCCGGTGGACTCTTTCTTTGTTCAAACAATTATGATGCAGCTAAAAAATTGCTTTCAAACGATATTATAGATATTATAATTGATAAACAAAACAAGGTTTGGATTGGTACTCGTAAAGGACTCTATTTATATTACAACAATAAAATCACTAGCTTTTCAGACTATACAAATAAAAAGTTCGATCTAAGTTTCGAGATAAAAACACTATTTGAAGACTCGCTAGGCAATATCTGGATAGGTACTCTCATTGATGGTTTATACAGATACAATACAAATTCTAATACCTTGATTGGATTTTTGCAATCTAAACCTACACTTAAGGCAAAACATATAAGAAGTTTTTGGGAAGATAAAAATGGAATGGTCTGGATTACAACTCGTGGCGATGGTTTGTACCGCTATTCATATAAGCAGAATGTGTTCAAAAACTTTTCAGAAAAAGACGGACTGCCCACCAATACATTATTTGGTATTACCGAAGATTTGAATCATTCTCTTTGGATTTCAAGTTACCAAGGACTGTTTTCTTTTGATTATAAAGACTTTAAGATCCAAAATTTTACTAAAGAATATGGTTTGAAGAATGATATTTTTGAACCCAATGCTTGTTGCAAAACAGCAGATAATTACTTAGTTTTTGGTGGCGAAAATGGTCTTAATTTCTTTGACCCACAAACACTTATCATTCAGAAAAAACCTTCCCCATTGGTTATAACTTCAATGAAAGTATTTGAAAAGGCTTTATTTACAGATTTAGATTCCGTTTCTCATATCGAATTAAGTTATGCAGAAAACTATATTAGTTTCGAATTTGCACTGCTCGACTATACAACAAACATTGGCAAACGTTATACCTACAAACTTGAAGGTGTTGATAATGACTGGATTCAGACAAAATCAAGAAATTTTGTAAGTTACACTAATTTAAAGCCTGGCAAATATACTTTTCTTCTCAAAGGCGAAACAAAAGATGGTGTTACAAATGCCAATAATGTTACCGTGCATATAACCATAAATGCTCCATTTTGGCAAAAAATATGGTTTCAGTTGGTGTTGATTTTAACTATCGGATTAATAATATATTACAACATCACATCAAGACTTAGATCTGCAAGAAAAAGGAATAAACAACTAGAATTTTTGGTCAATGACAAAACCGCTGATTTACAAAAACAAAAACAAGTACTCGAAGATCAAGCTAAAGCGCTAATTATAAGCAATGAACAACTGAAAAACGCAAATATAACCAAAAATACAATTATGTCTGTAATTGCTCATGACTTAAAAAATCAATTTCAGTCTATTATATATCTCTCATCAGTTGTTGTTCAAGAGGCTGAGTATGAAAATATTTTCGTAAAAAAAACAAAACAGATTCATTCATCAGCAAAATCAACTATCAATATTCTAGAAAATTTGTTGTCGTGGTACAAAACACAAAACAACGACCTAAAAGCTAAAATTGGTGAGGTAAATATTAAGAAAATTGTGAGCGAAATAATTAATAACTACGCTCTTTCAGCAATAGAAAAACAAATTAATATTGAGATAGATATAGCTGAAAATATTTTAGTTTTAGCCGATAATGAAATGCTTAAGGCAATAATTAGAAATCTATATAACAATGCACTCAAATTCACTCCTATTCAAGGAAAAATTACCGTCAAAGCAGAGATTGTAAATTCTCAACTGCTATTTTCTATGGCAGACACTGGTTGTGGTATTGAAGAAATGAAACTTGAAACGCTGTTCTTTTTCGGCAATGTAAAAACAGAATCAAGTTCAGGATTGGGATTGGAAATTTGCAAGAAATTCTGCGATGCAATGTCTTTGCCACTTCAAGTTACAAGTATTCACCATGAAGGTACAAAATTCACTATTACGCTACCATTAGCACAAAACCAAGCAGTTGATGAAGTGTCTGAATTATTGCAATTTGACGAAATAGATGCTTCAACTTTAATTTCAGATATTCATATACTTAAAAATAAAAAAATACTATTAATTGACGATAATTCGGCATTGCTCCAGCAAGTTTCTGAATATCTAAACCAATATGCTACTGTAATCTGCGCAGAAAATGGTCAACTGGGTTTAAACCAAGCTCTTTCAACAATGCCCGACTTAATAATAACCGATTTAGTAATGCCTCAAATAAATGGTATAGAATTAACAAAAAAAATTAGAGAAACCGACAGTCATAAGCATATTCCAATTCTCATGCTTACCGGTCAAAATTTCGAAACGGTTATAAAAAACGCATATCAAGCTGGTATTTCTGACTTTATTGCAAAGCCATTTGATCAAAAGATTTTACTTCTTAAAATTATTAATATTCTCAAGTTGCGCTCTGCCATTCAATATATGACGCAAATAAGCACACTTACAGAAACGGAGCTACCTGAAACTGTAGAAAAATCACTTGTCAGTGAAATAATAAACTTTGTAAATGCACAAGACGACTTTAACAATATCTCTGTAGAAACTGTTGCTTATCACCTAAATATGAGCAAAAGCACACTTATCAGGCATTTGAAAAATGAAACAGACAAAGCACCTTCTGAAATAATAAACGATGTGCGATTTGAAAAAGCAAAACAAATGCTGGAAAGTGGGAAAATGACAATTTCTGAAATAGCTTGGAAACTTGGTTTTACAGAAGTAAAATATTTTAGAAAGAAATTTAAAGCACAATTTGGTGTCACACCCAATGAATTTAAGGGAATCTAAAATTAGCTACTTAACATTTATTGCGTTACCCGCAATTAATTTTTTACAAAAGTCCCACTAAAAACAACTTCACTATCTTGCTCTACCACAAAAGAATAGCTTCCACTAGTTTTAATATAATCTAAAGTATATTCAAGTGTGTTTACTTCTTCTTTAAAACACTACCAAAACCTTTCAATCACAAGATTTTACTCTATTGCCAAAATAAAAAAGGACGCTTTTACACGTCCTATTTTTTATTATCAAAACCGAATCTATATTCTGCTTGTCTGTGAAGACTACTATTTTATAAAATATGCTTTTCCAGGTTCCAATGTATTTAAACTATTCATTGTTCCGCCAAATTCATACATCCCGGTGAAGTTTTTAATTACAGTAAAGTTAAATCCTAGATTGCTTATTGAAACCGGGGTATAAGGTACTCCTATAAGTTCCCATCCTTTATTGGCAAATTGTATTGCGCCGTTGTATGGTATTCCTTTTAGTGCTAGTGTTGTTGCCGTTGTTGCATAAATGAGATATCCTTTTCCGGCTTCAAACTGCGAAAGGGAGTTTAAAAACGAACTTAATGTTGAGGACCAATAGTTAGAAAGTGTTTTTACCATGGTTATCGGTTTTCCGGTTAGCAATGTTGCTATAGTCATATCGGGTGCAGTTACACTGAAAGAAACCATATTCCAACCTGCCGATAGCGATACTGTTTGTGTCTTTGTTGTTTGTAGTTGAATATGAATTTTATCAAGATATGGAGCACCGGTTGCCGTAGCCGAGGTGAATCTGATAGTATTAGCACCTTGGGCAAGAGTAAGCTCAAAAGGTGTAGAAACCCAATTTGTTGCAGAGCCTGATGAAGGACAAGCAAGCGAAACTGCTTGTGTGCCATTGACACTTATATTTGTAGGAGCATCGGAGGTATAGGCATAAAACAGCGAACAGTCATATTGCCCTGCCGATGGAGCATACACCGTAAGTTCTGAGTATGTGCCGGAAGCATTTACCATATTTAGATAGCCTGTGCCCGAGTATCCGGCATTGGTTGAAGCCAATACTGCATTTTCGGTGGTATAGGTTCCGTCTTCAATCTCAAATATATTATAGGTTTGATTAGTTGCAAAATTAGCGACATAATTGGCATTCGCATTTACGGTAATGTTCAGATTTTTTGAAGTAGAGTATGTATCTCCGGTCCATTCGGTAAATGATGATCCAATATACTCAATAGCTTTAGTAGAAAGGGTAGTTCCTTGCGTGTAGCTTCCTGCAATAGATGGGGAAATTATTCCCATTCCCGTACCTGCTGTTGTTGTTGTAATTGTATATTTTGGAATAGCGGTAAAGGTAGCCCCTACCGTTTTATTGCTGTTCATGATAATGGTAACAGGATTGGTGGTGCCAGAAGGATCGCCCGTCCATCCTGAAAAGACATATCCGGATGCTGGAGTCGCAGTAAGGGTTACGGTGGCTCCGGAAGCATAACTTCCAGAAGAAGGACTAATTGTACCGTTTGAAGGTGAGGTAATGGTAAGATTGTATTTTGGCACTTCTGTAAAGGTAGCTCCTACCGTTTTATTGCTGTTCATCGTAAGCGTATACGGATTGGTAGTACCTGAAGCATCGCCAGTCCACCCACTAAAAACATAACCTGATGCAGGAGTTGCTGTAAGTGCTACTGAAGCACCAGAAGCATAACTTCCTGACGAAGGACTGATTGTTCCGTTTGAAGGTGGTGTAACGGTAAGATTAAAGTTACTCACAACAGGAGTCCAGGTTATGGTAATATTAGAGAAACTGTTCACATTATTAGGTTTTACTGTCTGAGCATTTGGCCCTTTTGTAAACGTGAAAGATGAATAATTACCGGTTGCATTTTTGTCGGTTAGTTCCATACGGACATTATACGTTCCATCGGCAACCAATGTTTTATTAAAATCTGTTGCATTCCATGTGGTAGTATATGTTCCATAAGGATTTCTTGTAGCCCCCGTTACAGCATCAACAATGTTGTACTGACTACCTGCCGCTGATGTTTGCGATGACCAATTGCTCAAATACCTCTTATAATTGTTATTCTGTGTATAAGCAGTTAATGTTTTTACAAAACCTCCCGAAGAGTTTGCAATCCAAATTGCTACAATATTTCTCGGTGAATAATTTCCTCCGGCAGTACTAGTCGTTACCGTTACCGTTAGTGTGCCCTGCGTTTGCGAGAACGTGAGAGAACTCAAGCATAGAATTCCCCAAATGATTAGTAATACTCTTTTCATAAAAATTACAATTTAAATTAATATATCTTTCACTCTTTTAGATAAATACGTTTATTAATATTCCCAAACATATCGATATTAAAACCACCGAGATGCTCAGTAAAATGGTTAATTTTTTCCCAAGAAATCTTGTAAACATTACCATTGATGTAATACAAATTGCAGTAGAAGTGAGCGAAAACGAAATTGCAGTTCCCAGAGGCAATGCTTTATAGAAAATTAAAGGTTGCAGGAAAAGTATATCTGCTCCATTGCACAAATAAATGGGTGTCCCGATTATCGTCGCTATTATAGGTCCGAGAAATGAGTTTTGCAAATCAATCTCTTTCATGATTGAAGCCAACTGAAAATAATCAATCAAAAACCCCATTGCACCTGCAATAAGAATATATATCCACACCGTTTTCAACATCGACAATGTTTTGCTGAATATATCGGTCTCTCTATTTAAGCAATTTGTTTTATGAATATGACTTTTTACCGTTGTGTCAATATTTAATCCCTTTGCAAAAATTGATACTAAAGATGCACCTCCATAAGATAATATGAATGCTCCAACGATTCGCAGCAAAGCATACTTGTAGCCCAAAGTTGTAACTGACAACACTATAATATAAGGATTGAGCAATGGCGCAGCTATCACAAAAACCAAAATAGTTTTAAATGACAGCTTGTTCTTCATAGACTCTACAAGTGGTATAGCGGTGCAAGCACAAACCGGAACTACCGATGCGTACAAAAATGCGGTAAAAGGATTTTTAGGGTATAGAAATTTATACTTCGAGAAATATTTTTCGAGAATTACTGCTAGAAATATACCTACAATTACTACAAAAACAAGTTCGGTGAAGAATTCATAAAATAAGAATCCCCATTTGGGCAATAATTGATATAGAATACATTCATTTTTATTATTATAGCCAATACCATAAATCATTTTATAAGCATAATCGGCCAATAAAACGACTAAAGAAAGGTAAACAAGAATTCGAGCAATAATTTTTTTAGACATTTTAATCAATCTTTATTATTGATGAACTTCCTGACTCGGAAACAATTGTTGGATTACCACGATAATACAGCTTTGCATCGCCTTGAATATTTGCCTTTATATATTGCGAAACCCCAATCGTTACAATTGACGAATCACTTATGGTACAGTAAAGCGTGTCGGTAATGAAACCAGCGGCATTGCACGTTGCATTATTATTAAAAGTGAGATTACTAACACGTGCCGATTTACCGGAACCGAGCTGTAAAGAGGCATTATCGTGAGCAGTAGCCGTAAGAGAGCTTACATTCAATTTCTCAATTGTAGCCGAAGCAGTATTGCTCAAGATAAACGATAAATCATTCAATGATATGTCGGTCTGAGCATTTAATTGTTCGTTATTCTCAAGTATAATTGTTTGTAATGCCTCATCGATATAAACATCAGAAAAAAGCTTTGTAGGACTTTCTTTACAGGCAGTGTTTTCAATGGTTAATATGTCTGAGGTAACAGATGTTTGTAGGTTAATAAGGGCGTTTTCAGTACCTTTTACAATTAAATCTTGCTCCTTACCTTGGTACAGATCAATGTAAAGTTTCAGAGTATTTGATTGTAGTACGGTAAATGAAGAAATATCTCGATTTACTTCATATCTTGGCGCATTGCTGTTGATACAATCGGTACAAGATTGCAGAAATACAGTAAGTAATGCGAATATTAGTAACAATCTCATATTATGTTATTTTAAATTTTCATTAACAATAAATTTTTTGAACCCCTTGGTAATGTATGATTGTAGAGCGCCTGCCTCGTTAGAATAAACCAAATAAGCATAAATTTCTGAATGCTTATTTGTGTATTCAATAGCTTTATCTAAGCCCATTACCATAAATGCGGTAGCTAATGCATCGGCTTCTAATCCTGTTTTTGTAATAACGGTAGCACTCAATAAGTTGTGTTCAACAGGAAATCCGGTTTTTGGATCAATAGTATGAGCATATTTTTTGCCATCTTTCATATAAAAACGACGATAGTTGCCCGATGTAGCCAAAGCCATATTTTCGAGCTGAGCAGCAGTCATTATTTCGTTTCCATTCAAAGGATTGTCTATACCAACCGTCCACACCAGTCCTCTTTCATTTTTCCCTTTTGCTATAATTTCTCCGCCTATTTCAATTATGTAATTATTGATTTGTAATGTGTTGAAATATCGGGCTACATAATCGCAAGAAAACCCTTGTGCTACAGCGTTACTAATGATAGAAATTCTCTTATCATTTTTTATAAATGTATTATTTTCTATAGCAATATTTTTATATCCAATAAAGGTCAACATGCTATCTATTGTGGCTTTGGTAGGGAATTGACCAGTTTTATACCCGAAACCCCAAGCATTAACAACCGGTGCTACCGTAATATCAAAAGCACCGGCTGTTTTCTTAGAAATGTTTATAGATTCAGAAATCAATTCAGAAAAAAGGGAATCAACGGCAACCGTCAATTCGTCTTTATTGCACTGAGAAATGAGAGAACCGGTATCGTAATTTGAAAAATGAGTATCAAATACATGCAGAATAGAGTCAATCTCAAGCGACAAATCGCGTTCTTGACTATTATCGCAAGTAATATGATAGGTAGTTCCCTGAATCTCACCTTCGTAAAAAGCATAGGTTTGCGCATACGAAGACGAAATAAAAAGAACAAAAAATAGATACAGAGTAACTCTCATCATACACATTATTAGTGTTTTATTACAATTTTCTTGGTTTCAATTTTGTTTTTTGAAGCTATTGTAGCATAGTAAGCACCATCTTCAAGTTCAGCTACACTTACATTAGATTTATTAGTAATACTTTGTTTTTTTACCAATACACCCATAGAATTATAAAGTGCTAATTCACCTGTTTTTTCAGAATTCATATCTACCACAAAATAATCGTTGGCAGGAATTGGGAAAATTGTAACTTCATCGTTATTACCCTTTTCAGTAGCATCCAATCCGGTAGCATAACTAGCCAAATATGGAGTTTTGTAGGTAAGTTCATATATAGAACCTTCGCTGAAATTTGCAGCATAAACCCTTACTGTATCATCATTTTTTCCAACACCAATATCAAGCAATGCAGTTGCACCCGAATTAGCATCAAGAATTATTTTATCGGTATAAGCTGTTCCATTCCATACATGTTCGCGGAATTCGCCTGCACCGGTACCTCCAGATTCTTTTGTTTTGCTCGAGAAAATAGTAGGTTTACCATCGGCTCTTACTACACCACCGTATATTGCACCTCTGCCCGAATATGGAGCAACCGTAACAACATCCCAAGATGAACCATTCCAAGTGTATTCTTTACGACCTTTATTCATCTCATAATCCATCACATAGACTCTATTTTTGTTATCATCACGTCCGTCGCCTATATATGTCATTTCAGGAAATTGTGTATTCAAATGTAGTATTATCAAATTTTGTATTATTCCATGAAAACATTGTTACTTCTTCTCCTGGAGAAACATATTTATTAGTTCCGTTATTCAGTGCATCGCCAATATAACCTGGACCTGCAGCACTAGTCTGTGTACTTATAGCACTTTTATTCCAATCTACGCCATTATAGGTATATTCATAAACTCCGGCAAGCGTACAAACATACAGTCTATTGATACCTGCACCACGACAATCGCCAATAAAAACTCCGGTATTATTATCATGTGTAGCAATGGTGTCTATTACCCATTTTCCCGATGTGTATGAGGCTTCAAGAATTCTTCCACTCAAATTCCATTCTACAATATACAATCTAGTAGTTTCATCGTTTCTACCATCGCCTGCATGTAGGGTTATATGTCCGGTAAAACCAGTTATCAATGTATTATATGCCCATGTTTTAGAAGTAGAGTTCCAAACCCACTCATATACTCCACCCGATGAGGTTGATACAAATACACTGTTTAACCCGCTGTTTCTAACATCGGCAACTTCTACGCTATAGGCACTTGAGCCGTAAGAAGGGTTCGATACTAGTTTATTTGATTTCCAGTCTTGAGCATAAGCTGAGATACCCAAAAAAACTATAATTGATAGTAGTAAATTTCTCATATATTTAAATTTTAATTAGTTACTTATTGCATTATAATTACATACATATTCACATTTCCCGCACGATCTGCATGATTTTTCACTGATAGATGCGGTATATTTTTCGCCAATTATTGAATTCCATTTACATGCGTTCAGGTCTATACACTTACCACATTTTTGGCATGTCTGCTGATTTATTTGAGGTGCTTTATAATCATCGGGTACTGTAGCGGTTATTACACCATATTCGCACTCCGGTAGGCAATCTCCACAGTTTATACAGGTAGCATCGTCTTTATGAACGTATGCTTTCGTTATTGAACTTGTAGGACAAACAGAATAACATTTGCCGCATCGCACACAACTATTTGTATCAATAAACGATTTGTCTGTTAGAATTACTGCATCATATGCACAAACTTTTTTACATCTTCCACCCTGACATGTGGTTGGATTGCAAGTAGTTTGATTTACTACATACGTATCTACAACCCAACTTATAGACTGTGTACGGTTTTTGCAAATTTGAATACATTTTCCGCAACCCACACAAGCAGATTCATTGAATGAAATGGGCGAAACCGAAATTTCAATTGCATTGTACGGACACACCGGAACACAAACACCACACTCGTAACAGGTGGTTGAATTTATTGAGTAATTAGATTTTTTGGGTAAATTTATTGCATCATAGTAGCATTGCGGCAGACAGTCACCACAGCCGGTACAGCGTTCTGCATCAATAGTGTAAGAGCCTTTCCCATCAATACCTAACTCTTTACAAGCATTAAGTAAAAATGACGATGCAAAAATACCGACACCTACATAACCGGTGTTTCTAATAAAATCACGTCTAGTGAGTTGTTTCTTATTTTTATCCATATCTTACCTATATTGCCATTCGTAATTCGATTCGAGCCATATAATAATCTTCTGACAATGCACTTGTTGCAATACGGCTAAATATTCCGGTGCATCTTATATGTTTTGTCAAATGCTTTATACCTATTTCCAAGTCTGTTTCTTGAATCTTACTCGATTGGGTTTGCATAACGTGTTGCAATTTTACAAATGGCTTCACTTTCGACTTTCCTGTATGCTCTGCATATACCGCAAATAGTGGCAAATCAATAGCATCTAGTCGCATTACTTCACCTATAAATAAGTTTGTAAAACTTGCCAAAAAGCTTGCATCAGTATCAAAACCTATGAGATTGTAATACTTCGCCCCAATACCTGAGTTTGAAGAGTTTTTCCAGGTAAAATTTCGTTCAGCTTCTGCCATGAAAATCAAGGGATTATTGTTTGTAATGAATTAATGCAGAACCTCAAATTTCGTCTCAATTTCGAGTGGAATTCTAACCTGAGCCAAAAGTCCATAGAAATGTCTCATATCTCCAAACGCTTTACCATAATAGCTTCCAAATTCGGAGTAATAAACAATTCCGTATTTATTTATAGCCCAGTTTTTCTTCTTTGTTTCTTCGGTAGCACCAAATTCTGAGTCATCAAAACCCGAAAACTCATCAAACTCATCAACTACGGCAGTATCTGTTTTTGTTTCCACAACTTCGGGCAGTGGTTCTTTCTTTGTTTCTTTTATTGTATTGTCTATCAAGTAACTTACCGATGCAAAATTTGATTCAAAGAAATTATGTCCGGCAACGGGTTCTTTTTTTCCATAAATTACATTATACAAATAGTCGGTGCCACAGAAAACACCAGTTCTAGATGGTCCTTCGAGCACATTTCCTAGGGTAAAGTTGAAACTTCCTTTTGCAATTTTCTGGTCAAATTTAATAGCAAAAGCACGTTCATTTACAAGCATATAATCTGGCAACGAAAGCGACATGAAACCAAGTTTCAGTTTTGTATTATCGCCCGAATATTTATAAAAAAGCTCTCTACCACCAATTCTGTTTTCTTGAAATATAGAATACAAAAAGCCATCTCTTTTCTGACTATCTGTAGGAGCACCAAGCGAATTGTAATAGCCTTTGTATCCGCCTTCTATATAGATTTGATGTTCGTTTTTAGAATAGTCTAAAGCAACATAGAGTAAGGTATTTACAATCTTGCGGTCATTCATAATACCAAACGAACCGGTAAGTTCGGTACCAAAAGTAAGCGGCGATTTCTTCCATAGTGGAGTCATGTTGCGCCCAACAATACTTCTACAATCCCATTGAGCCTGAGCTATGAATGTGCTGCAAATAACAACTACTATTAGTATACTTAATCGTTTCATCATAATTCAATTTTTTGAGGATGATGTTTTGAATTACGTTTAAAACTCAGACATGAATGTCTGCATTTCTCCAGACAATTTCCGCAAGCAATACATTCCTGATTATCAAGTTTGTTTTTGACAATTGCATTGATTTTACAATCTTTATTACAAATTCCGCACGACTTACAATTTTTATTAACTCCAAGCAGTGCAGCACCGGGTATTGCCGAAATCCAACCCAAAACTAGTCCTATTGGACATATTGTTTTACAAAATGGTCGAAATATAAATATTGAAGACAACAGCGTAATCCCCAGAAGTATATATCCGGTTAAAGATGTTGAAAATAAATTATATGCAACTTTAAACGGATCTATTTTGCAATACAAATTTGATTGGGTAACTAAAAGCTGAACAATAAGTGTAACGAAGGCAATTTTCCTTATCCATAACATTACTTTTTGCGCCTTATGGCTATTAAAAAAAGACAATCGTCCGGGTAAATAAATTAACTCCTGCAAAGCACCTAAGTGACAAATCCATCCGCACCATACCTTACCAAAAACATAGGTAATAGGTAGTAATGCTAGGAAATAGACTAACGTTCTCCAGTCATAGGGCTGCCCAATAAGTGCTAGAACAAAATCTTGAACACTAGAAATAGGACAGGGGCATGCGCTTCTGTAGAATCCGAGTATTATGACAGATGCAAGGAGAAAAACACCCCGTAACGAACGAGTTTTTTCATAGCGAACTAAAACACCTGCAAGTATTGTAAAGAGTAAAATAGCTATTACCCAGTCTAGTGCCGATTTTTTCTTGCTGCATACACCACCATTGCAATTATGCTCACTCGTTAAAGTGTCGGCAGTAGCAGAGAACTCATCGGTAGTGCTTACCTCAGAAAATTCGTCGGAAGATGTTTCCTGAAATTCATCGGTAGCACCAACAGCACCAAACTCATCACTTCCTTCAACGGTCTCAAAACCATCGTCAGCAGTTACTGTTGAGAGGGTATCGGCAGCAAAAGTTTGTAAAGAGAATGATATAACTATTGCGAATAAGGCAACAATATATTTGAGTCTTTTATGCATATTTACACTCTTTTAAGTGTTAGCGATCCTTTGCCTCCTTCTTTTGTACACGATCGGTTGGTTTGAATCATACACTTTGCATTTTCCTTATTCTCAGTAATCTGAATCTTTAAAACACGCTCCCAAACGCCGGTGCTCACTTCTGTCCACGCTTTTGCTCCAACTACTTTCATTCCTACGGTAGTAAACTTCGTGTCTTCAATTTTCAATTCGCAAGAACGGTGAGTATAAGTTATGGTAACTTTAACAATTATTTCATCACCAACTTTATAGGTTTCTTTTTTGCCATTTTCAACTACAAAATTTATTTCGCATGCCCATGTAGAAATGGAAACAACAGCTAAAAAAAATAAAAGTAAAATCTTTTTCATATTATACAAATTTTAACGATACAACTAAAAATCTTGAAATTTATAATCTAATTATATTCACACGTAACATTTATGTAACTATTTCATTATTATAATGAATCTAATTTTATTTTTGATGCATAATTGTCTTAGAATGCTTATAATAATTGATAATAAACAAACAAATTCAACAAAACAAATAAATAGTGATACTATATTTTCAATTAACTAAATCCTTATTAACAAATTTAGAAATTTAATATCAAGATTTGTGAGAAAAAATAACCAAAATAGTGTCATTTATGTTGCAAAAAATGGAAAGGAGAGAAGCTATTTTGATCTAGTACAATCAACAGAATCGGTATAGGTAGTGCAGTTTAAATCTGCACATGTGCTTTTTTCAGAGGATTTAAAAAAGAGACGAATAACAATAACTGCCACTACGAGTGCAATAACTATTATATATTCTATTTTTTTTATGGTTATATTCATCGCTTTATTTTTCTTAAGAATAGTTAGTCTCGAAATGTGGTTTTTAGACATTCCCTAAATATGCTTATAGGTAAGTTCAAAATAACTGAACTTAAAGTTAATGATAATTATTGGGTAATTCTATGAAAATTATTTCTGTTTACCAATGTTTTTTAAACGGTTCTTATTAATGCGAATTAAGAGTTAATAAAACTACTTAAACGCCCTGAAAGGGCAATTTAGTTCAGCCCAACGGCAACGCCTTGGGTTATTAACAATTTCGTTTATAAAGTCGCACTGAAAGTGCAGTTTAAATAATATTTTTAGCTGCACTTTCAGTGCGATTCAAAATGTTCACAATCTTTACCCGAGGCGATGCCATCGGGCTGAATTAAGTTGGGCTTTCAGCCTGTTTAAATTATAAAGAAATATAAAATTTAATTAACTTCAAGTATTAATTCACAGTATTATGTATGTAGTCGGTAAGTAGAGAAAAAGCATTTCAATTTTTTTCATTGCTTATATATATTTCTTATTCTCCCAAGAAACTAACGTGTTTTTCATTTTTTTTTCTGATATTTAAAAATTAAAATTCCAAATAGTTTATTCCTGAAATGATAGTTGCGCCACTTACTTATAAAATAGATACTTGTAATGCTCATCGTTATGTAATTGGCGATATTCATGGTTGTGGAAAAACATTTGATGCGCTTATAAGTACTATCGGACTTACCACTGATGACCAACTATTTATACTAGGGGATATGATAAATCGTGGAAAACGTTCTAAAAAGGTAATTAAACAAATTCTAAAACTACAAGATGCAGGATTTCAGATACATGCGGTTCGAGGAAATCATGAACAGCAATTTATAAAATATGTAACCGAAATGCCACCATATTTTTACAAATTCTACCTGAAGAGTATGGATATGGACGATTTTCTTGATAATGCCGGCAATGTGAAGGAGAAATATTTGAATTATCTTATGAAATTGCCCTACTATTTCGAGCTTGATTCTTTCTTTTTGGTTCATGCCGGATTTAATCCTAAAAATCCGCTGAACGATACGGCTGCTATGATTTCTACCAGAGAAACGAATGTAGATTTACGCTATTTAAATGGCAAAACACTTATTCATGCTCATACACCTATTGATATAAATAGTATAATGGATATGATAAAATTTCGTCATCAACGCATCAATTTAGACAATGGATGTGTCTTACATAATAAACAGCCTGAAAAAGGAAATTTGGTTTGTTTAAATATTGATACTTATGACTTACATGTCCAAAAAAATATTGATTATAAATAGGTTTCGCGTTTTACAGTATTCCAATTGTAAATCAAGTGTATTTTTAATTTTGCTTTTGTTGTTCTCTTTCCGTATTGCTGTGTTTTCTCAAAGTGCGCAGAAGTTAGTTTCTATGGCAGAAACGGAGGTGCAGAACAGCAATTATCTCTCTGCCGTACAGTATTATGAAGCTGCACTTGAATTAAATCCGCGCCTTACCGAGGTGCAGTTCAAACTTGCCGATGCCCTTAGAAACGCTCATTGTTTCGATAGGGCACTTACTTTATACAGCAGTCTTGCCGATAAGCAATTCGAGCAGTATCCGCTCTCAGTCTATTATGCTGCACAGTTGAGCAAGTATTTCAAAAATTATAAAGATGCCCTGCGCTATTTTAAGCATTTTCTCACGCTCTCTGCCCAAAGTAGTTTATATTACAAAACTGCACTTTATGAATTAAAGGTTTGTAATGATATTATAAACAGTGAGTTAAATGCTAATTTTGATATAGTTTTAGAAGATGAAGCGTTTAATCGTGCTTTTTTTATGTATGGACTTACCCAGTTCGATTCCTTGTTTTACATTTCCGGCATACCTCTAAATAGTGAGAGTGAGTCGGGTTGGTCGCGTTTGTTTACCTCGCAAAATACTACAGCAACACTTAAGTTGATAAGAATGCTCGATAAGTACAATGTTCATGTATCTGATTTCTGTTTTCTTGATACAACGGTTCTTTTGTTTAGCATGGGAACGGTTGTGCACAATAAAAATGTAAGTATGCTTTATTCAACAAAATATATTGATAATGAGTGGACTAAACCAATTGCGTTACCACCGGCAATAAATTGTGTAGATTGCAATGTAAAACACCCGTCGGTTATGCTGTTTGGCGGAAAAAAATACCTGCTGTTTTCGAGCAACATGAGCGGAGGTTATGGAGAGCAAGATATATGGTATGCCCCAACAACAGAAAACATGTATTTTGGTAAACCCGAAAACGCCGGAAGCACAATAAACACAGCTGCCAATGAAATATGCCCGTTCTATGATAATAATTACAATAAACTATATTTCAGTTCCGAATGGCATGGCTCTTATGGCGGGTTCGATATTTTCGAATCAGATTTCAGATTAGATTATGTTGGTTCGGTTAAGAATTTGGGCTGGGGTGTAAACTCCTCATTCAATGATTTATATTTTACAAAACCCGATAACGACCGCAGAGCTTTTTTTACCTCAAATAGAGATTTTGAAGAAGTAGATTCTGTAAAAATGTGGGTAAATAAAATCTACTCATATCAGGTTCCAGATATTTTGAAAACTTTAATGCAGAACGATACTATTTTGGCATTTGAAGAAAGCATTGATAATCAATTAGATGCCATAATTGAGAAATCGAAAAAAGCAAAAGAAAAAGAAAAAAGCAGCAGGAAGATAAACTTGTATTTTGAGCATGATTTACCAATGCTTGGAGATACTACCCGATATGAAACCCTGCTGAACAACTATCTGTCTACCCAAGAGGTGTTTACAGAGCAGTATTTGAGTTACCCATTTGCATCAGAGGCAGATCAATACGAAATAGAGCAGTTTTTTAAAAATGACATAAAAGGCGGGTACGAGCAATTGACCAATACAATTGATTCAGTAAAAACGGTATTGGAAAAAGGTAAAAAGGCAGAAATTTTCATAACCGCATATACCAGCAAAAGTGGCAAATTAGAATACAACAACGCCTTGGCACAAAGACGTGCTGATGTGGTTAAGCATCTGTTAGATAATAAGTTTTCCACGCTCCAGACTGCATTTTCTGTGGTGATAAACACACCCGTTGTTCAGTATTCCGACAAGCAGCTCAATGAAAAAACAGACATTCATGAACATTACCGATATACAACCCGCTCGGCATATATGAGAAGGGTGCAGGTAGAAATACTGGTGAAGTAGATTTTTTTATTTTAGGGATACAGACGGGGTGACTCAAAGTCACCCCGTCTGTAAATAAATCACTTAATAATCATCACATTACCAAATTGGCTAAATGTTTCTCCGTTTATAAATACACCTTCTGCTTTCCAAATATAGCTGCCTGCCTGAATAGATTTTCCGTTGTATGTGGCATCCCAACTTTCTGCCGGAGCGCCATTGTGTAGCTTATCAGAATACCAAATTAGATTGCCCCATTTGTCGTATACCGAAATGTTAAACTCCTGTATATTTGTTCCCGTAGGTTTAAAAATTCGCACCAACTCGGTCGCATTATTTGGCGAAAGAGCATTTGGAGCATAAAAACTATAAAATGCATCTACAAATATAGATTTCGAAATAGAATCGGCACAACCAAATTGGTTTGTTATTTTCAATTGTATTGTATAATTACCATATTTGTAATCATAACTGAATTCCTGTTTGTTATTTAGAATAGCTGATTCATCAGTAGATTGTCCGAATTTCCAGAATGAATTGTTTGTGGCAATTTCACCAGATTCGGGCATTACAAAAGCTTCAGATTCGTTGATAATACTAACCTTCCCTGATGATGAATGAACCTCGGCAGTGAAGTTGGCTTTGGGTTTATTGCCCAGATATACAAACAATGAATCGGTCTGTCGGCAGCCATTTATATCGGTACCCCAAACATAAATTGTATCTATTCCTTCGGTCGAGAAATCAACATATATAAGCTTTTCGTTTGCTTCATTTTCTTTTTTTGTGGTGTAATATATATGTCCTCCGGTTATATTCCATTCTATTTTTTCAAATGCGGTATTTACCAAGAATGGAGCGTTTATTTGTGGAATACAGAACAAGGAATCGCCAATAATTGAGATATTACCAACAGGCTCTACTATTTTTATGCTTATTGGCGATGCAGTACTTTGGCAGCCATCTATATTTTGAGTTACTTGGTAGTTTAGTGTTTTTTCGGAGTCGGTAAGGTTAGAAATCGTATTTCCTTGATGTATGGGAGCTGTCTGATTGTCTATATACCAACTCAGGTTAAAACCCTCTACCTCTACCGTTTGTAAGCCAGTACCTCTACAAAATACATAATTGGCTGAAATTGGTGCGTTCGGTAGTGGTTTTACTAATACCTGAACGGCATCGGTATAGCTACATTGTTGATCCGTTGTTATTGTGAGTATGTAGTTTCCTGTTTGGGTTACTTCTATGGCGTTGCCCGTTTGTCCATTATTCCATAAATAGCTATAGTTCTGATTTTGAATCGATAGACTCACACTTTCTCCTTTACAAATGGTAATATTGTTTCCTAAATCAAATTCCGGAAGCGAGTGTACCCTAACTCGCACCGTATCTATAAGTGTAAGAGGAGGGTAATATTTATGTGCTTTTATTACATAAATGCCTTCTTCTTTAACCGTGATAGATTTTTTAATTGATCCGTCAGACCATTCATAGGTATCGAATCCCGCATTTGCAATAAGTTCTGCTGATGAACCCGAACAAAAAGCTACATTATTTAAGCTCAGTTGTAGAGGTTCAATAACAGTAAGTTTTACTGTATCTGCCTTTTTACATGAATATTCATCTGTTACCATTACCCAGTAGTTTACCTGTGCAGGTGCAATAACCGATGCCACCGCACGTATCATCTGCTGGTGTTCTTTTGTATTCCATAGGTAACTAGCAAACGTTTTACTAACTTTAAACCAAGTTGTATCGCCCTGATATATAATAGTATCGCCCAAAATTTCGTAGTTAGGTAATTCTGTAAACAGTATCTCTACCGAGTCTCTGGTAGTACAACCATTCAAACTAACCTCAGCCCACACAATACCTCCGGCAGGTTTCACTACATACATAGATGAAGTACTGTTGTTGCTCCAAAGATAGGTTGCTCCCTGCAAGTAAATATCTTTTTCCCATGTTTCATTGATGCACAAAAGGGTATCGTTTCCTAAATCTAGTTTTGGATTATCATAGATTGTAATGGTAATAGTATCGCTGTTTTTACAAGCGTTTTCATCGGACACATTTACCCAAAAAGTTTGTGTGCCAATCTGGTTTATTTCTATGCTCGATGAGGTTTGGTTAGTGCTCCATAAGTATGATTGATAGTTAGATACCCAAAGGCTAACAGTATCGCCAATGCAAGCTGAATTATTTACTATGTTTTTCTCTATTTGTGGCTGTGGCAATTCATGTACAATTATCTCAATTTCAGCAGTATTACTACATGAGTTTATGTCGGTTCCGGTTACCCAATATGTTTGTGTTTGATTGGGATTTATGTAGTGATTTGTTGTCTCTAGGTTGCTCCACAAGTAACTTACTGCTCCTGTTGCAGACAAGAGCGAACTGTCGCCAATGCAGAGTTCTGTTTTTGATGCAAGGGCAGCAACGGTGGGCAGATTGTTTACGGTAACTAGAATTTCATCGGTCACGGTGCAGCCGTTATAAACTGCGGTCACTGCATATTTGGTTGTTTGCAAAGGTGTTATCTGGTGAGAAGCTCCTATGCCGAGTCCGTTATCCCATTGGTATTGAATAGCATTCCCGTCGGACTGAAGCAGTATTGTACTTCCTAGACAAATGCTAGTATCTGCGCCCGGACTTATAATTATTTGCGGATTTACCGATATTTTTACTGAATCGGTTGCAGTGCAATTATTTAGCGTACCCGTTACATAATAGCTTGTGGTTGCAATAGGTGCTACAGAAACGGTAGCAGTAGTTCCCAAATTACTGCTCCAAAGCCACTGTTGCGCATTTCCGCTTACGCTGATGGTAGTAGATTCTCCATAGCAAATAGTATGATTTGCCGATGCATTTACTATAGGCAAAGGTTTTACAATGATAGTTGCTGAAGAGATTGCTCTACAACCGTTTTGAAATCCCGTAAGGGTATAAATCGTATCTTTATTTGGCTGTATGGTAATACTTGCTTCGGTTTCGCCCGATTGCCAGAGGTATTGCTCTGCTCCTGATGCAGTGAGAGTTGTACTTTCTCCAGGACAAACAGAGAATATGCCGCTTATCTCTATATCTGGTGTTGAATTAATGCTTATTTTGCGAGTTGCAGTAGTATTGCATGTTCCTAAACTTATACTTACGGTGTAAATGCCAGATTGAGAAACTTCAATTTCTTGAGTTGTTTCTCCGGTATTCCACAGATAGGTATCAGCACCCGAAAAAGCATTGAGAATTAGGCTTGAACCATTGCAAATACTGGTATCATTGCCAATTGAAAATTCAGGAGTATAGTAAACGGTTACCATTATACTATCTGTTGCTGAACAGCCATCTTTGGTTACGGTTACAATATATTTACCCGATTTATTTACGGTTATACTACTTGTATTTACAGCATTATTCCAAAGAAAGTGGTCGGCATCTGAGATGGCTGAAATTTCACCTTTATTGCAGAATGCTGCTAGGCTATCTAGAGCAAGAGTAGGCATTGGTTTAATTGTTACTTCAACCGTATCAGCATACTGGCAGCCATCAAGACTTACCGTTACCGAATATGTGCCTGAAACATTTGCTATGGTTTCTCGGGTTGTGTTTCCATTACTCCAAATGTATGAATCCATATTGTCAATAGCTTGAAGTTGAAGCGTTTGGTTTGCACAAATACTTGTATCATTACCAATTGAAAATTTTGGAAGTGGTTTTGCAATAATGTTTGTTTGAGCAGTGTCGACACAGTTTTTTTTGTTTACCAGCAGTCTGAAATAACTGTTTTCGGTAATTACCGGATTAATGTTTTCAGTTGTTTGGGTAAGTGTTTGCCAAGCAATTGCATCGGTAGACTTTTGCCAAACAAAGCTATAATCCCCCTCATTTGGACCACCCGAAATAGTTGCTATTTTTAGTTCGGTGTTATCGCCTGAGCAAACAGAAGTTCCTACTATTGTGGTTACAATTTCAGTAGGTTGATCAATATTGTAATGAATAAAATATAATTTTCCGGCAGTATTTTTTGCAACCAAAGTATAGCTTCCGAAGGGTAGATTAGTAGCGGTAAAATCGGTTTTTGTGGATAACGCTTGTTCTTGTAGCAAGGTAGCCTGAGCAATTTCCGACTCGTTAGTTACACTTCCTTTGTACAAGGAATATGCAATGGACGCACCCTGAGCCTTAAAAATAGCATTTATGCCAATGCTTCCGTCTATATAGCCATAGCAGGTAACATTTGTAGAGTCTTTCACAAATTCAGGGTCTGAATTTAGAACATAAATTATTTCATAGGTTTCTTCACATTGACCCAATGCACCTATGGTTCTTACTGCAAGAAACCGTTGTTCGGCAAGGGTAATATCAAACATATCGGCATTTCTAATACCTTTAAAACTTGGGTAATAGAACAAATCAAATTCGTCTATTATAGAAATAGCTACTCCATAATTTATGAGTTCTTGCTTTAGATGGGGTATGATAGTATATTCAGAATAGGTAGAAAGGTCTATAGGACCAATAGTAATTTTGCTTTTTACTCCTAATGACTCGTCAACTATTTTAATTCTCGTTGCAGTACCAAAGTCGCAATCGGTAGCATTGCTCGCATTTTTAAAAATTCTACCATCAGAGGTCATATATTGCGACCAAGCCACATTTATGATTTCTCTTTTGCACTGATTAAACCATAAATCGTTGAATGATATATCCTTAATTTTCACATCAAAAGAGATGTTCAGAGAGTCGTCGACCGATATTTTAGGAAGTGGGATTTTCAGTATCTGCGGTAATCCCGATGATACTATTGTACCAGAAATATTTGATGAATTAGGTACATAACTCACACCACTATCAAGAGTATCAATAAGATAGTCGGCAGTTCCACCCAGAGAGGCCAAGCCGCCTGTATTTTTAACGGTAAGTTTGTAGTTTACAATCTCTTCGAGCGATGCAGCACTCGTATTTGCTGTTTTGCTCAGTTCAAGTTTTGGTTGTAATGTTTCTATTGCTATATAAGCTAGAAAGGGAGAAGTACCGCCTTGTTCGCCTGCATAGAATTTAAGACTAGCTTGTGTTGCTCCGGTAGCTATTGCATTATCGGGTAAGAGAAGGTGGTGAACATCTATACCTATAGTGTTGGTGCATGAAGGTGTTCTATCTATTTCATTTCCATTGGTATTGGTAATTTCGTTGTATGAGGTTATATGCGAACTCGAAATGCCGTCGTAAAGCAGGGCTTGTTTGGTGAAATCGGGTATTTTACAGGCATCAACAGCATCAGAACCTGAAGCATTTGCAGGTAAACCTTTTGATGAAAATGCAGGGTAAGGTCTGTCAAGGAATGGATTTATAGCTATGTTTGCTCCACCGTTGTTGGTTTTAAACTCTAGGAATTCAGGATTATCGACACGTGTGGCAAAATTTTCACCGTCGAGGCAAGCGTAACCAATGTACGATTTGAAATCGTTTGTAGAAGGTGTAACCAATCCGGTAAGTGTAATAGCACTAGAGGCCTCTTTGTCAAGGTCTATGAGGCCATCCCATAAAGAAATTCGTCTAGGAGCAGCATCGGGCGATGAGTAAATAATTACCAATGCCCAGCCTGCATAAGAGCCACCGCTGCTTCTGCCAAGGTATGATTGCACATTTCCTACCCAAATATCACCCTGTCCCTTGCCTTTTATTTGTGCAGTTACATTTGCAATACACACATATTTATTATTGTTTCCGGCATCGTAAGTATTTAATGCTGTTATGTTTGTATAATTTACTTCGCCCGGAGATTTGAACTTAACGGTTTTAAAGCTTGCCGGATTTACTCTTGCCACGTCGGGAGAGCCGTTGTAACTGGCTGTAGGACTGGCTATAGTTAGGTCTGGGTCGCTCGATTGAGGTCTTTGACCAAACCAGTAGAGATATGCCTCTTCTATTTGCACATTGCAGCCGCTTGTGTTAAATGAAGCTCTCGATGAGGAAAAGGTCGACAGGTCGGTATCATAATCGGCATAAGCCAAATAAACCATTTTCTTTTCATACAGTATGCTATTAAATTTACCCTCCGGACAGGTGCTACTTGTCGTTATTTGATAAGCTTCGGGGCATGGTGTGTTTCCCTCAGGGCACAATATAGTGGAGAGCGGAATGTTTACTTCGTTTGGAGGCCAGCCCTGATATTGATTGTTGTGGTCTATCAAGTTGCCTGTGTGCATAATTGTTGCGCAACTTATTATGCTGTCTACCTGAACTTTGTGTTGCGTTGCTGCTTGCGGATTTACATAAGCCGACTCAATAGCAGGTGCTGCTACCATTTTTATTTCATAAGGACCATCCCAAACTTTACGCTCAGTGAACGGACTAATAACGGTAACTTGTGCAAGTATTTTAGTACTTATAAACAAGCTCACTACTAATAATCGGAATATATTCATTGGTAAATAATTTGAAAATGTGTTAATCTGAAATATTGATTTTGTAAGGAAAGTGCTTGATATTCAATACTATAAAAAACCTTATTCTAATCAATAATAAGGTTCGAAAAAAAATATTCTATTTTCTACTAAGGTTTGATCCGTGGGTCTTTATGTAAAAACCTTATTCTTTTTTTTCTCAGTGTAAGATAAATCGAACTCACAAATAAACCTTATTACCTTATTTTAAATACATTAACAATACTTTTTCTAATTCAAACAATTGTTTATCTATTATTCAAATAGCATTTGTAAATATTAAAAAGAGTATTTTGCAGTTCATACAAAATACTCTTTAAAACAAGCAATTACACCAGTTTAAAACTTATTTAAATAATACATAATACGCCTCTCCCGGCACAAATTCTTCTATGCTATTGGTAGAACCCTGCGGTTGCCAAAACCCATCTGCAGATTTTATAATTTCACAATTACTTGTATTAAAATGGGTTGAGAATAATTCTTTGGTTTGAAACGGACAACCAATTAAATGCCAACCCGCAGAATGTTGCGAAATGGTTTTTGTTGTGTTTGCGCGTCCGGTAATGGTAATGGTTGCAGCAGAATTCATGTAAACCATATATCCCTCTCCCGAAACTATTGTTTTTAAACTGTTGAATAGTTCAGTGTTACCTTTTTTCCAGTATTGTGTAGGATTTTTAATGATTGCAACATCGGCATTTGCAAAGAGTTTGCTTATGCTGCTGTCTGTAGGGTGTACATTGATAGAAATTAAATTCCAACCACTTGTAAGCTGAATTGTTTGAGTTACATCAGGTATTTGAATTTGAGCTGCTGCACCCACTGCATAAAGATCGGTTATATTTAAATTACCACCATCTGCACGACTATTAATTATGTTTATCACTATATCTTGATCAGAAGCCAAAGCAGGTATAAGGGAAACTAAATCGAGTTCGCGCCCACCGCTTGTATATGTACCTGATGTCCATGTATTTTCTGTACCAGTAGGACCATACGTTACCGTAAGTATTCTACCACCTGTAGCGCACATTCTTATTTTTAGAGAAACCAATGAAGCAAATTTCAAAGTCAATATTCCGGTGGCTTTAGTCAAGGTTACAGCACCATTGGTACACTCGGCACTGGTGTATGCAGAAGCATCGAACGAAGTGTTGAGACTTGCATTGGTGAAGCTCACGAAAGAAAGCTTAATAGGGTTTTCCTGAAACGGATACCAGTTTGCCAAAGTCACTGTTTCGCTAATCGTTACCTTTGCCGTAATGCTCATCATATTGTCGCCGCCAATGGTGCTTACCGTAAACGTACCCGAGCTGGCAGGTGTTCCTGTAATGGTAAGTGTCTTATTAGCAACATCTATTGCAGCAGAAAGTCCGCTCGGCAAACTCGTATATGACACGTTTGTTGCAGCACCAGACCAAACAAATTTCATTGTACTAATAGCAGTTGACGGAGCAATAGTTTGAACTTCGTTGCTAGCTGTGAGCAGAGCATCATTTTTTGTAGAAATAGTACCCTGTTTAGAAACGGCAGGAGTTCCGCCAACTGTTGTAACCGTGTAAGTAGCAGTATTGGTAGGAGTACCCGATATGGTTACCGTTTTTGCCGTATTGTTCAAATTATAAGACAATCCGCTTGGCAACCCGGTTACATTTACACCCGTTGCAGAGCCGCCCCAGGTAAACGTAATAGGTTCTATAGGCATACCAATTACTACCGATTGAGTTTTATTTGCAGGTTCGTACAAACTAGGTTGGTTTGATTCAACCGTTACCGTAATTATTTGAGATGTTGTAGTAGCCCCTTTATTATCGGTAGCTACGGCAGTTATTTTATAAACACCGGCAGCCACATTGCTCCAAGAGTAAGAATACGGACTAGAATAGTCGGTGTTTAGAAGCGTTGTATTATTGTAGAAATCTACTTTACTTATTGAACCATCGCTATCGGTAGCATTGGCAGAGATAGTGATAGAAGCCGGAGCAGTTAAAAAGCTGTTATTAGCCGGAGCAGTAATGTTTACTACCGGAGCAGCGTTTTGCTCGCCACTACAAGCCGAACATTTTTGAAATCCGCTCAGCGTTGCACCTGCGCATTTCATTACCTGATCGGGAATATTTGCAGCCAGAGCCACGGTATAAGTATAAGGAGGTTTAAAAGCAGTATTTTTAATGAGATCTGATGCGCCAAAGTTGTTCACACCCCTTATTGCAGTATAATTTTTTTCATATTCATCTATAGGCAATTTTTGATTATCAAAATAGTTACCTTCAGCCAAGACATCAGCTTTGTATCCGGCACGAATACACTGATTAGACACCGTACTGTTGAAGAGGTTATTGAGCATGTGCAGTTTACCGAATCTCATTCTTGGCATACGCTCCCTAACGCCTTGACCCCACCAACAGAATGCAAAAGTAACATTTAGTTTATCGACATCGCCCGTAGCACCGTCTGATGAGCCAATAAGGTTTGAGTAACGGTGATCATCGGCACCGCCCGGACCATCGGGTTTTGGAGCCTTTTCGTAGCTGAATTTGCACCAAGTAACCGACACATAGTTAGAAGCATTTTTGATGTCAAAATTTCCATCCATACCATCGTGAAACTCACAGTGGTCTGCCCAGAAATTTGAGCAAAGGTCTATGCAGAGTAGGTCAAAACCATCGGTATCATAAGCACCCGGACCAACCAAGTTAAGATTTTGCAAAATCAAATTGTTGCAACGTTTTATATAAAAAATTCCCGAGCCATCTTTAGTCATATCTCCCGAAACAATTTTAGCCCCCGGCAGTCCGAATATCGTTTTGTTATTCACATCCTGAATAGAAATTCTGCCACCCGCCGGAATAGTGATAGTACCACTCACGTGAACCACAGCCACCGTAGATGAGGTAACAGCAGCTTTCAGTTTGTCATACGTATCTACCACAACCGGAGTAGCCGAGCCACCGCCCGTAACACCACCGTTTTGAGTAGCCCAACCTACTGGAGCGCATTTGTCGAGACCCTGAGACCAAGCAAGCGACCAAAACATTGATACAAATATAATACTGAGCCATATACGTAGCAGTATTGATGAATTTTTGTGAGTAGAATTGTTCATTTTTTTAATGTTTTATTTAAGAAAAAAGATAAAAAGAAAATTGAATTTAAATAATTATAATACTGTTTTATTTAAAAGTTTCCCTATTTTAAAGCATACTGTTAAAAATGCCTAAATTCAAAATTACAACTTACAATAGTAGCAGATAGGGTATATCTGTTTCAAAAAGGAGTAATTTTATATCAAATTTATAACGTGCAGAAAAAGAGATGTATAAACAGATTAAAAATGATGTGTTTTCTAGATAAGAGCTATATCGATTTGAAAAAAACTAATAAAGTAAGGCATTATATTGGGATTAAATTTTTATTGGAAAACAAGTTTTTAGAGTAAAAGAATGATTATTTTAGCGGTTTGGTAGTGATAGAAATAGCATTGAATGGAATGAAATATTTTAAGTAAAAAAATGAATAATTATAAAAATATAAGTAGGGTAGAGTTTATGGAATTTTTCAGAGATGATGAAAAATTAAGTGAATTAACACCTGATGACAGAATTGAGATTTTTAGAACTATTTTGCTTGGTAGTTCTGATATTTCAAAAGATTTATTGGATCATGTTTTATCCGATTATTCTGTGACAAATTTAGAAGTATTAGAATTGAAAGATGGAGAAAAATAATTGGAATCGGGAAGAAACGATTATAGCTTTTAATGTTTATTGTAAAATACCATTTAAAACAAGTAGTAAATCAAATCCAACTATAATAAAATATGCAGATATTATTGGTCGAAGTCCATCAGCACTTAATATGAAAGTTGGAAATTTTGGAAGGCTTGATCCAGAGCTTAAAAAACAAGGAATTGTTGGATTAGCTCATGGTAGTAAAATGGAAGAAGAGGTTTGGGATGAGTTCAATGGAAATTGGGAAAAACTGGCTTATGAAAGTGAACTTTTAATTTCAAAATTTGCAAATAAGCCAATTGAAGAAATTTCTGAAATTGAAACTGAAGATATTAAAGAAGGTCTAGAAAGAAGCAATTGTAAAACAGCGAGTAAATCAAAATTTTTTCCGTTCATCTGTTTTGTCATCTTATTATTTCAAATGTAGTATTACAGGTTTGTCAATACCCGATTTTCTTGTTGCGAGTCATATAATTCCTTGGTCTAAAAATAAAGAGCATAGATTAAATCCAAGAAATGGTCTTTGATTAAATTCCATTCATGATAGAGCTTTTGATAAAGGTTTTATTACCATTACAACTGATTTTCGTGTAAAGGTTTCACGAGCCTTTGATGATTATAATAAAGAAAAAGCAGTTCAAGATTTCTTTTTAAAATATGATGATGAAAAAATTAATCTTCCTGATAAATTTTTACCTTCAAAGGAGTTTTTAGATTATCATTATGAGAATATTTTCAAAAAGTGATTTTTTTGTAAAGTAACTTTTACTAAAAGTTACTTTACCTGAAAGTTTAGATTTTTTTTGAGGTAAAACTATTAAAAAAAAATGATAAACAAAGTAAATAATATTATTGCTTTAGTGAATATTTAATTGAAATAATTTCGAAGCAATTGACAAGGAACACTTCAAAATTTTTATCTCATTTAAAGATTGCGAAAACACTGTTTCCGCAATCTTTATTCATCTCGATACATTGTATTTTAGGCCATTAGTTGTTTCGTTAATTTTCAATTCCTTCAACCTTTTCCAAGCCTTAAAATAATATTCTTACAATTCAATAAGTAAACAAATTTCTTACTTACTTTTGCATTGTGAAAAATAGAATTTCAATATTAGGTATAGTATTTTTAACGGTGATTTATTGCTTTGTAGTAGGCAGTATAAACAGTTCTATTCTTTATTCTACATATAGCAACAATCTATCGGCAACGCATGATTATGTAATCTCAGATTTATCTGTAAAATTAGTCAGTCACACATCGCAATCAGAGAATTTATTAAATAATTGCAATAACCTACCTGTCTCTCAATGTAAAGATAGTTTTATACACCATTTCCCTAAGAAATATTCTGATAAAATTCAGAAAAACCGACAGAATTTTTCCATTCCATTATTTTTGGTAATCCTTCTTTTTAAATCTCGGTCAATTATGCACATTGACACTATAATTTGTGCTTTGCATTTTTTGTAAGGCTTACTTAGTTATTTAATAAGGTTAACTTTTATAATAGCCATTTTCTAAGCAAATCAGCTTTTGAAAAGTCTTCATTTACAAGTAGTAATACAGGCTTTTTAAAAATTGCAATACTTAAAATGGTATTTATAAGAGATTGCCATAAAATTTAAAAAAATGGAAATAGATTTTGGAACAGCCATCTTAGGCACTATATTAATACTTGTTTGTATTGCTCCCCTTGTTTTGATTCATTACAATAGGGTAAAGAAAGAAAAAAAAATATTGAAAAATATTAATGATAATGCAACCAAGCACAATTGCAAAGTTACACAGTATGAATTTTGTGGTGATTTTGTTTTAGGATTAGACGAAACTAGAAACTTCGTCTTTTTCTTCAAACAACGAAAAGCTGAAACTATTTCTCTATTTGTTGATCTTTCAGAAATCCGTAATTGTCAGGCTATTAAGACAACAAGAGATGTTAAAAAAGATAGTGCTAGCAATACAATTTATCAACAAATAGAGCTTAGATTCATACCCAAAAATAAAGGCATAACAGAAACAAGTTTTGAATTGTTTGACGAAACGGAAAATGCGCAGTTGAGCGGTGAATTGCAATTTGTGGAAAAATGGTCTAAACTAATAAACGACCGATTGAAACACTAAAAAAATGAAATGTCACAAAGCCCTATGAATAAATAGTAGGGCTTTTTTGTGTTAGTCTGTTTTGCATTTTATTGGTGTAAATAGCATAAATTTAATACGTTATGGCAGAAATAGTTCTGTTTAGTGAAAAAATACTATTCTCTTTAATAATAGTTAGCCAACAAAAAATCGGCAATATGTACATGAGGCACCCCCTCAATGTTGTCATTCCAGGTTTCGTCCATAGAAACTACGTATTTCGGATATTGATCTCGTATGCTTAGCAATGGAGAGTATTCGCGTTCTATTGTAGCTGGTTCGGCAAGTTTGTATGTTACCTGAACATATATTTTTTTGTCTTGTTTTATTGCAATAAAATCAATCTCTCGTTTATCTAATTTGCCTACATAAACAGCATATCCTCTGCGTTTTAATTCGAGCATGACTATGTTTTCTAATACACCTGATATATTTCTATCTTTCACACCCATCACCGCATAGAGTATAGACTGGTCGCCTACATAATACTTTTCTTGGGTTTTCAGAATTTCTTTTCCTACAACATCATATCTATGGGTTTTATATACAATAAATGCGGCTTCTAAGGCTTGCAGATAATTATATATTGTATTCAAATCTACTTTCCTATATTGACTTTTAAAATAATCTGCTATGTTTTTGGCAGAGAAGCAGTTGCCAATATTGTCTAAAATAAATTTCACAACACGCTCAAGCAATTCAACATCTCTTATATTGTGTCGCTGAACGGTATCTCGCAAAATAGCTGATGAATAGATGTCGTAAACTATTTTGTAAGCATTTTCGGCAGAATATGGAGCAGTATGTATTACCGGAAATCCACCAAGCCGAAGGAATGATTGAAATTCTGTTTTATTCGACTCTGATAAAACAGAATTGTTATATACGTTTTTGAACTGCAAATACTCATTGAACGAAAGAGTTTGAATATGTATCTCAACATATCTGCCGGCAAGAAAAGTTGCCAATTCTGAAGATAAAATATGTGAATTTGAACCGGTTATATATATATCAATATCAAAATCGACCATACATGAATTAATGACTTTTTCCCAGCCTTCAACTTCCTGAACTTCATCTACTAACAGGTAGTGTTTGTTTGTACCAGTGATTTTTGATTTTATGGTTTCATAAAATTTCTTGGGGGTATCAATTTCTGAGTGTTCAAAACTTTCAAAGTTAATGTATATAATGCAGTCTTCTGCTATTTTGCGTTCCAGCAACTCATTACGAAGCATCATAAGCAATACAGACTTTCCACACCTTCTAAGACCTGTAATCACTTTTACAAAAGGTTTATCTATGAAAGGGAACAAGCGTTCTATGTATAGTTGACGTCCAATCATTAGTTCGAATATTTGAGGTTACAACCACAAATATACACAATTTAAAAATGTTTTTAGGGTTACAACCCTAAAAACATTTTATTTTAACCTAGTTTATGTAGTTGTAATCGTATTTATGAATGTGTTGTAAAGATAATTCACGAATTCTCACAATAATCTTTACTTAAATCTGTTTTAGATCCCTTAAAAAGAACCTGTTTTTCCGGTAACTCCTTCCGATTGCAGAAATGAAGCTAGTTTTGTGAGGTTTTTAGATTTTGCAACATCGAGTGCAGTATCTCCTTTTAAATCTTTTAGATTCTTTTGAATGCCCAATTTTAGAAGCGTTCTTGCCGTTTTTTCATCGTCAGCAGCAGCTGCAATATGTAGTAGAGAATATCCTTTGTTGTTTTGTAAGTTTATGTTTGCTCCTTTGTTGAGTATAATTTCTAGAATTTCATATTTCTTTTCATTGAGAGCAACCATGAGCGCAGTATTGCCTTGTATATCAGCAGCATCTATCTGAACATTATTATCTAAAATCATGGTTACCAATTTTATATCGCCGGTGGTAATGGCGCCCATAAGTATATTTGTTTTGTAATTGTTGCCTGCATTTATATCGGCACCGTTGGTTATGAGGAGTTTTACCAAATCGAGATCAATTTTTTCTGCCATCACTGCATACATGAGTGGGGTAAATCCGTTATAATTTTTTGCATTTATATCGGCACCTTTTTCTATGAGAAACTGAGCAATTTCTCGTCGGCCCATATATGCGCACAACGACAATACGGTGAGCCCCTGTGCATTTTTTGCATTTAAGTCGGCACCGCTGTTTATCAAATATTTTACAATATCAAAGTGTCCCAATCCTGCAGCATATAATAGTGCTGTATTATTTTCTTGGTCCTTTACATTTACGTTAGCTCCCTTTTGCTCAACAATTACTTTCACTCTCTCAAGCTTTGTTTTTTCATTTGTGCCTTCTTCTACAGTCATATTAACCTGAGAATTAGCAACAAACAAACAGGTAAAAAAAACGAAAAACAATATTATAGATTTGTGCTTTTGCATGTGAATTTTTTTTTGTTGTATTGAATTAAATTCTTGTTTGTATGTGTTTTAATGTAATGTTGCAATATATGTTTAACAAATAATTGGTAATTGAACGTCTTCTTTCATTTTTTTGTTTCTTACACTTCTTTACCCTACAAAAATATTGTTTTCTTTAAAAATCCATATTTCTATTTTGAAAAATATTTTTTATTTTTTAGTTGAGTTAAAACCAACATGGTAAACTACATATTAATCAATTACAATGCTTCTAATGGTATCTTGCCTTTATATCAAATGTACATATAAACAGAGAAATGACCAAACTAACTTTTCACAATATAATCATTTATATACTTATAAATTAAGCCTATTTATCAGTAATTTCTCGAGGTTAATGTATGATATAAATCATCTTATTGGTTTTCATAAATCATTCTTATAACAAAAACATTGTTCTTCTATTTTAGTACATTTGTTATAAGGTTTATCAATAATAATAATAATAATCAACAAAATTATCTTTTCCAACTTGGGTAAAAATGGTACCCCATCATTGATATCAAAGAATTAGTAATTAATAAGTTGATTATCATAAGGTTCGGTTTCTAAAACTGAGCCTTATTTTTTGTAGATATTTGATTTGCTTTGATGTGTGTATTTGTAAAACTACGAAACCTTTTGACTTGCAGATTCTACTAAATTGTTTTATATTACACAGAGAATATAGAGTGCCATTGAGTTTTTTTCTAAATCATAATTATAGAAAAGAGTATTTGATTTTATTCATTTAGTAGCGTTGCTATTTCCAATTATTATTACTAAAACACATTAATATAGGATGGTCTTTAGAAAAATAAAAACATATCGTAATAGTTCTAGTTTACTAAAATACACATTATTACTCTCAATTGTTTTTAATATTCAATATGTTTATTCAAACCAACGAACGGTAAAAAATATTAATTCGCACGATACTATTATAGCCTTAGTTCTGTTTTTTTCGCTCGGCTCTGATACTACTACCTTGACCGAAATTCCTGCATCATTATTTGTAACACCTGATGAAGGAGGTGTGCCTGATTTACATTATTTTAACTATAAAACACCTTCAGATAGCAACGAATATAGAGGTATTACAAAGTATTTCAGAGATGCATCGTTCGGAAGATCAATCTTGCTGGGAGATTATTTAGACCAGCTTATTGTTGTTGATACAAGCGGAATTGGAAATAGTATTTTTTGTGAAAATGTTTGTGATTATGTGTTTAAAGAGCTCAATGAGAATGAAAATAAATTTACTCATACTGCTCATGGTTACAGTCTTACAAATACCGATTTAGATACGTATGATTCAAATAATAAGCAAAAGATCTCTAACCGTAAGTTTGATGTAGTAATACTTATTGATATCAATGCATCTGCTTGTACAAGAGGGGGAGTAAGTACTTCTTTTAATGGAAAGGTTCTAAATTTGAATGGTGCCGATGTCTTATTGGCACAGTTTAATGATTTTTCTATCATTGTTCATGAATATGCTCATTGTTTACTAGGTGGAAATGATTATCATGTAGCTGGAAATAATAGAGGATGTTGTGGCTATTTTCTGTTTCCGCCCGGAGGTTACGGGATTTTGAGTGGTTCAGATGCTTATTCTCTGTCATCGGCAAATGCTTGGGATCGTTGGCGTTTGGGTTGGTTTCCAACTCAGTACAAAACAGATAGCTTGGAGTTTAGAGCGTTAAATACAGCAGGCACTGTCATTTCTTCTGATTTTGTATATGGCGATACTTTGCCAAGTGGTACTTTTCAAGAGGAGTTTATTTTACGAGATTTCATGAAAACGGGCGATGTAGTAAGGATACAACTACCACATGATGAGCTTCTTACTAATGCCAAAGGTAGAGTTAGAAAATCGTCGGAAATGCAGTGGTGTTGGATTACCAACCGACAGATGACCGACTATTATCAAGAATATAGAAAACATTGGTAAAACGTCCAACGGCAGGAGTGTATATCAATTACCAGATAGGAGAGTATTCAAACAAATTAGATTCCGAAAAATCTGTGCCTTTTTTCTGGTATCCGTTGTGCAGAACCGGCAATTATGATTTTGTCTATAAAGATTCTCCCTTATATTGGGTAGAGATGCACAGTTCGCGCACTAAGGCTAACCCGTTGTGCGGCAACAACTATTTGCATTTCCATGCTCAAGATATGAACGCCGATGATCTCATCCAGCCCGACAATAAAGATTGGAAAACACCTGGAAATATGTATATAGATGATTCTGCATATACCAATGAAAACTTTTTTTTGAGTCACCGGAGTTTAGCATGTCAAGGTGCTGTTGATGACGCATTTGTAAAAGGCGATATCTTATCGGTTGCTACAAATCCTTCTACGGCTAAATTACTGGCAAACAGACGAATAAATGCAAAATTTAAATCATATATTTACCCCAACGGACTGAAAATAGAGATTCTAGATAGTATATTATCTGCCGACGGCACTTCTAACGATATGAAAATAAGAGTGTCGTGGAATTTTTATACTATTAATAAAAATGTGCGATGGTGTGGTCACATAGCTATAAAAGAAAAGGTAGAGCTTTCCCCTCATGTAATCATGCGCCTAGATTTAAGCCAAACTGCAACTACGTCGATTCGCAATAAGTTTGGCGAAAATTTTTATTATACCGACACTACCGAATTGAGAATAAGAATTGGAGCAACGTTTCAGATTGGCGTGCAGTCTTGTTTGAAGCTCGAAAACTACAGCATTTTAAGTCTTGATTCAACAGCATTGGTTACTATAGAAGATAATGGCAAATTAGTTTTAGAGTCTAATTGTACCCTGAGAATAGACGAAGATGCTAAAATAGTGCTCAATGGAAATGCAACTATAGTTTGTAGCGAAGGTTCGCAGATTCAAATTTCACCCAGAGCCAAGATAGACGCCTCAAAACAGGCACAGATTCTTATTTCTGATAAAATGAAAAGTCAATATGCAGATAATCAAATTTTAAAAGAACATATTAAATTTGTTCCACAAAAGAAGATAGATAAAGAGATTGCTAAAATTAGCAGTAAATGGTAGCTATTTATAAAGCAGTTTTCCGAAAAAAGAAAATCATATCAACCGTAGTAGAGCCATTAGGTTCAGGAAAGTTCTGTTCTTTATAGTGAGTAAGAGCAAAACCACATTGCTCAAAAGCATTTACTAATTGTATTTTCATCAGGTTTAATCTTTTATAAAAAATAGACACATAGTTGACTTTGATGAATAATTTTAAAAAAGATAAAATTTTTATTTGGCTAATTATTAGTTTCTTTTCAGTAATTTAATACCTTTGAAAAGCAATTTAGAATCATTCACAACATATAGGAAAGTACAGATGAAAAATTTATTTTATTTATTGCTTTGTTTAGCATTGTTTTCATGTAAAGAAACTGAAAATAAACAAGATAGTATGTTTGCATTAGAAGAAATCCTAACTTCTAACAGACAGTTTATGGAGAAAATAGCAGTACTTAAAATTCAGCAAGATACCACAACCGATGTTGATAAATTATTTGAAATAGATGCAGCAATGTATGCTATTAATGACAGTGCAAATATCACATTGAAAACGGTGTTGAACAACAAAAAACATTCGTTAGATTTTACACAAATAGAGAATACCGATAAAATTAAAATTGACAGTTTGACGGTAGTAGATGTAGCATTAAACACATTAAAAATTGAAGCAAAAGTTACTGCATTACAAAATTCAAGTTTTGATATGGTTTATACCACTTTATCGGCGTTAGATTCTACAGGCAAGAAGCTCGATATTGCTGGAGGTATAGGTGCCGATTCTAAGTTAGAAGCAGGAAAAAGTTATATATTTAGCGGAGAAATTAAAAACATTGATTTGTTGAAAAAAACAAAAACAATTCAATTTGATGAAGTAATAAACAAATGGTAGTTTTCTTACTGAACCGATACTAAAAATATTACTCAGCATTTCGTAAAGTTCTGATAATAGATTGTCTATAAGATCATTATCAGACCTTTATGTAATTCACATTAGCTTTTCCATCTGTCAAAAAAAAATAAAATATCCGGATGAAAGATTTGACCCAGGGCAAAATAGGTATGGGCATTATTCATTTTGCAGTACCTGTAATTTTGGGTCAAGTAATACAGCAATTGTATACTGTAACAGATAGTATTATTGTTGGTAGATATATTGGCGATGAGGCATTGGCGGCAGTAGGAGCTTCCTTCCCAATTATTTTTTTGCTTATCTCACTCATTGTAGGTATTTCGGGAGGCACTACCATACTCATTTCGCAATATTACGGAGCTAAGCAGTTTGATAAAATAAATCAGGCAATACAGACACTCACTATCTATCTGTTCTTTAGTTCAATACTAATTGCTGTATTAGGAATTGTTTTTTGCGAATCTATCTTCAGATTTATGAATCTGCCCGAGGCTATCATACCTGAAGCAACCACATACCTTACTGTTTATTGGTACGGACTTATCGGTCTATTTGGCTACTATGGTATGTCGGCAGTGCTGCGAGGGTTGGGCGACTCCAAAACACCGCTGTATGTGCTTATAATTTCTTCGGTAGTCAATGTTGTGCTTGACATAATTTTCATTGCCTATTTAGATATGGGAATAGCCGGTGCAGCATATGCTACAATAATATCGCAAATCAGTACATTTATTGGTCTTATCATATTTCTCAACAGACGACATGAGTTTGTGAAAATATCCTTATGGAATAATGCTTTCAATATGAAGATTTTTTTGTCAAGTATTAGAATAGGACTTCCATCAGGTATTCAGCAAGCTTTTGTAGCATTGGGGAGTATTGCATTGCTCAAAATAGTAAGTAGTTTTGATAATTCAGATTTAGTGGCAGCCTATGTAGCAGCCATCAGGATAGATATGTTTGCCACAGTGCCTGCAATGGCAATTGCCACAGCCGTTTCTACTTTTGTAGGGCAGAATATTGGGGCAAATAAATTAGATAGAGTACAGAAAGGATATCAGTTTAGTATGCTTTTTAGCGTTGTAACATCTTTACTTCTAACCGTTTGCGTTATTTGTTTTAAGCATACTATTATGGGTTTATTCACACAAAATACGGCAATCATAGACTTTGGTGCCGATTATTTGACCATTACAGCAATCTTCTATTTTGCTTACGGTATTCTATTTACAAATAACGGAGTGTTAAGAGGCGCTGGCGATACTATAATTCCTATGTTTATAACTCTGTTTGCATTATGGGTTGTGAGAATTCCACTGGCATATTATTTTTCTCAACACTGGGGCATTGTGGGTATCTGGTGGGCTATTCCGGCAGGTACATGTTTTGGTATGTTGCTTTCATATTTCTATTACAAAACCGGAAGATGGAAAAAAAATGTTTCAAAATATACAAATTTTGCAGATTGATTATAATGTATAATTTACATCTATTATTTTCATATAAAGCTTATTATTAATGTTATTGATAGAAATATTCTTATCAAATAAATTAAAATAGTAATTATTTCAAAAAATAAATATAAACAATTGTTTATTTTCTATAGACAGTATTAATAAAAAGTATTTTTTTTTTAATGTAATGAAATATACCTAGTTCATTACATTTTTGAATTATTTTTTAGATGTATTTTGAGGATTAATAATTGAAAAATTGTTAATAACTTTTTAATTGTTAATAACTCTATATTGGCTATAAAGTACAGATATTTAGAATATTAACTCAAGTATCAAAATAGTTCTATTAACAATCTGAAATCTAGTACCGATAATTTTTGTAATTTTGTCACGCATTAAGAAAAATAGAAATTCGAGCACACTAAAAAGTTATTCTGTATGGGTAAAATAATCGCTTTAGCTAATCAAAAAGGTGGAGTAGGAAAAACTACTACAACTATCAATCTTGCAGCAAGTTTGGCAGTATTAGAATACAAAGTACTGATAGTAGATGCCGATCCTCAGGCAAATTCTACATCGGGTTTAAATATAGATTTAAATACTGTAGAACAAGGTATTTACGAATGTTTATCTAATGGAGTAAATCCCAAAGATGCAATTCTTAAGACAGAACTTGAAAATTTGCATGTGTTGCCATCAAGCATAGACTTGGTAGGAGCAGAGATAGAAATGCTTGAGAAAGATAAGCGAGAAAATATTCTTCGAGACATTTTGCTTTCACTTAAGGAAGAGTACGACTTCATACTTATTGACTGTTCGCCTTCACTAGGTCTTATTACCGTTAATGCTCTTACAGCTGCCGATTCTGTTATCGTGCCTGTACAATGCGAATATTTTGCACTTGAAGGTTTAGGAAAATTACTGAATACCATAAAAATTATACAAACCAGATTAAATCCGGAATTGGCTATAGAGGGCTTTTTGCTCACCATGTACGATCCGAGATTGAGACTTGCCAATCAGGTTGTAGATGAGGTAAAAGTACATTTTGAAAAGATGGTTTTTGAAACTATAGTGCAAAGAAACATAAAACTGAGTGAAGCGCCAAGTCACGGTAAACCGGTAATTCTTTACGATGCAGAATCGAAAGGAACGCTTAACTATTTGCATTTAGCAAAAGAAATTCTCAGAAACAACAATTTGCCAGAAACAAAAGCAAAATAGGAACAATAATTCAATTCCTTCACGAGTAAATATATAATTGATATGCAGAATAATACGGTTAAAAAGAGTGCATTAGGTAAAGGATTGGGAGCGCTTATAAGCGATGCCGATCAAATAGGTAAACCAATTCAACGTCAGCAAAGTAATACCAATGAAATTGAAATAACCAAAATTGAAGTTAATCCATATCAGCCAAGAACTAGATTTGACGACGAAGCATTGTCTGAACTTGCTGCTTCTATTAAAGAACTAGGTCTTATACAGCCTATTACCATAAGAGAAGTTCAACCCGATAGATATCAAATTATCTCGGGCGAACGAAGATTTAGAGCTTCTAAACTTGCAGGCTTGACTCACATTCCGGCATACATCAGAAAGGTTAATGATGATGATATGCTTACCATGGCGCTTGTTGAAAACGTTCAAAGAGAAGACCTTGATGCTATAGAAATAGCTATTAGTTATCAGCGACTTATAGAAGAGTGTAATATAACCCAAGATAAGCTAGGCGACAAAGTTGGGAAAAAAAGAAGTACCGTAACCAACTATCTACGACTGCTTAAATTACCGCCCGAAATTCAATTCGGTATTATAAATAAAGATATTACCATGGGGCATGCACGTGCTCTTATAAATATTGAAGATACTGAAACGAGAGTAAAGCTTTATACTCAAATAATTGAAGATGATTTGAGTGTAAGAAAAACTGAAGAAATAGCGAAAAGCATAAAAGAAGGTACTGATAATGTAGTTGATACAAATAAAGAGATAAAAGTAAAACAGTTGCTACCTGAGGAGTATTTGCATTTACAAAATAAAATTTCGGAAAGATTGAAATCTACTATAAAACTAAAACGATCTAATGACGGGAAAGGTGAAATTGTTATTTCATTCAAGTCGGACGATGAGTTGGAACGCATTATGGGAATTTTTGACAGAATTGATATCTAGAATATTTTAGTTTATAAAAACATCTATAAGAAAAAAGCTCTCATTTAAATGTATAGAAACATTATAATGAGAGCTTTTTGTATTTGTAAATTAAAATTTTATAAAATGCGAATTAAGGGTTGAAAATTGCACACACCATCCCACAAAGTGTGTAAATTACAAAGTTTAAGTTGGGCTATTATAATCGGAGCCTTTTGTCAAAAATAAGAATAAATTGGTATAAAAAATCTACATTTGGGAGATAATACCTGATGTTGGGGTTAAAAAAAACTCTGAAAAGAATGTTTTAAGATACTACAAATGAAACAATTATTACAAGTCGAAATTTACAACTATATAAGAAGGTTAATCCTGATAATCACCTTAATTCTTACCATTAGCAAAATTTCTGCTCAAGAATTTGAAACAGATTCTGACTTTCAATACTATTATCAAACAAACTACAAAAAAGGTTCGATCAAGACATTAGAAGATTCAATTCTAATAACTTCCAATTATAAACAATACCTTACATTATACGATTCTGCCCGAACAAATGCAAAAGATGCTGTGCCTGATTTAAATTTGGATTCATGTAATTTAAATCTATATTTAAAAACAATCGATTTTTTAATGGAATGTTTTTCTTTTGATAGTTTACTGACGGTAAAAAAAGTAAAACAAGACAATTATTTTGACGGTATTAGAAATGAGTACGAAATTCGTCAATTGTTTTATGGATTAAGTTTTTTTAATCCACAAGATGTTAGAAGTTTCATTATGGGTAAAACCTACAAAACATCAACTCCCGGAAGTTCCTATTTTCCAATAACTACTTTGACTCTTAATGAAAATGATACTTGGTTAAAAACGTATCATAAGAATGCAGAAGAGATGATTAACTATTGGCAACTTGGTATAGGTAATGAACCTGAATTGATAATTGGAACTGAAACCGGAATCTGGAAACTTGATGGACATGTACTTATACTATTTGATAAATTTAAAAACGAAATAAAAAGAATAAAACTTACAGAACCTCATATAATAGACGATTTATATTATCCTGATCCTAATGATATGAGCCAAGAAAATTATGTCAGACATTTCTGGAAATGCGGAAAATGCGGATGTAATTAACTTATTCGCCATCATTTATTTAGTAATTTATAATACGGAATTTTAAAATTTCCCATCCCAAGAAAATAAATAAAATAAGTTCTTAATATGGGAAACGAAACTAGTCTCCATAAATAAAATTAAAGCACCAAACTTTGTGTGTATCTTCAATATAAATATCAAAAATGGTTTTGGTAATATATTCTGTAGGAGGTAAGACAATATCAGAGCCATGTTCTTTGCGATATTCTGCGTTAGACGCTTCTAGGTATTTTTCTATGTTAATGGAATCTTGTCCATTTGGATGGGGAAAATTTTCACGGTCGAACATTGTCAAAAATGTATTATCATCCGCATAATTAAGTTGAACTTTCTCATTACAATGCTCTTCAACACCTTCTATTTCGTATACACCCCCAGAACCGTCATTATTAAACAAGGCTTGAGTGCAATAATATTGATAAATTGCAACCGATTCTAAATTAACAGAATGGACACAAAATGATGTATTAAACAATTCGCCCCAAGTGCCTATGAAATCATGAAGCTCGAAGTATAAAGTGTCTTTACTATCAGCAAATTCTTTAGATATTATTGGTGCTTGTTGAATTCTGTAAAATATAACTTTGCCCGAGCCAATAGGAATAATCAAGGTATCGGAAAGAGTTTGAATTGCCTCTTGGCTTTCAACTACAGAAGAGTCTTGTTGATTAATTTCTAACAGCTCCGGATTTGTTTTATTAACTCGACCTTCTGAACATGATGACAAGAGAATTATAGCTATAAAGCCAATGAGTTTTTTTTATGTGCTTCATTTATTTTATTAAAATTATGGAACAAACATAAAACAAATGTAGCAAAAATTTTCTCATACTAATTTCAATTATCTGTTTTGATTTTAAAACACTTATTGTTTTTAACTATCTATAACAGTTCGGTTGTGAATATGTTACACGTTAAAATTTGATTTCAAATATTAATCTACTTGTTTTAATGGTACTACAATATTAAATATCCACGCATACATTAGAGATTGGTTTTTGCTTATTTCTGCAAAATGATAACTTTCAGATTTAAATGCTTTTGATTCAATGGCATTTTCAATCATAACTCTGTCTGTTATGTAGTTAGAATGAATAAAGAAAGAATACGTTTCTAGTTTGTAAAAATAACCAACGTGATAATCTAAACCCACAAAATAGAGCCCTTCGGGAATGTTTGAAAGCAAGGTTTCAAGATTTATAAAGTTGCTAATATTTTTGTATTGATATTTTTCGCTTTTTTTGGCAATTGTTGTTGCTTCATCCTTCGGATTTTGTTGAGCTAGTTTATACCTGTTTATGTTTAATCCCATATCCTTCAATGTTGTAGATACAAAATATCCGCAAGCAATTGTCCCTTTGTTTGGAGTGGAGGTGTAGCCTTCAAAATCCCATTCAGTACCGTACCAGTGTGGCACAATTTGATTAAGTAAATTAGTAGAAAAAACCTGACCAACAGAATCAAGAAATTGCAATTTTGATAAAGTATCTTTTTTTTGTAAATACGCTATTTTTAATCGATTTTTCAGATTTAACATATTCAATTTCAACTGGTCATAGTTTCCTGTAGGTGAAAATTGCAGTTTGCTTGCAGTTGAATCAAATTTGTGTAAAATATTATTAATCAAGGAAATAGAATCAACAAAAGTTGTATCAGCAACTTTATTTACTGCTTTGTTTCTTTAACCTGATGTGTACATGAAAAACAGACGATAATTAGGAATGAAAGTAATTTCATATATAAATAATTTGAAAATGTGTTAATTTGAAAATTAAGTCTCAAAAATAACTTGAATTAAATTATTAGAATTTAAAATTGCGAACTTTATTTTTAATTAATGTAAAATTAGTTACAAATTATTAACATTAATTAGTAACCAAATATTATTTATTGATGCAACTTTTTATACATTTGCAAACGTCTTTATAATAAGTACGTTTACAAAAATTTGTTTTGTAAATTATCACAAGAAAAAAAATTGTTTAATATACTGATCCCTAATTTGTTTAATCTAATTTCTTTGTATATTAGATAGCAAGTATAAATTTTAGGTGATGAAAAAAAATATCTATCATGAGAATATCAATTATAATTCTGTTTGTATTGTTTTCAAATGTATTACTAAAGGCTCAATGTGGAACCGAAGTAGCTACAGCAGCTAAGTTTTGTCCAAATCAGTATGCCGAATATGAAGTAACAGACAGCGATCCAAATGCTCAGTTTTATTGGTATAATAATGTGAGCAGCAGTACTGAGCTTGATATTTCAAATAAGTTTGTATCAACAGCTACTTATCCGGCAGGAACTGGTTCGGTAAATCATTGGTATTCTAAAGAATATAACGATATTGTTGGTCCTCCTAGAGTGAATCCAAACAATCCTCCTACAGAGAAAACAAATTTCAATTTAAATTTTAATGCGAATACAGGTTTTACCTTAAATGAAATTACAATTGCAGCAAGATTATATGTTCCTACTGAAACATCAACAGTTAGAGTTAGAGTCATAAGTGGCGCTACATCTCAGGTTTCTGAAAATTTTTCTTTTTCTGCCGGTTTTGCCGGAGTTACTCCAATTTCCGGTCAAGATTACTTTGTGAAAATTCCTGTAGATTTATTCATACCACAAGGCACAAATTATACCTTGCAAGTAGATATTATTACTATGAATGGCGGTCCGCTTTGGTATCAGGCTTCATCGGCAGCGTTCCCTTATGCTTCGGAAGCTGTAACAGTAAATAGTACCGTGCAAAATATTTATGGGAGTAATCACTATGCCGGTATTTTCGATTGGGATGTGAATGTAAGATGTAATAAAAAGCAAGTTACAGCTCTTGAAGAAACGGTAGCAGCAAACTGCTGTGTTCCAGTTACACAACCTGCGGTAATCACTTCACCTGCAACGGTAATTGTAAGTCCATTTTCTATAAATCTGCAAGCATCAGGTTCTACATCAAACTTTTTTCAATGGTACAAAGACGGTGTTCCCGTTGCTTCGGGTGTAGGTAAAAATTCATTGACAATTACTCAGGTTGGTGAGTATTCATATAGAATGGCTAGTAATCAGACTTTTATTAGTAAATATAGTTGTGTTTCCGAATCAGCAATAACTAAAATTGCCGAAAAATCTCTTTTTGCTCCCGATGATGTTACTATTTGTCTAGGTGAGAGTATTCAACTAACAGCTGTTAATAATTTGCCCGGAGGTCTTATTTCTTGGACTCCTGCTGCCGATTTTGATAATCCTCAAATTTTAGATCCTATCGTTACACCAACAACTGTTGGTCCTCATGTATACAGAGTATCTGCAAGATATCAGGTAGGTAATCTGGTGAAAAATGGAGATTTTGAACAAGGAAATACTTTTTTTCAATCATTTAATTCGTACAGTGCTAATAATGTTGGCCCTGGAAATTATTCAGTAGGTAAAAATCCTAATGCCTTAAATTCATACTTTCTTACAATACCCGATGTTACCACAGGTACGGGTAATATGTTGATTATGGACTGTAACACAACATCTTTGGATAAGGATGTTTATAAAACTACTGTTGTGGTTGAAGCAGGCAAGGAATATGGATTTTCAGCGTGGCTTGCTAATATTAATCTTACTTACGAAAATCCTCCTGAACTTGAGTTTTTTATTAATGGAATATCTCTTGGAAGGCTAGATTTACCCGATGATGCTAATGATTGGGTTCAATTCTATACAACTTGGACAGCTAATGTAACTGGTACTATAGATATAAGTTTGAGAAATAGAAACAGTGTTCCTACCGGTAATGATTTTGCTGTTGATGATATTGTGTTTGCACCAATAAGTGATGATATTCTTTTTGATGAGGTAACAGTTACTGTAAGTGAATGTAAACCACCAATAGTTGATGTTGAAATAGAAGAGTGTGAATCTACGCTCGGTTCAAACTCATATTTAAATTTTAATTTAAATAGTTTGACCAACAACATTAGATTTAACATTACTGCAAATACAGTAACATTTTATAGTAATGCAACACGCACTACTCTTATTAGTAATCTTACCAGTTATACCCTTGTAAATGGAACAACAATTTATACAAGAGTTACAAATCCTTTAGGCGAAACAAATGAAGGAACTATAAAAGTAATAGTTCATTCATTACCTGTAATTTCATTTACACCCTTAAGTTCAATTTGCGGAAATGGCGATGATGTAACAGTAAAAGTTACTCCAATTGGTGGCAGTTTTACAGGTACAACGATAACTTCCGCAGGTGTTTTTACACCCGGAGTAGCGGGAAATTATACTGTATCTTATGACATTACTGATGCCTATGGATGTGAATCTTCTAAAGATTTGGTTATAACCGTAAACCCTTCTCCAGTAACCACCTGGCTTACCACCGATACAACCTATTGCGGTACAGCGGGTGTAACCCTGAGCGTGAATGCGGTTGCGGGAGCTTCATACGCATGGACGAAAAACGGTGCTCCTATACCTACTGCCACTACGGCTTCTCTTTCGGGTGCTTTGGCAGGTGTCTATGGACTAACGCTTACTAAGTCGGGCTGTTCGTATACACTGCGCAACATAACCGTTATAGGCAATCCAACCCCTGTTTACACCATTACCGGTGGCGATGACTATTGCGCAGGCGAGACCGTTGCTCCGGTGGTTATTGAGTTTACGGTAGGTAGTCCGAACTTCTCGTTTACGTATACCATAGATGGAACTGCAAAAGCGGTATCAAATCATACATCAAATACATATACAATAAACAACCCTATTGCAGGAATCTACCGCCTTACCGGAACCATTACCGATGGCAATGGCTGTACTGCTTTGGCAACCACCGCAAATACAGTGGTTGAGATAAATCCACTACCGGTAGTAACATTGAAAGCAGTATCTTATTGCTCTACCACTGATAATATAAATCTGTATAATGAGATGATAAGCAGCGAACCTACCAATGGTTCGGGCGTGTTTACCGCTTCGGCAGGTACGATAACTGGTACTACCTTCACCCATGGTGGTGTTGCCGGTATATACACTATTACCTACACCTTTACCGATGACAATGGTTGCTCAGACAGTTTCTCAGAAACACTGACTATAAACGCCAATCTAAGTCCGACCATAACTGCAAATCCAGGATTTACCGTGTGCCAAAAGACTCCGATAACCCTTGCAACTTCTCAGGCATTTGCAAAATATACATGGACTGGTACTGCGGCAGCTCTTTTAGGAGGCGCAACAGCAATTGCTTCGCCTACCATACCAGCTACTGCTGCTCCGGGTAATTATACGATTACCGTAACCGTTGAAGATGCCAACAAATGTACCGGCACCGATACCAAAACCATTACCATTCATGCTCTGCCAACGGCTACATTGAGTAGTGTTGGTCCGCTTTGCGTGGACGATGCTCCTGCTACCATAACCGCTACTACCTCGGTTGCCGATGGTGTAGGTACATGGACTGGTGTTGTATGGGCTTTTGAAAAGACTGCTACCTTTACCCCTGCTACCGACGGGACTTTCCCGATAAGCTATACCTTTACAACCTCTGCTGCAACTGGTAGTTGTAAAATGGAAACTCCGGTTACCGGCTCGGTGGTGGTGAATCCACTTCCGGTATTGACTTTAAATTATTCTGCTGCGGCTTGTGTCTATGATGCAGCTCTTACGCCAAGCCTTTCGCACGGCATGGGAACCCTTGCGGTTTCACCTGCTACTCCGGCTCTAAATGCAACAACAGGCGTATTCACCCCTGCTTCGGCTACTGCGGGTAACTATACCATTACATACAATTATACCGATGGCAATGGTTGCGTTGGCGATGCAGTTACTGATGTCATTACCATTAATCCGCGTCCGGTTACCTTGATAAACATGAACCCTACTGCGGTGTGCGACTACACCCCTACTTTTGGGCTAAAAGCGCAACTGGCTAACGGCACAGCACTCACTACCGGAACATTCTCGGGAACAGGTGTAACGGGCAGAAACTTCAACCCTGCTGCTGCTACTCAAGGTACGCATACCATAACTTTTGAATATGCCGACCCTACAACGGGTTGCGAAGCGCTGCCTGTAACCCACAACATTACCGTAAATCATACGAATCCGCCTATTGGAGTGCCTGATGAAGCGCTTAATACTGATGTTCCAAATCAAGCACTTGTTCCTGATATTTGTGCTACGGGTACTGATATAAAATGGTATAGCGCTAACGATACAAATACAACCGTTGTGCTTCAGGCTGATTGCTATAATACACCGTATGTTGATGATTTGGGTAAGATGAAAGATGGTCTCTACCCGATGTATGCTACTCAAACCTTGAATGGTTGTCAAAGCGAACCGGTACAGGTTATCTTGACCATAACCAATTGTCCAATACCTAAACCTACGGCTATAAAATATCATGCATGTACGGGAGAAACCAACGTTGCTCTTACGGCTACCGGAACAGGCAACGACCTTGGCTGGTGGAGAAATTTTGATGAAATTCCTACCAGTGCTACTTTTGGCGATGAAGATTTCTTAGGCGATACGTGGACAAGCCATGGTATTACTGCGGTTGGTTCGCATACGGTGTATGTGGCTGAATACGACCCTACCCATACTTGCTTTGGTCCGCCTACACCAATTGAGTTGATTATTCACGAACTTCCTGATCCGAAAATTCAAGACCCGGGCATGATTTGCTATACGCAAGCTTCGGTAAATATCTCTATAGAACCTGCAGGCTCAGTACTTAGTGGTGCTGGTGTTTCGGGTACTACATGGACTCCTCAGTTCGATGCTACGGCTACGGGCGTTAAAACCACAACCCTTACCTTAGATGCGTCTCAGGCGTGGGGCTCGGGTACCGACAGAAAAGCGACTTGTACCAATCAAACAACGCTTGATGTTACAGTTACTAATGTTTTAGCACCTACTGGAACGGGTATATTACCGAATCCTCCGGTTACGTGGGGTATTGCTTCTATTGCGTCTTTACCGCCAATGGAAATAGATTATTACCCTACAGCTTCGCTCTCTATAAAAGATAGTACAGGTACTGTAATTTCTACATCTTCTCCGTTGACTATGTATCCTACACATATTAGCAAAATAGGTAAGTACTCTTATGATGTTACTCAGACGCTAAACAGTTGCGTAAGTCCGATTGCTAAATCAATCTGGATTATTGTAAACTGTCCGACGCCTGCTCCGATACTCACTCCGGTGGCTATCTGTGAGGAAGATAATGGTACCTTACCTTCTATTACTGCCGTAGCTGACGGATTTAACTTTGAATGGAGAGATTCTACCGGATTGGTGATTGAAACGACCAAAGACTTAGATTTAAGTACTTTTGGCAATAAATATGCTGCTCCGGGCAGATACACCTTCAAAATGTCGCAAGAGAAAAATGATGCTGCCGGTATGCCGTGCAGAGGTCCTGAGGCAACGGTTACCTTTACGGCGAACCCGACTCCGGTATTTACCATTGCGCTTTCTAATACAAAAACAACCATCTGCCAAACAGACCCTGAGGTGGTTGCTTCGCCGGTGATTACTAATAATGCGGTGGTTGCTTCTATGGATTATAGTCTATCGGGCAACAGCATGGGAGGTATTATTCTCTCAGGCAGTAATGGTTCGCTTACTCCTGCCAGTGTGGTTGGTGCTACTCAGTTTGGACTTGTTCCAATGACCATTACCGCTACCCTTACCGACAGCAAAGGCTGTGAGGCTACGCAAACTAGAGACATAGAAATACAACATACCCCTGCCCCTGCTATTGACGACCTGAGTCGTATGACCAGTGCTGTTCCTGTTGAAGTTACAGGAACGGGTGAAGGTGTGAAATTCTACAGCAATCAGAATGCTTCTAGAACTGCCCTTACCGGGGTTGTTCAGACTGCTTCTCCTTGGACATTACCAACTTCATTTATTGACCCAACAAAAGAAATTGTTAAGGATTTCTTTGCTACACAAACCATTCTTGGTTGCGAAAGTACCGACGATTTGGTACGGGTAGAACTGTTCAACTGTCCGGTACCAAGACCTTCGGCGGTTTCGGAAATTATCTGTAACTATGACGATATCCCAACCCTCACTGCCATACCGGCACCATTGAGCACTTGGTTTAAACCTAAACAAGGCACTAGCGAGTTCCGTTGGTTTACGAGAACCACTACCAATCCTGACGATGGATCTAGAGTTGCTGTTGGCGATACATACACCCCGTTATCAGCGCCAAGCGGCGACGTTACGACTTGGCATGTGGCTGAATATAGCTCATTCTACAACTGTATGAGTCCGACAGCTCCGGTTTCAATAACGGTAAATTATGCTCCGGCAGTTACCATTAGTACTCAGAGACCTACCTGTGTAGGATTGGCGCAACCAACCATCAGTGCAAGTGTTGCTATTGACATCCCAACAAATATATTGGTACAAAACTCAGCCAACTACTCCGGTACCTGCCGATTCTCATTTTGCAATAGCAAATCAGTTCCTGGCTGTCGACCAGTTTAGTGCCATTGGCGACTATACCTTCTATGCTATGCACAAAGCAAACGGCTGTTGGAGCGAACCTGCTACGGGTACTTACAGCGTTCTGCCATTACCTGAAGCTCCAGTTGTTGAGCTGAAAGCTTCGTGTAGCAACGATGCTATGCTACCGCTTATTCTTACCCAAAGCAATAGTGGCGTGGAATGGAAAAAAGATTCTACCCTTGCCCAAAACCTTGGCAACTTGGCTTCATTCACCCCAACTGCTTCGGTGCTTGCAACCGATACCTCTACCACCTTCTTTGTAAGATACAACAACGGTAGCTGTTGGAGTCCGTATGGCACTGCGCAATATGTGTATATTGAACAACCGCTTGCTCCGCAAGTGAGTACCAAAGCCATCTGCTTGGGCGATGATAATATTGAACCGCTTGTTGCCGTGGGATCATTGAATACAACTTGGTTCGATGCTCAAGACAATACGCTTGGCACCGGAAGAACACTCGACCTGAACACCTATCCTTTGGAAAACAGCGGTACATACATATTCAAATTGAACAATACAAAATACACCAATCTGGTAGCAGATATGGCTTGTCCGAGTGAGACAACCACAGCTAGTCTTATTGTAAGTTCTATTCCAAACGGCAAAGTATGGGGTAAAAAAGATGGTGTGCGAAAACTCGGTTCAGAACGCATATTATGTGCAAGAGTTGGAAGGCGACTCTACCACCTTTGTTTGGTCTATTTCGGGTAACCATACCAACTACACCATATCAAACGAACAAAATAAAGCATATCGTTTGGTTGACTGGGACTACCAAGGCAAAGAGGTGGTGAAAGTGAAAGTGGTAAACAAATACGGTTGCTCGAGCTCTGACTCTATGGAGGTTACCATTGCAGTAAAACCTGATGCTCAGTTCCTATGGTCGCTACCGGGTGCTGCATACAAAGCCAAGTTTGAGAACCTTTCTACCCAAGCTCCGGTGTACTTCAACAATGCTACCGGAGGTGCCGATTCGCTTGAGGTGACCTACAACATGAGCTGGGATTTTGGCCGTCTGGAAGATACCCTGCCGTACATTGTGCCGTATACTCAAAGAAATGCTGCCATTACACAAACATACGAATATGGTCCGTGGGATGTGAAGCTGAAAGTAACCAATGACCATGGCTGCGTAGACTCTATAGTTCAAAGCATATTTATTGAGATAAGCGTAGGTCTGTTCGTGCCAAAATGCCTTTTGCTGCTACCAATCCGGCTACCGTAGTGAGAGAGTTCAGACCGGCTGGTTTCAACCTAGAGACATACACCATCTCGGTGTTCGATGCATGGGGTAACCTAGTATGGTTCTCCGACAAGCTCAACAGCCAAGGGCAACCTTCTGAGGCTTGGGATGGCTCATATCAAGGTAAACTTGCCAAAGCGGGCACTTACTTCTGGGTGATTGACGCTAAATTTAAAAACGGCGACTCGTGGACCGGTATGAACATTGATGGTAAAGAATATACCAAAGGACCGGTAATGCTCGTTAGGTAATTGATAATTGATAATTGATAATTGATAATTGATAATTGAGAATTGAGAATTGAGAATTGAGAATTGAGAATTGAGAATTGATAAATAAAAAATTCTTTATAAAATACAATAGAAAAGAGGGCTGCTGAAAGGTGGCTCTCTTTTTTGTGTGGGAATGTGTGATTTTATAGTTTCATTATTTAAACGGAATCTTGCATCAGAACACAGAATCAAGGTTATTGAGAGCTTGTCGATATAATGCTGATTCTTTCAGACCAATTAGATTCCTGTTTATTTGGCACAGGCGTTAATATCCCCAATAATTTTTCATCTCGGTAGAATCCATACATTCAAAGTCATCCATAAAAATGTCAGAATAAACATTAACATTCATAAAAAATTTCTTGTCTCTAAAAAGAAGATCTTCTCCTCCATGTCCATCTCCAAAGTCTTCAATCTCATAAATCATAAAATCTTGAAAAGTACTATCACTTTTTCGGAATATTTGTGCTTTTCCCTTAAGAATTAGGTCGGTAATAATCCATGTATATAATTCATTATATCTATCCGCACATAAAGTATCAACGAATATAGGTTCAAAACCATAGCGAGGAATCCACTTTTTTGATGTTAAATCTGCTCCAAATCCACGAGAATAAAAGTCTAATGGAGCATATCCAGTTTTAGTTGTATCAAAATTAGGTACCCATTTCTTTATTAATACTGGATTCGTCGAAGGATCTATGTCAAATCCATTTCTATCTGATAAGCTTAATCTATCAATAAGAGCTTTATATTTTATTCTTTTGGGCTCACACAGTTTTGAATCATTACGTTTTTTGTTTAATAACTTAATGATGTCTTGGATATCAAGGTAGGTTACGGATGATATATTTTCATATGTAAATAGTCTCTCCGTATTATGTTTTTTTTCTAATCGTATCTTTATACTCGTAGTTTTAGGTTTTCGATTATAAAAAGCATAATAACATGAATTTGTTATTAATGCAGTAAAAATCAATATTAAAAATGTTCTTAATGTAATCATATTAATGTTAAAAATTTATGATTCACACCAACTGAGGATTTCTCAATTAGTTGTAGTCTCAATTTCAATGCTCTCTTTGCTAATATCATTAATAAAATCATCACCTTCGTAGTAATATTTTGTTGGATAAGGGTGAGTTTCAATAACAGGATATTTTATATTGATTTTTGAATACAATTTTAAATTATCAAAAACATTATCGCTAAATTGATCAGAAATTAGTAACAAATCTATATCAGACCACTCATGAGTTGTTTCTTTTGCAGCCGAACCAAATAAAAAAACCTTATGAAAGGTCAGTCCATTTGATTTACAATCATTAATAAATAATCTTGCTGTATTTATTGCACTTTCTTTAGTAACCATAATCTTAACTCATTAGTTTTATCAATCATATTGGTTGTAAATACCTCATTACATACTTTATGCATTTGTGTCAAATAATCCGGATAGCGACCCTCTAACTGAAACCGGTTTAAATTCAACATAAATTCACTTTTATCATCATCCAATTTTATTGGTGTGGTTGAAAGCAAATGTATCAAATTGTGTGTTCTTGGAGGTACGTTTCCTTCATTGTGCATAATCCATAATGCTTTGCATATTTTTTCAATTACCAAATGGGCAAAAAACAATGATTGCAAATATTTTCTTCCCTTTAATAATGTATCAACAGCAGTCCAATCGTCATCAGCTTGAATTAACCAAAAATCAATATGTTCCTTTTTTGTTTTCATTTTTCAAAGATAATTCTCTTTTTTAATGAAATGAAAATTTTTACAAAGGTTTTCAATGCACACATTTATAATCCACGCCAGATGGTCTGAGCTTGAATTTTCTTTACACACAAATAGTTGGAGTTTGTAAGTTGGACTTTACGAAGTAGATGAAATAGATTGTTTTAAAAAACACGATCTGCTTGAGCGAAGAAAATAAATTGACGGTACAACCGTCAATTAGCGGAGGTTTTTATATTTTATTGATATCGTCTCTCGACAATCCTGTGCTTTGATAATTATATCAATATCAACTCCTAGATTTTTAAAATTCTTGACTATTGATAATTTCTCTTCCTTTTTCACTCTATCTTCCTCATCAATCTTCATTGTCCAAGCCATACTTGCTCCATATCGTAAATCTTCTATATGTTTTTGATATGCTATTCTTTCGTCGTCTGACAAATTATCAACTCGAAGTAATTCTCTTGCAATACTTATCCCTTGCGCTTTAAAATCATCTTTTATCTCATTATTTTTAAGATAATAAATCCATTCATCCAATGTATCCTTAGCTACATCATCAAACTGATTTACTTTAATCACAAAATACTCAGGAAATATCTGACTAGGGTCTGTTTTCCCAAGGACTTCTTTTTGTTTATCGGAAAGCTCTAATTTATCTATTTTATGAATCCCCTTAAAATCAGTCTTACCATGGTAAACATAATCTAGTCCTTGTCCTAAATCAAAATATACTATATTAATTGAATATACTTTTTTCACATTTCTATAAGGCTCACCTACTGAAATATACTCAGTAATGGCTTTTGATGCTCCATAAGCCATCCGATGAAAGTAATCGTATTCGTTTTGATTTTGTATCTCTATGATTACAAGCTCTCCTTTTGAATTTTTAACTAAAACATCAACTCGATTAAATTTATCATTCTCAATCTTTTGATTACTCTCGCTTTCAATAATATTTTCAATTGTAATTCTTTCACGCAACAATTCACTTAGAAATCCTTCAAGAACTGAAAAATTTGCCTTATTTCTCAATAATCTCTTTATTGCCCAGTCAAAACGTATTAAATTACTTGCTGACATATCATAAAATTCTAACCAAAGATACAAAATCTATTAATTGATTACGTAAAATGTTGATTCGGCATTTTATTTAGACTTTCTGCTAACGACTGCTGTAACCAGCGAACATATGTAGGCATAGCCTGAACTGAACGGGGATTAAAGATATGCCTATATGCGAGGCTCAGATATGGGCGTATCTTCGACACTACGCAACTCAATACATATTAAATATAAAAAGCTTGTCAATGATTAATAAAATTGACAAGCTTTTTTTGTGTGTATAAAGTAAGGTGAAGTGAAGTATCTGTTTATTGAAATAATCAATACATAAGCCGAACGGTATTTGTCTTTTATCTATTACTAAAGGAATAGATATATTGTCGGTAAAGACACTGACGAGGGCGAATGCTGGCAGAACATTCTAACATATATTCAACTCTGGCAAAGGCAGAAATTAACGGAGCCAAAGGAAATAAATTGACTTTACAACCTTTTAAGAGCGGTGTCTACAATTGAAAAAATTATAATCCCCTTTTTACTGCCTTGATGCCATTCTATTATAATTCAGAATGCTTACCCCTATCTCATCTATTACTCAGTGTGCCTCAGCGTCTACTCTGTGTATCTCTGTGAAATTGAATAGTTAAATAAAATATCTGCAATTACGACACAGAAAGGCAATAATTTACACAACACGCCACTATAGATTATTTCAGTAATTGCTCCAACTTCATGTTTACTGCATCGAAACCAAATTGGGAAAAATAGGTCTTAAACTTTCTATCTATCTTATCGTTACACAAATTACCGATACTCCCTTCGTGTGTGTGCGAAACTTGCTTTTGTGGATTGAAATTACCATTTTTTATTGCCATTCCTATCTCTTTATAAGCATCGCGAAAAGGTACGCCGTTTAATACTGCTTTATTAACTTCTTCTACACTAAACAGATAGTCGTATTTTTTATCGTTTAGTATATCTTCTTTTATGGTAATGTTGCTCAACATCAATTGCATCATTACCAAACACGATTTTATATCTTCAAAAGCCGGTATGAAAATCTCTTTTATTATCTGTAAATCTCTATTGTAGCCAAAAGGTAAATTGGTGGTAATAAATGCTATTTCTGTTGCAAAGGCTTGTAAACGATTCCCTTTTGCTCGTATTAGCTCAAAAACATCGGGATTCTTTTTGTGTGGCATTATGCTAGAACCGGTTGTAAGTTCTTCGGGGAATGATACAAAATTGAAATTCTGACTCATAAACAAACACATTTCATTTGCCATCTTTGCCAATGTGGCGCCAACTGATGCAAGTGCAAAACAAACCGTTTTTTCAACTTTACCTCGTCCCATTTGAGCATACATTACATTGTAATTCAAATCTTCAAAGCCCAGCAACGAAGCGGTAAGCGTTCTATTTAACGGAAACGATGAGCCGTAGCCTGCTGCCGAACCAAGCGGATTTTGGTTTGAAAACCTGAAAGCTGTCTGGAGCAAAAGCAAATCGTCTGACAAGCTTTCTGCATAACACCCAAACCACAACCCGAAAGACGATGGCATAGCTACTTGCAAATGTGTATATCCGGGAATCAAAACCTGCTTATGGGTTTCGCTCAATGTAATAAGTTGGTTGAATAAATCTTGCATTTCAAAAGCTACCAATTCTATTTGTGTTCTGATAAACAATTTTAAATCGAGCAATATTTGGTCATTTCTCGACCGTCCGCTGTGTACCTTCTTACCCATTTCTCCTAAACGCATGGTGAGTAGAAACTCTACTTGCGAATGCACATCCTCTACTCCTGGGTCAATAGAAAAATTTCCTGATTCTATCTCTTTATATATCTTTTTTAATTCGGCCGAAAGTGTCAAATACTCAGACTCAGTTAGCAAACCTATAGTCTGCAACATATTGGTATGAGCCAAATTACCAAGCACATCGGCCTTTGCCAATAATATGTCAAACTCAGGATCTCTACCAATAGTAAACTGTTCTACGAGCTTATTTGCTTGAACATCTTTTTCCCACAACTTCATCTGAATACAATTTGAAAATTTGAAAATAATTTAATATGAATTTTACTAATTCTGCTACAAACTTGAAATAAATTATTCACAACATTATTAAAAAACATCCGCAAAATTAACCTAAAATTATAATTATTGTTTCAGATTGGAAATTTTATAGCTAATTAAAAATTCATCAAAATTGATTTTCTGGATTAAAGCACAATCTGACAAAAAATTACTATAATTGTCATCTCAAAAAAAGATATATTCTTGAATCGTTTTGTAAAGATATATCGCTCAAAAAAAGGAAAAATCTAAATGGTTAATTGCCATATTTTAATTGTTAAATATTAAACTCAAAAATACTTTCTAATGAGACAAATACTGCTTTTTTTAAGCTTGTTCTTACTTCTGAACTTGCCGGTAAATGCCCAACCTATCCTATCAGAAAATGCAAAAATAAGTATATTCACATGTTCGCCCGGCGAGGAGCTTTACTCTCTTTTCGGACATACTGCCATTCGGGTAATAGATGATAGTCTAAATCTTGACCTTGTTTTCAATTATGGCATATTCTCATACAGCACCAGCAATTTTGCTTATAAATTTGCTAAAGGAGAGACTTACTACCGAATGGGGATACAACGTTTTCGTAATTTTATAGATGAATATATTTCAGACAAACGTCCGGTGTATGAACATATCCTTAATCTAAACAGGCAAGAGAAACAAGAAATGTTTAATTTTTTGCATATCAATAATTTACCTGAGAATAGAGTTTATCTGTACAGTTTTTTCCTTGACAATTGCGCTACCAGACCCCGCGATGTGGTAGAAAAAATTCTGGGGGATAAACTTTCATGGCATCAACCCGACAATTCATACATAAAACCAATGGAAAAACATTGGAAATATAAAGAAATAAGTCAGTTACACAACAACTGGGATGGCGCAACCTTTAGAACAATAATTGATATATATATGCCTAAAAATTCTTGGAATAAATACGGCATTTGTTTCGCTTTAGGTATGCCTACAGATACCACTGCCGATAAATATCATGCAATGTTTGCTCCCGACTTTTTTATGAATGCTCTTGAAAATGCAGTAATAAAAAGAGAAACCGGATATGAACCTTTAATAAAAACAAAACCAATATATTATAAACCAATAAAACTGTATGAAAATATAGATCCTCAACCATATATACTGCCTCCTTTTCAAACATTTCTAATTCTGTTCGTTATAGTATTGATGGTAAGTATTTATGAAATAAAACGCAAAAAACATTTCATCGCGATTGATGTTTTTCTCTATTTCATTACCGGAATTATGGGATGTATAATTCTGTTTATGTCATTTTTCAGCATGCACGACTTTGTACAACAAAATTACGATATACTTTGGGCTAATCCGTTCAATCTCCTGTTTGCATTGCTCTTACCTTTCAAAAAAATAAGACATTATACGCTTACTTATCAGTACGTAATTTTCTTTATTTCACTCATAACTGCCCTATTATGGCCATTTCTTCCTGAGACTCTTGTAAATGCCAATTTACTTATTGTAGGTACAATACTGGTAAGAAGTATAGTAGGTATAAACGTATTACGAAGAAACGAAACCGCCTGATTGGTTTGAAACAAGGCAACAAAACTTAAAAAAAGATAACTGCATAAAAAAATTGTACGGTAAACAAAGTCGTGCTATTTTTGCACAAAATAAAACATAAAATAATGAGCAGAAAAGTTAGAGTACGATTTGCACCTAGTCCAACCGGTCCTTTACATATAGGCGGCGTAAGAACAGCATTGTTTAATTACCTGTTTGCAAAAAAAAACAACGGAACATTTATTCTCCGAATTGAAGACACCGACCAAACAAGATTTGTAGCTAATGCAGAAAAATATATAATAGAATCGCTGGAATGGTGCGGACTGAAATTTGACGAAGGAATACACGTAGGAGGCGAATACGGACCATACAGACAAAGCGACCGCAAAGCAATATATTTGCCATATGCAGAAAAACTTATTGAAACCGGCAATGCCTATTATGCTTTTGACACCCCCGAAGAGCTCAATGAACTAAGACTGCAAGGCGAAGCACAGAAAAATCTGTTTGTATATAATGCAATAACCCGTAAGAACTTAAAAAATTCTATTACACTGAACAAAGAAGAAGTTACAGCCAAATTGCAAAACGGCGATGCTTACGTAATAAGATTTAAACTACCAGAGAATGAAGATATTCACGTCTTTGATGAGATAAGAAAAGAGGTAACCTTCAATACTAAGGAACTCGATGATAAAGTTCTTTTCAAATCAGACGGCATGCCCACTTACCACTTGGCAAATGTGGTTGATGATTTTCTAATGCAAATTACACACGTTATTAGAGGCGAAGAGTGGCTTCCTTCATTACCACTTCATGTATTGCTATACAAAGCATTAGGCTGGCAAGATGCAATGCCATCATTCTCACATTTACCTTTGATACTTAAACCTCAAGGACAGGGGAAATTAAGCAAAAGAGATGGTGAAAAACTTGGATTCCCGGTATTTCCTCTCCTTTGGCATGGCGACAACGATGAAACTTCAGCCGGATATCGTGAAGACGGATATCTGCCCGAAGCATTTATAAATATGCTTGCTCTGCTTGGTTGGAATCCGGGTACAGAACAGGAGATATTTACAATGGATGAACTTATAAACAGCTTCTCGCTAGAGAGAGTGGGCAAATCGGGTTCTAAATTTGACCCCGACAAAACAAAATGGTTCAACCAACAATGGATTCAAAGAACCGATAACGCAGTACTTGCAAAAGCATTTGCTCCAATTTTGGTTCAAAACAATGTTAATGCAGAAATACAAACTATTGAAAAAATTGTAGGCTTAGTAAAAGAAAGAGCTGTTTTTATCAAAGATTTATGGGAACACAGCGAATATTTTTTCAAAGCTCCCAACCAATACGATCCTAAAATTGTTAGCAAACGTTGGTCGGCAGAAGTACCGCAAATACTCAATAATATTATTGAATTTCTAGCAAGACAAGATGACTTTTCTGCTAGCCATCTCGAAGAGAAGCTAAAATCATTTATAGCAGAAAATAACTATAACCTTGGTCAGGTTATGAACTGCCTTAGATTAGTAATAGTAGGAGGTGCCAAAGGAACTCACCTGTTCGATATTTTTGAAATTATTGGTAAAGAAGAAACAATTAAGAGAATACAGAAAGGGATTGAAACAATAAAAATCTAACATAAAATTTAAATTGTAACCGAGTAAAAACAGCTTCCTTTACATTTCTAAAAATCAGGAGGCTGTTTTTATTTAAAAATGAACAATAATCTGTAAGAAAAATGAACTTCAGAACAGAAGTACCATTACCAAAATCTGCTCTAAAAATTGACTTTCAAGACAAAATTCTAAGTCTAGGCTCATGTTTTGCAAGTAATATTGCCGATAAACTATCTTCTCAAAAATTCAGCGTTTGTAATAATCCTTTCGGAGTTCTATTCAATCCGGTTTCAATTAAAAATAATATTCAACTTCTCATTAACAATATAATAGAACCCGATTTTAAGATATTCGAATACAACAATTTATGGCATTCATGGTTTTTTCACGAGAATTTTTCTACCAACACTCAGAGTGAGATTGAAACAAAAATTCAAGACACAATAACCAGCGTTGGTTCATATCTAAAAGAGGCTAAAATACTCATTATCACTTTCGGAACTGCTTATACATATAGTCTTAAAAATGAAGATTTTGTTGTTTCAAATTGTCACAAAGCTCCGACTGCATGGTTCAAAAAAGATAGACTTACTATAACTGAAATAATTGATTTTTATAATGATATCATTCTAAAAATTCAAGATTATAATCCGGAAATAGAAATAATATTTACAGTAAGTCCCATAAGACACTGGGCAGATGGTGCACATGAGAACCAGCTCAGTAAGTCAATTTTGCTTTTAGCAATTGACGAAATTATAAAACAAAATGCGAAAACCCACTATTTTCCGGCATACGAAATAGTTTTGGATGAATTACGAGATTATAGATTCTATGCAGAAGACATGCTGCATCCAAACAATGTAAGTATCAATTATATCTGGGAATTGTTTTCGAAATCTTATTTTTCAGAAAAAACACAAAAAGCTCTTATTTCAATAGAAAAAATAAATAAATCAATTCTTCATAAACCGTTTTTTCCGACATCAGACGCTTATAAAAAACATATAGCTGCCACCGTAGAACATTGTAAACAAGCGCAAAAAGATTTTGGAATAGATTATCAAAAAGAAATTGAACTATTAAAAAAAATATAACTCAATCAGTTAAGTATTTAGAATATTACATATTAAAAATATATATTTGCAAAATTAATTTAAAGTAGTAAAATCATCAATAAAGAAAATAAAAATGTTTGAAATAATTCAGAGTGTAATAACGTGGTATATGGGTCATATAAACTATTTGACCGTCTTTTTGTTAATGGTTATAGAAAGTTCGTTCATACCCTTTCCTTCTGAAGTAGTTATTCCACCGGCAGCATTTAAAGCAGCACAAGGCGAACTGAATATATATCTAGTTGTGCTTTTTGGAACTCTAGGAGCTATTGTAGGTGCATTATTTAATTATTTCTTTGCTCTTTATCTAGGTAGAAAAATAGTTTACAAATTGGCTAATACCAAAATAGCTCACCTACTTCTTATTAAAGAAGCATCAATAGAAAAATCTGAGAAATACTTTATAAAACACGGAAACTCTTCAACACTTATTGGTCGTTTAGTGCCGGGTATCAGACAACTCATTTCTATACCTGCTGGTATTGCAAAAATGAAAATGACAAACTTTATTTTATATACCTTTATTGGCTCTGCTATTTGGAATATAATTCTTTGTATTTTAGGATATGTTTTCTATCAAAAACAAGACTTACTACATCAGTATTATAAATATATATCTGTTGCACTTCTTGTATTAGGTGTATTATTTGTTGTTTATCTCATATATAAAGGCAGAAAAATAAAAAAACAATAACTCAATAAAATTATTTCTGTTTAAACCATTAAATATTTGACAATTACAAATATTTAAAACAGTCTTGAATCAAAATTAAAAAATATAACGCAAGGTATTTTATATAAAAACTTTACCTTTGCAAAAATTTCAAAAAGAATATTTACATTAAAATTATGGCAACTACAGCAGATTTTAGAAACGGACTATGTATTGAATACAATGGTGATTTATATACAATTACACAATTTCAGCATGTTAAACCCGGTAAAGGAGCAGCTTTTGTGAGAACTAAGTTGAAAAATGTAAAAACCGGAAAAGTTATTGATAATACATTCAATGCCGGAGTAAAAGTAAATATACAAAGAATTGAAAGAAGAAAACATCAGTTTCTATATAAAGATGAAATGGGTTATAATTTCATGAATAATGAAACTTTTGAACAAATAAGTATGCCCGAAGAACTTATTGAGAATGCAGATTTGCTTAAAGACGGACAAGAAGTAGAAGTTGTAACCCATGCTGAAACAGAATCACCTCTTTTTGCTGAATTACCTCAACATGTAGTGCTTGAAGTAACATATTCTGAACCGGGTCTTAGAGGTGATACCAGTTCTAGTACCGCTCTTAAACCATGCGAATTAGAAACCGGAGCTAAAATAATGGTTCCACTTTTTGTAAATCAAGGCGATAAAATTAGAGTTGATACCGTAGAACGATCTTATGTAGAAAGAGTTAAAGAATAAGAAGCTTTCTCTACATTACAATAATATATTTAAAGAGGTTGAATTTAATATTAATTCAACCTCTTTTTTTATGATATATATCATTGTATTTTTAATTCATTAAATATAAAAATATGCGAAGAAATTCACTATTTTTTGCTTAATTTTAATTAATTGGTCGCTTGATATAATATTCTTAGCACCTTTCCAAAAGAGATAAATATTTTTAGCTATGCTATCAGAAAGAGCATCATTAAAACGACTTAAACTTTCAAATTTCAAACTTAATTGTTTGCTTGAAATAACACAGGCTATAAATGAAAATTTATCTACCTCTGAGTTATTAATACGCTATGCTAAAATACTTTGTACCGATTTGAATTTAGGAAAAGTAACTATTCTCAGTAAGGTTTACAACTGGGAAATACTTCTAGAAGAGGGATTTTCGTTTCCAAATTCGAATCTCAACCAGTTGGTTTGTGAATATTTATCTAGATATACAGAAATTCAACCACTTAACGCAGTTAATGAAGAGACATTAAACTCTTTTGATATAGTAATACCAGTTTTTCATAAAGATAGACCTTTTGCTTATGTATTACTTGGAGATATTGATGAAGATAGAGAAGGAATAAGCCCAACAATAAAACACCTTCGTTTTATCCAAACCATTACCAATATAATACTGGTTGCTATTGAGAATAAAAGACTTTACAAAGAAACACTTGAAAAAGAGGCGTTAAAAAAAGAGCTGGAATTGGCTTCAAAAATGCAATCTATGCTCATTCCTAGCAATGAGAATTTACCACGTACCAACAAAATCAATTTCTCAGCATATTACAATCCACATTCTGAGGTAGGTGGCGACTATTATGATGTAATAGAACTAAACTCAAAAGAGTTTGGATTTTGCATAGCCGATGTTTCAGGGAAAGGAATCTCTGCAGCAATTCTTATGTCTAACTTTCAGGCTAACTTAAGAGCTTTATTTACCTCTGGAATATCGTTGAAGGAACTCATTAAAAAACTGAATACAACAGTTATGAGAAATGCTAATGGAGAGAAATTCATTACCATTTTCATTGGAAAATACAATGTTGAAACCAGAATTCTAAAATACATAAATGCAGGACACAATCCTCCGGTACACCATAGTTTTAATAACGATACAATAACCTATCTAACCCATGGGGCTATAGGCTTAGGAATGTTTGAAACAATACCGACTATTGCCGAAGGAGAAGTACTGATTTCTCCAGGAGACAAAATTCTTTGCTATACTGATGGTTTAGTAGAAGCAGAAAATATATATCACTCCGAATTTGGCACTATCCCAATAGAAGCTAGTTTGTCAATAGAAGCTCCAATGGAAACAACAATTGATAACCTGATGCAAAACTTAATGCAATTCACCCAAGGAGTTCCCCTTTTTGATGATATTACTATAGTTGGAATAGAGTTTCAATAAAAGTATTCTACAAACACTTTCATATCATTTGCATACCTTATATTTGCAAGATATAGAATAATATAGCATATAATTATGCATTGAAAGAAACGTAAAATATTTTACACAAAAAAACCTTGCTGCTAAAAAAAGCAACAAGGTTAAGTATAGTTTTATATTTTGAGAATTTATCTGAAAATAATTACAGATACTTTCTATTCTTTTATAATCTTCTCCGTTATTACATCGCCATTCGACTGCAATACTGTAAAAATATAAATACCAAGAGGCAATGCAGAAACATCAATCTTTGTATTCTTCTCAAATTTTGATTTAATTATATTTTTCCCGTTTGCATCTGTTACTGTGAGTTCATTATTTTCTTTGTTTGAAGAAATAACTACCTCAGAATGTGCAGGATTAGGATGGAAAAGTACCGGTTTCGATAGTTCTGATATAATATCATAAATTTTCTCATTTTGTACTATTTCTTTCTGATTTTCTATTAAGCTTATTTCACTATTTGCAACATCAGATTTCAGTGTAACAACAGTACCTTCACTACAATATTCTGTACTTCCAGCTTTCATACTCACATTTGAACCAGATTTAGCATGAAAACCGTGTGTTAATTTTATATTATCACCACCAAGCATTGAAAGTTTAGCATCTTTTTCTACAGAAACGTTGCCATTTTTCAATTTATCAGCATCAACATCATTCCCTACAAAAATGGTATTTCTAGCTTCCAAAATTTCTTTTTCGTTTGCTGAAATAAGCTTAGATTCAAGATACAAATTTGATGGAGATGTTTCATCTTTTAAGAATTGCATCATATTATCTGTAAACGCACTCTCTCCTTTGCTATCAACCAAGTGATTTATATTATCATCTTCCACATAGAACAAATCAAAATTATTAAAATTCTTACCTCCTATGTTCAGATAGACATTATCACTTACAGTATGTACATTACTATTACTTTTAAAATAATCTTTAATATTAGTATGAAAATCCACATTTTTAAGCCCTAATGCACTTATCGTAGGAATAAAACAGTCAGAATTAGGGTTTATGTACAATGAACCAATATCCATTAAAAGCCCTATTTGTTCATACGCATCATTTTCTTTGAAGGTATGAAATTCTCCGGTACTCCCTGGTGCATTATCTATTGGAAAACCGCCGTTTACACTTACTTCCTTTATATCTGGAAATGGATCAACAGGCATACAAATCGTAGATTGCTTTCCATCTTTAACTGTTGGTGAACAAAATTCTCGACTTGTAGCTTCCTTATAAATAATAGCATTAGTCTTATCAGGCATTGCAAAAACTTTAAATCGCCAAATAACATTAACTCCCGATAAAAGTCCAAATAAAGAAACTGCATCCTTCTCTATTAACTTTTGCGAAGGTGTAAAGCCTTGATTTTTTGCAACGCCACTCCCCATAGATAAGGCAGCAGTTCTACAATTTCTAGGAAAATTTCCGATTTTCTCTAACTCTTCTAAATATTTATCTCTTTGAGGTGCTGCAATAGGATTTCCATCTTTATCAATAAAAGAATATAATATCATTTCACGAGCAGCACAACTATTAAGTGCAATATTTGTTTGTTCTTTTATTTCGTCTCCCATTATTAGATTCCCAATATTATTTCCACTTATTAATTGAGAAAGCATAAATTGAAAACCTAAAGGAACATTTGCTCCTTCTTGGGGTGAATCTAGTGAGATAAATAGTTTTGTTTGATGGTCAATCCCATTATGTTCCATATAAGTCAAAGCATAACGAACTAAAAGACCTCCCATACTGGCACCATTTATTATTATTTCATTATCTGAGGTTTTTTCGCGATTTATCTTTTGAATAAAATCTACCAAATTCATAGCATTTTTAATGATAGATTCAGAACTTTGTATTGGTCTATATAAAATTATATCATAACCATCTTCGCGTAACTTATCCAAATATCCACCTTGATTAGCAACAGTATATAAATTTAATTTATCGTAATCACCAGCATCGGTAGCAACTCTGTTTCTATCGTCAGAATCAAAACCTGAAACTATAATATATGGTTTTCTTATTCTATTATCGGTATTGCATCGGAAATATATTCCATATTCAGAAACAACTCCACCTCCATAAAAATCTTCTGGGCCTAAATCAGGATATACATCATTTGCTCGCTTTCTACTTTGATCTTCTCTGACCTCTAATTCGGTAAAAGAAAAATATGTGCGACCATCAATAACTGCTTTAATTTTTATATTCTTTTTCCCAGGATAATAGTAATCTACAGTAACATCACTGCCTATACTCGTTTTTACGTAGCCATTGCCATTATCAAAGTCAATATATAAATTGCTTATGTCATCAGCTACGTTTGATAGAAAAAGTTCAGAACTGATGTTAAAAGTTTTTATACCTTCATACGTATATGGAGTTGTGATTGTAGAAGCAAAACAACTTTTTACTTTAAATGGATTCTCATCTATTCCCGATTTATCAATAAATTTCTTTCTTATTGTATCTAAATACAATTTTCTATTTACTATATAATCAAGATTTATTGTATTATACCGGTACAATGCAATGCCTATTTTCAGCATATCATTATCGGTAACTGAAGCGCTAATCTTTACTTCAGGTAAAGCATACTTGCAACTATTAGCATTTATATGAGCTAATTGTAATTGTAATAGTATAGTAAGCCATGACTCATAATTACAGGAAGCGCTATTGTCGTTTCCATCAAACAAAGACAAATCTATCTGATTGAGCGAACGTTCAATCAACAATCCGGTCTTTATTTTCTTTGGATTAATTTCTGAAAATATTTCATCGGCTACAGCCCTGTGCTCTGATACAAAATTTGAATAAATATCTTGCGACAATATCCTACTTGTAAAGAGTAATGAAATAATAAATATTAATAATAAACTATTTTTCATCTTTATCATTTTAATTGTTTCTTTTGTCACGCTTTACATACACTTTAAACGATCTTATATGTATGTATGTGTGAAATATTTTAAAAAGTAGAGCAATGAATAAAAAATTGTATTGTAGAGAATCTATTTAATTTGAACTACACATAATTATAAACTCTACAAAAACAAATATTTTTATTTTTGCAATAGTTCATTATTTTGTTTTTCTAGAACATCAATTCTCTTATTTTGTTCAATAAGATACAGTGTAAGCTCTTCAATTTTTTTAAGCATAGCGTTGTTCATCTCAACTAGATTCATACCATCTTGAGCAACTTGTTTTGCAGAAGGAACTTCAGGTAAATGTTTGTTTTGAGAAATAAAATGCTCAACTTCATTTAGGCTTCTTAAATTATAGTTGCTTTCAAAAACATAATCAGGAAGCGTTACATTCTTAACTTCAATCTCTTGGGCTTCAAGTTTTTTAGAGATTTTTACTAGTCCACTAAGTCTTACGGTACCATTTACCTCAAGATCTTTATAAATTTTAACAATGTCATTAAATTTTACAGAACCATTTACCTCAAGTTTATAGTTTGTTGGTAAAATTCCTATGCCTATATTTCCAGAATTACCATCAATTATTAATTGTTTATTTACATCATATGAATGACCTAAAGCTAACTTATCAAATATTGATTTTAAATTATCATAAGAATACAAAGAGAAAGGTTTTTGCTCAACTCTTTCAATGCTAAATCGTTTTGTTTTGTCAGCACAAATAAAATTTGCAACAATATTTGTTGTTTTTCCACTAATAACTTCTAATGGTGTTTTGGATGCTTCAGAGTCACCATTAATAATTTGACTTCCATAAAAAATATTTTCTTTTTTTGTTGCAACTTCCAACCATTGATTAAATTTTCCAGCTTTAACAGTTCTAAAAAAGAGCCTGTTGCCTTGAAAATAAGGAGCATTGAGTTGCAATGCATAACCGTCTGGATTTACATGTCTAAACGTTACAAGATGCTGCCAAATATCATTTGTAGGACCATTTACAGGAGCATTCAAAGAATAATACCCTGAAGGAACATTGGCATCAGAGTTTAAATTGAATTTCTTTTTCAAAACTCCAATACCATTTCCAATAACTTGTGCATTTACAATCGCAATTTGCGTAAACATAAATAAAATTAATAATTTTTTCATATATTTGTTTTTTGTTGTTAATAATTAGCAACATTACGAAATGTTTTTTATTTAAACAACTTTAAACAAATATATTTTTAAATTTTATTTAAGTATTTCATTTATTAGAAAGCAAATGAAAGAGTTATAACTTATGCCAATAAGAAAACTGAGGATCAAATTCTGTGAACAAAAATGAATTGTGGTAAATAATATTTCATTATTTTACTATGCATAACATTAAAAAACTATGCAATTGAAAAATATTCTTGAAAAATATAAAAAAAAAATTTGTTTCTATTTTTTTTTATAATTCTAGTAGCAATTTACACTTATAATTTAATTAAATATTCTGCAAATGTTCCTATTGAATTTGATTTTGACTTTATTTTAGCAATGTTAAATAAATATATAGAAGCAACTTCACTTTCAGAAAAATTTTCTGTAATCTTCTGTCTGCATAATGCGCATATAATAATCTTTTATCGATTATTTTTTTAAATAGAATATCACCTTATTGGTTCAATAGAATTTATTTCACCAATTATTTTAGGAAATATTTCATGGATAATTACTATTTATCTACTTCACAAAAAATTTAAAATATTCCTATCTTTATATTTATATTCACTACCCTATTAGTTTTTAATGCACAATATTTCATATCATCAGTATGGAGTGCTATTTTTTTCTACAATATCTTTTTTGCAACAGTTTCTTTTATTTATATACAAAAAAAGGAAACGAAATACTTTATAATAGCAATTTTTTCTGCAACTCTTGCATTATGTAATGAAGGCAATGGATTTATAATATTCTTACTGCTAATATTTTATTTTATTATAACGTCAGTTCGACCAAAGAAAATCTGATTTAAGCTTTATTGTCAACAACATCAGTATTGATTGATGGTTTTTTTGGAAAGAAAGAATATGCTATAAGACCAGAAAGTAGATTTGTAAGGAAATCTCCAAAAGATCTGAGTCTAGTATATTCAATTTGGCTAATATTTTTCATTTCCTCATTAACTGTCTAAAAAGAGCTCTTTTCTATAGTGTAATTTTATCTTGAATATGCATTAAACAGTTTTTCATGTTCTTACGTATTTTGGTAATAAGGTGAATACCATCAATTAAAAGTTATTCAAAATGTAATTTGAAAATATAACCTTTGTAGCCAAAAAGTTTTTCAAAAATTGAATCATGAAAAGGTTTGTATCTCAAAGGTTATCTATCATCAACATTCCTTTGAGTTAGCATAAAATCAAGAATTTCACTTCAATCGTTAATAATTAAATGAAGTTTAAATCCAAAGAACCAGACAATTGAACATTCACCTTTTGCTGCCAAGTTTTAAAATACTTAATTTGAATGCTCTCTTCTAATATGGCAAGTTCTCAATGGTGTTGAATCTATAAAAGAAATATCTGTACACTAGCCTAAACAAAAGGTTTTAAGGCATATAGCCATTAGCGTTTTTTTTTTTAAGTTATACATAAGATTGTGTGATGCCGTTTTAGTAAATTCATTTTTTAAATGACCTTAAACGTAGTTAATATAGAAGTGTTTAAGATTACGAAAATCAACAGTGTGGAATATGATTAAAATGGTAATAACCTCACTATCAACCTTACTAAAAGAACGATTTCTTTTTTTACCACTTTCTTGACTCAAGACGTGTCCCTCCTTTGCTTTATAAAAATTTTGGCAAAAATTATCAATATTTAAGTAATTTTATCGATAGTTAACATAGAGACTGGTTTTGGTTATATATTTGATATTTAGACATTTAAATACACAATATCTCTCTGAGTTAACCAAATAATAATATTCTTTCTTACATCGAACTGACGTTATTTAACAAATTAATCGAAAGAATGTTGGAATATATTCTCGTTACATTTGTAATGTTTAAATATAGACAAGTATATGTCTTAAAAGTTTTTATTCTATTTATCTCGCTTTATTTCGTCAATATTGCATCAAACGGGCTTAAATTCAGTCTGGATTTATAATTAAGTCTCCATTTCCAATTTTGACTTTCCAGTTACTTGGTTCAATAGAAATTTCAATTGATTTTAAACTATCATTATTTCGTACATCATCTATTTTCTTCGAGTTTATAATCCATATATTTTCAGAGTATGGTTTAATAAAAAAATACGACTTTAAACAAAAAACAAAAGAGAGAAGTAAAATAAGAATAGAGAGATAAACTGCAATCGTATTATAGTACTTATATATTAATGAAATTATCCAAATCCAAAAAAAATAACCACTAACTGAAGGTATGAACGAATATCTAAAATTTAACCAGCTTAATGGTTGCCAACCATGACCACTATGAGTATATATAAGATCAAATGTATTTTCTCTAGCTAAAACAGTCATTGGTGGCAATAATCCAAAACACATAAATAAAACTATTGGAAAAATTATAATTTCCTTTAAATAAAAGGACTTGGAAACAATGAATAATGCAATCCCAAATAAACCTGCTGACGGTATAAACCAATATTTATCCATTAAAGTATATGGCAAGATATACAGCCACGAAAACGAAATAGATTCAGCAAGAATAGATTTACAATAAATGAGGATTAAAAATATACTCTGAACATCGAAAGAAGTTTGTGATACTTTGTTTAAATAATTAAAAAATGCCATTAACAGAATTACAAAAATAATAAACGATTCTTGATAAATAAGTTGTTTTTTTCTTCTTTTAAAAACATGAAAAATTAATCGTATAAGAAACAATGGTAAAAGAGTTATTGTAGCTCCTTCGGAAAAGACAGCTAAACTAGCAAAAACATAATCAAGAAGATGATAACTATAATTAATGGAACGAAAACCTAGCAGACCAAGATATAGGTACAAAATCCAATGAAGATTTGCTATATTTCCAAAAACTTCTGTAGTGCCTGGGGCGATTGCAATTAACAACGTAAACACTCCTCGAAAATGCACTTCAGGCAAAATCCATTCATAATCACTTTTTAGTAGAACTGAAATAATATAATATGTGATTACAAAACAAAGTATTACAATAAAATGAGGTATTAGGATGGCTGGTAATAACGAGGAAACATATGCAATTATTCTAGGGACTGTGTGAAAATAACCAGAATAAGGTAAATAGAGTGATTCTAAGCCATATTTAAATGCATCTTGTAAGAAAAGTGCACCGTCTTCAGCCCATAAAGTTGCATTAAATAATCTATGACTCCATCTAATTATAAAAATGAGCAAAAGTGCTAAAAGATAGAACCTACTTGGGTTAATGAATTTGCACCTCCCCCATAAATCAGAATGTCTGTTAATGAGCATTTTTCATTTTTTTACTGTTTGATTTTTCTCTTCAAATAGAATAGGAAACAATCCTCCTATATCTTCATGAGGTTTGGATTTATTTAGACATTATATTACACAACGACAGTCTGTCTAAAAACTCAAAAATCGGAAAATTTACCAATTAAACATACTGCCTGATGCAAATATAGGAGTTTAAATATAAACAACAAAAAAGAATATTCAATTTTTGGCAACAATGATGCAGAGTTTTTCCTATATCAGAGGGTCCCCTCTGATATAGGAAAAACTCAAATTTACCAGAATTAAAATTCTAAAATTCCGGTGCAAATGAATTGAAATTTAAACAAGTTAATTATGTATCATGAAGTCAATAAAATGAGAAGAGAGGGTCATAGTATATTCCATATTGCCGAGTATTTTGTACTGAATTGGATAACAGTGAAAAGACTGTTATCAATGAATGAAAGGGAGTACGAACAGCATCTTTCACTACAATATCTTCGCTCAAAATAATTAATTGTATATGAACATTTTATAAAACAAATATTTGATTTATATCCAGTGACATCAGCATCATATTTTCACGATTGGCTAAAAGAGTATGACAGAGATTTCCCTAATGTACACACAAATACTGTTTATAATTTTATCATGTGGGTTCGACAGGAATACAACATGCCAAAGGAAAAAAAGCAAAGGGAATATTTTGATGTAGAATAATTACCTTTTGGAAAACAGGCTCATGTATATTTTGGGGAGTACAATATGCGAACGAGTACTGGAAGAATAAAAAATGTTAATTTTTTTTCCATGGTGCTAATCCGTTCTCGACATAAATTTGTTTTTTCTCAGACACCCATTTTACAAGTAATCTTGACGTTATAGCACATAAAAGGGCTTTCGAGTATTTTAAGGGAATTCCCAAAGAAGTTGTATATGATCAGGTAAATATGTTCATTCATGATGAATATCAATACAAATCAAGAATTTATTTACATTTCAGTAAAAGAAACTGAAAAATACAGCTACAAATATAGTCCCTATATAGAATTTAAACAGGGAAAAAAGATTCTCTTTTTTCCACTAAAGAATCTACATATAAGACATCATAAGCTTAATACAGATTGCTATGCTGCACTTATACCACGAAGTGCAATAGAAAAAGGCAAATATGAAATTTCTCTACTTCTTGATTTTAAAATAAATCAAAGAAAAATGATTCTTTCTTCGATAGAGCTATAGATGAAAATTATTTCTTTCTTATAATTAGAGAGGTTGCTCTATTATCCCAACCTATTTCGCTTAAACATAAAGATTTACCACTAATAATAACTGATTCACCCTTGAAATCAATATGTTCATAAAGTTCTACTTCCATAGATTCATCAACTTTTATTGCTGATAAATCGTCGTTTTTAATTCCTTTACTTTCCAACATTGGTAAATTATATCTACCTTTTTCTAAGTATGTTAACATGTTCTTTGTGTTGCAATCAAAATCAACATAAACATAATTTTTATCCTCCTTCTGGGCTTTCCTTATAGTAATAGAAGCAGTAGCATTATTCCAACTTGCCTGGTTTAAATCATTTATATCTCGGCGTACTACTAATCTCTTACCTTCAGCACTATCTTTCTCATATAACACAGCTTCAAATCCTTCAGACAAAATTAAAGAAGAAAGATTATTCTTTTTAATAGATATTTTCTCCAAAGTTTTGGAATCATATTCTCCTTCTCCTAGAAATACCCTTTCACCCAAATATGCAATATCTTGAAAAAGAACAGCAACTTTAACAGTACTATCATGCTCAATTTTAAGAATGCTGTTCGTAACATCTTTATATTCAGGATTCATACAAAAAACGCTTTTATTTAAATCCAATAGATTTTCACCATTCTTTATTGAGACTTTAAGACCTTCTGGAATCATTATTGAACCAATTACGTCAGCAGCAAACCCTCTGTTTTGCAAATCTTCGAATGTATATGTTCCACTATCTAATTCAATTGTACGACCCTCAGAATTACTCTGAAAATTGCATTCAGAAAATATGCTTACTTTAAAATCGTCTTCTTTAGAGAACATACAATCAATTAACGAATCAATACTCTGTTTTGAAATAGAATTTAGAGAATATAAATAAAATACATCTTCATGATTATATCTCTCAAAATATTTATCAAGAACTAATTGCCACGGTGCTATACTAGTGTGTATTAACTCGGGGTTTAGTTTATTTAAAAAAAACTCATTATCAATTCTTTCACTCTCCTTTAAAAAAAGATATTTTTTTTGGTTCGGGGTATTAAATAAATCAGAAAATATTTTAGTATTTAAATTTTTTATCTCCACGCTGTCCTTATAAAAAGCTAATGGTAACCATGAACTATATGGATTGGATTTGTCAACAAAAAGGATTTTGTTTTCGTTTGATTCCTCAAAACTTAATACTTTTAAAGCAGTAATAAAGCCATTATTATTTCTATAGGTTGAGGTAAACAATAAACCTATAAAATTCATTAAAAGAAATAATATAAATAAAGCAATAACTATTTTATTTTTATACAATCCACCAAAAGAGCTTTTTCTGCTTCTGATAATGCTATCAACTTCAATTATTGCAAGAACAATAAAATATCCTGCAAAACCAACAAGGGGAAATAAAAATCTACCTTCTTTGTGTGGAGTTAAAATATGGGCCAAGAAAAAAGGTAAAATTGCCCAAAGAACAGGATCTTTATACTTTCTAATTAAAAATATAAGAAAAGAAGATAAAATTAATATTCCAAAAACAGGGAATTCAAATAGATATTCGAAATAAAAATACCATGGCGATACACCAAATTTAGAGGCTATATCAAGTACTATATTTGCATGAAAATAATTGTACGGTGTAAATACAAATTCTCCATAATACCAAGTATCTACAAGCACACCAAAAACTACAACTACACAAAATGCTACAACCAATTTTATTAGTTCAATATATTTTCGTCTCTGAATAACAAGTAACCACAAACCTACACCAAAGGCAAAAAAAGCAGATTGGAATCTGAATAAAAAACTAAATCCTAAAAGAAGACCTAAAACAATTATCCAATTTTTTATCTTATCTCTTTTGAAAATGACACCCGCAGCAAATAAAAAGAAAATATTAGAATACGTTTCTGAGCTGAATCTTACTGAAAGATATGGTTGAAAAAAAAGAAGTAGAGTTGTAAATAAAAGCAAATTTCTGTAACCAGAGGGGATTTTTTCCTTAACTGAGTCAAGAAAATAGAGCATGGCTCCTATAGACAATAGTGCAGATAGTAATCGTAGAAATATAATTATAATATGTTTATTTGTGATACCAAATAGCAATCCTATATTTTCAGTCAGATATACAATAGCTACTTGCAGAGTAGGCCTAATTTTTTCTCCATATTCCCATGCCATGGAATATTCATTACTATTTCCCATCTTTAAAGCAGAAAATTCAAGTATCTGGAAATGCTCATCTGGAAAATAGTAACCATCACTGATATAAGAGGTTGCAATGTAAATAACTAGTGTGCTTACAACGATTAATGCACTTGCAATATTAATTTTCTTTAAAAATGAAAAATCCATAAAATTCAAAGTGATTTATAATAACAAAAATTTTTGCAAATGTATCAAAATATGAAACATTTTGCTCTATCTCCAGAAAGTATTAAGTAAAAAATTAAATTATATTTAAAAACAGGCCGTTTCAACTTTAACAAATTTTCGAAAATTACAGGTTAACAAAATTGTAGACCTTTTAACTGCAATTTTAGGAGATTTTCTAAAAAAAGATTGCTTAGATTAATCCCGTTTATACAATTAATTAAACATTTTCTAGCTCTCTTATTAAAGATATTTTTGTTTAACAGTAAATTATTTTACTTAATTACTATTAATAGCGTACTAATAAGCCTTGTATTGTTTTGATATTATGAGAATTACAAAATTAAAGAAAAAATAATGAAAATTATTGTGTAAATATTGACATTATTTCATACAAATTGTATATTTGACTTGATTTTAACATGAAAAATAATGATATTAATCAACATTTTTCATGTTAAACACAATAATAAGAAAATAATTTCGTTTTTGTTTTTGTAAATTGATTTGATAAAAATTTTACTCCCCAATATAGAACCAAGATGGGTTTCATCTTAGGTTTTCTTACCCTTAGTTTTCTTAATTTTTAGTTGTCTTGCTTCCGGGTCGCCTGACCCGGATTTTTTTTTAAATTCAATTAAAGAATAAAGGATTGAAAAAATTAATTTCAATCCTTTATTCTTTAATAATAGTTATATCTCAAGACTTATAAGTTAATCTTATTGTCTTTATCATCATAAAATGAATACTCAAGGAAATTGGCTTTGGAAGAACTTTGTATCTTTATATTTCTATAATATTTAAGTTGCCATTTCATTTTTATAGGTATCAAACCTTTTGACAGATATCCGGCAATAATGGGATGAGTAACTAACTTTATTTTCCTAAACTTCAATAATTTAACTATATGTTTTAAATCATCTTCAATTTTTTCAATTAATCCGCTGCTCGTAGAAATTTCACCTTTACCTTTACAGCATGGGCAAACTTCTTTTGTGTTTATGGTTAATTCAGGTCTTACTCTCTGACGAGTTATTTGCATAAGACCAAATTTGCTTAGTGGTAAGATATTATGTTTTGCTCTATCAGATGCCATAGCATTTTTCATAGCTTCATAGAGCTTGGCTTTATTCTCAGGAGATTTCATGTCAATAAAATCTATAACGATAATACCACCCATGTCTCTCAGACGCAACTGTCTAGCAATCTCAAGAGCGGCAGCGGTATTTACATCAAGGGCATTAGACTCCTGATCTTTTTCAAACTTAGTTCTATTACCACTATTTACATCAATAACATGAAGCGCCTCTGTATGTTGAATTATCAAATATGCACCATTCTTTATAGCAACATTCTGATCAAACAAAGACTTTACCTGTTTATCAATACCATAATTGTCAAATAAGGAAACTTTTCCTACATATTCTTTAACAATCTTTTCTTTCTCAGGAGCTATTTCTTTCAAATAGTCTCTTGTTTCCTCAAAAAGTTCTTTATTATCAATTACAATATTATTAAATGATGGAGAAAGTATATCACGTAGTAAAGCAGAAACTCTATCTAATTCGCTAAGAACAAGCTTAGGAGTAGATGTGTTTATTTTCTTTAATCGAATAAGCGCTTTTTCCCATTTTTCAGCCAATCCGAGTATTTCAGTTGCCAATTCAGAAGCATTCTTTCCAACGCAAGCTGTACGTACAATAACCCCATAATTATTAGGTTTTATACTTTGTACAAGTTTTTTTAGTCTGGCTTTCTCTTCAACCGATTCAATTTTTGAAGAAATTGAAACTTTATCAGAAAATGGTAATAAGACTAAATTTCTCCCGGCAATTGAAATTTCGGAACTCAACCGAGGCCCTTTTGACGAAATAGGTTCTTTAGCTACTTGTACCAAAATAAGTTGTCCGGCTTTTATTACATCCGAAATATTTCCATTTTTATCAATATCCTGTACTCTGCTAAACTTACTAAAAGACTTATTATATGCCTTATTATTAAGAACTTGAGAAAGTAGTAAACTTAATGAGTTAAATTGTGGACCTAAATCATGGTAATGCAAAAAAGCATCTTTCTCATAACCTAAGTCTACAAAAACGGCATTAAGACCCGATACTACCTTTTTTACTTTTGCAATGTAAATGTCTCCAACAGCAAAGCCCGAATTGGTTTTCTCATTATAGAGTTCAACCAATTGCTTATTTTCCAATAATGCGATATTGATTTCAGGGGTATTTACACTAATTATCAGTTCGTTACTCACAATTATCCTCCTATAATCAATAGTAAGCAGTTATTTTTATAATTATATATTTACAAAGAATCCTTTAGAACTACAGTCCTAAGGGATTTAAATAGAAAGTTACATTATTTCTTTTTATGTCTGTTTTTTCTAAGTCTTTTCTTTCTCTTATGAGTAGCCATCTTATGGCGCTTTCTTTTTTTTCCGCTTGGCATAACAATTTATCTCCTAAAAATTATTTAACTTTAACTTTAACCCCATTCACAAACGTCTTAGCAGGTTTAAATGCTGGAATATTATGTTCCGGTATTATGATTGTAGTGTTTTTTGAAATGTTTCGTGCTGTCTTTTTAGCTCTCTTCTTGATTATGAAACTACCAAACCCTCTTAAATATACATTACTTCCTTTCGAAAGAGAATCTTTAATAGCTTCCATTGTAGCTTCAACAGTTTTTTGAACGATAACTTTTTCTACTCCAGTGTTTTTTGCAACTTCGTTAACAATATCTGCTTTAGTCATATTTATATTCTTTTATTTTAAAAATCAATTAATTACAGTATCTAAAATTTGGGTTGGCAAATATATATCTTTTATTAATATATATAAAATTTTTTGCCAAAAAATATTACTTTTTTTTTGACCCTAAAGCATTTATTATTTTATTAGCTGATCGCCTTCTTCTTTTGCCTTACAACCTTCATTCTCATCATCAGGTGTTCTTACAATACAGAACGCTCCATGAATGGTATCAATTGATATTGCTTTCATTGAGTCTGCAAACAGTATTAATTCATACTCATATTTACCTGATCTTGCCATTTTCGTTATTGGACTTCTGCCAAATAAGGTTGAATCTACCGTCAATTGACCATCAAAAGCAAGATCAATGTTGTTGTAGTTTGAAAAAACTTTAACTTTTGAGGTGTCACCCGGTACTCTTACGAATATACTGTTATATGGAAAACTTTCAATTCCATCAACAATAAAAAAGTCATTAAAACTTTCACCTGCCTCAGAAAGATTATGAACAGTGTCAGGATTAGTTCTACAAGGGCAGCAACCTTTACAGCCATTATTAAATTTCTCCAGTGCTTGCTCCGGGGTACATAATTTGTCAATATTATTTATACCGGCAATCGGATTATTATTTGCATCATAAGGGAAACGCCAAGCTTTTGAATTAAAATCCCATACTAATGAATCGCAATAATGCTTGTTTTTTGGTGTAAATGCAGTATATACCTTTATATGTCCTTTATATCCTAAAGTATCATAATCTCTTTCTACAATACTCATACCTGTACAACATACAGGTGGCTCAGGTTCTTTACATGCCATTATTATAAATAATGAAGACATAACTATTGTAGCTATAATCCAAATACTTGATCTCTTGTTCATAATTAATTTTTTTTAGTTAAACTTTTTATCCCTTAAATATTTATAATGACACTTACTTCTGAAATTCAGTTTTTTCTGTTTTTAATATAGTAGCTAATTTACGTAAATTTGAATAAAGTTACTAACTTTTATTTTTATTTCTAAACAATACTTTTATGTTTCGTTACAAATTTTTAACTCCAATTATTTTCGTCTTATTTTTATGGCTTATAAAAGCTATTGAGATTTATTTTGGCGTGTCATATTATTATTTAGGAATACTTCCCCTTCATTATAGCGGACTGAAAGGGATTGTGTTTGCTCCATTAATTCATAGCTCTCTTAATCATATCTACTCAAATTCAATACCTTTACTATTAAACCTTCTTATCTTAAATTATTTTATAAATAATGGTAAAACAATTGTTTTGTTACTTTTATATTTTATTCCAGGCATTTTATTGTGGTTTATAGGTAGAAATTCTTTTCATATTGGAGCAAGTGGTTTTGTATATGCTTTATCTTCATTTTTTCTTTTTATAGGCATTTTCAAGGCAAATAAAAATCTTTTGGCTCTTTCTCTATTTGTAATATTTTTCTATAACGGTTTGGTATTAGGGGTATTTCCTAATAATGAGAAAGTATCTTGGGAATCTCATTTTTCAGGAATTATTACCGGATTATTGGTTGCTTATTTATTTAGAAAATTCGATTTTTCAGTAGAAACCAAACAAAAAAATCCTGACAAGATTGTGCCCTATTCTACAACTTTTGGTGATATATCTTTTATATACGAAAAGGAGGAAGCTAAAAATTAGCTTCCTCCTTTTTAAAAAATAATCACATTGTAATTATTCAAATATTATTCTATTATCAACAATATCAGCAACATCAATAAGCGTACTCTCAATTGAATAGTCGTATTTTGATTTTAGATTTCTTTGCATTTTCTGTTTTTCAATAACTGCATCAAAAGTTCCTGAAACATTAGCTACAGATACTTCTGCTAAGAAAACTCCATTATTTCCTTTTATTGGTTTTGAACAAATACCTTTTTCTATAGTTGAAACTACCCCTAATAATGAAAATTCAATTCCTAAATTTTGTAAAGCTGTAGAATTAAAATTCACTCCCTGATAATCAGAAATTTGTTGACTAAGTTTCTGAGCATATTCTGCAAGAGATAATCCGTTACCAACTTCTTGAATTTTAGCAATTAATTGGGTAGCTTTTTTATCTTTAATAATTGCGGCTTTAACCTCATTTTCTAATGCTGTATAGTTGAAAGCCTCTTTATCTTTTTTCTCTGAGATAGCAGCTACAATAAATTCATTTCCACACTCAAAAACGCCGGAAACATCTTCTTTATTAGCTTCATTTATCCATTTTATTATTTGACGACTATTTTCTATTCCCGGTATCATATAATCTTCAGGACGAACATGTTGTGCTATTCTCTTATCTCCAGTGATTTCAGGCTTTATTGCAGCTAAGAATTTTTCTCTTGTAGAATTCTCATTTGCAAACTGCGCTGCTTTCGAATAGATACCATTTTTCGTGATTGAACTTGCACTAACTTTAGATGCTAGTGTAGCTATTTGAACTTTTTCTGATTTTTCAGACTGTTTCATAATCTCAATCATATGCACACCATACTCAGTATAAACGCTATATAATTTTCCTGGTTGTCCGAGGAAACATGTATCATTTACAGCTCTAGGATTTTCACCCTGCTTAAACCAACCTAAATCGCCACCTTTAGACGCCGATCCCGGATCTTCAGAATTTTGAAGTGCTATCATAGCAAAATCAGCACCACCTTCAATCAATTTTTTTAAGCTATCTACTACTACAACTGCATTAGCACTTCTTATAAGTATATGTCTTGCATTTACAGAGTCTGGTAAACTAATTTTTTTAGATATTTTAGATACCTTAAATACTCCATTTTCAAAATATACTCCTGTTATTGCACCTTTGCTATTGTTTGCGTTAAATGCAAAAGAATCTATTGCTACCGGCAACTCGCCTTTTCCATAGAAATTTGGGTCAAAAGGAACATCAGAATTTGATCTTACAAATTGCTCGTCATTATCGGTTAATTTGAAATCATTGCTATTGTCAAGAACCCATTTTTGAGTTGCTTCGAAATCTTTTTCAGAAGGTCTTATTGAAAAACTCACATATTCTAAGCTAGCAAATTTTTCTTTTATATATTTCTTCTCATTATTGTCTAGATAATCATTTATTTCTTTTTCAGAAACTTCATAAAGTGAATCGGCTAAACTACTATAAGGCAATTGTAACGCTTTAAAATCGATACTTTTAGCCATTTCATTTGCCATAACTTCAGCTTCTTTTGTAGTTACATACAAACCTTTTGAAATAAGGGCTTTGTATTTTTCCTTAAGTCTGTTGCTCATTACAAATTTTTCAACTTCAATCCAAGCAGATTTTTGTTCTTCAGAATTGTTCATGTTTTGCAGAAAGTTTTTTGCAGCTTCCTTGTCATACATTCTTGTTTCCTGATTGGTAAAATATTGTTGTACAACAGGAGAAATATGCTCTCCAAGAACCATATCTTTAAGTTCTTCGGCAGTAACACCGTGTGCTCCTGCATGCTGAGGTGAAGGAATTGCCAAACCTAATTTTTCAATTTCTTGATTATACATGGCTTCTTTAATCATTTCATCCCAAGCAGTTCTTTTGAAGTTAACTTTCATGCTTTCATTTGCAGCACTTCCATTTGTTCTGAGATGATTTTCCTCCATATTTTCGAGCAGTGTGAAATATTTTTCCACTGGTATTTCGACCCCGTTTACTACCGCTATTGAAGTAGCTCTACTTGAAAACATAGACTGACCCGATTTAAGTAAGTCTGTTAGAATAAATGCTAATAAGGCTAGACCGATTGCTACTGCAATGAGTATTCCAGCTTTGTTTCTGAGTGTTTGAAGTGCCGACATGACGCTTTTTGAATCTTATTATATGAGTTACTATTTTCTAAAATTAGCGCAAATATATAAATAAAAAAATAGTTATTGCTTCTTATAATGTTATTTTTGAAATTAACATTTATTTAACTTGTTTTTAACGTTATTTTTTGCGAGAACAATGAATATTATTTATTAATTTACATTCTTTTTTTTCTTAGTTTGTACATGAATAATGAAAGAAAAAATATTCCTACAAAAATAAAAAAGTCTTGTGTAAAACCTTTATTTATAGCAGCATGAATTGCTGAAACCAGTGAAATAAGGGCAATAAAAAGCCAAGTATAAATTAGGATTTTTGCAGGTCTATTTTGTGTATTCATTGCGAATTAAATATTATCAATATGTTTAAAAATTATCACACAAAAGTTACTTAAAAAATCATTTACTATGGTTAGAAACTTCATTATTATTTGACGATTCTTCATTATTATTTTCCTTAAGCATAATGGTACCGGTAACTTTTCTTATTTTCCAATTTGAAAATGTTTCATCAGATTCAAATCCTTCACCAAATATTATATCTTCACTGGTAGTAATTTTAACTGTTTTGTCAGAATAGATGAGCTTCTTATTTTCGTCCCAAACCAGAAATTCGGTATTTAAAACTTCACCCTGTTTATTTTTAGCAATCACATTTCCTTTAACTTCCCACATTTTTTTATTTTCATAATTAATAGCATAATTTCCTCTTAAGTAAGAGGTTGTATCGGGATATGAAGAAAAAAAGACTGCTAATAAGCCTTGATTAAACTCAACGTACGGTTCCTCGGAGTTTGAATATCTATTTATTTCTTTGGTTCTAATATCTACTACAATTTTTGCTGAATCGCTATACAAAATGTGCACATCTTTTCCGCTCAAATTTGCAATTTTGGTTCTTTGAGTTACCATTTCAATAGTTTTAATATCATTTTCGCATGAAAAAAGCATCATCAAAAAAATGATGATGCTTCCAAAAACTATTTTATTTAGATAATTCATTTTATTTTCTAGCTCTAACAGTGGTTGTTCCAGAGAATGAACAATTTATAGAATAAGAATCTCCAATTTTTAAACCTTGGAAGAAAATTTCTTCTGATCCGGGAAATCTAGCTTCATAGGATGCTAATAAATTATTTGCTGTTGAGGCAATTGAAGGGTCAGCATTTTTTGCCCTTACACAATAATCTGCTGCTAACCAGAATATAGTCTTTTCTTTGAAAGCTGCTTGTTCATCGCCGGCAACACATGAAGATGCGCCTTTGGCATATTCTACAGCTATTAACAAATAAGCATTTCCATTTTTAGAATCTTGAGCAATAGCTTGATTAGCATAAGATATTGCAGCAGAACCAGATGCCAATTTTGATAATTTAACAAAAATTTCTGCTTTTTTAACCGGATCAGTTTCTAAAGAAGCTGCAGATTTATATGATTCAATTGCTTTTGAAGTATTCTTTTTCAAATACATCATATCTCCAAAACTTTCATACGCTTTTGCAGAAGGTTCTATAGGCAGTAATTTTTCTACTGCGGTCATATATAATTCTGTTTCATTGCACTGTTTCTCTAAAGTGCTAATAATTTTCTTTAGCAATTCAGGGTCATTTGGAGTAGCATCGAATTTTGGTTTAAGTATGCTTACTAAAATTTCGCAAGTAGGTTTTACATCATTAATTAAAAGAGCTTCAACCGACTGTTTTGCTTGCTCGTAATATTTTTTTGAGCTTTCTTTTGCATTAGTTATGTTGCTCTCAATAATAGGCATAATTTTACCATAATATTCAACCGCAGCTTTCTGATCTATTTCATTATTTTTATATTTAAAAACTATTGCTTGGAAATATAAACTTAATACATCTGCTTTGGTACTGTTTTCCAAAAGAGTAACCGATTTTTCTAAAAACCCCAATGCTTTGTTGTAATCGGTAGGTTTATAGCTAATTAAATCTACACCCTTGTACCCTAAAACAATTCCTTCTTCACCAAAATTTGCTATTCTTTGATCATAAATAGTAAGAATGGTATCCATGTAGGCATCCTTTTTTTTACTGTCGGTTTCCGACTGTAAAAAACTTTCATACATCTTTACCCCGTGTATGTAGATATTTTTTGATGATTTTGGACAATTATTATACACCCATCTCCAAGAATTGAGTGTTGCTGTACCAAAATTCTTTTGATCATAATACACTTTGTAGACTGACAGATTTTCTAAACACTTAACACTATCTTCTGGCGTATTGCCGTACTTTGATTGTCCAAAGGTGAAGGTTGCAATTGATGAAAAAACAACTGCACAAATCAAATAACACAAACTTTTTTTCATAATTCTATAATTTAATCAATTTTTGCTTTTACAAACCAAGTTTCTCTCAGAGTAATATTAAAATCAAGCATGATATAATTTTCTCTAAGTAATTTTTCTGAATTGGTGTATTTTTTACCAACACTAGCAGCTACACTTATTGAGTTTCGAGTTTTCCTGAATGGACACTCTACACCAAAACTCATTCCAAAGTCTTTCAATGGTAAATATGCACCATTAACTTCTTCCTGTAACTGTATGTATGTGTTTTTATAATAGCCTCCAATACGGTATGCTATTTTATTAAAATAACCTCTTGGAGCATAAATATTAGGTATTATTTCTATGCCACCACTTATTTTTGTTTCATTTTTTAGATTATTTTCAGAGGCTGAATTTGATTTAATACCAGTCCAGTCTTGCATAGTATATTCAGCTGTTACTAAAAGCTTATTTTTCAGAACATAACTAATTCCGTAACCCATTTTCATAGGAATTTGCACATCTCCAGATGTCAATTTTTCATCAGAGAAAACATTTATTTGGGTTGCAGAATCAACTGAAGCAATAATATTAGTACTGTTAGACTTTAAATTCTGTGCAGGTGCAAAAGTAAAACCCAATGCTAGAGTAGCATTTTTGTAAATTTCATGATGTAGTAATAATCCGGTTTCGAAATACAATCCGGTTATTTTTGTGGTTTGTGCTTTTAAAGTATTAAAATATCCAACATTAAATTTTGTTTCTGATTGGTAATATGTTTCTCCAAATATGTAGCAAGTATTAAATCCTATAGATAAAAACGGCAATGGGTCAAAAGCATTTCCCCATACAAGTTTATTTTGTCCGCCATCGCCGGAATAGTTGTAACTATACAAATCACTTTTTTTTGTTAATGTATATCCAACTCTACTAAAAGGAAGAACACCTAATGCAGATCCCCACCATTTTGTAATTGGGAAAGCCATAGATATGTAACCCAAGCCACCACTGAAGCCTCTGTCAGACAAAGTATCTTCTGTAAATCTCATAAAATCGCTATGTACACCTGTTTCGAATAGAAATGCCATGGAATCGAGTACTCCATAAGAAGCCGGATTTTGAAAATTGATATGCTTAGCATCTCTATAACCTACTCCTGATGTTCCGAGAGCTTTATTCTGATTTAATGATGACTCTTCAACTATACCTAGTCCGTATCTTGAAAATGGGGAATTGATATTTATTTGTGACTGTAATTTTACAGTGAATATCAACAAAGATATTACAAATATCGCGCTTACTTTATTTCTCAACATTATATGATAAAATTCTATTTAAACCCTTTAAAACTAAAAATGGGTCTGCAAAGATGGGCTTTTTTAATTTTTTATCAAAGAAAAAAGTATCTCCGCCGGTTAAAAAAATATTTAATTTATTATTTTCATTATCTAATTTCTCAATATATGAGTTTATTTCAGCAATTATACCGTTCTGTACTCCTGCTTTTATAGCCGAAATTGTAGTATCACCTAAAAAATCGACATCCTCATCAGGTTCACATAACGGAAGTTTTTTAGTAAAATTGTTTAGGGCCTTAAATCTCATTGTCATTCCCGGTGAAATTGTTCCTCCGCAATATTCTGCATTACTGTTTATGAAATCGAATGTTATTGCTGTGCCGGCATCAATTACTAAACAGTTTGAGCTTGGCTAGTCCAAGGGTTTCGGGTGTTTTATATTTGTTCGTAATTGGTATTTTAGTAGTCTGATTAAATTCTAATGATACCGTTTTTTGTTTCAAATATCTTATAAGCTGTTCATCAACATCAGATACAGATGATACAATAGAAAAACAAATTGAACTGAATTTTTTAAATAATATTTCTAAATATTCAACCGAAACTTGAGATTGTTTATCATGAAAAATTAAGTTATTGTCTTCAAAAACAGCAATTTTCGTTAATGTATTACCCTTATCAATTACAATATTCATTATAATAAAAAAATTTTTGCAAAGTTAGTGTATTATAATTAAATAGGTTACATAATCTAAGTAATATATTTTAAGTTCATATCAAAAAATATTGTTTTAATCATATTTATACTAATTTGATAAAGGATAATGCAAATCCTGAATTTGAAACTCTTAATTCACATTAAAATAAAATAATTACGGATACACAATTTTGCATAAAATAAATATCTTTGCCAAAATGTAAAATTCCTATTTTTTGTATTGTGTGTTATGGAAGAAGAAAAAAAATCGTTAAATTTTTTAGAACAAATAATTGAAGAAGATTTAGCTTCAGGTAGAATTAAAACCGTTAAAACACGATTTCCTCCTGAACCTAACGGTTATTTACATATTGGACATGCAAAATCGATTTGTTTGAATTTTGGACTTGCTCAAAAATATGGAGGTGAATGTAATCTTAGATTTGACGATACCAATCCGGTTAAGGAAGATGTTGAATATGTAAATTCAATAAAAGAAGACATTAAATGGCTCGGATTCAATTGGGCTGATAGAGAATTTTACGCTTCCGACTATTTCGAACAACTGTATGAATGGGCAGTTTTATTGATAAAAAAGGGGAAAGCTTATGTATGTGAAATGTCGGTTGATGAAATTTCAGAAAGCAGAGGAACACCAACGCAGCCTGGTACTCATAGTCCGTTTAGAGATAGAAGTATAGAAGAAAATCTATCGCTTTTTGAACAAATGCGCAAAGGGGTTTTCAAAAACGGTGAAAAGTTATTGCGTGCAAAAATAGATATGTCTTCGCCCAATATGCACATGAGAGACCCTATCATGTATAGAATATTACATACAGCTCATCATAAAACAGGAAATGCTTGGTGCATTTATCCGATGTATGATTATGCTCATGGACAAAGTGATTATTTAGAGGGTATTTCTAATTCATTTTGCACCTTAGAATTTGAAGTTCACAGACCATTGTATGAGTGGTTTTAGACAATATTGCAGAAACTGACAGAATAAGACCACAACAGAGAGAATTTGCACGTTTGAACCTTAACTATACGGTTATGAGCAAACGAAAATTGCTGGAGTTGGTTAAAGATGGGCACGTTACCGGTTGGGACGACCCAAGAATGCCCACCATTTGCGGTTTGCGTCGCAGAGGATATACACCGGCTTCAATTAGAATGTTTGCCGACAAAATTGGTGTTTCAAAAAGAGAAAATATTATAGATTATTCGTTATTGGAATTTTGCATCAGAGAAGACCTCAACAAGCAAGCTCCTAGGGCTATGGCAGTTCTCAACCCGCTTAAGGTTGTTTTGACGAACTTCCCCGACGGACAAACAGAGATTTGTGAAGGAACAATAAACCCTGAGGATGAGATATCAGGCAAGGAAAATACCTTTTTCTAAAGAAATATTTATAGATAGAGATGATTTTATGGAGAACCCTCCGAAAAAATATTTCCGTCTGGCTCCTGGAACGGAAGTTCGCCTCAAATATGCTTACATAATAAAATGCGAAGAGGTAATAAAAGATGCTTCAGGAACGGTAACTGAACTACGCTGCACCTACGACCCTGATACAAAAAGTGGAACCGGTACCAGCGAGAAGAAAGTGAAAGGCACCATACAATGGGTAAACTGTGCCGATGCTGTAAAAGCAGAAGTGAGACTCTACGACCGATTATTTCTTGACGAAGATCCATTGGCTCATGCCGATGATTATTTGAAAACAATAAATCCGGAATCGCTAAGAATTGCTACCGCATTTTGCGAACCTTCTATAATAGGCGCAGAACCCGGAACAGCATTCCAATTTGAAAGAACCGGATATTTTTGTATAGATAAAGATTCGAGCAAAGAAAAAATTATTTTTAACAGAACCGTTACTCTTAAAGATTCTTGGGCAAAGATTTCAGGAAAAGATGCGTAGATTTTGGTGAATTAGATTTAGTTTGAATCTATTGAAAATGAAAAGGCAATAAGGTTAATTATGATAAATGATTAACCTTATTGCCTTTTATATAGATACTTACAATATTAATATTTCCCTGTTGGTAAAAATGTTTCCACTACTTCATCAAAATTATTAATACTAAAGCCCTTCTTTATCTTTAACTAAAAGATACATGTCTTTTAAGTTTATAAGTCGCAAGACAAAGGCTAAGGAAAACCCAAGACCAAAAATTATAGCTACTGAAACAATCCAATTCAAACTCGTTTTGAGCATAATAAGATTTAAGGCAATAGTTGTAAGTACAAACAAGATAATAAATGACAATAATTTGAAATCAATTTTTTGCTTTGTGATTTTTTTAGCGGCAAATAATTGAATTACGGTAGTAATACTCTGGGTTAGCAAACTGGCATAAGCAGCTCCAAGCGATTTGAAATGAGGTATAAGTATAAGATTCATTACAATATTTACCAGTACACCCGCAGCAGAAACAATATTTAGCAGCTTGAGAGAATTATTGGCAGTGAGAAATGTACCATAGATATAGGTAGTTGCAATAGGTATAAAACACAAAATAAGTATTCGGTAAACCTCTGCTGCACTACTATAATCATTCTTATACAATAACTGCATGAACTGCTCTGCATAAAAAATGAGGTTATAGAAAAGAGCAAAACAGGAATTATAAGTCATAAAGACGATAATCTACTCAGCTGCTTTACAGATTCATTATTTTTCAACATTCTTGAAAAAATAAGCAAAAGCAAAGTCGCAAAAAGATAAGCATACATAGCTACAGCATCGAGAATTCTGTATGATTGAGCATATACACCCGCTTGGTAGTCGCCATCGGGCAGAAGCTGCTCTATCATTACAATATCGGTACGCATATATATTGCCATAAATAACACCAAAAGTGCATAAGGAAAGGTTTGCTTTAAAATTAAAATCATAAAACGCTTGTCGAATCGCAAAGTAAGTTTGCTGATTTTTGATTTGACAATAAAGAAGGTAATTAGAAAGGTTGTCAAATATCCGGCAGTTTGCACATATACAAACCACTCTATTGAGAAGTTATTCTTTGTAGCCGGATGCAATAGCAACACACTACAAATAGCAATCATTATAGATTTGTCGGTAACAGAAATTATACTATCTGTTTTAAACAGATGTAATCCGCTCAAATTCGACCGAAGATAGAGAATGAAAGATAAAAGAAACTGATTGAAAATAAGAAACATAAGTAGTCTGAATTCCGCTGCTCCCCAATCGGTAATAAATGCAATTGAAATACAAACGAGTGCATACAAAAAACCTAAAAAGAATTTAAGTATCAATATGTTAGAAAAATATTTTTGCAAAAGCTGACTATGTCTGGCAATATTTCGACTATTAAAATTTGTAATACCAAAGTCTAGGAGAATATTGAAGATAATAGTGAAACTAAAAATAGAAGCAAAAGCCCCATATTTTTCGACCCCTACAGTATTTTGCACGGTCAAGTCTACCCCAAAAATCCATATAGGCTTTATGAGCAAATTCAGTAAGAGCAATAGCAATAAATTTGTAAAAAATAATCTTTTCATTCTTAATTTATTAATAAGAAAGCACTGAATAGAAGTTAGTTAAAATATGGCAATTTATTTTATTTCAAATCAAAAAAAGATATCCCACCAAGAAAATAAATTGAAAAAAATGCAATAATAAAAACCCTGCAAAGGTATTATAAAACATATAGATGCATTAAAAAAAAACAGTATATTTTTTAATTAAGAAAAAAACCAAAAATCTAGAATTTTGAGCCTTTAAAATTTCCAAAAATAAAAAATTATCAGTATATTCATTTATGATTTTACGTAATGCGTGATAGTTATACTATTTTAAATTACATTTTTCTATAACGTTCAATTATAGATAAATTAAAGTAAGCCGGAAATCAAAACATGAATTATAAAAAACGAATCTTGCAGAAAATGAATATAGCGATAAACACCAGATTCTTAATAAAAGACAAATTAGAAGGAATAGGATGGTTTACATATGAAACGGTAAAAAGACTTTGTGAAAACCATCCGGAGCATACGTTCATTCTTTTTTTTGATAGAAAATATCATGAAGAGTTTGTTTTTTCAAAGAATGTAGTGCCGGTAATAATGTATCCACCTGCTAGACACCCATTGTTGTGGCGAATTTGGTTTCATTATAACCTACCCAAAATATTAATAAAATATAAAGCCGAAGCATTAATCTCTACCGATGGATTTATACCGTTGAAACTGCATATTCCAACACTTAATGTTATTCATGACATAAATTTTGAACATATACCGCATGCACTGAAACGATCGGTAAAGAACTATTATAAAAAATTCTTTCCAAAGTATGCAAAACAAGCAACTCGGATAGCTACGGTTTCTGAATTTTCTAAACAAGATATTGTAAAAACATATTCAATAGATGCCTCAAATATTGATGTGGTATATAATGGTGCAAATATTACATATACTCCCATAAGTGAAGAAGAAAAGACTGTTACAAAGCAAAAATATACACAAGGCAAAGATTATTTTATTTTTATAGGTTCACTGCATCCGAGAAAAAATATTCCTAGACTATTACAAGCTTTTGATAATTTCAAAGCCTCGGACGATTCGGAAATGCAGCTACTCATAGTAGGCGAAGCTATGTTTTTGACCGATGAAATAAAAACTACCTATGAAACACTTGCATTCAAGAAAGATGTGCAATTTACCGGAAGAGTTTCAACCGAAGATTTGCATAAAATATTGGGTTCGGCCTTTACAATGACTTTTGTACCCTATTTCGAAGGCTTTGGAATACCAATACTTGAAGCAATGTTTTGCGATATTCCTGTTATTTCTTCAAATGTAACCTCAATGCCCGAAGTAGGCGGAGATGCTGTGCTCTATGTAGATCCATTTTCGGTTAGTGATATTACAAAGGCAATGACAAAAATTGCAAACGACAAAGAATTAAGAGACACTCTCATAGCAAAAGGAAGAATTCAAAGAGAAAAATTCTCATGGGATAAAACCGCAGAATTGCTTTGGAATTCATTTCAACAATGTTTGAAAAAGTAATTGAATTACCTTACTAATGAACACTTTTTAGAGTAAAGTAGCAGAACAGATATTTATATTATCTGAATATCTGTTTTTGAGTTTTAAGTAATATTTATTTAAAATACCTTACATTTGCTTTCATATTTGAAACAAAATTTATGTGTGAAAACTGCAACGATTCTTTATCGAAGCCGGATAAACAATTATTATTAGATATTAGATACCTCAGAATGGCCAGTATATGGGCAGAAAATTCATACTGTCAAAGGCGAAAAGTAGGAGCTATATTAGTAAAAGACAAAATGATTATTTCTGACGGCTATAATGGCACACCATCGGGTTTTGAAAATGTTTGCGAAGATGAAGAGGGTAAAACAAAACCCTATGTGCTTCATGCAGAAGCTAATGCAATAACCAAAGTAGCAAAGTCGGCAAACAATAGTGCCGGTTCTACACTTTATGTAACCACCTCACCTTGTATTGAATGCGCTAAATTAATAATTCAAGCAGGTATCTCGAGAGTGGTATACACAGAACCTTATAGAATAGACGATGGCATAAAACTGCTTCAGAAAGCGAAAATTGAAATTATACAATTACAAATAGGTTAACAATTACTAACACTTAAACAATTTAGAATTGGAAAAACATAAAAACTCAAAATTCTCAATAGCACTACCTCTTATTATTGTCGTTTCAATAATTGCAGGTATGTTTTTGGCAAAATATTCCGGTTTCAGCAAAGGAAATGCCTTTGTAGCAAGTACAGGCAATACCAAACTAGATTTAATACTTGATTATATAGAAAAAGAATATGTAGATTCTATTTCGCAAGAAGAGCTTATTGAGAAAACCATACCGCTTATACTTGAGCAACTTGACCCTCATTCGGGTTATATAGCCGCCGAGGAGTTTAATGATGTAAATGACCCTCTCGAAGGTGAATTTGAGGGAATTGGAGTTCAATTCAATATTCAAAAAGATACGGTTGTAATAGTACAAGTAATTGTAGGAGGACCATCAGAGCGAGTAAACATAAAGGCTGGCGACCGAATTGTTAAAGTAAACGATTCGTTGATTGCAGGAACAGGAATAAATTCAAACAAGGTAGTGAAACTACTCAAAGGTCCTAAAAATACAAAAGTAAAAGTAGGAATTTTCAGACCCGGCAGCGAGAAACTATTAGATTTCAATATAGTACGCGACAAAATACCTTTCTATAGCATTGATGCTTCATATATGGCTACCGATAAAATAGGATATATAAAAATTTCACGATTTGCTATGACCACCTACGAGGAGTTTACCGAACATGCCCAAAAGTTAAAAGATAAAGGCATGACAAAAATGATACTTGACTTGCGAGGTAATGGTGGCGGAATATTTGATGCCGCAATTATGATTGCCGACGAATTTCTAGATAAAGGTAAAACCATTGTTTATACCCAAGGGAAAGCATCGCCAAGAGAAGATTATTATTCAAATGCAGGAGGTATTTGTGTAAATACTGAATTAGTAATTTTACTAAATGAAGAGTCGGCATCGGCAAGCGAAGTATTGGCAGGAGCAATTCAAGACAACGACAGAGGTACCATTGTAGGACGCAGATCTTTTGGCAAAGGCTTGGTAATGTCTCAAAAACAATTTAATGATAAATCAGCAGTAAGACTAACAGTCTCTAGATATTACTCTCCTACCGGACGTTGCATTCAAAAACCTTATACCGAAGATATAAAAGACTACTACAGCGAAATTTACCAAAGAGATTTTATTCACGAGAAAGATAGCATACATTTTCCCGATTCACTTAAATTTAAAACACCCGGAGGCAAAATCGTTTATGGTGGAGGTGGCATAATGCCCGATGTATATGTTGCTTACGATACAACCAAGTACTCGCAATTACTATCAGACTTGATTAGTAAAAGCATTATGTACGATTTTGCATTTGACTATGCCGACAAAAACAGACCGCAACTGGCTCCGCTAAATACCAATACTGAATTCAAAAATTTCTTCGAGAAAAATAATGTCTTTAAAAAATTTATAAGTCATATAGATAAAAAAGAGATAAAATACAATGCCAATGATTTATCAAAATCTGAAAAGACAATTAAAATTAGACTTTATTCATTTATTGTAAGAAATATTAAAGACGATTCAGGGTTCTATCCTTTATATAATGAGGATGATGAAACATTTCTTAAAGCAGTAGAAGTATTAAAATAGTTTAAATAAATCTGTATTAAAATATGGTACTCAACAACGAGACATTAATTAATAATTGTAATAAACTTAAGGAACAGTATTCAGATTTAACCTGCCGTACAACAAATGACGGTAGCCTAATAGTAATCATAAAACGAATACAAGATGAAGTGTATTTACGAAGTCAATTAGCATTACATCCTGATGATGAAAACAGACTTCTGAAAATAACCGCTCCAAAAAGAATACAAGAGTGGCTTACTTCTCGCTTTTTACTAAAAAAACTATTCGAAGAAGACGTTACTATTAGATATACTTCATTCGGAAAACCATACATAAAACAATGTTTTATTGGTATTTCACATTCGCCTACGCATGTTGGTTTTATTTTATCTGATAAACAAAATGTGGCAATAGACATAGAACAATGCACCGAGAGAATAGAAAGATTATACACAAAATTTATTTCGGAAAAGGAGTCATATTTTCTTGACAAAGACCTGAAATCTAAAACTTTAATATGGTCGGCAAAAGAAGCACTCTACAAGTTGGGGTATCATGATTTGCCCGATTTTATGCAGAGTTATGAAATAGAGCCTTTTTCAATAAATGAAACCGAAGGCATTTTTAAAGGGAAAGTAAGAAGTGCAGTCTTTGAACATACCTATACTTTGAACTATTTTTTTATTGATAATAATGTAGTTGTTTGGACAAAAAAAAATCATGAGTAAATATCTCGATAAACCGGGAAAAAAATTGGCAGTGCTATTAGACCCGGAAAAAATTTCAATAACCGAACTGATAAATATCGTTCAAATTGCATCGACAGGAGGCATAGATTTCTTTTTGGTAGGGGGAAGTTTAGTCTCTAAATCGGTAAGCGAAATAGTAGAAGTAATAAAATATTACACAACACTTCCGGTTATTCTGTTTCCGGGCAATACCAATCAAATAACACCAAAAGCCGATGCAACATTCTTTTTGTCGCTCATATCGGGAAGAAATCCAGAATTTTTAATTGGTAATCATGTAGTTGCTGCGCCAATAATTAAGAAAATGGATTTAGAAACGATTCCGGTAGGTTACATTTTGGTAAACTGCGGTCAGACCACATCGGTTGAGTATATGTCTGACACAAAGCCAATTCCATATTCCAAAATAGATATTGCAGTAGCTACAGCCATGGCAGGAGAAATGCTCGGACTAAAAGCTATCTATCTTGAAGGCGGAAGTGGTGCAGACAAAACAGTTTCACCACAGATGATTTCTGAAGTACGTGCAAACACCAACATTCCCCTTATTGTAGGTGGAGGCATAAGAAATGCACAATCGCTCACCGAAGTTTATAAAGCAGGAGCTGATATTGCGGTGATTGGTACTATTATAGAAGAACATCCAGCATCTTTGCCGCAATTTGTTGCCGCAAAATTGCAATTTGCATAAGAATGTTTTTTAATGCTTTTAAATGAATTTTTTGCGTAGTTTTGTATTAAAATAAATGAAATGCTATCTGTCTTAAGAACTGAAAATATAGTAAAGCGATATGGCTCACGTACAGTAGTGAGAGGTGTTTCTATTGAAGTGAAACAAGGCGAAATAGTTGGTTTGCTGGGTCCAAATGGAGCTGGGAAAACCACCTCGTTTTATATGATGGTAGGCCTGATAAAACCTAATGCAGGCAAAGTATTCCTTGATGATAAAGATATTACAAAAGAACCTGTTTACAAACGTTCTCACAACGGTATTGGATATTTGGCACAAGAACCATCGGTTTTCAGAAAATTATCTGTTGAAGATAATATTCTTGCAGTACTAGAACTTTCTAATACTTCGAAACAATACCAAAAAGATAAAGTTGAAAGTCTGATTGCCGAATTTAGTCTGCAAAAAATAAGAAAAAGCTTAGGCATACAACTATCGGGTGGAGAACGAAGACGAACTGAAATAGCCAGAGCACTAGCTACCGACCCCAAATTTATTCTTCTTGATGAACCTTTTGCAGGCGTAGACCCTATTGCTGTTGAAGATATTCAGCAAATAGTAGCCAAGCTAAAAGAGAAAAATATAGGTATTCTTATTACCGACCACAATGTTCATGAAACACTTTCTATTACAGATAGAGCTTATTTATTGTATGAGGGTAATATACTTAAATCGGGCACTGCCAAAGAACTATCGGAAGATGAGCAAGTTAGAAAAGTATATCTAGGGCAAAATTTCGAACTACGTATATAATGTGCCTAGATAAATAATTACAACTCCAACTAAAACTCCTAGCAGTAAAACAAATTTTTTCTTCATATACTGTTCCTTAAACAATAAGCCACCTACAAAGAATGAAATTATTACATTGCTCCTTCTCACCACCGAGATTAGGCTAATCATAGCATTTTCTTGTGCAATAGCTCGAAAATAGAAAAAGTCGGCAATCATGAGCAACAGACCAATCATTAAAATAGACCACCTAAACTGAAATGGTGTAGTTGTCTTTCTACTCGGATACCACAACAAAAAAAGTATAGGCGTAAGTATTAAAACCTGATATATAGAAAACCATGCCTGTATTTCTAGAGGATTTATATCATTTCCGGCAATAAGATATTTATCAAACAAAGCACTTACAGCTCCTAGCATTGTGCCTAAAACTATAAAATAGATAAATTTATTGTTTCTAAACTGTATTCCTTCACGCTTGCCAGCAACCGAAAACAGATAGAAAAATATAAAAGTTATACTTAAACCAATCCACTGGAAAAAACTTAGACGCTCCCCAAAAAGAAACAATGCTCCAAGTAGTGTCCACACAGGAGCTGTTGACCGAATGGGACTTACTATGGTAATAGGCAAGTGCTTAAGTGCAAAAAATGATAGTATCCACGAACCTAAAACGAGAATTGTTTTGCCAAATATCATTATCTGTACCTGAAATCCTGAAAAGGGAATATAGTACCACTTATCAATAGCTCCAGTAACCGTTTGCGAAAGAATAACCAAAGGCAAAAAGGTTAAACATCCTACAAATGTAGAGATATATAAAACCGGTAAAACGGCATTATTGTTTAATGAAATTTTCTTCGATAAATCGTATATCCCCAAAAAAACAGCCGAAATTATAGCTAACGCTACCCACATATCATATAAAAAAACTAATCAATAAACATTCAATAGGTATTTAGAACGACCTAAAACCTATTATTTCTCTCACATCTTTCAGTGTTTTTGAAGCACTTTCACGCGCTTTTTCTCTTCCCATTTTGGTAACTTTAGCAAGGTAAGCATCGTTGTTGTAGATGTCTTCTATCTTTTCTCTGATAGGTTTTACAAATGCAATAATATCTTCGGCCAACTGCTTTTTCATATCCCCATATCTTATAGAGCAGTTAGCATACTGTTCTTTATAAAATGCCAAAGTATCGGGACTAGATACTACAGAAAAAAGCGTAAACAAATTTTTTATTTCTTCAGTTGGTGGAGTATTGGGAACGGTAGGTCCACTGTCTGTTTTTGCTTTAGAAACTTTCTTGAGTATATCTTTATCAGAATCAGCAAGATTTACAGCATTTCCTTCAGATTTTCCCATTTTACCACTACCGTCAAGACCCGGTATTTTTATCAGTTCACCAGTAAAGTCAAACGGATGCGGCTCAGGAAAGTAATCATTATTATACATTTGATTAAATCTTCGTGCAAAATGTCGAGCCATTTCAACATGCTGCTCTTGGTCTTTTCCTACAGGAACTTTAGTAGCTTTATGTATAATTATATCGGCTGTTTGTAATACCGGATAGGTAAGCAACCCAGCATTAACATTATCAGGTTGTTTCCTTATTTTGTCTTTAAATGTTGTAGTTCGTTCAAGTTCACCTATATACGCATTCATATTAAGTAACAGATATAATTCTGCTATTTCAGGAACATCGCTTTGAACGTAGAGGGTAGCCTTTTCAGGATCTATACCACAAGCCAAATATTCTGCCAAAACTTGTCTTATGTTTTTATGAATATCGCCTGGAGTAGGATGGGTTGTTAGAGAATGCCAATCGGCTATAAAGAAATAGCAATTATATTGATCTTGCATTTTCAAAAAATTTCTCATTGCACCAAAGTAATTTCCTAAATGTAAATTCCCTGTAGGTCTTATCCCGCTTAAAACTGTCTCCATTTTACTCTATATGATTTTTTGTATTTTAAAATAAATGCGATGTATTTAAATTTCCTAAACTTATAGTTATAATTCTGCTTGAATCGCCACGTTTTAGGCGCGATGCTACTTGAATATGAATATTATAAATGCTTATGGTCGATTCTTTCGAATTAATTTCTCCAATTTTAAGTACATCAGAGTTTATAATTCCCATATCTCTGGTGCTTTCTTTCATGAAAAAACCATCAGGGTGTTTTTCCAGTATTTCATAATCATAAGCTCCTTTGAAATCGTAAATATTAGCAATATCGTCAATTCCAAGAACTTGAAGATTTTCTAAACCGTCTATATTTACTGTAAACCAATTGTAAACGTTCTGGTCTATAAGGCAACGATTCAAATTATCTTTACTCAGAATGCGAGCATTATTTATAATAGCTCTGCCGTAATGACTATTTTCGAAATAGTAAAGTTTATCATATGTAATTGCATATCTGAGACTTACTCCACCTATTATTTTTCTGAGTTTCGGAAATAGATGATAAGAATTATAGGTGCGCAAAACCAATGCAAAATTGGCTGCAAATAACAGTGAATGCATTGGAATATCGAAAATCAAAAAACCTCCGTCGCCAGTACTTATAAACGACTCTTCAATTTCTGACTTTGTATATTTCTGAAACATAAACTTATGGTTTGAAAAACAACGGTCTATGGTTTCCCTAAACATGAGTTTAAAAAGAAATGGTATTAATGATTGCTCAAACTCATCGTAAGAACTGTACTTGTATATATCTATTCCAAGCACCGATTTACGATTCATTTTATTGTAATTGACATATTTTTTAAGCTTATCGCGCAGCTCGTCTTCTTTAGGAATAAGATTAACTTTCTCGAAAACATACTTATCTTCTGTTTCTTCAAGTATCTTAACTATCTTTTCATAATCAAGCGTTCTTACTGTCTTATTCATTTTTTAGGTATTAATATTTTTTAAAATATAATTCAAATATCCTTATTATAAATCTTTCTTTCTAATATTTTTAAAGTCACAAAATAAAATGACCGGGATTTTCATACAAAAGATTTTAAATATCCGCGTCAAAATTAGAAAATATTTGTAAGCAATTTGCATTTAAATCTACTGTCTTTAGTAATAAATGAAAAATAATTAAAATTAATTTTCAAATAATTAAATATAAAATTTTGACTTTACCCATTGCTTATATTATTTTTACCCAATTTTTGTGATTCACGTGGTTTAAAAGGTTAAAATGATTTTTAAAATGTTTAAATTTCAGTATTATAAACAAAAATAAAATTTTACATAAAGTCAGACGATATATTTTGAAAATAAACAATTGAAAAATATATTAAATCTGACCAATAGAAACAATTAAAATAAACTTATGAAAGTTTTAAAATTTGGTGGAACTTCAGTAAAAAACGCTGAAAATATTTCAAAGGTAATAGCCATCGTAAAAGAAAAGTTGCAAGCTGATACTGTACTTACCGTTGTATCGGCATTTGGAGGAGTTACAAATTTGCTTATCGAAGCAGGCGAAAAAGCTGCAAAAGGCGATTGTACCTATACGGCGCTTATTACGGAAATAGAAGTAAGACATACCGAAGCTATCAAAACCTTAATACAATCATCGAAACAAGACCAAGTTTTAAATGAAGTAAAAGCATCTATTAAAAGCTTGACCGATTTGCTACACGGTATTTTTCTCATCAGAGAATTCTCACCCCGTTCGTACGATATGGTTGCCAGTTTTGGTGAAAGACTTTCTGCATATATCATTAGTGAAGCATTTGTAGAACAAGGCATTAGAGCAGCATATCTTGATGCAAGAGATGTGGTGAAAACCGATAATAATTTTGGTGCAGCGAAAGTGCAATTTGAAATTACCAATAAAAAAATAAAAGAAAAAGTTGGAGATGGCTCTATTCTTTATATAGCAACCGGATTTATAGGAAGCACTGCCGACAATGAAACAGCAACCATAGGTCGTGGAGGTTCAGACTATTCAGGAGCTATCTTTGCAGCAGCCCTTGATGCTTCAATTCTAGAAATCTGGACCGATGTAGATGGTATGATGACTGCCGACCCTAGAAAAGTTAAAAGAGCATATCCGGTAAAAAATTTAACCTATTCTGAAGCTATGGAACTTTCTCATTTTGGAGCAAAAGTTCTGGAGCCGAGAACTGTTATTCCTGCAATGGGGAAGAATATTCCGGTGCATATAAAAAACACCTTCAATCCGCAATCAGACGGAACACTTATAACTGCCGATAATAGAGACTTCACCCAAAAAGTACAAGGTATCTCTTCTATTGACGAGGTAAGCTTAATCACCGTTCAAGGTAGCGGCATGATAGGCGAAGTTGGAATTTCTATGAGATTATTTCAAGCCATTGCTAATAATAAAATAAACGTAATACTCATAACCCAAGGTTCATCAGAGCACTCAATAACATTTGCTGTTTTGCCAAAAGACGCTCAAAAAGCAAAAGAACTACTGGAAGAAGAGTTTAAAATTGAACTCCAAGTAGCACTCATAGATGCTATTTTGGTAGAAAAAAATCTTGCCGTTATAGCAATTGTAGGTGAAAATATGAAGAAAATACCGGGAGTTTCAGGTAAATTATTCAACACTCTGGGCAAAAACGGTATTAATGTATCTGCTATAGCTCAAGGTGCTTCTGAACTGAATATCTCAATTGTAATTAGTGCTGCTGATAGAAATAAAGCTCTAAACGCACTTCATGAAACATTCTTCTTGTCAGACCTTAGAACATTAAATGTTTTTGTAGTTGGTACCGGAACAATTGGAAACGAACTGCTTAATCAAATTAAAGCTCAAAGAGATATACTGATTGAAAAAAACAATATTGATGTAAGAGTTGTAGGAATATCAAATATAGACGGCTTTTTGATTGATGATGAGGGAATTGACCTGTCAAATTGGGAAAAGGAATTGAAAGCGAAAGCTCAAAAACCAGATTTGAACAGTTACATAGAAAAAATAAAAGAACTGAACTTAAGAAATAGTGTCTTTGTTGATAATACTGCTAGCTACGATGTAGCTGCAAAATATGAAGAACTCCTCGCTGTTGCTGTTTCTATAGTAACACCTAATAAAATTGCAAATGCCAGCGAATTTACCAAATACAAAAGCATTCACAAAACTGCAACTCAGAGTGGTGCAAGGTTTTTGTACGAAACAAATGTAGGTGCAGGTTTGCCCGTAATAAGTACTCTCAAAGACTTGATAAACAGTGGCGACCAAATTTTGAAAATTGAAGCTATATTGTCGGGTTCATTGAACTTTATTTTCAGTAATATAAGTACTACCAACGATTTTGCTACAACAGTAAAAAAAGCACGAGAACTAGGATTTACTGAACCAGACCCTAAAATTGACCTTTCGGGAATGGATGTGGCAAGAAAAATTCTAATTCTATCTAGAGAAATAGGTTTGCCGTTCAATCTTGAAGATATTCAAGTAGAAAACTGCCTTTCTCAAGATAGTCAGAAAACCAATACTGTTGATGAACTATGGAAAACTCTAGAAAGTTCTGACAATAAAGAATATGCACAAAAAATTGCACAAGCAGAAAGTAATGGAAAACGTCTTAAATATATAGCCTGTTATGAAAATGGAAAAGCTCGAACAGAAATAAGAGCTCTTGATAATACCCATCCGTTTTACAATGTAACCGGAAGCGATAATATTATTTCGTTTACCACAGCTCGCTATAAAAAGCAACCGCTTATAGTAATAGGTCCGGGAGCCGGAGCCGAAGTTACAGCAGCTGGAATTTTTGCAGATATAATAAGAATTGTAAATTACTAAAAAAGAGTCATGACTGAATCTATAAAATATTTTTCTACCAACCATAAAGCTCCCAAAGTGAGCTTTGCCGAAGCCCTCATAAAAGGTTTAGCTCCTGATAAAGGTCTATTTATGCCGGAAGAAATTCCTACAATAGATCCTGAAAAAATTGAATGGTTCGCTTCAATGGAATACCATCAAATTGCTTTCAATATATTTAATGCATTCTTCAAAAAAGATATTCCGGAATCGGAACTTTTTAAAATGTGCAAAACGGCTTATGATTTTGATGTGCCCTTGGAAAATGTATATGAACGTAAGTATATAATGCGTTTAGATCAAGGTCCAACTGCCTCATTCAAAGATTTTGCCGGAAGAATGATGGGTAGACTTATGAGTCATTTTCTCAAAACAGATAACAAGAAACTCGTTATACTCACAGCAACATCAGGCGATACCGGTAGCGCTATGGCAAATGCTTTTTACGGACTTGAGAATATAAAAGTAGTTGTGCTTTTTCCAAAAGATGAAGTAACCATGCGACAAAGAAAACAGATGACAAGCCTTGGCAAAAACATCTCTGTTTTGGCTGTCGATGGCAAATTTGACGATTGTCAAGCTATGGTTAAAGAAGCCTTTTCTGATACTGATTTAGAATATCTTAACCTTTCATCATCTAATTCTATAAACATAGGCAGATTGCTTCCGCAGATAGTTTATTATTTCTACGCATATTCAAAACTTGCTCAAAAAGGCAGCAACGAAGGAGCTACCTTTTGCATACCATCGGGCAACTTTGGCGATATGATGGGCTGTGTACTGGCTAAAAAAATGGGGTTACCAATTAAAAAAATTCTGATAGCTACAAATTCTAACGATGAATTTCCAACATTCTTAAATACAGAAACATACAGCAAAATAGAGCCTTCTAAAAATGCTTTATCGAGCGCTATGAATGTAGGACACCCAAGCAACCTTGCCCGTCTGGTAGAACTCTACGGTGGAAATATGGATGAAACAGGTAAACTTCATAAGAAACCCGATTTTGATAAACTTCGTTCTGATATTTTCACCATAAGTGTATCAGACGAAGAGACAACGCAAACAATTACAAAAGCTTGGAACGAGCACAAGTTGCTTCTAGAACCGCATGGTGCTGTGGGTTGGTTCTGTTTGGAGAAATATTTGAGTCAGAAACCATCGCATGCCGACGATTTGTTTGTTTCGCTTGAAACAGCACATCCGGCAAAGTTTCCTGAGCAAATTCAGCAATTACTTAAATTTGACCCAAAACTGCCAAAAAGCTTAGTGGGATTAGATAATTTGGATGAAAAAATGACCAACATAAGTAATTCTTACACAGAACTTAAAACATATTTGAAAGATAATTTTTAAAATTAGAAATTTCAAAAAAGACATACTGCAAAGTGTGTCTTTTTTTTAATATTATATTTCTAAAGGAATCTCTTTGGCGGCATTTACAACAATTTTAATATCATTTAATCCAATAGCACCTTTGTAGATGCTATTCTCTTTATTTAATTATTATAATTGTTATGATATTTTTAAGTTGCACTATATAGGGTATTTGTCTGTTATGATTGTCATTGAAATAAATAATCACTCACACTTAAAAATATCGATAAATGAAAAAACTTATTTTGTTAGTATTTCTAACTATTTCTTTTAATCTACTCAATGCAGCATCACTTCGTGTTCAAGATCCTCAAACATGGAGTTCATACGAAGGAAAAATCACAGAATTTACCGTAGATGTCACTCCAGTTGGTATTTATTTCCAGTATGAAATATATATCACCTTTGCAGCACAAGACAACGTTTACCAAGAATCCGATTCGGTAGAAATTATCTACAACTTCAGTTTGCCCTCTGAAGCCTTAATTACCGATAGTTGGCTGTGGGTTTATGACAAACCTGAAAAAGCTTATTTGCTTGATGTTTGGACAGCAACTTCAATATATGAAGGCATTGTAAACAGAAGAAAAGACCCTTCCCTTTTCAGAAAAACATCACCCACAAATTATTCTTTGAACATTTACCCAATGGGCGGAAAAAGTAGTAGAAAGGTTAAAATAACGATGATGCTTCCTACCGAATGGCAAGGTGATAAAATACAATCAATTTTTCCAAATTCTATGGTGAGCGGACTTAGTCTCATTCCAGAAAAAATTAAAATAAACTTAAAAAAATCGGATAATTGGCAATCTCCACTACTGGAACCATATATCACTAAAACCAATGACTCATACAATGTTTCTAAAGACGATTATGCAAACTATCCTATTACGATAACTTACGCAAATCCATCTTCAGACAATACTTTCTTTACAATATATGAAAAAGGGACCGAAAAATATTATCAGTTCCTAATTTCCCCTTTCTCAACAGAAATTTCTAATACCCCAAAAAAATAATATTTGTATTCGATAAATACTCATATTCCGATACTTATACCTCAATAATTGACGGTTTGTATTCATATTCTTTTTCTGAAATAAAAAAGGGAAGTAAGATTAATGTTTTTTATGATAATAATGGAGTAGCTTCAAGATTAGCAACAAATTGGTTGAACAGCGATGATCCAATAATGTTGAATAACTTGTTTACTGCTTTAAAAACGAATAAATACACACAAGGAAACACACTTAATCTACTGAAAAAAGCAATTGAATACAATACAGCAAATGGAGGAGATGCTCAAATTATTCTTATCTCCAATACAACAACTTATTATCAAAAATCTAATCTCGCTACCTTAATAAATACGCTCTACAAAGACTATCAAACTGTTCCTGCAATTGATGTTATTTATTATCAACCATATAATTCAAATTACTATTATTATGACTACTATTATTATAATGATAAGAATGACAGTTATTTATCTGAGATAGCAAGACGAACAAAGGGTAATTATAAATCGCTCGTATACAATTCCGATTTGGCAAAATTCATAAACCTCATGTATTTCAATCAACAGAGCATTTCTACAGAGTATAGTTTACTTACTTCAACAGAAAACGGCTTCTGCTTCGATCAAATCAACCTGTTTAACGATGATTTTGGCATTAATTCGATAGAACCAATAGTACAGGTTGGAAAATTCGTGGGAGACCTGCCAATCACGGTCGAATTGAAATATATTGAAAACGATATTGTATATAATAAATCCTATACCTTCGACGAATCGAATATAATCACCTCAGATTCATTGCTTAAACAAATTTGGGCAGGTCAAACAATACTAGAAAACGAATGGTCGTCGAACCTAGACAACAACAATATAAATGAAATTATTACCACAAGTACAAGCAACCGAGTGCTTTCAAGATATACAGCATTCTTAGCACTTGAACCTGATATGATTGAACTTATTGAAAATCTAACGGAGGAAGATAATAATCAAGATGGAATAATTGATGGACCAGTTTTCACAACCGATATTTCAACTATCACAACCGATAGTACTTCAATTAGCATAATTGAAAATACACCAGAATCAATGGTTCTAATGATTCCAGTAAATGACGATGAGCAAGTAAGCTCTATTGAACTGTTAGATATTCTTGGGAAATCTGTGTATCAGGAATCAACAAACAACAAAACCTTTACAATTGATAAAAGCAATTTCTCAAATGGAATCTATATTGTAAAAATCTCTACAAATAAAAACACATATTCGATGAAAATCGTGATTTAATTTAGTCTAAAATTCAGAAATTCAACAATATAATATATCAGAATAATAAAGTGGCTGTCTAAAAAGTATGTCTTTTCTTTTAGCACTTACAGATTGTAAGCATATCAGGATTTGAAATATCTTTTTAGACAGCCTCTCTTTTTTTAATATTCTATTTCTAAAGGAATCTCTTTGGCAGCATTTACAACTATTTTAATGTCATTTAAACCAATAGCACCTTTGTAGATACTATTCTCTTTATTTAATTGATTTATACGCTTGTGCAACTCCTCAACATCGGCTTTTGATGCCTTTTCTACCGTATCAACTCCCAAATCATAGAGCATTCGGGCAAAAGTAACCCCTACCCATTTTATTCTCGATAAGTCAGTGAGTTTGGTCAGTTCCAGAATAATATCTTCATGTAAACCGGTTTGTTGGGCAAGTTTTTGTCTATCTGGTTTAGTAATTACCTTGCAATACAGATTCTCAGTATTTTTAATTCCAACCGTTTCCAATTTAGAAACTGTGTCACTGGAAATACCCGAAAATTCAGAAATCTTACTTGGTTTAGGCAAAGTACTATTTAATTCTCGGAGTAGAATGGTCAAATAATCGGTCGAGAAGCAATCTATTTTTGATAATTCAGCAAGATTATCCTTTTTTTTAAGTAGCAAGATTAATTGTTTGACATTATTGATACCTAAATTCTTAAAGCAAGCAAACCGCTCATCCAATTTCTCTTTTAGAATCATTCTACTCGGTGGCAGATAAGCATGTTCCAGTTTCTGCTTATAATCATCTAGTGTAATTTTTTCTAAATCAATATAGTATCCCATACCAAGAGGTTTTAATTCAAAAATAAAATTGCAATAAAATAAATTGATTTGCAAATTAATTTGTGTTGGAGGTAAATTTTATGCGGTTGCCCTTAAAGTGATTGAAATACAACCATCGTCTAGCAGCTTTTATTTATCATTTTTTTGATCAATAAACATCTCAATCCATTCAATATAAACATCTAGATTTTCTTGAATTATTGACCAAACAATTTCATAATCAATACCGAAATAATCATGGATAATTCTATTTCTAAATCCTCTTAAATGATTCCATTCAAAATCTGGATTTTTAAGTTTAAAATCTGGGTCAATACGATTTGCAGCTTCACCAATAATTTCAAAGTTTCTCACAACTGCATCAATCGTTTTGTCATCTTTGAGAAATGAGTCAAAATCCATCCCATTAGTATATCGCTTGATTTTCTGAGCAGATTCAAGCATATCCTCGAGTAAAAGAAATAAATCGCGTTTAGACATAAATCAAATCAGTTGTGATTGAATTTAAGTATTTATCTTTAATACCCTTTTTAGAAACTAAGTCAATTTTTACTCCAGTAATTGACTCTAATTCATCAGCTAAATCAATAAAACGGATTCCTATCTTTTCATTAAATTCAACAAGTATATCAAGATCACTTTGTTCAGTTTGTTCTTTTCTAGCATACGATCCGAATATCGCCAAAGATTTAATAGAATATCGATTAGATAAGTTGTTCTTCTGAGAACTCAATATTTTTTGTATTTCCTTCAAAGACTTCATAATCTATATTTTAATTGAATATTGAATAATTCTCCTATTATTCATTGACTTAGACTATAACTACTGTCTGTCAAAAAAATCTAAACTCGGATTGCTAAATTTTAAGCAATTTACTAAACACAAATATAAATGATTTTTGCAATTTAAATCAAACATTTTCTTAGAGTTGTTGAATGCAAATAGTAAACCTCATCTCTTACAGAAACTTATTTCCAAACTCGGAGTGCGACATCAAGCCGCGCCCCGAGCTTGCACTCAAAGTTGTTCTCTTCCAAACCCGCGAACTTCCTCAAGCCAAGAGCTTCTGGTTTCTAAAGTTGTTGGTCTAATTGGAGTGTAAAATGTTTCTTTTGTTGTTTTTATTCCACAATAATTTAGTGTTGCCTCAACAATTGCAACCTGTCCGGCTTTTTTGTATTTATCTTCATAATAATGAACCGGTGCGTCGAGTATAGAAATTACATGCGCTGTTTTTCCCCTTTAGTAGTTTATCCCAGTAAACTGCATTTTTCTGCCTGTATTTAAAAGCAAAACCCGGTAAAAATGTTCTATCAATAAAACCTTTAAGAATGGCAGGATATGTTCCCCACCATACCGGAAATATTACCACAACATGCTCTGCTTTGGTAATACAATCTTGTGCCCACACTAAATCGGGTTCGAGTTCAATTCTTTTATTATATCCAAACCTCAGGATAGGATCAAATGTCATAGCACCAAGATCCAATAATGTACAATCGGCACCCGATTCAATTGCCCCTTCTTGATATGCTCTAGCCATAGAAGCGGTTAAACTATTGGAATCTGAATGTCCGGAAATAACTAAAATATTTTTCATTTGTAATTTATTTAATGATGTAAAATTTTAATACCAAACTCGGAGTGCGACTTCAAGTCGCGCCCCAAGTTTGGATTTGAAAATTTATTTGTGCCTTAATTTCTAGCTGTGACGAGAAATAGTGATTCTCATTACACTTGGTAATAATTTTCTAAAAAAATAATGTGGTTTATGTAATTTTAAAAACGGAAGAGAAATTACTGAGGAGGGAATTGGAGATATACAATATTCTTATTAGCAAAGACCTACAGACTAAACTATATCTTCAACGTTGGAGCTAATAAAACTGACTTAGTAATGTGAATTATGAGTTGAAAATAATTAATTGTTATATTTCTTTATTATTCAAACAGGCTGAAAGCCCAACTTAATTCAGCCCGATGGCATCGCCTCGGGTAAAGATAGTAAACATTAATAATCGCCCTGAAAGGGCAGCTTAAAATATTATTTAAACTGCACTTTCAGTGCGACTTTATAAACAAAACAGATAACCCAAGGCGTTGCCGTTGGGCTGAACTAAATTGCCCTAACTTTGTGCCATCAGGTGTTTAGCTAGTTTTATTCACCCATAATTCGCATTAGTAATAGTCTAGTAACTGCGTTTTCTAGGATTTTTCCTATTATCCCAAAATGATAAAAGTATTATTTCTTTTTTAAGGGGTTTAATATAATAAAAAAAACTATTATGTTTGGTAATCAAAGCCTTGCAGACATTCTTTTTTTTTGTCGATTTTACATACATAAGAGGTTGCTCTTGTATTGCATTTAATACAGATTCTGTTTTTTTTATAAACCTTTCTACCTCCTGTATGCTCCAATGCTCTTCCAAATATTCAAGTACTTTACCATACTCTTCTTGGGCTTTTACAGACCAAAATATCTTCATTTTTTAATGCTGTATTTATCTTTAAATTGATTCATAACAACCTCGTGTGGAATAGTTTCTCCATTTTTTGCCTGTTCAAGTCCTACTTCAATAGATTCTTGCACCGAATTTGGTAATTCATCCCACCAATCTGCTTTAACTTCATTATTAATAAAAATGCTAACCTTCTCTAATAATGAAGGAGTATCAATATTTAATATCAGTTGAACTAATTCTAATTTCTTAGTTTGCAAATCCATAATTTTCATTTTTTAAACCTTTGCAAAGTTAATGCTTAAACAGAGGTTTTGGTTTGCTTTTATATTTTTTAGCAAAATATTTTCGCTACGCTGTTGTACTTATGGTTGTTGCGATCTTGTAGCTCGTAATGTATAATACAATCCATTACAATTACTTAGTAAAGTCCGAGTTACAAACTCGTGCCTAGCGTACTTTAATCTTGAACTTGCTTTATTCTTTAAGCTCAGACAACTAGGTATAAAAAAACCAAACTTGTGGAAATGATTAGAATATTTAATGAAATGTCAAAACTTTGATGGATGAAGAAAGTGACATGATAACCTTTATTTTGTTTTAAACTTTTCTTTTATCTCTTCAATCTGTGTTTTTATTTCTTCGTAATTTTCCATTTCACCATCTGTTATATTAGTATGAAAGGTGATATTTACACCTTTTATAATATAAACTAATTCATTATATGCTAATAACAACCTAAAATCAATTTCATTGAAATGATGAATATACGGAAAAAAACAAATAAGTTCAGTTCCGTAGAAATTATCAAATTCAAATCTTGACCCAATAATTTCAAGTTGTTTTTTTACATCAACTCTTTTTTGTTCTATTTCTAACTTGATTAATTCCAAAGACTTTACTGTCTTCAGCTTATCAATAAGATCTGTTGTAATTTTCTCCATTTTTTAATTAATTTTATTGAATAATTGAGTAAATCTAGAAAATAATAATACAGGAATAAAGTTGTTGAATACTAATTATTTTCTTCCTTTTTCACAAATGCATTTTTAATTATTATTTCACCAAATTCATTTAAAAAAGATGTCATTTTTACAGAAACCCTGTTATAGAAAAATTTCAATGAATCACTATATTCAACATTACGCAAATAGGTGTTTTTAAAATTCTTAAATTCTTTAACATTCAAAATATGATTCTGGCTTTCATGAAAAAAACTAATATTTTCATGTTTTATATAGTTACTAACTTTTCTTAACTCTAGATATTCACAATAACCGTTAATATCCCCAATGTTCAATTTTTTATTTTTCCAAAAATTAGAAATATAACTTTCTTTGTGGGTCTTAGTAATATCAAAATCATAATATGCCTCATTAAATATTGAAACAATACATGTTTCAATTTCTTTAAATAAAAACATAATTTTCATTTCGTAAACTGTTTGTTTTTTTGAGTATAATTGACATTCTATATCGTGAATATCACTTCGTATTAATTCTCGCTCTTCTTCATCATCTTTTGCTAACATATCTTGCTCCATATGTTTCATTTGATGATATTCAGCAGTGATTTTGTTTATTGAAGCGTTTAAAATTTCATCAAAGAAAAATATATTGTTTCTTGAAAAATTACGGATAGTATCTATCTTTAACTCCTCTTCTGTCCTCAACTTTATCGTAATTTCCATAATTTAATCCTTTACACACCTAATAGATAATCCATAATTTTTTTGACGTTCGGTTCTTAACATAGAATCATCAGCATAATTCAAATATCTTATAAATGCTATATTATTTGCTGTATTAGAAGTGGTTGATGACCACCAAAAAGTCGATTCATTTACCCAAATCAAATAAGGTTGATTATTTGAATTTACTCTTGCTCCGTCAGGAGTAGCTGAAAACCCAGATGAATTCATTTTTTGTGGAAAATCAGTATTTCCAACCACACCTTCATTAGCATTAAAATTCCAACTAGAATTGGTTGCCATTGATTTTGCAATTTTATTTTGAGTTTCTCTATCTCCGTCATCGTCTTTAGAATCATCATAATTATAACCATTTTTTATTAGGTTGTTTTCTAATTGCGACCATTCATCATCAGAAGGGACATGATAACCTTTGGGACAAATCTTATTTGATTGAAGAGTATACCAGTTATATACATATTTTAAAGATGGTGCACCAATTAATGTGTATGCAGGAACGGTAAAATCTGGCCAATTGCCGTCTGAATTAAAAACAATTTCAGTTCCATCATTTAATTTTGAAGATTCAATGTTTTTTGTCATCCATACTTGATTACCGAACAAAGCCAAAGGATATAGGTTTCCTTCAATATCAAACACAGAATCTAGTACTATTTTTTTTGAAATTGACTTGGTATAATTTAAAGCAGTTGCAGTCAATTGTACTGTGTATGTATCAAGAGAATCATATATATGAACGGGATTTTGTTCCGTTGAAGTTTTTCCATCCCCAAAATCCCATAACCATGTTGTAGGTTCAAAAAGTGATTTGTCTGTAAATTGCAACTTTATTGTATCATGAAAATAAACATCTTGCCAATCAAAATCCACAATATCAAATTTGCCACTATTCTCAATTATATTCAATAAAACATCCACATACGCCTTTGTCGCAGCATCCTGAGCATCGGTAGGGTTTGACACATTCTTTATCTGTGCATTTGCACTGTTTCCTTTAAGGACTTCGGTTAGGTTTTGGAGTTCGTTGGTTTCGCTATCGTCACCATCGGCAACAGTAAATGTTCCGCCGTTTTTAGATAGGTTTATGGTATTGCCTGTTCTTGTAATTGTTTGTATCTCATTGAGGGTGTCGTTGTCTATGTTGTCAGGTAGCACAATATAGTTGCCTTTGCTCAGATATATTGTATCATTTGAATATTGTAAAACTTGAAGCTCGTTTGTTGGGTCGGCATCGAGGTCAACCGCTCCCGAAAAACTCACTCTATTGCCTCCGCTTATTACCAGCTCATTACCTTCTATTTTTAAAGTTTGATTGTCGGTATTGGTATCGTCTAAATATTTACCAAGATATACCTTTCCTCCATTTGAAAGATATAGTGTATCGTTGCTGAGTTTTAGAACCTGTATTTCGTTGGTATTGTCTTTATCCAAGTCGTCGCCCACATTGCCTGCATGTTCGGCATAGAGTGCATACGGAACACTGAGGAGTTGCGATGTGCCAATAAACTCATAATTGCTATTTCCGGTTATGTCTAGTTCCAATTTTACAAAGTGAGTGGTTGTACCCCAAGCAATATCTTTAAATACTCCGGTTATAACCATCCCTGAACCTATCTGGAGATTTGCAATGCCAAATTCGCTGGTTGCAATTTGGTGTGTTTCCACATATACCATATCGCCAAGAGGGTCGTTCTGCAATATGCTTATTCGCAAAGAAACAAGCTTGTTTACCAATATTTGACCATTATTATTTCTAATTACCGCTTGGTATTTGAATGCTTGTGGTGCCTGGGCAAACATCATAACTGTAAGCAATACCGTGCATGTGAATAATGTAAATCGTTTCATATATGTCTTAATTAATCATGTTCATTTAATAAATATCATTTCTTTATGAATTTCGAATATGGGATTTTTTGAATATTAATGGCAAAATTAAAATTGCCACCTTCAAAATTTGCACCTCGACTGGTAACTCCTACAACCTCTCCATTCATATTGAATAGAGGACCACCGCTACTTCCATGTGTTATGTCGGTAGTAATTTGAATAAAGAAATCCCCTTCACCAAAATCAATCGATCTAAAACCGGAAATGATTCCATCTGAATAATTCAGTGTTAGCCCCTCTGGAAATCCAATTGCAAAAACCTTTTCGGTTTACTTTCGGCAAAGTCTTGGCTATGCTCAAATAAGGTAAAGATTTGCTTGTCTGAATCCTGAAAATTACATAATCTTCAGCTCCATTATATGCTAATAATTCAGCAATAGAAAACGTCTCACCATTTATGCTGACTGTTCCATTTCTCCAATTGCAGTTTTCGAACACATGAAAATTTGATATTGCTATGCCATTAGAAGATATTAAGAAACCTGTCCCTTGACTTGTTGAATATGAGTTATTTAATGGTAGTTCGATCTTGAATACTGCATTTTTATTTTTTTCATAAAATGGGTTTCCGTTTGATGAAACTTGAGGGTTTGGTATATTAACCTCCAACATTTTATTAATACTTGCTATCCTATTTTTCGGATACGTCTCATTCGGTTTCAGGTTTTTAGCCTTTTCATAGTATGACTTAGCAAGGTCAAATTGTTTATTATCAAAAGCTTTGTCTGCTTGAACTATTGCCTCTTTGTAATCACGGTCGTTGATGATTTGTTCTATTTCATGTATTTTTGTTTTTGGATAGCTTTCTTGTGGCTTTAATGTAAGAGCTGTTTGGTAATTAATTTTAGCTTCATCCAAATTGCCTTGTACTAAGAGTTTATTGGCTTTCGCTATGATTCCATCATATTCAGCTTGTATTCTTTCGGCTTCCCTTCTTTGTTTTATTTGTTGAAGCTTCGTTTCTGGATACGAATTATTGGGGTAAATCTGTTTTGCTTTGTTGTATTCCAATTCTGCTGCATCAATGTTACCGGTAGTCAATAATCGGTCGGCTTCTGCAATCGTTTGGTCATATTTATTTTGCTTGTCTTTGATAGAAGCTATTTTACTCGCAACATATTCTTGTTGGCTTTTAGCTTCGTTGTGGTTTGGTTTAATGCTCAAAGCCTTTGAAAGTTGATTTTTTGCATTTTCAAAGGTTTTTAATGCTAAAGCTTCATCGGTCTTGATTTGTTCGTTTCCGTCAATTATCAATTTTGCTGCATTTTCGAGGGCAATATCAAATTCTGTTCTGTTGTCAAATGCAATGGTATTTGTAGTTAGTACAAACTCCTTGTTTGCTAACTGATGATAATACTTGCTTTTCTCCGGTATCGGATTTTTCTTTACGTTCCGTGCTTTTTTTATAATGAAGGCAATGTCGAGTGTCCAAATACATGTTCCTGCACCTATTGCAATATAAGAAAGGTTTCGTTGGTTCACCGCCGTTTGATAGAAGCCACCGCTTTCGCTGTGTGTAAATGAATTTTTATATGATTCATAGTTTTCTTTTGCTTTATTTTGAAGGTAAATTCCGGTTCCTATTAAACCATAACTCGCTATTCCATACAAAATATAGAGTTTGCCATTTCTCAGTTTGTAATCTCCCCAACCCTGGGAAAATGAGTGACTTTGCTATATGTTTTGAGACTTTTATATCTATTTCACTTTTTACAAACACTTTAGCAAAAATATTGTCATTAATTGCAATGTTTTCATTACGTGGGTTATAGGTGAGTTTTGCGGAGCTTTCACAGGTCATTTTGCTTGGGAGACTAATTGTCTTTTTAAAATCAATTTTCTCTCCGCCTTTTTTATAAAATTCGGCACGAGGCATATATGCTTGTCCCGATGGACAGTTTTCAGTTCTCAATTCAATAACAAGCGAATCGCCTATTTCCAACAAATTTGCTTGTACAGGCTCTTGACCACTAACTCCAAGAGCTAATAGAAAGCAAAATAGTGTGTATAAAATATTTTGTATCCGCATTGATTAATTGATTATAAAAGACTTAATTTCACCATACACCACAGAATTATTACTTAAAGCAAATGCACGATAATAATACCTAACACCTTTTTGCAATCCGGTTAAAACAGCGTTGTAATTCCCTGTATCAGTAGATTCATAAAGGGAGATTCTACTTGCATTATAATCGGGTGCAGCACTTGTTGCCGACCAACAAAATCCATGATTTGAAACAATCTCGTAAGGCAGATTTTCAATAGTTCCTTGTAACATGACTGAACTACTTCCGGTAATAGTAACTGTGTCTGTCATTATTATCAATTGAGGCATACTAAGGCTAAGCTCATTGCTATAAATAATTTGACTATCAGATAGTTTAATATATGCTTTTATTTTATATGTTTCTCCCTTTACTAGATTAGAATATGAATCGTTCCATGAAGTATCGTTTTTTAAGGATTCATATTTTTTCATTTCCTGCAAATCGTTATTTGCTTTTATGCAAATGCTTCCATATTCAAATATTTTCAAAGAACCAATTCCATTAATATTAGAACCAACCGTAAAGCTTTGATTTCCGGTAACTTTTACCGATAAGCAGGTTATAGTCAATCCTTTTACGGTAGCAGTAAAACTGGTTTCTTCGCCATAGATTATTTCCGATTCTTTTTGAATATAAGACCGAATAAAGTAAGTGGTATTTACTTCTATGTTCTTAATTGTATCAGTAAATATTTCTTTATGTGGAGCATTTGTTTTTGAAGAATGAAAGTCTGCAATAGTTGGGATTCCTTTTGTATTCCAGCAATGCCCATAAGCAATTGTTTTTGCAGCAGAAACATCAATCACGTCAGACTCTGCAATAACCAAGTTAGAATCTTGATTTATCATAGCTTTCGATACTTTATCAATTCTATCGAATTGCAAATCTGAGCATGACCATTCAAAAATGATAATAAAAACAAAACATAAGAGAAAGTAAAGTTTTTTCATGTTAATATTTTTGAATTTTCAAGGTTTTTAAAACACTATTCCCGTTGTCTGATACTTTTAGATAATATGTTCCAATTACAAAATCACTTAAATCAAATTCTATTTTGCATTCAGAACTATACTGTTGAGAGATTATCTGTCCTAAGTTGTCGCACATGGAAATGATAAATTCAGAATATTGATGGCTACTAATAATTAATGTAAATCTGTCCATTGCCGGATTTGGAAAACCAACTATAGAAAAGTAATCATTCGTTTTCTCGTCAATTTGAGTAAGTAAAATATTAGTTTGATTAAAACCTTGTGTTACGATAATTCCATTAGAAGAAACTGTTTCAGTTACAACTTCACCAATGGTAAATTGCATACTTGCATACTTATTTTTCACATAGTCACCAGATGATATTAATACATCTGAAGTAACATATTGAGCTCCAGCCAGAAACACCAATAATTGAAAACAAAGTATTAATAATGCTTTTTTCATAAAAATTATTTGTTTTTTATTTCATTTATCATTTGTTTAACACCATTACGGACAAATTCCACCATTGCATCCTGTGAGACATATTCAAATGAGGTTCTATTTGGACTCATATCAATTGTACATGGATTTAAATAAGGATAAACTTTGGAGGGAAAATCCTTGTAAAGTACTTTACAACCGCAATCTTCAGTAATTTTTGAGCATGGAGTATAGTAGAATAGATAGCTTCCAGCATATTGATTGTTTTGAATAATAATTAATTTGAATTCAATGACAGCTCCATATACTTTATAGGTATATGGAGCAATAGATTCCCTGCCGTCAGCTTTATAGTATTTATTTGTAACAAATTCAAGTTTAGTTGATACATTCACTAGTTCCAGAATTAAATCTGTTCCTGTAAGAGTTCTAATTTCTTCGTAATTTATTTCTTTTGATTTTCCTACGACTTCATTAAACAATCCTCGATCCTTTACATCGAAACCAGCTATTAATAGTTCCTTTTCAATTGCATTATAAATATATGAATTAGGGTCAGCTTGAGTAGTTTTATTTTCAGAATTTGGGGCTTTCAGAACTATTGAAGGATTAGAAAAAAGTTTCATGTAATCTTTAATAGATTGAGTAGCAATAATTTCATTCTCTTTCTCAGTTAGTAATAAATTACCTTTTTTTAAAACACATGAGCTAAATAATAAAAAGGAAGTCAAAATAAAAAGTGAAGTTCTCATAATATTTTTTAGTAATTATCAGTATATAGTTTTCTTGAATAAAAATCATTTTCGATGCTAATTTAAAAAATCATTTTAACAAAAAGAAATAGAATATCAATCATTCTTCCCAAAAATTTCAATTGTAATGAATTGTTTCGGTTACAACTTCACCAATGGTAAATTGCATACTTGCATAGTTTTTTCACCCAATCGCCTGAAGGTGAGAGCACATCTGATGAAATTGTTTGAGAAATTCCAACCAATGAAATCATCAAATACATAGATAATAGTAGAAATTTCATGTTTTTTGTCTTACTGGAAATACATTTCCAATGCTAACATAAAAATTCCTTTTAACAAAATAATAATGTGGGTTTTTTTCTTAAAAAGAACAAAATCAATCGCTCAAATTATGGTTCAGATCAAATTAAAGATTTTAGAACAATCATATATCTCACACCCCAATCAAGTATTCTTTTGAAGGTCTAAATTCACTTTATCTTCCAACGAATTCTGTACCAACAGAAAACTCTCTGAAAATTGAATTTTGTAGCTTATAATTGATTATTCGCTTTCTAATTCTTTTTTTAATTCTTTAAGCAATTCTTTTTCTGAAGGTAAATAAAGCTTGTATTTACTTGCCATAATAGTCTTATTGTTTTCGGGTAAGGAATATTGCACAACTGCATTATTTTTATCGGCACAAAGTAAAATCCCAATAGTAGGTTTTTCAAAGTCCTTTTTCTCAACACGGTCGTAGTAATTGACGTACATTTGAAGTTGTCCTATATCTTGATGGCTTAACTTGTGCGTTTTTATTTCTATTAAGACAAAGCATTGTAAAAGGCGATTATAAAAAACTAAATCAATAAAAAAATCATCACCTTCTATATGAATGCGTTTCTGACGAGCAACAAATGCAAAACCGTTTCCTAATTCTAAAAGAAAATCTTGTAAATGGGTTATTATTGCTTGTTCAAAATCTTTTTCATAGTATGCAGCTTCACGCTTCAAACCTAAAAACTCTAAAACCATAGGGTCTTTTATAATTTCTTCGGGCAATTCAGGATTTTTTTGATTTTTTGCAACTGCCAATATGCTCTTTTTATCGTTGCTTAAAAGTAATCTCTCGTAAAGTTGACTATTTATTTGGCGTTCTAACTCTCGTGCATTCCAAGTGTTTTTAATTGATTCAGAGAAATAAAACGATCTTTTATCTTCATTATCAATAGATATCATTAGTTTGTAATGAGTCCAACCAAATTCCGTCCGCAGTGCGGACGCATTTGGAAATATGCGGTAAAATTGCCGAAAACGTTCGAGCTGTCGTGCCGAAAATCGGTACCATACTCCGGCTCCAATTGTTCTGCTAGTGTTTTTATTAAAAACGTACCGTAACTTGCTCGTTCTTCTCCGTGTTGTTCTTCTTCAAAAATACGTTGCCCTATTTTCCAATACATCAACACACGTTCAAAATTAACCGAGCGAGCCGCATTTTGTCGAGCTTGTGAGATGATGATTTGAATATCGGAAAGAAGATTTGTGGGCTTCATATTATTGTTGAATATGTTAATTTGAATGTTTGATACAAAGATTGGTTATATATCTGTGGTGGAAGTGTATAGATATTCTATTTAATGAGTCTAAAAAGCTGTTCTGTATCAGCTACATCGGTAAGATAAAATTTTCCATCGGCTGATTGCATTTTCAGTTGACTACAATTTGTAGCCAACTGACTTCCTTCAGCTTTCAACCTTGTTTTTAAAACACTCCAATATTTCCTCGGATTCTGACTGACGGTTAAAATACCTACTACATCTACGATAGAAAAATACCATTTCTCTTTTTCAACATTCCAAAGGGTTCTTACTTTTTTGTCTTCAAATATTTTTATTGCATTTTCCTGTTTCATTTTTTATTAAGTTTTATTAACCAAAATGGAAAAAATTGGAATTTAAGTCTTTCAGATAATAATATTTTTTAATGATAAACCGCTTATCAAATTCCGGAATAGACTTCTGTTCGAATACTAAACTTAATTTCAAAGCCAATATCAAGACTAGTCAATTCAAATTTAGTAATTTGTTTTATTTCTAAATAACAATATTTAATTTTTATTTGAGAATTTATTGTCAATGCAATTTTAAAAGAAGAATATTTTGTATCTAAACATCACATTATCAAATTATTTTGGCAAACACATAGGTTTGCCCCTACAATTCAACAAAAAAAATATTTTTTTAAAATAATTCAATTTTTTTTATGGAATTTTAACACCAAATATATCATCGAGAAAAAATAATGTATTACTAAAATTATAACTCATCATTTTATGAATAAATCTATCGCAATAATAGCAACTTTGGTAGTTGTATTTTTTAGTAACACACTATCTGCAAACCAAAACAATAAAACTCTATTTATGTATCCAAAAGGAAAAACGTATAGCGATGTGTGGCAATCCATAGAATCGCTCGAAAATCAAGGTCTCGTAAAATCGGCAATGGAGAAGGCTCAAGGTATCTTTGCTGAGTCTAAAAAAGAAAACAACACCAATCAATTCTTAAAGTCGCTGATTTATATAATGACCTTTGAAAATAGCATAGGCGAAAAAGAATATGCCGATTTAATTTCTCTGGTAAACGCAGAAGTTCAGACCGCTTCCTTCCCTTCAAATGCTATTATGCACTCTATGTTGGCTGAAATGTACTGGACTTATTTTCAAAATAATCGTTGGAATTTTTATAATAGAACAAATACGGTTAATTTCGATTCGGGCGATTTGAAAACCTGGAGCTTGGAGCAAATTATTGAAAAAACTATTTTCCATTATAAAGCTTCTCTTAACGATAAAGATAGCCTCCAAAACACTTCTGTTGAGAATTTTGGGGATATTATTTACTATTATTCCGAATTGGCTCTTAAGTTACGATCTTCTTTGTATGATTTTTTGGCATTCCGCGCGGTCGATTTCTTTTCTCTTAATGAGGCTTCTATTACAAAACCTATTGAAGAGTTTCAATTAGATAATGAGATATATTTTGCTCCAATTGAGAAATTTGCTGCTTATAAAATTGAAACAACCGACAATTTATCGCTCAAATTTCATGCTACGGCAATACTTCAAGATATTGCTAAATTTCACCTGCAAGATTCAGAGAAAAGTGCCCTTCTCGATGCCGACTTATACCGACTCAAATTTGTCTATGCCAACAGCAATAGTGAAATTAAAGATAGTTTGTATTTCCAAGCATTAGAAGCTCTTACAAGCAAATATGCTCAAAATAACGGTCTGGCTGAGACTTATTATGAAAAGGCAAAATATTACTACAATAGAGGTAAAAAATATGTTCCATCAGAAGAAAATACTTTTATTTTCAAAGATGATCTGAAAAAAGCAATGGCTATTTGCGATGAAACTATAAAAAACTTCCAAGAGTGGAGTATGGGAGGTAATCTTTGCAAACAATTAAAACTGAATATAGAATCTAAATATCTGTCGTTCGAGAGTGAACAGGTTATTCCTTCCCAGCATGTATTTACGGCAAAAATCAGTTATAAAAATATTCCGAAAATATATTGCAAACTCACCGCACTGAGTCAAAAAGCGATTGACAAAATTTATGATGAAGTCTACAATTCTTATGATTATTCAAGAGATCATAATATTGTCTATTTCGAAAAACTGATTGCAGCAGCTCGTGTTATTGAAGAGAAAAGTTTCGAAATGCCCGAAATTGCTGATTTAAACAATCACTCTACCGAGGCTCTTTTCAAGGGTTTAGCTTATGGAACATACATTTTATTTATAGCGAACAATAGTGAATTTGATTATGATACTAACACCGTGAGCTATAGTATTATTACGGTTTCAGATATTAGTTATACGAAAAGAATTACAACCGAGGGCAAGGCTGAAATATATGTATTCAACCGCCTCACGGGTGAGCCAATGGCTGGGGTAAATATTAAGGCTACATACACTCAGTATAACGAAAAAACTCAAAAAAATGAAGACTTGTTACTTTCAAATGGCGTAACTAACGCTCAAGGATATTACACTATTTCAAAATCAGAAGATTACTATAAAAACAACCTTAGTTTAGAATTTTCAAAAGGCGAAGATTTATTAAGCTCTAAATCAATACTTAATTTGAATCATTATCCAAATTATAATAGTTATTCTCCGAGTGAGTTCTTTTTTACCGACAGAGCCATTTACCGCCCCGGACAAAAAGTCTATTTCAAAGGTATATCATTTTATAATAGAGATGGTAATGCTTCAGTTTATCAGAATTACAAGATAACAGTAAGTCTTACAGATGTTAATGAACAAGTAATAGGGTCGGTAGATTTGGTTACAAACGAGTATGGTACAGTGTCAGGAAGTTTCGATATTCCTAAAAATGTACTCACTGGTCAAATGAAAATACAGACACACTGGAGTGAGAAGTACATTCAAGTAGAGGAATATAAGCGACCGAAATTTGAGGTGACGGTTAAACCACTTGATGGTAATTATTTATTGAATGAAAAAATCACCATAAATGCTTTGGCAAAGGCTTTTTCGGGAGCTACTATTAGCGATGCTACTGTAAAATACAGCATAACTCGTACTCCGGTTTATTCTGGCTGGTGGAGCTATTATTACAAGGCCGAACCTAAGATTATAGCTAACGGGAAACTCGAAACCAACGATAATGGTGAGTGCCAAATTGTATTTACAGCTGTACCAGATTTGAATTATCCGAAAAATGGAAATATCTCATTCAATTATTCGGTAGTGATAGATGTAACTGATATTAACGGTGAAACGCAAAGCTACACTCAAAATATAACGGTGGGCTATGCTGCTATGAAAATAAGTTGCATAATGCCAAAAATGTATGATGTGCAAAAGGGTGGAGCTATTACTTTACTCTCGCAAAACCTAAATGGCGAGGCAATGCCTGCAAAAGGGGAAATAAAAATATTTAAACTCGTTCAACCTCAACAAGCATTGCGAGGCAGATATTGGTCGAGTGTAGACCAACATTTGTACGACAAACAAACTTGGAATAGTCTCTATTCGGGCAACGAGTATGCTCAAGAAAATACCACAGAAAAACAAGTGCGTGGCAAACTGTATCTTGATAAAAAATTCGATACCGAACAAAGTAAAACGGTGGAATTACCTAAACTTTCATCGTGGGAAACAGGAACGTATCTTGTCGAGGCTATTTCTAAAGATGCCTTTGGAAATGAAATAAATACAATACACTATTTTACACTTTTCAACTCCGAATCTAAAACCTGTCCATACGCCACAACTCAATGGATTCAAGCATTGAAGACAACTGGCGAACCAGGAGATAGTGCTTCGTTTCTCATTGCTAGTTCCGAAAAAATTACGGTTCTTGTAGAAGTAGAGCACCAAAGGACAATTGTAGAATCTAAATTTATAAGTATAGATAAAGAACAGAAAATACTTAATTTCCCTATACTTGAAAAACACAGAGGGAATTTTTCTATTCATTTTACTATGGTGAAAAATAACCGTTTAATCACAAAAACAGAAACGGTAACGGTTCCATACAGCAATAAGCAACTAAAACTATCATTCGAGACATTTAGAAATAAATTGAGTCCGGGCGAGAAAGAAGAGTGGAGAATAAAAATACAAGGACCGCTCGGCGAAAAAGTAGCTGCAGAAATGCTCGCTACCCTTTACGATGCTTCTCTTGACCAATTTGTAAAAAACTACTGGGATTTTTCTGTCTATCCAAGTTATGCGCCAGTTTTACGTTGGTCATCCAGAACATTCATTACGACCAATGCACAAACGCTTGAAAAGTCGCTTAATCCTTACCATTCAGCCGGATATATGACTTATGCAGTACTTAACTGGCACAACTTTGGATATGTTGAAAAGTATAGAAGCTATCCTTCAGGCATGATGAAATCTGCAAAAAGTGCGGCATATGATAAAGAAGAAGTTTATGAGGAAAAAGCTGTTGAAATGTCGCTTCCAAGTACTCCAATAATAGACGAAGTTCAAGAAAGTCCAAATGAAATAGAAAAAAAAGAAGAAGTTGGGGCTATTATAAATACTACTGATTCAAATACCCCACCAACAGATTTATCATCAGTAAAACTTCGTAGCAACTTCAACGAGACAGCCTTTTTCTACCCTAATTTAGTAACCGACGAAGAAGGAAATGTGATTGTAAAATTCACCATTCCCGAATCGCTTACCCGCTGGAAAATGATGGGTATGGCTCACACGCAAGATGTAAAATATGGTTTTATTGAAAATGAATTGGTAACTCAGAAAGATTTGATGGTAGTGCCTAACGTGCCTCGTTTCTTCCGTGAGGGCGACAAGATGCAGTTTCAGGCAAAAGTTACTAACCTTTCCGGTAATGATTTAACGGGTGTAGCACAATTGCAATTTTTCGATGCACTCACCATGCAACCAGTTAAAAACATTATTGCATCTGGTTCTGAACAACAAAATTTCACCATTGGTGGCAATAAAAATGTGGTACTCTACTGGAGTCTTTCCATTCCTGATAATGTACAGGCACTTACCTACAGAATAGTTGCCAAAGCCGGTAACTTCTCCGATGGCGAAGAGAATGTAGTTCCGGTACTTACCAACCGAATGTTGGTAACCGAGTCGCTCCCATTGCCTATGAGTAGAAAGGGTACGAAAACATTCACCCTCGACAAATTAATTAATTCGGGTGCATCAACCACCTTGAAACACAACAAGCTCACGCTCGAATTTACCTCAAACCCTGCATGGTATGCTGTGCAAGCATTGCCATACATTATGGAATATCCTTATGAATGTGCCGAACAAACTTTTAGCCGTTTCTATGCGAATTCTATAGCTTCGCATATTGTAAACTCATCGCCAAGGGTAAAACAGATCTTCGATAGCTGGAAAAACACTCCCGACTCAAAAGCTCTGCTTTCTAATCTGGAAAAAAATCAAGAACTGAAAAGTGTGCTTTTGCAAGAAACACCTTGGGTACTTGAATCAGATGATGAAACTGAACGCAAAAAACGTGTAGGGCTACTGTTCGACTTAAATCGCATAGCCGACGAAAATGAACGTGCCTTAAATAAAATAATCAAAGCACAAACTTCTAATGGCGGTTGGGCTTGGTTCGAGGGAATGAAAGAAAACAGATACATCTCTCAACATATTATTGGTGGTATGGGGCATCTCGACCGACTTGGAGTGCTTGAAGTACGTGACAATGCTGAGATTTGGAGCATGATTGAAAATGGTGTAAAATATCTGGATAATGAATTGCAAAAAGATTATGAAGAATGGTTACGATACAAGAAAAAACATCCTGAAGCTTCACCATCACTTGGCTCATTGCAATTACATTATTTCTATTGCAGAAGCTTCTTTATGAACGATTTTGCTATTAAAAATGAACATAAAATAGCTTACGATTTTTTCAAGGATCTATTAGGAGAAAATTGGCTCAACCAAAGCAATTACATGAAAGGATACATTGCACTGTGTCTTCACCGTGTTGGTAAAACAGAGCTTGCAAAAAATATTGTAAAATCGTTGAGCGAACATGCCATTCATAGTGAGGAGTTTGGTATGTACTGGAAAGAAAATATCTGGGGCTACTATTGGTATCAATCGCCCATAGAAACGCAAGCTCTCATGATAGAATTGTATGATGAAGTGGCACAAGATATAGTTTCGGTAAACGAAATGAAAATATGGCTACTCAAACAAAAACAGACTCAAGACTGGAAAACAACAAAAGCAACAACCGAAGCTATCTATGCACTCCTGCTTAGAGGGGCCGATTGGATTGCAAACACCAAGTTGGCGGAAGTAAAGGTTGGCGATATCGTTGTAGACCCAAGCAAACTGGAAGGTGCAAATATAGAAGCAGGAACCGGATATTTCAAAACCTCGTGGAGTGGGAATGAAATACAGCCAAACATGGGTAAGGTAACCGTTACCAACCCTAATGAGGGCGTGGCATGGGGTGCTTTATACTGGCAGTATTTTGAGCAACTCGACAAAATCACTCCACACGAAACACCGCTGAAACTTAAGAAACAACTCTTTCTTGAACGTCAGACCGACAAAGGAGCAGTGCTAAATCCGCTTACAGAAGAAACAACACTTGCTGTGGGCGACAAAGTGATTGTTCGCATAGAACTGCGAGTTGATAGAGATATGGAATACATACACATGAAAGACATGCGAGCATCGGGCTTTGAGCCGATAAACGTTATTTCTTCATACAAATATCAAGACGGACTGGGCTATTATGAAGCAACCAAAGATGCAGCAACCAATTTCTTTATTGCAGATCTACCCCAAGGAACCTATGTGTTTGAATACCCCTTGCGAGTGTCACATCAGGGCGATTTCTCCAATGGCATCACCACCATACAGTGTATGTATGCACCAGAATTCACTAGCCATTCGGAAGGAGTGAGAGTGAAGGTGAAATAGTTTTGTTACCTAACTTGGGGTGCGAATTCAAGTCGCACTCCTAGTTGGAAACAAAAAACAATATTTCGATGAAAAAAGCAATAAATAGAGAATATCTGTCTTATTACATAGCAGGTCGTAGTACCTATCAATCTTTGTACGGCGGTTTCGAGAACTTAATATCGTTTAGTATTTATAATCTTCTGTCTGGTTTGAATTTGATTCAAAGCTTGTAAAATCATTATCGTCAGGATTGTGCATGTTAATATTTACTCCAGTTGAATTCTTATGTTCTTTTATAGTAGTTGCTTTCGGGGTTTTTTCTATTGTGATTGATTTTTTCACTACCTCTGTATTTTTCATTACCACAGTCTTCTTTTCTACCTCTTTTTTCTTTTCAATTACCGGAATTACTTTTTTCTCTGGTTTATTAATCTTTTTAGAAGTTTCATTTCCTACTTTGAAGAATTCAATTTGTTTTCTAAGGTTTACTGTTTGTTCCGAAAGTTCTTCGGCGCTATAAGCCATTTCTTCGCCCGATGCAGCATTTTCTTGAGTCACATTGTTAAGTTCCATTATCACATTTCTAATCTGCTCGGCTCCCTTAGATTGTTCTATACTTGCAGCTGCCACCTCGCGCACCAGATTGGTAGTACGTTCAATTTGGGGTAACATTTTATTCAATTTAGCCCCGGCATCTTCTGTTACTGCTAAACCATTTGAAGTAAGTTTAACAATTTCGTCGGCAGCTTGTTTGCTTCTTTCGGCTAGTTTTCTCACTTCGGCAGCTACAACGGCAAAACCTTTTCCATGTTCGCCTGCACGTGCTGCTTCAACCGCTGCATTAAGAGCAAGCATATTGGTTTGAAAAGCTATATCGGTTATAATTGTAATTTTTTGAGATATTAGCCGGGTAGCTTCTAATGATTGCCTTGATAATTCGCCTACTTCATTGATTCCGGTTTGTGCCATGAGAGAGGCTTTTTCTGTTTGAAGTGCATTATCACTATTATTGGCAATATTTGCCGACATCTCTTCCATGGTTGCCGATAGCTCTTCAACGGTCGATGCTTGTTGATTTGCTCTTTGCGATAATTTTTCTGAAGTACCTTGCACTTCAAGACTTGTAGTTGCTATTTTATCTGAACCTTGCAATATGTTTGTTGCCATTTCTCGCAAACCTAAAACCATACTATTTAGGGAATTTGCCAACATTCCAATTTCATCGTTTTGCTTGATTAATAAAGTGTTCTGTAGATTTCCTTTTGCTACTTCATCGGCAAAGGAGACCGCTGCTTTAAGTGATTTTACTATAGTTCTAGAAACTATAAAAATCAATATGAAAATGATAAGTCCTATAAATAGAACAATGACTGCTGTAAAAATAGTTTGTTTCTTACTTACATCAAACATTTCATTTTCCTTAATTATAATAGACACATAAGCATCTAGTTCTGTATCAAATTTGTAATAAACAAAATTGTTTTCATCATTAATTTTCACTTCAATTCTTCCCGAATCTATACCTGATAACGATATTTGTTTTAAGATACTATCAGCATTAATTTCTACCAAACTATCGCGTGGAGATATGATAAATTCACCTTTATTGCTTAATATAAATGGATAGCCTGATTCAAAGTACTTTTTTGTTTGAAATAGCTCTTTCATTTTAAGTAAATAATATTCCTTAACTCCAATAAAAAAAATTCCAACTATTTCTTTTTTTTCATATATAGGGCGGTAATAGGTTATGTATTTTTCGCCTACCACATTGGCTCTACCGGTAAAAACCTCACCTTTTTCAATGGTTTTAATAACTTCTGATTCATTGGGTATAAAGGTACTAACGGCTCGGTTTCCATCAGGTTTCATTACACTGGTCGATATTCGAAGATATCCATCTGGTATTTTTTGAAATATAGTAGCACTTGCCCCTGAAACATCTTTGATTCTATCAACCAAATCAAATGAATTCAATACAGGCTTATTACCTTGCAAAAACTGTGGAATTATAATAGAAATTTCCTTTTTTGTTTCTTGATTTGTAACTTTTATTTCTTGTTTTTTTGAGTTGTTGATTGTAATGTTTCCTTCTTCATTAAAAAGAAGTTCGGCTACATTTTGAAATCCTGAAACATTTCTTTTATTCTCTTGAATATGCGACTCCAGTAAAACAGCCAAATCAGAAACTTGTTCAGTCATCCTCAGATTTGTATCTGCAATAGTCTTACTACGATTTTTAATTATCATTACAATACCGTAAATAAGTACTAATAAGATTACATTTACGCCTATTAGAATATTTAATTTTTTTCCTATTTTCAGATTGTTTATTAGCTTCATCCTTAGTAAATTATTTGTGTAATTGTCAAAATATTTAATCAGATAAAAATAGCAATTATATAGGTCGTCATCATAAAAAATAATTACTATCAAAACATCAAATATGATGATATATATTTCCAAAATCAAAGCGTACAATCAATAGAATATTGTAAGTATTAAAAACCATATTGTTATTCAGTTATGTGATTGAGCTAGTGTTAAATAGTGGAGTTGATAATAAAAACAGAATGTCTAATATCTTGTGAGTTTTTATTATTCAGAATTTCAGGCAATTTCGGAAATTGAATTCAGAATACTTGTCACTGAACTTTTATCTAATTTAGAAAACGCAAACCATTTCTTGCCCAAATCTTTGAGAGATGCTCCCAAATGGTATATTTCGTTGTTGTCAATAATCAGAAAGCGGTCGTGGCTTTGGGTAAATGGTTTTGCTTGGAAACTTCCGTATTGCTCGTTTGCTTTCTTTACATCTAATAAAAGTTGTTTGTCAATATTTTTTGTGAGCAAAAGCACGGTTGCAGTTTTTTCTTTCTTCGATAAATGCGTGAGTGTGCTTTCGTCTATGTAATTATCTATAAGCACGATGCTTTGTTTGGCAGACCGAATTATTTTAGAGGCGAGTTCATAAGCATCAAATACCTGACCGTTGAAAAAGACGCCTTGGGTAGGAATTGTATTTTTGCTTTCAAGAGCTTTGAATATTTGTTCAAATTTAAGATCAGATTCAATTTGCTTCCTTTCAATGCCTTCTATTCTTTGCAAAAGTCCACTATGATTGGCAATGAGTTTGCGCATTTCAACAAAAGCTCTCATTATTGCCACATGGACTTTGGCTGCTGTTTCACTTTTCAATACACCAGATAAACTTGCCACACCCTGTTCTGTAAAGACATATGGCAATTTTCTTCGTCCACCATGTTCACTTGATATCGCATTTTGCGATTTCAAGATCTCCCAGTCTTTTTCTGTTAATTGAAACATAAAGTCATCAGGAAATCTATCTGCATTCCGCTTTACTTGTTCATTAAGCCTTCCGGTAGTAATAGTGTATATTTCTGCCAAATCTCTATCTAGCATAACTTGCAAGCCTCGAATAGTGAAAATCTTATTTTCAATAAACTTTTGGGCAATATCAATTTCTTTACTCATTACAGTTTATAGATAGAGTTTAATTACTTCTTATTTTTTTGTAAATGAGTAATTGTATGAATTAGTTTGTTCACAAATATATGAAAATGAAATGATTAGGAGTTTTTTATTAAAATACCGGTTATTACCATAGATGCTATAAAAAAGAGTATGCTTAGAAAACTAAACGGATGTAGTCTATAGGTCTCTTTATTCTTATAATAGTTTATATAACCAAATATTGATAATATTGATGCAGCACTTAAAAATAATATTCCTATAAACCAATAGAAAAGTGTAAAAATAAGAAGCCCTACTAAGCTTATTAGAAAAGCATTTACTCCAATGGGTTCTATTTCAAGCTTTATTTTTT
>JADKDL010000005.1 GCA_016714605.1 Bacteroidales bacterium | reverse complement strand
CTACCACAATATATTTCAGAGAGTCAATCTTTTGAACCAACACCTTTGTTTTAAGGCTTTGCTGCTGCTTGAGAAAATACGATGCTACTCTTTTTTTAAGGTTTTTTGCTTTGCCTACATAAATAATTTTTCCAGTTTTATCAAAATATTGATATATCCCTGGATTCTCGGGCAATAAAGCAACTTGATTTTGTAATTTCTCATTCTTAATTTCTGCATCCATACTTTAATTTGTCTCTCAAAAAATAATGATTTTTCTAACTACTGTTTGTTTTGTAACATCATCAATTTCTGATATTTAAGAAACACCTCGTAGGCGCAGCTTTTACAAACCACATAGCCATACCAACCATCAAGTATCCCCAATTTGATAAAATAATCTCTAAAAAAACGCCATCTTGGATAGACCAAGACTTTGAACAAAGAACTCTTCTTTCCTTTTTTAAATTTTGAATGTGCTGAAATGGTAGAAAATTTATTTATTTGAACAACATATTCTTCTATGGTATGATAAGAATAATGATCTAAAAGTCCGTCTAAAAACTTCTTACTTGCCGATTTAACAGGAATAAATTTATCATGAGGATTGTCGCCCCCCCAAGCACCACAGCGCCTGTCCCAAAGTCTCAGGCTCGGGTCGGGAAACCAAGCCCCATGCCTTATTGGCTTACCACAGAAATAGGTTAGGCGGTTAAAAATATACACATCGGCACTCCAGTTTGCCTTCACTTTGAGTATAGAGTTACGGAGTGTTTCTGATAGGGCTTCATCGGCATCGAGAGCCAATATATAATTATGAGTACACTGACTTACTGCAAAATTTTTCTGTTCTACATGTCCCTTAAACTCATTTTTTATAAAACGAACACCATATTTTGAGCAAATCTGCTCAGTTTTATCGGTCGAATATGAGTCTACAACAACAACCTCATCAACAATACCTTGCAGCGATATTAAGCAACGCTCTATATTTTTCTCCTCATTAAAAGTAATTATTGAGGCTGATAGTTTACAATCTGAAATATTAGATTTTGAATCCATGTTTTTTTAAATGCAGGTACTTAAATAAATGCAATTCATTAATAAGCTTAAAACGTAATCTCCAAGCCCAAAGCCACGGTTGCCACATTCGGATAAGAATATCTGGCAAGACCTTTGACATTTTGCTCAGGGTCTAAGCCCGAATATTTTGTGAGCGTCCATAAATTTTGCGCCTGCAAATAAAGTCTGCTCGACTGCAATCTGAGTTTCTGAGCAACTTTTGGCGATAAGCTATAGGAAAGGGTAATATTTTTAAGTCGTAAATAAGAACCATCTTCCAAATATCGAGAAGAGGTTTTGTTGCTATTGCTAGAATTCCCCCATTCTACCTTTGGTACATCGGTAATATCGCCAGGCTTCTGCCAACGCTCTAGACTATAAGCCGACTGGTTATAATTAAGATTAGAACCATCATTTATCAATACTTCATTTACCGCATTGTAAATTAAATTGCCATAACTCAGATAAAACAAAAACGATAAAGAAAATTGCTTGTAGGTAAAAGTATTGTTTAATCCGGCGGTAAATAAAGGGTCGGCGGTACCGGCAATAACTTTTCGTGCATCGGCATAATTTCGAGTTAAATCGCCGTTTTCATCATACCACATTGCCGAACCATCGGCAGAATTTACACCTGCCCACTCAGGTAAATAGAACGTTTGCAGGGCTTCGCCTTCAATTCTTATTTTTGTTCCAATTTCAATAGTATCAGAATTATAAAGCTTTGTAATTTTATTTCTATTTAATCCAAAATTAAAATCAGTATTCCACAATATTTTTTTATTCTTAATATTTTCAGTAGCCAAAGTGAATTCAATACCCTTATTTATCATCTCTCCGGCATTTTCGTACTTGCCTTTGAATCCGGTAGTTGCCGATAAAGGCCTAAACATAATCAAATCATGTGTTTTACGATGATAAATATCTATTGAACCACTCAATCTTTTAAAAACTCGAAAATCAATACCAATATCAAAATTCAAATTCTTCTCCCAAGTCAAGCTATCATCGCCAATTTGCTCATGTAAACTCCTTATCTTGATTATAATTGTAGCCAAAGCCGTATAGAGAGTAAGCCATATAGTCTGGAAAATCTTCATTCCCCGATGTACCAATGCTTGTACGCAACTTCAAACTGTTAATGTTAGAAATATTCTGCATGAACTTGGTCTCTGTAATTCGCCATGCTGCACCAACAGACCAAAAATTTCCCCATTTTCCGCCGGTACTAAATTTAGACGAGCCGTCTCTTCTTAAACTACCCGAAAGATAAAAGCTGTTGTTGAAATTATATTGCAAACTTGAGATAAATGATTGCATATTACTTTTGGGGTTATAAGCATTTGGAACGTCAAAGCTGGTAGCAGTACCCAAACTTTGTATCTGATTGCTAGCAAATTGTGAAGCATTGATATCTGTAATTTGCTTGTTTGATGTTTGTACCTCGTAACCAATAAGCGCTTGAATGGTATGCTTTTTATGAAATTCTTTGGAATAGTTCAATGTATTAGACGAACTAAGTATATTCTGATCTATATTTAATTGCCATGCTCGCCCATTTACAATACTTCCATCGGGGGTGAGCGGACTGATGTATCCGTTTTCTTGGAGGTTTACATTATCGTAGTTGAAAATTGTCTTAAACTGCAAATCTTTAATAATCTTATATTGCATTTGAACATTTGCCAAGACCCTATTTGTGGCATTATAATGAGAATCAGCTTCAGATATTCCTATCACATTGTATGCAATCTGAGAATTATATGAATAATTGTATGAACCATCGGTATTGCGCAAACTCATGTTTGGCGGCAAAATATAAGCACCAACAACAGGGTCGGTAAGCAAACTGCTACCCGGTGTAAGTAGCTGATTTGTATGAGTTATCGACACTTTCGCACCAAAATTTAATTTATCTGATGCTTTATGTGTAATATTCAACCTACCTGAATATTTTTCCAATCCGGTATTTATCACAATACCTTCTTCATTGCGATACATTCCGGAAATATAAAAATTAGTTTTATCAGTTCCACCGCTGGCAGAAAGTTCATAATTTGAATAATATCCATAATCATAAACCTCATCAAACCAATTGGTAGCAACCGTTGCATTACCGTTTAATTGAGTAACCTCATCAATAGTGTATCCTGCATTTAAAAGTGCTTCTTGTCTTAATTCGAGAAACTCAGAAGCGGTAAGCGTTCTAAACGAATTCTGAGCAATTTTTGAAAAACCATGTGTCGTATTAAAAGCATATTTAGTTTTTCCACCAGTTCCACTTTTGGTAGTTATCATTATCACCCCATTTGAAGCCCGAGAGCCATATAATGAAGTAGCAGCAGCATCTTTCAGTATGGTAATAGACTCAATATCAGATGGATTTAGACCCGATAAAATATTTACGTCAGAAACCTCGGCGGTGGCAGCTTGATCGGTAGCGGAAGAAGTTCTCGACAATTGTTGAGCATTGATCGGAATGCCATCTAGAACATACAAAGGTTCGCTCCCAGCACTTATAGAGCCAATTCCCCTAATTCGAATTTGGGTACCGCTTCCGGGCTGCCCCGAAGCACTGGTTGTCTGAACTCCTGCAATATTTCCCTGAAACGATTTTTCAAAACTAGAAATGGGCAACTTATCTAACTGTTTAGCCTGCAAAATGCCAACTGAACCAGTAAAAGTTTCTCTTTTCTGTGAACCATAAGGTACCGTTATTACTACCTCCTCAATTGTTTGTATATAAGGATTTAAGGATATTTTACTAAGATTTTCTTTTGCTTTTATTTTCAAAGTTTCATAACCCACAAAAGTTAGAACAAGAAAGGCAGTATCATGAACTCCGGAAATTTTAAAATTCCCGTCAAAATCGGAAACTGTACCTAAGCCAGAAACACCCTCTACAGCAATGGTAACTCCCGGAAGTGGCAAATTATCGTCGGCACCATAGATTGTTCCACTTATTTCACCTGTTTGCGATAACAGATAATTAGTAAATAGAAGCAAAAAAGATAAAACAAATGAAAGTTTCAACATTCTTTTATTTAATGTTTATTTATTTAGCTAAAATACTATTAAAAAAATAATAGCAAAACAAGAAATGAAGTTTTCAATAATAAAAAGTAAAAAAGTAAAGGAGAAGCACTAAAAAAGGCTTCTCCTTTACAAAAATAATAATTCTATTTCTACATTGAAAAATAAGGTGTTCCATTACATTTCAATAGCTAAAAATCTTTAGTTTTTCAAAAACTTCAAAACAGCACTCTTATTTTCAGACTGTATAGTAACTGAATACATGCCTGAATTTAAGACTGATACATTGAAACTTTCAGTAGCATCTTTACTATCTTTTACAATTATAGATTCTAAAAATTTACCCTCAACGGTAGATAATGTGATTGTATAATCTGAACTTTCATTTCCAACTATAGCTATTGTAACTTTTTCTGTTGCGATTGTAGGAAACAGAAATATTTGAGCGTTGATTGTCAAGTCATTATATAGTGTGGTTGATAATTGTGCCTCCGCAATATTTGATAAAGATTGAGAAAATGGTCCGGAATCAGATTTCAGTTTGTCTGAATCTACTTCATACCCTAAATCTACCCCAATTCTATAACTTTTAGTAGTATCATAATCTCTAAGTGTATATGTTGTATTATTAGACCCCGGCAAACTTTCTACTGGATTCAAACTATAATCTTTATTAACTTCATATACAGTGTAGGAAAGTGGCTCTACACCAATATATGGAGTCCAAATTAGACTATATTCATTATTCAAAGGTATGGTTATAAGGTGCATAGAGGTATGAGCAATTGCATCTTTAAGTTCTGTTTCAGAACCACATTCATTTACCGTAGTTATTTTATATGTGTAAGCTCTTTTTTTGTAATTAGAATTTTTGTCAATAAATAGCGAAGATGCACTGAATGGAACAAAACCAATTTTATCGTATTTTCCTGCTTCTTGACGGTAAACATTATAGCTTATTGTTTTCTTGCTATAGGTCTTTTCCCAAGCAACAATCAAAAACTCATCTTTTTCACTTGCTGTAACTATTCCTAAAGGCTCATTATAAGCAGTATATTGTTGTACTTTAATAAAAGCAGTATCTGTACAACCTTGAGTATTTGTTGCAATTAAGGAATAATCGCCTTCACCTGCAAGAATCGAAGCCGAAGATGCTCCATTGCTCCAAAGCAAAGAATTGCCCTGCTCAGTTTCGGCTACCAAAACAGTTTTACTATCTTTACAAATATAGCCTTCTGTTTCACTCATAATTTTTACATTTGGTTGTGGTAATGAGGTAAGTTTTATTGAATCAGATTTTGAACAACCGAATTCATTTGTAACCGTAAGAGAATAGGTACCAATCTCCTTTGCCTCTATATAGCTTGTAGTTGCAGCATTACTCCAAAGATATTTGTATTCTTCTTTCGTTGTGTTTGATATAAGTAAATTTTTACTACCAGAACAAAGACCTGTTTTTCCTACTATTTTAATATCAGAATTTTCTTTTACATAAACACTCTTTGTAATAAAATTACTATCTACCCCATTTGTAACCCATAATGATACTTCAAAATTGCCCGCCTTGAGAAATTCATATTCAAGTGTTTCTGCATAGCTTACAAACAGCGTATCAGTATCTTTCACAACCCATTGTAATACTGTGGTTTCTGTTGATGTTTCTTTAAATGCCATATATTTGTCGTACAAACAAATAGTATCACTAGAAACAAAATTAACTTTTGGGGGTTTTCTCAAAAAGTACAATCCTGTAGTTAATGAAGTAAACCAGATATTGCCATTATTATCTTCTCTAAAGTGACTAACGGCAGGACTAAATACTGAATTCTCTGCAGGTATCAACTTTGTTTCACGTTCTATACTATCCAAAATTAGAAACTCATATGGCTTTTTAGTTCCAGAAATGAAGATATTATTTTCAGAATCAGAAAATAGAACTTCAATTTCAGAATAATTCAAATCATCTAAACCTAAACTTATTGGCTCGAGAATTCCATTATCATATGAATATAAACCATAATTGCAACTTCCAATCAGCAACTTATCTTCTACTAATGATAAAACATTCGTTTTAATATATTCATTATTTTCTATCTTGGAGTTTATTATTGTCAGTTCTCCGCTTTGAGTTATCTTAATCAATCCTAATGTATCTGAATAACCAACATATACATTGTTAGAATTGTCAATTATAAAGTCTTTTATTGTACTTTTATACAATAGACTAGAATATTCATATTTTACCCAAGCTGAATCATTATAATAATACAATAAAGAATCTGAGGCCATCCAAATTCTATCGTTTTTATCGAGAAACAACTTCTCTACATTACTTGAAAGAAACAAATCGACAGTACTTGCATCAAATTTTGTCCAATTACCATTTTCTAAACGAAACACTCCACTGTATTCGGTAGATATCCAGACTGTTCCATTTGCAGTAATTTGAATATTAGTAATGTAAATTTTGGATATGGGTGTTTGAAATTGAGTAATTTGACCCTCATTATTTATTTTAAATAATAAAGTAGGAAATTCAGTAGCCACCCACACAGAATTCTCATTGTCAATAGCAAGAGCAGTTGTTTTTTCAGATGCTATTCCTATATTAAAAAATGAAAATTGATTAGACATATTATACTTTGCCAAACATATTCCTCCAAAGCTAACAAAAATTTCATCTGCAATAGCCTCAATTGAAATTAAAGATAACATAGTGCCAAAAATAGCCACGGATTGAACATAAAAAACACTGTCTGTTTCATGTTGCAAAACCGATAAATTTGAACCTTGTTTAAGCCAAAGTCTATTTTGAGAATCAACAGTTATAGAAAATACGTTCGATTCCTGCAAAACATTAGCTTTTGAATAATTTACAATAGTATCGTTCTTAAATATTGAGAGCCCTCCATAACCCAAAGCAACGCAAAGATTTCCATGCTTATCAAAAACCATATCAGCTACCGTGTTTGCTGCTAAATTATTACTTTTATTTATTACAGTCCATTGATTTCCCTCTCTTATTGCAACCCCTCCAGTTGTAGAATTATCAATACCTACATACAATTTACCTGTACTATCTTTCAATACCGATGTTACATTATTATTTGGTAAGCCTTGATTCACTGAAATAGTTTGCCACTTAGCACCAGAATAATAACCCAGCCCTCCGGTTGTTGCAATCCACACTGTATCAGTTTCAAAAAAGAAATCATTCACATTCATACTTGGTATGCCATCAGTCAAATTAAAAGTATTCCAAAGCTCTCCGTCAAAATAAAGAATACCATCATACATAGTTGCTATCCAAAGATTTCCTTGTTTATCAACTTCCATTTTTTCAAAGTACTCTTTAAACAATTCATTATCTGAATATTCAGCCAATTTAATATTATTTTTTACGCTCCATAATTCAACACTCATACGTGTATTCTGAATCCAAATACTATCACCAAAGCTAGCCAACTTACCATAAGTAACACTAGGAAACTTTAAAACCTTAGGAGAAACACCTGCATACAGAAAAGAACATAATAAACTCATTATGATAATACTTAGCACTTTCTTCATAGTAGGACACAATTTTAATAAATAGAATATTTTTAGTTTTCTTATATTTGCGTTTCGCTTACACAAAACAAAATTAAAAAATAAGAAAGACAATCCAAAAACTAAACTCACTATTTTTAAAATAAAATATGAAATGAATACTATGTGATTCTGATATTATCTATTGGTATTCTTTGTCACAAAACCGGTAGTAACCTTTAAACATTTAAATAAGAGAATATTATACAAACCATTAATAATGAATCAAATGAAAAGAAGAATAAAAAACGTACTTATTGTAACTGCACTGCTGTTGACAACCCTATTGCAGGCACAGAGTTTGGACACCGTAGTTACCAAACAGCTAAAAGCAGGGTGGAACCTAGTAGGCTTTATGGGCCAAACACCAGAGGAGACACAGGAGGCTTTTGCACAAATTATGGACAAGGTAGAAATAATAAAGAGCTTTGACGGGTTTTATACCCCCGAACTGCAATCCTTCCTTAACAGCCTTGATAATGTACTTCCATTAGACGGTGTAATGATAAAAGTAAGCGAGGACTGCCTACTGGAAAGAACAATAAAGAAATCTGCAATACTGTATCAAGATACTAAATCACAATCGTTGGCAGATGTAATAGCTATAGGCAATAGTGCAAACGGGCAGATAAAAGGATTAACTAGTCCTACCGATGCGCAAGATGCAGTAACTAAAGAGTATGTAGATGTATTGAAAGCACAGATTACTGCAAACGAACAACGCTGGTTAAATGAACTTGATGTTCAAGCCGGAACAAAAGTAAGGGATGTGGATGGAAATTACTACAGTGTTATCAAAATAAGAATAAAGAGATGGTTAGATCCTGTAAGTGTAGCAGATAGTTTTATGTATATCATGGGAGAAAACCTAAGAGTTACTAGATTACCAAATGGGGATCCTATACAATACGCATATAGTTCTGTAGATGGAAATGAACCCCCAAGTGATAAATCACTATGGTGGAGTGAAATTGTTAGTAATAATCCAAAAGCTACTGTATATACTTGGTACAGGAATGATAAAGATAATTTTGCAATACCCTTTGGAGCATATTATACATATGAGGCAATGTTGGCAGGTTATCAATATCCAAATATTAGTTTTTTCCAACATCAAGGTATCTGTCCAAACGGATGGCATGTTGCTCATCGAAAAGAATTGGAATATTTAGAAAATTTAATATTATCCAATGCATATAAACCTCAAGACTTTATAAAAAATGAATTAGAATATTGGAATGAATTGTATCCGAATGAAACTAATAGTACAAAATTAAGTTTTGTGGGAACTGGTTATATTGATTATGAAGGAAATATTAATCTATTTAAAGATGTAGGATTTTTAAGAATGTGTGAGAAACTATCAGCCTTTTATTTGGGACAGAATAATTATTTTGGTTTTTATAATTTTAATCAAAGTGATTACAATTATACTCAAGATTACAATTATATAGGACTGCCAATTAGGTGTATTAAAGATGTAAATGAAAACAATCTTACTAATTATGAAATATCCTTAGAGCTAAAATGATTAAATATAAAAAGTTTCTTTTTTATTTAATCATCAGATTTAGGAATGTAAAAAAACAATTTAGATAATAAGTCTTGATAAACAAAAAGTCACTATAAAAGATGCTCTTAAAAAAGATTTTTTGATATTCTATATATTATTCTGTAAAGTTAATAAGAACAATCGAAATAGGAAATACGCAATAAAAATTAAGACAATTAGTAGTCTCAACCAAAAGGTTCTATGAATATTACCGTGTGGTTTCTTGATGTTACTTTCTAGAAAAATATAAGGTATGTGTTTTTTAACATCTTTCAAGAATATATTGAACGTACTAAAAAAAACTCAAACACTTCGAGGCTATAAGTTTACAGTCATTCATAGCCGTTGGTGAAACCAACGGCTATTTACATTACGCTTTTTCTGAGCTTTTTTAAACACGTTATCCTTGGCAACACAAAGTATCAATACATTAGCGAATTTTTGTAAAACATTTACTTTTTTTAAATAAAATATGAAATGCACACTATGTAACTCAGAAACTGACTATTATACAATAATTAAAAACATAGAATATTTCAAATGTAAAAGCTGTCTATCCGTTTTTATGAACCCTGACAATAGACTTTGTGCGCAAGCAGAATTTGATAGATATTTAAAACATCAGAATCTGGTTACTGATGCAGGATATCAATCATTTACACAACCTCTTGTAGATACTATTTTACAATATTTTGGAAATAATGCTACCGGACTCGACTACGGCTCTGGCGAATATTCTGCTGTAACTCATAATCTAACCAAATATGGATATAACATAAAAATGTTTGACCCATTCTTTCACAATAACTTAGCTTTACTTGATGATAAATATGATTTTATAGTCTGTTGCGAGGTAATTGAGCATTTTTACAATCCCCATTTAGAATTTAGTAAATTGAGAAATCTACTGAAAGAAAATGGAAAACTCTTTTGTATGACACATCAAATAGAAGATTCTACAGATTTTAAGAATTGGTACTACAAAAATGATCTAACACATGTGTTCTTCTACAATAATAAAGCATTTGAATATATAACTGTTAATTTTAATTTTTCTTCACATAAAATTAACAATCGCATTGTAATATTTAATGTTAAAAAAACAACTAAAAGATAAACAAAGTATATTTATTTTTATAAATTTGTACTTAAGACAAGCAAAAAAATTTTATTATTACCTGTTTACTTTATTTTTAAATAACCATGGTAATCCTATCTTACTAAAAAATTAAACGAATGAAAAAAATAGCGATACTACAATTGCTCGTGAGTTTATTCTCACTAAACATGATGGGGCAAATAATTATTTCCGGAGATGACAAAAGTGGGTACTATTGTGAAGGTGATACGGTGGTTCTAAAAGCTGAATCTAAAACTCACCCAAAAATTGTATGGTACAAAGATGATGTGGAACAAACCGCTGAAACGGATCCCATCGCAATAACTATCACAAAATCTGGAACATACAAAGCCATTGCTAGCGATGGTCAAACGACTATAGAAGACTTTGTTGTATTAAATTTTATGCCTTTACCAGTAGATGTTGTATTAAGAAAGTATTTACAATCTTGTGTCGAAAAAAAACCGATACAAATATTAGGTAGTATACCTCCAGATGTAAATGTTATGTTCTATCCAAAATCTGGATTTCGTGTAGAACAACTTAAACCGGATTTACATCTATTATATTGGGATGATAGCGTAACTGGTGGTGCTTATTATATAGACTATGAGGTGATTTCCAATGATGAATATCAATGTAGAACGAAGGGCCAAGTTTCGGTAGGTATTATAAAATTAGATACTTCATGGACTTATGTAAAAAAAGTAAAACCTTGTGACCCAAATTCAGGTGGCGTCTATGTTGAAATGGAAGGCGGAATGTCTCCCTTCCAATACTCATGGAGTAATGGGGAAACTACAAATGAAATTAAAAATGTTCCTTCTGGATATTATGAACTTAATGTTAAAGATGCTCTTGGATGTCATTTTAATGCTCCTTTCTACGTTGGATTTGACAATGATATGAATAGTGAAGCCGATTTTGAAATTCTAAACAATTCTGAAATAAACTATGCTCCATTTGCTGCGCAGTTTAAAAACAAATCTACAAATTATTGCCGATTATATTGGGATTTTAATGAAGACGGGATTCCTGATTCTTTTGATGAAAATCCTGTCTATGTTTTTGCCAGTCCTGGCACTTACATGGTTAAGTTAGTAATAATCTATTCAATAAATGGGGGTGAAAATCAAATTACTTTAGACCATATATATCCAGTCATGGTGAGAGAAGCAGATACTTCAAATAATTGTGAAGATATAAAAATAAGATTTGCTAAAACCGATGTTCTTTGTAACGGTGATGCTGATGGAAGTATAGAAACCACTATAGATGGTGGTACTGCACCGTACCGATATTATTGGTCTACAACCCGTACCGACGATAAACTAACGAACTTAAAAGCAGGAGTATACTCATTGACTGTATCCGACAGTAAATCTTGTAAAAAGGTAGCAACAATAGAAGTTAAACAACCAGAAGCTATTAGTGTTCTTATTACAGATCTTATTTCTCCGAGCACATGTACATCAAAAGATGGAGCAATTGTAGTTGAAACCAACGGAGGTGTAGAACCACTCTATATATCTTGGAACAATGGAGAAAAAACTACTAAAATAACTGATCTAACAATTGGCGATTATAAATATCAGATAAAAGACAATAGTGGCTGTACTTTTGAAAATTCAATAATGCTAAAATCTAGCGATATGCCTTATGCCTCATGGCTAACAACAAGTAGTGCATGCAAAACAGGTACAGGTTCTATTTCTGTTTACTACGAACCTCTTATGAATTTCTCTACAAAATGGGCTGATTTAGATGCAAATAAAAATATGTTAAACCGAACAAATTTGCTTCCTGGCACATATAGTTTCATAGTAACCAACACCGACAATACCTGCAATGCAACATACAATATAACTGTTGATAAAAAATTTCCTAAAAAACAAGAAATTTGTGCAGTAACTGCAGGTCCCGAATCAGGTAAAAATCTAATAACATGGGAACCCATAGAAACCGATGAATTTATAAGTTTCTATAATATTTACAAAGAAAATAAAACCAATAATAAATATGAAAAAATTGCTCAAGTACCTGCTGGGGAACTAAGCGTTTATAAAGATGAAAAATCGAACCCTGAAAAAACTTCAGAACGTTATAAAATTTCGGCGGTTAATGAGTGTGGCATAGAGTCTGAACTAAGCAGAGAACACAAAACCATGCATTTGCAATCTATTGTAACTGCAGATGAATATGTAAAACTGATACAAGATTTCTACGAAGGTAGCTACATTGGAGAGTATATTTTATATGGAATAACCAAACAGAAATACGCAATTCCTTATGCTTACTACAATTCAGAATTATACGAAAGTTGGATTAATGAAAGAATTAAATCGGATGACATCTATTATTACTATATTGTAATTAATTTAAATTCTTTCTGTCAGCCAGTAGCTCAGCACCCTAAATTAAAATCAGATTCAGGGCCATTTAGCCAGTCACTTTCAAATATTGCAGAAGCACAACTTTTAGAAACGAATACTGAAATAAGCCTAGATTCACTGGTTAAACTAAAAATAAGTCCGAACCCATCAACTGGAGATTTTACTGTAGAAATACCTGAAAATGGCATCCTAAAAATACATACATTAGATGGAAAATTATTTTCAGAACAAACTGTTACGGCAGGGGTTTTACCTTTTTACAATATGCCTAAAGGAGTATATTTCATATACCTTGATGCACAAAAAGATACTTATGAATTACTTATAGTGAAATAAAAGTTATTAATTTAAAATACTTTTTTCCTTAAAAGAAAAAGAAAGAATATAAAAAGAGGTAAAACAATTCTGTTAGTAATTAGTTTTACCTCTTTTTATTATAAATAATATTAATAAGACAACGGATTTGCTATATACCAAAATAGGAAAATTACTAAATGACCGCCAAACAAAGCAATCCATAATAACTTTCTATATGGAAAGGTCTTTAGAAAATAAGCTGCATATATCCACAAAGGGAATATTACAGATATAAACCGAGGTACAGAAATTGTTGAACCATAAGTAAGAGGAAGTAATAAGCCAATCCAGATAATCAAATTCATACTGAGAGGAAACTTCCCGATTAAGAAAATTGAAAAAGAAATTGCAGCCAAGGCATACAAAGAATTAAAATATAGTGAATATTCGTGTTGGGTAAATAATACTGCAAATGGAAAAGTGAATGTTCTGCACCATCCCTCCTGAGCATACATATATGCGTTCCAGTAGCCGGTCATTTTGTACTGATATAAACAGAATAATGCTAGGACAATAGGACCAATCAAAAACAATAAACTTTTCATGACAATTGCCCTGTTTATGTATTTCAACCTTATTCCCTTTCTGCTTATTATGCCGGTTTGTTCCAAATAATATACATACATTGCAAAAGCTACTAATAAACCATTAGGTCTTACCAAAGTAAGTACTATAATTGATAAAGAGCAGACTATCCAATTTTTATTTCTTACTGACCAAAAACCCCACATACTTGCAGCTAAGAATATAGCTTCGGTGTAATACATAGAAAAATAAAAGTGGAAAGGCCAAAGCAACAATAATATCGTGGCGAAAAATGCAAATTTCTTATCGCCCATAAAATCCTTCACAAACATAAAAAATCCCCAGGAAGCCAAAAAACTTAAAACAAGCGACCAGAAAAAAGCTACAACATCAAACGGCAACCTAGTAATGATTGCTGTACCTCTTAAGAGCATTGGATAGGCAGGAAAAAAAGCCCATACACTCTGTTTATTATTATCGAAATTATTACATTTTCCCAACTCAGCTTTAGAATGAATTACCGGATAAGAATTCTCTGCTATGCGTCTGTACCAGTCACTATCATTTCTCTGAAATACAGAAATTGGTGTTTTGTCATCAACAGTTTTTATAGAGCTTGGCAATACTTTATCAAAGACTATACCTACTACAATATAGAGCAGCTTAAACAAGACTACTACTATAATAAGCCTGATAACATTGTTAGTAATTTTTGGCATACTAGAAAATATTTAATTTTTTACTGTGCAAACTAATATAAATTTTTCATAAAATTAATGCTAATTTGCAATTCTTATATTTGGGCAACGAATATACAAATTTCGTTCAATTACGAAAAATTGTATATTTGTAATAATTGATTTTGTAGAAATTAAGATTACTCTTTTTATATACTTAATTTAAATTTTAAGCTATTTATCAAATTTTAAAAACATACTTATAGCAATCTATTTACTTAATAGATTGCTTTTTGAAAACTTCTACAGATATGAAAACAACTCCTATTTCTACCAATTTGGTAGATACAATATTAAAAGAACTACAGATTGAAAAAATAGGCAAAGCATCAATCAGACAGATTGTAAAATTGGTAAATGAAATTGAAAAGGCATCAGGCGTACCTTTCATAAGAATGGAAATGGGTGTTCCAGGAATTAGTGCTACTCAAATAGGTGTAGATGCTGAAATTAAAGCCCTTGAACGTGGTGTTGCTTCTATTTATCCATCAATAGAGGGAATACCTGAGGTGAAAAAAGAAATTTCAAGATTTGTGAAATTGTTTCTTGACGTTGATGTATCAGAAAATGGTTGTGTACCAACTGTTGGGTCAATGCAGGGTGCTTATGCTTCATTTCTGGCACTTAACAGACGACATAAAGACCGTCAAACCACTTTATTTATAGATCCGGGATTTCCGGTACAAAAAGCTCAATTAAAAACACTTGGACTTCCATTTAAAAGTTTCGATGTGTATAACTATAGAAATGAAAAACTGAAAGATAAACTTCTGGAAATTATTGCAGATGGGACAATCTCTTCAATAATATATTCTAATCCAAACAACCCATCGTGGATATGTTTTACCGAAAATGAATTAAAAACAATTGCAGAAATAGCCAACAAATATGATATTGTTGTAATTGAAGATTTAGCGTACTTTGGAATGGATTTCAGAGAAGATTATGGTAATCCGGGAGTAGCACCATATCAGCCAAGCATTGCAAAATATACCGATAATTATTTCTTACTCATTTCTAGCTCTAAAGTATTTAGTTATGCAGGTCAAAGAATTGCATCGCTGGTAATTTCAGACAAACTATTTAACCAAAAGTTTGAAAATCTGAGTTCATATTTTGGAATGGACTCTCTTGGTCAGGCAGTTATTTATGGTGCATTATATACCTTATCGTCAGGCACATCGCACGCTTCTCAATTTGCCCTTGCAGCTATGCTTAAAGCGGTAAACAATGGCGAATATAAATTCCTAGATTACGTGAAAGTATATAAAGAGAAAGCTAAACTAATGAAAAAAATATTTGTGGAAAATGCTTTTTCAATTGTTTATGATAAAGATATTGACAAAGAACTGGCAGATGGATTTTATTTTACCATTTCATATAAAGGTTTATCATCAGAAGACTTGTTGCACCGACTGCTCTATTTTGGCATAAGTGCAATTTCACTTGACATAACCGGCAGCGAAAGAAAAGACGGTCTCAGAGCTTGTACATCTACAATTAAAGTTGAACAACTGCCCGAACTTGCAAATAGACTTAAAATATTTAATAATTATACGTTTGAAAAATGCTGATTTTCACTTCAATTCTCGGGATTAAAATGAAAAAATGTACTAATTTTCAATATATTAAAAAAATAAACTATGCAACATTCTATATTAACATACTGATTTTATGATTATTATAATACGTGTTTTGTACTATATAAAATGTTTTATAGAAAGGTGATTAATATTATATTAAATTATTTTGCAAAAAACGATTAAATTTTTACTTTTAAAGAGTTTTTGCAGGTGCAAGGACTACAACTAAGAAAACTATGGAATTAAATGTCGGATTTATTAAATCGGTTCTGAACCTATATGATGAAATGGAATCAAGCAGTATAGACTTGGTATATTTTGGAGAGTTTAGTCATGAAATTACAAAGATGTTTGCAAACATGGCCGAAGGTAAAATGGATTTGCTTGAAGAAGACAGAAATACTAAGAAAAAAGTATATCATGTTTTGGTAGAAACGCTTCAAAATTTAAATAAACATTCTGATTGGATTTCTGATAAAAGATCTATAGGAAGTGGTCTATTTATCATAGGAAAGAAAGATGACTCCTATTACATAATTACTTCTAACAAAGTGTCTTTCGAGAAAAAAGAAATACTTCAAGAACAAATTGAGTCGGTTATTCACTCTACCCCCGAAGAGTTAAAAGAAATGTACAAAAGACAATTGAAAGACGGTAAACTTTCTGATAAAGGAGGTGCCGGTTTAGGTTTAATTGATATTGCTAGAAAAGCTGGTAGCTTGGATTATAAATTTTTACCATTAGATCATAGTGGTGCATTATTTATTCTAAAAGCAGAGATACATTCTTAACAGGATATCTATAAATAATACCGTTTTCTGAACCTATTAAAAAATAAGAATTAGCAGATACAACACTCCTTAAAGACTGTTTATCTGCTAATTCTATTGATTTCCAAGCATTTCCACCATCAGAAGTTGCATATACAACCCCTCTTTCTCCGCAACAGATACCGTTCATAGTGTCGGCAAAACAAATAGAAAGAAAGTGTTCTCTTGAAAAAGAAACTATTTTATTTACTTTTTTCTGACTTAAATAATCACCATCTTCTATTTTGTAGATACCTCCGTTGTAGCCACAAGCATAAATTGAATTATCAATTGCAAATAAATCAACAAAATTATCATCATTTATTGGAAGATAATCGAACTCAAACAAAGAGTCTACAGTAAATAATGCCCCATATCCGGCAACAACAACCTCATTGTTGTGAACTATAATATCATTCATAGAAAACCCGACTTGTAGAGGCGTCAAATAATCATTTTCTTTTCCATCGTGATAAATAAGTCCAAAAGAACTTTGCTTCCGTCCTACTGCAATTAGCTCGCCCCAAGGAGCTTTGCATAGACCTCTCAGATTACTTCTATCCCAAAACCAAAACGACTGAGCAGCTGCGGTAAAACTATGCTGCCAAGTATTGCCAAAATCAGTACTTTTAATAATACACAAGCTATCTCCCACTGCATATATATTAGAAGAATCATCCATATACAGCTTCCTTAGTTTATCAGTACATTCAAATTGCAAGTCCCATGTTTCACCACCATCGCTGGTTTTATAAATACAGCCCTCTTCCAAAACTACACCGCCACAAAGAAAACCATTCAGAGAATCTAAAAAAAGAAAATCCTCTACATCAATAGATTTATTAAGCTTAACAAATTGAATAGCAAGGTCTGCATTGTTTTTTGAACAACTAGACAATATAATAGTAACAGTAGCAACCGTTAGCAAAAAACAGAGTAATTTCTTAATATTCATTACAATAAATATATATTATACTAATTTTTGACATTTACAAAACTACATAAAAAATATATGTGAGATAATGAAAATATAAAATATACAACCGATACAAGCACAGAAAATATAAAATAAAGATTGAAACTATAGAATATTAATTAATTTTAATTGATTAATAATGCAACCAATCGAAAAACTTAAAAGTCTTGCATATAATAAAAGATGTTGATGATTACAGAAAATGAAATAATAGAAGGATGTCTGAAAAATGACAGAAAAATGCAGAAAGTTCTTTATGAGCGTTTTTCTTCACGCATGTACAGTATTTGTCTTCGCTATGCCAAAGATAAAGCAGAAGCAGACGATATTCTACAAGAAGGTTTTTTGAAAATATTTACCAAAATTCATCAATTTTCAAGAGAACATTCATTTGAAGGTTGGATGAAAAGAATTTTTGTAAATACATCAATAACGAACTACAGACAAAACACGAAATACTACGAACAATTAGACGTAGAAGAAATTAGAGAAAGTGATATTACATCATTTCATGTAGATGATGCTGAGTTTACAAAAGAAGAATTATTAAATGTTGTAAAAGAGCTCTCTGAAGGTTACAAAATGGTTTTTAATCTTTTTGCAATAGAAGGGTACAAACATAGAGAAATAGCAGAAATACTTGGAATAGATATAGCCACATCGAAATCACAATTTCATAGGGCTAGAAAAATTATTCAAACAAAGTTAATGGAATTAAGTAAAGAAAAGATTCAAAATGTCTAGTAAAAAAATATTAATAGAGGAGTTATACGGCAATGCTTTTAGAAATGAGCAGACCTCTCCGCCTGAATTTACTTGGTCCGGCATTGAGACTAAACTAAATGACGTAAGTATAGACGATGCGTATAAAAAAACATTTGAAAATGAAGAAGTTACACCTCCTTCCGGATTATGGTTGAAAATACAAACCAAACTCATGGTAAGAGATTTCTTCAGATTCCAATTGAACAAAGTTAATGTTTATTATGTTGCAGCACTTTCTCTTTTATTGGGTATAGGTTTTAACCTGCCTCAACAAAATAATGAACCGTCTGTAATAGCTCCAATAACTAAAGAAATTGAAAAGACCAATTACATAAATGAAGAAACAGCAATAACAGCATCTTCAGAAAAACAATCTGTAAATATTGAAAAACAAGAAGCTGCTATTTTAGCTCTTAATAAAAAACCAACAACTCTAATTAATAATAATGTAAAAGAACCTGTCAACCATGAGAAAGAAACAGAAACGGAAACAAGTTCTATTGAAAATTTTGAAAATGATGAATTAGAAATGATAAACCCTACCGATTATGCACTATTCGGCAGACAAAAAACTTGTGTTGGAAATGAATGTGTCTATTCGCTTAAAGGTGCTGTAAATAAAGAAACTGCAATAAAATGGAATATTCCTTCTAATGCATCATTGGTAGATAAGTCGGAACACGAAATACGCATTGTATGGAATAAAGAAGGTGTCAACGAAATTGAAGCTATTATAGAAAATAAAAAAGGAAACCGTTTAAACAAAAAACTTTCTGTTGCTGTTGACAAACCTGAAACTCCCGGATTCAAAGGAAAAACAGAAGTTTGTCAAGGAGTTTTTGATGCACCTTACGCCGTTTCTAATGACAAAGACCTTGGCAAACAATATATTTGGCAAGTGAAGAAAAATCCGTACACCCCTATCAGCAACGGGTACATGAAAGTAAACTGGCAATTTGCAGGTTTAGATACTATAATACTTACCGATATTAATCTTGAAAACCAATGTAAATCAGAAATAGTAATACCTGTCATAGTAAAAAAACAACCCGAAGGAACGGTTGTAGCATCAATGACTGATGTAACCGAATATAGATTTGAATTTTCAGGACACACAAACGGGTTCAAATACGTTTGGCATATTAATAATATAATTTATAACGATGCTTTTCCAATTCACAAATTTGAAGCGTCTGATATCTATGACTTAAAACTAGAGGTAACAGATTTAAGTAAATGTAAATCTGAATTCAAATCAAAAGTTAATGTTACAAAACATTTTCTAAGAGTACCAACAAGTTATTTTGCTTCTAATAAAGAAGGTTATAAAGCAGATGTATCTTCTCCTCTATCAAAATATAGAATTGAAATTTTCAATCCTCAAAATGAAAGAATTTGGGAATCTACATTATTACAAGATGGTTACCCCGCAGAAGGTTGGGATGGTACTGTTGATGGTGTAAAATTACAGACAGGAAAATATGTTTGTCGTATAAATGCAGTTTTCGAAGACGGAACAGTATGGCAAGGTTTTACAAAATCTGACAATAAAGTTGAGTTCACACTTATAGATGCTCAAAAATAAACAAAGCATCTTGTAAAGTTAACATATTCAGCACTATAAAATTTTAAAAACGTTTTTTTAGATATTTAGATTGATAAAGAGTAGGTTTGTGTGCAATGTTTATTAAATAAAAGGTTTATTATTTATTAAATGATTAGGTTGTGTTTTTTAGACACAACCTTTTTTATTTTGTGTCAAACAATTCCTTCATTTTACTTATTATTAACAAACGCATTTCTGTGAGTTCAAAAACCATCTTATTTCCAAAACGGTTCAAAAATAAAAATCGAACCGATGATTTTAATAAGATTACCCTTTTATAATAATCTATAGTAAAGGGAAATAGAAAAATGAAAAAGAATAAAAATACTGGTACAAATACTAAAGACAAATTGATAGAATTAAAAATAATCAAAAGATAAATAAGATGAAAAGCAGGTATTAGAAAAAAACTTAATCCAAAAGAAACCGAACTGATAAACTGCTTATCCTTAACCTTTTTATTTATAAAATAGAGTGGAATAAAATAAGGTATTAACAGCGAAAAGTAGCCAACTAAAAATATCGGCAACAAAATAAAAAGCATTATTAAACCAATACCCAGTTTGAATAAAGAATTTGAACTGGAGTATTGTATAACTTCTTCATTTATATCTATTTTATTTTTCAAAGCAGAATATTGTTCTACGTTTGCTGCCAAAAGTTCTATTTCTGATTCATTTTCAAGCAAAACTTCATTGAGCTTTGCAATAATTAATTTATCTGCATTAAATTTCTGTATCATAGAACGTTCCGACTTCCCTTCTGTAAACAAATACTGATCAAAAATATTTCTTACCTCATCAAAAGTTTTATAATATTTCTCTGTTTTAATATCAATTATTAAAGGTCGCATTTCCGACTCAATTCTTTCACGCAGAGAGTTGTAGGCCTTACTTGGATTTTCCTTATACAATACCACAAAGTCTGAGATAGAAAAAGGTTTTCCATACTGCAATAATAAACCACTGCGAGCCGACGTATAGTTCTGATAATACATTCCGCAAGGTACAATATGAACATCAAGTGTAAAATTGCTGTTTTCTGCTGCCAAGAAGGCAATGCGTGGTGCAGCCTTTTTTGTATTTCTCAACTTTCTAAAACCCCAATGTGTAGCTTCAGGAAATAATGCAATTGATTTTTTCTGGTTCAAAATATCAGAACACTTTGCAAAAATCAATTCGTTATCGCCTAAACTATCGGCACCATCTCTAATTCGAAAAACTGGCAATATTTTCATGAAAGTAAATATAGATTTAGCTATTTTACTTTTAAAAATATCGGCTCGAGCCAACCATACCAATTGAATTGGAGACGAAGTTACAAAAGCCATAGCATCCATAAGCGCATTCTGATGATTAGGACAGAAAATATACGCCACATTGTTTTTTAATTGCTCCTTTCCTGTAACTTCAAAACGCTTATACCACAACAGATTGTGCCATGGCTTAGCAAATACATAAAGTAAAAGTGAATAAAAAAAAGAAACGGCTTCTATATTATTAAACAGTTCTACTGAAATTCTATTATTCTCACTATTTATTTTTGTAGCTTTTTCCATCTTAGAAATACAATATATCAGTCAATTTGCAAACCTTTGGTCGATAAAAATAATTAAATATTGCACCTAAAAACAAAGGAATGCAAAAATAGAAATTCATAAAGACAGTATTTGCAAAAATAAGCAAATTATAAACAATATATTATTTGAAAAATCTTGTAATAATTCTTAGTTTCGTCAGTCTAAAAAAAAATTAACATAACTAGTAATTAACCTTAATATTACTTTAATAATGATCTACGACATAGCACTGATAAAGAGTACTTACTCAAAAATTAAAAGCAGAATAGACAATGTAAAAACGCAGGTTAAACGCCCACTCACCCTATCGGAAAAGATTTTGTATGCACATATAGACGAGGCTGATTTAGCACAAGTATCTGAAATAAAAAGAGGTATAGATTATGTTAATTTTTACCCTGATAGAGTTGCCATGCAAGATGCTACAGCCCAAATGGCTTTGTTGCAGTTCATAAACACAAAAAAAAGTAAAACAGCAGTACCCTCATCGGTTCATTGCGACCATTTAATAATAGCCGAAAGTGGTGTGGCTTTTGACCTCTCAAAAGCTAATCAGACCAACAAAGAGGTCTATGATTTTCTTAGTTCTGTTTCACAAAAATATGGTATTGGATTTTGGAAACCAGGCGCAGGTATTATTCACCAAATAATATTAGAAAACTATGCCTACCCTGGTGGCATGATAATAGGAACAGACAGTCACACGGTGAATGGTGGCGGTTTAGGAATGATTTCTATAGGTGTAGGCGGTGCCGATGCTGTTGATGTAATGTCTGGTATGGCTTGGGAACTTAAAATGCCTAAACTTATAGGTGTTAAACTCACAGGCAAACTAAGTGGTTGGGCTTCTCCTAAAGATATTATTCTAAAATTAGCTGGTATTCTTACGGTGAAGGGTGGAACTAATGCAATTATTGAATATTTTGGCGAAAGTGCAGATAATCTTTCTTGTACAGGAAAGGCTACTATTTGTAATATGGGAGCCGAAGTAGGTGCTACAACTTCAATATTTGCTTATGACAAAAGCATGAAGCTCTACCTAAAAAGCACTAACAGACAAGAAGTTGCACAAAGCGCTGATGCTATTGCTCAATACCTGAAAGCTGACCAAGAGGTGCTTGAAAATCCGGAAAAATATTTTGATAGAGTTATTGAAATTGACCTAAACAAACTTGAGCCATACATAAATGGTCCTTTCTCGCCAGATGTAGCAACTCCTATTTCTGAATTTAAAGAATTTGCACAAAAAGAAAATATTCCTTTAGAACTAAAAGTAGGTTTAATAGGTTCTTGCACAAACTCTTCTTATGAAGATATGACCAGAGCTTCTTCTGTAGCCAAACAAGCACAAGAGAAAGACTTGCAGGTAAAAGCTGACTTTATAATAACTCCAGGTTCTGATATGGTTAAACAAACTGCTGAACGCGATGGTGTATTATCTGTATTCAACCAAATTGGCGGATTGGTAATGGCAAATGCCTGCGGACCGTGCATTGGACAATGGAATAGAAAAAATGAAAATCCGGAGGAAAAGAATTCAATAATAACCTCATTCAACAGAAACTTTGCAAAAAGAAACGATGGTAACCCAAATACATATTCATTTGTTGCCTCGCCCGAAATAGTTACGGCTCTTACACTAGCCGGAAGAATGGATTTTAATCCACTCACTGATACTCTTACCAATTCAAAAGGAGAAAAAGTGAAACTTGAAGCTCCGAAAGGTGAAGTAATACCACAAAAAGGTTTTGAAAAGGCTGATGCAGGTTTCATTGCCCCTGACGATAAAAATGCAGGAATTGAAATTTTAGTAAATTCTATTTCCGATAGATTGCAACTTCTTGAACCCTTCAAAGCATGGAATGGTAAAGATTTTACCGATTTGAAGCTTCTTATCAAAGTGAAAGGTAAATGCACCACTGACCATATTTCAATGGCAGGTCCGTGGCTTAAATATCGTGGGCATTTACAAAATATCTCAGACAATTTATTGATGGGAGCCATAAATGCTTATAATGGTGAAAGTAATACAGTAAAAAATCAGCTCAACCAACAATATGATAAAGTTTCATCGGTTGCTAAAGCATACAAAGCTGTAGGCATAGATTCTATTGTTGTTGCTGAAGACAACTACGGCGAAGGCTCTTCAAGAGAACATGCTGCTATGGAACCTAGATTTCTTGGTGTAAAAGTAATTTTGGCAAAATCGTTTGCAAGAATACATGAAACAAATTTAAAAAAACAGGGAATGTTAGCCCTCACCTTTGCCAATAGCAACGATTACGATAAAATAAAAGAAGACGACACGCTTTCAATTATCGGACTTTCAAAATTTTCTCCAAATAAAAATATAAAAGTTGTAATAAAACACATTGATGGTTCGACAGAAGAAATAGAAGCAATTCAAACCTACAATCAACTTCAAATAGAATGGTTTAAAGCCGGAAGTGCATTAAATTTAGTTGCTACTAATAAATAAAATATTACAAATATTAAAACTAGCAGAAATGTCTCTAATAAAATTTGAAAATAATAAGCTTATTGTTCCTGAAAATCCAGAAATACCTTATATAGAAGGAGATGGCATTGGTGTAGATATTTGTAAACCTTCAATTGAATTTGTAAATGAAGTAATAGAAAAAGCCTATAAAGGCAAAAAGAGTATTATTTGGAAAGAGGTACTGGCTGGCGGTAAAGCAATGGAAAAGACTGGAACAATTTTGCCCGATGAAACGGTTGAAATTCTCCAAAAACATATAGTTTCAATAAAAGGACCGCTTACCACACCTGTAGGAAAAGGATTTCGTTCAATAAATGTACAACTTCGTCAGAAACTAGATTTGTATGTTTGTTTCAGACCGGTAAGATATTTTGAAGGAATTGTGAGTCCGGTAAAAGACCCACAAAATGTAGATTTTACAATTTTTAGAGAAATACTGAAGATATTTATGCCGGAATAGAATTTATGCACGGCACAAAGAGAATAGAAATTTAAAAATTTCCTGCTTAATGAAATGGGAGTTAATTCCATAAGATTTCCTGAAACGGTATCATTGGGCGTAAAACCAGTATCGCAAGAAGGTAGCGAAAGACTCATAATTGCTGCTATAAAGTATGCTATTGATAATAAGAAACCTACTGTTACTTTAGTTCATAAAGGAAATATTATGAAATTTACCGAAGGTGCATTTAAAAACTGGGGCTACGATATTGCAGAGAAATTGTTTGGCGATAAGGTTTATACCATGCAACAATATCAAAAAGATATTACAGAATCGGGAGAAAACATTGCAGCCATGCTCCTTCAACAAGCTAAAGATAAAGGAAAGGTTATAATTAACGATGTAATAACCGATGCCTTTTTGCAAGAGACGCTGTTACATCCTAAAAATTATTCGGTAATAGCTACAATGAATTTGACCGGCGATTATGTATCAGACCAGTTAGCCGCTATGGTTGGAGGTATCGGTATTTCGCCAGGTGCAAATATAAATTACAATACCGGACATGCTGTATTTGAGGCAACTCACGGAACTGCTCCATCTATTGCCGGAAAAGGAATAGCCAATCCGAGTTCATTTTTACTTTCTGCGGCATTGCTCCTAGAATACATTGGTTGGGATGAAGCTGCAAAACTTTTATATGAATCTATTAAAAAAGCATTTATAAATAAAACCGTTACCGCCGACTTATTTTCACTTATGGAAGGTGGCAAAAAACGGACAACAAAAGAATTTATACAAGAATTAATAAATAACAACAAATAAATACGCCTATGACACACGATGAATTATTGGTACACCTATCAAGTGCCGTCAAAGAAAGTTGCCGACTTGACAAAGAATTATTTGAGAAATTCGATGTAAAGCGTGGTTTGAGAAATAAAGATCATACAGGAGTTTTGGTTGGTCTTACTAATATTGGAGATGTAAAAGGATATAATAAAACAGATAAAGGGTTAGAACCTATTGAAGGAAAATTATTCTATAGAGGAATGGATGTTGAAGAAATCTGCAAAGGATTTCTAAAAGACAGAAGACAAGGTTTTGAAGAAAGCACCTATCTATTACTTTCTGGAAAGCTCCCTAATAAAAATGAGTTAGATGCTTTCAATTCTCTATTAGCTAGCAAAAGAGATTTAACCAGTTCTTTCGTAAAAAACATGATTCTTTCATTACGAGGAAGAGACATCATGAATATGCTATCTCGTTCTGTATTGGCACTTTACACCCTAGATAAATATGCCGATGACATATCAAGAGAAAATATTCTAAGACAATCAATTAGCCTTATAGCAAAATTTCCGGTGATAATTGCTTATGCTTATCATGGAATGATGCACGCTTACCACAGAGGTGAATTGGTTGTAAGACATCCTAATCCGCTCCTGTCTACTGCCGAAAACTTTTTATACCTACTTAAAGGTGAAGATAATTGGACAAAATCTGAAGCTCAAATTCTTGATTTAGCTTTAGTTCTTCATGCAGAGCATGGTGGAGGTAATAATTCAACATTTGTTATGAGAGTAACAAGTTCTTCGGGTACAGATACATACGCTTCTACAGCATCTGCAATTGCATCGCTTAAAGGTCCTCTGCACGGTGGAGCAAACTTAATGGTGGAAGAGATGATGACTAATATAAAAGCAAATGTTAAGGACTGGGAAAACGACCGCGAAGTGAGAGATTATCTGATGAAAATTCTTAGAAAAGAAGCATTTAATGGCTCAGGTAAAATCTACGGAATTGGACATGCTATTTATACATTATCAGACCCAAGAGCAATAATTCTTAAAGAAAGTGCTAGAAAACTAGCTCAAGAAAAAGGAAAATTGGCTGAATATGAATTATATGAAAGAGTAGAACGCCTAGCGCCAGAAGCTTTTGCTGAGTTTAAAGGTGGTGCTTCTGATAAAGTTGTTTGTGCTAACGTAGACTTTTACTCTGGCTTTGTATATTCTGCAATAGGTATTCCGGAAGAAGTATTTACCCCGGTGTTTGCAATGTCTAGAATGGCAGGTTGGGCAGCTCACCGTCTTGAAGAGCTTAACTTTGAGCAAAAGAGAATCATCAGACCTGCATACAAAAACGTGTATCCTGCTACAAATTATACACAAATAGATAATAGAGGTTAATATTATTTTTTGATTTGACGAAAAAAGACCTGCCATTTAGTAAAATGACAGGTCTTTTTGTTTATAATCTCCGAGTTGTAAGAATGTTAATAATTTTTACAACATAATAATTTGAGTATTTCTATTCTAATTAATGTTACTTTTGATACATCAACGAAAAAAAATTAATCAAGATTAATCGTACTTTCAACAGGCATTTTCTTTACCTTACTGCTAAAATGTTCTCTCACAAACTTAAAGAAATCTTCTAGTTGACCGTTTTTTATTAAATCTTTTAAAGAAAGATATAATTCTTTGCCTTGAGTCCTGATAGAAATAACAAATGTTTTTCTCAAAGATGAGTATAATAAAAACAAACCAACAAATAAAGGTGGGAATGTAACAATGTAATGTTCTAATGTAATGGCATCGGTATAATTAAAAAATATTTGCTTAACCATTTGCAACAAAAGATAAATCCCAACACCAGACATTATTAAACCTATTATCATAGCTACAAACCACAATTTCAGCTCTTTTCCGTAGAAAATTTTAATTTCACTTACTGTTTCTAACTTGTAAATTCTATACGGCTCTTCATTTCTTAATAAATGAATTTCTTTAGAATTTACAGCAAAACTGTCGGTAACAAAATCATATTTAAAATCTTTCATAATCTTATAGAATTTTAATGTTCATTTTTTTATTCTAAGAGCAATATCTCTCAAGGTTGTTTCTTATAGTAAAACGGAATTTCTGTTGACTTTACTATGAACTAAAATGAAAAAAAATGTTTCGGTATTTCTTATATATCAAATTTAAATTAAATACTAGATGAATTTAGTGAGTATTTTACTGAATGATTTTACGTATATACAGTATTACCAAAAGGAATACATAAAAAAAAGAGGCTATCATAATTATATGACAACCTCTTTTCTTACATTGAAAATTAATATTATTTACAATAAATTATCTTCTAAAAAGTCTCTAGATTTTTTATGTTTCAGCACATCTGCCTCCACATAAAATATTATTTCTTCTGCTATATTTTTTATATGATCGCCTAGACGTTCTAATCTCCGGGTTACAGAGGTGAGATTTAAATATATTTCGGCATCCTGTGGATTTTTTTGAATAGCAGTAACAGCTCTACTTGTTGCCAATTTATTTATTTCGTTTAATATCGCATCTTGAACCAAAACTTGTCTTGCAATATCAGAATTTATTGTTTCATAAGCATTCAGTACTTTTTCGAGCGAATCACTGCAAACATCAAACATTCTATCGATTTCAAAAAGGGCAATCATATCCTCGGTAAGAGTAGTACAAGTTTTCAAAGTTTGTACAATCTTTCGAGCCATATCGCCTATACGTTCCAAATCATAAGATATATGAAGTGTAGAAAGTACAAATCTTAAATCAATTGCAACCGGAGAAAATAAAGCCAAAAAATTTTCACAATCGAAATACAATTTCAATTCATACGAATCTATATATTTTTCGTTTTTCTTTAATTCTTTCAGCTTAACATCCTCTTTGTTGTGCATGTATTTCTGAGCCTTTTCAATCTGCACAGAGGTAATCATCCACATTTTCACGGTATTATCGCGAATCATTTTTGAAGCTTGTTCTTGAGGTAACATATTTAATAGATTATGAAAATTAAAAAATGATTTCTGTAAAAGTTACAAATTCAATATGTATTAACCAAACCTTCCGGTAATGTAATTTTGAGTTTTCTCTTGCTTTGGATTTGTAAAAATCTTTGATGTGGTATCTGTTTCAATAAGTTCGCCTATGTAAAAGAAAGCAGTAACATCGCTTACTCTAGCAGCCTGCTGCATATTATGTGTGACAATTACAATTGTATATTGCTTTTTAAGTTCAAATATCAAATCTTCAATTTTTGCTGTAGAAATAGGGTCAAGCGCAGAAGTAGGTTCGTCCATAAGTAACATAGTAGGTTCTACTGCTAACGACCGAGCAATGCACAAGCGTTGTTGCTGTCCGCCCGACAAATCGATTGCAGACTTTTTAAGATCATCTTTAACCTCATCCCAAAGAGCAGTTTTCACAAGAGATTCTCTCACTTTATTCTCTATAAAGGATTTATCTTTCACTCCATTCACCCGCAATCCATAAGCAACATTCTCAAATATTGATTTCGGAAACGGATTTGGTTTCTGGAAAACCATACCCACTCTATATCTTAGATTATCGATATCAATGCCTTTTCTGTATATATCTTCGCCCTCTAGTAAAACACTTCCATCAATTGTAACATGATCTACAAGGTCGTTCATCCTATTTAGACAACGAATAAAAGTAGATTTACCGCAACCTGATGGTCCAATAAGCGCAGTTACAGAACGCTCTTCAATACTCAAATTTATATTTTTAAGAGCATGAAAATCTCCATACCTCAAATTCAAATTACTTACTTCAACTTTTTTTGCCATAATTACTTAAGCTTAACTTTTTTAGAGAATTTTCTTCTTAATAGATTTGCTGATAAATTAAAAATCAGTACCATAATAACAAGTACCAAAGCCGTACCATAAGCCATAGGTCTAGAAGCTTCAATGTTAGTACCACTGGTAACTAATACATAAAGATGATAAGGCAACGCCATTGTCTGATCAAAAATTGATGTTGGCAATTTAGGGAGAAAATAAGCAGCTACAGTAAAAAGTATAGGTGCTGTTTCGCCGGAAACTCGTCCCATTGACAATATTAAACCAGTAAGAACATTGGGCATACCAATTGGTAAAACAATTCTAAAAACGGTTTGTAACCGAGTAGCACCTAATGCGTAACTAGCAACTCTGAGCGAGTTAGGAACCATTTTCAGAGCTTCTTCTGTTGTTCGTATTATTACCGGCAATACCATAAGCCCAAGCGTTAAGGAACCGGCTAAAATTGAATCGCCAAAATTAAGTTTATTAACGAACAGTGCCATTCCAAACAAACCAAAAACTATTGATGGTATTCCTGCCAAATTATTTGTCATAAGACGGAGAAATCTTTTAAGTTTTGACTCTTTAAGATACTCATTCAAATATATTCCAGACAAAACTCCAATTGGGAATGCAAAAACAATACTACCAAACATCAGGCACAATGTACCTACAATTGCAGGAAGAATACCTCCTGAAGTCATACCATCTGAAGGCATTTTTGTAAGGAAATCCCAACTGATTGCTTCGACGCCTCTCACTATTATAAACAACAATATAAGAGCTAAAACACCAACCAACAAAAAACTCAAAACTCGAAAAATACCAAAAGCTATAGCTTCGCTTACTTTTTTATTCATTAACTTTATTTTTCTATAAAAACCAAATTACCTGAAACGCAATTATCTACCAACTCTACCTTTTTTTATGTATTCTACACTTATATTTATAATCATATTTATAAGAAACAGAATAATACCAAGCATAAATAAAGCTTTATAATGCACACCACCCATAGGAACTTCGCCAAGTTCGGCAGCAATAGTAGCTGGAATTGTACGAACCGGTTGCAAGAAGGAAGTAGGCATTGTACCGGCATTTCCAGTAACCATTAGCACTGCCATAGTTTCTCCAATTGCTCTACCAATACCTAAAATTATACCTGCCGATATTCCAGATTTTGAATAAGGAATTACAACTCTCAGTACGGTTTGCCAACGGGTTGCGCCTAAAGCCAAACTAGCTTCGCGCAAAGCAAGCGGTGTGGTACGAATAGCATCTTCTGATATTGTAATAATTGTAGGTAAAGCCATAATAGCCAATACTATAGAACCTGCCAAAGCAGTTTCTCCTACAGGCACATTAAACAACTGCTGAATGAAAGGAACTATAATTATAAGTCCGAAAAAACCATAAACAACAGAAGGTATTCCTGAAAGTAGTTCAATTACGGGCTTAAGTAAATTTCTTAATTTAGGTTTGGCAACTTCTGCCATATAAATAGCCGATGCTACACCTAAAGGTAAAGCTATAAGTATTGCTCCCAAACTTACCCATAAAGTACCTAAAATAAGGGGCAATATACCCAACTGTGCAACAGGCTGAGAGGTTGGTAGCCATGATTTACCTTTCAAAAATTGAAGCAATTCTATATTATCTATGTGAATCTCATCTCCATGAATCTTTTCGGGCATGAATGCTTTTGTAAAACAGACAATTGCACCTGGCGTTTGTTCAAGAAATTCATTTATTTTCTGAGGCAACAATGAAAAATCTTCACCTAAATCTTCCTCAGAATAATAATTTTCAATAGTATATAAACTTAGTATTTCTATTGGAAGACTATCGCCTCCTAGTTCTTTCCAATTAGTAATATCTTGATTAAAAACTGCACCAATTTGCTGGTTATCAAGTTTTTTAACCGTATTGCTCTTGTTTACAGCTATAATAAAGTCAGCTTCGAGAGGTTTTTCTCTAAACAGCCCCATTCCTTCATAAAATAGAAAAAAGGTGATAAAAATAACTGTTATTGTAGTGACCAAACTACTGGTAAACAAAACAGAAACCACCGAATTTTCTATATATTTTCTGACTACCTTATTCACTGCTAATTATTTTTTTAAGTGCATACACTTCCATTTCGAAAAAACATCTCTAATTTGATATTACTTCAATATGAAAGTGTATATATTAAGTTTTAAAGAAATTTACTTGATAGGTACATAACCTTCTAATTCAACAATTTTCTGACCTTCTGCAGATAAAAAGAAGTCAATATAATGTTTGTATTGAGCCTCTTGGCTTGCAATCAAATAAATATATAGTGGTCTTGTAACCGGATAGAGTTTACTTTTTGCATTTGCCATTGAAGGAGTAACATAAGTTTTTCCTGCATCATAAGAAATATTCAATGCCTTAACTGTAGGTTCTAGATAAGCAAGACCTACATAACCTATTGCTCCTTTTGTCTGACTCACCGATTGTATAATTGCTCCTGTTGCAGGCATAAGCATACAGCTTGCAGCAAAATTTTTATTTTTTAGTACTTTTTCTTTAAAAAACTCATAAGTACCCGAACTCGTTTCTCTTGAATAAACAACTATTTTCATATCAACGCCACCTACTTCTTTCCAGTTGGTTATTGTTCCGGTGTATATTCCTTCTACTTGTTCACGTGTAAGTTTGCTCACTTTATTATCTTTATGTACAACAACAGAAAGAGCATCATAAGCCATTATAACTTCTTTTACAGTTTTTCCAGCTTCAGTCATTTGCATTTTTTCATCCATCTTCATCTTTCTCGATGCCATTGCAAGATCAGTAGAACCATTCATAAGCGATTTTATACCAACACCAGAACCACCACCTGTTACAGTTATTGAAGCACCTGTGTTGCTTTTCATATAAACCTCAGATACTTTCTGTACTAATGGTAAACAAGTGTCGCTACCTTTAATTTTTACATTCAAATTCATTGTAAATGAAACTAATGCTACAATAGCTACAATTCCTAAAATTACTTTTTTCATATTAACATATTTAATTATAAACTTTAATTACTTCATTTTTATAATACTCTTTTCTTTAAAAATAATAGCTTAAGTATCCATTTTTAAGGAAATTACTCATCTATTAATTATTCCGCTAAGTTAAATGAGTAGTATCTATTTATGATTAATTTGAGATTAAGTTTATATTAAGCCAATGTTAAATAGATGAATAAAATCTGCAAACATCTGTTATTTAGAAACATAAACTACTGATACTTGATATACTTATCAAATATCAGTGTTCTAAATAGTAGTGGAGAAATGTTACGAGAAGAGTGAGTAAGTAAAACTACCAATAGCAGCATGTACTAATATTCACAAATATCATTAACATGTTAAATCAAAAGAATTACATGTTAAGTTTATGTTAATTTTATGTTAATTTTTTAAGATTTCTGACCTACAAAAAAATCTTCTTTTGAGTCGAATAATATATTAAATGTAGTAAGTGATCCATAAATTTTAGTTATGTATTGTTGAAGATTAATTTTATCTTGATCATTAAGAATTTCATGACTATTTATTTGTTGTTCTAAAACTCTCAATTTATCTCTTAACATAACAATTTTGTGAAAGAAAACTTCTATAGGAATTTCTTTTGGCTTCAAATCTTTATTTGCCGGCTGCAACAAAAGAGTTCCTCCCTCCCATTTTTTACCTAAATCAACAGTATACGTCAAAGCATTGTATTTATCAAGCACATAACAGAGTAACTCTTCCATTTGATTCAATGAAACTCCGCTACTAGAAGTTTGATTAGTAGGATTGTATTCAATGACTTCGAGCAAATCTGAATTTTTTGATATGGAAAACCTTCCTTTTGTTTCGAAAAATATTTCATACGAAGTAAGTTCTACTTTGCTTACGATTCCTTCTCCGTAATGGTCGTGCTTGACCCTTGTACCATAGGTTATTTCAGACATCTTTATTCGATTTAATATTTTTATTTTCTAATTCATTTATTCTTTCAATAAGTAAATTATTGTCTTCTTTATAATTTCTTACCTTTAGCATAAACATAACAACTATAATGATAAAAATTACAATTGACAACAATAAAAAAATCCAACAATTCGACAGATAATTTGTAGGTATATTTATTGATACGCTTTCTGTTCTTATAACTTTAGACTGAGGAATATATGCTTCGGCTTCTATAGTATATTTACCCGAAGCCAAATTTGATAAAGAATATTGAACGTTTTCACTCCAAGACGACCAATTGTCTGATACCCCAATTATTCTATATCTATAAAGAGTTTTTCTCTCACCAAGATATGTTTGAGCCGATAAACTAAAATCTAATTGCTGCTTAGAAATAATTTCAGATATAGGTGTGTTCAAATTAATAGTCAATTTTGCAATAGGCTGACTATTAGAAACTAAAGTTTGGGTAAATATAAAAACTTTATCGGTAGTAGTAATACAAAATTGCTGTTTATTTACCGGAGACAAGCATGTAACAAATTCAAAATAATTTAACTGATTTTCAATAGCATCGTTTTCTCTTGATTTTCCAACTACTTTAAATCCTAAACATGATTTAGATAAAATAGTCTCATTATTAAATGAATATACTTCAGGTTGATCTACGCAATTCATAGGCAAAGTAGCAATTTTAACAATAGAATCGAGTGTACTATCATATCCAAAAACAGCATCGCCACAAATGAAGGTAGCAGAATTATTGACAACAAAAATTCTCTTATAAAATCCGTTTTGTAGTTTATATTCCTTAATTTCAGAAAATGAATTATCATTTCCTATATCAACTTTGAAGAGCCCTCCTGTTTTTGCAACCCAAATAGTATTCATCTCATTAGTAAAATTCACAACTCCGCCTGAAAGTGACAATTGTGATAAAACGCTGAAATCAGATACGTTCAACAATAATAATTTTGAATCGGTCAATGCTACCAAAATTGAATCATCAAGATAAATTTGTTTGCAATTATCAATTTTCTCAATTTTTTTTAGTGAATTATTGTCTTTCAAATACAAACCTTCAGATGTAGCTATTAACAAACCATTAGGTGTAGAAAGAAGCTGCGTGCATATTCCTTCAATACCTTGAATATTACTAAAATACCAAGAATAATTATTTTTAATATATTGATTGATTGTATGTTCATTTTTGGAAAATAGCTCAAAATTATATCCGGTCTCTTCTATCGAATCGAGCGTTATATGAGTTATAATCTGAATTCTTTTTTTTGTTAAATTATTCCCATCGTTTTCAAAAAACACCTCATAATCGTGTTTTAAACGCACTGTAGATTCATAAAATGCGTTTTGATCTGCTTTAATAATTTGATGGGTGAAATTTTTTCTTGTAATTGATGGTAACTTTGTTTGCTTAAGTTCGAAAACGCCTTCGCTTGTTGCAACAAATAAAGCAGAATCGGCATACAAAACATTATGAATATCACCACATAAGCCTGGATACGAAGAATAATTTCTAAAAGGAAACAACAGCGATGTTTTAGAAAGTCCTGCTTCATGACAAATCCAAACATTTAAATTTACATCCATAAAAATAGTCTGTATTTCATTGCTTTTCAGACCGGTATTTACATCAATAACCGATTGAATTGTACCGTTATTTGTAGAATAAATCCAAATTCCCTTAGACTTCGTTGCTATTGCAATTGTACTATCAGAAAAAGAGGCAATTGAGCTTACTCCTGCCAATCCTAGTTCACTCTCGTCACGATACGAAACTTTTGTAACTTTATTTCCATCAAAAGAATATACATTTCCTTGAGTAGTTGCAATATAAACTTCGTCTTTATTTGGAGCTACAGCAACTATCTGTGAAGTACTAAGCGCAGAGATTCCTATTGGTAAAATAGAATCGGCTTCGACTCTATATATTCCCTTGTTTTTTACTAAGCAAAAAACAGATTTATCTACTAAAAAGAGCTTATCTAGTAACGTTTTTGAATCATTAATTTTAATTTTTTTTCTATAGTTTTTATCATTTTTAGACAGCAGAAGTATTTCATTTTCCCACTGAATATATATATTATCATCTAATTCAACTATCGATTTAATTTGTTTAGAAGTATCAGAAACCCAAAATTGGTAGGTAAATTCATTGTTTGAATATTGCAGTTTGCCAAAATTAGTAGCGGTATAGAAAAAAACATCCTCGCCTCCGGCAAAACCAATAACTGGAAATTCAATATCAATGTCGGTCCATTGCGTTCCATCATATATATGAATTCCCAAATCTGATGCAAAATATAATCTACCTTGCAAATCTTGTGTAACATTATGAAATTGAATAGTTTCGTATTTCTTAGGAAGTTTCAGGTTATCTACATTAAAAAATCCGTTTTGCGATTTTAATGTAAATGAAAAAGCAAAAAAAAGTAAAAGGGCAGCAAAAATTTTTGTACTCATTCAGAATATTATTTTTTTAATGAAAATAAGTTTTTAGAGAACTCTTACAAAAACAAAAGCACAGAATAATATCTCTTAAAATTAGCACCTTCGTATATTTAGTTACAAGACGACCAATCAAACATAAGTAAATATCTAAAAAAAAATTAATTATTTTGTTTATGGACATAAAATTATTTCTAAAGAAATAAAAATCAGGGAATGAAAAAAATATAAAACATACATTTTATACCCTTTTAAAAGATTTAAATAGCTTTAGACTATTTTACAGAATCCATATATTCAATAAGTTCACATACTTTTGCAGAATAACCCATTTCATTGTCATACCAAGAAACAACTTTACGAAAGTATCAGATAATTGAATACCTGCTTCTGCGTCAAAGATTGAAGTTCTTGTATCACCAATAAAATCGTTAGAAACAACTGCATCTTCAGTATAACCAAGTATTCCTTTCAATTCACCTTCAGAAGCTGCTTTCATAGCTGCACAAATTTCTTTGTAAGAAGCTGGTTTAGCAAGACGACAAGTTAAATCTACAACAGATACATCTGGAGTAGGAACTCTGAATGCCATACCGGTAAGTTTGCCTTTAAGAGCAGGTATTACTACACCTACAGCTTTAGCAGCACCAGTAGAAGAAGGAATGATGTTTTGACCAGCGCCACGACCACCTCTCCAGTCTTTTGCAGACGGACCATCAACTGTTTTTTGAGTTGCTGTAGTTGCGTGAACTGTAGTCATTAAGCCTTCTAATATTCCCCAATTATCATTGATAACTTTTGCTATTGGAGCTAAACAGTTTGTAGTACAAGAAGCGTTAGATACAAAATTCATATCTTTTGTATATGTTTTGTGGTTTACACCCATTACAAACATAGGAGTATCGTCTTTTGAAGGAGCTGATAATATTACTTTTTTAGCTCCAGCATCGATATGACCTTGTGCTTTTGATTTTTCTAGGAATAATCCTGTAGATTCAACTACGTAGTCTGCACCAACTGCACCCCAATTAATATCAGCAGGGTTTCTTTCTGCAGTAACACGAATTGTTTTACCGTTTACAACTAGTTTTCCGTCTTTTACTTCTACTGTTCCTTTGAATAGACCATGTGTTGAATCATATTTCAACATGTAAGCCATATAGTCTACATCTATAAGGTCATTGATTGCAACTACATCCATAGTTCCTTTTGCAAAAGCCTGACGGAATACAAATCTTCCAATACGACCAAATCCGTTGATACCAATTTTTATTGCCATAATTATTAAATTATTTATTTTGTGTTAAAAATTAAAGATTATTCGTTTCAATTAAATTGTCCACAAATTTAAATAATATTAAGTAATATACAAAAAAAAGTAATATTTTAAAATTTATTTATTACATTATAATACAATAAGTTAATTGCATCTCAATATTACCCTTAGAAAGATTGAGTGATTTTACTCAACATCCTAATTTTTACTCATTTTAGCTATACTATTTGAATGAAATTTGTCCTCAATCTGTGAATTGCAAAAAAAAACATACTATATTTAAATACAACAAAGAGGCTTTATGTATTTAAAAAATCATTAGATATGTTGCTCTGCTCTATATGAAGACCTCACCTCTGCTGCACTTTCTACAATACTAAAACCTACTTCAAGACCAATAATTCTGAGCTCTGCAAAATATTCAGGTTGATGATATTGTGCTACAATAGCATTTTCAATTGATGGTTGCAGATATTGACCTATGGTAAGTATTGTGCAGCCGGTATCTTTAATATCAGACATTGTTTGTTTTATTTGCTCGAGGGTTTCTCCTAAACCTATCATTATACCTGATTTTGTTTTCATTCCAGAAGCTGCTATGTGCCTCAAAACATCAAGGCTTCTCCTGTAATCTGCCTGTACACGAATTGTTCTACTGAGTGCCTCTACGGTCTCTACATTGTGCGATATTATATCGGGATGAGCTTCAATAACTCTATCCAATGAAGCGATATTTCCTTTAAAATCGGGAATAAGTGTTTCAATTGTAATTGCACTGTTTACCTCTTTTATCCTTTTTATTGTCTGATACCAGAAATCGGCTCCTCCATCGGGCAAATCGTCTCTGGTAACGGAGGTGATAACGGCATGTTTTAATTGCATTAGTTTAATGGTATTAGCCAAAGCTTCAATCTCTTCACGGTTGGGCAATTGCGGTTTTCCGTGCTTAACGGCACAAAATTTACATGAGCGGGTACAAATCTCTCCTAAAATCATAAATGTAGCTGTTCCTCTACCCCAACACTCCGACTTATTCGGACACTTTCCGCTTTCGCAAATTGTATGTAATTGATTTTGCTTTACTACATTTTGAACGTAGTAGTATTTTTCGTTTCCTGAAAGTTTAACTTTAGGCTTGAAATGTGATATTTTCGACATTGTAATGTGGTATTCAATAATAAGAAGAAATAAATAATATTAAAAGATACTTAATCCTTAACTATTGCTCTTTGGGTGTGTTTCGCAAACGCTTATTTACTATTTTTCCAAATCTATATTGCAAAAATAGTCCGGCAAAATAGCTGGTATTATCATCAGAAGCCATTATGTCTATTTGCTTTATGTAAACTTGAGCAAATACTCCTAATTCTATGGCTCTAATTTTTCTATCGGTGTTACCAAACTCAAAACTTACACCCGATTTGAAATTCAACCCGGGAACAATTTTAATTTCAGACAATCCGTAAAAAAAAGGAGCATCGCTATAATAAACTCCGTGTGTATTGTCGGTATCAAATAATTCCAAATATGTATACTCCTCTCCTGTAGTTGGATCAGTGAAGATAACATAGTAATACACAGGCTTTTTTATGCCTACGGATACACCGAAAGTATAAAAAACTCTAATGGCTACACTACTTTTATCTAACTTACTAAAATATTCTTTTTGGCTGACCAATTGAAGCATTTACAGTGAAAAAGCTGTTTTTTTTTCCATAAATACTTCTGAAAAGACCATAGTTAAGCTTTATTTCCCTGGGATGTTTGACTTCTGTAAAGTCAAAATCCCAAAGAAATTTTTTAAATCCGTCTTTTCTTTTTCCGTAACGATATCCAAAACCCCAACCCTTTGTAGTTAGCCCTACATGTAAACTTGATTCGTTACGCTTAAATACCTTTATTTCAGTATCTAATTCACCTTGACCAAAGAGGAAAAAAGGAAAAAAAAGAAGAAGTATTACATAAAACTTCTTCATAAGAAAATAATTTTTTCAATAACTAAACGTTAGTTTCATTTTGAACAACATCTACACTTGTTTCGTAGGCTGGACATGGATCAACTACTTTGCATGCACCCAATACAAGCATAACTGCCAATAACACCGTTACAACTCTTACAATTCGTTTCATACCGCTTATTTGATTTAAATTAATGTATGCTTTCTTCAATTCTACTCCAAAATAAAGAATAATTATTCAAAATTCAAATATTTATTGAATGAAAGATTTCTTTTTATGTAAAATTTGTACTTTCGTTACCAATTCACTGCATTTTTAAAAATAATTATGAACTCAATTCTTTTTAATCACCGAAGCATAAGAAAATTCAAAGCTACACCAATAGCAGAAAATACTTTGCAAATTATACTTGAGGCTGCTGCAAGAGCTTCTAACACAGGCAATATGCAACTTTACAGCATTATAGTAACGAAAAATGCTGCATTGAAAAAGGAATTATGTAAGCGAGTACATTTCGGCCAGGCAATGGTTGATGAGGCTCCGGTAGTATTAACGTTCTGTGCCGACCTTAACCGCTTTAGTCATTGGTGCGATTTGAGAAACACTACTCCCGGATATGACAATTACTTAAGTTTTTACACAGCTAGTATTGATGCTACGATTGCAGCTCAGAACGCTTGTATTAAAGCAGAAATAGAGGGTTTGGGAGTATACTACTTGGGTACTACAAATTATAACACCGATGCTCTTATTGAAATACTTGAATTACCAAAACTTGTTTTTCCAGTCACAACGTTGGTTATTGGTTATCCTAACGAACAACCTGAACTAACTGAAAGATTGCCACTTAATGGCATTGTTCACGAAGAAAAATATAAAACGTACACTAACGATGCTATAAACTCCATTCATCTTGATAAAGAGCAACTTGAGGTAAACAAAGAATTTGTTAGGATTAATAATACTGAAAATTTGGCTCAGATTTTTGCAGAGAAAAGATATACCAAGAAAAACAATGAACTATTTTCGGAAAAACTAATTAGTGACATTAAAAATCAAGGGTTTTTAAAATAGTAATTTTAAGAGTCGGGGGTCGATTAAAAAAATTTACTTTTATTAAAAAATACTTTTAAGCTTTTAATTAGGATTGAAAATGAAGTAAACACGTTGCCTATTTTGTATATTTCTTATAATATGACAATTAGAGCTCGTTTCTATTAGAAAAAACACCTTTCAAATTGGTTATAGTATCAAATTTTAATTTTCTTAAACATGGCATTTAAAGATTTATCAGACTTCATATTACAACTTGAGAAACAAGGAGAATTATTGAGAATAAAACAACCTATTAGTTCAGAATTTGAAATTACCGAAATTACCGACCGAATTTCAAAAACCATTGGAGGCGGCAAAGCATTACTCTTTGAAAATACGGGCACACAATTTCCGGTACTTATAAATGCACTTGGTTCTGAGAAAAGAATGGCACTGGCGCTGGGAGTTACAGATTTAGAGCTACTTCGGTTTGAATTTGAAAATATACTAAAACTACTTACTCAGCCAAGAAAAGATTTTTTGAGTAAGCTGCGACTGCTACCGCAATTGAAAACCATGTCGTCATGGATGCCCAAATATAAATCAAGCAAAGGCGCTTGCCAAGAAGTGGTGATTAACAATCCTGATTTAAGTCAATTGCCAATACTCAAATGTTGGCCGGCAGATGGTGGCAAGTTTATTACCTTTCCAATGGTAATTACCAAAGACCCGGAAATAGGAATGCGAAGTGTGGGCATGTACAGAATGCAGGTTTTCGACAAAAACACCACCGGAATGCACTGGCATAAACATAAAACCGGAGCCAGACATTATAATCTATACAAAGAAAGAAAGGAGATAATGCCCGTATCTGTTGCATTAGGAGGCGATCCGGCACATACCTTCTCTGCCACCGCTCCCCTGCCCGACAATATGGATGAATTTTTACTCTCCGGCTTTCTTAGAAAAAAATCGGTAGAATTGGTAAAATGTATAACCAACAATCTGGAAGTTCCCGCTGATGCTGATTTCGTACTAGAAGGTTATGTAGATCCTACTGAAGAACTTGCTTACGAAGGACCGTTTGGCGACCATACCGGTTTTTATTCCCTAGCCGACTATTATCCGAAGTTTCACATCACGTGCATTACTCATAAAAAGAATGCTGTGTATCCTGCAACAATTGTAGGAATACCACCGATGGAAGATGCCTACATAGCAAAAGCCACTGAGCGAATATTCCTTACTCCTATTAAACTTACTATGGTTCCGGAAATGATTGATTATGACATGCCAACAGCCGGAGTTGCTCATAATTTGGCTATTGTATCAATAAAAAAAACATATCCGGGTCAGGCACTAAAAAAGTAATAAATTCACTTTGGGGAGCCGGACAAATGATGTTTAATAAAATACTTATAATTGTAGACGAAACCATTGATGTACACAACTATACACAGGTAGCGCAGGCTATAAGTTTACACGCCAATCCGGCAGATGATATTGTATTTGGCAAAGGTCCGCTCGACGTGCTCGATCATGCAGCTTCAAAACTTGCCTTTGGTGGCAAAATGGGTATTGATGCAACTCCAAAAATGGACGAAGAGTTAACACTTAAATTAAATAAGACCCAAATTGTAGATAGAAATAAAACAAATCAATTTTTCGAAGCGTTAGCAAATGAAAATATAAATATAAATAATAGTTTCATAGACAAAGCAATATCATTTATGGTATGCAGTATTAAAAAACAAAAACCCGATACGGTAAAGAATTTGGCTGAAAAGATATTCTCACACCCAAATTTTGCTATCAAGTTTGTACTATTTGTAGATGATACTGTAGCTGTTGCAGATATATTTATGACCCTATGGGTAGCAATGAATAATATGGATCCGGAACGAGATAAAATAATCTTGAAAGACGAATTTAAAACAACGCTATTCCTCGATGGCACTGCAAAAAAAGCAGATATAGATTATTTTAAAAGAGACTGGCCCAACGCGGTTTTAAGTTCAGAGGAAACAATAAAAAGAATAGATTCAATATGGCAAACCCTTGAAATTGGCGATTTTATAGGAATCACCATCGTTAAAATATTCCCGATTGGTAAAAAATAGCGGACCTATTGCTTTGTAGGAGGGAAATAGAAAAGTGATTCGATATTAAAAGTCAATAATTATGAAAAAGTCAATAATTTTAATTGTTTTGTTTTTATCAATAATACTGAACACTAATGCGAACCAAAAATTTCTTCAAGAATGAACTCTTTAAGGTAAAAATTGAAAGTCAAGTAAGAAATTGTAATAGGGTTGGTGTGATCGATGAAAATAGTAAATTAGTAATAATTCCTAATATTATTTTTGAAGGAGATTATAATAGCATGTCTCAAAAATTTAATTTATTTGAAAATATTTCTTTGGATACAAATAGAGTTCTAATTTATCTGTTAAAAGGTGATACTATTGTTAGAATAATTAATCGTTTTTCAAATATAAGTTATAGATCTACGGTAGATAGGTTTTTTCGGGAAAAGGCTGATGGAAGCTTAAATAAAGAATTAAAATTTCTAACAGAAAAATCTTCAAATTTTGCTACGTTTATGTTAGATGATGATAATTTTTTTACTCCTGATAAATTTGTAATATTTATTAATGATGAAGTTAACTTTATAAATACTTCATTACAATTCTTCTCCAATTTTAATGAGTTAATTAAACATAAGTATGGATCTTAAGTATATTTCTCATCTAAAACTTAATGAAGATTTCGAAAATTATATCTCTTCAAACTTAAAAAATATTGAAGATGCTAAAAAAATATATGCTCAAGATTATTCAAATTATTGTAGATATTTTATGAATGATACTGTTGGTATTTTAAATTTACTTCTAAAACATATATGCAATATTATAGAAATTAATAATAATGAATTAATATTGTTAAAAGAGAAATTTTTAGAACCTTCTAATATTTCGTTATGCTCAACAAGGGACTTATGTTCGTTTAATAAAGAATTTTTTTGCATACTTGAAATAGTAATAGGTTATGAACGTGCAATTGAATATTTGGAAAAAAGAAAATTTTATTATAGAGTTCTTGCTAAAGCTGATTATATGATATATGAGTATACAGCTAATAACTTTCAAATGTACGAGGATATTGAAGATATTGATTTTGAAAATAATGATTCTCGAAATCAAGAAATGTATTTAGAACGTAAAAGAAAATTTTATCGTGAAGAAATATTTAAAAAATAATATTAAACCTGTTAATTTAGATTAAAAAGTATTTTTCGATTACAAAATAAATTCACCAACAGTATTGCAAAAATAAACTCAAACGAGAGAATTTTTGAACGTCACTTGTATCTAACATTGGTAAAGTTAATATAAAAACTCAAGCTTCGCAAATATCTGAATATCAGATGTTTTACATTAATAAACGAAGTGTTTACATTGTCATATTTTTACAAATTCTCTAAAATTGTTTCTGTCAATTACACGCACTTCTGCTTTGTATGTTTCTAAAAAATTTTGAGGAATTTTTGCTTTTTTATCATTCCATTTAAATTCAAATCCACAAATTTTGCCATTATTTTCTTCAACAAAATCAATTTCCTGTTGCTGTTTTGTTCTCCAAAAATACATTTTAGCAAATGTGTCTTTATAGAGATTTTGCTTCCGTCTTTCCGACACTAAGAAATTCTCCCACAAAGCACCTTTATCTACTCTTAAATCTAATTGGTTAAAATTACCTATTATCATATTTCTGATACCATTGTCATAAAAGAAAATTTTCCTATTCTGCTTTATTTCATTTCTTATATTTCGACTAAAACTATTCAGTCTAAAAACAATATATCCCTTTTCGAGAATTTCAATATATTTATGAACCGTAATTTTATTAATCCCAATTAGCCCGGATAATTCATTATAATTAACTTCACTCCCAACTTGTAAGGCTAAAGCTTGTAATAATTTCTCAAGGACTTCAGGTTTTCTTATTTCAGAGAAGGCTAAAATATCTCTATACAAGTAACTATTAACAAGATTTTTTAGAGTCTCTCGTTCTTTGCCTTGTTATTAACCTCTGGATAAAGTCCATAAAGTAATCTGTTTTCAATTTGCTGTTCAGACTTTATAAATCCGATTTTATTTTCATACTCTTCCCATGAAATAGGAAACAATTCGTATTTCCATTTTCTGCCTGTCAATGGCTCATTAAGTGCGTTTCCTAAATCAAATGACGATGAGCCACTTACAAATAACTGAACTCCCTTAAATTGGTCGGTAATAATCTTTAAAGTTAAACCGATTCCTGGAATTCTCTGTGCTTCATCTAGGAAGATATATTTAAAATCGCCAATAAAAGTTCTGATTTGCTCCGTTGTTGGACTTTGCAAAAGACTTCTAATTGAAGGGTCATCAGCATCAAGAAATAAAAAAGTTTTGTCTTTCAGAATCTCATTAAGCAGAGTTGTTTTCCCAACTTGTCTTGCCCCGACAAGGACAATAGCTTTCCCGCCGTTAATCTTTTCTTTTATTGTGTTCTCGATAGTTCTATCAAACATCTTTTTATTTCAAAGATAAAAATAAATATCGTAATGACCAAAAGTTATGTCTAAAAGTCATTATAATATCTTAATGTGGTTTTCTTTGCAAGTGCCCAATATAGCATTTCAGTCAAAATTAATAATTTCACTATTAATTTTGATTGAAATGCTATAAATTAATATGAATGTTAAACGTTGCAATTTTCAGCAATATCATCACCAATCATAGGCGATAATGACACCATTTAATTCCATATTAATCATCTAATAATTTGCTAAATGTGACTTACTATTATTAACTTAAAATCTAAAATGAAGCGTAAAAGTTAAAATTTTTATTTAATTGCATATTTAGCATTGAAAATTCAAACAAATTTCATTATATTTATTAAAGAAAATTAAGGAAGTAGAAATACAGTTTAACAAAAATCTTGTATGCTACGATTAACATTATATTTGTAATACTATTTTGTCGATAAATAATATCGTTTTGAATTACTTTATTTAAATCGTGCTATTTGCTGCATATTATTAGAAATAACTCATTAGGAAAACAATAAAAAAGAGAAGTTTGAAAAAAACAGTATCCATATTGATTAGTTTGAATTTTATCTGTTTGCTACTGCTTACCAAAACTGCAATAGCTCAAGAAACAGATTTAAATTTCGGACAATTCACCATGGCCGATGGTTTATCTCAAAATGTTGTAAGTTGTATTTATCAAGACTCTAAAGGCTTTCTGTGGCTCGGAACTCAATCGGGTTTAAACAGATACGATGGACGAAATATAATAATATATAAAAATGAACCGCTTGATTCCAGTTCAATTTCTAACAATTCCATAAACGCAATTGCTGAAGACACTCACGGAAATATATGGATAGCTACCGAATTTGGACTGAATGTATTTGATAAAACGAAAGGTCAGTTCAAAACATATTTCAACGATGCTGATGACCCTGAAACAATAAGCTCGAACAATATTTATAATGTTTTTGTTGATAAATTGGGTTATGTCTGGATTAAAACACTCAGACATTTAGACCGTCTTAATCCGAATACTGGAGAAATAAAGCATTTTGAACATTTCTTTGACGTATTTAACCCGATAGCTGAACACTGTAATTTTCCTATTTTTCAAGATTCTTACGGTTACCTGTGGGTGGGTAGCAATGATGGGTTACAGCTATTTGATCAGGAAAAAGAACAATTTATAAGCTTTACTTTCGATGATTTAAATAGCAAATCAATAAGCAATAACGAAATAAGATGTATTGTAGAAGATTCTAAAAAAAATCTGTGGATCGGGACTTCTCATGGTTTGAATAAATTGAATAGAAATAAAAATACATTCACTAGTTATTTCTATAAAGACACTACAATAAAAAATGAAATAACCTCAATAATAGAAGATCATAATGGGTATTTATGGCTTTCTACCCTCAATGATGGTCTGTATAAATTCGACCCAAAGAAATATATATATAACAACTACGAACAGAGTAAAAATTCAAATGAGGGGTTATTAAGCAACAATGTGTATTGTATACACAAAAACTATTCTGATATTTTATAGATTGGTACTCGATTGGGAATAAATAAATTAGATATAAAAAAGAAAAAATTCAACCTATACAAAAAATGTAAACAGCTTCCTGTTGCAGATAATGATGTTACCGCAATTTTATATGTAAACCCTAATAGCATTTACACAGGAACAAGAAATAATGGAATAAGCCTAATAAATCGTAACAATAACTCTGTTAAGATATTCAACAAAAAAAACAACAATCTACCAAATGACAATATTTACTGTTTCTACAAAACCAGTACAGAAAAATTAATTGCAGGTACAGATAAAGGTATTTATATTTTTGATGGCTATCAATGGTCTGCATCTGATAAATGTGTGGGATACGAGAATTGCGCAGCCCTACAAAACAAACGAATAACGACAATTATAGAAGATTCTAAACATAATTTTTGGTTTGGAACAAATCAAGGTCTATATAAACTCACAGCCGACAAAAAATTGATTGAATTTTATCACGACTATAATAATAAAACTACTCTTTCGTCGAACCAAATTAATATCCTATTTGAAGATAGCAAAGGTAACATCTGGATTGGAACAAACTCAGGACTAAACAGATACATAAAAGATATTGATATATTTGAACGAAGATATTATGAAAACAATTCTAATCTTGGTCTTAGTCACAATACCGTTTATGCAATAGCCGAAGACGAAGAAGGATATCTTTGGATAGGAACCGGTGCGGGCTTAGATAAATTTGACCCGAGTAATGGAATTTTCTCTTATATTAATGAAAAAGATGGACTTCCGAATAATCAGATTTACTCTATTATAAAAAGTCAGACGAACCTTTGGGTTAGCACCAACAAAGGAATTGCAATGCTTTCGCTGAAAGACACCATAATAAAAAGTTTTGATATTGTAGATGGACTGCAAGGTTTTGAATTTAACCAAAACAGTGCTACTATAAGTCCGATGGGTGAAATATTTTTTGGTGGAATAGACGGTATGAATTCATTTTTCCCCGATTCTATTAAAAACAACCCCACAATTCCACAAATTATTATAACCGCTCTTAAAGTATATAGTAATAACGTAAAATCAATTTTTCACTTAGATGGGAAAGATGAAATAATACTTTCCTATAATAACAGAAATTTCACAATAGAATTTTCAGCGCTTGAATTTACACAGCCTACGCAAAATTCTTACGAATATTTCATGCAAGGTCTTGATAAAGATTGGATACAAATAGGCAATAGAAATTTTGCCAATTTTTCTAATATTCCTTCAGGCACATACGTATTTAAAGTTAGAGGTTCTAATAACGACCAAGTATGGAACACGGTTGGAACTGAGCTAAAAATAACCATTCAAACACCTATCTGGAAAAACGCATGGTCAATTCTTGCCTATATTGTAATTATAGCTCTGCTAATATACACATACATAGAATATAGAACAAAAAAACTAAGAACGGCCAATAAATTATTGATAGATAAACAAGAAGCTGCATTAGAAATTGCACATCAAAAAGAAGAACTTGCTATTAAAAATAAAAATATTCTTGATAGTATTACCTATGCTAAAAGAATACAATGGGCTATTATGCCATCAAGAGCAAAATTTAAATACCTAATACCATCATCATTTATACTTTACAAGCCTAAAGATATAGTAAGTGGCGATTTTTATTGGATTACAGAAATTGAAGATAAAATTTTTATTGCAGCGGTAGACTGTACCGGTCATGGCGTACCCGGAGCATTTATGTCAATTATTGGCTACGACCTTTTAAGAAACATAACGAAAGAACGAAAAATACATAAACCGTCTGAAGTGCTTGATTATTTGAACAAAGCACTCATTGAATTGCTTACCAAAAATGTAATGGAAGACGATGAAGTAAAAGACGGAATGGATATAGCTCTCTGTGTTTTCCACAAGAAGAAGGGTATTATAGAATTTGCCGGAGCGTTCAATCCTCTATACCTTATTAGAAACAATAAGATTATGACCATAAAAGGTGATAGATTCTCTGTAGGTCTAGGAAATGAACACATTGAGGAAACCTTCAAAAACAACATTCTTAAGTTACAGAAAGATGATAAGCTTTATATTTTCTCCGACGGTTATGCCGACCAATTTGGTGGACCGAGTGCTAAAAAAATGAAATACCGCAGATTCAGACACCTTCTTCTTTCAATACACAACCTACCATTCCCTAACCAAATGGAATATCTGGAACAACATTTCCAAACATGGAAAGGTCAGTTGGAACAAATAGATGATATCCTTATATTAGGAATGAATTTCGATAAATACCTAGAAGAGATTGATATAACCAACAATCTATCTGATATCAGCTAATAGTTCCGACTCATATTAATCCTCAAGCAAAAGTTTCAACATATCTTGTGCATTAAGACTAAGCTGCTCTCCTGTAATCATATTTTTGATTGTTAGCATGTTACTTGTCATTTCAGACTCTCCAATGAGAGCAACAAACTTTATTTTTCTAGCATCGGCATAAGACATTTGTTTTTTCATTTTCTCTGCCGAAGGGTAAATCTCAGCATTGATTCCTGCTTCTCTTATTTGACTCAAAAGCCTCATGCAATATTTCTCTTCTGCCTTACCAAAATTTGCAAATAGAATTTTGGTTGTTTTATATGAATCTGCCGGATAATTATCGAGCGTATTCAATACATCATATATTCTATCGGCACCAAACGAAATACCTACACCAGAAACATCAGGCATTCCAAAAATTCCGGTTAGGTTATCATAACGACCACCACCACAGATACTTCCAATCTGCACATCTAAAGATTTTACTTCAAAAATAGCACCTGTATAATAATTTAAACCTCGTGCTAAAGTAAGGTCAAACTCAAATTCACATTTTATTTCAAGCTCTTGCAAATATTCAAATACGGTTTTTAATTCTTCTATACCCTTCATTCCAACCTCAGAATTTACGAGCAGTTGCTCCAACTTTTCTAATTTTTCTTGATTAGTACCGCTAAGCAAAATTATAGGTTGCAATGTATTTATAGCTTCTGTTGGAATACCTTTGCTCAACAGCTCTTCATTTACTTTCTCGAGACCAATTTTATCTAATTTATCTATAGCAACGGTAATATCTACAATTTTATCAGCCTGTCCAATAAGTTCTGCAATACCAGAAAGAATTTTTCTATTATTAATTTTTATACAAACACGTACTTGCAATTTTCTGAAAACAGAATCAATTATTTGCACCAACTCAACCTCATTGAGCAAAGAATCACTGCCTACAACATCAGCATCGCATTGGTAAAACTCTCTATATCTGCCCTTTTGCGGTCTATCGGCACGCCACACCGGCTGTATTTGAAATCGCTTAAAAGGGAAAGTTATGTCGTTTCTATATTGCACTACAAAGCGAGCAAAAGGGACGGTAAGATCGTAGCGAAGCGCCTTCTCACATATCTTATTAGCAACAGATAAAGATGTGAGATTCTGCAAATTTTCTTTATCAACCGATGATAAAAAATCTCCGGAATTTAATATCTTAAAAATAAGTCTATCGCCCTCTTCTCCATATTTACCCATTAGAGTATCAAGATTTTCCATAGCAGGAGTTTCTATAGGTAGATAACCAAATCTCTGATATACAGATTTTATAGTATCAAATATATAATTTCTTTTCACCATTTCTGATGGTAAAAAATCTCTTGTGCCTTTTGGAATAGATGGTTTTGTGCCATAGTTTTATATTTTGCGGCAAATATAGAAAAAAAATCAGCAATGTTTTATAACGTTTTTCTGTTCAAATCAAATATCAAATGCAAAAGAGAAAAAGCAAATGACAAAATAATTTTATCTTTAGCAAAAAAAAGTAAAAATGCTATTGAAAACTTTCAACTTAATAGTTACTTTATATTAAAATTTAGAAGATTAAAATATTAAAAAAATGAATTACATTGTTCTATCTATCAGCATTATCCTTATCAGACTAGTAAGTCTGATACATTCTAAAAAAAACGAGAAAAAATTGCTTCTTCTAGGCGCAGAAGAATTTGGAAAAACAAATTCGCTTGTTCTAACCCTAGCTCATTTGTTTTTTTATCTGTCTGTATTTATGGAGGGTTTTAATAAAAATATACCATTCAACAAAATAACCTTCATTGGACTGATAATATATTCTCTATCAATGGTTATTTTGTTCTTAGTAATAAAGAGTCTTGGTCCTATATGGACCGTAAAACTGTATATTGCACCCAATCATATAGTTAATAAAAACAAATTATTTTCATTGGTTAGGCATCCTAATTATTTTCTTAACATACTACCGGAGCTCGTTGGTTTGAGTATTGCTTTTCAAGCTTGATATACACTTTTTATAGGCTTACCGCTTTACATTATACCACTCACAATTAGAATTATACAAGAAGAAAAGATAATGAAAGAAAAGTTACCTGATTATAAATAAATTTCAGGATTTTTTCATAAAATTGCTAGAATTTTAAAAAGTAAAGATTAATGGCAGACGACAAGAAAGTAATTTTTTCAATGGTGAAGGTTAGTAAGACCTATCCACCACAAAAACAGGTTCTTAAAGATATTTACTTATCTTTTTTCTATGGTGCAAAAATTGGAATTATCGGTTTGAATGGTTCAGGAAAATCTACACTTCTAAAAATTATTGCAGGTTTAGAAAAGAATTTTCAAGGTGAAGTAGTTTTTTCGCCCGGATATAAAGTTGGATATTTGGAACAAGAACCAAAGCTTGATGGTAGCAAAACGGTAAAAGAAATAGTATCGGAAGGCACTCAAGATGTAGTAGATCTATTAAAAGAATATGAAGAAATAAATTTGAAGTTCTCTGAACCAATGAGCGATGATGAGATGAATAACCTCATAACGCGCCAAGGTGAATTGACAGAACTTATAGATCAAAAAGGCGGTTGGGAATTAGACAACAAACTGGAAAGAGCAATGGATGCACTCCGTTGCGCCGACCCCGACACCAAAGTAGAAGTACTCTCAGGTGGTGAAAAAAGAAGGGTGGCACTTTGCAGATTACTTTTGCAACAACCAGATGTTTTATTGTTGGATGAGCCTACTAACCACCTTGATGCAGAATCGGTTCAATGGTTGGAGCAACACTTACAACAGTATCCAGGTACGGTAATTGCAATTACTCACGACCGCTATTTCCTTGATAATGTAGCCGGTTGGATTCTTGAACTTGACCGTGGCGAAGGTATTCCTTGGAAGGGTAACTACTCTTCGTGGTTGGATCAAAAATCGAAACGCTTGGCTCAAGAAGAAAAAACTGAAAGTAAGAGAAGAAAAAATCTAGAAAGAGAATTGGAATGGGCTCGTATGTCGCCTAAAGCTAGAACTTCTAAATCTAAAGCCCGACTTTCGGCCTACAACAAACTTGCCAGCCAGGAGACAAAAGATAAGATTGAAAAACTGGAAATCTTCATTCCTAACGGTCCACGATTGGGCGACAAGGTTATAGAGGTAAACGGAGTGTCTAAATCTTATGGCGAAAGAGTGCTGTTTGAAAATCTGGAATTTATGCTACCACCTGCTGGTATTGTAGGTGTTGTTGGTCCAAACGGTGCAGGAAAAACTACACTTTTCAAACTGATAATGGGACTAGAAACACCTGACAATGGTTCTTTTGCGGTGGGCGAAACAGTTAAAATAAGTTATGTAGATCAAAACCATCAAGATATAGATGTAGAAAAGTCTGTTTGGGAAGTACTTTCAGGCGGAAATGAAAACATTGAAATAGGCGGGAAATTACTAAACTCTCGTGCCTATGTAAGCCGATTCAATTTCAACGGAGCCGATCAAGAGAAAAAATGCGGTGCGCTTTCGGGTGGTGAACGAAACAGATTGCATTTGGCTATGGCTCTCAAAGCAGAAGGAAATGTGCTACTACTCGATGAACCTACAAACGACATTGATATAAACACCCTCAGAGCGCTTGAAGAGGGATTGGAAAACTTTGCCGGTTGTGCAGTTGTAATTTCTCACGACCGCTGGTTTCTAGATAGAATTGCTACGCATATTTTAGCTTTTGAAGGCGATTCTTATGTGCATTACTTTGAAGGCTCATATTCCGATTATGAGGAAAATAAGAAAAAACGTTTGGGCGATGAAGGTCCAAAAAGAATAAGATATAAAAAACTAGTTAAATAATATAATTATGACAAAGTTTGGTATTATTATAGGAATCATTGCCAGTATTTGGGTTATATATAATATATGGTCAAACCATAAAGAAAAAAGCTCTGAAGCTAAATTACTTTGGACTTTAGCTGCTATTATACCAATGCTGAGTATCGTTACTGCAATTGTTTATTACATGTCTGAAAATAAGAAAAATAAAGATCTCTAATAAATAATTCATTAGCAAAAAAAGAAACCCCAATAAATGTAAAAATTTATTGGGGTTTCTTTTTTGCTGTTAAGGCTTAATAATTTTCAGAATAGAAACTATTCAATAGATTACAATTTCTTAAATGGTTTCGTTAATCTAATTAGTGTTGGCGTAAGCATTACATCGGCCAATGTTGCTACAATAATGGCAGTTACAGTAAGAATTCCCATATTCACCATGTTGTTCATCTTTGCAAATGTGAAAGTTATAAGAGTACAACATAAAATCAATGATGACTTCATAAGCGCCTGACCTATAATGCGGTATGTGTTTCTTATAGATAAATCATAATCATGTGTCTGTAAGTATTCTAGTTTGGTGTAATTTATAAAATGAATGGTATTATCTACTGCTAAACCCAAAACCATAGGAGCAATTGTCATAGTTACAAATTCTAATGGCAATCCGAAAATTCCCATCATACCCCCTACAAATATAACTGGAATAGTATTTGGCAACATTGCCACCATACCTATCCTTATGCTACCAAATGCTAAAGACATGAGTATAAAGACAATTATAAGTGATAAACCAAAAGACTGAACCAACCCGAGGGTTACATACTGATTCATTTTACTGAACTGAATTGCGTAGCCAGTAAAGTGACTACTAAAATTCGGATATTTATCTTTGGGGAAAAGTTCCTCGACTTTTGCTTTTATACTATCTATATGCTGAACAAATGCGCCTGAGCTAAAATCGGGCAGCTCAACAAATATTTGCGAAGTACTATAATCTTCGGTTACCCAAGCTCGCATTTGAGCACTTTGTTTGTCTTCCAGTTTCTTAATTATTGCATTATATGCAGTTTGAGATTCGGGAAGTTTATGAAACTTAGGGTTGTCGTTTCGCAATGCTTGGTGCATATCTCCTACTTTACTAGGAAGTGCTGTTACATTATTTATCAATTTAGACTGCATTATCAAACTATCTAATTGAGCTATTTTTTTTGCATTTTCTAAATTTTTAAAAAATCCTTCATCACCACCTTTAAGCATTATGTTGTAGTTGTAGTTTGTGGCTATTTTAGATTCGCTCACATAAACCATATCTTTGGCATGGGGCATCTTTACACCAAACATCTTTTTTGGATGCAAATTCACCTCAACCTTAAAACAGAACGCTAACATTATAACTGTTCCTACTGCAAAACCTCCAATAATTGTCTTAGGATTTGCCATCACAAAATTGGAGAGCTTAATTAACAAAGTATCCCAGATTTTATCAGAACTTGACTTATTTACCACTTTTGTTGATTTACCTAAAGCCAAAACTGCCGGATAAAAAAACATTAATAAGATATAAACAACAAAAATACTTAAAGCTGCTGTTGTTCCAGCCCATTGTATAGTTGTAATAGGAACGGTAATGAACGACGCTAAGGATACAATAGTTGTGAATGAAGCAAATAAAATAGGCCAACCATTTTTCTTTATTGATTGAACAACTGCATGTTTTTTATCAGAATCTTCTTCCAATATTTTTTTGTAATATGCATTTAAATGAATCGCATAGGCTACGGCAACTGCAATTGTCAATAAAATAGGGATAAGCATAAATGCAGAATCTACCGTTTCGCGCATAAATCCCTTTATTCCAAACACTATTAATAATGCACCACCTACTGATACAACGGTGCCTACAGTAGCTTTAAATGAACGAGTAAGCAAAATAATAAGCAATACAGCAATAACAGCTGCAAAACTTATAATTGTAGTCATTTCCTTAAGCGATTCGGCATTTCTTCTGTATGCAATAATTGGACTGCCGGCTGCGGTAAGTTTGAAATTTGATGCCTTTAATGTTTCTGCATATTTCTTATTGTATTTATCTACAATTTCATAAGCTATTTTCCCTACATATTCTATAGGTGCTTTATTATTCTTCCACTCTGCTTTTGGAGGATAATTCTCAAGCTTTAATACTATCCATGTTTGCTTATAATCATGAGAATAAAGCTTGCCTTTTATACCCACTCTTTTATCAAACAACTTTACTATTTGAGCTAATTGCTTATCAGATATTGAATCAATATTTATGTTGCTGGTATTAAAAACCGACTGTGCTGTAGGTTTCATCGGATTTACCGGCATTACATAATTAATATCTGTCAAAGAAATTACCTCTTTGGCAAAAGGAACACTATCGCGCAATTCGTGACTAAGTTCTCGTATTACTTTCAGTATATTTCTATCAAAAACACTATCGGCATCAACTAAAACTCCTACAAAATCATTATTTCCGAATGTCTTTGTGAAAAGTTGCTTATTTACAAGAATAGGATCGCCTTCGGTAAAATATTTATCAAGATCAAGTCCTATTTTTAAGTGTTTTAAACCAAATGACGCTGAAATTATTAAAGCAAAAGTCAGCAATATTATTACAATCCTTCGCTTAACAACAAACTCTCCAAAATGCTCAAACCAATTATTTATTCTAACAATTATGTTTTCTTTTCCTTTCGCTTCCATCTTAATTCAATTAAATAACGTAATTAATTAATTTTTCTAATTACGCTCAAGTATAGTTTCCAATACTTCTTTTGTTGTTTCTTTTGATGATAAATATAAATCCTTAAACTGTCCGTCTTTTGCTAATTTTCTACTTAGCAATTCCTCTTTAATTTTCTGATATGAATTTGAAGGTAACTCAAAGAAAAAAGGAATTTTCAAACGGTTTGTATTTCTCTTTGCAAGATATTCAATATTTAACTGTTTTAATTTATCATCAAGACAATTAATAAATATTTTTTTCTTCTCTTCATCTACTTTGTCTTTAAATTCTACAAAGTACTCATATCTAAACTCTTTACAGTTTCCAAACATCATGTAGTTATTCACTTCTATACCTGTATACAAACTAGTTTCTCTTGTAGCCTCAATAACTTGTTCTTCAGAGAGCTTTTCACCAATAATGTTTACAACACCGGCACCTTTTTGAATAAATTTAAGCAGAGGAGTCTTTTTATAAAAACCTACAACTTCAAGTATATCATTCATATCATACCTGTATAGTCCGCTCATGTTGGTAACATAAATAAAATATCTCTTACCTAATTCCAACTGATGATACATTAATACAGGAGGATTTTCATCTTCAATATTATCAACCGATATAAATTCAAAGAAATAATTAGTAAGTTCAAGAAGCGAATAGTTCCAATGATTTTCTAAAGAAATACCAAATCGACCTTCGGAAGCTTGGTAACCAAACGAACGAATAATTGTAGATTCAGGGAAATGATATTTAACTTTATCAACCAAAATTGCAAAATTACCTTCTATCCAAGCATTTATAACTTTTATATTTGGCCAATAATGTTTCGGTAGTAAATCTTTGCCATACTTTGCTTTAAGAGCTACAAGTTCGTCAGCTCTTTTGGATTAGGCTGAATTCTAGCCATCACTTCAGCACGATCTTCGGCAGAGAGCTCATTAAGTATGCTATCACGCATTTTACCTTGTCTTATCTCTTCAACCATCTCGTCAAAATTGTCCATAATTACCTGATGGTAGCGCAACAAATTGGCTATACTTGGACAAATAGAAATGGTGATATCATGTTCTAAACCATTTCTGGCTAAAGCATAATATCGTGTATCATAATCTTCTATAGTAAATAAAGGATAAATAGCACTATATCCTTTCTTTATAATTAAGGAATTGTTCGGTAACTATTACCTGAAAAATAGAACCAATAGGCACACCATCTCTTGCATAATCTTCAATAGCTTTCCCTACCGATGAAATACTTTTACCGTCGAAAATTTGAGGATTGTGCTCAAGTATGGAATACATCCATATTTTATTGAACTTAGACAGACTTTTAGCAAATTTCCCGGAAATAGGAATTAATTTAACCTTGCCGGTGGTTCCACTTGAAGTATTATAAACTACTGGTCTGCCACTAAAAAGCACATCCGACTTACCATCAAGTATCATTTCTATATACTTGTCATAATCATTATACTTTCTTAACGGTACACGCTTGTATTCTTCATAGCTTGTAATCTTTGAAAAATCATGTTCCTGTCCGAAAACTGTGTTTGAATGCTCTTTTAATAAATCCAGCAAAAATTTCTTTTGATGGTATTCAGGATTCTGAGCTGCTTTTCTTATCTTGTCATAAGCGCCCTTACCTGCGATTGTAATTAATTTCTTTACAATCCACTCATTTTTGAAAAACCCCATTAATTTCTTGTTTTTTTGTTTTTTTGCAACTACGAAATTAATTATTTTAGTTAAATCATTTTTAAAATATTTATTTTTTTTAATACACTGCTTTCCGCTGAATGATTTAAACAGCTATTTAGTAATGTTTTATACCATTTTATGTCATTATTATGAGTTTATTTACTAACGTAAATTGGTGGCTTTTTATCAGCTTATCTATGTAATTATCATAATATTTATGATAATTTTTACTTTATGTTGTATTTTTTATATTAATAATTAATCTTTTTTCATTTTATTTGCTCTAAATTTCAAGATAATAAATGTCATTTGATTATTCAGAAAAAATGATTGTATTTAATGCTGTAATCTTTGACTTAGATGGCACCATTTACAACAAGAGGGGAATTGAAATATTCTATGTTTTTAGATTTTTATTCAAATTAAAATATTTAAAAGCATACTTAAGGGCAAGAAAACGCTGCAAAGGCAAAGATTTTTTTAATCAGACCAATTTAGAAGCAGCAATATTAAAAGAAATGAGTTCTATGACAGGAGAACCAGAGGATAATTGTAAAAAATTTATTACTGATTTTATGCACTTTTTTGTTTGTACCCTAAAACGATGGTATAAACCTAATAAAATGGTTCTACATGCAATACTATATTTTTCAAAACAGAATATTCCAATGATCTGTTTATCAGATTTCACAAAGGTGCCTGAACGTTTAACGGCGTTAGGCATAGACACAAAGCTTTTTGTAGAAACAGTTGGTACCGAAAGTTTTGGCGCATTTAAACCTATTGCAAGACCTTTTTTAGAAATAGCACAAAAACTTAACATTCCAACCGAAAAAATTCTTGTAATTGGCGACAGACCAGACACTGATGGAGATGGAGCTAAAAATGCAAATATGATATTTTTAAAAATACCAGATGACTTTTCTAAACTAAATATGATTACTAAATATGGGAAAATCAACACTTAAACATTTGTTTTTTTGGCGTTTTGCTCAGGCAACTATTGCTACGAGACTCGCATTTCTATTCAAAATGCAAGTTATTTGGCATAAAAAACCACCTAAAGATGGTCCATTTATAGTTATCGCAAATCATGCCAACCGTGGAGAACCTTTTCTTATTGGGAGAAACATAAAAACTCCTATAAACTACATGGCAAATGTTGATGGGGTAAAAGGTGCTAATAAACTTTTTTCTAGCGGTTTAGGATGCTTTAACATAAAAAAAGGCAGACCCGACACTCAAGCATTTGTTAAGGCAATGGACTTGCTAAGAAACGGTTATACGGTAGGTATTTTTGTTGAAGGCGACAGAAGCTGGATTGGTAAAACTAAAGACTTCTCAACCGCAACAGCATCGTTGGCAAAAAAAATGAATGTACCTATATTAATGGCTAGATTTTCTGGTAGTTACATGTCTCGACCGCGATGGTCTGAAATACCAAGGGTAGGTAAAATATTTCTTGAGTTCGACAGAATTGATGTAGAGGAAGTACAACGTTTAAGCAAAGAAGAGTTGCAATTAAGAATGTTTAATTACATTAATAATGACGACTTTACCGACGAACGGGTTAAAAAAATAGTATATAAAGGTAAAGATTTTGCTGTTGGCATTGAAAATTTACTTTGGAAATGTCCGTCTTGCAATAGCGAAGATACACTTAAAGGTACCAAAAACGAGATTGTTTGCAAATCTTGCAAAACCACATTTGCTATTGATGGTAATCAAAATGTATCAGACCCAAAAGCAGTTTTGAATGCTAAACAAATAGCTACAGTTAAAGATTGGAATAACTGGCAAATAGAACTTGCAAAAAAATCTTTTGCTCAGTTTCCTGAAAACACGCTGCTTTCAGACAATGAAGTTGAACTATTCGATGAACCAAGTGAAAACGTATGGCAAAGTTTGGGCACCGGTACTTTGAGTTTAAATAACGAGGGTATTCTTTGGAAATCAGGTAATAACGAACTGCTATTTGCTAAAAAAGATATTCTAAATGTTGTTGATAATTTTAATGAATACTCATTACTCAACTTGAAAAGATCTAGATATAAATTCGTATCTAAAAATACGGTGAGTTATAAATGGGCAAATTTATTGGAAATTGTTCTTAATGCCTAAGGTGGTTAAGAAAATTTCTAAGAATAAAAAAGGCGAAACGGTAAAAACTGTTTCGCCTTTTTTTATCAAGCAATTAATCGTTTACAATCCTTACCAAGTAAGCATACAATCGGCAGAAACATGGTAGTAATAACCAAAACCTGTTTTGAAAGTAGTAATACTATTTGAACTATTGCCAATTTGAAAGAAACCTTCAAAGTTTTTAACAGAAAGTGTTTGACTGCCAATTTCTTCAATAGTTTGGTCTATAGGTGCATCGGTCAATAATGGTACACCAACCAAATTCCATCCTTTTTTCAGATTGCTGGTCTTATCTACAGTTGGTTCGCCTGAAATTGTTATTGAAGTATTGGTTTTCATTTTTACAAGATATGCTGCACCAGCTTTCATATTAGTAAGTGTATTCAAAAAAGCCGGATTTGCTGCCGACCAAAAAGCATCAATCGTTTTTACCATTTCTAAATTGCTTAATTCTGAAGAAAATAGCTGTTCTATGAGCATATTATCGGCTTCTACAGCTAGTGAAATTAAATTCCATCCTGCTTTTAATGTAATTTCTTGATTTTTAGCAGTTGTACAACCTTCTGCATTAGGATTAATGGTAGCTATAACAGGTGTTCTAGCACAAGCAACGCCGCCTGTTCCCGTTCCTATCTCCCAATCATAAAACAATCCGTATCTTCCATCGGTAATAACCCATGATTGGGTCCCGGTAAACGAAAGAACTCCAGCCTCGGTATATGGAAAAACAGCTCCTTCTGCTTGATAAACAAGTGTTCCGATTGTTCCTGCTGCATCAATAGTATATGAACCAACTGCCAATTGAAAATCTAAAGCTAATTTCTGTTTGCCTATATTTAAATTTGTAAATGTTTTTGTATGTTTTATTGTTGCTCCTTGTAATATTCTAATAGTTACAGTATTAAGTGAACTGCCTGAATATACAGATATAGATTTTAATAAAAGATCTTGTGATACTGTAATAGCTACATTTTTATCATTTTCAGCTAAATCGGCACCTGAAAGATTCCAAACCTCAGCACCTGCTGTTTGATTTACTAAACCCAGATTGTAGGTTTCTCCTGCACCGGAATCTTCCACATAAAAAGTAGTGGTTGCAGAAACCGTAGGAATATACTGATTTCCGGTATGCAATAATGCTCCATTAGTTTGTGCATCATACCAAAGATACGGACCACCATATCCACCATCTACAGCCAAAGTTGCTTCGCCCTGTGCACATATAGTTTGGTTTGTAGCCAACAATCCTAGACTTGTTGCTACTATCTGATCTGATTTACTCGTACAACCCGATTTTGTGGCAGTTACAGCATACGTTCCGGGTTTATTTACACTCATTGAAGTTGTATTTCCAATAATAGAAATACCATCCAAAGTCCATGAAAAAGTAACTCCGGTTACATTGCTTACATTACTATTTAATAGCACTCCGGTTTCAGGGCAAAAAACCACATCTTCACCCAAAACAGGTGTAGGACAAGGATTTTCGTTTACCACAACAGTTACAGCAGCAGAGGTAGTAACAGAACCACCGTTGTCGGTTGCTTTTGCTGTTATTGTATAAGTTCCCTTTGCTACCCAGGGTCCAGCAGCGCAAGAGTAAAATATAACAGGGGGAGAAGAATCATCGGTAAATAATAGAGAGGTGCCATTATAAAAAGCTACCGAAGCTATTGTACCATCAGTATCAGAAGCCGTTGCAGTTAATGCAATCGTTGCAGGTTCGGTAAATGTTGCATTATTCGCAGGACTTGTAATTGAAACACTTGGCGCAATATTAGGATTAGAAGTAAAAACAGAACAGGTTATGGCTGTTTTTGTACCATTTGTGCCATTTACTACAGTGTTTCCCCATGTAGAGAGCGATGTACAAGCCCAGTCTGAACACAAATCAAGATACTGTACCGGAGAGCCATTTCCTTTTTGAGACCATGCCAACCATCCTATTCCATTTGTCTGACACGTGTTTATTATTGATGTTTCGTTAATATCGCAAACACCTCCACTCCCATTATCATGCTCGTAGCCAAATTCCCCAACAATTATTGGTATGTTATTATCTTTAATTGTTTTAATTATTCCAATATTATCGCCACCTACAGCCCACTCACAATACATGTGTATGGAAAATAACAAATTGGGCTTAGTTCCCAGATAACCTGAATCGGCAGCTTGTATAGCTTTTGCATAAGCTCGTATGTTTTTTGCATCATCAATATCTTGTCCATAACCAACTGCATCACAAACTATTGTAGTTTTTATGTTGGCATCTCTTATCACTTTTACTGAACTTATTGTAGCATCTCGCCAAGCTATTCCGTTAGTATTAGCTACTTGCCAAGTTCCCCACTCATTACAAATATTTATAAGAATGTATTTTGCAATATCGGCTCTGGTAAGAAAACTAGCTTTAGAAGCCCAAAACTCTGCCATACGCACCATAGCAGTTTGATCAGTACTTCCGGTTACATCGTGCAATTCAACCATTGGAATAATGTCGTTGTCTATACAATTCTGAACACAGGTCTGCCAAGCATTGTCTGATGTAGTAGTCTGTACCACAATTCGTAAGCAATTTGAATTAGTGTTTTTCTTTAAATCGTCAATACTACCATTCACATCATTTACAAACCATGCAAGCGGAACATTCATTCCCTTCATAATAAAATTATTACCATTTGCATCAATTAAATTGCCACCAGAAGTGGTAAACCCTTGAGCCATTGTGAATAATGGCAAAACAAGCAATAGTAGGTTTAAATAAAAATAATTTTTCATTTTTTGAATTAAAAAATAATGTATAAAAGAGGGAATACTAATTTGAAAAATAGACATACAAAACTACCTTTTCTCTGTAAGAAAAAGTAATCTAATAGCATCTAAGACCTTGTTAATAATAGAAATGTTCCCTATTTCATCTCTATATTATCTCAAATAAAATTAAGAGTATTTTAATATATGTTTCCGTGAATAAATATAACACTATTTTTCTTAAAAATAATTACTTGTTAATTATTTTAGAACTAAATGATTGTTAATTAATTTGTGTTAAAATAAATATTTATTAATAAAAAATTTTTATTAGAGATGAAAATTTAAAATCTGCATAAAGTAATTTAATCAAAAATGAATGTAATTTTGTTTAGGAATTTATATAATACATGACAAATAAAATCTCGCACTATAGTCTGGGTTTTGATGTAGGTTCGACAACCGCAAAACTAGTTGTTTTAGATACAAATAAGACAGTTATATATAGTAATTACAGAAGACATAAAGCTTTGATAAGAGAAACAGTATTGGCACTCTTAGATGAAGTTGAAAAACAATACCCATCAGAGCTGTTTACTATTCATTTTACCGGTTCGGCAGGTATGGGAATATCTGAAAAAACAAAGATACCGTTTGTACAAGAGGTAGTTGCTGCCTCTACCGTTATAAAGACTCACTATCCGGAGGTGAAAACACTTATTGATATAGGTGGTGAGGATGGAAAGATTATCTATTTTGAAAAAGATAAACTTCCAGACATGCGTATGAATGGTAGCTGTGCAGGTGGAACCGGTGCGTTTATTGACCAAATGGCTGTTTTGTTGAATGTAAATGTTGAAAACCTAAACGACTTAGCTGCTCAGGCTACAAATATCTATCCGATAGCTTCTCGTTGTGGCGTATTTGCTAAAACAGATGTTCAAAATTTACTTTCCAGAAAAATTAGTAAACAAGATATTGCTGCCTCAATTTTTAATGCTGTAGCCATTCAAACTATAAATTCTTTAGCAAGAGGCGTAGATTCTAAGCCTAAAGTATTATTCTCAGGCGGTCCATTATCGTTCATACCGCTTCTTCGCAAGGCATTTTATACACTACTGCAAATAGATGAAAACGACTGTATTCTACCTCAAAACTCAGCTCTTTTGCCGGCTTGGGGAGCAGCTCTTTGCCATCAGAGTAATTATTATACCATAGAACAAGTAAAACAACAAATAAAGAACATTACTACAAGTTCAAAACCCACTATTAATCAAAGTATTCTATTTAAATCGCCCAGCGAATTTGAGTCATGGCAAAAAGGACGAAATATTTCTGAAATCACTAGAAATGAGACCTTTGATTCTAATAAAAAATACTATTTAGGTATAGATTGCGGTTCTACAACTTCAAAAATTATTATAATTGATGAGAATAAACACATACTTTTTTCAAAATATGCTCACAACAATGGAGCTGCAATAGATGTAATTCATGAAACATTTTTAGAAATTGAAAAAAAATTTGGTTCTGATTTACAGTTTACAGCCTCTGCGGTAACCGGTTATGGCGAAGATTTAATAAAAGCTGCATTCCAATTAGACAGTGGAATTGTTGAAACCATTGCTCATTTCACCGGCTCGAAACATGTAGATTCTGATGTTTCATTTATTCTTGATATTGGCGGACAGGATATGAAAGCTATTTTCATAAAAGATGGTTACATACAGAATCTTGAAATAAACGAAGCCTGCTCGTCTGGATGTGGTTCGTTTATTGAAAATTTTGCGCATAACTTAAATTACAATGCGGCAAACTTTGCTGAAATTGCCTGCAAAGCCACCTCTCCTTGCGATTTGGGTACTCGTTGTACCGTATTTATGAATTCAAAAGTTAAACAATTTTTACGTGAAGGTGCTCCTGTAGAAGATATTGCAGCAGGTTTGGCATATTCTGTAGTGAAAAATTGCTTATATAAAGTTCTGAAAATAACAGACATGAATGTTTTAGGCAACAATATTGTTGTTCAGGGTGGAGCATTCAGAAACAAAGCTTTAGTAAGAGCATTGGAACTAGAAACCGGAAAGCAAGTTAAATGTTCTGATATTCCAGAACTTATGGGTGCTTTTGGCTCAGCTTTATATGCTATGCAATTGACGGTTAACCCACGTGCTATTTCAGATTTTTCAAAACCACTACACATTCATTCAAAACAAATTACTTGTAAAGCTTGTAATAATTTTTGTGTCGTTACTCGATTTGAGTTTGAAAATAAAGGATACCATTTCTCAGGAAATAAATGTGAAAAAGTTTTTTCAAATAAGGGGGAACAAAGAATAAAAGGTGAAAATATTTACGATTTTAAATACGACTTACTTTTCAATAGAGAAATGAATGCTGTTGATTCTAAAGGCATTACTATTGGAATTCCACGTATTTTGGGTATGTATGAAAATTTCCCATTTTGGAACACACTCTTTACGTATTCGGGGTTAAATGTTTGCCTATCAGACGAATCTAATCTTGCTATCAATGATTTAGGACAAGGCACTGTGATGGCCGATAATATTTGTTTTCCTGCAAAATTGGCTCACGGACATATATTCAATTTGGTAAATAAAAAAATAGACCGCATCTTCTATCCAATTGTTATCAATGAAAGCAAAGAACAACCTGATGCTGTAAACTCTTTTAATTGCCCTATTGTTTCCAGTTATAGTGAGGTACTTAAGAGCTCTATACCTTTATCGAAACGCAAAGGTATAGAAATTGACAGTCCGGCGTTCTCATTTGACGATAAGAAATTACTGAAAAAAGCATGCTATTCGTACCTAAAACAATTTAATGTAAAATCGTATGTTTTTGAAAGAGCTTTTGAAAGAGCATTATTTCACCAAAATAACTATAAAGAAAAAATTAGATTACGAGGTTTTAGAATATTAGAATCTGCCAGAGAAAATGGTTTACCGGTTATAATGTTGGTAGGAAGACCATACCATACCGATAAACTTATACATCAAAAAACCTCGCAAATACTTACCGATTTGGGCGTTTCTGTAATAAACGAAGAGGTAGTTCCTGAAGGATTTAACGCAAATTTTAAAGATCTTCTGGCTATTTCGCAGTGGTCATACCCAAATAGAATTATAAGAGCCGCCCAATACGTAGCTGCTCATGAAGAATATCCGATTGAATTTGTACATCTTAATTCTTTTGGTTGTGGACCCGACAGCTTTTTTATTGATGAAATAAAGGACTTGCTACAAAATCAGAAGAAAACTTATACCCTTTTACGTATTGATGAAATTACAAGTGGCGGATCAATTTCATTGCGTCTTCGCTCATTGGTAGAGTCGGTAAAACAAAGAAATACCGATTTTATAGAAAAATCTACAATTAAGAAACTACCTGTTTTTGGGAAAGGCGATAAGTCTAAAATAATTTTAGCACCTCATTTTTCGGAAGTTATCTCTCCTATGATAGATTCTCTATTTCAATTGCAGGGATATAATTTTATAAGTTTACCGGTTTCCGACCAAAAAACGGTAGATGTAGGACTCAAATATTCGAACAATGAAATTTGCTTTCCAGCAACACTTATTGTAGGCGACCTTATTAAAGCCTTACAATCAGGCAAATATGACTTAACGAATGTTGCTGTAAGTATTTCTCAAACTGGCGGACAATGCCGTGCTTCCAATTATATATCAATTATAAAAAAAGCTCTACTTAATGCTGGTTATGAGAATATTCCGGTAATATCTGTTGCTACAAATGCAGGATTGATAAACGAACAATATGGTTTTGAAATTGAATGGAAAAAAGTTTTTGGCATAGCTATTACCTGTGTTCTCTTTGCCGATGCTCTTAATAAATTATATTTCGCAACAGCTTCGAGAGAAAGGGTAAAAGGCACAACAAGAGCTCTGTACGATAAATACATAAATAGAACTCACGATATAATAATTAAAAACGATAAAAAAGGAATGTTTTTGCTGCTTAAACAGGCTGTTGATGAGTTTAATGCGGTAGATTGTATCGAAGATAAATTACCTCAGATTGGGTTGGTAGGTGAAATATATCTTAAATTCAACAACTTCGCCAATATGAATATCACTCAGTGGCTTATAGATAACCGTATAGAAGTAAATTTTCCCGACTTTTTAGATTTTATCATTCAAGAATTTGTAAATCTTAAAGTTAATAAGAAGAAAAAATTAAGCCGACTGAGTGTTACGAGTCAGTTGTACATTGCTTTTATTGAAAATAATATTAATAATTACATCAAGAAAACCGACAAAATTCTCAAAGAATTCAGGTATTACCAAAAAAGACATTCCATATATAAAGAGGCCGAAAATGCATCAAAAGTAATAGATTTAGTTCACCAATTTGGAGAAGGTTGGCTCATACCGGCAGAGATAGTTTCTTTTGCCGATAGAGGTATTAAAAACGTAGTAAGTCTACAACCATTTGGCTGTATTGCTAATCATATCGTTTCAAAAGGCATTGAAAAAAGAATAAAAGATTTATATCCTGACATGAATTTGTTATTCCTTGATTTTGACGGAGGTACAAGCGAGGTAAATATTTTCAACAGATTGCATTTTATGGTTGAAAATGCAAAAGAAACCGTTCGTGGACAAATTGCAAAAGAAGAGATTAAAACAAAAGTTTCTGATTAATTAATCAGTATTAATAATGTAAACGGAACGAATATCCTCCGTATTTTCTAATATTCGTAACATTTCCATCGGCAAAAAGTAGATATTGTCCTTTTATGCCGGTGAGTGTTTGGGTAATTACTAATTGTTTTTCAATATCTAGCGACTTTATTTTTGTTGGATAACTTTCTACCGGATATTTTATTTCTAAAACAGCTCCATCCATAATCTGGTATTGCTGAAATGTTTGGGGCAAATAAGAAAATGCTTTTCTTCGCTCGGCAGGTAAATCTACATTAGCAAGAATATTATTTTTAAGCATCTGCTGCCAATTAGTTTTATCGGTGAAATATTTTTTTAGCTCCATTTCAATGATACCAGCCGTATATCTATTTGGTACTTGGGCTATTGCCAGTGCATATGTAGCACCTTGGTCTATCCATCGAGTTGGTACTTGAAAATGTCTGGTTACACCAACTTTTACATTATTTGACACTGCCAAATAAACAATCTGCGGACAGAGGCAATTTTCTTGAGCATATTCCATATCGCGAGCTATACCTTCATGAGCTCTACAAAGTTCAGGTTTTAATACACACTCCTCTGCTTCTGGTGCGGTGGTTAAGCAACGGTAGCAAAACCCCTGTGCAAATGATTTATATGTTTTTTCGCCACACTTTATGCAATGTATATCATTGGTATATTCAATTTTAATTTCTGAACCAATAAGTTCGTTCATATAAACTTCGTTACTTCCAATAGGAAGATAATAAGATACATAGCCATTATTAAGCTCTGTACGCATTTTCCTAACGGATCCCTCAAAACTATTTTTCATAATTTTCTTAGAATATAACTTGGTTTATAAAAAACAAAAAAGAATTTATCTAATACATCTCCAAAAACCTGTAGTTTTTAAATATATCATTTATACAAATATTCTATTGAAACTTCGGTCAGAGTCGCTTTTGTAGCTTTATTCTCCACAATAAAATCGACAACAAAATTATTTTCGTCAATAGTTCGCGGAAGAGCTTTCACCAAAATTGTCTCGCTCATATTAGCAGAATTTAAAAACCTAATTTCTATACGTTTTGTCTTTAATCTATCAAAATCTCGGTCTCCTAATATCTCTTTTCTGAAATTAAATAATGTTTTCTGACAATATTTTGTGTATGAAACATTATAGACAATGCCCTGAGCATCAGTATCTTCATAATAAACATAAAACTCACTGATACATTTAAAATCAGTATTTTTATTTATCAAAACTTTAGGCAACGCAGGTTTACTTACCGTAAATGGCAATTGATCATAAAATTTATAAACCTCGGGCAATTCTACTAATTCGCCACCAATTTTTACGAACACAATTTCAAACAATGCCTTAGATAAAATTTTATTATCGGCATTACAAATTATCTGATCTACAGAAGCTCTGTGTGAAGTAGTTTTGCGGTAGCCGGTAAGAATACTTAGGGGTTTACCTACACCTTCAGAATCTTCTAAATCCATCACGAACTTATAGACATGAACAAAATATTTACTTAATTCATCTTTCAGGGCATTCAGTTCAGCGCTTTGTTCAATTAGAGCCACCCTACCCCTATCAAAAAACCTTAGAAATGCAGTTTCTGTGGCCTTTCCAAGGTAATTAGTATCATCAGGATATACAATAGCCGGAAGTGAATACATTTTGTAGCCACTTTTCTCTATTTCTTTTTGTAAACTATCAGGTTCTTTTTTGATTTCTTTTTTATTTGCATATTCTCCCAATGACAACCAATTCATTTGCATACCATTAAGTAATACATGAGCAGATTTTAAACCAGTCATCATAGTACCTTCATAACCGCCCCCTGCTTGAGTCCAAGAACCGGTAAGTGTAAGTCCGGCAATTGGTGTACGGTTTCCTAATCTCCGATTATTTGACTGCTGCACTGTTTGAGCCAAACCATAAACTGCCCCCAACGGATTGCTTGAATATCTTTTCATGGTACGCGGAGTACCTAAAATAACGACTTCTGCATTTTCCTTCAAACCAGGGAAACAAGCATCATATTTATCTAGAAGTATATCTTTCAATCTATGTTTTGCATTTTCATAATTCTCTTCCGAGTCGGTAAGCCAATTTCCCGGCGAAGTAAGTTCTGCAAAAGAAAGAATACCGCCACCTTGAGGAGCTATTAGAGTTTCCTCCAATTCAGAGTTTGTACAACACCAATCGGTCTTATCAGTATAGCCGGACATGCAATCTCTGTAGGCTTTAGTATAGTCATACTGATGGTTATAGAAGAAGTTATTTACCGGAATTCCTATACTACTTGGTGTGCATTTAAGACCAATATACATGGCATGAAGCGAATTAGAAATTTCCATCTGATTCAATCTCGTTTTGAATACTTTAGAAATAACATTCTCATCCATCATATTAAAAAAGGTATCATACGGACTAGCATTAGAAACTACTTGTTTGGTTGCTATATATTCGCCTTTCTCTAATTCTACACCTCTTACTGAGTTATTCTCTACAATTATTTTTTTCACTCCATTCCTATAAAAAATAGAGCCGCCAAGTTCCTCAAAACGCTCAACCAGAGCATTGGTAATTGCAGTACCACCACCCTTTACGTGATATGCACCTTCTATAAAACCGCTTGCAAAAATACATGCAGAATAGTTTGCAGTAGCAAGTTCGGGCGGTAAACCCAAATAATTCCACATCTGCTGCAAAACAGCTTTGAGCTTACTGTCGGTAATGAATTCATTAGTCAAATCAGCAAAAGTACTATCTATATATTTATATGAAAGTAACTGATCTGGTGGTGTACTAAAATCTCCATATATAACTGGCGACGTTACATGTTTTTTAAGTACCGTCATTACTTCAAAATACTTCCTAATGTTCTCACGTTCATGAGGAAACATTTTTGATAGATATTCAATAATTTCAGATTTATCATTAGGAATATTCACATCAAAATCAGGATATCTTGCTGAAAATAAATTTTCTTTTTTCCTATATTCCAACTTTTCAAGAATACCAAGTGGTTGTAAAACTTTGTAAGTCATATCGCCTTCGCCCAAACCACCTAAATGATGTAAAGAAACATCAAAAACATAATCTTTTCTCTTAAATAGGTGAGCATACCCACCGGCTATGTGTTTTTTTTCAAAAATGCAAACATTCAAACCGTGTCTTTGCAGTTCTATTCCGCAAACCAGACCACCAAGTCCGGCTCCTGCAATCACAACATCAGCCGATGAAGGAATTGTGTTTTTATTCATTTTCTCTAAGCCTTTTTGTCTTTACTAAAATAAAAAACTAAATTAATCGACAAAAGTAGAAAGTTATTGATAAAATACGCTACTAAGTAAGGCAAATTATTAAAAAAAGTCAATTAGCGGCAAGATTTAATAAAAAAGTGACAATTTTTTAATAAATTTGCTCCGCGAAAAACGCAAAATAGACAACTTATTGATGTTCAGAATTTTAAAAAACAATTCTCAAAAAATATGTCAAAATACGATATTGCAATTATCGGGATGGGATGTGTATTTCCCGAAGCTAACAATGTAAATGAGTATTGGAATAATATTCTTTCAGGTGAACAATTTGTAAAAGATATGCCTGAGAAATATTGGTACATGGATCAATTTTTATCGTTAGAAAAGAAAAATCACAAAACTTATACAAAAGCAGGATGTTTTATAAAGGAATTTGAATTTGATGCACTGAAATATAAATTACCACCAAAAAGTTTTGATGGTGTTGATATTTCTCAATTAGTTGCAATTGAAGCTACAAGACAAGCTCTTGAAGATGCCGGAATAAAACCTCATTCTAAAGAATTGGAAGATGCCATTACCATTATAGGTGGTAGCGGTGTAGATGAATATGCTCATGTAAGTTTATATCTGAATAGATTTAAATTTGAAAAGAAAATAGCACCTTACCTTCGTCAAAAAGGGCTGACTGAAAAGGAGATTGATAATCTTCATTTTGAATTTCAGAAAGCACTCGAAGATAGAGGTCATAAGTTTCATCCAACAAGTTCAGCTACCGGTGCAGTAATTTCTTCTGTACCAAACCGTGTAGCACAAGTATTTGGTATAAAAGGTTCAAACATGAGTGTTGATGGTGCTTGTGCATCATCATTCGTTTCATTATCTATAGCATGCCATGCTCTTATGGCCGGCGATGCTCGTATAGCCATTTCTGGTGGTATTGATATGGGTATAAACCCTGCAATATATATTGGGTTCTCTAGACTTGGCGGTTTAAGTGAAAAAGGTAATTCAAATCCATTTGATGACAGTGCTAACGGCCTCGTTATTGGAGAAGGTGGTGGTATAGTTATTCTAAAAAGACTTGAAGATGCTATTGCCGACGGTGACAATATTAAAGCTGTAATTAGAGGAATTGGAGCAACCAGTGATGGTGCCGGACAAGCTATTTACAATCCAAGCGTAAAACAAAGATCTATTGCGCTTCAAAAAGCTTTAGATGTTGCTCAGCTTAAAGCCGAAGATATTCAATACCTTGAAGCTCATGCTACATCTACCGTTGTTGGCGATGCTAATGAATATGACGCAATCTCGACCGTTTATAGTAATAGAGAAAAAGATAATCCTTTATATCTAGGTACTGTAAAACACCAAATAGGTCACTTAAAAGCGGCTGCAGGAATTGCAGGACTCATAAAAACTGTTTTAGGAATGAATGAAGGAATAATTCCTCACATGCCAAGATTCCAAAAACTTTCTAAATATGCAAACAAAAGTTCAGAATCTCTAAACATTCCTAATAAACCAGTAGAATGGAAAAATAGATCAAACGGTAGCAAATATGCAGCTATTACTACAAGCGGATTTGGGGGAGTAAACTATCATGCTATAGTAGAAACCGCAGAAAAATACCAGCCTACTGCCAGAACTAAGGTAGACAGAAGAATGGCTATTGTAGGTGTGGCTTGTAGATTGCCGGGAGCTACTGAAATAGATACTTTCTGGAACAACATGGAAAGTGGTAAAAATCTTTTTGTAGATACCGATTTGAAAAAACTTGGTTGGGAAGAAAATTTCGGTCCAAATGTACCTAAAGGAGAAAGAATTACTACTAGAAAAATATCTTTAATAGACGATTACCAAATAAATAACGTAAGACACAAAATTAGTCGTAATTGGGTATCTCAAATATCTTCAGCTCAATTACTTTCTGTTGAAATGGCTGATAGACTTTTATCAGGATATGGTCTAGATATTAAAGACAATAAAAATATAGGTGTAAGTATTGGCGCAATACATGACGATAATTATTCAATAATATCGTTCCCTCTAAGTGCCGACGAATATGCCGAAACATTTAGACAAACCGAAACCTACAAAAACAACACTGCTCTTGAAGACTGCTTAACAAAAGTCGTTGAAGAAATTTTAGAAGATGGTCCGCCTCATACAGAAGCTACATTACCAGGTTGGATGTCTAATATAAATGCAGGTATTGTTGCTAATAGATTAAATTGTAACGGTCCTAATTTCACTGTAGATACAGCTTGCTCTTCGGGTATAGCTTCTATGCTTCCGGCAATGTATCAACTCATGTTTACCGACACTGAGATGATGATTGCAGGTGGACTAAACAGACATACAACAAATGTATTCATTAGTACCATTTGCAGCATGGGTGCCATGGCTGAAGAAATTCCAGCTCCTTTTGATGAATCAGGTCAAGGATTCCTAACCGGAGAAGGTGGAGGAGTATTCCTCTTGAAAAGATACGCCGATGCTGTTAAAGATAACGATTCAATTCTTGCAATAATTGAAAATGTTGCAGGTTCATCTGAATATAAATCAAAAACTATGTTTGCTCCATCAGAGCAGGCATTAAGACATGCAATTGCAGAAAGTGTAAAAAATTCAGGTGTTAAACCTGAGCGTATAGGTGTTGTAGATACTCATGGTTCTGCAAATCTTGTTTCTGATATTGCTGAGGTAATGCTATTGCTAAAGAATTACGTAAAGATAATGATGCGCCTGCTGTTCATGTAACGGCTGTGAAATCTCACGTTGGACATATTTTTGGTGGCTCTGGAGTTGCTGGTATGCTCAGTGTAATTCTTTCCTTAAAAAACAGAAAAGTTCCTGGCATAAGAAACTTAAAAAAATATCGTCCTGAAATAGAAGGTGTGCTTGATAAAGCTCGTCCTCAAATGGGAAATTCCACTCTTGAAGATCGTTTTGATGCAGGTGCTGTAACTTCACTTGGTTTGGGCGGAGCAAATTACTGTGTCGTAATTACTAGACCAGAAAACGATTCAAAACCAAGTTCAAAAATTGCTTCAACAGCTAATATTCAAACGGTTGATGATGTATTTGTTGCTACTGCTAATTCTAAAGACGAACTCAAAAATAATATTGAACAGTATCTTGCTTCTGGTAATGCTAAAGTAAATTCTAATTCAAAACTTTGTTTTACAGTATCTTTCGACAGTAAAGAAACATTGAAGAAAAAACTAGAAAGTTCTTTAAGTTTCTTGTCAAAATCTATGTCGTTAAAGCCATTAGAATCGCAAGGTATATTCCTTAATGAAGGTTTTAATTCTGATAATGGGAAATTTGCATTCTGCTTTCCAGGACAAGGAACTCATTATGTTTCAATGGGTAAACATCTATACGACACCAATACTACATTTAAAAATGTTATTGATGAAGTAGATAAATTATCAAGAGAAATTGCTCATTTTGATTTAAAGCAATTATTATATTACACCACAAACGATACAGAGGCTCAAAACAAGCTCTCGTCAATTGAGGGTGCTCAGATTTCTGCTTTTGCAATTGAGTTGGCTCTTTATAGAGTTCTTACAGAAATGGGCTTAAAAGCCGATGTTATGCTTGGTCATAGTTTTGGCGAAATTTCTGCTCTTGCAGCACAAGGTGTTTGGGATATGGAAACTGCCTTTAAGGTTGTAAAAGCTAGAATTGATGCGTCTAACCTTATTGCAAATTCTGGACAAAACCTTAAAATGCTCAGCGTTGCTTGCACCGAAGATCAAATGAAGATTTTCCTAAATCTTGGTGGCGATGATGTAGTACTTTCTAACATTCATGCTCCCGGACAATATATTATTGCAGGAAAAGAGCAGGCTATTATAGCAATAAACAAAACAGCAGAAACTTTTGGTGTTGAAGCTAAGATGCTTCAAATTGCATCGGCATTCCATTCAAAATTTATGGCAGATGCTGTAAAACCTTTTAGAGAAGCTCTCGAAAAATTAGAATGTAAGCAACCATCTGTACCTTTACTTTCTACAATTACTGGAAAATACATAGCTTACAAAGACAAGAAAGAACTGGCAGAAATACTATCTAATCAGCTTGTTACTCAGCTTAACATGCCGAGAGAAATAAATCAATTATACCATGATGGTGTAAGACAGTTTTTAGAAGTTGGACCAAAATGGGCATTGTCTAAAATGGTTGAAGCTACACTAAGCGGCAAAAACATAAATGCAATTCCTACTCTTCATCCTAAAATTGGAGATCAAGAAACATTCAGAAGAGCTAAAGCTTACTTAATATCTATAGGTAAAATAGCAGTTGCAAATTCTGAAAAAGCGTCTTTTGTAGATAGTTCATTTTTACAATATTTACAAGAAAACGAACCTGCAATAATAGCTTTGTTAGACGAAGCTAAACGTAGATTTGAAGGAAAAAGCGGTCATGGTTTTGCTTCTAAAGCATTACCGACTTCACTTCCTATTGAACAGAATCAGGCAAAGACTGTTACAGCTCCTATTACAAAAACAGCATCTGTAGTTGTTGCAAAAACAGTATCGGCGCAAGTATCTCAAAAAGATATTAATGTATGGATTATTAAAGCTAAAAAATAAATTATCTGCATCAACAGGATATCCTGAAGAAATGCTCGATGAAAATTTAGATTTAGAAGCCGATTTGGGTATAGATTCTGTACAAAGAGCTGAAATTTGGTTTAGTCTCATAAAAGAAAATGGACTCGATGAAACAATTCGTCCACAAAAAATATCTACTATTACCCAGTTAGCAACAGAACTAGCTAAAATAGCGACTGGTACAAGTGGTGAAGAAACAGTTGAAACGGCTCAAACAGTTATTACAGCATCCTCAAATGCTCAACCATCATCGGTAAAATTAGATGTGTGGATTGAAAGAGGAAGAAAGAAATTAGCTGAATCAACCGGATATCCTGAAGAAATGCTTGATGAAAATCTAGATTTAGAGGCAGATTTAGGAATAGATTCTGTTCAGAGAGCTGAAATTTGGTTTAGTTTTATAAAAGAGTTTGGTTTAGATGAAACTGCTCGACCTCAGAAAATTGCTACACTTTATCAGTTAGCTTCTGAGTTGGCAATGCTAGCCGGCGACACTTCGACAACTACAACTACAAGTACTACTCAATCAGTAGTTTCTCAGACTGATACCTCAAATATTGTAGTTAATACTTCTGATCTTAAGATTTGGATAGAAAAAGCTAGAAAAAAACTTTCAGTATCAACCGGATATCCGGAAGATATGTTAGGTGAAAACCTAGATTTGGAAGCTGATTTGGGTATTGATTCTGTACAAAGAGCTGAAATTTGGTTTAGTCTCATAAAAGAAAATGGACTAGATGAGACGGTTCGTCCACAAAAGATAGCTACAATCACCCAATTGGCTACTGAACTTGCAAAAATAGCAACAGGAGAAAATATTCAATCAAATACTGCTTCTGAAACCGTTTCTGTAAATGTAAATGCGGATAATTCTGCTCCGTCTGCTGCTGATTTGAAAATTTGGATTGAAAAAGGACGTTCAAAATTAGCATCATCAACAGGCTATCCTGAAGAAATGCTTGATGAAAATCTAGATCTAGAAGCCGATTTGGGAATAGATTCGGTACAACGTGCTGAAATTTGGTTTAGTCTGATTAAAGAAAATAAATTAGATGAATCGCAAAAACCTCAAAAAATAGCAACTTTACTGCAACTTGCTACTGAATTGTATAAATTAGCATCAGGAAATAATGATTCTAATTCTAATCAGAATGTAGCAAATACTGTGACATCAGCAGCTAATCCTAAACAATCTCCAATAAATGAGTTGTTTTATTCGGGAATTAGCTCTGTAAGTAAGGAGCAAATAAAAGCATTTGATTGTAAAAATGTATTTGCAATTGTAAACAGCGATAAGGATATAAAATCGTGGGAGACATTCTTTAATAAACATGAAGTTGCAAATACTATAATTACAGTAAAATCGCTACTTGAGGCAGACGATTCTTCAATAAAAGAAAAATTAACATCGGCCGATACAATCTACATTCTCTGTAATGATGTGCTTTTCAAATCTACTAAAAAAGGAATTGAATTAGGCAAACAAATACTTGAACAATCTCATACCATGTTTTCAATTTTTAGAAAAATGGTACCTGTTTTAAAAGTTAGCGGAAAACGTATTATTTGTCCAATATCGCAAGATGGTGCTTTTGGTGCAGGAAAAGATTCATTCAAATTGCAAGGAAGTTTTCCAGCAGGTTTTATTAGAAGTCTTCATTATGAATTAACTAACTGTTCGTTTTTAATCGTAGACGCTGGAACTGTTGCTTGGCAAGAAATTATAGAACGCACATTGAAATTATCATTTTCTACAATAGAAATTGGAATTATCAATAACGAATGGGTGTATCCTACAATTTCTACCATCACAAAACCAAAAAACAATGAAACAGCTCCTTTAGAAAAAAACGATCTGGTTCTAGTAACTGGAGGTGCAAGAGGAATTGTATTTGAATGTGTTTATAGATTGGCCGAAAAAACTAAATGTAAACTGCTTTTAACAGGAAGAACAGAACCAGCAAAAGGCGATGAACTTTGGTTAAACGCTGATGCTTCTGAAATTGATAAACTAATGCACGAACTAGAAATTTCTTTGGTAAAAACTAAAGTTATGAATCTGGGCGATGCTAAAAGACATAGCGGAAACTGTAAATCGCAATGGGAAGTAAATCACAACCTTAAAAGACTTGCAGCAGCAGGTGTAGAGGTTATGTATGAAAAATGCGATGTGGTAGATCCAAAAGCACTTAAATCGCTTATTGAAAAAGTTCAGAAAACTGAAAAAATAAGAGGTATTGTGCACGGAGCTGGAGTTCAAAAATCAAAATTATTTGAAGAACTTGCACCTGAAGCAATTTCAAGAACTATTGAAACGAAACTCAATCCTCTATTTGTAATGCTTGAGGTTCTTGATTTTTCCGATATTAAATTGCTTTCTGCATTTGGATCGATAGCCGGATTGTTTGGTAATATGGGACAAACAGATTATGCTTTGGCAAATGACGTTCTCGCATGTGCAGTAAGTGCTATAGGGCAGCAATATAAAAATGTATTGGCTAATACTGTAGAATGGACAGCGTGGGTAGGTACCGGAATGGCAACTGAAGCAGAAACAAAACGTTTTGCAGAGATGGGTTTAAATCCGGTAAATGTAGAGACTGGAGTAAATCTTTACGATCAGGCAATTTTTAATACAAACTTACCTCGATTAGCAGCATTCAACCAAGGTGCAGAATTTGCTTCAAATAGACAGTTAAATAATTTTACTGTAGCATCTCGCCCTAAAGAATATTTGCTAACAGGTGAAAATGAAGTGTTTTTTACACAAGCTGAAGATATTTATGTAAATCAACATCTTGTTCAATTCACTCCTGTTGTACCGGGTACTTTCGTAACAGAAATTCTAATGGAATCTCTAAAAGATTCAGACTTATCGGTTACCGATGTACGCTTTAGAAGACCTCTACAGGTGAAAAACGAATCGCTTCAAGTAGAAATAGTTAGAAATGAAGATTCTCTACTTATAGTACCTAAAGATAGACCTAATCTTGAAGCAAAAGCACTTGTAAATCTTTCATTTTCAGGATGCAATTTAAAAAAGATAGATAAGTTTGAAGAATCTAAACTACCTACTTTAAGCGACAAGATTAAAAAACAATTGTTAGAAGAAGGCAAAAAAGTTGGAAATGCTTTTTACGAAAAACTAGATGCTCATTTCTCTCATGTATTAAAATCAGGACCAATCTTTAGAGGTGCAAAAGCTGTATTGAAAGATAAAAATCTCTTTTATGGTCACATTTACCTTACCGATGATGCTGTAAAAATGTTTGCATTGCAAGGAAAATGTAAAATGAATCCGATTGTTGCAGATATGGCTATTCAAGTAGCTGCGGCATGGGGAATTTTAGATTTACATGTAATGGCTATACCTTATGAGTTTGGAGAAATTCACATCTACAATCCTACTACTCTTAGAGATGCGGTTGTAATTTGCGAAGCAATCAAACAAGAAAAAGAAGAAGCACTGTTACATATAACCGTGAGAGATTGGGAAGGTAAAGCAATCATTGCAATGAGAAATGTAACACTCAAAACAATTCCAAATATTTAATAAACGGAAATATCATAAAACAAAAAAAGCTGCATCGATTTGATGCAGCTTTTTTTATTTATATAGAAAGCTAGAAAAGTCCAATCTTCAAATTCACACCTCCAACTACACCATTTAAAGGATTTTTTAAATCATAAATATCATCAAAATTAACCCCAATTGCGTGCTGATAACGTGCATTTAAACCTAATCGAACTCTTTTCCTTAAATTAATTTCTACCTCTACTCCAGGTCTTATATATGCATAATAATCATCATCAGAAGCTAATAAGAAAGTTTCGCCCCATGCATCTGTTCTATATGCGTATCCATTTAATTCTCCAACACCTAGAGTTATTGGAAAACTAAAATGAACCACTTTTGTAGAGAAAAAGATTGGTGCAAAAAACAAACCTCCGGAACGACCATCAAAATCTGAGTTAAATTCAAATGAATCATCTTTGGCAAAAACATCAATATTTGCTGCAAAATTACTCACTTCAAATCCTAAAGCAAACTTTCTATTTACAATAATGCCAGGATTAAAACTTCGCTCATAATACTCATTTCCATTCATATAGCCCATTGAAACACCAACACTTGCATAAAATCCTTTATGTGTATCGGGTTTAATCTTTATCAATGTCTGAATGTCGTCAGTCTCAGTTCTACTTGGAGTAGAACTACTATCACTCTCTTGTGCAATTATTGTCATTGTTGAAAATGTAAACAATAAAGCAAATGCAAAAATTATTTTAACTCTCATACTATTTATTTTTAAATGATACATAACAAACCCATTTAATCAAAAAATGAGTTCTGACTATTAATAAAAAAATGTTTTATCACACTTCTGTGAATTTAAAAATATATTGGATTTCTAAACTGATGACTCTCTCATAAAAACTTCAAAATGTAGATTTTATTGTGCAGTCTATCAAAAACTTAAGAGTTTTTTGTGAAATATTTAGAATTTTCCTAAAATTAAAGAAACACCACCGGTAAGTCCGTTGAGTGATTTATTATCTAATCCTTTAATACTATTCATTCCATACAAATATTTGTAATGAACCCCAACACTTAATCTCATAAATTTTACAACATTAAACTCTATCTCAAACCCAGGTCTAAGAACTAAGAAAATATCACCATCAAAGTCACTGTTACCATAATCATCGGTTACTAATGCAGCGCCGGCACCAATAAATAATGGAATTGAAAAATGTACAGGAAATTTTGAAAGTATTATAGGTTGCATAAACATACCTACTGAAGCTCCATTTAAATCAATAACAGTTTTACCTAAATTATATGGATCGGTGTAATTCATCTGTTTTCCGATTAATACAAGGGCTTGGGTTCCCATAGCAAAATTATGTCCTACTATTCCTCCCATTTTTCCTCCTATTTCTATTGACTCTTGCTTTTCAAATGGCTCTAAATCAATATTCAGATCTAAACTTATCATAAAACCCTTAGAACCTTTATTTCCAAACAAAGTTTTAATTTCTCTGCTGTCTTTCTTTTTAAGATTACTACTATCTTCCGCATTCTGAGCACTTACAGTTATACTACAAGCTATAATAAAAACAAATGCTAAAAGCAACGATTTTAAAATATTTTCCATTTTTACAATATTTTTGACTTATTAATTAATATTAAATTATCTTTTTGAAACGTTTCCTGATCCAGATATTTTATAATTGAGTTCCGGATTACCTTCGTAAATCACAGATCCACTTGCACTTATAGAAACATCGAGCAGGGAAGATACATCAACCATAACATCTCCGGAGCCAGAAATTGTTGCGTAACATGTATCTGAATAACAGTTATAAGCATTATATTTTCCTGAACCTGAGATATTTATTTCTGATATTCCTGCGCTACCATTCAAATTCACATCGCCCGAACCTGAAATAGTAGTTTTTATTTGATTACAAAAAACGTTCAAAGTCGTTTTTCCCGAACCACTTATCTCTAATCTTGATTCCGCACAATTTGCATATTTTGCATTAATCTTCCCACTCCCCGAAACATCTGTAGTGAATTTTATTACATCAATAGAATCAATAGAAAGTTCACCAGATCCTCTTATTTCTGCTCTAAGATTTGAGCCATATACTTGCTTTGTCTTAATTTTGCCAGAACCACTTACTGTTATTTCAGAATTATCGTCAACATAAATAGTATCGCATTCCATATAACCTGAACCACTAACTTCCATAGCAGATAGCGAACTTGTACCTATATATATTCTAATTGGTTCATTCTCTTTTAAAATAGAACCAACTTTTTGTTTTATTACAAGTTTTCCACCATTATTTTCAAGAACAATTTCATTTAAAATATTACTTTCTGCTCTTAGTTTTACAGAGTCGCTATGCTCGTTAGTAATATATACTTCTGCGTTTATTTGCAATTCAACTCGGTCTACTTTTGCTATTGCTCTCATTTCGCTAACTTCATTTCCATTACCTCTTATTACATCAGGAAGTTGGCATGACTGTAATAATACAACGCTTATTATAAGCAAATTAAATAATTTATTCATGTTTCTAAGTTTTTAAAATTGTGTATATATTTTAATTATTTTGTTAATGTATTATTGAGATAACCCCATATTCAACATTCAAAGAGAAAAAAGATTCTGGCTCAGTTTTCAATCCTACCTTTCCTTTTAGTAAGTAGCGCTCTTCTTCAATATTGATGAGTTCCTGTTTGGTATCGCAATTTCTTTTGGGTAAATTCAATTCGCATTTTCTATGCGCAATATCGAGCAAATAACTAGTTTCAGGCTCTTCAAGGGTAAAGGTTAAATCTGTATATTTGCTATTTACAATAAACTTATTAAAACCATTTTTTATTCCCCTTACATTAAGTAAACCATATTTGGAATTTGCATAAAACTTTTCAATAAACTTATTTATATATACATCAGTATACCAGCCTTCTAATTCGACTTGATTTGCAGATTCAATTGAAAAAACATCTCTTTTTGAAATCAATTTTAAATTTTTAGCTGTATTTATTTCAATTTTTGATGACTTGCTGTTTAACTCCAAATATTTAACATTACCTATCTTTATATCACTATAATTCAATAGAATCTTAGCGTTAGAAAGATCATTTATCGATGCATCAGCAAAGTTCAAATCCAAGTCCAGTTTAGCATTACAATCATGCAATTTTAATTTTCCATAAGAAATAGAAAACTTTACATTTACATTAAAATCAGCACCATATATATCGCCATATTTATTTTCAACAAACAATTCAAAATCATTTGTTTTGGGTAAATAAACGATATAGTCAATTGTGATATTATGACTTTTCCCTACAATTACTTTCTTGAAATCTTTAAAAAAACTGCTTGTTTCATTATAAAAAACTGTAGCTGCTTCGAGATATAAAGTTGTATTGACAAATTTAAAATCAATGCCACTCATAATCTCTGCTACGTCTTTTTTATTATCAGAGGAAACTTGAATTTTAATCTCAATACCAATAGAATCTTTATCCCACTCTTGCAATTGAACCATTCCATATTTATTGGAAATCTCTATTTGCTTTCCGGCTCTATGCGGGAAGCTTTTTACCACATGCTTTTGTTCAATAATCTGTTGTGCTACTGAGAAATTGACAATAAGCAATAATAAAAGTGTAATAATATTATTCATGTTTTTATATTTAAATGTTTTTTAAAAGTATAATTATCAAAGTATTACTTTCTGAGTTTCTTTTTTTAGATCCTCTTCACTATTTTTAATTATGTTCAATACATCTTCCAAAATATCTAATTTTATTCTGTAATTTTGAATCATAGCCTGTACAACTTCTACATTATTGATATTTTGACTTAAGTCTTCATTGAGATTGCTGTATTCGGCATTCAATTCTGCTATTTCTTGCTTCAACTCAGTTACTAATTCCGGATATTTATCAGCATATTGTTCAATATTTTCCATTTTATTGGAAACCTGAAAAAGATAATAATTTTGAGTTTCTGAAAAATCTTTAAGAATTTGAGGTATAGAATCATTAATATCTGAAATCTCCGTTAGACTATCATCTATGCTTGTCTCAGAATAAAAATTTGTATTACTTCTATATTCATGAAATATATACGAAAAAGTAAAAATAGCTAAAATTGTAGCAGCATAAGAAATTACACGCTTAACAGAAAGTCTAGGGAGACTGATTTTATGTTTTTTGAGTAAAACCTTTTCCTCTATCTTTTGCCATGCTTCAGTAGACGGTTCAAAAGCATCAAAAGCCTCTCTATTTCTATCAACAAATGATTGTAATTTATCTTTTTTCATATTAGCGAATTCAAAAACTCAAAAATTAAAAAAACTATTATTTATTTATTTTTAGTTCCAAAATGGATTTTATTTTATTTTTTGCCCGTAATAACTGATTTTTTGAAGTAGACTCGGAAATAGAAAGCATTGCCGCAATCTCATTATGTTGATAACCTTCCAACATATACAAAGAAAAAACCATTCTACTCCCTGCCGACAGGTGTTCCAAGGCATTTAAAACCATTTCAACGGTATATTCTACTTCTTCTTCATTATCTGAATTATTTTCATCTGCAAAATCTGTATCTGAAAACTCATCAAGAAATACTAGTTCAGTTTTACGTTTCTTAATCTCATTGATACTCATATTTACTGCAATTCTCTTCATCCATGCACCAAATGTAGATTCAAATCGGAACTGGTGCAATTTTCTAAATACTTCGCAAAATACTTCTTGAAGCATATCTTCAGCGTCTTCTTTATTATTCATTATTCTAAAACATGTATTAAAAATTGCCTTAGAATAAAGCCTATAGAGCTCATACATAGCTTTTGAATTGCCTTGTATAGACTTATTAATTAATTCCTTATGAATATCAGTAGAGATTGCAGTCAAGACTATTAATTTTTCATATTTAAACTAAAGACAGGTAAAACAAAAAAAGGTCTACATAAAAATTTCACTAATTTTTAAAAAAAAAGCATTAAATAAATCAACTTTCTAATAATCTACAGACATTTAGACTGTTAGAAACCAAAAATAATTCAACAAATTTTGCTTAATTGTGAGAGATGATAAAAATATTAGTGGAAAAGTATAAAATCTCTAAAAAAGGAACACCTCATGTTTAAATTGAATCTAATAAATCTGGTCTACGTAATTTTGTTTTTTCTAAAGACTGTTCCAAATGCCAAGCATCAATTTGAGCAGTATTACCGGAAAGCAAAATATCTGGCACTGTCCAACCATTATACACTTCTGGTCTGGTATAAACTGGCGGAGCTAATAAATTATCTTGAAAAGAATCTGTTAATGCCGAAGTGATGTCTGATATTGCTCCTGGAATAAGTCTAACTATACTATCAATTACTACAGAAGCCGCCAACTCACCACCAGTTAAGACATAATCTCCAATAGAGATTTCTTTCGTTACGTAATTATCTCTAATTCGCTGATCAATACCTTTATAATGGCCACAAATTATCATTAAATTATTTTTTAGCGATAAACTGTTTGCATATTTCTGATTATAACTATCTCCATCAGGAGTCATATAAATAATTTCATCATAACTATATGATTTTAAAAGCTCTTCTATACATAAATGAAGCGGTTCCACTTTGATTACCATACCGGCAGCTCCTCCAAAAGCATAATCATCAACCTTTTTATGCTTATCTTTTGAATAATCTCTTATATTGTGAATAATTATTTCCACCACATTTTTATCAATAGCCTTTTTTATGATAGATGTAGAAATAAACGGATGGACTTGCTCGGGAAATAAAGTTAAAATATCAATTCTCATAAATAAGTACAGTATTAAGTAAAAAAACAGTGAAATTTTAATGATATATAATTAAAAAGTATCGTCTAAAAATGCAGGTCAAAAATAATTATTAAATAATTTTATATTTTTCCTGAAAAATTTAGAAAAGCAGTTCACAAAATTATTACTTTTGCCGTTTAGTAATTGCATAATTAATGTTCAATTTAATATTTATTTTACTAGCTTTACTTTAATTTTTTTATAATGAGCGATATCAACGATACAAATGGAATTACACCCCAGGAAACTCCTGCTAATAAAGGTTTATTAGAAAATATGCAAAAAGAAGATAATCAAATCGAAACAGATTCTGACAAAGAAGGTAATTTAGTTAAAGATGCAATAATTAATTCCGAAGAATTAGTTACAGATCATGAATATAATGCAACTTCGCAATTTTTATCATTTTTGAATGATGTAGATTTCAATACTTATTCAAAACAAGAGCTTATCTCTAATTTTTCTGATTTGCTGCATTTATCAGATTTACAGCCGGTAAAAAATGTTGCAGAAGAAATAAAAAACGCCTTCTACAAGCAATATAAAGTAGAAAGAGACGAAAAACTTGAAGCGTTCAAAGCTGAGGGTGGAAAAGATGAAGATTTTGCATATCATGATACATTAGAACAAGAGTTTAAAGATTTATATCAGAAATATAAAGATAAACGCAACAAGATATCGCAAGAAATTGAAAAAGAAAAAATTGATAATCTCAATAAAAGAACCAAAATTATTGAAGAAATTAGAATTCTTATTAATAAAGAAGAGTCTATAGAACAGACCTTTAAAGAATTCAGAAACCTTCAAGAACAATGGAAAAATATAGGATCAATACCACAAAATGATGTAAAAAATGTTTGGGAAACCTATCATCATAATGTTAGTAAATTCTATGACTATATAAAAATAAATAAAGAATTAAGAGATTTAGATTTAAAGAAAAATTTAGAAACTAAAATATCTATCTGCGAACAAGCTGAAGGTCTGATTATAGAAGAATCAATTGTTAAAGCATTTTCAGAACTTCAAAAACTGCATGACCAATGGAGAGAAATTGGTCCTGTTTTGAATGACAAGAAAGAAGAAGTTTGGATACGATTTAAAAATGCAACGACTCAAATAAATAAGAAACATCAAGATTATTTCCTTGAACTTAAAGATCAAGAAAGAAAAAATCTAGAAGCAAAAACTCATATTTGCGAAAAAATTGAAGAGATTAATACTTCCGAAATTAATTCGCCAAAAGATTGGACAGATAAATCTAAAGAAATAATAGAACTTCAAAAACTTTGGAGAACTATAGGTTTTGCTCCTAAGAAAACAAATACACTTATTTACGATAGATTTAGAGAAGCATGCGACGGTTTCTTTAATAAAAAAAGAGATTTCTTTCACGATTTAAAATCAGAAGAAGAAATTAATAAACAAAAAAAGATAGACCTTTGCTTACAAGCAGAATCATTACAGAGCAGTACAAATTGGAAAGAAACAACTGGCGAACTTATTCAGTTGCAAAAAGAATGGAAAACAATAGGACAAATTCCTAAAAAAGATTCTGAAAAACTTTGGACACGTTTTAGAGCGGCATGCGATGGCTTTTTTAATGCAAAATCAACTCATTTTTCGCAACTTGACGGAGAACAAGAAAATAACTTATCTAAAAAAACAGCTCTTATTGAGAGACTTGAAAAACTAACTTTTAATGAAAATATAGAAGAAAGCCTTGAAGAAATTCAATTAATTCAAAAAGAATGGACTGAAATTGGTTTTATACCTCTTAGTCAAAAAGATAAAATAAATAACAGCTTCAGAGATTTGCTTTCAAAGAAATTTGAAGAGCTTAAAATTGATGACCACAAGAAAAAAATGCTTAAATATAGAGTTAAACTTGATGGATTTAAAAGCGCAAAAGAACCTGAAGATAAAATTAGAGTTGAGAAAAATAAATTACTTAACAAACTCAAAACTCTTCAATCTGATGTTGTTCTTTTAGAAAATAATATAGGTTTCTTTGCTAACTCAAACAAAGCAAATGATCTTAAAAAAGATATAGAAGAAAAAATACAAAAAGGAAAAGAAACAATTGAAACAATTAAGCGCCAAATTCGTCTATTAGATGAAATGGATGATAATAAATAAGCTTTAAAAAAATATGTTCAAATATATCAATATATATATAATTCTGGTTACCGGATTTCTCTTAGCCTGTAATACATCTACAACTGACAAAACAGATTCTGTAGATGTAGAAACGGTCATTGAAGCAGAAATTAAATTAGACTCTTTTTTATTGGCAAATAAAGTAGTTGAAAAACTGGATTATATAATAGAAAACTTGCAGTCATCTGATAATCTGATTAAACAATTATCGTCAGATATAAATTTATTCTCTGATGGTATTTTGAATGATGTTTCAAATATCTCTGTTTATGAAAGTGCTCGCGAAAAGGCTCTAAATCTAGGTATTTATGGAGCAGACTTAAATTATCTGATTCATTTTTCTCAGACTCAATCTTCATTCAAATACCTTCTTACCTCAAAGCAACTAGCCGATCAGATAGGTGTTGCAATGGCTTTTGACCAAAGTATTATAGAAGAGTATCAGTCTAAATCAGAAAATAAAGACACACTTCTAAATATAGTATTTGGAGCATATAAAGATGTTAAAAGCTATTGAAAAATAACGAACAATTTCAATTATCAGCTTTAGTAATTGCAGGTAGTTGGATTGAGAATATGTATATAACTACTTATATTCTCGCAACAAACAATACTATTAACTCTCGCGAAGTTATTATTAGTGAATTAAATAATCAGAAATATTATCTTAATAAAATTAATGAACTACTTATAATCTTGAATCAGGAAAATAATCCATATGTAGTAAAAGTGTTAGAATCTTTTAGTGCTATAAATACATGCTATGCAAATTTAGAATCTACTGGTATAAATGAAATAAACCTAAAAGAGTTTAAATTAAAAATACAAGAGGCAAGAAATAATTTGTCTCGCAATAAATAAATATTTTCTTCAATTAATTATATAAGGGGATATAAATAATCCCCTTTTTTTAGTTTCAAATTTTAAATTTTACAATTATTTTGAATAAGACTAGGTATATTTTTGTGACAGGCGGAGTTGCTTCGTCTTTGGGTAAAGGAATCATTTCAGCTTCTATTGGCAAATTGCTTCAAGCAAGAGGTTATAGTGTTACAATACAAAAACTAGATCCATATCTAAATGTAGACCCAGGAACTTTAAATCCTTACGAACATGGTGAATGCTATGTAACGGGAGATGGCGCTGAGACTGATCTTGATTTAGGTCATTATGAAAGATTCCTTAACATACAAACTTCTCAGGAAAATAACGTTACAACCGGAAGAATTTATAAATCAGTAATTGAAAAAGAACGCAAGGGAGACTATTTGGGTAAAACGGTTCAAATTATTCCTCATATCACTGATGAAATAAAAAGAAGAATAAAGATTCTAGGAAATAAAGGTGATTTTGACTTTGTGATTACGGAAATTGGTGGTACTGTAGGCGATATTGAATCGCTTCCTTATATAGAATCTGTTCGACAATTAAAATGGGAAATGGAAGGAAGATGCTTATATGTTCACCTTACATTAGTACCATATTTGTCTGCATCTGGTGAGTTGAAAACAAAACCAACTCAACACTCAGTAAAACAACTACTTGAAGCTGGAATTCAACCAGATATTTTGGTTTTAAGAACAGAGCATTCCCTTAGTCATGATTTAAAGAAAAAAGTTGGTCTCTTTTGTAACGTAGATATAAATGCAGTAATTGAGTCAAAAGATGTATCTACAATTTATGAAGTGCCTTTATTAATGCAAGAAGAAAAACTTGATGAAATAATCTTAAAAAAATACAAACTCGAAATAGGAGAAATGCCAAGCTTAAAACCTTGGAAATCATTTCTTAAGAAACTTAAAAATCCGAAACAAACTGTTACTATCGGTTTAATTGGAAAATATGTAGAATTACCTGACGCTTACAAATCAATTATAGAATCTTTTATCCATGCAGGATCTGAAAAAGAATGTCTTGTTGATTTGAAGCTAATTCATTCTGAATCTATTGAAAAAGATAATTACACAACTTTACTCAAAAATTTAAACGGAATTTTGGTAGCCCCAGGCTTTGGACACAGAGGTATAGATGGGAAATTGTTAGCTGCCCAATATGCTAGAGAAAATAATGTTCCTTTCTTGGGTATTTGTCTTGGAATGCAGATTGCAGTTATTGAATTTGCAAGAAACGTACTTCACATGAAAGATGCAAACTCTCGCGAAATACATTCGACCACAACTCATCCGGTAATTGATATTATGGAAGAGCAAAAAGGAGTTACTGAAAAAGGTGGCACTATGAGATTGGGAGAATATCCATGTACTCTTGAAAAAGATACTAAAATTCATAGCATTTACAAATCAGAAAAAATAAATGAAAGACATAGACATAGATATGAGTTTAACAATGAGTATTTAGATGTATTTCATAAAAACGGCATGCTTACAAGCGGTATAAATCCAGATACTGAACTAGTTGAGATAATTGAACTTAGTAATCACAGATGGTTTATTGGTGTACAATTCCATCCAGAATATAAAAGTACCGTATTAAATCCACACCCACTTTTTGTAAATTTTGTTCAAGCTGCAATTGATTTTAAACATGCATAAAACCAAATTTCAAAATACAATTTTTAAATTTTTAAAATAAATACGTTATCTCTCAAATGAAAAAGGATAAATATAAAGTTTATCCTTTTTTATTTGAGAGTTTCTTATATATTTTCCTATTTTTGCAACTTCTTTATTTAAACATATTTTAATTATGAATTTTGATAAAAATACAATCGTTGGTTTTGTTCTAATAGCTGCAATACTTGTAATATATGGAATTTGGCAACAACCTAGCGAAGAAGAAAAAATTGCAATGGCTCAACAAAGAGACTCATTGATTCAAGTACAAAAACAGCTTGATGCGCAAGAAATAATAAGAAAAAATACGGTTCAATCAAACGATATTATTACAAGCTCTGAAGAACCTGATTCTATTAAGCAAAAAAGAATTGCTGCAAAATTTGGCTCGTTTGCGAACTCCGCTTCCGGAGAAAAAAAATATACCACAATTGAAAACAACTTAATAAAAATAACCATTTCAAATTTAGGTGGAAAAATAAGATCTGTTGAATTAAAAAAATTATAAAGCATACAGTGGAGCACCTTTGCTATTATTTGACGGAGATTCTACAATTTTTGGTATTGGAATAAGTTCTATTGGTCAAAATACTAATGACTTATTTTTTGTTCAAAATAATGGAACTCAAAATCAAACCGTATCATCAAATGATAGTCTAAGCATTTCATTCAGACTCTACGCTGACAGCAGTTCATATTTAGAATATATATACACACTTAGCGATAATGCTTACGATTTAAAATTTCAAATAAAAACCGTTGAATTTGAGCAATACATCAGCAATCAATACATAACCCTAAACTGGGATACTTACATTAGAAGCTCAGAAAAAGGCAAAACATGGGAAAATGATAATTCAACAATTCATTATCAATATCTTGATGATGAGCACGACTACATAAATTCACATTCAAAAGATGAAGAAAATGTGAAACTAACAGGAAGAGTTAAGTGGGTAGCATTTAAACATCACTTTTTTTCAAGTATAATTATAGCTGATGAGCATTTCCTAAGAGGTGGTGCTATAACTTCTACTCCACTTCCTCTATCAGAAAATCATGTTAAAAGATTCTCTGCGGTACTTGATTTGCCATACGAAAAAAATAAACCACAAAATCTAAAGTTTTATTTCGGTCCAAACCACTATCCTACTCTAAAAGGTTATGATTTAGGATTAGAACAATTACTAGATTTAGGCTGGGGTATTTTTGCTTGGCTCAATAAATTTGCAGTTATTCCAATTTTCAATTGGTTAAGTAAATATTTTGTGAATTTTGGTCTTATAATCTTTCTACTTACCGTAATTATTAAACTTGTATTGTTTCCGCTCACATACAAATCATATTTATCTACCGCAAAAATGCGAGTGTTAAAACCAGAGGTAGATAAATTAAATGAAAAATTTGATAAATCAGAGGCATTAAAAAAACAACAATCTGTAATGGAATTATACCGTAAAGCCGGTGTAAATCCGATGGGAGGATGTATTCCTATGCTCATACAGCTACCAATTTTGTATGCAATGTTCAGATTCTTCCCGGCTTCTATTGAACTAAGACAAGAAAGTTTCTTGTGGGCAGAAGACTTATCTACTTATGACTCTATTATGACTTTACCATTTGAAATTCCATGGTATGGTAGTCATGTGAGTTTATTTACTTTGCTAATGGCGGTTTCGATGATTTTCACAACTGTTTTAAGCAATAAGAATATGACCACAATGCCAGGGCAGCCAAATATGAAATTTATGATGTGGATGATGCCTATCATGATGCTGTTTTGGTTTAACAGTTACTCATCTGGACTTAGTTACTACTATTTTGTAGCCAACATGATTACACTTATTCAAACTTGGATTATAAAAGCAACTATTGATGATGAAGCTTTGCTTAACAAATTAAAAGCAAATACGAAAATCCCTAAGAAAAAATCAAAATTTCAACAGAAATTAGAAGATATTCAGAAACAACAGAAATCTCTAAAAAAATAAAATTAAAAAGGAGCTTTGCATAAAGCTCCTTTTTTTTAGGAAAAATTTAAGAATCCTATCATTATGTACCATTTAAAAATAATAATTTATATTACTCTAGGAATTATTGTAACATTTTTATACTCTTGTAAACAAACAAGTGAATATGAAGGTTATAGTATATTCCAAAGTGGTCTTGAATATAAATTAATTGAAATAGGAGAACCTGATGCAATTACCCCAAAAATAAATGATTTTGTTACTATATTAATATCCTACGCAACAATTAAAGATTCCATATTTTTCTTGAATAAAAGAAAAATACAAATTACCCAACCACAGTACCCTTCTTCAATAGACGCTTGTTTGCTTTCTATGAAAATTGGTGATAGTACTTCTTTCATAATTAATGCTCAACATTTTTTTGAAAAAACACTTAAAGTACAATGCCCTTCATTTATTGATTCTTGTAAAAATTTCAAAATAAACATTAAATTGCTTGAGATACAGAGTAATGAAGATTATATAAGACAAAAAAATGAATTCTTGGCTTGGATAGAAGATTTTGGAAAATATGAGAAAGTTTATTTGCAAAATTATCTTATTAACAATAAAATAGATACAACTCCACAAGAAGATGGTCTCTATAAATTACTTATTAAAAAAGGAAACGGCATTATTCCTAAAAAAGGCGATACATTGATGATAAACTATGAAGGTCGATTTTTAAATGGTCAATTTTTTGATTCTACGATAAAAAGGAAGCGAACTTTTGAATATATCTTTGGCACCGAATGGCATGTTATAGAGGGTATGGAAAAAGCTTTAGGTTTAATGCAAGAAGGCGAAAAATCACTATTCATAATGCCGAGTTCGCTTGCTTTTGGTCAAACAGGTTCTTCTAGTGGCATTATTCCACCATATACTTCAGTAATTTTTGAAGTTGAAATATTAAAGCTATCAAAACTAGATACATCTTTTGCCAACAATCCTGTAATAATAGAATAAAAGAAAAATATGTTTACTGAAAAGAAAGAAATAGATACAATAAATCATATAAAAGAAATCATTTTGCAAAACAATGAATTTGTAATTATATCTCATACAAATCCTGATGGCGATGCAATAGGTTCTTCATTTGCATTGTATAACACTCTAATAAACATGAATAAGAAGGCTCAAGTAATCATACCTAATGATTGTCCTGATTTTTTAAAATGGATAGCCGGCTATGATTCTATACTTCTTTTTCAGAAACAAAAAAAACAAAGTATTGAAGCAATAAATAAAGCACAGGTAATTATAATGGTAGATTTTAATAGCTTAGAAAGAATTGAAGATATAAAACCTTTCTTAGAAAATAATGATAAAACAAAAATTATAATTGACCATCACCCAAATCCTAATACTGAATTTATAAACTATATTATCTCAGAACCATCAGCCAGTTCTGCTTCTGAATTGGTATATAGGGTATTGTATTCAGCTGGTTTTGATAATTATATTGATAAAAATGTTGCAGAATCTATATATATTGGAATAATTACAGATACAGGAAATCTAACCCACAATTCTTCAAATCCATTAACTTACCAAATAATTGGTAATCTGCTAAAAAAAGGGATTAATAAGTCCTTGATTCATGAATTAACATTTAATGTTAATAGTGCCAGTCGGTTAATGTTACTTGGTAAATTACTATCGCAAAACATGAAGATTCTAACTGAATACAGCACGGCGTATATGTATATTACATTAGAAGATCAGAAAAAATATAATTTTACAACAGGCGACTCTGAGGGTTTTGTAAATTATCCTTTATCTATAAAAGGAATCAAATTTTGTGCACTATTTACCGAAAATGAAGATGTGATAAAAATTTCATTTCGATCAAAACACAAAATACCAGCAAATCTCTTTTCTCAAAAACATTTTAACGGAGGAGGTCACTTAAATGCTGCCGGTGGCAGAATAAAGCTAAGTCTTAATGAAGCTCTTACAAAATTTGAAGAACACTTACCTGAATTTAAAGAGTTTTTAATTTAAATTTTCTTCAAATTTCATTTTATTCTTTTTGTATTTTAAGAAATACTCGGGTTTGGGTATATAATTGGTATTTAAAATACGCAACTCAGTACGTCGATTAATTTGGTTAATTTTATCTTGCTTATCCTTTTCAAATGCGAGAATGAAATTCTGATCTAAAACTTGACCCTCAACAAAAATTGTATCTGTTAATGCTAGTTTTTCATCTACAGCCACTGGTCTATTCTCACCATAACCTCTAGCAACCAATCTATCGGAATCATACCCTTTTTCTTTAAGATAACTCACAACCGACTCAGCTCTCTTTATAGACAATTTCATATTAGCAGCAGAATCGCCAACCATATCAGTGTGTGCTCCCATTTCAATAGTAATATTTGGATTATCTTCTAATAATTGCGCAAGCTCTTCTAAAGCTGTTTTAGAACTTTCATTTAGCGTCCATTTTCCAAAATCATAGAAAATATTTGGTATCTCTACTGCCTTAGAAATAGTTATCAATTCTATATTCGAAACGAATGTAGTATCATCAATAATATTATTCGTAGAAAATCTTTTCTTCTTTTTCAAATAACCTTCACCAGTACCAACTACAAGATAATCTATATATTGAGAGAGATTAAATTTAAAACTACCGTCGCTTTTGGTTTTAGTTTCTTTAATACTACCATCGCTTCCAATTAGAGTCACCGATGCTTCTTCTATAGGTTTTGCGGTACTTTTATCTATAACCTTACCTGCAACATTTAGTTCTAACTCAGGCAATATAAAAGAATAAATATCATCGCCACCTTTTCCTCCATCTCGTGTAGAAGAAAACATTCCTATTTCGCGTTTGCCTTGAAAAACTATCCCAAAATCATCTTGCGATGAATTTACCGGATACATCATGTTCATTCTTTGCCATATACCAAATTCATCTTTCTGGGCTTTAAAAATATCCAATCCGCCCATTCCTTCCCAGAAATCTGATGAAAAATAGAGATTTCCATCTTTTCTAATATATGGATATAATTCATCTCCAGTTGAATTTATTGAACTCCCCATATTTTCAGGTTCACCCCATAAAGCACTTTCAGATTCTCTTTCGCACTTCCAAATATCAAATCCACCAAATCCGCCACGCATTTTCGATGCAAAATAGAGTGTCTTTCCATCATCCGATATTGAAGGATGACCAACAGAAACACTGTCTTCAACTATTTTTTGCTGTTCTACTCCGCCCCCACTCTGTTCCCTTACGTTTTACAGCAAGAATTCTACAACCAAGTTGTTTGCCAGTTTCAATTTTACAAAATGTAAGATACATAATTTTTTTATCTGCACTAAACGTCGCAGCACCATCGTCAAACTCAGTATTTACAACTGTATCTTCAATCGCTGTAGGATTGGACCATTTACCTTTTCTATCAAATCTAGACTCAAACAAATTGGTAAAAGGCATACCAGAAACTGCACTTTTCTTAGCTTCTTTCTCCTTATCTTTTTCATCTTCAGATTGTCTACAACTAGTAAAAACGATAGAAGAATAATCGTCTGTTGAATAACTCGGACAAAAATCATTTTCTTTACTATTAATTTCTTTAAGCTCTTCTACTTCATATCTGGTAGGATTTTTAACCCAAATATCTGCTAAAAGACAAGAGTTATAGCCCTTCTCCCAACGTTTGTCTGCAGGTGCAATGTTTTTTAAATTCTCATATTCAACCATTGCTTCTTGATACTTTCCATTTTTGCGCAATTGCTCAGCATAAAGAAATGTAGATTCTGCTATATCGTATTTTCTTTTAATAGCTCTATTATAAGCTTTTTCTGCTTTCTTTGATTCATTTATAAGCCTATAACATTCAGCTTCATAAAACGCCCATTTACCTTTTTGTTTTTACTCTTTCAATCTCCTTTACAACTTCTCAAAATGCGTCAGTGCTCCATAATACTCTCCGTTTTCAAAAGCCTTCATTGCTTTTTTCGACAATTTATTTACAGATGAGCAAGACATTAATATGTTGATTACTATAAAATATCCAAAGTATTTAAAAAATAGTTTCATATTATAATTAACTCCAATTTTGTGGTGAATGAACGTTTAAAATTCACTTTTATTTCTTTTTTTTTACAAAAATAGTTATTTAATCTACCTTTTCCTTTATTGTTTGTAATTTTAACTATAAAATATGATTTAAAACATCATATTTTGATAGATAAATATAAACAATAATAATAAATTTACTCATAGAGAAATTGCAAAATGAAAAAATATCAAGACGCTGTAAAATATATTAAAAATATTATCATTGATACAACTCCCAAAATTGGAATTGTTTTAGGTAGTGGATTAGGTTTAATGACTGAAAAAATTGAAGATAAAATTGTCATTCCATACAGTTCAATACCCAATTTTCCGATTTCAACGGTAGATGGACATGATGGCAATTTAATTATTGGTACTATTGGAAACAATAGTGTAATTGCAATGCAAGGAAGATTTCACTTTTATGAGGGCTACTCTATGGAAGAGGTTACCTTTCCTATTAGAGTTATGAAACTTCTGGGTGTGGAATATTTATTTGTCTCTAATGCTGCTGGAGGGCTTAATCCTGAATATAAAGTAGGTGATCTAATGATTATTGAAGATCATATCAACTTCTTTCCAGGCAACCCTTTAAGAGGTAAAAATGAGGATTCTTTTGGACCAAGATTTCCAGACATGAGCAAAACTTATTGTCCAAAATTGATAAATAAAGCATTAGAAATTGGTAGACATGAAAACATTAAATTAAAAAAAGGAATATATATAGGTAGTAGTGGCCCAACACTTGAAACTCCAGCTGAATATAAACTTTTTAGATTATTTGGAGCCGATGCTACAGGAATGTCAACAATACCTGAAATAATTGTTGCTCACCACTGTGGAATTTCTTGTTTTGGTATTTCTGTAATAACGAATGAAAGTGCAATTCCATTTTCAGGCTCAACATCAACAATTGAAGAAGTTAAAACTAATGCTGCCGCTGCAGAACCCAAACTAACAACAATTTTATTAAACTTAATTGAGCAAATATAATTTTCTAAATTTTCTGATACCAATAAAAAACCAACTAATCATCAATCAAATTACCCATAAATAACTAATTATGAATAAAGTATTTATTGGAATAAAAAACACAGAAAAACTGATACTATAGTTCAGTTTATTGATAAAATTAAATCAATATTTAAATGGGAAAACGAAATTGATGATTTACATCTTACCTTAAACTACTTGGGAAGTATTACTAATGAAAACATTGATTTAATTTGCGACAAACTAACAGAAATGCTTCAATCTTTCCCTAGCTTCAAAATTGATTATGAAAAAACCGGGGTTTTCAAAAATATACATTCGCCAAGAGTACTTTGGGTTGGTGTTGATTATTGCCAAGAACTTAAAAAATTAAGAGATCTTATTTCAGATTGCCTAAAAGATTTAAGCATTACTGAAAATTGCGAAATTACCTACACTCCTCACACTACAATAGGCAAACTCAAATGGGTAGACCAACAAACAACCATTAACAGATATATTGATGAATTTGCAACGAAAAGAATCAGTTATCAAAATGTAGAAGAGATATATTTATTTAAAATTCTAAAAAACGAAGAGAGTAGTTACGAAGTAATATGCTCAATTCCTCTAAAAAACAACCCCTAATAATCAAAATCAATTTTTAACTACTAGGGGCGAATTTCAATTATAAAAAATTATCCTACGCAATTTCCTGATTTATCAAACATTGAAGAGGTAGCAAAATGAAAATTAGCTTCTCTTAAAGCATTCTCATCACTATCTGCTCCATGTATAGCATTCTCTCCAATTGAAGCTGCGAATAACTTTCTTATTGTTCCTTCTGCTGCCTGTGCCGGATTTGTTGCTCCAATTAATTTTCTAAACTCCTCTACCGCATTTGCTTTTTCAAGTACTGCGGCAACAATAGGTCCAGATGTCATAAAATCTACTAATTCACCATAAAAAGGTCTCTCTTTATGAATGTCATAAAACTTCTCTGCCTTTGCTTTACTCATTCTGGTTAATTCCATTGCAACAATTCTAAATCCTGCATCATTTATCATTTTTAGAATTGCTCCAATATTACCGGCTCTCACGGCATCTGGCTTAATCATAGTAAACGTAATATTTCCTGCCATTTTTATAATTTTATTTAATTATACTGTTAATTGAGTACAATATAATGATTTTAAAAATAAAAAAACTCAGTTTAATATTCATTTTTAAATAAAAATCAACTAAAATTTATAGCCCAAAGTAAATACTAATGATGAACTTTTTTCAGAATAAGTTCCTGATATATCACTTAATACTTTGTCATTATATTGAGTTCCATTATTTGTTGTATATAAATAATAAGAATTCTCAACTTTGTATTTATTAAATAAGTAAGACATATCAAAGTATAAATGTTTACCCTTAACTCCTATACCAGTACTTACACTAGTTTTATAAGGTGAAAAACTGGTGCCGCTATTCAAATATGGATTATCAGAAATAGCGTAACCTCCACGTATGGCTATTGGACCAAATCTTAGTTCACCACCAACTCTTATTGTTGATGTAGATTTATAATTTTCTCCAATTAACTGATTTACTTCTGATATATATTCAGAATCATTATTATCAATATACTCAGTTTTATTTACAAATTTTTTATCATAATCTATATTTATAAATCCTATGTTTTTAAATATAAATCCTAAGTTAGCTGTTAGTTTTGCAGGCGATATATAATAATAAGAGTATTCATCTGTTTCTGTTGCCGAATATTCATAATTATCATTTGCATCAGGTGTGTTGAATGAACTATTCAAAGTATAATCTACCTTATCATAAAGATTGTAAAAAGTTGGCGTATGAAAAGCTCCACCAAAACTTAAGCCTTTTATTGGTTTTATTAATATACCAATACTAGCACTTCCTCCTTCACCTGAAATTTCATACTCTTCTATATATTCCAATTTATTAAAATCATAAATAGTGTTAGAGTTACCAAGTTCGGTATGAATAGTTTCACTCTTAAAATGAAGTTTATCTATATTAAAACTTATCCCGAGTAGTATTTTCTTATAAAACTCTGTTCCCAATGAAAATGAAATTTTTCTTTTATATCCATCGTGAATAATCTTTCTTGTTTGTTCTTCTCCAAACTGTCGAATATTAACTCCATTTTCATCAAAAAAATCGAAAGGTGTAACATAATCACCAAATTGATTAGTATCAATAATATAAGTACTCCAAGCGAGATCACTATAATTTTTAGAAGGACTTCCAAAAAGATATTCATCCAACATATCTTCGGTAATTGATGTTGGACTTTCATCTTTATTAAAAATTACCTTTCGGTCAAATGTATTCGTTCTATTTATTGAAAATGCAAGATTTACCCTCGAAATAGGTTTTTCTTCATTTTCATAAATTTTAGCAACTACTCCAAAATTAGGAATGCTATTTTTCAATCTTCTTACATTTGTTTGTTGCTCAAGATACTCTGAATTTGATTTATAGCTATAACCAGCCAATGAAAACTCTACTAAACCTTTATCAAAAACAGCAAGACCTGCCGGGTTGCTATATATTGCAGAAACATTTCCTCCAATTGCCCCCATAGAACCGGCTGTACCAACAAATTGAGCATTGCCTTCTATAGATTCGTTAGTCAATCTTAATGCATCATCAAGCGTCTGCGCATTCAACAAACATGTTGTTAAGAAGAATACTATTGTTAAAAAACTATTTGCTTTCATAAAATTAAATATTTAAAGTTTTCTCTATTTCTGTGATATTTATTATCTTCTTGAGGGTGCAGGAGAAGATGACCGTGAAGGTGCTGAACCGCCAGAGTTGCTTCTTTCGCCTGTTCTATTTGGAGTACTAGAAGAAGAGCTTGACGGTCTTACTGAGCTAGAGTTTCCTCCAGAATAGCTTTTAGTTTGAGAACTTGGTTCTCTATTATAAGTGGCTCTATCGTTACCTCCATTTGATGTTCTCGAATTCTGATTATTCACACTACTTGCAGGTCTGGTATATGTTTCTCTTTCTACATTAGACTGCTGATTTGTAGATCTCTGTGGTTGCTGACTTGATAGTGCCGGTCTTTGAGACTGATTATAATCTGATTTCATCCTAGTATCATTATTCACTGGTTGTGTTTGTCTTTGTTGCTGATTTCCAGAATCATAAGATGCTCCTGTTCTAGACCCACCATTATTCACTCTACCATTGTTTGATGAATTTGTATTTATATCCCTATTCTGAACTCCAGGAAGCGGTTTGTTTTCACCTTGCGTCTGAGTACTTGATTTAAGATTTGTGTTAGACTCACCAACTCTACTAGCCGAATTGCCTACTGTATTAGCCCCATTGCTCGTTCTGCTTCCTACACTTCTAAATTCATTCGAATTATTATTAGCCGGAGTTACTGAAGTATTAGTTCTATTATCATTTACAGTACTGCTTTTTGTATTAGAAGTAGTACTAGGAATATTTGATGTATTTGTATAACTTCTTCCGCTTGTTCTATTTATTGTGTTATTGTTTACCGAAGATCCAGATGTAGATTTTGTAACATATCCATCTCTACTCACTCCGGTACGAGGTGAGTAATTTCTATTGTTTGTGTATCTATTATCATATCTTGATTTTGGATATGTATTTACAATAGTAACATTTACATGATTTGGCGCACAATATGGTCTATAAGGATAACTATAATAATGGTAATGAGGTCTGTGCGGATAATAATAATTATATCCGAAATAACCTTCATTATAATAATTATTGCCATAGTAATTATATCCATAATAATTATATGAATTGTAATATGGATAATAAAAATCGTCAACTATGTAAGGATCATAAGAATAAAAACCATATAATCTTCTAGCATAGTAACTATCTGTATAATAATAATTATTTACAACACTTGGGTTCTCATTAATATAAGAACTGCCGTTGTCTTGAGAATACGAATTATCATATTGACTATCTGACAAATATGAATTATCAGTTTCTTCGTAATTTGTCAAATTCTCTTGAGAATTATTATTAAAATTCTCATTGTTGGTTTCCGATATGGTTTCTGTAGTTTTTACTACATTACCGTTTTTTTCTGCTAAAGTATCAGACTTTTCTGCTTCAATTTTCTTGTCATCATTAAACTCAGTGTAAACACCATCTGAATACTCAGAATTAAGAGCAATCCAAGATGAACAAGAATTAAGAAGGAAAAATATGCCTACTAAAAAATAAATAAATGTTTTCATGATACAGACCTCCAAATTCTTTTTAATTATATAAATTATTTCACTTACTTTGCAATATTAATAATCAAATTTAATCAAATACTATACCAATATACAATATATGGCTAAAGGATTAACAAAAAGAGAAGAAAATTATTCTCAATGGTATAATGAACTTGTAACAAAAGCAGATTTAGCTGAAAATTCATCTGTTAGAGGGTGCATGGTTATTAAACCTTACGGTTATGCTATTTGGGAAAAAATGAGAGATGCATTAGACAAAATGTTTAAAGATACGGGGCATGTTAATGCTTATTTTCCACTTTTCATACCAAAATCTTTTTTTACAAAAGAAGCATCTCATGTAGATGGTTTTGCTAAAGAATGTGCTGTAGTAACCCACTATAGACTAAAAACCGGAAGTGATGGAAAAAGTATTGTTGTTGATGAAGATGCTAAACTTGAAGAAGAGCTTATTGTAAGACCAACATCGGAAACAATAATTTGGAGTACTTATAAAAATTGGATTCAATCATATAGAGATCTACCATTACTTATAAATCAGTGGGCCAACGTAGTACGATGGGAGATGCGTACCCGTTTATTTCTTAGAACCGCTGAGTTTCTGTGGCAAGAAGGTCACACTGCTCATGCTACAAAAGCTGAAGCCATAGAAGAAGCAAAAAGAATGATAAATATTTATTCTGATTTTGCTCAAAATTGGATGGCACTTCCGGTAATTATGGGCGAGAAATCAGAGAATGAAAGATTTGCAGGAGCACTAGATACTTACACAATTGAAGCTCTTATGCAAGATGGAAAGGCATTACAATCAGGCACTTCTCATTTTCTTGGGCAGAATTTTGCAAAAGCTTTTGATGTAAAATTTGCGACAAAAGAGGGCAAAGAAGAGTATGTATGGGCTACATCTTGGGGCGTATCTACACGACTTATGGGTGCATTAATAATGGCTCATTCCGATGATAATGGTTTAGTTTTACCTCCTAAATTAGCTCCAATTCAGGTTGTAATTATTCCTATTCATAAAACAGCTGAACAATTAGAAGCAATAAATCAAAAAGCAGATACTCTTTGTAAACTACTTAAAGATAAAGGCATTAGCGTAAAATACGACAACAGAGATACTCAAACTCCAGGATGGAAATTTGCTGAATATGAGCTTAAAGGTGTGCCTGTAAGAATAGCAATTGGCCCAAGAGATATTGAAAATAATACCTTTGAAATAGCTAGAAGAGATACTCTAGAAAAAAAGATAATTTCTATTGATGGTGCTGATGTTTTAATTGAGTCATTGCTTGATGAAATACAAAATAATATATACAAAAAAGCAATTGATTTCAGAGCTGCAAACACACATACAGCAAATACCTATGAAGAGTTTAAAACATTAGTAAAGAATCAAGTAGGTTTTATAAAAGCTCACTGGGATGGAACAAAGGTAACAGAAGAGATAATTAAAAATGAAACTAAAGCAACTATTAGATGCATTCCGTTTGATGCTGAAATAGAAAATGGAACTTGTATATACTCAGGTAAACCTTCAAACAAAAGAGTTTTATTTGCAATATCATACTAGCATAATAATCAATTATTTTATTTTTATTCGTTTATGAAAGCAAAGACGCCAAAAGATTTGATAATAGAGACACTTCTTGAAAAAATAGCAGTCAAAAAAATGGCATTTGAAAATACGCAAAATGCTTTTTCTAATTTGAAACAAGTTATTCATGATTTTTCGGAAGAATACAATAATGAGCTTCAAAGTCTTGGAAAAGAGGCTGTAATAGAGTATAAAGATTTAGGAAACTTTGAGATAGAGTTAAAAATTGCAGGCGATTTGATAGTCTTTAATATGCACTCAAACATCTTTGATTTTGACAAAAACAATCCTATTTGGAAAAGTTCTTATGTTAATGAAAACTCATTTGCATCATATTGTGGAGTAATAAATGTCTATAATTTTATAGCAGACTCTTTTAAATTCAATAGATTGGATGATATTGGGTATTTAATTGCAAGAATATTTGTTAATAAAGACAATCACTATTTTGTTGAAGGGAAACGACAGCTTGGCTTTCTTTACAATGATTTTTCAAATTCTGTACTAAGTACTTTTGAACTAAAAAGAATTTTAGAATCCGCCATCTTATTTACTTTAGATTTTGATCTACTTGTGCCGGAATATGATAATGTAAACATGATTACAGTAGCTCAGGTTAAGGCAAATATTAATAACGTTAAATATCAAACAGCTAAAAGGTTAGGGTTTCAATTTCAAGCTGATAGGAATGATATCTAACCCAATTTTTAAGGTGTTATACGCTTCTTAATAAATGAAAAAAATACAGATGAATCATCAAATGCTCACTAATATAAATTATGAACGTTAACGGGAAACACTACAAAACAATATGGTTCAATGATGATACTCTGTATTTGATAAATCAAAACAAACTACCTTATGAATTTGAAATTCTAGAATCAAAATCGTATCATGAAGTTTGTCACTTTATTAAAGACATGAATGTTAGAGGTGCCGGGGCAATAGGTGCAGCTGCGGGTTTTGCAATGGCATTAGCGGCAATTGAAGCTTCTAAAACTAATTACGACGTTTTTATTCAAAAAGCAAAAATAGAAATTGAGAATACCAGACCTACGGCTAGAAATTTATTTTACGCAACCAACAAAGTTTATATAGCTGCAAAAAAATCTGCAGAAAATGCCATTAAAGAAGCTCAAAAACTTGCAGAAGAAGATACAGAATCATGCAAAAAAATCGGTTTTTATGGCAATCAACTCATAAAAAATGGTTGGACAATAGAAACGCATTGCAATGCCGGATGGTTAGCTTTACAGACTATGGATCAGCACTTGCCCCTATTTATGTTGCTCATCAAGAAGGTAAAGAAATAAATGTTTTGGTAGATGAAACAAGACCTAGAAATCAAGGTGCAAGGCTTACAGCTTGGGAGTTGCAAAATGAAAAAATAAAATATGATATAATTCCCGATAATGCTGGAGCTTTCATGATGTCTAGAGGCAAAGTAAATATTATGATAGTTGGAGCCGACCGTATCGCTAAAAATGGCGATACCGCAAATAAAATTGGAACACTAGAAAAAGCTATCGTAGCAAAGGAGTATAACATTCCTTTTTACATAGCAGCACCACTGTCAACCTTCGATTTTTCAATTAATAGTGGTAACGATATACCTATTGAATTTAGGGATCAAAATGAAGTATTACAAATTGAAGGCATAGACAAAAACAACAAAATCAAAACGGTAAGCTGTTCAATGCCAAATTCTACAGCAATAAATCCGGGTTTTGATGTTACACCTGCAAAATATATTACCGGGTTTATTACTGAAAAAGGGATATTTAAACCAACTGAATTAGAAAAACTTTATGGAAATATATAAAGGCACTAAATTTAAAACATTATTAACTGACTACCCGAATAGCTATTCTGAAGAAGTTGAATTACTCAAATATTGGTGTCAATTTTATTCACTATTCAGACTTGCTCCTCGACACGAATCTGGATCATTTGGGAATCTGAGTTTTAGAAATAGTAAAAATGAAATATTCATCACAAAAACCGGCTTAGATTTAGGTAGCGAAATAAGCAATGAGGATTTTATAAAAATCGAAAATTGTGACTTTGAGGCTTTTACTTTATATGCTAATGGAAAATTTAATCCATCGTCAGAATCAATGCTTCATTATTTTATTTATGAAAAAAGAGCAGATGTTAATGCTATTTTTCATGGTCATAATGATTCATTTTGTAATAAAGTAATAGAAAAAGGATTTCCTGAAACTATTGAAGAAACACCCTATGGAACTATAGAACTAGTTGAATCGGTAATTCCTCTTATTAATAATGATATTTTTGTGATAAAAAATCATGGATTTGTAATCACTGCTAAGTCTATAGAAACAGCAGGACTAACTACGAAATCAATATTAAACCTGATTCAAAATACTTCTCTCTAATAGAAAAAAACAAAATCATTTTTCAATATTAAAACTCTAAAGTAGTTCCATCTGTAGCACACTCGGTATTAAGAAATATTTCAATTGCCTCCGCCTTAAATTTCTCAATTTGAGGCGTACGTGCAGAGTAGTGTCCAAGTAATAATTTTCCAACCTGTGCTTGTTTTGCAATTGTGGCAGCTTGACGAGCGGTAGAGTGAAATGTTTCTTTTGCTCTATCAGCAAATTGCTCTAAAAATGTAGCTTCATGATATAAAACATCAACAGATTTAATATGTTTTATAATATTTTCATTATAAGCAGTATCGGTAATAAATGCATAAGTTGAAGACTTAGTATTTTGGACAGTTAAATCTGCATTATTTATGACAGAACCATCGTCAGCAATAAAATCAGCACCTTTCTTAATTTTATGTATTTCATTTAGTGGAATTGAATACTTTATTATGGCTTCCTTTCTAATATTTCTATCTTTTAAGCTTTCTCTAAAAATATAACCGTAAGTTTCAATTCTGTGCAATAAAGCTACTGCAGAGACACTTACCGCCTTATCTCTATATATTTCTAAACAATCATTTGTTTGAATTTCAGTTATTTCAAATGTGAAATTAAGTTTCACATCAAAACTTATAAAAAAATTATTAATGATTGATTTAATGCCTTTAGGGCCAAAGAGGGAGAGATGATTTCGTCTGCCTAATAAGTTAAAACTAGATAACAAACCAAAAATACCGAAAATATGATCTCCATGCAAATGAGTAATAAAGATTCCTCTGATTGATTCAAAATTGACTCTATTTTTTCGCAATTGCATTTGTGTACCTTCAGCACAATCTAATAAAAAAGACCGCCCAGCTACTTGTAATAACTGAGCGGTCGAAAATTTATCAGATGTAGGAAGCGCAGAATTGGCTCCTAAAACAGTCAATTTAAAGGACATCTAAAAGCAATTATTTGCCTTCCTTATTAATTATCTCTTCGGCTTTATCAACAGAAGTAGTGATATTCAATACGGTATCAAGTTGAGAAATGGTAATCAATCTTTCAACAGCAGTCTGCAAACCGGTTAAGACAAAAACACCACTTGCATTCTTACATAATCTGTTTGCAACTAGTATAGCACTTAAACCCGACGAATCACAATACCTGCAATTACTTAAGTCTAAAACAATATTTTTTTCTTTATTACCTGATATTAAAACTAACTCCGACTTTAAAGAAGGGGCTATATGTGAATCCAACTTATCTGTTAGAACTTCTATCAGCGTATAATTGTCCTTTTTAGTAATTTTAAACTCCATTTTAGAAAATTTGATTAATTACGAACGTAAATATAGTGTAACCTTTTTAATAATCAAAGGTTACACTAATATTTTAATTATTTTTTTAATTAGGACTTTCTTCTCCTTTTTCCATTTCATCTTTCAGCTCTGCTAAGCCAGCAATGTCGCCTAATGTTGTTCTTTCAACATTATCTTTTATCTTCTTCATTACTTTCTTATTAGTAGCAGTTTGAGCTTTTTTATTTGCACTATCTTCTGCTTTTTTCGAGTCTTCGAAAATTCTAGAATGAGATACAAATATTTTCTTAGCTTCTTTAGAGAATTCGGTAACCTTGAAGTTTAATTTCTCTTCTACTTTAGCAGGTGTTCCATCTTCTTTCACAACATGATTCAAAGTAGTAATTGCTTCAACACCGTAAGGCAATGCAACTACAACACTTTTTTCATTTATTTCTACGATAGTACCTTCATGTATAGATTCCAAATTGAATATTGTTTCAAAAACATCCCATGGATTCTCTTCAAGTTGCTTATGTCCAAGACTTAATCTTCTGTTTTCTTTGTCAATTTCTAAAACAACAACATCAATTTCATTACCTATTGCGGTAAATTCAGCTGGATGCTTGATTTTTTTAGTCCAAGAAAGATCAGAGATATGAATTAAACCATCTATGCCTTCTTCAATTTCAACAAATACACCAAAGTTTGTAAAGTTTCTAACTTTAGCAGTATGTTTAGAGCTTATTGCATATTTAGTATCAATATTATGCCAAGGATCTGATTTTAATTGTTTAATACCCAAAGACATTTTTCTTTCTTCTCTATCAAGTGTTAGAATTTGAGCTTCAACCTCATCGCTAACTTTCAAGAATTCTTGTGCACTTCTAAGATGTTGTGACCAAGACATTTCAGAAACGTGTATTAAACCTTCGATTCCAGCAGCAATTTCAACAAATGCTCCGTAATCTGCTAATACAACAACTCTACCTTTTACTTTATCACCTACTTTAAGTTCTTTATCTAAAGTATCCCAAGGGTGAGGAGTAAGTTGTTTCAATCCTAGAGCAATTCTCTTTTTGTCATCATCAAAATCAAGAATAACAACATTTAATTTTTGATCTAGTTGAACAATCTCTTCCGGATGCGAAATTCTACCCCAAGATAAATCGGTAATATGTATTAGACCATCTACTCCACCAAGGTCAATAAACACACCATAAGAAGTAATATTCTTAACGGTACCTTCAAGAACTTGTCCTTTTTCAAGTTTCGCAATGATCTCTTTTTTCTGTTCTTCTAATTCTGCTTCAATCAATGCTTTATGAGAAACAACAACGTTTTTAAATTCATGGTTAATTTTAACCACTTTAAATTCCATCGTTTTTCCAACATAGATATCATAATCTCTAATAGGCTTAACATCAATTTGTGAACCTGGTAAGAATGCCTCGATTCCGAAAACATCCACAATCATACCACCTTTTGTTCTACATTTGATAAATCCTTTTATAATTTCATCATTATCAAGTGCTGAATTAACTCTTTCCCAAGATTTAAGTGCTCTTGCTTTTTTGTGAGAAAGTACAAGCTGTCCGTTTTTATCTTCTTGACTTTCAACGAATACTTCAACTTTATCTCCTGCTTTCAAATCAGGATTGTAACGAAATTCGCTAATACCTACAATACCATCTGATTTGTATCCTATATTAACAACAACTTCTCTTTTAGTTACAAATACAACACTACCTTCAACCACTTCATTTTCAGAAATGTCAGACAATGTTTTGTCATACATGTGTTCTAATTCTAATCTTTTTGAGAATTTAGAATCTGAATCTTTCTCATAGCTATCCCAATCGAAATCATTATGAGCAGATTTTACTTCTGCAACGATGCTCTCAATATCTTCATCTGAAGCTTCGTCTTCAATTCTGATATCTTCATCGATATCAATTTCACCATCTTCATCAAGAATATCTTCTAATTCTGGAGATAAATCTTCTTGTTCTTCTAAATCTAATTTTTCAGTCATTTTAAATAATTTAATTTTAATTGGTTAGACATTATATTGTATAATTTCGAGGTGCAAAATTACATTTAATATTTGATTTTACATATTATTTTTTAGATATTTTGCTTCTATTTAACAGAATATGAAAAAAATAATAATTAATTATCACATGGAAGACCCCGAATTTGCTTCTATTATTAATTAAAAAGCGTATTCACTTTTAATTAAATTTAAGTTGAAAATTATTTTGACTTTAACCTTTTAATATAACCGTTTGTAATTCTTTGAAAATTTGAAAGTTGTAACAGGAAATATATAATGGAAACAATTCTCATATTGAAAGCATAAAAAGTAAAAGCAACAAGAAAAAAGATATACAATGAAAAAACTTAACATTTTTTTAGAAATTTTTGAAACATTCATTTGGGTCATTTCGTATAAATCCTGAATTTAAAATCACATTTCGTTCACAAAAACAATATGAGACAGTTAAAAATTACAAAACAGGTTACTAACAGAGATACGCCTTCGCTTGACAAATATCTTCATGAGATAGGTAAAGTAGATTTAATATCAGCTGAAGAAGAAGTTGAATTAGCCAAGAGAATAAGGGAGGGTGATGAAAAAGCGCTAAATAAACTGATAAATGCCAATTTAAGGTTTGTAGTGTCTGTATCAAAACAATATCAAAATCAAGGCTTAAGTTTGCCCGATTTAATAAATGAAGGTAATTTAGGATTGATTAAAGCAGCACAGCGTTTTGATGAAACAAGTGGATTCAAATTTATTTCTTATGCTGTATGGTGGATTAGACAATCTATTTTACAAGCTCTAGCAGAACAAGCAAGAATTGTGAGATTGCCTTTAAATAAAATTGGTTCTATCAATAAAATCAATAAAACATTATCGAATCTTGAACAAGAGTACGAAAGAGAACCTACTGCCGAGGAAGTTGCGATGGAATTGGAATGTTCTCCGCGAGATGTTAAAGAATCGTTAAAGAATTCTGGTCGTCATATTTCTATGGATGCGCCACTTTCTCAAAGTGAAGATGGTAATCTTTATGATGTAATTGACAATAAAGATACACCAACTCCAGACCAGACGTTAATTCAAGAATCGCTCAGAAAAGAAATAGAAAGAGCAATTTCTACTTTAACTGAAAGGGAAGCTAACATAATAAGATTGTATTTTGGCTTAAACTCAAAAAATCCTTATACCCTAGAAGAAATAGGTGAGGAATTTGGTTTAACAAGAGAACGTGTTAGGCAGATTAAAGAAAAAGCTGTAAGAAGATTGAAACATACTTCGAGAAGTAAAATTCTCAAAACATACTTAGGTTAAAAAAAGAGGGCTGCAAAATGTAGCCCTCTTTTTTTTTATATATTTTTTCTAGCCCCCAAATTAATACTGCAAATCTACCTGTGGTAATAGAGTCTTAATTCTTTTGAGTTCTTTTTCTGAAATAGGATTATTATAGATTCTTATTGTTTGAAGTTTTTTAAGATTACTAATAGTGTATGGTAATCGGGTAATTTTATTTTCTGAAATATCTAAAATTCTTAACTTTTTCAAATCACCAATTGCTTCCGGCAGATTTGTTAAAGAATTTTTATCCAAATATAACTTTTCTAAATTACCTAGCTCTCCGATTTTTGAAGATAAGGTTTCTATTTTGTTCTGAGATAAGACTAGGGTTTCTATTTTCTTTAAACTTTGTATATCGTCATGTAAAGCTGTTATCTGATTTTCGGATAAGTTAATTTCTACTGCATCTTTTAAAAAATCTAATTCTACCGGCCACTCCTTGAAAAGATTGTTTTTCAAGTTTATACTAGAAAGCATTTTGCACTCGGTTATTTCTCTTGGTAATGCAGATAATTGATTTGACTCTGCCGAAAGAACTTCTAGATACTTAAGCGTTCCGAGACCCTTAGGTAATTTTGATAGTTTATGTCTATCTATTAGTAGTACTTTAAGATTAGGGAATTGACTAATTTCATCAGGTACTTCGGTCAATACCATAAAAAAGTCGAGCTTTTGAACCACTTGCGGATTCTGCAACGCATCTTTGAGGTTTGTAAAACTATTTTCCGGAGCTATTTGGGAATAGGCTACTGAAATAGAAAGACAATTGAATACGGCAAGAATCAACAATTTTCTAGTAAAAAGCAAACTAAAATGATGTAACATCTAGAAAGGAATATTAGTTTTTTGCTAATTTTTCTAATACATTTTTTACCAAAATATAATCATTCTCTTTAAAAACCATTAATCCATCAAGTTTGTAAATTCCATCTTTTGAAGAGAAATTAAAACTAATATGATCATTTGTATTAAAGAATGGTTCGTTATTTTTCTTGAAATAATAGCTGATGTTGTATGAATAAGCTTCACTGCCAAGGGAGTTTATTTTCCAACCTGAAACATCAATTTCTGACTTTTGAGGTAATCCTAATGAATCGACAACTTTTGACAACCAAAGCGAATTATCCTTGTTAATGAATGAATTAAATTCTTTTTTTGTTTGAAATCCTGAATCGGTATACAAACTTTTTACAGCACTAAGTTTATTATTTTTAAAATTTTCAACAATACCAAAACCAACTTCTATAAGGGAATCTACTGTTGTGTTCCTAGGACTTTCCTGAGAAAACGAGGTTAAACACAGCGCTATACCAACAAAAAACAGGAAATAAGTCTTTACCATATCAATTTTCTATTTGTTTCGAACAAAAGTTTAATTAAACCATTTAATTATAATATAGAATTAAATGGTTCATCTCTTAAAATTACAAAAAAAACACACTCGAAACTTTCTTTTTGATAAATTGTTCAAAAAAAAAGTGCTTTTACAAATTTTATATTTTGTAAAAGCACTTTTTTGGCATCTTATTTTATTCCGGTTTTACTGCTTCTAGTCTACGATTTAGTAGGTCTATAATGGTTTCAGGAGGAATTCGTTTGGCTATAATATTCTTTTTCTTATCTAGTACATAAGATACTGGAGTGCTATAAATATCGTAAAAAGTTCTGAAATTGGTATTTTGGTATGGATCAAAAACATTTATACAGTCGGTAAGTTTGTGCTGATTGATAAATGCTCTCCACTCAACTGTATCTGCCTGAGTATAAAACAATACCGATTCTACTCCTTTTTCTTTTAATTTATTTTCCACATATAATTCATGCCATTTTGGAATAGTTTTTTTGCAATGACCACAACTTGGCTCATAAAAATACAGAACAATATATTCAGCATTAATACTATGCAATTTTTGCCAGAAATAACCTAAATTGAAAGTAGTCATATCTACAGATGGCTTTCCAACCTGATTATATCTCATTTTGTCATATCTGTCTTTAACTTTATTCATAAAAGCAGTATCGCTCTTAGCCCAATAAGCTTCTCCTGACAGATAGTACTTTTCTGCGATATGTACAAAAATATTATCTAAACCCATAATTTTTGGATTTTGATATTTCATAAAAAGATGGTGTACTAGAAATTTATATATTTCAGCATCAGCTTTTGCTAGAGTGATTATTTTATCAACCTCAACAATAATTGAATCAGGGATTTGTATTATTTGATTATCTAAATAGTCATCAATTTTTGGTTGAAATACAGGTGTTCTAAGTAAACGTCTGTCACCGAAATTAAAATTATCAAAATAATGCGTAGTCAGATATCGGTATTTAAATAGAGAATCGGTAATCTCGCCCTTTTCATTTCTTGGATAATCAGGTATTTCAATTTCTCTCATTATTTTCAAAACAGAAGACAATAAATTTTCCGGATATTTACCCAGCAATGAATCTTCATACGCTTTTATTTGCTTATCAAGTTCGTCTATCTGACTTTTAACTTTTTTAATCTCCTCTTCGGCTTTCTTTTTGTCTTTATCGCTAATGCCTACAGAATCTTTAATTTTTAAATTATCTCTATAATTTTTAATTAACGGAGCTTTATTTTTTTGCATCTCGGCAGTAAAAAGCTGGTATTTATTAAATACTATATTATCATCAGAACCTTTGAATGTAATCTTTTTAAATAAATTGCTTGTATCGGTTTCAAAACCAAATTCTTGATCTTTATCTAAAATCAATTCAAAGTAACGATATGATGGTGTAAGTACCAAGTAAATACCACCATTGAGCAAACTATCGCCTTCAAATACACCAATTCCTTGTGAGTTAAGCTGGGCTGTATCTACTACATATTTCTTATCGCCAAAATAATATCCCAAAAGTAGGAATGTATCTTTCAAGCCATCAACGCTAGCTTGAATTTTATAACCTTTTGCAAAAGAATTTGTTAAAAATCCAAAAACGCAAATTAAAAGTAAAATTTTTTTCATATATAGAATTCTTTTAAGTTATTGATAAATAAGATAATTATCTGAATAATTACGTTTTATTTCTTATGTTTTTATAAATCAAACAGTGGTTTTTGAAGTCTCCTGTCCTACTACTATCTAATTCTATTTATTGATTTTATCAAAGCTTCATCTTTTCTTATTGCATTAAAAGCTAAAAAAGCTAGAATAATAGAGATAATAGGAAATAATGCAAATACATGAACTTTGTAATCTACCTCATTATCTGCAACTATTTTGTATGAATAAAAATATATAAGACCCATAATAGCTACAAGAAATATCATAATATAAATACTTAACCTGATTTGCAAAGCTCTATTTTTAAAAAGAAATATTGCTACTAAACTTAAAATTGCTACTAATGAAATCACACCGCCTAAACTAAAGAGAATAGAAGATTCGGGAAATACTTCATTTGTAAGAGTGGTATAATGAAATGCTTTTAGAACAATACCATCTGGTTGAGAGACTGCTAAAAAGGTAACAAGAGGTGTAAATAACATTACTACTGAAAAAGCAAAAACCAAGAACAAATAAATTGACTGAATACGTTGAATCATTTTACAAATTTTATTATTTATTAATACTATAAACCCTTCATGGCTTATTTTGTGTGCCAAAATTATGAAAGAAATTTTTCTATTTCAAAATAAATTTTATACTAAACTCACTTATTAACCAAAAAATTGTTTAATCTGAGATAAAAATTTAGACAAATATAGCAAAACCCTTATGTTAAAATGTAAAAGATTCTAAAATCACACTTTTTCTAAATCTTTTTCCATTATTTAAATTTTCAAATAGACCTTTAAAATCGTGAAATAGTTGTTACTTAGAATAATTATTCTGAAATTTGCAGACAATAAAATTTGTAGTATTAATTTTCAAAAATTGGTTCATCATGTTGCATAAAATCAAATATTTACTTATATCGTTATTTTTTAGCTTCAGTTTTTTTTCAATAGCTCAAACAGATAATACAGCTGCAACTTTCCATGTTTTAGTTATTGACAACAGTGATATTCCACAAAAAGGAGAAATAGTTATTTTTAAGAATATTAAAACGTTAAAAGAATTTGCCGGAACAACCGATTCTACGGGCAAATTTGATATTGTACTTACTCAAGGAGAAGAGTACGAAGTAATAATTTCGACCTTTGGCAAAGAAGAAACACCAAAGACCATAAAAATTCCGGTTGTAAATGGAAAATTAGATATAAACTACAAAATTACAACGAGCGTACTTAACAAGTTTTTACTTGATATTCAATTTGAATTTGGAAAACCAACACTAGATTCGCATTCGTACACCACGCTTGATGATTTTTATAATATGCTTGACACCAAACGAAATTTAAAAGTTGAAATTGGTGGACATACAGATAATGTTGGAGATGATGCATCGAATCAAAAACTTTCTGAAGGAAGAGCAAACACGGTGAGAGATTATTTAATAGGTAAAGGTATTGCTGCCAATAGAATTATAGCAAAAGGATATGGAGAAACCCAGCCCGTTGCTGATAATGCGACCGATGAGGGTAGACAGAAAAATAGAAGAACAGAAGTTATAGTAATTCAAGATTAAAAAAGCACTTTACTCAACAAATTAAATGTTTTACCCCTCTAATTTTGAAACCAAGATTGGTTTTGAAAAGATAAAGACTTTACTACTGGAAGGTTGCCTTTCCGGGTTAGGAAAATCTTTTGTAGAATCGATGTCTTTTAGTACCGATGTTCATTTCATTGAACAAGAATTGCTTAAAACAAAAGAACTTAAGGCAATACTACAATATGAAGACGAATTTCCATTTGTTCATTTTCTAGACCTTAGAAATGCACTTAAGAGAATACTCCCCAGCGGAACTCACATAAGTAGAGAGGAACTTTTTGATTTATTAAGATCGCTTCAAACAATATACGCTATTGTTAAGTTTCTTGACAATAAGAAAGAAGAATATCCAAATCTAAATTCACTTACCGGAAATATTGTAATACATAAAAATCTTATTCAAGCCTGTCAGAGAATTATTGATGAGACGGGGCATATAAAAGACAACGCATCAAAAGAGTTGCTTTCCATTCGTCAGACTATCAGTCAGAAGAAGAATGCGGTAGCCCGTGTCATGCAGAAGGTACTTAAATCTTGCAAGACAGACGGACTAATAAGCAACGATACTGAGCTTTCTGTAAGAGACGGCAGACTTGTAATACCAATAATAAGTTATCATAAAAGAAAAATTCAAGGTATTGTACTTGACCAATCGGCTTCGGGTAAGACTTCATTTATTGAGCCTACCGAAGCATTTGAAATTAATAATGAAATAAATAAACTTGAATTCGAAGAACGACGGGAAATAATTAAAGTATTAACCGCTTTTACCGATGAGATAAGACCAATAAATACAGACTTGCAAGAGTCTTATTATTTTCTTGGAACCATAGATTTTCTAAGAACTAAAGGCTCTTTAGCAATTCGTCTTGATGCTACATTGCCAATTATTACTCAGCACAAAAGCGTAAATTATATAGATGCCCGCCATCCTTTGCTCATTTTATCATTTAAAAGTTCAAACAAAATGGTCATTCCATTATGTTTAGATTTAAATAAAGAACAAAGAATTTTAGTTATTTCGGGGCCAAATGCAGGCGGAAAATCGGTTTGCCTTAAATCTATAGGATTGTTGCAGTATATGTTGCAATGTGGGTTGCTTATTCCGGTAGATGAACGTTCTGAAATTGGCGTTTTCAATAATATATTTATAGATATTGGCGATGAACAATCTATAGAAAACGATTTAAGTACGTACAGTTCGCATTTGCTGAACATGAAGTTTTTTCTACAGAATGCCGATAAAAACACACTTATCTTAATTGACGAATTTGGTACCGGTACAGAACAAATGCTGGGAGGAGCAATAGCCGAAGCTGTTTTGGAGCAACTTATCAAGGAATCTTGCTTTGGAATAATTACGACGCATTACACATATATTAAGCATTTTGCAACACAAACCAATGGTATTGTAAATGGAGCAATGCTTTATGATAATGCAAACATGCAACCGCTTTACCGACTGAGTATAGGGAATCCGGGTAGTAGTTTTGCGTTTGAAATTGCGCAATCTATAGGTTTGCCACATGCGCTCTTGGAAAATGCAAAAAACAAAATAGGCTTAGAACATGTAGATTTTGATAATAATCTGAAAGATATTGAAAAAGAAAAACAAACACTTGAAAGGAAAATTATTGAAATAGAATCGAAAGAAGAGAAACTGCGCCAGAATCTGGTAAAATATGAAGAAAAACTAAAGGAAGTAAATCTTAAAAAGAAAGAGATACTTCAAGAAGCTCACAAACAGGCTGAAATGCTCATATTTAATGCCAATAAAGAAATTGAAAAAACAATAAAAGAGATAAAAGAGAGTCAGGCAGAACAACAAAAAACTAAGACTGTTAGAAAAAACTTAGACGACTTTAAGGTTCAGATGTCTGAAAATAAGGATTCGGAAGAGAATAGAATAAATAAAAAGATAGAACGGATAAAGCAAAAACAAGAGTACAGAGCAAAAAAACAGGAAGATAGAGAAAAAGAATTCAGAGATAAAGCCCGAGAAATTGTTTTTGGTTCAACTGATAAAAAAATTGAAAAAGAAAAAGAGATAAAAGAAACGACGGTTGAAGTTCTAAAATCGGGCGATGCAGTATGTGTAAAAGAAAAAAACACTTATGGCGAAATTGTTGAAATAGCCGGAAAACATGCTATTGTAGCTTTTGGAGTGATGAAGAGTAAAATACTGCTTGAAAATCTTGAGAAAGCAAAATCAAAGCCCGAAAACAAAAAGAAAGCGAGTAGTGCTTCTAATACTTTATATGACACCATATATCAGAAAAAACTGCACTTTAAAGCCGAATTAGATACACGAGGACAAAGAGCTGACGATGCGCTTATGAACGTAAAAGATTTTGTGGAACAAGCTATTGTATTGGATATAAAACAAATTCAAATACTCCATGGCAAAGGCGATGGAATACTTCGTAAAATAATAAGAGATTACCTCAAAACCATAGACCTGATAAAAGCCTTTGGCGATGCTCATATAGAATTTGGTGGCGACGGAATAACGATTATTGAGATAGAATAAATTACACCCTTTGCGGGATGGTGTTTGGTATCTCATAATACAGGCCAGAGGCCTTGAATACTTAGACGAAGCGAGGACGCTTCGCCTAACAGGGATGCTCATATAGAATTTGGTGGCGACGGAATAACAATTATTGAGATAGAATAAATTACAGCCTTTGCGGGATGGTGTCCTAAATATTCAACCCTTTTCAGGGTTGTTTCTTACATTGATATTTGCCCCCCAGTTAAAACTGGGGGCTATTCAAATTAAAGCCTTTCAGGCTTTTGCGATAAAGAAAGGCTTAACTTGATGCCATTGAGTCAGAGACCTTGAATACTGAGGCGAAGCAAGGACGCTTCGCCTAGTAAAGTAGTCAATTGTAGCCTTTGACAAAGCTCATTGCAACTTGCCTAATCTTAAAATCTAGGCTCTTACTGTTTTTTTATTTCTTTCTTAATAAGGTCTATTTTGCGCAAGATGCGACTTTTAAAACAATTTAAAATAAAGTAATCTGTGGCTTTGTATGTATCTTATTTAGTCTTTTGAGTAGTCAATTAATTATTATGTTTATCTCACGTTGAAAAACATAATTGATTGTGAGTACAATTATTAATACAAACATGTTGTAAAAAAATTATTCATTTTCAATATGTTTCATTAAATTTACTAGAAATCATATAAAGCTATAAAAAGATGAATAAAACAAAAAAACTAACCTTCGTTTTTATACTTTTTCTATCAGTACAGTTCTCATATTGTCAGGATTTAACATCAAATATAGAAAAAATCAAGGGCTTACTTAAGGAAGTAGAAACAGGCAAAGATCTGAATGTACAGAAAATAGATTATCCTCGGGAAAATACAATTGTTTTTACCAGAAATGTAAAAAAAAGTAATGAGAAGTCTTCAACCGTTGAATATACCTTTACCTTATCTGATATAGATATAGCTTCGCTACAGGAATATACCGACCGCGATTTGATTTATATAGACCTGACAGTAAAAGGCCTTGAGAAATTCATAAAGGTAAAGGAAGATAATAAGCCAAATCCATACGTTTCTTCTATAAGGATATTTGCCAAAAATATAGAAAATGCGCGCCTTTTGAAAGATAACTTTATAGCTGCTATAAAATTGGCCGAGCAGATTAAGTCTACTAAAAAATTACCTACTACCTATACCGCTTGTATGGAATGGTTGGGAACCTGGATAAAACCTAGTAACGAAAACAGTAAAACTTGTAAGCAACAATTTTCTTATGAGCTTACCAATCCGGGGCATGCAACACTAAACCGAACGGTAATAGGGAATAAAAACAATACACAATTTATTTACGATTTCAATTTTGCAGACATCAATCCACAAAGTGTAATTGTTGAAATAGTAGGAACTACCTTGTCTGTAAAGGCAAATACGATCTCTGATGAACCTTATGTAAAGGTAAATAAAGATGCTACGTTCCAGTATTTTGAAAATGAAATAAAAGTGTATTGCGACGAATTGGAAACAGCAAGGGAAATGACAACAATATTTAAAACAATTATTCCTCTTTCCAAAGAAAAAGTTGAAGCTGCATTTCCTACAGTTACCAACATAAGCCAAATTATTCCATTATTGAATAAACTAGTAAGCCGAGTTGATGAAGCCGATAAAAAATATGAGCAGGTTTTTTCAGGCGACTGTTTGAATAAGCTTACCAAAACCGCAATTCTTAAAGATGGAGTTAAAACACAGGAAGTTTGGTCGTTTAACTTTTCTGATATAGATGACAAATTGTTGGAGATGCAAATATCGGGATCTTCACTTTTTATTTACCTGCCAACAGTAAATAACACTAAGTTTATAAAACTTGAGACCAATGGACTTTTTGATTCATATAATGAATCGGTAAACTTACAATGCAACAATATAGATGATGCACGGGTTGTAAAATATTTATTGAACAGAGGGATTCAATATTGCAAAGAACACCCTGTAGATTTATGCCCAAAAGGTACCGTTGAAGAAAAGATAGACTGGTTAATGAGTCAGATAAATAACGCCAAATTTATAAGTACCAGTCTTGTTCAAAAATTAGAAAGGTTTCCTAGTTCAAAGATGTTTAAATTTACTTCAAAAGAACTAACAAGTAACGGTAGCAAGGAGTCTGTTTATGAATTTGATTGGTCGGATATTGATTATGCCGGTACCACATTTGAAATTACAAATAATTATCTTGGAATAAAAATGCAGACCACCGAACTAAGAAAAATAATAAACTGCAGCAAAGACGGTAATATAAAGAATTATGTATTCGAATTATCCATACAATTTAACGATATAGAGGTTTCAAAGGCAGCCCACAAGGTGATAAAGGAGATTATTACATCTAAAACAAAACCGGTAAATACTCCAAAATAAATGAACCAAAACTTCACAGGAAACACAAATAAGATTTGGTGAAGAGAAACTTTTTTAATTAAAAAACAGACAGACCACTTTCTATAAAGGCGGTCTGTTTGTTTTGAATCTAAACCTATATATATTCCTTATTTAAATGTTCATTGCCGACTTAATAATAATAATTGAATAAACCCCAATTCCTCGTAACCACAAATAAAATAGATAAAAATAGGATTGGGCGTAAATGCTTTCAGCAGACAGAGTGGACGCTCTCTTCTACTCCACCTTGCAACTTTACAAAAGACTATTGCAATATATTCGGAGATTATTGCATGAAATACAGCAGTCATTCCATAAACAAGGAAGACTACTGTATAAAATATGATCGTTATTCCATAAAGTACGAAGCTTATTGTAACTTATTTGGTGGTCATTCCATAAGTTAGGAAGGCTACTGCAACTTATTTGGTGGCTATTGCATAAAGTATGAAGCCTATTGTAACTTATTTGGTGGTCATTTCATAAAGTACGAAGCTCATTGTAACTTATTTGGTGGCTACATAAAGTACGAAGCCTATTGTAACTTATTTGGTGGCTATTGCATAAAGTACGATGTTCATTGTAACTTAATTGTTGTAGTTCGTAAATTTTAAGCTGCTTATTGCTTTATACTGGGGACTGGTTGCACCAAATACCGATTTTATGTAGGTTTTAACGTCGATAGCTACATCGACTAAGCCTAGGATTTCTTTATACATTACTTCGTTTCGGGCAATACGGGCGTTTGATAGCGAAGTTTCGGCATTGATTATTGCTATGTTTTTAGATTTTAGGTCGTTATAGAGGGCAGTGAGCGATGCGGTCTTTAACTCTTCCTCATTTGGGCTGTATTGCGGAACAGATACGAGCAGTTTTATGAGTTTGTCGAGATTATCTAAACGACTATCGAAGCTCATTTGAGATGATGATATTTCAACGATAGCTTTACCGGCATCGGCAGCAGCAAGTTTCTCTTCTTTTGTTTTTTTAGGGTTAGCCCTACGACCTTGTAGTTTGCGAAGAATAGTTTTAGCCGAGTCGTCTACTTGTTGGGGGGTGTCTGATGCTTTCAAGGCATTGCTGACACGGGTGATGAGTTTGTCTAAAGCTTTGAAAGCAGTAACTCTTGCCGAAACTGCGTTTTTGTAATCGGCAGTGAGGGTGTTGATGGTGGTAATGCTGCCATTAGCAGCGGTTGAAAGGTTTTGGAGTGCTTCAAGTTTTAATGAAGCTTTGCTAGGGTTGTAGGCAGTGCCGTAGGAAGTGCAATTGATAATAAGTTTCTCGAAATTTGCAGCATTACGGTTGTGCCCTTGTTCGGTTGTACTTGCCATGGTTATAGTGTTTTAGATTAATTATTAGGAAGGAAACGTGGAAGTTTTGGGGTATATTGTGTGAGGGGGGAGAATTTTTTTGAAAAAATTAGTTTGATGCTTGGGATGCATAGACGAAAAAGCTTGTTCTTCATAAATTGGGTCAGGCTAAAAGCCTTACTTTGTAAAAGAATTAGGGGTTTTGGGGGCAAACACGAACTAGCGGGGGAGTATCAAAAGCCAAACATTTCTGCTTGGCTTTCTCATTTTTTTTAGATATTTCAATCAATTTTTTTGAATTTGTATGAGAGTGATAGTATCAATTGATTATTCTTAAACCATTGCAATTCGTATATATTAGTTCCGGATTCTCCTGTTGCCATATCCAAATCTTTCGTAAGATTATTTGTAAACATCAAATTTGTAGAAAATCTATTTGAAATTTGAAATTCAAGTCCATAATTTAATCCAAAAAATTATTTGAAATCATGACGTTTTTTCCACTCCAAGCAGTCCAACTTTGCGACTGAAGATGGTTGTAATTACAACCTATGAAAGGTTTTAATTTATACTTGCTAAAATATAAATAAACAGGTATTGAAATACAAAGAAAATTGTGCCCAAAGTTTTCATTTATATATCCATATTCTATTCCCTGACTAGAATGCCCAACACCGGTTGTTCCATCAAATTTATAATCTCCGGTGCTGAGTAAAAAATTATAGTTCACACCTGTTTTTATTTTAATATTTCCTTTTAATAAACTTCTACTTCCATATATTCCAATACCAGCTAATGGCGAGGTTGGTTTGTCTATGTATTCAATATTTGTACTTTCATACCAAATACCTCCCCCAAGCGAAATTTCAAACTCGGTTTGTGCAAATACCATACTTTTTAATGCAAAGAGCACTACTCCAAAAAATGTTAGCTTTTTCATACTTTCTATATTTTTTATGTTTCTTTTAAGTATGATGTTTTCTAGCGAAATGGTTGCAGTTTTTCCATCGGAAATAATTAATAAATTTGCAGTATTGTTTATAGTATCTAGTTGAAGTATATTCAAACTCTTGGCTTTGGTAAGAGTATAAACTTCATCTATCGTAGTTTCTTTCACCGTTTCGTAAACAAAAACGGTATCGTAAACCACTATTTCCTCATACACAAAAACAGTATCTCCTTTTCTTATGCTTTTGTGCATTTATAGAAAAACATTGACTATTAGTAAAACACTACAAATACTATAAATTTATAATTCATCTGCATGAGTATTTTTTTTTAGGGTATCTCTAACTATTATTGTTTTGTGTTTTATTATTTTCTTAATTACAATTATTGGTTTTTCCGTTGTCGTTGAATTTGATTTTTTATCATTTATTTTCACCTCTATCGAATCTTTAATAATTGGTTCATCGAGTTTTGTCTCAATAGTATATTCCGATTGCGTTTTTATTTTACTATCTACAATCGGTACGTTTTTGTAAAATGAATTTACCATAAACAATAATAAAGCAATTCCAATTATTCCAATCATTGCTTTTACAATATTTTGTTTTATTTGATGTTTGAAAATATCGCTAAAATCGACTGAATTGAAACGTGGTGAAGCTGAAGGTGTCAATTCAAAATTTCGAAATCTTTTTTTGTAGATTGAATCAATAATTCTTTTGTTGCAAGGGAAAATAAATAATAATAATAGTTTATTTCTATCTTTTTTCTCATCCTTATTGATAGCCTTCGAATAAAGTATTTTTTGAATTTTTTTTCTTGCTCTCGATAAATGCGATTTAGAAGTGCCTTGACTTATATTTAGCAAGTTTGCAATCTGAACATGAGTGAAGTTGTCAATCACATAAAGATTGAATACAATTTTGTGATGTTCGGGAATGCAATTGATTACATCTAAAAGTTCGTCTACCGAAAAGTCTGTTTGTTTAATAATATCTAATTCGGAATTTTCATTATCATGCTCCTCATTTACATTATCATCAATAACCAAGTTGTCTAAAAAAATCATATTTCCTTTTTGTTTTCTGATATACTGTAATGAAGTATTTACTGCAATTCGATATATCCATGCATCAATACTTCCTAGGCCTTTGAATGTTTTAATTTTTTCTATTGCAGTAATAAATACCTCATGGGCTAAATCTTCGGCTATTTCCTTATTCTTTACATACCGATAGCAAACACCGATTACCTTCCCTATATTTTCTTTGTACACGCTTGAATAATCCATATTTTTTTACATTCAATTTGTTTCTCTACATCAAAGATGTAAAAAAAATAAATGGTTGCAGTTTTTTATTCATTTTTTTCTTGAATTTAAACAATCTGCAAATCGGGGGGAGACTCTAGATGGCACTACCTTTTAGCTCGTACCTAATAAAATAATCTTTAGTATTTACTTTGTATATTCCAAGTTACAAACTTGAACTAAGGGACTATTTTCAGTATCTAAAATTACTTTTATTCAATGAAATAGGCAAAGCAAAATGCTGTTTTTTTGTTTGTGCTTTTGGGTGGGTGGTGGGGTTGGTGGGAAGAATCTTAAATCAGGCAAGAGGCTTTGAATACTGAGCCGAAGCGAGGATGCTTAGGCTAACGGGAGCACTGGAAATTTCTCATCTGGTTATCCAATTCTCAATCTTAATGTTCGCAATTCTTTCGAATTCACCTACATTTTCGGTAACCATAATTAAATCTTTTTCGACCGAAGTGCAAGCTATTAAAAGATCAAAGTCACTTATCATTGTGCCAGATTTTCTTAATCTAGCTTTTTCTTTCCCATAAATTAAGATTGAATCAAAAATTGGTAAAATAGTTATCTGTTTAGTGAAAACTTCAACGATTTTATGATTTTTTTCTGGATACATACTATTTTCTGCACCAAAAACTAATTCAGCCAAAGTTATTTCAGATATGGCAAAATTGTTAATTCCTTCTTTTTCAATTTTTTCAGCAAGATTGTATTTCCCTTTAAAAAAATGAATGCAAATATTAGTGTCGAGTAAATATCTCATTAGAAGCCTGTAATGTTTTTGTTGTTTACTCGTGCATTCTTGATTTCTTTTATTATTTCGTCAGAATCTTTATTGTCTTCCCACGCTCCAAACAAACTTCCCAAATTAAACCTCGGCTCTTCTTTTGTTTCAATAGATTCGGTCAATTTAATAATCATTTTCTTTTTAGAATCATTATCAATTCTGCTAAGAAAACCAAAATACTTATCTATCGTATTGTTTGTCAATGCTAAACCCATGTTACTATTTTTTGTAAATATACAACATTTATTTTTTTTATTCAATGCCATTTTTTTATGGCTTGAGTATGGCTTCTTTTTTTGTTCCAAATATCAAATCAATTGGAACTTTTATTTACATGCTCTGTTCATACCAGTTTATTTTCACCTTAATTTACTTTTATTCAATGAAACACGCAAAGCAAAATGCTGTTTTTTTTGTTTGTGGTTTTGGGTAGGTGGTTGGGTTGGTGTGAAAAATCTTAAATCAGGCAAGAGGCTTTGAATACTGAGATGAAGCGAAGACGCTTGGGCTAACGGGGGATTATAGTTTTTTGATTTTCTCAGGATTTAAACGACAATCAAACACTGATGCAATTGTAATTGTTTCATTTTCGAGCCAATAAATAATCTTATAATTGCTTTCTACTAAATATCTGAAATCTTCTGGCATGTCATTTAGAAGTTCTTCTTTGGTTCCTGATAAAGGATTATTTAGTAGCACTCCAACTCTTTCAATAATTTTATTTACAATTTTCTTAGCTATTCTAGGGTTGGCTTTATGGGAGTAGTAATAATAAATATCGTTCAATTGTTTTGTAGATAATTCAGACCATTCAATTTTTATTTCCATGATTTGACTTTCTTTTTTAATTCATCATGTGAAATAACTCTACCGTTTGCTTTGTCTTTTTTCGCTTGGTTAATTATGTCATGGAATTCATTCAATGAAATAGGTTTTAACTCTTCGTCATTTTGTTTGTTTTTCTCTATTCTAATTACAGATTCTAGTTTCTCAATGATACTCAAATCGGAGATTCTTAAAAACTCTTCTATTAGATTAAGTTTTCTTGTTTGTATATTCATGGCTTTAATCTTTATACTATGCAAATATAATGTGTTTTAATTATTGTCTTTCGATTACTATTTGTTTTTTAGTTATTCAAATTAAAAAATCAACTCTATAATCTCTTCTAAAATTACTTTTATTCATTGAAATTGGCAAAGCAAAATGCTGTTTTTTGTTTGTGCTTTTGGGTGGTGTGGAGTTGGTGGAAAAATCTTAAATCAGGCCAGAGGCCTTGAATACTGAGCCGAAGGGAGAGCTAGTAATTTCACAGCAATTTTTATAGTGGCTGTTATGCTTTCGTTCTTATTTTTTTTCAATTAGTTCAAGTATCAATTCTGTCAATACTTTCACATCGCTATTAATCGTACCATACATATATCGTTCATATACACTTTTATTGTCAGGCGGATTGAGATTTAATTTTAAATCTTTTTCTAAAGCCATTAACCTTACAAACTCCCTTTGTGTACGTCCATTTCCTTCTCTGAATGGGTGTAAGAAATTTACATTATCTAAAATTTCGGCTAATTTAAATGCAAGCTCATTTTTCTTAGTTTTACTAATATTTCGATATTCTATAAGAAGATTATCAATAAACTGAAAAGCAAAAGAAAAACGTTCTCCTTCAAAAAATGGCTTCCCATTTTTACTGATATTTACAGTTCTTTCTTTTCCCGCCCATTCGTAAACATCTTGAAACAAATAATGATGTAAATACAGCAATGAACTATGGTCTTTTATTTTAATTGGATTTTCGAATAACTCTTCAACTCTTTTAGATACTTTTAAGCTTTCATAAGCTACTAGTATTTTTTCATTATCAATATTTGCCAAATTATCATAATACTCCATTTTTATTGGTGTACTTATAATCGGGATCAACATACTGATATTTATTTTTCATAAATGGTATATAAATTAGTCAAAAAGTCTGTTTCAGAAATTAAACCTGTTTTCCAATCAACATATAGTTGAATTAATTCTTTTGTTGGCTCAAAACCTTCAAACATATTTGTACCAATAGCATTTGCTGTACTTTCCAATGATTTAAGATTAGAAAACTTCACTCCCATTAATGTTAGGTTATCTCGGTCTATTTCTATTGTTTTATACATTTTTATTCAATTTATAATCATAACAAATATACAAACTTTCAAGAGTTATTTCAATTGTTTTATTTGTAACGTATTCCTGAATGAAGCATAACATTTATATCTACAACATTTATTTTCACCTTCTAAAATTACTTTTATTCATTGAAATTGGCAAAGCAAAATGCTGTTTTTTGTTTGTGCTTTTGGGTGGGGGAATGTTTTATTTACCTAGAAATAAAGGTAAAAGCTTTGTGAAATATGCTCGACTCTAGCATGGAGTGAACCTAACGGGGATGCTTTTTTTCTTTTTGAATAATTACTTGCAATTGCTGCTTGTTTTCTGGTAAATAGTTTGACGCAACATCCCAAATTATTTCATAATCAATTCCGAAATATTCATGCGAAATTTTGTTTCGCAATAAATACATTTCACTCCAAGGTATTTCCGGATAACTCTCTTTAAAATCTTTTGGTAGATTTTTAGAAGCTTCTCCAATAACTTCAAAGTTACGGATTACAGCATCAACAGTTTTGTAATCTTGTTTAAATTTAATAAAAGAATAACCATATATGTATTCTGCAATTCTTTCCATAGCTATATTCATATCTTCAAGATACATTGTATATGAACGATTTTTTTTTTTTATTAAACAAATTTTACTTGTTTTAGGATTTGGTCTTTAATCTGTTCTTTTAAAGCACTTTTGGTCACCAAATCAATTTTCTTATTGAAAATATTTTCCAATAAAAGTTCTAATGTAAAAAATTTCCAACCTATTGGCTTTTCTAATTCAATCAGTATGTCAATATCACTTTCCTCAGTATTAGAATTGTCGGCATAAGAGCCGAATAAACCTATCTCTTTAACAGCATATTCTTTGTAAAGAATAGGTTTCAATTCTGTGAGTTTTGATAATATTTCAGCCTTTGTAATCATAGTTCAAATATAATCAATTTATAAATACTATCTTGAATTGTTTGGTAGCATAAGTCAGATTATTCAAATAGCTGAATTCAAAATATGTTACATAGATAAGATTGACGGTAATAGGCTATAGCTCTTGAAAATACAACTATTTCGCCTGTTTCATATTTACATTGTTTACGGTTTGTTGTTCATTATTTAATTTATCAGCTGTAATTATTCTATTTGTGTAAGAATTAATTGTAAGTCTAACATTTCTACAATTGTTTGTAATGTAGATATTTTTCCCTTTTTTATTAAATCCAGAGCTATCTGTTTCTTTGATAATTGTAATAATCATTTCTTCAATTTGGTCTTTTGAAAGCTGTTGGTTTAACTTCTTGTTTATCCTACCATAAACAAGGTCGGAATAGCAAATTTTATCTAAAATCTCAGATTTGTATTTTTCACCTTCATATTCCGAACTGGTTAGCTTGTACCAATTGTGTTTGACTCCTTCATTATCAAACGTTTCTATAAAACGTAATCCGACATTTTTCAGTATCTTATTTGAACCTACATTATCAATGTCAGCCATTGCATAAATTTCAGATGCCCCCAATTTTGTTAAAGACATAATCAATGGAAGCAAATGCAGATTCAGTTGCAAAACCTTGTCCCCAGAATTTTTTCAATAGTCTGTATCCAAGGTCGTAAAAGTTTTTATGGCTGTTGATCGATTCGGTAACGAATTGTAATCCAGTCCAACCAATAAACTCACCAGTGTTTTTATTAATCATAGCCCAACGTCCGACGCCAAATTGGCATATTGCTTCCCCATTGAATTAATAGCGTCAATGATTCCCTCTCTACTCTTTATTGTCTTATTTCCCAAATATCTGTGAACTTCGGGGTCTGAGTGAAGTTCAAGCATAACATCAGTATCAGAGATTTCTATTTCTCTTATTATAAGTCTTTCCGTTTCTGTTATTATTTTCATTCCTCTTTCCTTAATGATTATATGGAGTGCTCTCTCTTGGATTCAATAACCGCTAACGTTTGCAATATGAAGCGGCTGGCGCTTAGAAGCACTTTCCTTTCCAATTGCAAATATGTTCGTTCAAAGTTCATTAGTTAAATTTAGCACTGTCCGCCGGCTGATTTATATTATTGTGTTGTAGCCAGTTGTTATTTAATTAAATTTTTCATCATGCATATACTTGTCTGAATCCCTATGTATTGTCCAAAATTATCGATTTGTTTATATCCATTATTTGAATATAATCCTTTTGCATTAATTTGATATATACCAGTCTCAAGAATAGCTTTTTTATATCCTATCTCAATTGCCCATGATTCAAGCTCTTTAAGTACTAATTTTGAAACTCCTTTTCTTCTATAATCATTTTGGACGAACATCCTTTTTATCTCAATTGTATCATTATCATACTTTCTAATACAACCACATCCAATCGGCGTGTCATTTTGGTATGCTAACACAACTGTTTCAATTTCTTCTACTTTATTGAATTTATTATATTTTGTTTGTTCTTCTCCATAGGTTTCTGACAACTCATTATCAAGCGATTTTATCAAATTTTTAAAATCAATATCATTGCTGTTTGTCCGCTTTATTTGTATCTCTGATTTTGGCAATATCTTTTCAAAACAAACTGCATTTTCCCGTCCTTTGTATTTCCCGAAATTTTCTATCTTTTTGTATCCATTTTTAACATAAAATGAACAGGCTTCACTATTTGCAACTCTCGTTTCAAGCCAAATTCTTTTATAACCAATCTTATGGGCTTCATTTTCCAGAGCTGTTAATACTTTTTTCCCAATCCCCAAACGTTGATATTTGGTATACATTCTTTTTAATTCCGCTATATCATTTGACATTGGTCTTATAGCACCACAGCCAATAGCCTCATTATCTTTTTCGATAACTACAAACACATATCGATTATCATTTTTCACCCAATCCTGAAATGAATTGCGGCCATCTCCCCCAAATCTTTCGTATAGAATATCTGATAATTCATCCTGTAATTTAATCGCATCAGATTTATCTGGGTCAGTTTTAAAAATTTTCATGTTATCCATATGCTTCTTTCAATTGACTACAACATCCCTATATACATCATTCAAATCTTCAATTCCGTATATATCGGTTATGCCTTTAAATATTTATTTTTTCACCTTTTAAAATTACTTTTATTCATTGAAATACACAAAGCAAAATGCTGTTTTTTTGTTGTTTGTGTTTGGGATTGGTGGGAAGAGTCTTAAATCAGACTAGAGACCTTGAATACTGAAACGAAGCGAGGACGCTTCGCATTAACGGGGAAGTTATTCAGAAGTTCCAACAAAATCTATGACTCTCTCATATTTTTAGGTACATATTTCATTGTCATTCCTGTTACCGATTTCCGCTTTACGGTATAAAAAGAACCCAATACCATAATAAAAACTCCTAAAATTTGAAACAAATAAAGCGTTTCATTAAACACAAATATGAGTGTGAGTAAACTAAAAAATGGATACGTCATTTCTAGAGAAATAACTTTAGAAATATCTAGACGTTTCATGCCTTCATAAAATGCTATTTTACACAAGGCTAATAATACAAAACCAGTTAAAAACAACATAATCCAATTATCTGCAAATATTGAAGGAATAAGCCTTATTGGCTCAAATATAAAGGAAACAATAAGAAGCATTACTCCACCCATAAGATAACGCATCGTAATAACTACCGAAGGGGAAACTATATATAAGGAACGCTTTGAAAAAATTTCGATGGGGAAGGTTATTGTACTTATAGCAACTAGAAAGTCTCCAAAACAAAAAGTAAACCAACCTCCTTTATAAAGCACTAATGCAGCACCAATCATAATTCCTAACGAGCCTAGATACTTTTCAATGGTGTTTTTCTCTCCAAAAAAAGGAGTAAATATGAGGGTGAAAATAATTTCTGACAACATTAATACAGAAGTGTTTACAGCAGAAGTAAGTGACGCTCCCCAAAAAAATAGAATTCCCGGTATAAATATTATACAAACACTAACCATAAAAAGCGGAAAATAAAGCTTTTATGTCTTAGTTCATGTAGTTTTTCTGATATACCATTAATGCAAATCCGGCAGCACATGCAAATAAACCGGTAATTGCGGCGAAAAAAAATATAGGCACTTGATTTGTCCAACGATGCACTATAATAGGAAAAACACCCCATAAAGCAGCGCTTATCATAGTATATCCTACTCCGGAAAATTCTCTGTTTTTATATGCTTGGTTTATCACTCAACTTATTTTTTTCGATTTCAAAAATACTGTTTTTTCAAGCATAAAACCTAGGCTTAGGAAATAATTTACATTCAAAATTATAAGCACCCTGAATATTTGTTATTTTTGATGCGAAAATATAAAATATCACAAAAAGTATAACCTTAATTCAGTCAAAAAACATGGATAGTCTAATTCTTCCCCTATATAAACAATCTGATGTAACTATAGTGAAAGCTAAAGATTGTTACTTGTATGATGCAGAAAATAATGAATATACAGATTTTGAATCGGGCGATTGGGCAGCAAATTTAGGACACTCAAACATTCATATTAACGAAACAATTAAAAATCAAATAGAAATATCAATTCATGATGGCTTAAGATTTAGAAATAATGAATCAGAAAATCTGTCGAAACTATTATTGGAAATACTCAATTTTGAGGGCGGGAAAAGTGTTTTTCTAAACTCAGGATCAGAAGCGGTAAACCTAGCAATTGCTATAGCCAAACATATAACCAAAAGAGAAAAAATTCTGAAATTAGATTGTTCCTATCTTGCGGCATACGGATTGGGACATAGTGGTAATTTAGATTTGCTGAATATAGATAGTTTAGCACAATTAGAAACTATAGACTTTAGCACGGTAGCAGCATTTATTCTAGAACCATAAGTGCTTCAGGCATAGTTAAATTCCCTGACAAGATCTTAATAAAAACACTAGGTGAAAAAATAAAATCGACCGGAGGATTACTTATTTCCAACGAAGTAACAGCAGGATTTGGAAGAACAGGAAAATGGTTTGGATTTGAGCACTATGAGTTTTCTCCTGATATTATTTCTGTTGGCAAAGCACTGGGAAACGGTTATCCAATAAGTGGTGTATGTGTTTCAAAAGCAATATCTGATGAATTCTGCAAAAATAGTTTCAGATATGCACAATCGCATCAGAACGACCCACTTGGATGTGCAATAGGAATAGCGATTATAGAATACTATATATCAGAAAACATAATAGCAAAAGCAAATGAAACAGGCTTGTATTTTAGCAAATCTTTACATAATCTTCTGGAAGCTTATAATTCAGATATAAAGGAAATAAGAGCAAGAGGAATGATGTTGTCTATGGAATTGTACAGCACTGAAAAAGCAGAAGCATTATATTCTTATCTATTAGAGAAAAGGTTTTTGATAGGTTTGAAACAAAATACTATAAGATTTATGCCACCACTGGTAATTACCAAAAATCAAATAGAAAGTTTAATTGAGCATATTGATTTTTTTTGTAAAAACATAAAAATATAGCTATATGAATGTAAAAAAGACAAATACGATATAAAATGAAGCAAACAACATAATTTTATAATGAGCATAAGTGTTTTTTAAAATATTCATTAAATATTTTTTTTTACATTTGCCCAAAATTTTTCATGATGGATTATAGAGCTTCACTAAAAGAAAAAGAAATTATTGTAATAAAAATAGGAACCTCATCTCTCACTTTTCCAAATGGGAGACTTAACCTTTCTAGAATTGAGCATTTTGCGAGTGTTATTAATAAACTAAGAGAGCAAGGTAAACTTGTGGTGCTCGTTTCTTCAGGAGCAATTGCTGTAGGTATAGGAAAACTCGGTTTAAGAGAACGACCTAAAGACCTTTCGGGCAAACAAGCTGCTGCCGCAATAGGACAAGCTGTGCTTATGAAAATTTACAGAAAATTCTTTGACAAATACGGTCTGAGTGTAGCTCAAATATTGCTTACCTACGACGTTATAGCTCAAAAAGATAAAAACATAAATGCAAAAAACACCTTTTCTAAACTATTAGAAATTGGAGCTATACCTATTGTAAATGAAAACGACTCTGTAGCGACCGATGAAATAGAAATAGGCGATAACGACACGCTTTCGGCAATGGTATCGGTACTATGCGATGCAGATTTACTGATATTACTTTCTGATATAGATGGTTTGTTTGACGCCAACCCGAAAACCAATCCGGATGCAAAACGAATGAGTATTGTAGAAAAAATAACACCTCAAATAGAAGCAGCTGCAGGTAGCGCAGGTTCAAATTTTGGTACCGGTGGCATGATAACCAAAATTACCGCTGCAAAGATGTGTACCAATGCAGGCATAGACATAGTAATAGCTAATAGCAAAGAACCCGAAGTTATTTTTGATATACTTGCAGGTAAAGATATTGGGACATTGTTTGTTGCAAAATAATTTTTATTGAACTAATAAAATATATTTTTTTGGCATACGGCTTGTAATACTTTCTGAAAATAACTTAAAATATAATCAGGAGGTACTATTATGAAATCGCTGTATATTATAATTTTTTTGTTAGGATTATCAGAGCTATCATACTCACAACCACATCATCACAATAGAGGAAATTACAACCAAGAATCAAAATTAGTAATTAATTCCCACAACGGAAGAGATTTTAAAATTAGAATAAATAACGCTGAGTATTTTTCTCAGTTCGGAACACTTACCATTCAAGGTCTTTATGAAGGCTACTACGATGTAACGGTTATTAAACAAGTACCGGGAAAACGAGGGGTTCACACCTATTCAGGCGTAACAAACATATATATACCAAGAAATTCTGTTTTGTATTCGACAATTGAACATCCTACAATTATCAGAGTAAATCAAATTGTAGAAAATTCTCCATCATTTAAACAAAAACCCAACCACAAAAAAGAAGTTTGTGTTCATGATCAAAACTATAGCATAGACAAATTTGGATTTGAAACTATGATGAGTAGAATTTACTCCATTAGCTTTGAATCAGAGAGAGTTAATTATATAAATTCTCAAATACAAAATTATTATTTCAACGCATTTCAGGTATCTGAAATTCTTTCTACACTTTCATTTGAAAGCAATAGACTTGATATTGCAAAGAAAGCATATTCAAAAACAGTAAACCAAACTGAATATACTATAGTTTATGATAAACTTTATTTCTCAAGCAGCAGACATGAATTGTCGAAATATATAGACTCATTCTACTACAGCTATAACAGATAAGCAACCTATTCTATTCATAGTACACTATATATTTTTATTGGGTTAGTTCAATTAGAGGTGGTATTCAATTTTGAATATCATCTCTTTTTTTTAATAAATCATTGATAACCGTAGCCGCACAATGCAATCCGTAAGCAGCAGGCATATAAGAAATTGTACCTGCAAAAGAAACCTTATTCGTTTCTTCTGTTATTTCAATAGCTTCGCGCGGTACGACCTCGGGAGAAAATACCGCTTTAAATCCGCTTCTTATGCCCAGTCGGTGTAGTCTTTTTCTAAAATAAAAACCTAGTTTGCAACTATGAGTGTTCTCAATTTCTGCAACTTGAATCTGAGAAATATCTCTTTTCCCACCAGAACCTAATGAACTTACCAAGGGAATGTTTTTTCTCACGCATGCCTCAGCCAAATCTACTTTAGGTTGCAAAGTATCAATAGCATCAATTACATAATCGAAGTTCTGATTCAAGAGCTCAATAATCTCGTCTTTTGAGATAAAATTCTTTACTGTAGTAATTTTTACTTCCGGATTTATATCTAAAAATCGCTGCTTTAAAACATCTGTTTTATTTAACCCAATAGTGCTATGAAGCGCACCCAACTGTCTATTTATATTTGTAAGCGAATAAACATCGGCATCTACAATAGTCAGTGTGCCTATTCCACTTCTTACAATATGCTCGGCCGCATAAGCGCCTACCCCACCCAAACCTACAACCAGAATGTTTTTAGATTGCAAATAATGAAGTATTTCATTACCCAACAACAATTCGGTTCGGCTCAACCAATGTTCCATGTATAAGATTAATTATTATTTGTAAAATAATTCAGTAAAATTATCATTTATTACAACTTTCAATTTTTCAATAGAAATTGACAAAATAGAAGCAGCAATTTCATAAATTCTTTCAATATCAATATCAGAATCGTCGGTTTCTAGAAATATTCTATTGGTAGGAATTTCTTTGAATATGTCTTGTAAACTTTTAATAGTCAATAATGCAGCTCCAAACGAAAAATAAGTTTCATTTTTCATTAACTGTTGTGTCATCTCTTCATTTCCATTGTACCCATGAAAAATAAAAGGTACAGATATTCTAAGTTTATTTCTAATTGAAATAATATCAGACACTGCTTTTACAGAATGAATTAAAACCGGTTTTTCATAGTGTTGAGCTAAAACCAGATGTTCTATGAAAACGGGAATTTGCTGATTGATTACAATTTCATGAAATCGGTCTAAACCACATTCTCCAACCATTAGTAAACGCGATTGAACAATAAGTTTTTCTAGATTCACAAAATGTTCTCTTATGCTATCCTCGTCATTACTAATATGCCAAGGATGCAAACCAACGGAATACAATCCACGATCAGGAAATGAATCAACATCCTGCAAGAATAAATTGTTAACCTCAACAATATGTTCAGAATTTCTAGGTTTATGAGTATGGATATTAATAAATTTCACCGTCTCTTGTATTAATTTAAATGAGTTATATTACATTTAACTTTGATTTACATCTTTCATGCTCAATTGGATACGTTTTCTATCAATATCAACTTCCAAAATTTTAACTTTTACCTGCTGATTCAATTTCAATACTTCATTCGGATTAGTAATAAAATCTTTGCAAATATTAGAAATATGAATTAATCCGTTTTCTTTAATGCCAATATCTACAAAAGCACCAAAATTGGTTATGTTACTTACAATTCCAGGCACAACCATTCCAATATTTAAGGCATTAATATCTTTAATTTCAGCAAATTCAAAAAGAGAAATTGCACTTCTCGGATCTCTACCCGGCTTATCTAATTCAGCTAGAATATCAATAATAGTAGGCATACCAATAGAATCCGAAATATATTTATCAGGTTTAATAAGCGCTCTTTTTTGAGCATCAGAAAGTAAATCATCGACCGAAGTGCCAAGATCTTTTGCCATTTTTTCAACAATATGATAACTCTCCGGATGCACAGCACTATTATCGAGCGGATTCTTAGCATTACTAATTCTAATGAAACCTGCGCATTGTTCAAAGGTTTTCTTGCCCATTTTAGGAACACTCATGAGATCTTTTCTGGAAGTAAAATTTCCATGCTCAGCTCTATAAAGTATAATATTTTCAGCCAATGTTTTTCCCAAACCTGAAATATAGTTGAGAATATGTTTACTTGCTGTATTTACCTCTACACCAACTAAATTAACACAACTTTCTACGGTTATATCTAAGCTTTTTTGCAGTTTATTTTGATCCACATCGTGCTGATATTGCCCAACTCCAATAGATTTAGGATCTATCTTAACCAACTCGGCAAGTGGGTCGGCCAAGCGTCTGCCTATAGATACTGCGCCTCTTACTGTTACATCGTACTCAGGCAACTCTTCTCTGGCAATTTTCGAAGCCGAATAGACAGAAGCACCTGCTTCGTTTACAATAAACACCTTAACATCTGATGAAAATCTAACCTTTTTAAAAAGCTGCTCGGTTTCTCTACTGGCAGTTCCGTTTCCTATTGCAATTGCCTCAATTTTATAGGTAGCAGACAACTGCTCTATTTTCTTAATTGCTTTGAGCGCATCCTGCTGTGGCGGATGCGGATAGATAGTTTCATTATACAACAAAACCCCTTGTTCGTTAAGACAAACTAATTTGCAGCCGGTTCGAAATCCGGGATCTATAGCTAAAATACGCTTTGCTCCCAAAGGCGGCAAAAGCAGTAATTGTCTAAGATTTTCGGTAAAAACTTTAATAGCTTCCTCATCGGCCTTTTCCTTATAATGGTTATAGAATTCGGTTTCGATAGAAGGTTCAATTAACCGTTGGTAACTATCTTCTACCGCAAGTTTAACCTGTTCTGAAGCCGGATTAAAACCTTTAAGCAATTGCTTGTTCAGCTTAATTATAGTCTGCTCTTCATTTGGTTTTATGCTCAACCGGAGAAACCCCTCGTTGGCACCACGCATCATAGCATGAATTCTATGAGAAGGACATTTATTTAAATTCTCTCTAAAATCGAAATAATCTTTATATTTTTCGGCTTCTAGCGCTTTGGTTTTCACTACGGTAGTAGCCAAAACAGCACTATTGGCAAATGATTCTCTGACTATGGTACGAGCAGAAACATTTTCATTTATCCACTCAGCAATAATATGTCTAGCACCTTCCAAAGCTTCATCGATACTGGCAACAGAATCATTTAAAAACTTCTCTGCCAACAATTCTACCGAACCTGCTTTCTGGGCGAAAATATCGGTAGCTAAAGGCTCCAATCCCTTTTCACGGGCAATAGTCGCCTTTGTACGTCTTTTTACTTTATATGGCAAATACAAATCTTCTAATTGAGTGGAATCAAAACACTGTTCTATTTTCAATTTAAGTTCATCGGTAAGTTTACCTTGCTCTTCAATAGTTTTAAGAATAGATATTTTTCGTTTCAATAATTCGGTAAGTTGCTCATATCGTTCTTTTATAAGTCCTATTTGCACCTCATCAAGACTTCCGGTAGCCTCTTTTCTATACCTACTAATAAAAGGAATTGTACAACCATCATCAAACAGTTTTATAGTATTTTGTACCTGTATTTCATTAATAAGAAGTTCTTTCCTGATAATTGTAACAATTGTTTTATCCATTCTAGGTTATAATTAATATTTGAAACGTAAATAAGTTCAAATTTAAAATAAATTAAACTTTAAAAATAGCCGTATCATAATATTTTGTAATTTGAACTACATTTATCTCAAAAAAGATGCTCACAGTTTATACCGCTTCTGCAGGTTCAGGCAAAACATATACACTCACCAAAGAATATCTGATGCTCTTATTTAAACATCAGAATGCTTTCAAAAACACACTGGCAGTAACCTTTACCAACAAAGCGAGTGGCGAAATGAAAGAACGCATCATAAATCAGCTTTATCAACTTTCAATAGGCGGCAACTCTTCATATACACAGGAGATAATGAATAATTTTTCATTGTCAAAAGAACAAGTGATAAAAAAAGCCGAACAAATTTTACAAGAACTGCTTCATAACTATTCTTATTTTTTGTAGAAACGATAGACAGCTTTTTTCAACGAATTATAATTCAATTTACCAGAGAACTAGGTATTGCATCGGGGTTTCGAATAGAACTAGACAATGCTAAAATACTTGATATAGTGGTAGATCAGCTTATGATTGATTTGGACGAGAACAAAGAACTACAAGACTGGTTATGTAATTTTGCAGATGAGCAAATTGAAAACGAGAATAAATTCAATATAATTCAATCTATTAAGGATTTAGGAAATGAGGTTTTTAAAGAAAATTTCTATTCGCGAGCAGAAAAACTCCGTTCTCTCCTCAAAAACAAAGAATTAGCTGCAAAAAAAATGCAAGAAATAAAGCAGATTGCAGTAGGTTTTGAATTAAAATTAAAACAAATAACCCAACAAGCACTATTGCTCATAGAAAGACACAATCTCTCAGTTTTAGATTTTGCTTATGGAAAGGCAGGTTTTGCAACTGTTTTTACAAAATTTTCTGATGGTACTTTTGAAAAACCTTCAAAACGATTCTATGCAGCAATAAACGATGTAGAAAAATGGTATTCCAAAAAATCTGATAAAAAAGATGAAATTCAAAGCATCTACAATGCTGGTTTAAATAATATGATGCAGAGCATTGTAAATATATTTGAAGAAGAAGGAAAACAATACTATACTGCTGTAATTATTCTTAAATATAGATATACGCTTCCGATTTTAGCCGATTTGACCGACAAACTGCTCAGATATTGCGGAAAGGAAAATATCTTTTTACTTTCAAACAGCAATATACTTGTAAATGAGATAATCAAAGAAAACGACAGTCCGTTTATTTATGAGAAGATTGGAACTCGACTTAAAAATTTTATGATAGACGAATTTCAAGACACCTCACTTTTGCAGTGGCAAAACTTTAAACCACTGGTAGAAAACTCATTGGCAGAAGGAAATATGAGTGTGCTGGTTGGCGATGTTAAGCAATCTATTTATCGTTGGCGCAATGGCGACTGGAAGTTGCTTGGAGAAACCATTCCTGATGAATTTATAAATAATATAGACAGCAAAAATTTAGATACCAATTGGAGAAGTTCGCGAAGAGTAATTGAATTTAATAATAGATTTTTTCAACTCGCCGCACAGCATGTACAAAACACCTTTGATGCTTTAATTGAAGAAGACAATACGGAACTCTCTGATTTATATAAAGACAGAATACTTAACGCCTACAAAGGAAACATACAAAACATACCCGAAAACAATAAATCAAGAGGTTATGTTCAAGTTCAAAGTATTCCTGATGATGCCAAAAGCCAAGACATTTTAGAAATGCTACCTCCGCTTATAGAAGATGCACAGATGAGAGGCTATAAACCTTCTGATATAGTATTTTTGGTAAGAAAAAACAGTCAGGCTACCGAACTGGTAAACTTTTTTTTAGATTACAAAGCTTCATCGGCAGCAAAAGAAGGCATTTCATATAACGTATTCTCTTCAGAATCGGTATTGCTAAATTCATCATCAGCAGTACGTTTCATTATTTCAATTCTACAATTAAGAGTAGATTACAATAACGATATTGCAAAAGCATATATAAAATTTTACATAAACACACTTCGAGAAAAGGAAATTGATTCTGAAGTATTCTCGTTAACGGATTTTGACCAGATTTGGAATTCCCTACTATCAAAAATAATCTATGACAGCAGTATTTATGCATTAGTAGAACAAATTATTTTCACTTTCAAACTATCTGATATAGCACTAGAAATACCGTTTTTATTTGCTTTACAAGAAGCCATAAACAGTTTTGAGGTTGTAAATGGGGCCGATCTAGTTCATTTTCTTGCCATTTGGGAAGAACAAAAGAATAAAAAATACATATCAATTGCAGCAAATGAAACAGATATGAATGTGCTTACCATTCATAAATCTAAAGGCTTAGAATATAAAATAGTAATTATTCCATTTGTAAGCAATTCTCATAGAAACGATGGAATATTGTGGTGCAGTACCACCATTGAACCCTTCAATTCATTTGAAATACTGCCGGTTAAAAATCAAAAATTGCTGAAAGAAACAATCTATCAAAAAGAATATTTCGAAGAGCTTTTTCTGAGTTATGTAGATGAATTAAATATTTATTACGTAGCATTTACCAGAGCGGCCGACGAACTATATCTACTCGTACCCAAGTTGAAAGAAAAGTCTGAAAGTTTGCAAATACTACCAAGCATTTTTTCAAGCAACAGCTTTATTTCCAACGAGTCAAATCTTATGGATAAAGATAGTTGGGTAGAAAATGGAAGCAACTTACAATACGGACAACCATCAATATGCCAACATTCTCAGAAGCAAGCAGAGAGCTTTGATACAGCACGTTACCAAATTACATTGCCCAAATCATCTATTTTTCCACACTCGCGTAATAGCAACTTCTTCGACGATTTTGCAGAAAATGGAACAAGAAAATCTTATGGAATACTTATGCACAAAATTCTTGAAAAAATCATTCAAAAAGAAGATATTGAAAAAACACTTTATCAATTTTACTTAGATGGTGTAATTTCAAGAAAAGAAATCACAAGCTTGTCTGGTATGCTATTAGAAAGAATTGAAAAAGAACCATTCCTAGCTTGGTTCAACGGCACGTACAAAGTACTTACCGAACAAACCATTCTAGTACCCAAGAGCAGTACCAAAAGACCTGATAGAATAATGATAAAAGAAAATAAAGCGGTAATAGTAGATTATAAATTCACAAAATCAAAAGACCCAGAGCATCTTTTGCAAATGCAAGAATATAAGTATCTACTTAGTGAAATAGGATATGAAACTGATGCTATATTATGGTATTTTGAAACCGGAGAAACGATAGCAGTTTAATAAACTATTTTCCTTTTCGCCCTGTAAACTTTTTTACATTAGCCTGCGATTCGTTCCTTTTATAGCCTGTATTATTTGATTCATTTTTTTTATACCAAAAGAAATTCTCTTTTTGTTGCAATTTCTCTTCCTTATTTCTAGCTGTGAAAATAGGTTTTAGGGTATAGGGATCTATTCCGGTATAGAAAATTACGTTAGAAAGAGTCATTGGTGTTGGGGTGAAATCTTGTACCTGCTCAGGTCGTAAACCTATAGATTTAAGCCTATTGGCAAGATTCTGCATATGCTTTATTTCAGAAGCCGGGTGACTAGAAATGAAGTATGGAATAAGCTGTTGATTTTTACCGGCTTTTTTATTTTCCGACATGAAAACTCTGTAAAATTCATCAAACAAGCTGAAAGAAGGTTTTCTCATCATAACCAAAACATCGTCTTCAGTATGTTCAGGAGCAACTTTTAGTCTGCCGGAAACATGGTATCTAATTAGATTCTCAATATATTCTCTAACATCTCGTTTTGAATAATCAAACAAATCGTACCTGATTCCGCTACCAATAGTAACCATTTTTACACCGGCCGACTCACGCACTTTTTGGTAAAGTTTATTCATAGCCTCATGCGAAGCATTAAGATTAACACACACTTTCGGATATATACATGAATAACGCGAACACTTAGCACAAACAGACTCATCTTTGCCTTTCATTCGGTACATATTGGCAGAAGGCCCGCCAAGGTCTGAGATGTGACCTTTAAAATCGCTCATTTCGGTCAAAATCTTAACCTCATTTAATATAGATGCTTCGCTCCTACTTGAAATAAATTTTCCTTGATGCGCCGCTATTGTACAGAAACTACATCCACCAAAACAACCACGATGAGTGTTTATAGAAAATTTTATCATCTCATAAGCAGGAATGGCACCCTTCTTTATGTATTTAGGATGGGGTAATCTGGTAAAGGGCAGATTATAAATAGTATCCAACTCATTTTCTGTAAGATATGGATAAGGCGGATTTACCACCAAACGCTTATCAGCAACTTCTTGAATGATGCGTTCATCAGAAAATTTGTTTGATATTGTTTCTAACGTACTGAAATTCTTTGCAAAAGCAAGTTTATCGTCCAAGCAAGTTTCATGAGAATAAATCAATATCTTTCCAACCCGATTGTTTTTGCAAATATCTATCTTTGTGAATAAGATAAGCAACCTGTGGAATAGCTTGAACAGCATTTCTATAATCTTCTTTCTTTAATAAATGAGCAAGTTCAACAATAACTTTTTCACCCATTCCATAAACTAAAAAATCGGCACCTGAATCTATAAGAACAGAGGGTTTAAGGCAATCTTGCCAATAATCATAATGAGTAAACCTTCTAAGGGAAGCTTCAATGCCACCTATTACAATAGGAACATCGGGGAACAAACTTTTTAATATTTTTGAATATACAGTAACCGCGTAATCTGGTCTAAACCCTGCTTTACCGTCGGGAGTGTAAGCATCATCAGACCGTAACCTCTTGTTTGCAGTGTAATGGTTTACCATAGAATCCATAGCACCGGCAGAAACACCAAAGAAAAGACGAGGTTTTCCAAATTTCTTGAAATCTCTCAAATCATCTTTCCAATTAGGTTGCGGAACAATAGCAACTCTATAACCTTGATTTTGAAGCACTCTAGCTATTAAAGGAGTTCCAAACGAAGGATGGTCTACATAAGCATCGCCTGTAAATAGAATTACATCAATATAGTCCCATCCTAAGGAATCAGACTCTTTCTTAGTAATAGGTAAAAAATTATTATTATGATAATTTTGATTTTGCACAAACTAAAATATAATTGTTTATATTTGACAGCAAAATTACATAAAAACAATCAGATTCTTTTCATTAAAAATACATTAGCAATGAAATCTTTTTTCTATCTAACCGCTATTTTACTTTTACTCAACTATAGTACATTTGCTCAAAATGTAGAATTTGAGGCAATAAATTTTCCAAATCAGACCAATTTTGAAAATGCACTAAGTGATTACACAAAAGGTTCTATACTTTTTGATAATGGAACAGCATACTGTGATTATAACATGAGTGCCGAAAAGTATTGTTTACAAGCCGATGACTTTTATAAAGAAGCTATTCCTTATTTAGAAAAAGCACTCTCATTTAACAATAAAAGTGCGAAGTGTAATTTCATGCTTGGTGTAAGCTATTTGATGAATTACAATAGTGTAAAAGCTACAAATTACTTAGAAACAGCATATTACTTGAATAATGAAGTAGATCCGCTTATAGAATACTATTTAGGCTGGGCACATCAACACTACGGAAATTGGTACAAAGCCATAGATTACTACAAAACATATATTGATAAACAAAATCAAAAAACTCTTCAAAAAGTTGTTTTCAAAAATACAATTACCACTGAATCGGTACACCAAAAAATAGCGGAGTGTTTTTATGCAGAAAGCATAAAGAAAGACTCGGTAAAATGTATCGTTACAAATATGGGTAATTCAATAAATACTGTTTTTAATGACTATGGTGCTGTAATTTCAAAAACAGGAAACACAATGCTTTTTACCTCCAAACAACCTGATTTCAGGATGAATGGAAAAAACATTGATACCATTGATTTTATTTCAGATGACGATAACCGAATAGAAAACATATATATAAGTTATAAGAAGAATGACAGTGTTTGGTCAAAATCTAAAGTTTTAGGAGATATATTATCGACCGTAGGCGAACACAAAGCTATTTTGGATATGAGCGACGATTCACGAACATTATTAATATACAAATCGCAGAAAGGTGGCGATATATTTAAGGGAATTGTTGAAAATGGCGACTGGGTAGGTATGGAAAAAATGGAAGGCGATATAAACTCCCCACAATATGAACCCTCTGCTTTTATGACAAATGATGGATTGGCTGTTTATTTTTCAAGCGATAGAGCTGGTGGTGTTGGAGAAAAAGACATCTATTCAAAAATCGACGATTATACACAATTAGGCAAAGTAGAAAATTTAGGAAATAATATAAACACAAACAAAGACGAAGATGGAGTTTTTCTATCTCCCGACGGCAAAACATTGTATTTCAGCTCAAAAGGGCACCTTGGATTTGGAGGTTATGATATATTTAAATCAACAAAGACAGATAGCGGTTGGAGTAAACCCAAAAACATGGGATACCCAATAAATACCTCGGCCGATGATATTTTCTTTTCAATAAACGAAGATGGTACAGTTGGCTATGTTACATCAAACAGAAATGGAACTCTTGGAATGATGGATGTTTTCAAGATTGATTTCATTAAGGAAAATCAAACCGTTTCAGACTCTTTAATTCAAAGTTTAGTTATAAAATCATTTGACAAATATGCAGAAATTATAAAGCTTGTAGGTCAAGTTTCTGATAACGAAACAAAAAAACCTTTAGAAGCAGAAATAACACTTACCCTACTAGAAACTAAGGATATTTATGGTAAATTATTTTCAGATAACAAGGGAACATTTTTGTTAGGTTTGGAGAAAGATAAAAAATATAATTTGGAGATAACTGCCAATGGTTATGAAGTTTACAACGATGAAATTCAACTTTCTCTAGAATCGGATGCTATAAGTTATAATACATACTTGACTAAGAAAAAGGGAACTGAAATAATTGCAAACTTCATAAAACCGTCAGACAATCCGAGTCAGATACTTCTCAAAATATACCCAATGGACATAAACACTGGCGCTCCTTTGGATGCAAAAATAAATGTTTTAAGAACAGATAAAAAAGAAAATAAAACTGATTTTCAGCAAAAAAGAAATAACATAACCGAAATAAAATTAGACAAAGCGGCTACCTATAGAATATTTGCAGAAACAGAAGGTTATATAATGCAATCGGAAAGAATTAGAATAAAAAATGAAACAAGCTCATTGCCGGTAACACTTCTTATGATACCGAAAAAAATGCTAGAAGACCAAAAAATAACAAGTTCTGAGATTGATACAAACCACAGAAAAATGGTTATTTACAAAGGAACGATAAAGGAATTTGGTTCAGAAAAACCATTATCAAATGCACTTGTAGAATTTTATGGTTTGGATGATAGTATTCCGGTAAAAACAGTAAAATCAGACTCAAGAGGTAAGTTTGAAGTGCTTCTGCCTGGAGAAAAATATTACAAAACAATGGTAAACTCAGATGGTTACCTATATCAAAAAGGCTTTCTAAATGCATCAGACGCAACCGATGTTGTGTATGTAAATGCAGCAATACTACCTAAAACCGATGCTATACTTAAAAACAATGTGGAAGAACAATTAATTACACAAAACCAAATAGCATATACGGTTTTACATGGCAAAATAACTGATAATGAAACTAATAAAACAATATCTGGAATTATAAATATTGTAGATACAGAAACTAATGAACAAATTGCCACAAAAAATACAGATATTGATGGAGAATTTTTCATAGCAGTACCTAGAGGAGGAAAAATTGGGGTATATGCTTCTGCCACAGGTTTTAATTCTAAAAAAGAAACTATCATTATTCCTGATACAACTCAATTATTAACATTTACCATGACGTTGGCAAAACCAGCTATCTCTAATTTAAGAATAACCTTGAGTAATTTATTATTTGATAGTTCAAAATACGAAATAAGCTCAGACAAATTGACTGAGTTAAATGAGTTTGTACAATTACTCAATACAAAGCAGAACCTACAAGTTAGAATTTCTGGTCATGCAGACGCTTCGGGACCTGAGAAGTTGAACGAAACCATATCAGAAAAAAGAGCTAAGTCAGTAGAAAATTATCTTATGAACAAGGGAGTTGATAGCAAACGCATTCATATTCTTAGCTTTGGTGAGACAAAGCCAATAGCTAGTAACGAAACAGAAGATGGAAAAAGAAAAAACAGAAGGGTTGAGATTGAAATATTCTCAAACTAAGTTTTCAGTATTTTTCATTGTGTTTTTTTCTTAATTAAGTATTTTACTATAGTAATATTTAAGCTAATATGATTCCGAATTTCTTTGTTAAATCGCACGGATTAGGTAATGAATATATTGTTCTTGATAAAGAAAATATTCAATTTGAATTAACGCCAAAAGCTATTAAGATTCTTTGTAACATTCATTTCGGGATAGGTTCTGATGGTGTATTGTTGAAAGTTCCCAGCAATAAAGCTCAATTCGGATTTAAGGTATACAATCCCGATGCCTCGGAAGCGGAGAAAAGCGGTAACGGATTACGAATATTTGCTAAATATCTTTATGATTACGGTTTTACAACCAACAAAATATTTACAATAGAAACACTAGGCGGAATTGTAACTGCCGAAATTCTCGAAGTAAAAAACCAAAAGGCAACTATCGTAAAAATTGACTTAGGGAAAGCAACATTTCTTTCAAAAGAAATACCTGTATCATCTGAAAAAGAAGAGTTTATTGGTCAGACAATATTGGCTGATGATAAGACCTACGTAGTAAACTGTGTTTCAGTAGGTAATCCGCATTGCGTGATAATAAAAGAAAACTTAGATAAAAATGAAATCCTGAAATATGGCAAGTTTTTAGAAAAACATAAGCTGTTTCCGAACAATATAAATGTACAATTTGCCAAACCAATAAGTAAAACAGAAATTGAAATACTTATATGGGAACGAGGCGCCGAATATACCCTTGCATCGGGCAGTTCATCGAGTGCTGTGGCATGTATATGCAAGAAATTAGGTCTTACCGACAACGATGTAACCATGAAAATGGAAGGTGGAGAACTGAAAATATCGCTTGACGAAGACTACAATATTAAGCTCACCGGCGAAGTAAAAGAAGTTGCATCAGGCATACTGAGCAATGAGCTTTTAGAAGATTTTTAAGGGCAAGATTACAGTCTTTTTATAAAAATAAAACTTGTTAATATTCTCATTTTAAGAATATTAACAAGTTTTATTGAAACTGCTAGATTTATTAATCATGTTCAACAACATCATCTTCTATTCTGAGATTTTCCACAATGAAATCTCTCCTTTCAGGGGTATTATCTCCCATAAAGTAATTTAGAAGTTCACTTATAGAAATGTCTTTATTAAGGATAACTGGCTCTAAGCGCATGTTTTCACCAATAAAATGCTGAAATTCATCGGGAGAAATTTCTCCCAAACCTTTAAACCTGGTAATCTCCGGATTTGGTTTTAAATCTTCTAAAGCCTTCGCTTTTTCTTCCGGAGAATAGCAATATCTGGTTTCCTTTTTATTTCTAACCCTAAAAAGAGGTGTCTGCAAGATAGCTACATGTCCCTTTTTTACCAATTCAGGAAAGAAATTCAGAAAGAAAGTAATCAATAAAAGTCTAATGTGCATACCATCCACGTCAGCATCGGTAGCAATTATTACATTTCTATAACGCAGGTTTTCAATTCCGTCTTCAATATTCAGAGCAGCTTGCAAAAGGCTAAACTCCTCATTCTCATATACTATTTTCTTGGTTTTGTTTAAGGTATTAAGTGGTTTACCTCTCAAACTAAACACTGCTTGAGTATTTACATCTCTTGATTTTGTAATTGAACCACTAGCCGAATCGCCCTCAGTTATAAAGATGCAAGTTTTTTCGCGTTTTTCATGATTAGAGTTAAAATGCGCCCTACAATCTCTCAATTTTTTATTGTGTAAGGATGCTTTTTTTGCTCTTTCTTTGGCAATTTTCTGCACCCCTGCCATTGCTTTACGCTCACGCTCAGAGTCTTGTATTTTCTTTAATAAAACTTCGGCAATCTCCGCATTTTTATGCAAAAAATTATCGAGGGCAGTCTTTACAAAGTCATTAATAAATTTCTGTACGGTAGGACCATCTGGACCAATATCTTTTGACCCAAGTTTGGTTTTTGTCTGCGATTCAAAAATTGGCTCTTGTACCCGAATTGCTATAGCTGCAACGATAGATTGCCTAATATCAGTAGCATCAAAAGTTTTATTATAAAACTCTCTAATTGTTTTTACAATAGCTTCTCTAAAAGCCACTAAATGAGTACCTCCTTGGGTTGTATGCTGTCCGTTTACAAAGGAGTGATAATCTTCGCCGTAGCCAGATTCATGAGTAAATGCCAATTCGATATCAGTACCTCGTAAGTGTATAGGCGGGTAAACAGGCTCATTATCAATGTTTTCATTTAATAAATCGAGTAAGCCATTTTTAGAAATGAATTTTTTACCATTGAAATTTATTGTCAATCCGGTGTTGAGATAGGTGTAGTTTCTCAACATAGTCTCAACATATTCAAAAATATATTTAAATTCGCCAAAGACTTCTATATCAGGCCGGAACTTCACAAATACACCATTTGGCTCATCGCAAGGTTCTACAGGTGCATCATTTACCACGGCACCTTTGCTATATTCTACAGATTTTACTTCACCTTCTCTATAAGATTTCACAATAAAATAAGTAGAAAGCGCATTAACCGCTTTTATACCCACTCCATTCAAACCAACAGCTTTCTTAAAGACCTCAGAATCATACTTTGCACCGGTATTCATTTTCGATGACACATCGAGAACTTTACCTAGCGGGATGCCTCTTCCATAATCACGAAGTGTTACAGTATGCTCGGTGATAGTAATGTCTATTTTCTTACCATTACCCATCATAAATTCGTCGATGGAGTTATCTATGGTTTCTTTAAGAAGTATATAAATACCATCATCGGCCGATGTTCCATCGCCCAATTTCCCAATATACATTCCAGGACGTCTGCGAATATGTTCCTTCCATTCGAGGGTCTTAATACTATCTTCTGAATATTCTGCCATAATATTTGAATATTAACTACTACATTTTTTGCCTTAATTTTATCTACTAACAAAAATCTGAAATTAAACATTATACTCTTTGAAATACAGAGCCTTAGTTTATAATTAATGTCTCTGTCAAACCCCAAAAAAACATGGTTAAATTAAGAAACAACAGACTTTTGGCATTAAAAAGATTCGGCATATAGTAATGCACACTTACAAAGGTAGTGAAAGCTTAGATTTAAATCATACGAAAAAAAAATCTTATGAGAAAAAAATTATCAACAATAATAAATCAGTAAGATATAGTCTCTGTTTTAAATGCTCAATTATACAAACCAGATTCATAACCTGAGTCTACTTTCAAGTTTTTTTGCTTAGATGCAGCAACGGCCAACTGGTCGCAGACTTCATTTTCTCTGACGTTAGCATGACCTTTGACCCAGACAAAAGAGATTTTATGTTTTGTATAAACTTTATGAAACCTAAGCCATAAGTCTTTGTTTTTCTTTCCCTTAAAATCTGTTTTTAACCAATTACGAAGCCAACCTTTCTCTACGCTATCAATAACATATTTTGAGTCTGAAAAAATAGTAACCGAAGCATTCTCTACTTTTATTGCTTCCAAAGCTACAATAGCAGCAAGAAGCTCCATTCTGTTGTTGGTTGTATTCCTGTATCCCTCAGATAGTTCCTTCCTGTGAGGCCCAGACATTAAAACAGCACCATAACCACCCGGACCAGGGTTGCCACTTGCAGCACCATCAGTATAAATAACAATTGCGTTACTCATTAATGGTGAGTTCTTTGATTATATTTTGAGCATCAGCAAACTTGTCAATAATAAATAGTACATATCTAATATCAACATTAATAGTCTTTTGCAGTTGTTTTTCAAAAAGGATATCGCAACTCAAAGCTTCCCAATTTCCATCGAATGCAATACCAATAAGTTCGCCCTTTGCATTTAAAACCGGACTACCAGAATTGCCTCCGGTTATATCATTATTGCTGATAAAGCAAACAGGTACCGTTCCATCTTGCTCATATCTACCATAATCGGCAGACTTATACAACTGTTTTAGTTTTTCATCAACAAAAAACTCATCAGATTTCGGGTCTTCTTTCTGCATTACACCTTCAAACACCGTAAAATGCTTATAATGAACAGCATCTCTTGGCTTATAATCTCCAATTGAACCATAACTCAACCGAAGCGTGGAGTTTGCATCAGGATACATTTTTAAGGTATCTTGAGTAAGCAAAAGTATATTGAGATAATCTTTTTTATATTCTGCAAGTTTATCGCGTAAAGGAATAGACGTTTTTCTCAACAGCCTGTATGTACTTAAAACATCTTTAAGCATTACAAACAAAGGATCTTTATCAATGGCTTTTATGTTTTTCTTGAATTGAGCAACCGTTGTAACACCTAAAAGCATATTAATTTTCTCTTCAGTGATAAAGTTCGATTTGCTCAATGTTTTTTTAAGATATTCCAAAGAATTATCTTTATATTTTTTATTGATTTCTTTCACAAATGAAGGATGATATTTTGCAGGAACATCCTCAGAAAATGTTGAAATTTGATTGGCTAAAACAGTAACTTCCAAATCAAAATCAATATTACTCAACTCTTGCAACATTGAAACTCTAATTCTTTCCAAACTGGCTACCAAAACACTATCATTCATTTCATTAGCATCAAAAGAACCTACAAATTGCAGTAAGCTATAAGGTAGTAACAACATATCTGATACCCCAATTATACCTTCATAAAAATTTTGATTTACATAATTCAATTCTCGCAGCAAATTATATATAGAATCTATATTCTTAAAAACATCTGAATATTTTGCATTTAGAATAGAATCGCCAGTAATTACAGATAATAGTTTATCTTCTGCCAACTTCTTATTTTCAATAACAGACAATGCTGTAATTGCCCTATTTTGACCAATATAATATTTCCAATAATTACTAATTTGCTGTTTTTTAGATGAGTATTTTATATTCAATTGCTCATCAGCATCCATATATTTCTTATAGATATCAAGCACTTGCGTTCTCATTTTGATTGCAGGCTTATTCAAGACCTCATACATTTGTTCTATTCCCGAAGAAGTTTCGTATCTATCAGTAGACCCAGGAAAGCCCATAATCATAGAGAAATCGCCATTTTTGTAACCCTTAAGCGATATTGGAAAATGATGTTTTGGTTTATATGGAATATTAGACTCGGAATAAGGAGCAGGTTTACCATCGGCACTGGCATAAATCCTTAATATACAGAAATCTCCGGTATGTCTTGGCCACATCCAGTTGTCTGTATCACCACCAAATTTGCCAATAGAACTAGGAGGAGTTCCTACCAATCTAACATCTTTAAAAGTCTCATAAACAAATAGATAATACTTATTGGCTTCAAAAAAAGGTTTTACCGAAGCAGAATAATGAGAAGTATCCTCAACAGAATTTACTACAATAGTAATTAAAGAATCTAGATATTGATCTTTTTTACTATCGCTTAAAGTATCGGGTATTTGACTGAGAATTCGGGAACTTACATCATACATAGAAACCATGTAACTTGCTGTAATACCTTCATTTGGCAGCTCTTCGGCATTATTTTTAGCCCAAAAACCATTTTCCAAAAGATTATTTTCAACACTTGAGTGCTTCTGAATCATATCGAAACCACAGTGATGATTGGTAAACAACAGTCCCTGATCAGAAACAATTTCTGCAGTACAAAAGAAACGAAAAGCTCTATCTTCAAAGCCTAAACCAATAACAGCATCTTTCAAGCTGCTTTTATTTATGGCATAAATATCATCTTCACTTAAGTTAAACCCTTTTGATTGCAAGTTTAACGACTTTATCATAGTAAGCAACCACATGCCTTCGTCTGCATATATATATTTAGACGACAGCAAGATAACAAGGAAAAATATTTTTTTCATTCTGTACAAAATTTCATTTATAAATGAGCGTGAAATATAAACAAAAAAAATATTTTATAAAACAGCTTCATGCTAATAAGTGAGGGTATATAATTATTAAAAGGAGAGATTCATAATAATACAAAACAACCACTTAAATCAATTTCATTAAAATTGACCTAAATGGTTGTTAATTAAGCAAAAAAAAAGGGTTCAATTACTCAATTTTTCTATATTTTTTAAAAAAGACATACGGTAAATAAAAAAGGTTAAGCATAAGAAAACCTAAAAGAAATAAAATCATGGTTCCTGGAACATGAAATAACTTACAAACACATGCGATTGCAATTAGAGAAATACTCACAAAACCAAAGATATTTTTCTTTTGGGAACAACGCTTTTGTTAAATCTTGCTTATAAGAATAGAAAAAATACATTGGCAAAAAACCAAGACAAAGAAGGGTAAGTGCAGTGAATATAAAGATGTTAGCAGCAGGCCAATGAAACATTTTAAACCAAACACCGACACATGCAGTTGAAATGGCAACTATGCCAAGGGTAACTGTAGAATTTTTCATACGTTTTATAGATTTAGAATTTAATAACTCTTGCTGAATTTCTTCAAGACCATCAGGGCATATTTGTAAACATGCTTTTTTATATGCATCATCAAAAGAGACATTCTTATTGATTTCCTCTTCTATGACACAACAGAAATGATCTAATAGGTCACTATATAATTCTTTGGAGCTAATTTCTCCACTTTCAATTTTTTTTGCAATAAAATTTACTTGCTCTGTACTGAGTTGTTTCATGTGTTTATCTTTTTATGTTTTTTTAACTATTCTTTTATGCTACCTTCTATGATTTATCGAATAATTTATGCAATAATTCAATGAAAAGAAATATTTCATTTAGTCGTCTTTGAGCTTCTAAAACGCCTAAACTCGTAAGAGAATAGTAACGACGTACTCTCTTACCAATATTTTCCTCTTCTGTTTCAACCCATCCCTCCTCTTTAAGTTTAAACAAAGCCGGATAAAGAGAGCCTTCTTTAACTAATATTTTTCCTTCGCTTATTTCTTTTATCTTCTGAGTAATCTGATACCCATACATTCTACCATTCTCTGCCAATAGCTTGAGAATAATTGTAGATAATGTTCCTTTTAGTAATTCTGTTTGCATAGAACAAATATACATAGCTTTTCTATGCATTGCAAATCTTTGCATAAAAAAGTTTTAAAAAAATAATTAATAAATATTAGCATGGAAATAATTACCTAGGGTGCAAAAACAAAGCTTCTTAAACAAATAAAAGTTCTATCTAAAATTTAAAAACATAACCATAAAGTTGATTTTGTCACCTTAAAAAATGATTCGAATCAATATTTAAGCTATTTGATTTTTTGCTTTTACATTAAAAAACTCATTGTTTTATTTACTGTCTACACAAATCAAATGCAGTACATTTACCCATATACAAAAACTGAAATAACAATTGATATGAATAAAAAAAGTCCTTTTTTAAATACTTTACTCATTTTATTGTGCGTTTTGGTATTTAATACTTCCTCATTTTCGCAGGAAATGCAGGACTTCAAAATAAAATACAACGACATATCTCTCAGTTTGCTAGATGAAAAACACGTTAAGGCAAACGCAATAATGGTTGAAGTAAATTCAATGCTACAAGACATGAGTAGTCAATCAAAAGATTCTATTAACCCAGCTATAGAAGACAATGCTTATACAAAAGGAATTTCTGCAATGACATTGTATAATGAAATATGGAACGAACTTAGAATTTATCTGAATAAAAAATTAGAACTGGAATTAGTTAATCTCACTGAAGATTTATCAATAAAAACCAAATTAATAATAAATAGCAGCGATGAACTTTTCATACGAGCCGCTACAAATCTTGAAGATGCCGATATTATAAATGAAAAGTGGGATAAATGGCTAAAAATAGTTGAAGCAAATGAAATGCAATTAAATGCAATTTCGCAGTTGGAACTTGCCTACGATTTAATTATAAAAAAATCTACGAGCAATACGGTAAGCTATACAGCAGCCATTGAAGAAAGAGCAGATAAGGCATTAATAAATCAAGATATTATTGATAGATATAATACATATATGCAAAATGGCGATACGGTTTCTGTTTTGCAATATCTTTTGCTTCAAAGAAACTATGATAGAGCTGTTTGGGAAAAATACTTCTTTGATTCTACCGAATTTGATTACACTAAAAACTCTGATATAGAAAACATTAGCCTTATAAATACAGAGAAAAAATCATATATAGAATTAGCAAACTTAGAACCCGATAATTCAAATAAAATACAAGAAGAGCAAATCATTGCAGACAATGGAGGTAGTGATAAGGTCTTTAATTCAAATAATAATTCAAATAATAATTCAAATAATAATTCAAATAATTCTATCTCTTCAAATAATAATATTAAGTCAGAAGCAAACAAAACAACCGTAAAAACTGTTCCTACAGCAACAATCAACCAATCAACAATACCAGCCTCTTATGAACTTAAAATAATTTTGACAGAAAATACCCTTAGTCAAGAAACACTTAAGACCTTATATATTGAGAATAAACAGATTGATGTAATTAAAGAACAGAATAGAATTACTTACATTGTTAGTCCGTTTACCACTTTTTCGGAAGTTGAAAAATATAAAACAAAATTCTCGGCCTATAAGACAATAATATCTAAGGTAGGAGAAGAAGAAATTCCAAGAAATGAAATCTCACAAAAAAATCAAATTTCAAATAATTCAGTTTCACAAGAAACTACCACAAGCTATTCTGCAAAAACAAAAACCGGATATGGTACAGAAATCTACGGAAAAGAAACTTTTGAAATGAATCCAACATTTGCAGTTCAAGTTGCAGCTCACAAAGTGCCAATTTCATCGAGCACTATGCAACTTTTATATTCGGGTTCGGAGGTTGTAAAATGGTCTTATGAAGATGGTTGGTATAAATACTATGTAGGCAAAACATTTACCTATAAAATGGTTAGAGATATTCAACAAACAGTAAAAAGCAAAGGGGCATTTGTAGTTGCATACAACACAGATGGGAAACGACAGATTCTTTACAATTCGGTCCAAAAATATAATTCAGAGAAAAGACAAGTATATTATTTACTACTTGAAGTTTCAAAAATTCAATTAGCAAAAAATGAAATAAAACAAATGGTTGAAAAGCCTGCAGAAGTAAGAGAAATTTTGGAAAATGGTTTCTATAAATATCTTATTCCGGTTGTAGGGAATAAAACAAATGCTATTTCAAAATTTTCAGAAATATACAAAGAGCAAATAACGCTGTTACTATATGAAAATGATGAATTAATATCGCAAGAAAATTTAACTAAAAACCTCAATAATTAAAACATAAACTCATGAAAAAAACTACTTTATGCTACTTATCAATATTAATAATTTTTCTCGGTAGCTCATGCGTAAATTTGAGTAAAGTAAAGATGCTTCAGAAAAATGCAGGCAATGAATCTTCTCAGCAGTTTGCCAATGAAAAGGCATCAATGTATAAATTAAATTCGGGCGATTATCTTTATATAAGAGTTACCAGCACCGATGCAAAAACAAGCAAGTTTTTTCAGGCCGATTTGCCAACCCTTATGAATCCGACATTTTCTAACTTAAATTCATATAGAATTGATACTAACGGCGATTTAACATTTTCGTTTATCGATAAAATAAACGTGAAAGGACTTACCGTCTTAGATGCTCAAAAAATGGTTCAAGAAAAACTAAACCAATACTTTAAAGATTGCAGTGTTTATATAAGACTCGTAAACTTTCAGGTTACTGTTTTAGGTGAAGTTGAAAAACCGGGTGCTTACCAAATTGATAAAGAAGAGTTAACAATTTTTCAAGCAATTGGTCTTGCCGGTGGTACAAATATGTATGGAAACTTAAAAAAAGTGAAACTGATTAGAAAAACACTTACCGGTTCAGACGTTCATTATATTGACTTAAACGACACAAACATCTTACAATCGGAGTTTTACTACATATTACCTGACGATGTTATTTATATTGAGCCAAGAGGTGCAAAAGTATGGGCATCGAAATCTTTCCCTTATCAAGCGCTACTCTCTATTGCATCAATATCAATTGCACTTTTAGCTATATTTATCAAATAATAAATGGAAACGACTGAAGAAGAAATAGATATAAAAAAATACTTGTATATCTCATTAAGATTTTGGTATGTAGCTGCAATTTTGCTTGTGTGCGCATTAAGTACTGCTTTTATTATTAATTCAAATTCACTAAATGTATATAAGACAGAGGCTTCTATTCTTATTCAAGATCAATCTACACAGATAAACAATATTATTGAACAAAACATACTTGGTAATACTTCTGATGCAGCTTATAATCAAGCATCTATTCTAAACTCTAAAAACCTTACATACAAGACCTTGAAAAAACTAGGCTTGTATGTTTCATATTACTCTGATGAGAACATAAAATTTAACGAAATTTTACAAAATCCACCGTTTACAATTGAGGCAGATTTAACTCATAATCAATATTGTAATGTTCTTTTTCGAATAGAAATTGTAGATGATAGTACATACCGTTTTACTTGCAAAAAACAACCTGCAATTTTGTATAACTATGAAACTTATGAATATTCTACAATTGATTTAATTGATGCAATAGATACTGTAATAAAATGTGGAGCTGTGTTCAGAAATAAAAATTTTAAATTTAAAATTGTCAAAAATTGCTTTCAAACTGCCCCTGAAAATACATTCTATTTTAAGTTTAACACTTTAAATTCTTTGGTAAGTGATAAATTTAAAATTGCAGTAACTACAGACAAGGAATCAAATATTTTACAACTCAGCATTAAATCTACCAATAACAGACAAAGCATTCAGTATTTAAACACCTTACTGAACGACTTCATAATGAAAGATGTAGATAAACAAAACTACGCTGCCGACAATACAATAAATTTAATTGAAACACAAATTTCTCAAATTTTTGATTCACTAGATTATTCAGAAACTGAACTTCAACAATTTAAAAAAGAAGAAAGCATTTTGAGTTATGATTTTCAAAGTCAGTCGGTCTATATGAAATATGAGGCGCTACAAAAAGAAAAGGCTGCACTACTCATAAAAATTAAATATTGCGATTATTTGGAAGATTATTTAAAAAACAACAAAGACTACTCTAAGCTGGTATCTCCCAATTCTATGGATATAAATAATCCGACTTTAATAACTCTAATAAATGAACTTACAGAAGCATATAGCGAAAAGAGCGATATGGAATTTAATTCTATAAAGATGACTCCTTTTATGGCTAAAAAAATTGAGACCATTGAAAAATGCACAAAACTACTTGTAGAAAATATAACCTCGCTCAGAAACAGTACACATATTGCAATAAATGAAATAGAAAAAGAAGAAAAAAAACTTAACAATCAAATCACTAAACTTCCGGAAACCGGACGAAAACTGATTGGATATGAAAGAAAATTCAGCTTAAACAATGAACTATATACGTTTTTGCTAAAAAGACATTCAGAAATGAAAATCTTAAAAGCATCTAACATGCCAATCCATGAAATAGTAGATTATGCTTCGCCTGATACGGTCACGCTTATTGCTCCTAGAAAGATGTTAAATTACGCAATTGCTTTATTAATAGCACTCGGCATTTTTGTTGTTTTCTTATTTCTATTTAGCTTTTTCAATAATAAAATCACAAACGATGATATTGTTGAAAAGATGAGTTCCAAACCAATATTAGGTCATATTTTAAATAATAAACAGGAATCATATACTTTTGTATCAGCTGATAATAATAATCCAGTTATAGAATCACTTAGGAGTTTGCGAACTAATTTCATGTTTCTTTCATCGGTTAAGGAAACCGGAAATATTTGCATTATAACTTCATCGTTTATGAATGAAGGTAAAAGCTTTATATGCAGTAATTTAGCTCATAGCTTTTCTCTAAACAATAAAAAAACATGTATTGTAGGTTTTGATCTGAGAAAACCCAAAATTCAAGAATTTATTCAGAAAAATTCAAGTGAACTTGGAGTGTCAAATTTTTGTCGAATAATATTTCGTATTCAGAAATTCCACGACATACCGTTTCAGAGAATCTAGATATTATTCTTTCTGGTCCTATCCCTCCAAACCCGCTTGAATTAATAGGTACAAAAAAATGCGAAGAGCTTTTACATAATTTGTCGCTAGAATACGACTATGTTTTTATTGATACACCACCGGTTGGAATAGTGAGCGATACACTCATTCTATCAAAGTATTGTAATATTTGTCTGTTTATTGTAAGACACAATAAGACAAAAACAGCTTCATTTGCAATTGCTTTAAAGGAAATGAAAAAAGGTGGGATTGAAAATTTTCACCTTGTAATAAATGATGTGCCTCAGGCTTCTAAGCTATTTGGTTATAATCGTGAATACGGATATAATTACGCTTATAATTATAAGTAATTCAGATAGTTTAAAAAACATATCATGCTTATTACTCAGAGAACCTCGAAATAATCTTATCCGCTAAAACCGAAGCCAACTTGGTTTTCGATTCTACAGTCCAACCTGCTATATGGGGTGTAAGTATGGTTCTGTTTGACTGAACTAAATAGGTGAACGCTTCGGGCATATCTTCTTTCATGAAATCTTGAAAATTAAAACTCTCATATTCAAGAACATCAAGAGCAGCGCCAACTATTTTATTTTGTTTCATGGCATCAACTACATCTTGTGTATTTATTACCTTGCCACGTGCTGTATTTATCAAGATAAAAGGTTTACTGCAAGCAGCAATAAATTCTTTATCTATCATATAGATAGTTTCTTCTGTTTGCGGCACATGCAAACTAATCACATCAGCCTCTGCTTGAAGTGTTTGCAATGATACTTCTTGTGCATAAGCATCAGAAAAGTTTGTTTTGTATTTATCATACGCAATAGTTTTTACACCAAAACCAGATAGTCTGCGTGCAAATGCAGAACCCATATTGCCATAGCCAATAATTCCTACTGTTTTGCCAAGTAGTTCAATTCCTCTATTGCCTTCTCGCTCCCATATTTTTTGGCGAACCTCAGAATCTGCTTTATTCAAATTATTGAGCAATGAAAGCAACATTCCAACAGCTTGTTCACCTACAGCATCTTTATTACCTTCCGGAGAGTTAATACATTGTATTCCTTTCGATTCTGCATAAGGAATATCAATAATTTCCATTCCGGCACCCACTCTAGCTATAAATTTTAGATTTATACCCAAATCTATAAGTTTTTTATCGGCAACTACTTTACTTCTCAATATAATACCCTGAACAGTAGCAATATATTGTAAAACACCATCTAATTCCAATCCTGGCTTATAAATAATACTAAAACCTGCATTATTCAATTTATCCAAAAGGATTTTGTCAACATCATCGACAATGAGAATGGTGAAATTTTTATTCATAAAGATTTGAATTAAAGTATATTATCTTATCTGTCGAAACACAATTGCATACCGGGAGTATTATCAATAATCGTGTCGGCATCATACTTCAAAACTCCATTTACGTATGTTTGCAATACTTTCGCATCGAAAGTATAACCTTCAAACGGCGACCATTTGCATTTGTAAAGCAGATTATCTTTATCTACCGTCCAAGGGCTGTCTAAGTCTAGAACGACTATATCGGCCCAGTAACCTTCTCTTATATAACCTCTTTGACTCACAGAAAATAATTGAGCCGGTGCATGACACATTTTTTCAACCATTAGCTCTATGCTAAGCAAATCTTGCTTAACTAATTGGAGCATAGCTACTAAAGCATGTTGCACCAATGGACCACCAGATGCGGCCTTGGTATAAATTTCATTTTTCTCTGAAAGTAGATGCGGAGCATGGTCGGTAGCAATAACATCTAACTTGTTATTTATCAAAGCTTTTCTCAGAGCAAGTTTATCAGTTTCCGATTTTATTGCCGGATTCCATCGTATTAAAGCTCCTTTTTTCTCATAGTCATTTTCGTCGAACCAAAGATGGTGCACACACACCTCGGCAGTAATTCTTTTAGTATCAAGATTGCAACTTTCAAAAAGCTCAAGTTCCTTAGCTGTAGATACATGAAGCACATGCAGACGGGTATTATATTTTTTAGCCAAAGAAACAGCTAAAGCCGATGACTTATAGCAAGCTTCGGCAGAGCGAATTTTCGGATGCAAATGAACTGGAATTGTATCGCCAAATTCATTTTTGTATAACTCCAAATTTTCTTTTATTGTTTGTTCATCTTCGCAATGTACTGCAATTGGCACCGTTACGCTAGAAAAAATACGTTCCAAGGTATTTATATCATCTACCAACATATTTCCGGTTGATGAACCCATAAAAACCTTAACCCCACAGGTTTGGAATTTATCTAATTGCAATAATTCGTCAATATTTGTATTGGTAGCTCCCAAATAGAAGGAATAATTAGCTACAGATTGTTGTGCTGCAATAGCAAACTTCTCTGCCAACAATGCATTTGTGGTAGTTTGTGGCGAAGTATTAGGCATTTCCATAAAACTGGTAATTCCTCCTGCAACAGCAGCTCTCGACTCTGAGTTTATATCTGCTTTGTGAGTAAGTCCGGGTTCTCTAAAATGCACCTGATCGTCAATAACACCAGGGATGATATATTTTCCGGTACAATCAACAATTTCATCTACCTCAGGCATTTCAGTAAACTCTTCGGGAAAAATTTGAACAATCTTCCCCTCATTTATGAATATACTGCCTTTGTAGCTGCTACCTTCATTCACAATTGTAGCATTGAGTAGGAGTCTAGACACTTCTTTTGTATGTTTTAAACCAACTGCTTATTTTTAATTTCAAAATACCCCAAAGTGCTTCTCTGGCAATACTTCCACTCATTTTAGACGTACCTTCTTGTCTGTCTGTAAAGATAATAGGCACCTCTTTTATTTTAAATCCAAACTTCCAACTGGTAAATTTCATTTCAATTTGAAACGCATAACCTTTGAATTTAATTTTATCTAAATCTATCGTCTCCAAAACCTTACGTGTGTAACACATAAATCCGGCTGTAGAATCGTGAATTTTCATTCTCGTAATCATTCTCACATATACCGATGCATAATATGAAAGCAATACTCTACCAATAGGCCAATTCACTACATTTACACCAGAAACATATCTTGAACCAATTGCAACATCGTTCTTTTCTACTGCACAGGCATTGTACAATCTAATTAAATCTTCTGGATTGTGAGAGAAATCGGCATCCATTTCAAATACATAATCATATTTTTTCTCAACACACCACTTAAAACCGGTTATGTATGCAGTTCCTAAACCTAATTTGCCTTTTCTTTCTATAATATGCAGTCTATCAGGGAACTCAACTTGCAATTTTTTAACAATATCGGCGGTACCGTCGGGCGAACCATCTTCAATTATTAAAATGTGAAAAACCTTGATAAATGAAAACACTTTTCTTATTATGTTTTCAATATTTTCCTTCTCATTGTAGGTAGGAATTATTACAATACTATCAGACACGTTATAACCTGTTTTAAATTTTTTTGCAAATATATGAATTTTAAGAAATTTTAAAATAGTAGGAATATTTATTTACCTATTGTTTTTGTTGCAATAGTAATTAATTATCTAATAGCAGCAATTCGATGTAAAGAAAACCCCGCTCGGCTTAGGCTGTGCCTAAGTCGTTTATATTGTACAAGGCTTTGCCTTTCTTTAAAATTATTTTCCATAAAATTTAAGCCTTTCAAAATTTCAAATATACTAGCTAAATCTGCATAAATTTTTATTTTTAAATTTATAGGCAATAGCCTATTGAAATATGATCGACTCAGGCACAGCCTGAGCCGAACGGGGAGTCTCTGTGTAAATCAAAATATAAAACTCCTCAGTGAAAATTCAACTTTATATTCACAAATAATATGTTCTATTTCATAGAGAAACATATTTCAACTCATAAATCGCATTATGTAAACAATACAAAAATCCTTCAGTTAGTATTCTACTGTTTGTAATACAGAGTTTTATAATCATATACTTGGTTGGAATAAACCGATACTTACGTAAAAAATAATTACATTTGATGCAACTAATTTAAACCTCAATTTGTCTAGTAATAAAAAAAAATCGTATTTTTATACGTTCAAATGGTTTTCAACATAAGTCATTTAATACATTGTATTAAGAAATTAGAATAAATAAAATATTTTTAATAACATATATTTACCATATATAACACCAGACTACAAAAAAACAAACACATGATAACAAATAAAAATAGACACATGAAACTCAAACATGTATTTTCACTTTTCTGCTTTATCGCAGTTTTTTTGCTGATAAACTTTCAAGCAAGAGCACAGGTTGTAATTGCAGGAACCACTTTTGAACCAACATTCATAGATGCAACTAAGACATTTTATGGGTTGACAGAAGTTAAACAAACAGGTTTACAGACAGGAAACTTAATTACGAATGCAAATTTAACAACTAGTACACTAGCAGGGGTTTTCAATAGTAAATATCAATATGCAATAACAGACAACCCCTTCAAGCTAGACAATGCAATATATGCAAACTGGGCTACACCTGACTATGCAATGGCCTTTTCGCCTGTAACTACTACTCCTACCGATTTTTTCGAATACTCGGTGAATAATCTTGTTCCCGGTTCGGCAGTTACGGTAAATGTAGATTTCTGTAGTTTAATTAAAACAGGAGGTTGTGTAGCTTCTGACTTAGGTTTTAAAGGTGGACTCAACCCCGACCCTACTTACGGAAATTTTGCAAAAGAATCAGATGCTAGCAAAGTTCAAATGGGCGCTTGTGGAAGCTATACACTCACCGGTACTGCTACAACTCTGGGTACTGCTACATTCAAAATGAGAGCTCAGGAAACATCGGCTTGCAAGGGCATTGCTCTTAAAAAAGTAGAGATTCTAGGTATACCAAATGTAGAAATTTATAGTGCTCAGGGAGTAGAGGTCTGCGCGGGTGAGATGATTACATTACAGACAAAACAAACCTATTATGGTACCTATAAATGGGAAGTAAGTACAAATAACGGAGGCTCTTGGACTACAGCAAGTACAGAAAAAGCATTACTGTATGAGGTTAAAAATATTCAATCGTACCAATTTAGAGTAACTGTAACCTTCAATAGCAAAACATTTACATCTAATATACTTACTATTAAAGCTATTCAGTGCTGCGAAATAAACGGACAACCAGCATCTAGACAAACAGTCTATTTTGATGATTTTGGACGTTTCGATTTAAAAGATCCATACACATTATACTACACCGACTATAGCGATATCACAAATCCGGTAGAAAAAACTAAAAAGGTTGTTGATCGTTTCAGATATCCACTTGATAACCCTCCTGTAGATCATACATATGCAAAAACTGGTCCCCCAGGAGACGATCCAACAGGTCAATATCTTGTGGGCGCAAACTTTACTACTTATGATGCCAACCATTTAGGATGGGCGTACGATATACTAGGTAGAACTGACTCTCGTTCAGATCACTCCAAAACTCCCGAAGGTGCTATGCTCTTTGTAAACGTGAGAAGTACTGTAGGCAAGGTTATTTACGAACGAACTATTGATAAACTTTGTAGTGGAAAGACATTGTACTTTGAATGTTGGATAGCTGTTTTTACAACATCTCAAGATGAACCAGTAAATATAACTATTAAACTTTCGGAAGTTGGCAATCCTTCAAATGTTATTACATTACCAAACAATATTGTTAGTGCAGATGGTGCAAAAACAGCAAATCACGGAATATGGTTGAGAGTTGCTACAGATATAACTCTCTCAAATAGTGGTTCATCACTCAAATTTGAAATACTTAACAATAATCCTAATTACAAGAATGGAAATGATTTAGTATTAGATGATATAAAAATAATGGCATGTTCTGCTCCTTCAATTGGTGTATTTTTCGACTTAGCTACTTTATCTAAAGAGATTGATGTCTGCTCAGATCAGTTTAATTTGGTTTCTAAAGCATCAGACATGTTAAAAAATTTTTACAATAAAGATCCTTATTATCTTTATCAATGGTCAAAAACACCTAATGACCCCTTAAGTTGGAAAAATATTGGTACACCTATTACTCTTGACAATACTACAATACTTGACCCTCAATCTCATGCTGCTTTTACAGGAGTAAGTGAAGGAGATAAAGTTTATTTTAGGGTTATAGCAGCTGCTTCTTCTACTTTTGCAAGTAACACAAATTTTCAAGCTCCTAATTATGCAAATATAAACGACCCTTGTAAAAACTATTCAGTTTCAGATCCAATAGAAGCTACGTATGTTTGTCCGGCATGTACCGAAGCCGACCCAGTAACCGTAACCCCAACAGGAACAGCTTTATCGTTGTGCCCAGGAGCGTCGGTTACCCTTACTACAAATACACAAACAGATGCTACTCAATTTGAAGCGGTTTGGTATAAAGGCTCAGAAACAGCTGCTAACATGCTAGGCACTTGGGCGCAAGTGAGTTCTACAACTCGTGCAGTACCATATGCAAATGCAGATACATATATCGTCGTTTTTAGAGATAAAGATTTCCCTACAAGTACTTCATGTATGAGTAAGGCTCAAGTTGTGGTGGTAGCTAAAACCACCCCACCAATCCCTGCCCCAGCCGATGTAACCATCTGCGAGGGTGAAGATTTGGTTATTAGTTCGGGTATTACTGCGCCACCAACGGGTACTATTTATCATTGGTCAGGGCCGGGTGCTTTTACAGCGTCTACTGCTACTGTTACTAGAACGAAAGCTCTTACTACCTATTCGGGTACGTATTCGCTTTATACTGAAATAGATGGATGTATATCAACTACAGATGCTATCGATGTGCTTGTAAACCCTTCTCCAGTAACCACCTGGCTCACCACCGATACCACCTATTGCGGTACTGCGGGTGTAACCCTGAGTGTGAATGCGGTTGCGGGAGCTTCATACGCATGGACGAAAAACGGTACACCTATACCTACGGCCACTACTGCTTCACTTTCGGGTGCTTTGGCAGGTGTCTATGGACTAACGCTTACTAAGGCGGGCTGTTCGTATACACTGCGCAACATAACCGTTATAGGCAATCCAACCCCTGTTTACACCATTACCGGTGGCGATGACTATTGCGCAGGCGAGACCGTTGCTCCGGTGGTTATTGAGTTTACGGTAGGTAGTCCGAACTTCTCGTTTACCTATACCATAGATGGAACTGCAAAAGCGGTATCAAATCATACTTCAACTACTTATACAATAAACACCCCAATTGCGGGTATTTACCGCCTTACCGGAACCATTACCGATGGCAATGGCTGTACTGCTTTGGCAACCACCGCAAATACAGTGGTTGAGATAAATCCACTACCGGTAGTAACAATGAAAGCAGTATCTTATTGCTCTACCACTGATAATATAAATTTGTATAATGAGATGATAAGCAGCGAACCTACCAATGGCTCGGGTGTGTTTACCGCTTCTGCAGGTACGATAACTGGTACTGGCTCTGGTTCTATTTTCAAACATAATGGCGTTGCTGGTATTTACACCATTACCTACACCTTTACCGATGACAATGGTTGCTCAGACAGTTTCTCAGAAACACTGACTATAAACGCCAATCTGAGTCCGACCATACACTGCAAATCCATTTGCTGTGTGCCAAAAGACTCGATAACCCTTGCAACTTCTCAGGCATTTGCAAAATATACATGGACTGGTACTGCGGCAGCTCTTTTAGGAAGTGCAACCACAATTGCTTCACCAACCATACCAGCTACTGCTGCTCCGGGTAATTATACGATTACAGTAACCGTTGAAGATGCCAACAAATGTACCGGCACCGATACCAAAACCATTACCATTCATGCGTTGCCAACGGCTACATTGAGTAGCGTAGCTCCGCTGTGCGTGGGCGATGCTCCTGCTACCATTACCACTACTACCTCGGTTGCCGATGGTGTAGGTGCATGGACTGGTGCTGTTTTTGGGCTTCTGATAAGACTGCAACCTTACCCCTGCTACAGACGGGACTTTCCCGGATAAGCTATACCTTTACAACCTCGGCTGCAACTGGTAGTTGTAAAATGGAAACCCCGGTTACTGGCTCGGTGGTGGTAAATCCGCTTCCGGTGTTGACTTTAAATTATTCCGCTGCGGCTTGTGTCTATGATGCAGTTTCCACGCCATGGTACCTTTCGCACGGCATGGGAACCCTGCGGTTTCACCTGCTACCCGGCTCTAAATGCAACAACAGGCGTATTCACCCCTGTTTCTGGCTACTGCGTAACTATACCATTACATACCATTAAATTATACCGATGGCAATGGTTGCGTTGGCGATGCAGTTACCGACGTCATTACCATTAATCCGCGTCCGGTTACCTTGATAAACATGAACCCTACTGCGGTGTGCGACTATACACCTACCTTTGGACTAAAAGCGCAACTGGCTAACGGCACAGCACTCACTACCGGAACATTCTCGGGAACAGGTGTAACGGGCAGAAACTTCAACCCTGTTGCTACTCAAGGTACGCATACCATAACTTTTGAATATGCCGACCCTACAACGGGTTGCGAAGCGCTGCCTGTAACCCACAACATTACCGTAAATCATACGAATCCGCCTATTGGAGTGCCTGATGAAGCGCTTAATACTGATGTTCCAAATCAAACCCTTGTTCCTGATATTTGTGCTACGGGTACTGATATAAAATGGTATAGCGCTAACGATACAAATACAACCGTTGTGCTTCAGGCTGATTGCTATAAAACAACGTATGTTGATGATTTGGGTAAGATGAAAGATGGTCTCTACCCTATGTATGCCACTCAAACCTTGAATGGTTGTCAGAGCGAACCGGTACAGGTTATCTTGACCATAACCAATTGTCCAATACCTAAACCTACAGCTATAAAATATCATGCATGTATGGAGAAACCAACGTTGCTCTTACGGGCTATCGGAACAGGCAACGACCTTGGCTGGTGGAGAAATTTTGATGAAATTCCTACCAGTGCTACTTTGGAGATGAAGATTTCTTAGGCGATACGGACAAGCCATGGTATTACTGCGGTTGGTTCGCATACGGTATGTGGCTGAATACGACCCTACCCATACTTGCTTTATCTGCCTACACCAATTGAGCTTGATTATTCATGAACTACCTGATCCGAAAATTCAAGACCCGGGCATGATTTGCTATACGCAAGCTTCGGTAAATATTTCTATAGAACCCGCTGGCTCGGTACTTAGTGGTGCGGGTGTTTCTGGTACTACATGGACTCCGCAGTTCACTGCGTCGGCTACTGGCGTTAAAACCACAACCCTTACCTTAGATGCGTCTCAGGCGTGGGGCTCGGGTACTGACAGACAAGCGACTTGTACCAATCAAACAACGCTTGATGTTGATGTTACTAATGTTTTAGCACCTACCGGAACGGGTATATTACCGAATCCTCCGGTTACGTGGGTATTGCTTCTTATTGCGTCTTTACCGCCAATGGAAATAGATTATTACCCCACAGCTTCGCTCTCTATAAAAGATAGTACCGGTACCGTAATTTCTACTCTTCTCCTCTGACCATGTATCCTACACATATTAGCAAAATAGGTAAGTACTCTTTATGATGTTACTTCAGACGCTAAACAGTTGCGTAAGTCCGATTGCTGAGTCTATCTGGATTATTGTAAACTGTCCGACGCCTGCTCCGATACTCACTCCGGTGGCTATCTGTGAGGAAAACAATGGTACCTTACCTTCTATTACTGCCATAGCTGACGGATTTAACTTTGAATGGAGAGATTCTACAGGATTGGTGATTGAAACGACCAAAGACTTAGATTTAAGTACCTTTGGCAATAAATATGCTGCTCCGGGCAGATACACCTTCAAAATGTCGCAAGAGAAAATGATGCTGCCGGTATGCCGTGCAGAGGTCCTGAGGCAACGGTTACCTTTACGGTGAACCCGACTCCGGTATTTACCATTGCACTTTCTAATACAAAAACAACCATCTGCCAAACAGACCCTGAGGTGATTGCTTCGCCGGTGATTACTAATAATGCAGTGGTTGCTTCTATGGATTATAGTCTATCGGGCAACAGCATAGGAGGTATTATTCTCTCAGGTAGTAATGGTTCGCTTACTCCTGCCAGTGTGGTTGGTGCTGCTCAGTTTGACCTTGTTCCACGACCATTACCGCTACCCTTACCGACAGCAAAGGCTGTGAGGCTACGCAAACCGAAAATATAGAAATACAACATACCCCTGCACCTGTAATTGCAGACCTGAGTCGTATGACCAGTGCTGTTCCAGTTGAGGTAACAGGAACAGGTGAATGTGAAATTTACAGCAATCAGAATGCTTCAGAACTGCCCTTACCGGGGTTGTTGAGAAAACGACAACTACTTGGACATTACCAACTTCATTTATAGACCCAACAAAAGAAACCCTTCCTGCGAAAGATTTCTTTGCGACCCAAACTATTCTTGGTTGCGAAAGTACCGACGATTTGGTACGGGTAGAACTGTTCAACTGTCCGGTACTAAGACCTTCGGCGGTTTCGGAAAATTATCTGTAACTATGACGATATCCCAACCTCACTGCCATACCGGCACCATTGAGCACTTGGTTTAAACCTAAGCAAGGCACTAGCGAGTTCCGTTGGTTTACGAGAACCACTACCAATCCTGACGATGGATCTAGAGTTGCTGTTGGCGATACATACACCCCGCTATCAGCGCCAAGCGGCGACGTTACGACTTGGCATGTGGCTGAATATAGCTCATTCTACAACTGTATGAGTCCGACAGTTCCGGTTTCTATTACGGTAAACTATGCTCCGGCAGTTACCATTAGTACTCAGAGACCTACCTGTAGGATTGGCGCAACCAACCATCAGTGCAAGTGTTGCTATTGACATCCCGCAACAAATATATTGGTACAAAACTCAGCCAACTACTCCGGTACCTGCCGATTCTCATTTTGCAATTGCAAATCAGTTCCTGGCTGCCGACCAGTTTAGTGCCATTGGCGACTATACCTTCTATGCTATGCACAAAGCAAACGGCTGTTGGAGTGAACCTGCTACGGGTACTTACAGCGTTCTGCCATTGCCAGAAGCTCCAGTTGTTGAGCTGAAAGCTTCGTGTAGCAACGATGCTATGCTACCGCTTATTCTTACCCAAAGCAATAGTGGCGTGGAATGGAAAAAAGATTCTACCCTTGCCCAAACACTTGGCAACTTGGCTTCGTTTACCCCAACTGCTTCGGTGCTTGCAACCGATACCTCTACCACCTTCTTTGTAAGATACAACAACGGTAGCTGTTGGAGTCCGTATGGCACTGCGCAATATGTGTATATTGAACAACCGCTTGCTCCGCAAGTGAGTACCAAAGCCATCTGCTTGGGCGATGATAATATTGAACCGCTTGTTGCCGGATCATTGAATACAACTTGGTTCGATGCTCAAGACAATACGCTTGGCACCGGAAGAACACTCGACCTGAACACCTATCCTTTTGGAAAACAGCGGTACATACATATTCAAATTGAATAATACAAAATACACCAATCTGGTAGCAGATATGGCTTGTCCGAGTGAGACAACCACAGCTAGTCTTATTGTAAGTTCTATTCCAAACGGCAAAGTATGGGGTAAAAAGATGGTGTGCGAAAACTCGGTTCAGAACGCATATTATGTGCAAGAGCTTGAGGGCGACTCTACCACCTTTGTTTGGTCTATCTCGGGTAACCATACCAACTACACCATATCAAACGAACAAAATAAAGCATATCGTTTGGTTGACTGGGACTACCAAGGCAAAGAGCTGGTGAAAGTGAAAGTGGTAAACAAATATGGTTGCTCGAGCTCTGACTCTATGGAGGTTACCATTGCAGTAAAACCTGATGCTCAGTTCCTATGGTCGCTACCGGGTGCTGCATACAAAGCTAAGTTTGAGAAACTTTCTACCCAAGCTCCTGTGTACTTCAACAATGCTACCGGAGGTGCCGATTCGCTTGAGGTGACCTACAACATGAGCTGGGATTTTGGCCGTTTGGAAGATACCCTGCCGTACATTGTGCCGTATACTCAAAGAAATGCTGCCATTACACAAACATACGAATATATCTCGTGGGATGTGAAGCTGAAAGTAACCAATGACCATGGCTGCGTAGACTCTATAGTTCAAAGCATATTTATTGAGATAAGCGTAGGTCTGTTCGTGCCAAATGCCTTTGCTCCTACCAATCCGGCTACCGGAGGAGAGAGTTCAGACCGGCTGGTTTCAACCGAGAGACATACACCATATCGGTGGTCGATGCATGGGGTAACCTAGTATGGTTCTCCGACAAACTCAACAACGAAGGACAACCTTCTGAGGCTTGGTATGGCTCATATCAAGGTAAACTTGCCAAAGCGGGCACTTACTTCTGGGTCATTGACGCTAAATTTAAAAACGGTGACTCTTGGACCGGTATGAACATTGACGGTAAAGAATATACCAAAGGACCGGTAATGCTGGTAAGGTAATTGAGAATTGAAAATTGAAAATTGATAATTGATAATTGATAATTGATAATAATTATTATTGCATAATAATTCAACCATAAAAAAGAGGGCTGCTGAAAGGTGGCTCTCTTTTTTGTGGTAGAAGGGGTGAGATATTGTTGAACTGATTATTGCTTGTTGTTGCTGTTTGTCCTATTTATTGAACAGTAAATAAGAAAAGTAAAAGGGCAACCACAAGGATTGCCCCTACAGGTTGGACGGATGGTTATGTTGTGAAATAAATTCTAATGGGTGAATATCCTGATTAATTCTATACAAACATATATTCTGAAAATTATAAAACTAGGCTGTTTATTACAATTCAAAAAAAATATTTACAAAATATAACAATAAATATTTTGTAGAATTAACAAAATATCCTATTATTGCATAATCTTTTGCTTTTTAGGGCTAAAACAGCAAAATGATATTAAAACATAAAATAAAATTTTTAAACTATCGGTTTGTAACACACAAGCCTAGCTTATATATTATTTAAAATCAATTTATTATTAATCTCTTAAACAAAAAAAAACGCTTATGAAACACATTTATTTATTATTGATAGCTCTGGTACTATCAACAAGTATTTTTTCTCAAACAGAGTTTTGGGGCACAACAAAATATGGAGGTGCTACTGATGAAGGAACTATATTTAAGACTGATGGAAATGGTGAAAATCTAACTGTAGTTTATAATTTTCCTGACCTTAATAGTGATTCAAAACCAAACCATCCTGTTAGTAAAATGATTCTTGCTTCAAATGGAAAACTTTATGGGAGCTATCATATCACATCTCAAAGGTGTGATAAATTTTACGATTGTAATGGAGGAGGCATTTATGAATTTGACCCAAAAACACTGAGCGTTGTAAATAAAATTACTTTTGATAAAAACACAACAGGAATTGATAATTCAAGTTTAGTTTTAGGAAAAGATAATATCATTTACGGAGTCAATACATTAGGAGGTACAAAAGGGCTTGGGGTGCTATTTAGGTTTGACATTACTAGCAATACAATAAGTACAATCGTTAATTTTAATGGAGCTAACGGAAGTACTCCTATAAAATTAATATTAGGTTCTGATGGAAAGATATACGGCAAAACCAATTATGGAGGTGCAGATTCAAAGGGTGTGTTATTTCAATATGATCCAACTTCAAATAAATTTTCAGTATTACATGATTTTACAAGATATTACAGTAATAATATTATTGAGTGCTCAGACCAATCAATATACTTAATGCATCATATCTACTCACCTTTGAGTTTTGAGATATTTAAATATGATTTAATCGAAAAGGAATATTCATACACCGCAGTACCTACAAATATAAGAAATTACAATCAAGGTTATGTAGATTTTATTGAATACAGTAACGGTGTTTTATATGGGATATTAGATGGTCAAACTATATTCAAATACGAACAATCTACCCAAAAAAGCACAGAACTATACAGATATAATCCGGAAGCGAGTATTCGTGAACCAAATATGGAATTTAAAGGATCTAATGGGAATATTTATGGATTTGCTAGAAACTATGGTAATAACAGAAATGCTGCGATTTTTGAATTAAATCCTCTCTCAAATGAATATAGATACCCTTATCTTTTCAGTGAAAAAGTTGGAAATGAATCACCATATTATAATAGTCTCATAGAATTACCAATCCCAACCCAACTTTCTACACCATATAGAAATACTACTTTAGATAAGATATTTAGTCCAATTGCATGCGATGCCGTTGTAGGAGCAACTAATTATACGTGGAGATTTACAAGCGGTACAGAAGTAATAACATACGAAACTACAACAGCTTCAAACATACTCAATCCGGCAGAGGCAGGAATAAAATTCAACACGCAGTATTCGGTAGAAGTAAAAGCGAAAATTAATAATACATGGGGAACGTATGGCGAAGCGTACCAAATTACTACGCCACAAACCATTCCTACATCGAAACTACAAACTGCTTATTGTGGTATTACTATTAAGGCATTAACAGAATCAATTAAATGCGTTGCTACCACCGGAGCTACTCTTTATGAATATACTTTTATAGATAACGTAAGCGGGAAAAAGATTGTTTTTAAAAACTTAAGCACTCTTAGACTTGACAAGGTAGCTGCTTTGGAATATGGCAGAACTTACACCGTAACTGTAAGACCGGTTTTCTATAACTCTTACGGAAATTCTGATGGCGCATGCACAATAACAACTCCTGCAACCATACCGACAACCCGTTTATCTGAGCCGTATAGAAATATGCAGCTTACTGCATTGAACACCACAATATATTGTGATAAATTACCTTGTGTTTCAGATTATCAATGGGAAGTAACTGATGCAGTAACTGGTTTACCTTTAGTAAAATTAAGAGGTAACAGTTCTAATAGTTTTCAACTTTCTATGATTAACGGTATTGACTATGGACGAACTTATAAAATAAGAATAAAAGGTGTTTCCGGTACTTTGAAAGGAAATTATGCTGAAAGTTTTAATGTTTATACCCCTGCACAAATCCCAACTACATCATTGCAAGAAAAATATTGCAACAAAACTTTCTCATCGCCCAATGACCTATTGGTTTGCAATACAGTACTTGGAGCTACGAATTATGAATGGGAAGTAAAAAATACAACAACTGGTATAGTAAGAACAATGCTTAAAGGTTCCAGTTCTACAACGATGACCCTTGCTACTATAGTAACAGTAGAATATAATACCAATTACGAAGTAAGAGTTAGAGCGAAAACAAATACGATGACCGGAAGCTACGGCTCTGTTTGTACAGTAATATATTCAGGAACTTCTTTGACATCAAAATACTGTGGAATAACGCTCACTGCATTAAATCAAAGCGTATTTTGCACTCAAATTCCTAACGCTATAGGATATGAATGGGAAGTAACCTCTCCTACTGGTGCAATATACACTAAGAGATTCAATACACCTACTAGTTATTTTGTAAAATTCAATGCTATTTTCACACCTGAATACGGAAAAACATATCAAGTGAGAATAAAACCAATTTTCAGTACCGGTGATGGGGCGTTTGGTTCTGCATGTAGCCTTACAACACCAGCTATTCCAGAAATTTCTTTAACTGATACATATTGTGGAATCACATTAAGCTCCATAGAACAATACATTTATTGTACATCAGTATTAGGTGCAACAAGTTATGAATGGTATATACAACCTTCATCATATTGGAGGGGTGAAACTTATACTACAACCACAAATATGATCAAAGCATCTGTAGTCTATCTTGATAATTACAACGATTATTTTGTGAGAGTAAGAGCTGTACAAAATACCCAATCTGGCAATTTTGGAACGGATTGTATGGTAACAATTCCAGCACCTTTAATTAAATCAGGATCAGAATCTAATGAAACTGACGAAATACTTTCACTAGAAAATAAATTTTACAGTTCTGATGAAAATATAGTAACTACAACAGTAAACAATGAAGTTGCTTCTTTGTTTCCAAACCCTGCAATAAGTGAAATAAATATTGAAGTTGGAAATATTGAAAACAACTACACTGCTTTTATTGTAGATGTAAAAGGTAGTGAAGTGAGCAAAGCTCAGCCTTTGACTCAGAAAGTTACAAGCATTAACATTTCTCAGCTTGAGAAAGGCTTTTATTTTGTAAAACTTTCTTCTGCTACTACAGAATCGTTGCTTTTGAAATTCATAAAAGAATAAACTTATTTTACCTCATTGGGTGGGTGACTTTGAGTCACCCACCCAATTTTGAAGAACAAAAAGAGAGCTACCAAAAACGGTGGCTCTCTTTTTTTGTGGGGGTAGGGTGAATACTATTGAACTGATTGTTATCCTATTTATTGAACAGCAAATAAGAAAATTAAAAGGGCAACCACAAGGATTGCCCCTAAAGGTAGGACGGTTATGTTGTAAAATAATTATTGGAGAAATGATATGACTAAATTCAAAATAAACTCCTTCTAATAAAATTATTGGACTAACAGACCCAATGAAATTTTGAGGGAACTTTAATAACCTTGTAAACGAATTTCTAACCTCATTAGAGTACAATTTTTCCTTCTTTCACCCAATCGTATCTTATTGACAGCAGGGTTTTGAACATAGGTTCGGTGAGCTTTTGTTCTTTTCTTCGTTTCATGGCTTCTACCATCATTTCTGCACTGGGCTTTGACTCTTTGGCGGGAATGAAATTGAGATTTTTCCGAGCAAATGCTGCTAATCTCAATTCTAAATATTCTTTATTGATGTCGGGCGAAAGGTAGAACTTGGGCAATAGCAAATCATCTTGTTTAGAAATAAACTGCTGTTCAATAGCTATTTTATGCAGTTCGGTTTTGGGGTAGATTCTCAATCCGGTTGTTAGGTGTATCATATTGAGAGGGTCTATCTTATCTTGTATAAAGGATAGCGTTTCTTCAAGAGTTTTTTCAGTCTCCCCCGGACCACCAATAATGAAAAACCACATGGTAGGTATGGCAAGTTCTTTTATAAAAGATGCAGTATCTTCTAACTGCTTTATGGTGAAATTTTTCTTGAAATTTCTAATCATAACGGGAGATGCACTATCGGGTGTGCAATCTATTTGGGTAAATCCGGCGGCACGCATCAGTTCAAACAGGTTGACACTTGTATGAGCAGGATTGATACCCATAGTTCTAAATCGTGCTTTTACGCCACGCTTTATGATAGCTTCACAAATTTCTTCGGCATGTCCGGGTGGGTCGTTAAAGGTAGAATCTACAAATTCAATCAAGGGGTTTTCTATTCTCGCACAGACATTTTCTATCTCATTAAGCAAACTGATAACCGTACGTTTTCTGTAATTTCGCCCCTCCAAAAGAGGATAAGTGCAATATATACAATGATGGTAACAGCCTCTTTTTGTTTGAATTGAATATGCGCCTCTTTGTTTGTAATAATTAAAATCAATATGCAAATCAATATCAGATTGGTTATCAATTTCTCTTAGAGGAATAGAAGTATTAACATAGGTTTTGGTAACCAAACCGGGTATTTCATTAAAATTAGCTGTGCTAAAAAAGGCTTTCAGAAAGAGACAAAAACTTTCTTCACACTCTCCGGTAAGACCATAGTCGGCATCGAAAAAATGAAGTAAGCTTTGCGGGTATAAGCTATATCCGCTGCCTCCTATAATGAAAGGCACTTGAGTAACAGCACGAGCTTGGTCAAAAAAGTTTTTCTTTACCTCATCAAGATAAAAGCAAGGATTTGTCATGTCCATATTATCAACATTTCTAATTCCAAAACCAATAATATCGGGTTTGAATTGAGCAATGGTTTCAGACAATCTGGTATGACCAAGTGAAACACCATCGTAGAGAAATACCTCATACATATCTTTTATGATATTTGCCAAAATGCTCAATCCTAATGGTGGTACCGGATAGGGCATTTGTTCTGTATTGGTATTTACCAATAATACTTTGGGTTTCATCATAATTGATTTTGTAGTTTGTTCATTCGGCAATTTAAAACTTTCTTTATTAATTTATATTTCAAAGTAGTTTAGTTAAACAAATATAAACTCTTCTGTTAAATGTTTTACTCTTCGACTACGCTCAGAGTCCGGTTAGAGCGTAGTCGAAACCTTTTCTCTAACTAAACGACACTGATTTATATTTACTAAATAACATCATTACCTTTTTTTATGAGCCACAAATTGGAAACTTCTTTATAAAAATCTTCTAAGGGCAATTTGGTTGGCAAAACTGAATTAAAGAAATTATATTTACTCAAATCAAAATCAATAATTTTGCTTTTCATTTCCTCATAGTAAACCGTGCCTGGCATAGGAGTAAGAATGGTATACCCGGCATAACTAACCTTGTGAGAGCCTGCATAATCGGCCATTGCTTTAAAATCGGTCAAAGAATAATCATGTGGTATTACATAATTGCCTCGTAGCATAATTCCATTACTATGAAATACATCAATAGCTTGTGCAATTAAAGAAGCCGAAGCACTTTTATTGTATTTCTGCAACTCTTCTTCTCTGAAAGATTCAAATCCGCAAATAACTACCTTCAATCCGTTCTTGGCCAGTTTTGCTATTAGTTTCGGATATTTTACCGCCGTATCGGACCGAATATCCATGATGTACATTTTTTTTATCTGCTCTTGTTCTATACGGTCAAAGAGTTTGTCTATAAAATCAACATTTACAATTGTATTAGCATCAGAAAAGCGGACGATAGTATAATCGGTATTTTTTAGTTCTGAAATAATACTTTCCAAATCTCGTTGCAGATATGCACCCTCAAATTCTTTCCAGATAGAGCAAAAAGTGCATTTGTACGGACAACCCAGTGATGTGAACATATAGGTGCTCGGATAGGGAGCATCTCCTACCTTGTAAGTGTCTCTCCAACGGTTAAGCAGGTTTCTGTCAGGTATTAAATAATTATCGGCAGCAGCATTCCAAGGCGATACGCAACCCTTGGTTTTATGTAATCCTTGAACACTGTTTATATATATGCCTGGAACACTTTCTAATGGTAACATACTTGCTTTTGCAGCAACAACGGCTTTAAACAAATGCGCTGCTTGTCCTTGACAAACAACATCTATAAAAGAATGTCCAAAATCGTTTATACACAATGTGGCATGAACGCCTCCTATTATTGTAAGTACATTAGGATTGCAGGCTTTAGCTGTTTTTAATATTTCTAAACCAAAATAAAACTCCGAAGTTATAACGGTAGTACCTACCACATCGGGGTTGTGTTCATTCATTAGGTTTTCAACCATCACTTTAAGTTCTGGTGCATTGGGGTCTAAATCATATTCGCCCTTTGTGTCCCAAACAATAGTTTCGTGCTCAGGCACAGCAGCAGCAAGGGTTAATAAACTAAGTGGCGGACCAATAAGTTTTTTATGTATAAATCGTTTTGCCTCATCAGAAGCATATTTCAAAATATTGTTGTGTGGTGAACGTGGGGTATTTATAAGTAATATTTTCACTCGTGCTTTAATTTTTTAAATTACCGATTGTTGAAACTCAAAAATCTTTTTTTCAAACGCAATTTGCTTAGTCGAAAGAAATAATATCTCTAAAACAAATTTAAACAAATAAATAAAAAGAGAAAGGCTTAAAACAAGTTAAAAAAAAACTATTTTAAAAAACATATTACTTCCTATATATCTGGGTTTTACCGAATCTAAGCCCGTAAAGTTTAAATTTCAGGCAAATTAAAAAATTCAAATTATCAAACCCTTACTTTGGGAAAAAATCTACACAACACTAAGAATTTTAAGCAAATCAAGAATTGTATTGCAAACGGTCAAATCATTATCAGCTAAGGAAATTTCCCACTTATCGGATGTAGCTATAATTCGAACTGCGGCATCATCAGTAACATAAAAGCCATGTCTTTCTAATGCTCTTTTGGTCCAAAAACACTGAATATCATCGCCCTTGAGCTGTACTGCTTTACGCTGCTGATAGTTGATTTTGAACGTTCCGGTGGCAATATCAAATGTAAATGATTGTTTTCTGAAAGCCTCTTCAAAACTACCATTGAGTACCAAATCTTCTGGAGTTCCAATAATAATAGCTTTATGTGGACGCATAAGCCAAATACGATCGGCAGCTTGCAATGCTAAATCTAATTCATGGGTAGAAAGCAAAATTGACTTATGAGTTTTATGTGCTAATTCACGTAACAACTTCATGATTTCTACCCTGTTGGGCAAATCTAAATGAGCCGTTGGTTCGTCGAGCATAATCAATGGTGTATCTTGAGCAAGTGCTTTAGCAATCATAACTCTTTGTTTTTCACCATCGCTCAAATGAGAGAATGAATTGCCCTTCATGGTTGATAAGCCAACATGTTCCAAGGCTTTAAGAATAATTGCGTCATCGGCCTCATTTTGAGTACCTAACCAATTGGTATAAGGATATCTGCCAATAGAAACTATATCATAAACCGTTAGATTTCCTGCCTCAACTCTGTCGGTAAGTACCACACTTAACTGCTGAGCCAACATAGTTGCATTTTCGGCATTTACCTGCTTACCTGCAATATTACAGTAGCCTGATAAATGCGGCTGCATGCCTGCCAATGTTCTTATAAGAGTAGATTTTCCACATCCGTTGGGCCCAATCAAGCATACTATTTCGCCTTTGTAAATATTCAGTTCAATATCAGATAATACTGTAACCTTTTCATTTCTATTTAAATAACCTATAGAAAGTTGCCTTGCTTCAAGGATAGAATCGAAAGAAATATTCATGAATTAATGCAAGTTTAGATTTCAGATATGATTTATATTGATAGAATGCCCCTGAGAGACAATTAAATTAAGCCCCGACACAAAGCATTTGTTTTTATTTAATAGAGCATTTAATTAATTACGTAATGGCTTGTAAATAAAACAAATACAGCTAGACGCTTATTAATAATGTTGATTCTTTATAAGTTGCAAATGTAATAAGAATAAGGAATATCTTGTTTTATAATTGTTCAAAAAATAAGGAATGCAATATTTTGAACGTTACACCTTGAAATTAAGAAATAATATTTAGATTCTCTTTTAAATTGCATAATTTAGCTTCACAAAAAAAGCTATTGTGAAAGTGAAATGATGGAATTGAAGCACACAATAGAAAAAACAAAAAATTACTGTGGATTATAATAAAATTAAAAGAAGATCTTCTCGGTGGTTTCGCGAAAAGCTTATGAATGTGTATAAATCTTTGTACCGTGATTTGTGCAACTATGCTTATAATATTATTCCCGATCGCGATATTGTGGAAGATATAGTTCAAACCACATTCATAAATCTGTGGGAGAATCACAAAAATATTGGAAAAATAGAGTACTTAAAATCATATTTATATAGATGTGTTTATAATTCATGTCTGAAAAAATTTGAGCATGATAAAGTTGTATTGAAATTCTACAATGAACATGAATATCAGTTAAAACAAATTCAGTTTGAGAGTTTTGAGACGAGTTATGACGATGATGATGTGATGACGAAACTACACAATGCTTTAGACCAGCTTCCCGAAAAAAATAGAGAGGTTATGAAGTTGCGTTTCATAGATGGTCTGAGTACCAATGAGGTAAGTAAAAAACCTTGAGATCACACCCAGAACGGTAGAAACCCATGTGAGCAAGGCATTACGTTTTTTGAGAGACACTTTATCTGGGTCAATATTTTTATTTTTATTTTTTTCAATTTTAAGTACGTGTATTTACTTCCTAAGCGATCATATATAGTATGAATATAGATAACGAACATATAGATTTGTTGATATTCAGGTTTTTGGATAAATCAGCAACCGAACAGGAATCGGCAGAATTGTTGAAATGGGTAAATTCTCATATTGACAATAAGCTCTATTTTCAGTCGGCAGCCAGACAATTTGTATCAATGTCGGGCTATTCTAATAACTTTGATGTAGAAAAAGCATGGAAGAAAAATACAAAACAGAAACTAGTAGATACAGGTATTGCAGCTTCAAAAACTAAAATTTTGGTTGCAGTTCTTTCTACAGCTTTGATTCTAACAGGTGGATGTGTATGGTGGCTCTCTGCGGACCAAAAGGAAAACACTAAACAAGAAATAGTTACGGTTCAGCCCAAAACAGATATTTATAAAAGCACCGATTCAATAAAAGAAATTCAGCTTGCAAATGGGGTGAAACTCACCCTCGATGCAAATACAGAAGTTGAAGTAACGAATGATGCCGGACAAAATACAGTATTTGTTTCTGGTAGAGCATTGCTGCAAGTGCCAGTAGGAGTGAATAATTACACGATTAATACTCCCGATGGAACATGCAAACTTGGTGAAGGTCTATTTCAAATAGAACATAAAGACAGTACAGATCCGGTAAGTATAAAAGTGGTTGAAGGTACAGCTGTAGTTACCACCAACAATACTGCAGAAAAGGTGTCAATCTCGAAAAACAATGCTGTTGCATTACAAAAAGGAAAGGTTGCCGTGCGTGATACGATGCATAATGCAAATTTTATGGCATGGAAAACCGGAGTCCTAGAGTTTGATAATACTCCTCTCCATCAGGCTATTCCTTTGATTGCTGAGTACTATAAAATAGTTATTGAGATTGAAACAACAGGACTAGAAAATTGCTTACTAAATGCAAAACTTGACAGATATTCTTTTGATGAAGTGAAAATGATGTTTGAAATAGCCTTCAATGCTAAATTTCGGGAAGATTCAGGAAAAGTGTATTTGAGTGGAACAGCCTGTAAATAAAGCGTAGACCATACACCACCAAACGTGCTGATTTTGTTTATATGTAGAACTAAATGTTTGGTTTTGTAATTAAAAATAAGAATTTAAACAGATACTATTGTTTTTGAAAAATGAATGTTAAAAATATAAAATGCTGCTATGCGTAGATTACATTATTTAGTTTTTACCCTCGCAGCAATGATGTTTATTTGTAATTTGAGTGCATCGGTACTTGATAAAACACTTAACGTATCATTTGTAAACATATCGCTGCTCGATGCGCTTTCTCAAATTGAAAAACAAGCTAATATTACGTTTTCGTTCAAAAGCAGCGATATCTCGCAAAAAAAAATAATTAGTTTACAGGCTAAAAACATAACTATTGCCAAAGTACTTGAACAATTGCTTGGCGGACAAAACGTTGGCTATCGAGCAATTGGCACTCAAATAATTCTCTATAAATTAGCCCAGGCCAAGAATCTTGAGAATTCCGAAATCAATAAAGTTGCAACCGTACATATTGATACAATTCATCAGATTGTGACTGACACGGTGCAAATTACCGATACTGTTAGAATTACACTATATGATAGTGTTCAGATAAAAATTTACGATACGGTAAGAACTGTTTTGCCAATAGAACCAAATAGCTCTAATAAAAAGTCAGCCTATTTCACCGAGTTACAATACTGTTTATTGAGGGGCGGGAAACCTTCGACCGTAATTACTGATAATCCCACTTTGGTAGAAACGGTAGCTTATAGTCAGTCGCTTACTATCTTTGCTGGTATAAAAAAAGGTTTTTGGGGAATAAAAACAGGTATTGGTTTTGGCTCAGAAACTAAAGAATTAGAATACTCACAATTGACCTTCGACACCACAATTATTAAAATTCCACAAATTGAAGACTATATTGGGTATGACTCAATGTATTATATATTGAAACCCATTGATACCGTATGGACCATAACTCCAGTTGTAAAGCAGCGAACCGTATTTACCGATAGTTTTGTGTTAGATTCCAGTTACCAAAAGCAAAAAACGGCTCAGGCTATCAGAAGCATTCAAGTACCAATAAGTTTGAGTTTTTTTGTAGTTGAAAAAGCAAATTGGAATGTATTTGTAGATGCCGGACTGGTTTTTAACTTTGTTCGGTTCAAAGATGCAGAATTTCGAAATGCAGATAAAAGTATCATTAAAGAATTGCAAGAGGTTAATTTAGCTCCTATTAGTTGTACATTTCAAGGCTCTGTAGGTATGAGTATTCAACTTTTAAAACAGCTGTTTCTTTCTATATCACCATCAATTTCATATAAAATATCAAATAATTATTATTCTTATAATAATATAATAACCAAGCCTTTCCGTTACGGAATTGAAGTAAGTTTGAAAAAATATATAAAATAATTTCGTTTTACGTACGTGCAAAATCAAATCATAGGCTCTTAGCTTCAAATAAACAATAATGTTAAATTTTAAAATTAAAAGCGTATGAAAACGATTAAAAACATTTTATTTGGAGCAATGACTTTAGCGAGTCTTGCAAGTGTGGCACAAACAAACATTCAGTATGGTACAAGCAACTATAATCCTGATAAGGTACATTTAGATAGTATTAGCGATACTTATAGAGATGCCGTACTGAAAGTATACCTACCTAACGAAACTAACTATAGCGAAGTAGATGTGGTGAAAAATATTTCTTATGATACTATCTACAGTTATGATATAGATTCTAAGAAAATGAATCCCTCAATGATATCAGAGGTACAATACAATTCCAACCACAAAATAGCAACAGCAATTACAAAATATTGGGATTCAGAATCGTTGCAGTGGTTTGTGTATAGTATTTATACGTATGATTATGATACACTTGGAAATATCACTTACTGTGAAAATAGTTTGAGAGAGAGTACCGACTTGGCACTAACACCTCAATATAAAATTGAGGAATCATACGATAAATATAGTAGAAAAACACAAGTATTTAATTATAAATGGCAGGACAACCAATGGGTAATAAATACGGGAGAAAAGTATAGTTATGAAACAGATGCTCATAACAATAATATTACAAAATGTAGCACTTTTCTTTTTCTAATGGAGAGTGGTTTGAAATGGGTGCGACTACGGTATCATATACTTATAATAAAGATGGATATATTTTGACTCAGCAAACTGTCATTCCAGCTTCTTGCACCAACCTAGTGACGTTCGTATATGATGAAAAAAACAACATAATACAAAAAGAAACGAGGATTTTTAAAAACAATGAGTGGATAATTTCCGACTCATTAAAACAAAAATTTGATGCTAAAGGAAATGTTATTGAAAAATACACATACGATCAAATTCCAAAATTTAATGAAGAAGGTTATTTAATATTTAGAGATACAATAAAAACCACTTACAATGATTTAGGTTTAATTACTTCAGAATATTCACATTCCAATAATCCTGAAACTGGGAAATGGAAATTGCCAAGTACTAGTTATTTCTCTTACGATAAATATAATAGACTTGTAAAATATCAGGAAACAGGTCAGTTAATTCCTAATGGAGCTATTGTCTTACTTAGTGAAAAAAATTGGTACTACAAAGTGAAAACAGAATCGCTTAAAGTAACTAATAATAAATTACTTGCCATTACTTTTGACACTGAACTTGCCCAAAACGATGTACTTGTTCAAAACATAAAAGTAGATGCGATTATAAAAAATGGCGACGACTTTTATGTGGTGAATGCTTGGGTAAACGACAGTGATTCATCTAGTTTGATTATAGAGTTTAATAGACCAATGGTTGGGGGCGAAAAGTTTGCGATTAACCTAAATCAAGGATTGAATACCGAAAACGGACGAAATGTAACTTTTGATGTAGAAATGGGCAATACAGCAACCGGTGTAGCTTCATTTTCAGATAGTAACATAAATATTTATCCAACAATTGCATGCGATAAAATTACAATAACTAGCGATGCAAAAATAGCTTCCATTCAAATACTTACACTTAGTGGAATTGAAATAGCTAGCTTTGATGCTCAAAATTTACAATCTTTAGAAATTAATATTGACAACTTACCTTCTGGCAATTATATTGTTATGGTAAAATCAGAAGAGTCAATAGTTAGCTCAAAAATAATTAAACAATAATACATTTCATTTATTTAATTGCTGCTGATAAGTAAATTGCATAATGGCTTACTGTTGTTTTTTAGGAATGGAAAAATAGGAAACTATCTCCCGTTTTAAAGAAACATAGTAAGCCATTTTTTTTGTTTATAAATGATACTTGGGTAAATACGAAACTCGTAATATAAATCAATGCCTTTTAGTTAATATATAATTGAATATAAGGTAATAAGGTTGCAGATGTTAAGGTTTTAAACAATGATATAAAGCTTTATGAAGATAAAAAACCTTATTTTTTGGTTCTACCTTAGTATAAATCCAACGAATATTAATTTTAAACCTTATTATAATATTGATATTTAGAATATTATGTTATTTACCTAAACTAACCTACATTGTATTATAAATTATAATCTAATGTAGGTTAATATGAGATTATAAATCAATGCCGTTTAGTTAATATATAATTGAATATAAGGTGATAAGGTTTTAAAAGTTAAAGTTTTAGTATGCTATAAAGGTTTTAAAAATTATTTAAAAAACCTTATGACATTTAAAAATCTTATTAATTGTTCAACCATAATAGAAATGCAAAGAATAAAAACACTAAACCATATTACCTTATTGATAGTCTAAACAATGTGTTAATCACCTATACTTAACGACATTGATACCTAAAGTATAAAAGTAGCGTTTATTATATTTCTAGAGAACTGATAAAAAAAGGGGAATTATAACAGTTGCTATACCTCCCCTTTAAAATTATTTATTTACAAATCAAAAAAAAGAAAACTCTTCTTTATTTCCAAGTTAGAGTACAGTTTTTACTCACTTGTATATAATATCCCATACCGTATTTTACCTGACGTAACGATACTAAAGCCGGATTCATATCCTTAGACCATGAACCATCAAAATCTTTAATAGCTAGTAAATCAGACCAAACACTTTGAAGAGCAGTTTCTATATCCATAGTTTCTAAATAAGGATATCCTACTAGATTCCAACCTTTTCTAAGTTCTATAGACTTTACAACAGGAGCCTCATTTACCATTATAGAAACGGTATTTGAAGATTTATTACCATTAGCATCGGTAGCAGTAACTTTTATAGTTTGAGTACCTACAGCTACAGCAGTCCATTCAAAAGAATAAGGAGCAGTAGCATCGCTTCCAACAACTACATCATTTACAGACACGTCGATTTTAGAAATAGTGCTATTAGCAGATGTTGCATTTGCTGCAATCGTTACTTTATCGCCTACAAAATAAGCAGCACCAGCAGCAGGACCTGTAATGGTTACAACTGGAAGAACTACATTAGAGACAACAACTGAAACCGTAGCAGAAGTTTTATCTCCAACAGCATCAGTAGCAGTAACTTTTATAGTATATGTACCAGCAGCTCCGGCAGTCCAGTCAAAAGAATATGGAGTAGCAGCATCGCTACCTACAAGAGCGTCATTTACAAAGAATTCTACTTTAGAAATAGTGCTCTTTTCTGATGTAGCAGTTGCAGATATAGTAACTTTATCACCAGCAGTTATAGTAGCATTTGCAGCAGGAGCTGTAATTGCTAAAACAGGAGCTACATTTACACTTTGAGCTGTAAACGTCATTTTGTTTAGGTTTACATAATCGGTAGCACCAATGGTAACTCTAATTATTTGCACACCAGCCTCCAATTGAATACCTTTTACAGAAACAGTTTGCCATGTTTGCCAACCTCCTGTACTAGGAATCGCCAAATTAGCAGCAATAGATTTATCTTTTGCTGTTATTGAAATAGTTCTTCCTGTACCTTCGCAAGCTGCACGAATATCTAAATCATAAAGACCAGCACTTTTTACATCAACGGTATATTCTGTCCATTCTCCGGCAACGGTATAGCCTAGATTATAACCAGTACCTGCATCGGTACAATTTTCAATATCTACATCTTCGGTAGTTCTAAAATTCACTACCGGTGTAACTGCACTTCCCGGACTAGAATCATAATAGGCATTGTCATTTCCACCATCATCAAAATGTTCAAACTCAATAACTCCCGGTATAGCTCTTGCAGTGCCACCATAAGGAGTTTGTGGACCAATAACTTTTACCGTCACTTCTGATGATTTAAGTACATTTCCTTGGCTATCAGTAGCTTCTGCAATAATCTTATATGTACCAGCAGCTACGTTAGTCCACGAATAAGCATACGGTGAACTAGCATCTTCGCCCAATTTTGTTGGACCATTATAAAATACTACTTTAGATATAGATCCGGCAGTAGTCGAAGCAGTAGCTGTTATGTTAATAGTTGCAGGTGCAGAAAAAGAAGCATTTGCTGCAGGAGCAGTAACATCAACCTTAATTGGAGAACTTGCACATTCTCTCATGGTGATATTAGAACTTCCTGAACTATTATACCCTTCAGACTCCATAATTTGGTAGTCCCATGTAGTACCCAATTTCATATTACCCATAGTTTCCCATGCTTTAACGTGGGTTGCAAAGGTTATAGTACCCGATGAACGTTGTTCAGTACGCACACTCCAAAATTGTTGAAAAGTAGCATTCCCAATAATAGAAGGTTTATTTTCTCTTAATCCGGTATACATTTTATACGTACCACCATCGCAAGTATATGAACCTTTATATTCTACACCGCCTGTGTTGCCTGGTGGTTCCCACTGTCCGTGTTTTTCACATACATAATATTCAATAAGTGGATTTTTTGTCCATCCGTATAATGCTAAGAAACCATTGCTTCCTCCATTATATGTACCTTCAAAACACACAACTCTATCAGCTTTTCCAACTGCCCAACCTTTACCTGCTGTAAAATTTAAGGTATTGTTCCATGTAGTGCTATAATTACCAGCAGGCCCTAAGGTCATAGATGCTCCGTTATTAGGATTTTCTGTCCAAAATGAATAAAAGAATCCATCGTGAGTACTTTGAGTATTTGCGGTAATGGTCTGCGAATTTGCTGTCTGAAAACAGACCATAAAACTGAAAATTGCCAAGCAAATCTTCAGGACATTCTTAAAAAGTGAGTTTTTCCTCATAATATGCATTTTTTGGTTATTGAAAAAATTCTAAAATTTCACTAGAGCAAGTTACTAAATTTCAACAGCTTACTTTTATAAGAATGTTGCCAATATACCTAGTAATTGTTGCAAAAATTAAATCTGAAAATGGAAGAGAAATAATTTTAATGACCTTAAAACTGTCTTATATACAGATTTTAGTAGGATACGACAATATCATAAAAAAGATGCACGTTCCGATAAGTACTTTTTTATGAAATGAATAGAATTGTGATTTTTAAAATAGATGAGTAATCATATTCTAAATAATGGTATTGAGTTTTGGGTAGAGATAGCAGATAATTTCTTCAAATAAACACACATCAAGAAATTATCAAACCATTAATAATTGCACTAATGATTAAAATCATTGAATTTCATTATAAATTCAATCTGTATTTTCATTGTGAATTTACAAAAACAAGGCAATTTTCACCAGTAAATATAAATATTAAAAAAATACAGATTATGGCACTTTTTGAATGGAGCAATGACTTAAGCGTGAAGATAGACACTATTGATTGTCAGCACCAAAAACTTATAGGTATGATAAGTGAATTTTATGAAATGATAAAGAATAAATCTGCAAACGATTTAGTTTCTAAGTTGATAAAAAACATGAAAGAATATACTGTAATTCATTTTTCCCATGAAGAAAAATATTTTGAACAATACAATTATATTCATAAAGATGAACATATAAAAGAACATAAACTTTTTGTTGAAAAGGTTAAAGATTTGGAAACTCGTTATAATGCAGGTAAAGTAATACTTTCATTTGAAATTACAAATTTTTTAAAGACTTGGCTTACAAACCACATACAAGTTACCGATAAAAAATATTCCGATTTCCTTATTTCAAAAGGAGCTAAATAATTTTTAAAGTAACTTTTCTTGGTTTTGAGTTTGGACAAGGTATAGAATAACTAGATGAAAAGGGCATTCTTAGAAAATTCATTTTTTTTTTTCAACTAATTCATTTTATCAATACAGATTCTAAATTTTTCAATATTGCAATTATGTAGTAATTCAATATGAAACAAGTTGACATAGAGTCTTTTTTATAGTGAATTAAACACTATTTTATGTAAATACTTACTACATTTAAACTAAATATATCTGAATAATTTCCTGCAGAATAAGTACAACATAAAAATATTAATTTTGTTTTTATATCTTCCGGGTATTAATTTTTTAAGTATTTGCTAAAAATTGAATTAAATGCACACATCTAATCGTTCACTTAACCTTGATATATTAAGAATTTTTTCAATTTGTGCTATAATTTCACTACATGTAGCCAACGGATATTTGAGTTTCTTGGTTCTTCCAAAAGACTTTAATTGGTGGTTTACTGCACTAACCTACGATGCTATTTTTAAATGGGGAACTATCGTTTTTATAATGCTAAGTGGAACTTTATTACTTGGTGAAAATAAAAACAAATCAGTATCAATCTTTTTATGGAATCGATTCAAAAGAATTTTTATTCCATTTCTAATTTGGTATCTAATATATAAATTTACTTCTGATGATTATTTTCATGATTTTTCATTAAAATCAATATTTCTATTGTTTACTGATTTTATTAAGGGAAATGTACATTATCATTTGTGGTTTGTATATCTTATTTTCGGTTTGTATCTTCTTACTCCTATTCTATCTGTGTTTATAAATAAAGCTTCAAATCAAATAATTCATTACTATTTTCTATACTGGGCTATTTTTACTATCATTCCTCCTTTTCTCGAAAAATATTACAATATATCATTTGCCTTAATGCCATATATTGAATTACAAAACTACGTAGGTTTTTATTTAATAGGATATTATCTTCATAATACAAATTTTAAAATTAAGAATACTTATTTTTTACTTTTACCTATCTCTATAATAGCAAACCTAATATTATCAACATTTCATAGTATGGAAATTCAAAAGACAGACTATTTTTTTCTGAATCGATTTTCCATATTTAATACAATTAATGCAATTCTTATATTTTTACTATTTTTAAGAATAAATTTCAATTCAATATTGATATTTAAAAAAAATAAAGAAAAAATAGCTAAAATTAGTAATCTTTGTTTCGGCGTTTTTCTTTGTCATGTATTTATTATATGGATATTAGACTCAGGAACTTTAGGAATAAAACTTATAGCTTATAGCTTGAATGAAATATACGTACATATTGCAATAGGATTCCCTGTAATTATAACTACTACTATTATTTTGTCTTTTGCTTTTTGTTATTTTATAAGTAATATTCCTTTTGTTAAAAGACTTATGATCTAGGGCTTTTCAATTCACGAAACGCTATAGATGCTTTTATTTTGATCCCATCAAAACTTATATTTGAAATTTCGGCTTCTGAAAATAACTAAAATTACTACAGGCGCACCAAACAGTGCGGTTACAGAATTTATAGGTAAAGTGTGTTTCCAATCCGCCCCCCCCCGCGCGTTGGCGGCCCCCCGGGGCGCTGCTGCGGGCGCCCAATACCTTTTCGCCGGCCGGTGTACCCTCTCTTCGTTCCGCCCATTAACAATTAAAACCCATAATTTGGTAAAAGCAGTAATTGTTCCGGTTAGTAAACTCGTAGTGATTATTACAATAATCCTTGTTTTCTTAATATTAACACCCAAACCTTTGGCATAATTTTCTCCTAGAAGCAAAGCATTGAGTGGTTTACTGCTAAAAAAAGCAATAATTAATGTAGGGAAAAAGAAAATAGACGTGATTATTATTTCATCCCAGGTACAAGATGACAAACTGCCAAAGGTCCACATCAGGAAATTATGAACCTGCTGCGGATCGCTGAAATATTGCAATATACTCACAATAGATGCGGTAATGCTTCCAAACATTATACCTACAATAAGCAAAGAAACGGCATCTTGAACTTTGAATGAAACCACCATTACAATGCTCATTACCAAGAGTGCGCCTATCACTGCCGATAGAACAAACCCCCATGATCCCAAAATTCCAATTAACATAAATCCGGGAATAAGAGCTCCTGCCATTATAAACAAAGCTACACCCAAACTAGCACCCGAACTAACTCCCAATACATAAGGTCCTGCCAATGGATTTCTGAACAAAGTCTGCATCATAAGTCCGCATACCGACAATGCCGCTCCGGTAAAAATTGCTGTGAGTGCTTTGGGAATGCGGTATTCTAAAACTATATATTGCCAAGCTGAATTACTTGAAGTGCCTCTGAAAACAGAAATTATTTCAGTAAAAGAGATACGTACACTTCCCCACATCAAATCTAAAATGCACAGAAAAAAGATTAAGATGGATGAAATTATAAAGAATAATTTTTGCTTCTGATTCATAAACAAATTAAATAAACAATCAATATTATAAAAATAATGTTACCTATTGAAACATTATTTTGTTTCATTAGGTAATGCAACAACAGCTATTTAAGAACTTGATAATAAACGGTCTGGTAGTCATTAAACAACTCAGGATGGATAATGCAACAATAGTCTCTCAAGTGCAAATCTGGTCTTACAACTGCTGTCTCCCAATAATCATTTGCCCCCTCAGTTGTTTTAGCCTTGTTTCTATTGTAAATTTTTCGTTCGGTATAAGCTTCAAACAACGTTAGTCGTTTTTCATTTGCAGCTAACTGATCAAAAGAATCTTCCTCTACGCCAATCCAAATATCGGCATTTTGAGATACCGACAATATTGTCTCAAAACCAAGCGGAATACTGCCAAATGTGGTGTCGGTATTCCAAAGATAGTCGCCACCTGCATCTTCAATCAATTTAGCCTGATAACTTCTACCTCCTGGCATAAACCATGTTCCTTTGAATCCATATCCGGCTAATATTTTTGGTCTATTTATCTCGTCAGAAATTCTTGCAGCAATATTTTCGTAATTTGATTTTACCTTTTCAAATAAAGAATCTCCCTTCTGAATCTCATTATAAAAAGCGGCAAACACTTTAATCCACTCTGCGCGAGCCAATGGAGAATTCTCAAGCCACTCACACACATAAACTACAGGTAATCCACTCTGCAACAATTGCTTATCTTGTTGTTTCACCTGAGTGAAACCAGATTTGAAAATTACATCGGGCGATAAAGCCAAAAGATTTTCTTCGCTTGGAGTCATACTCATACCCATGTTTAGCACCTTACCATTCTTTAGACCCGCTCTTACATTAGCGTTATATACTCTAAAAGGATCGGTTACACCGGTAATACTTTGCTCCATACCTAAGAAAGCTAAAAACCCAATATGGGTTGTAGATAAAGCAGCTACAGACTTTACCGGTGTTCTAATAAGATAATCGGCTTTTGGAAAATAATCTTTAACAGCACTGTCTTTATGTACAAGCAAATAGGTACCTAAAGTAGCTGTTTTACTCCATGGGTCTTTAATAGTTATATAGGTATATTGCTCATTTACAGCAATTATAAAAAGTTCAGCAGCACAATTGCTTAGTAGAGAATCTGAACTTTTTACATTCTTATTAGCATCTTCTTTTTCATTTGATTGGCATGATGCAATGATGAGAATTAAAACAACAAACAACGAGTATATAAACACATTACTCAATTTTATACAATAAAGAAAATTACAATTTCTCATTTTAAATATAATAGATTCAGAAAAAATATAACGTTGATAAGCATTTTACAAAAAAACATAAACCATTGTAATTGTGATAGTAAATCGGTTTAAGATTAAATTATAAAAAGCATAATTTCAAAACAATGCAAAAGTAAAACAAATTTACCTATGAACAATATGGTATATTTAAGCAGAGCTAATCCTATTAATAATATATTTTGGAAAATAGAAAACTACATTTTATTTTTTTTTATTCGTGAATTCTAATTACTGATTTAATTTGAGAATTTTATCATTATTTAATGTTTCTTATGTTTTTTCATTAAAAAGGCTTACTCTAAAGTGAATATTTATAGGATTACTAATTAATTACACCAAAAAATATTACCTTTTGCTCATAATATCAAATATAAATATATTGTTCAGTAAAATATTTTTATAAATTTGGTGTCGGAAAAGAATTCAAGGATTATACATATTATTAAAAATACATTTTGGGTATGAAATTTTTTTACAGTTTATTGATATTACTGGTAACTTATAGTGCCATAGCGCAAAGAAGTCCGAAGAAAGCATTTGGCGATGGCGATTATTACTTTCTTAATGAACAATACGACAAAGCCGCAGAAGCATATCTTGAAACATTAATACAAGACTCTACACACTACAATTGTGCTTTTAAACTTGGTGTATGCTATATTAATCAACCATATAAAATATGGAAAGCGTTGCCATTCCTCGAATTTGCAGTACAAGGAACCAGCGCAAAGTACAAAGACAATTCATATAAAACCAGAGTTGCACCGTATGAAGCATTTTATTATTTGGCTTATGCTTACCAAATTACATTGCAATCTGATAAAGCAATTGAATATTTTGAGAAATACAAAGGTTTAGGCAAAGATACTTCAAAAATATACGACGATGTAGATGTTAGAATTGCTGCATGTAAAAATGCAAAGTTGTTTTTTGAAAATCCGAAAGCTGTAGAAATTCAAAATGTGGGCAGAAATGTTAACTCAGCAGCATCAGAATTTAACCCATGCGTATCTGAAAATGATTCGGTTATGTATTTTACAAAAGAAAATGTAACTGAATCAGACAATTCTATTCAGGTGAGTTATAGAATAATGAGAAGCTATAAATCATTAGATCCGGAATCGGGCGAATATGTTTGGAATATATCATCAGATATTACAGAAGAGCTTATGACCGAAGGTAAGTGCATGACCGTGAGTACTTCTCACGATGGAAAAACACTCATTCTTTACCGTGATAATGATTACTACGGCGGACCTACATCTATAGATAAAGGAACACTTTATATAAGTTACCTAAGAGAAGGTATTTGGACACCTATTCAAAAACTCCCCGGAGTTATAAATACCTCGCAATGGGAAATGCACGCAAGTATTTCAAAAGACGGTAATACCTTGTACTTTACCAGCAACGGTTTTAAACCAGACGTTGGTATGGATATCTATTACAGCGAAAAAAACAGCTCAGGCGGATGGTCAAAAGCCAAAAGCTTAAGTGATGTAATTAATACAAACTTCGATGAGGCAAGTCCCTTTATTGTTGATGATACTGTATTATTCTTTAGTTCCAAAGGGCATAATAACATGGGCGGATATGATGTTTTCAAATCAATAAAAGATACTGCCGGTAACTGGTCTACGCCTGAAAATTTATCAATTCCCATTAATTCTCCACTTGACGATATTTTTTTCTCGCCTGTAGATCATGGACACCAAGCATACTATGCTGTAGAAAGACCAGACGGATACCTTTCTTTTGGTAAAAAAGATATTTTTCATATTGTAATAATTGATCCAAAAGCAGACTCCATTGCCCTTGCCGATAGTATTGCTGCAGCAGAAGCATTAAAGTTGGAAACAGCAGCAGCAGTGGGTACATCAAACGGAAATGCGGCTGGAGAAATAGCATCGACCAATGCAACCGGAAAATCTAACACAAATGCAAGCTCGTCAAATGGTGTGCAAACAGCTTCGGGCAATACAACTGCCAGCAAAGCAACAAATAACCAAACTACTCAAACTTCACAAACTCAGATAAATCAAGAGCAATATAATACAGCAACATCAACTCGCACAAGTGCTAGTCAGACAATGGTATCTACTTTCGAGATACAGATTTTTGCTAGTTATGTACCTATGGATATTCAGAAAAAATTCCCCAATCTAAGTGTGGTAGAACACTATGGCAATGAAAGTTACTATCGTTATGCTACCGGTCCTTATAAAACTTCTCAAGATGCAAAAGCAGATTTACAACGTATTAGAAGCCTTGGTTACCCTGATGCTTTTATACGAAAAACACAGTATTATGTAGACGATGCTATAAAATTTGATCTTTCGCAAAAACATACCGTTCAGTTATTCGCAAGTATGAAACGAATAAATGCAATACGTAAATTCCAACCACTTAAAAATATTTTGGAAAAAAAGACAGCCGAAGGTATGTATGTATATTACTATGGTTCTTTCAAAACATGGAAAGAGGCTAAAGAAGAAGCCGACAAAATTAAAGCATCAGGCATTGAATGCTTTATTCAAAATCTAGAAGCAATAAAATAACTTTTGGATATATAAAAATATGTTTATAGGGCATGGAGATGAGTGTAAGGATGATAGCATAATTGCCGATTTCAGTTCAAATGTATTTAATAGTACCTTTGCTCAGAATATGTGGAAAGAGATGAATGTAACGCATTCTTCTCTTCTCAGATATCCACAATCAGACTCAGCAACACTCACAAAACTAATTGCAGAAGAGCATTCAGTTTTACCTAAAAATGTAATGGTAACCAATGGTGCAGTTGAAGCTATATACCTTATTGCCAGATTATTTCAAGGTAAAAATTCTTTTATTGCAATACCTTCTTTCTCTGAATACGAAGACGCATGTAAACAGAATAAACATATTATTTCCTATTTATATCAAGAACAATTAAAAGGAGTCCCTAATAATAACGGCATTACCTGGTTAGCAAATCCTAACAATCCTGATGGGAAACCATTAACAGCCGAAACGATAAATATTTTACTTACTCTCAATGCTAACGCTCATTTGGTTATAGATGAGTCTTTTATAGATTTCCTACCACATAGTACAAATAGTAGTATTACACTTCATCCTCGAGTTTTGAGAATTCGTTCTTTTACCAAACTTTATGGCATCCCCGGTATCAGATTAGGGTATATAATTGCATCAGAAGAAATTATTAAAGCTCTCAAAAATCTTTGTTTCCCTTGGAATGTAAATGCTCTGGCTCAACACATTGGCGAATTCTGTATACAGAATTCTAGTCAAATAAAAACACTGTTGCCTAAATTACTTTCAGAAAGTATTTGGCTGCAAGAACAGATACATAACCTGCCTCTTTTTGAGGTTTTATATTCGCCAACGCATTTCTTCTTGGTGAAAACTAAAACAAAAACAGCGAGAGAATTATCCAACTTCTTATATAAACAAAAAAATATTTGTGTTAGAAATGCAGAAAATTTTAGAGGGTTAGATGGTTCATATTTTAGAATTTGCACACAAAATAGAGAAAAAAACAATCTCTTAATTGAAGCACTATCATGCTGGAAATAAATATAATCATTTATATATTCATAACCGCTATAGTTCTTGATGCAATCTTTGGCGATCCCTCATATCTTTCTAATCCGGTTATTTGGTTCGGTAAACTTATTTCATTTGGAGAAAAGAAGATGAATAGAGGAAGTTACAAAGCAGTTAAGGGCGCTTTGCTAGTAATTCTTTTATTCGTATTTGTAGCTTTTATATTTTATAAACTAGAATTCTTTTTACGAAAATATCCAATGTTTTATTTCTGTTATGCCGTTTTGTTTCTCTTTTATGGCTTAGCAGCAAAAACCTTACTGAGCGAAGTAAATTTGGTTTTCAGATATTTAGAAATTGGAAACTATCCTCAAGCTCGTATTCAATTGAGCAGACTGGTAACCAGAGACACCCAAAGTATGAATGCACAACAAATTAGCAAAAGTGCCTTGGAAACCCTTTCTGAAAATTTGAGCGATGGGGTTGTTGCACCTCTATTCTATTTTGCTCTTGGAGGTGTTCCCGGTATAATGCTATATAAATTAGTAAACACGCTAGACTCTATGATTGGCTACAAAACAGAGCGTTATAAAGCATTTGGAATGGTTGCCGCACGCTTCGACGATGTTGCAAATTTTCTACCAGCACGTATCACAGCTCTTTTAGTTTTTTTAGTGAGTTTGAATCCCAAGGTAATAAAAAGCATCTTAACGTTTGGTTCTAAACATGAAAGTGTAAATAGCGGTTACCCAGAAGCAGCATTTTGCGGTGCGCTCGATTGTCAATTTGGAGGTTCTATTCAATATAACGGCATAGTGAAACACAAAGCTCTTATCGGTTTCAACGATAGACAATTAGATGCAACAGATGGCAAAAAGGGCATTGCTTTGGCATTGAAAACATATATAGCATTTTCAATAATTCTAATTTGTTTTTGGCTCTTATGTAACTTTTAGAAAATTCTTGAATTTTCTCTACTTTAAAATATAATTTATACAAATCCATGAATAAACAAATTCATATTTTTCTTACTGCATTAATGTTTTTTACTCGCATTCCAGTAAGTAAAAATTTACCATATAAAGAGGAATATCTCAACTCTGCAACAAAATTTTTACCAACAATAGGACTCTTAATTGGCGGATTTGCGGCATTTGTATATTATGCCGCGCATTGGGTTTTGCCTCAATCGGTAGCCGTAATATTGTCTATGATTGCAACAATAATACTCACCGGAGCTTTTCATGAAGATGGTTTTGCCGATGTCTGTGATGGTTTTGGCGGAGGATGGACAAAATCAAAAATTCTAGAAATTATGAAAGATTCTAGAGTTGGTGCTTATGGCGTTATTGGTACCGTACTTATGCTTCTCTTGAAATACGTAACACTCTCAGAAATACCTCACTCATATATTATTCTTATTCTCATTTCAGGTCATACCGTAAGTAGGTTTATGGCTGTCTGTTTTATTTATTTTTTCCAATATGCAAGAGATGATGCCAGTACAAAGACTAAACCTTTAGGGAAAAAATTAGAAAATATTGAAATGCTTTGGGCTATAATTACCGGAGTTTTACCATTTTTCTTTTTTGACTCATATTGGTTCTTTGTTCTTATAATACCTTGCTTGCTAGCATTTTTCTTTTTTGCAAGATATATTGTAAAATGGATAGGCGGATTTACCGGCGACTGCTTAGGTGCAACACAGCAGCTTACTGAAGTGGTTTTTTATTTGGCAGCATTGGTTTTGGTAAGACAAATTTTTTAAATACAAGTATCAATAAAATATTCATACTTGCAAGTAACATATAAACGAAACTTTCAAAATGAAAGAAATAATACTGATAAGACATACCAAAACAGAATTACCTCCCGGTATCTGTTATGGAAATTCTGACGTTGATATAGATAAGAGTTTCCTTTCGCACGCAATCGCTATAAAAACAACCTTAGATAAGCTCTCAACCATTAAGCAGGTATATTCTAGTCCGTTAAAACGTTGCTTCAAATTGGCAAATTACTTATTTGATAATGAAATAAATACCGACAACCGACTCAAAGAACTTGATTTTGGCAAATGGGAACTTACCGCATGGAATATACTCCCAAGAACCGATGTGGAAAATTGGTGTACCGATTTAGATAGCAATGCTGTACATGGAGGTGAAAGCTTCAACGACTTATATCTTAGAGTAATAGAGTTTTGGAAAACAGTAGCAATACATCAAACCGGTAGTACCGCTATTGTTACACATGCCGGTGTTATAAGAGCTATTTTGGCTTATTTGCTTGAAATGCCAAAAAAAAATGCCTTCTCCATAAATCTAACCTACGGACAGATGATAAAAGTTGAATTATTTGACGACAGAAATTTTAAAATTACATTTCTAAATCAATAAGTGTGAACTTTAAAAATTAAAAAATAGGCTTTCTTAAAAGAGAATTAAAATGAATTAATTACATTTGGTAAAACACATAGGTCTCTCTGAAACCACTAATAATAGTAGTTTATTGAGAAACTAAAATTTATAATTATTTCTGAATATGATTCCTGATGATGTATTATTTGCTATTGGATTAACTCTTTTCGCCGGTTTATCGACCGGAATAGGAAGTGTAATTTCTTTATTTTCCACCAAATTCAACCCAAAATTTCTTGCTATTTCACTTGGATTTTCTGCAGGAGTTATGATTTATGTTTCACTAGTAGAAATATTTGCAAAAGCAAAAGACTCTTTAGCAGAAGCTTACGGACAACAAACCGGATACCTTTATACCGTAATAGCGTTTTTTGCAGGAATAGCGTTTATAGCACTGTTAGACAAGCTTATACCTTCTTATGAAAACCCACATGAAATAAAGAATACCAAAGAAAAAAATATGAATCCTGAAAACAACAAAAAACTACTCAGAATGGGAATGTTTTCGGCTTTGGCTATAGCTATTCATAATTTCCCAGAAGGTCTTGCAACGTTTATGGCAGCCATGGCCGACCCAACACTAGGTGTAAGTATTGCCGTAGCTATTGCTATCCATAACATTCCTGAAGGAATTGCTGTTTCTGTTCCTATTTATTATGCTACAAAAACAGATCAAAAGCATTTTGGCTTTCTTTCCTTTCAGGAGTATCTGAGCCAATAGGTGCAATTATTGGATATTTTTTACTTAAAAATTTCTTCAGCGATCTCACCTTCGGAATTATATTTGCCGGAGTTGCAGGCATTATGGTTTACATTTCGCTAGATGAGCTGCTACCAACCGCAGAAGAATATGGTGAGCATCATTTAGCTATTGGCGGTGTTGTAGCCGGAATGGCGGTTATGGCGGTTAGTTTACTACTCTTTGTATAATTTTATCCAAACAAAAATTATTTAAGTGGCTTATATTCATTTCATAACAGGCGGACAACGTTCAGGTAAAAGTTCTTATGCTCAAAAAATGACACTTGAAATTGCTACCAATAAACCAATATATCTTGCCACTTCCCGATATTGGGACGAAGACCATACACAAAGAATAAAAAGACATCAAAATGACCGAAAAGAACTTTTTATTACAATTGAAGAAAATCGAAAAATAGGTTCGCTTGCATTATCAGGGAAAACAGTACTGCTTGATTGTATCACGCTTTGGTTGGCAAATGTTTTTTTTGATTTAGATAGTAATATTGAAGTTAGTCTGGAAGAAGCTAAAAAAGAACTCGACAATCTCTTTGCTCTAGAATGTAAGTTATTCATTATAAGCAATGAAATAGGCATGGGCGGACATGGAAGTACCGAAATACAAAGAAAATTTACCGACCTCCAAGGTTGGATCAACCAATATATTGCCTCCCTTGCCAATGAAGTTACTCTCATGGTTTCAGGCCTGCCTTTAAAGGTAAAATAAGTTGGGGTGTTTTTTTATGTCCAAACATTCTCTTTTCTATTTAATAATCTGATTTTCTTTTATTGCCATGTGTTTTTTCATTTATTGTTACCTACGAATTTCCATAAAATGAAATTTCTAAATAGGTCAACCACACAGGTTTGCCCTTACCGTGTTGACCAGAATGAAATCTAGAGGCTTTTTTGGAATTGTAACATATTATTTTTTTTGACAATTATAAAATAAACGAACCTTTCTAACGAGGCAGACCTATCGCACTCCAAAATGAATATATACTAAAAAATTTTAATGAGAATATTCTCATTAAAAACTTGAATAATGAGAATATTCTCATTATATTTGCCGTGAAAAATAATTTAAAATCAAATGCCTAGAAAAACAAGACCAAGAAAAGTTGTAGAACCTCCAAAATTCAAAGCATATAAACCTGTATGTCTCGAAAATGAAAACAATGAGTGTATAGAACTTTTTTATGAAGAGTATGAAGCTTTAAAATTAGCAGACTATGACAATATGAACCATTGCGATGCTGCAAAGCTAATGGATATTTCTAGACCAACGTTTGCACGAATTTACGAAGCTGCACGAAGAAAAATAGCAAAAGCTTTGGTAGAATGTAAAGAAATAAAAGCAGTATATGGAAATGCCATTTTCGACAAAAACTGGTTTCAATGTACTCTTTGTAAAACAAGATTTTCGCAACCAGAAGGCTTAGAATTGCTAGAATGTCCAATTTGTAAGGCTAAGGAAATTGCGAAAATGTAACTATGTATAATTCACATAAATTAATCAGATTGTAAGTCAATAAAATAACAAATAAGGAAATGAAACATCTGAGAGAAAATATGCTCAAATATATAGAGAACAGTTATTCAAATTGAATGTTAGTTTCCCAAGCTCTTCGGGGTTCAAATGAAAAATAATAATTTAAAATTAAAAAAATGAAGACAATAATTACAGCAACTGGAAACACAGAAGATGCACTGTTTGACCTAAGATATGGTAGAGCTAAATACTTCTGTATTTATGATAAAGAAACAAATAGTAGCAAATTCATAAAAAATGAACACGCAGACGCACAAGGTGGTGCTGGGACAAAGGCTGCAGAGCAAACTGTAGAATTAGGGGTGAAACAAGTAATATCTGGCGATTTTGGTCCTAAAGCAAAAGAAATACTAGAAAAATTCAACATTCAAATGGTAGTTCTAAATGACGATACCTCAAGCATTAAAGATATTATAAACAAAATAAAATAATCGGGGGGAAATATTATGCCAAACAAAGATGGTAGCGGTCCTCTAGGTAAAGGTTCTAAAGGAAGACAGGGTATAGGTAAAGGTCAATGCAATAGAGCAAATAGAGAAAACATCAATTGTTCACAAAGCTTTTGGAGTATCTGTTGTAATGCTTTTAGACAAAGAAAAAGAAAATCATTAAGCAGTTCTGAGGCAATTGGGAGTAATAACTCTCATTCAGCTATGCGTTCAGGGAAATAAAAAAATAATTAACACTTATAAAACATAAAATCATGCAATTAAACATAAACAGAAAGTTTGCAATTCCGGTAAAAGATGGCATTCTAGATTCACATTTCGGACATTGTAAACAATATGCTATTATTGAAACTGATAATCAGAATATTGTTTCTGAATCAATTATTGATGCACCACCTCATGAGCCCGGATTACTTCCAGTATGGCTTAGCGAAAAAGGAATTACCGATGTTTTGGCAGGTGGAATGGGTGCAAAAGCATCAGAAATATTTAAAAAACACAATGTAGCTGTTTTTGTAGGTGCTCCTATACTTTCGGCAAAAGATTTGGTTACAGGCTATCTAAATAACACAATATCATTCACTGAAAATCACTGCGATCATTAAGAGATAGAAAATAATGTCATATACTTTTGCAATTGCCAGTGGAAAAGGAGGAACAGGAAAAACAACGGTTGCTGTAAACCTTGCAAAACACATAGCTCAGTTTAAAACACCAAAAGTGCTTTTGGTAGACTGCGATGTGGAAGAGCCAAACGATTTACTTTTTTTTGATAATCATAAATTAGAAAAATCGGAAGAATTATTTGTAATTGTACCTGAGATAGATGCAGAGAAATGTAATTTTTGTAAAAAATGTAGCGATTTCTGCGAATTCAATGCAATTACAATTATTCCATCAGAAACATTTATTCATGTAAACATCGAACTATGCCACTCATGTGGGGCATGTTTTCATGCTTGCAAAATAGGTGCAATAACTGAATCTTTAAGTTCTATAGGTCATTTCAATCGCTATTCAACTACTATTGGTAATGGTTTAATAGAAGGCAGATTGCGAATAGGATCTGCAATGCAGACTGCTTTAATAAGAAAACTAAAGGAGAAAATTACCTCAGAAAACCGAATCGTTTTACTTGATGCACCTCCAGGAAACAGTTGTCCGGTGGTACAAACAGTAAGCGATGCCGATTATGTAATTCTTGTTACAGAACCCACTCCGTTTGGTGTGAATGACCTTAAAATTACAATTGCATTGCTTCGAGAAATGAAAAAACCTTTCGGAGTTATTGTAAACAAATCGGGCTTAGGTAATAACGAGATATACAACTACTTAGAAAAAAGCGCAATTGATCTACTAGGTGAAATTCCTTTCGATAAAGAATATGCATCAAAATACGCAATGGGAACAATACTTAGTGCTATAGATAAAGAAACGGAATCTAGATATTTAAACATTATTGATAATTTAGAAAAATCTGTAAAAAAGAATGAAGGAAATAACCATTTTGAGTGGTAAAGGTGGAACCGGTAAAACAAGTATAACAGCAGCATTTGCGAGCTTAGCAAAAAACATAGTAATTTGCGATAATGATGTTGATGCTGCCGATTTACACCTTATACTAAACCCACAGATATTGGAGGAAAAAGTTTTCTACAGTGCTTGGATTGCAGAAATTGATCAGAAAAAATGCACACAATGTGGCTTGTGCAAAAATTTCTGTAGTTTTGGAGCTATTCAAATAAACACTGAAGGAAAGTTTTTAATAAATCCTTTTAAATGCGAAGGTTGCAAACTCTGCGAAAGAACCTGTCCATACTTAGCAATAAAATCTACGCTTAGCAGCAATAACGCATGGTATGTTTCATCGACAAGATTTGGAACTATGGTTCATGCTCAAATGGGTCCGGGTGAAGAAAACTCAGGAAAACTGGTAAGCATTATAAGAGCTAAAGCAAAAGAAATAGCAATTGAAAAAAAACTTTCTATACTGCTCAACGACGGTCCTCCGGGAATTGGCTGCACTGCAATATCATCAATTACCGTAACTGACATGGTAATTATTGTAACAGAACCATCAAAATCGGGTTTACATGATGCTAAACGAATTGTTGAACTAGTAGAAAGTTTCTCTATTCCAATTTTTGCACTTATTAATAAATATGATATTAACCTCAATATGAGTAATGAAACGGAAAACTACTTTAGAAATAAAAACATAACTATATTGGGTAAAATTCCGTTCGACAAGCAACTGGTGGAAGCAATGATAAAAAGTAAATCTATTATTGAATACGCTCCTAAATCGGCAATATCAAAAATTCTTATTGATGCTTGGCACAACGTAGAACAAAATTTAAAAAACTAAACAATCATATATTTCTAAAACGCTCTATTATTAAATGATAACAGATAAATTTACCTTTAGACCCAGATATGACGAAGTAGACCAAATGGGATATATGTATCATGCTAATTATGTAACATACTGCCATATAGCTCGCACCGAGATGATGAGAAAATATGGCATATGTGATTGTTACATCGAACAACAAAACTTAATGATGCCTGTCGTTGAGATGAATCTTAAATATCGCTGTCCGGCTCATTACGATGAAGAAATTACAATAGAAACAACAATCATTAAAGAACCTGTTGTGAAATTTGCATTTCAATTTGTATTTATAAATTCTCAAAATGAGATTATCTGCACTGCCGATTCAACTATTGTATTTGTAAACAAAGAAGATAGAAAACCTCTTAGAGTACCTGATTTTGTGCTAAATAAATTAAAAATTTAGTACTTAATATCAACAACCAGAACATATGGGTTTGTTTATTTTATTATCTATTAACCTTTTAAGGATTGCCATTAATACGTAATTAATTAAATATTACATGTTAATGACAATTTTTTATATTAAAAATTAAACTATAACTATAATTTCAAAATATTAAAAACACCTACCAAATTACTTCTAACAACTGTTTCTTAGCTTGAATTTTAAAATATTTTTCTCAAAAATTCCTAATAAAGTTACATTTTTGTAGCTCTTTACTGCATTAATGTAATTTAAAAATTGTAAAATACATCATTTTTATGTTAATTTGTAATTCCACACTTTAAACACTTTTAAAAATTTAATTTTTCAAACGCAATGAGTTACAATCTAATTAAACCCAAAAACTATTTTCCTTTACTTGATTTACAACAAACAGAATTGGGGATAAAACTTGTTAAAGATTTTTTTCAACACAATTTATCGTCTGAACTAAGATTACGACGCATCACAGCACCACTATTCGTAAAACAAGGAACCGGAATAAATGATGATTTAAATGGCATAGAAAGACCAGTAACGTTCCCTATTAAGGAAATGAATGAAACAAAAGCAGAAATAGTTCACTCATTAGCCAAATGGAAGCGTTTGGCCCTTGCTCAACTAGGCATAGAATCGGGATTTGGAATATATACCGATATGAATGCACTTCGTCCTGATGAAGTATTTTCAAATATTCATTCAATATATGTAGACCAGTGGGATTGGGAAAAAGTAATTACAAATAATGATCGTACAATTGCCTTTCTAAAAAAAACGGTAACAAGTATTTACGATATACTAAAAAGAATTGAATATTCAGTATATGAACGATTTCCGCAAATAAAACCGATACTTCCAGAAGAAATAACCTTCTTTCATTCAGAAGAACTTGCTAAAATGTATCCATCACTAACTCCAAGAGAACGAGAAACCGAAGCAGCGAAAAAACACAAAGCTATTTTCATAATTGGTATTGGTGCACAATTAGCAGATGGAAACAAACATGATGGTCGAGCTCCCGACTATGATGATTGGTCAACTATAGGAGAAAACGGCCTTAAAGGTCTAAATGGAGATATTGTGCTTTGGAATACTGTTTTGGAACAAGCTTTTGAAATTTCGTCTATGGGAATAAGAGTTGACAAAAAAGCTCTCCTAGAACAACTTACTATAGAAAATGCAAACGATAGAAAGGAACTATTTTGGCACAAACTGCTTCTAAATGAACAACTGCCTCTTAGTATTGGCGGTGGTATTGGTCAATCTCGTACCTGTATGTTTTTCTTGCGAAAAGCACATATTGGAGAAATCCAAGCAAGTATTTGGCCTGAAGATATGATTGCTGAATGTAAAAAAGCAAATATTCCTATCTTGTTTTAATATATTATATACTGAGAATTGTCTTATGCTTTGCAAAAATAAACGATAAACAAAAATATGTTTTTAGTTTATTTTTGCAAAGCATTTTCTTTAATAAACCAAATCAACAAAACAACTACCAGCTCCAAACAACCAGTAATAAAATATCACAAACCCCATTAATGTTTTTTTTGTTATGTCTTCTATTAAATATGACGAAAATCATATAATAATAAGTAGAATTTATATGATAAAAAACGAAACAGAGGTGTTTTTTATCATTGTTATTATCAAAACAACGAGCGATGCGTTTTAAAAAAAACATCTCTAAAAAAGTAACTTTATACAAAAAGATACGTATTCTCTGACTTTTAGCCCCCTACGCAAGTATATCAAAAAGGTTTCCCTTAATATAAGAAAAAAAAATAAAAAAAACAACTAAAAATTTTGGTGGTATCAATTAACAATATAAATTTGTACCGAAATTTTATAAGACAAAAAAACAAAAATTTTAAAAAATGAAAACAAATTTGAAAATTCAAAGATTTACTTTGAGCACAGTGCTATTATTATTATCGGTTATGTTTAGTTTCGCACAAACAGAAACTTCAACTCCAGTAGACTCAATCATTGAGATAGGTCTTGAAAATCCAAATGTAGAATGTAACATCAATATTACAGGTGAAGTATCCCATCTTACATGCTTTGGAAGCAAAGATGGCTGTATTAATATTACGGTAACAAACGGAACAGCACCTATTGAATATTGGTGGTGTGAAGAAACAACATCAGAAGATATTTGCAATCTTAAGGCAGGTTCATATCACGTAACCGTTACTGACGGAAACGGATGCCAAGCTTTGAAAACTTTTTTCGTAACTCAACCTAAACAAATACTTATAAATGCTACTGTAAACAATGTTTCTTGTAACAGTATAAATGACGGAAGTATAATAGTATCAATAACAAATGGAGTTGCTCCGCTATCATACAAATGGAGTAATGGTGAAACTACGAAAGATTTAACAAATATTGGAGCAGGAAAATACACATTAACTGTAACGGATGCAAAAGGATGTAATGTATCTAAAGCATTTACTATCACTCAATCGCCAGCTTTTACTGTAGATCAAGAAATTACAAATGCAAGCTGCAACTCAGCTTCAAATGCCAGTATAAACTTAACAATTAATAGTGGCGTAGCTCCTATTAATTTCGCATGGAGCAATGGCGCTGCAACAGAAGACATTTCAAATATTCCGGCAGGAAACTATCTTGTAACAATCTCTGATGCTACTGGTTGTATCGTAGAAAAATCTTTTTCTATCACTCAACCTGAAGCTATTTCAATTGAAGGAACTGTGAAAAATGTAAGTTGTAATGCTGGAACTGACGGTTCAATTTTTACATCTATAACAAATGCTGTTGAACCTATCACTTATTCTTGGAATAATGGCGCAATAACTTCAGCTCTTAGCGCTGCTGTAGCAGGTCAATATTCTATATTAGCAACTGATGCTAATGGATGTACTGCTCAACAAACATTTGAAATATCTCAACCTGCAATAATTCAAATTTCTGCTATCACCGGTGAAGCTGCATGTGCAACTGTAAATAATGGTTATGTAGACATCACCGTTATAGGTGGAAATATGCCATACAACTTCAATTGGAGCAATGCTTCTGTTTCAGAAGATTTATATGGAATAGGTGCTGGTGAATATACTGTAACAGTTATTGACCAACTTGGATGTACTGCTGTGAAAACTGCAACTGTAGCTCAAACAGAAGCTATAGCTATTGTACTTACTAGTCCTCTTGTAATTGGCGATTATAATACAAGTTGTAATATAGACGGTGACGGAAGTATTGAAATTGAAATTGCTGGTGGTGTAGCTCCTTATTCTATAGCATGGAGCAATGGCGTTGTGAACCAAGAAACAATTGAAAACCTTAAAGCTGGTACATACAGTGTATTAGTAACTGACAAAAACGGTTGTTCTGCTACTGCAAGTATCACGCTTACAAAACCAGTAAACTGTAATTGTACTCCAGTAATTCCTGTACCTACAAAAACTTGCGCAAATTGTAATTTAGTAATAGACGGTAAAAACTGGGCTAATATTCCTAGTGGTGCTGTTGCATGTATAACTAATAATTACAACAGTGGGATAAATATGACAAATGCAACTCTAGTAATTTGTGGAACTGCAAACATCAGCTCAATAAACTTCAACGGAGCTAACAGAATTATTGTTCTTGGAACATTAAATATCCCTAGTTTCAGCATAAACAGCAATACAATAGTAATAGAAAACTATGGTAGAATAAACGTTCAAAACTGGTCTGGTATGGGCGGAAAAATATATAATTATAGCACTATATATTTTAATAACGGGTTGAATATAAACCCAGAAGGAACTCTTGAAAATAACGCAGATGTATTTATTACCGGAGCATTAAACGTTAACGGAAAATTTGTAAATAACGGTTATATGTCTGTAACTCAACCAAGTCATGTTAATAGTGGATGTTCTTTCATAAACAATTGTTCAATTGATTTTGTTGATGTAATCATAAATTCAAATCTTGTATTTAAAAATAATGGTTCTTTTACAGCTGCAACTACTAGATTCAACAACACAGTAGGTAGTTTTGGTCCTGGTTCTTACATAGAAACTATCAATTTATATTACACAGACGTAGTATTGACTAACGCTTCAACTCAAGGATGTAATTTAATTTCTGTATCAGGTATTACAGAAATTAATCATGGTACTTTGAACGGAACAATCACAATATGTGACCAAAACGGCATAGAAAAATTAGATGCTCTTGTTCTAAAAAATGGTGCTTCTCTAGATTGTAACTCTTGTAATTATGAAGGTGAAGTTGCTTTCAAAGCTTATACTGCTAATGACATTAATATTACAATTGAAGAAAATTCTGCTCTTGAATTAATCGTTGCTCCTGCTCCAGCTTCTGCTAATGAAGATGTAACCGTTACATTCAATTCTAATTCTTTCAATCTATTTATTACAAACACATTAGCTCAAAAAGTATATAGTTCAGTTAACAATAGCAGTGTAGTAACAATTGAAGCTGGTACTTTAAACACCGGTTTAAATATTGTAAAAGTAATAGACAACAAAACAGGTCTATCATTTGAAACTACATTAATAATAAAATAGATTTTTGATCCATTGAGTTGCACATAAACAGCTTCAAATAAAAAAAGCCGTCGGTTGCTATATGTAACCGACGGCTTTTTCTATTATATTCAAAATATGAATTAATAGAAAATTCAAATCCACATATAAAAGACAAATTTTAGACAATTCAAAAAAAGTAATTAATTGTAATACTTTAAATTTTAATATATATTTGCATTTCTATTTAAGAGATTTCAAAATATTACACAATCAGTCCATTAGAAACAAACATACAATTTAAATGATGCGTTTTTTTACTTGCTCAATTCTTTTTACTTTATATTTCTGTAGCTTTGCTCAAACTAGTCAAGACAACGGAACAACAGATTTGCTCTATAAATTACAAGAACCAGTTAACGGTCTGGGAACTATTAGCATAAATCAAGATACCAGAGTTCAATATTTGCTTAATAAACATATAAAAATAAATGAAGGTTCTCAAACTATTAAAGGTTGGAGAATTCAGATATACAACTCATCGGGCAAGGAGTCTAAAGAACAGGCTAAAAAGGTGAGAGAAAAGTTCCTCGCAAAATACCCCGATGTCTCGGCATATCTCATCTACCAACCACCCTATTTTAAGATAAGAATTGGTGATTTTAGAACAAAACAAGAAGCATTTTATTTATACAAAGATATTTCATCCATGTTTCCGGTTTTATATTACGTTTCTGACGAAATTAACTTTCCGGCAATAGACTAATTTTATCTATTTTTTCCAAAATTCTTGATTTTGTTTTTTCAACGAATTTTCTAGTAAACCGCGTGATATTGATACACTTATAACATCGCCGGTAAGCGATGTGCCGTTTTTATTATCGAAATTGACAAATTCATATTTTGCAGCAATTCCCCAATATCCACCACGGGGGTTCAAAAATTTATATTGTAACCCTAAATTTACATTTAAACTTGATAGATTTATTGCCATCCTCTCTTCTTCTAAAACTGCATCCGGATAGTCTCTCGGGTAAAGTACTTTAAGTATATCTAAACCCACACCAACAACTCCGGCAATGAAATGCTTTTTATTCCTAAAAAAACACATAACCGGGTTGCACTCCAAGATATACTGAGAAAAAACGTTCTGAGTTTACCATTCCTATATTCGGTGCATTTACCAAATAACTATTTGCCGATTGCAAAAATCTTGTCTCAATAGCTATATCTGCAAAAACCTTCTTGCCATAGACACCAAGTTGCAACTGAACAGACGGATGAACTCCAAGTATTGCCATATTGCCTATTGGAGTCCATAGTCCCAAGCCTATAGAAACATTTCCATCGGGCAAACTTGCAATTGATTTCATTTCATTATCATAAAGACTCTTAACATTTGCTTTCTGCAAATTATCATCAGTTTCAATGGCATTTAAAAAAGTATCAATATTGTTTGAATATAATTGAAGAAATAATGTATCAACAGCATCGAGCGTGGTTAACTCCCTCAATTTAAGTGCATACTTCTGAGTAAACTCGTCGAAATCTTCTCCAATTGGAATAAATCCATAAAAGATAGCGTTTGTTTGATATTCTAATCGAAGGTCTGAACTATCTTTCTCACCGAGTTTAACTCTGTATAGATAATTGACAATAAAAGCAAACGATTCTACATTTATAATACTATCAACAGACTTATCTTGAGCTATATGCGACAATATTTTCATTCTGAAATTTGGTTCAGAAACTCCACAATACTTCACCCATCTAGAAATTACTGAGTTTAAAGAATCTGTTCTAAACTGGTAGCGAACAGATAAACTTGAGTACTCTGCAGCTAATTCCTTCTTTTTATCAATATCAATTTGCTGAGCAGATATGAACACGAAAAAAGAATTAAAAAGTAATAGTAATAAAAATGCTTTCATCTGTAAATAATTTGAAAATTTAACTTTGTAGAGAAAATTCACTTCTCTATTACTTGCAAAGAAAATTCATGAATTTTCTCTACTGAAGCATTTATTCTAAATAACAATGCCTGTAACCCTAAACGTCAAATATAATTAAAATAATATACTACACTATTAGTTATTGGTACAAACTACTAAAAATTACTTGATTTTATTTTTCAATAATATGTATTCAATGATTTTCCTAATTCAGAAATAATCTTTAGTTTTGTTATTCCTTAAAAAGATCTATTAAAACTATAATAATTTTGCTATGTTTCTAAATATTAAAAGCTTATACTAATCTATTTTCATAAGCTTTTAATAAATAAAATTAAATTCATTGTATATTTCAGATGATACAACTTTGGAGGAAGAGACATCCAAACAAAAAAAGAATTAATCCATTGATGTTAAATCTGACAATTAAAAAAAAATAAAAAAAAAATAGATGAAATCATTCATAAAACTACTCCTTTTTTCGCTTCTAAGTTTATCTACAATTACTGCATTATCGCAGATAAAATCGGAAATAAGTATAGAAAAACAAGACTATTGCGAGTCTTCAATTGTTGAGTTTAAAAATTTATCATCTACCGGCACAGACGTTATGTACCAATGGAGCTTTGGAAAGGAAGGCGCTCAGCCGGCACCTATTTCAAGCAATGAGGCTCAGCAGATTTTCTATACCACTCCGGGCAAATATACCATTTCACTCATTGCATATTCTAAAACTGATTTGGGAAATGCAGATACTGCACTTCTATCAATAACGATACACAAAGCCCCAACGGCAAACTTTATTACAGACAAAAAATATTGTGCTCCGGCTACATATACTTTCGCAGATAGTTCTGAAGCAACCGATGGTAGTCTAATTGATCAACTTTGGGTTATAGAAGGTAACAGTTATACAGGAAATAATGTGCAGATATTTTTTCCAAATTCAGGAAACATAACGGTAAACTATTCTATAACCGACGAATTTGGTTGCACTTCTATGTTTGAGAAAGACATTTCGGTACCAGCCTCGCCCCTCGCCCAGTTTGATTATACAATTATAAACGGCTGTACTCTGCCTATAGATGTTACTTTTGTAAATAAAAGTTCTGCAGAATTTCCTACTACCGCCTCTTGGTATATTGACGATGTAAAATTCTCCGATAAATCATCACCACTATACACATTCAAAGATTATGGTACATACTCTATAAAACTAGAAATAACAGGCAATGACAGCCTTTGCACCGATGAAACTTCAAAAACCATAACACTTACCAAAGCACAAACCGATATTCTAGTTACTACGAATTCTCAGGCGAAAATAACTCCCAACGCAACCATAGGTAGGGGTATTTACAACTTTAGCTATTCTAGCAATTTAACTGGCGATATGCTGTGGACTGTAAATAATGAAACCACGACCGAAACAGAATTTTCTAAAACATTTTGCGATAATGGTCTGCAACAAATAAAACTCGTTACCGGAATTGGCTCTGATTGCCCCGATACCTCTGTTTTCAAATTCACGATAGACAAAAAACTTAATAATGATTTCAATATCTATATAGACAATACACTTCAAGACAAAACGAAGGCTATTTGTAATTCAACACTAGAATTATCTAATCCGTACTCGGCTTCGGCTACTCGCTGGATTACAAAAGATACAACCTATACAGGCAATAATGCAACTGCACTATTTTGCAACCCTGATACTTATTCCATTTCAATGATTTCGGAATACGGAACACATTGTGCGGATACTATAAAAAAGAACATTTCAATAAAAGATTGCAGGTTGTATGATATTGACATTGAAAGCAATAATACAATTGTAAAACCCAACGATACCATTTGTTCAGGCAAAACAATATTTACCAATAAGAACAAACAATATCCGGTTACTTGGCAATACTTAGGACAAAGTTCATATTTACCTAATGCCGAATTTTCAATATGTAAGAGCGAAATTAATACCATACAATTAATTACCAAATATTCAAATGTTTGCATAGATACCTTTGCGGTAAATGTTTTTGTAAATCAATGTGAAAGAGATTCTTTCAATATCATTTCTCTACGTGACACTGCTATTCTGAATAAAGAATTTAATAAAGTTTGCCAAGGGCAATTTATGGCAAATGTTTCTGATTCGAGCAAATTCATATCGTGGATATTGCAGACTCCTAAAGAAAAAAGAATTGTGAAGGAAAAGGATTTTCAGTTTTTATTGGAATCAGGCACTAACAAATTAGGACTTATATCAGAACTGAACAATGGATGCACAGATACTCTATACAAAACACTTGAAGTTGATAAGATAAAAGCCGATTTTGACTTTGAAGCTACCTACGGCTGCCCTTATCCGGTAAGGGTTCAAACAACAAACAAATCGACGCAAGCTTTTAAATACGAATGGCTAAAACAAAAAGATTCTACATTGACTTTCCTTACCAATGCGACAAATTTAGCTACCGTATTAAATGGCGTTTATACCAAGGAACACGATTATTTCAGAACGGCTCATAGCTTAAATATTCCTATTTTATTGGTAGCTCACAGCGCAGACGGTTGTACTGATACAGCTAAAAAATCGCTCATAAAACCACTGCCACTTGCCAAGATTGAAGCTTTACCAAAAAGTGGCTGTAAACCTTTGACGGTAGATTTCAGCAGTATTTCAAGAATTACCGACGCCAATAATCCAATCGTTGAATACCAATGGATATTTGGCGATGGTACAACTGCTACTTTCAACCAAGCGGCTATAGACAAGGAAACGGAAGTTTTCACCAAATGTATTTTGGAACATGATTCCCTTAGTAAGAGTGCAAAAGATTCGTTTCAAATAGCTATTACCAAATGTAGTAATCAAATAATTACGGCTAACTGTGACGAAAACTCTCCTTACGAATTGAAAATTTCTGATTGCAAATGCGTTAAGGACTACTTGAGTTGTACACAGTCCAAAATATATGAGATTATTGAAACAACTAATAAAGCGTATGTAGTAGATGAATGTATGCTTAAAGCTGCAAAACATTCAGGTAAAGCAATATCGCACCTATACACACAAACGGGAGAATATACTGCTAAACTAATTGTTAAAGATAAATTGGGCTGCTCTGATACGACAAAAGTACTTATTGAAGTTGGCGACAAAATTACTGCCGATATTTCTCTTGAAACAAAACCTGCAATACTCACACAGGGCGATAGCATATATATAAAAATTGAATCTGCTTTTGAAAATGTTATTGACCGTTGGGATATAATTGACCCAACCGGATACTTCAACAAAAGTTGTAATTCATCAAATCCTATTTTATTAGAACTAAGCGGCTATTTCTCAGGATATCCGTTTGCAGAATTACAAGCAACATATAACGGTTGTGTAACTCTATTTCCAAACATTTTTAAAGATTCTTCGATTCTAGCTGAATCCATTTTTGACTCTATTCCCAAAATAGATACTTTGCCTCGTCGTTATTTTATTGTAGAAAGAACTCCTTGCGAATATGAAAAAGTAACCATAAAATACAAGTCCGGTTCTTCTGTAACTCCTTGGGGTATTGATATGGGCGATAATACCGTGTATGAAAACTCGTTACTCGTAAACCACCGTTATAAATCACCGGGGAAATACACCATAAGCTTAATACCAGATTTGAATAAACCAAATCAAAAAGTGGTGTATATAGATTCATTTTATGTAAGAGTGCCGGTACATGCAGAAATCTCTTTAATAAACACCGACTCTGTTGTTTGCAGTTACGATTCTTTACTTGTATCTTCCAAAAATTCAAAAGATTATGTTGAAGATTATTTCGAACCATTTCTTTGGTATGTAGACGGTATTCCTGTAAAAAGAACATGGAAAGATAACGCAACACTCTCCGGATTTGATGAAACTGGAAAACACACTATAATGCTACTGGCTTTTGACGAAAATTATTGTACCGATACTGCAATAGTGGAAATAAGAAGCACCAAACCATCTCCGACTATAGCTTTTGATAAAACGCATCTTTGTGCTATTGATGACACTTTAAGTTTGTCTATAGAACCTTTTGATAAATCTATAGCACTTTGGAAATGGAGTGTTGGCAATGAAATGAATCCGCTCCTAGAAGATGAATATACCGATTTTATCTCCGATCAAAATTTCGATGTTCCGTTTTCTGAATACAATCAGAAATTGCATTATATAAGCCTTGTAGCTCAAGACTCTATAGGCTGTAGAGACACCGTTTCCAAATCTATTTGGCAATATGCGCCTCAAGCAAGTTTCTATATGACTAATCTAGAATTATGTGCAGGCGAAACGGTAGGCTTCTTTGACTTATCAACAAGTAACGACCATTATACATGGGTATTTTCTAATGGAGATACGCTTTCTGATATTGAAAATCCAACAATTTCGCACGACATTCCGGGCTATTTTTGGGTAAAACAGTATGCTACAAAAATGGGCGACTGTATTGACTCTACTCAATTTCTATATTCTGTAGAAGCTGTAGATGCTCACTTTACCGCATCTAAATATGTGATATGTAGTGGCAACTCTATAGATTTTACCATGGATACCGTAATAAGTCCGGTAAACGTTTTTTGGGATTTCTCAGACAATCTACCGCTCAATACCTATGCAACTAAAGCTATTACCACCAATCATAGTTTTTATGAAGGTGGCAGTCAAAACATATCTCTGAGCGTTGAGAGTTCTCATGGTTGTACTGCTCAATATGATACTTCTATTTATGTAATTTCGGCACAGCCTACTATTTCAGATTCTACAATATGTGCCGGCGACGAAGTGATTTTCACCAATAAGAACATTCAAAAAGCTACCTATATAGTTGATTTTGGTAATGGAAAAGATACTACCCTTACCAACTTCACCAGTTTGAAAAGCGCGTATCTGAATAGAGGTGTGTACACATACAGCATCACCGCCCAGACAGCAGCGTGTAGCGATACTTACACCGGAAAAATATATGTTGAAGAGGTTGATGCCCGATTTACTGTTTCTGATTCTATTGTTTGTAACTATTACTTAAAAGGTCAAGCACAGAAGAACCTTGTAAGCTTTAAACATACCAACATACCCGACCCGATAGTAAGCGGAAGCTGGCAGTTTCATGAAACTGCTTTGCCAAGCAATTACATATCGGCAACAGCGCTTTGGCGATATACCATACCTGGTACTATGATTGCAAATCTTGAGGTTACCACAGCTCACGGTTGTACCGACAGCTTCTCTGATACCATTATTGTAAACGGTACCTTGGGCGACTTCTCTCCTTCTCAATTGGAAATTTGTATTGGCGATGAAGTTTTATTTACCCCGAGCAACTTATTTAACGTAGATTCTCTGGTATGGATTTTTGATGATGGATTTGCTTCAAATGAAATGAATCCTTGGCACCAGTACAATGGAAAAGGCACTGTGGAGCCTATTTTGAAATTGTTTGATTCTACCGGATGTCAGAATATTATTGGGCCAAAACCTATAACCGTTTATGAAGTTATTGCAGGTTTTTCTGTTGAAAATACCCTTCTGTGCGAATATGACACATTGCAAATAATCGAATTTTCGAGTGGTGCTACCAAATGGAATTGGGATTTTGGCAATGGCGATACAAGAACGCAACGCCTTCCGAAAGACTATGCTTACAGCAAAGCAGGAATATATACGGTAAGCCTCATAGCATCGAACCACATAGCCTGTGCCGATACTGCTACCGCTTCTGTAGAGGTGTTTCCGGTTCCTCGTCCGGAGTTTACTATGTCTAAGCCGTTCCTTTGTGCCCCTGCCGATACCTTACAATTAGACTATTTGCCTAAAGATACTTCAATCGTTACATTTATTTGGAGTTTGGGGAATAACAACACTGTGAGAACCGATGGCAGTACCAGATATTTCTTTGACCCTGCAACTCAAAACGATTCAACTATAGTGGAACCTTATTCCTACTCAAAAGATACCAGTTTGTTTATTCTGCTCAACGCTACCGATTTTAGAGGTTGTAAATTTACCGTTTCTAAGTCAATAGATGTTTTCGGACCAAAAGTATCATACACCATCCCCGACCCACTGGGATGCGCAGGTGAACCTATGCATATTATAAATAACTCTTTTTCTGTAGATAGCATTGCTTGGGATTTGGGCAATGGAAATGTAGTAAGCAGCCTTTCTGATTTTGATGCATTCTATGAAAAACGGGGCGATTATAAGATTACAGTTGTTGGTTTTAAAAACTTGCGTTGTAAAGATACTGTTACTAAGACCGTGAATATTCAAGAAATTGATGCGCGTTTCAATATCTCATCACACTACATTTGCGATAATGACTCGGTTCTATTCCGCCACAGATATATTCCCGACCCTGTTTCAGGTACTTGGAAATTTGGAAACGGCAGCACAGAGCCATATATAATAAAAGCCGACTCAATTCAAAAATATATTTACACCGCCGGGGGCGAATATACGGCTTCTCTTTCTGTAAATACAAGCAATGGTTGTAAGGATAATTTTGACACGCTCATAACCGTAAATCAAGCATTACCAATCATTTCAGACGATAAAATTTGTACCTCTGATACCGTGCTGTTTCACAATACTACCCATTTGGCGCAGACCTACTATTGGTATTTTGGTAAAGCCGATACTATTGCCGTAACCAATAACGATGCTTTAGAAATTGCCTATCCGCAAAGGGGCGACTATGAGGTAAGTCTCATAGCATTTCACCCACTCTGCTCAGATACTTTGGTTCTGAAAAATAGAATTAACGTTCAGGAAGTACAGGCTGCATTTACCACCAATGTTCCGGTAATTTGCGATAATGGCACAATACTTACAAATCATACCTACCACCCCGATAGTGTAGCGGGAACTTGGAACTGGGGCGATAATGCTTCTACAGCTTATGCCACTATGGACGATTCTACTCAGAATCATGTCTATACAAGAGGAGGAAAATACACCATTAGTTTGTCTGTTGAAACCAGTAATGGTTGTAGCGATACTGCTTCGGTACAGATAGCGGTAAACCAAGCGAAACCTGTAATTGAAGATACAACGCTGTGTGTAAATCAATGGATTTCTGTTTATAATGAATATAGCGAAGCCGATTCGTATAAGTGGGATTTTGGAAACGACTCCTTAATAGAGCAAAATACAAACAGTCCGTTCAATATTATGTTTCCAAAACGAGGTACCTATTCGGTAAAACTGATTGCAATAAATTCATATTGTAACGATACGATTGAACTAAAAAATAATATTCTGGTAGAAGCGGTAGATGCTGCATTTACCATTTCAGACAGCGTAGTTTGTAATTTCTACCCCGATTCTTCTGCTCAGAAAAATGCAATAACGGCTCTGCACCTATCCTATCCTGATGCTATTGTAACAGGAGCTTGGTATGTAAACAACAATTTGGTAAGTACATATAGCAGTCCTGATAATGCAGAATTTAAATACTTACTTTCGCAACTTGGCAATAATACCATTAAGCTCGATGTACAAACCGCCAATGGTTGTGCGGCAACATCAGAAAAAAATATTCTGGTAAATGGTAGTTTGGGGGCATTCACGGTAAATCAAACAGACATCTGCAAGGGCGAACAAATACAACTTACTATAAAAGACACCGTTCAAGTTCACTCTGTAGAATGGCATTACGGCAATGGAAATGTATCTAATGAGTTCAGTCATACGATCAGTTACGACCAAATAGGTACCATGCCAATAAAACTGATACTCTTTGACAAAACCGGCTGTGTAAACCAATTAGCAGAACAAGAAATATACATACATGAAGTAGTGGCAAATTTTGCCATTGCCGATACCAATCTGTGTATTGGAGAAAGCCTACTACTTACCGATGCTTCTGAGCAAACAACCAAATGGAATTGGCAATTTGGCGATGGCACAAATGCTACGGTACAAAATCCTATTGATAAATCGTTTACCAATGCCGGGAAATATAAAATTATGCTCTTTGCCAACGATAACAGCAACTGCGCCGATACCATGATTCAAAACGTGGTAGTATATCCGCATCCGGAACTTACACTGACTGCTAAACAGTTGATATGTCAGGATTCTGCTGCGGTGGTAACTGCATTTTACGACCATAAAAATTCCATTATTTGGCACAAAAATAATGAAGTATTCACCGCCAATACACACACCATAACCGACTTTGAAATTGCTGATAGTAACACATACAAGGTTACCATTACCGATTCGCTTTCATGCAGTTCTACCGATTCTATAGAAGTAAAAACGAGAAAATATCCGGCATGGAAACAAAACCTCAGCGATACAAGTGTAGTGATAGGTGAATTTGTAGAATTAAAAATCTCAACCGATTTTCCTCTGCAATACAAATGGACACCAGAAACAAACATAGTAGATACCGAAAACGGAAGCATAAGGGTAAGAGTACTTGGCAATGAAGTTTATACCGTTGTAGCATCAGACTCGTGCCACACTACCGAGTTTCATTTTGATGTGAGAATGTACTCAACCGATTCTATTCCATGTAACGCAGATCTACCAACCGCATTTAGTCCCAATGCCGACGGCACCAACGACATGCTTTATATAAGAGGCTGGGGTATGGAACAATTAGAATTCCTGAGAATATTTAACCGTTTCGGACAGGAGGTTTTCTTCTCAGACGAATTAGCAAAAGGTTGGGATGGCAGTTACCGCGACAAACAACAGGGAATAGAAACATTTTCGTACCATTTCAAACTCACAACCTATTGTGGCGAGACCATTGAGAAAAAGGGATATTTTGATTTATTGAGGTAGTATATTTATTGTCGGGTTGACTGACCTATATTTATTGAGGGGTTGACTCAAAGTCACCCCCTCAATTATTGTATTGTTCTTTGGGGTTTGTAACTTGGTTTGGCGAAGCGAGGACGCTTCGTCAGAGTATTCAAGGCCTCCGGCCTGTTTTAAGAAAATGTTCTTTATTAGTGCAATTGTCGGGGCGACTCAAAGTCACCCCGACAATTATTGTATGCTTCAAGTATTCTATTGAGTCTTTATGCATAAATCACTTCTTTAAGTATTTGAGGACCTATATGTGGACTTAATCCATTCATTGTAACAATCTCAATCTTTTCATTTTCAAAGCTCATTTCAAAAATATCGTAAACAGACATGAAATTATCAAAATTTTCTTTCTCCGGTTCAAATTCTATAAAAATGTCAATATCGCTTTTTTCACTTGCTTCGTCTCTTACATAGGAACCAAAAAGCCCAACCTTTACAACACCCAGATTATGCAGTGTATCTTTGTGTCGCTTCATTTCAGCTAATATGTGTTCTTTATTTGTCATTATTTATATTTTTTACTTATATCTCATGGTTGACACACATACAAGTATAATAAATTAAAAATCAGCATTTGTTGTAATTGTTTCATTTTATACTCTGGTTCGTTGGGGTTTGTAACCCCAACTATAGATGGGCGAAGGAAATAAATTGACGGTAAAACCGTCATTGAGCTGACTTGTTTTTGCTACTAACATTAATTAATTCTCTCATCTCATCAATTTCCCTTGGGGAATTTTTCAAATGTATCATAGCATGACAATTCGGGCAAATAGGTCTTAAATCAGAAATCGGATTAATTTGATACGATTTTCCAATTTGTGAAACTGGAATCAAATGATGAACATGAATAAATCCTTTTCCAATTTCTCCGTAAACCTTTTCAAAGTCAAAACCGCAGACAACACACATTGTCCCCCAATACTCTAAACATAAACTTCTTGCTTTTGGATTTCTCTCATAAGCATTTATTGTTACAGTCTTTTTAGCTCCTTCAAATAAATCCTTCGATTCTTCAGTTGAAATTTCTTCGCTTATTAATTCAATACCTGTCAGTTTATTCTGCTCTAATGCTTCAATAATCTCAGGTTTTAATTGCCATATGAAAAAGTTTCCTTCATCCCAACCATTGAAGAATAAATCCCAATATTTAAATTTTTGATTTTCTCGTTTTGTTAATTCAATGTCAAAATGTTGAGCAATTCGTTTAGCATATCTTCCAATTTCTAGATTTATCAGGCTATGGGGTGTTTTTCCTGAATGACCAAGTAATAAACCAATCTGACTGGCATAAGCCTGATGATTTTCAAATGAATATAATGCTTGAAAAATAGATAAATCATTATCTGTGGTAATCTCAGTATTAGTAATTATCAAATTCCAATCAGGTTTTGGTAGTTGAATATTATCTATATGCGGTTTTAGTCCTTGATCATTTTCACTATCTTTATCAACTTCAAGCAGCCTACCTAAAATCCATAAAAATGAATGAGCATCAATTAGTGTCGTGTTTTTATCCTTTGATTTAAGAAAATCGCGAACACTTTTAATTATTTTACAATACTCAAGATAATTCTCCCATGATGCATTTTTCCTTGTTTTGAATTCCTGAATTCCAATGTATTCAAAAATCTTATCAAACTGCTCTTGGGAAATCGGTAAATACTTATTATAATCTTTTATGAAAAACAAGTAAGCAATAAACTGGTATGAAAGTCCTTCGTCAATCAACCTTTCAAATGCAACCTGGTCATTTATTTTGCTTTTATAGAAATCAAAAAACAACTGTTCAATCAAACGGCTATTAGTCCTTTTAGAAAAACTATCTTTTTTCCGCCAGTCCACAAGGTTATTATCAGTCATTCGATAATTATGATTAACACTTGTCTGAATTGCAGAATCAATTGCCTTTTTAATCTTGCCAGTACCAATATCATCAGTTTTCCAAAGTTTATTGGATAAGTTTTCTCGTGCCTCGTTATATACCGAATATTTATAGTTCTCATTAATATCAATAAACTCCGAAGTCTTAAAAGAATCAAAAGATTTTCCGTCTTGCTTGAAAACAAAATTAGCAAATTGCTCAAATCTCTTTTCTAATATATTATTATTTATCTCCATATTTTGTTGTTTGATACTGCTCCCTGCTTGCTATTATCACTCATATAATCATATAAATCCCATGTCTCGTTTAGTACCATATATTGCCGTAGAATTGCTTGTTTTAAATGTTCCGTATGGATATTCGATATCTAATATTTTAAGAATTTCAGTATCACTAGATTTCTGATTTATTAAGTCAATAATTCGACTTCTCCTTGATTTTGAATTATTCTCCGTAACAACTTTGTTTTTATTCTTTTGAGATTCTAATGATATTTCACTGATTTTATCTTGCTTATGGTGATTTGTATAATCTATAATTGAAATATTTTGTTTTTTTGCATATTCAAGGATTGAGTTATGGTCATTTATTCTACCTCTTGCATTTAATAGCATAAAGAAACAGTTACAATCATTGTTTGCATCTTGAATTTTTCTTAGTTTGTCAATGTCTTTTTTAGCATCACTTGTATTGCTTTGAATCTTTACTTCTATAGCCGTGTGGAAATACTCAATTGGAACAGATGAAAATCTTGCTTCGATTAATCCTTTTTTATATTTATCTTGGAAATTAATAGCATCTGACTTCCATGTTTTCTCACCTTTGTTCTGTAATATCACGTTATCTATTCTAGGAAGGCGTTTTAAATCTGAAATTTCTGAGGATTGGCTGGGAACTGGTTTAATTTCAGTATGAGAAGATAAATTTCTATTTGAGCAATATAATTTTAATCTATTGAATATTTCTGATACAATATCTCTTTCAGTTATATATATACTTGCCTTTTTTTCACTATTTAAACCATTTATATAATCAGATTTAATTTCTAAAAGAATTGATTTAATTTCTTCAAAATCTAAATTCATTGTCTATTGATTAAATAAGAATATACTATTAAGCAGATGTAAGAGTTATTTTATTATGGCACTTGCTATTCAAATACACCCTTAAATTCCCTTACATATCTTCTCTTTTCATTCCATTCTTTTCCTCTTCTAAAGTAGCAATATTCACCAAAATCACCAAAAAACTTTTGTTAAATAATATAATTTAAATGTTGGGGTGACTTTGAGTCACCCTGTCAATAAATCAGTTCTTTCTCGTTTTTTTAATCACCAGAAATGAAGCTATTGGTGTCAGAGAAGTCATCAGTCATATCCTTTTTCCAATGGTAACCACAATTTTCACACTCATATGTTACTATGGAAGCTACCCCCGAATCCTTGTAAGTATCATGCTTTACATAATTTCTTGTAACTTCTTTATGTTTTGTCAGTTTTTTACATTTAGGGCAATTGTATGAATTAAACGAATTCATTGTTTTAATCAATTTATAGATTAAAACAATGAATCCTACTCCAATTAGTAACGCAAAAAAATATTTCATTTTTTACCTTTTTTTGTTTTATTTTCTAATACTTTTAAACTTTCTAAATAATTTTTTTCTACTTCACTTAATGTCTTTTGCTGATACTTTTTATATTCTGTAGTAGCCTTTTCTATAGCGGTTTCGTGGCTGATAGTGCCTGCTCCGTGTAACAGTTTTTCACCGCTCATGGTCAAAATTTTATCCAAGTGTTCTGCCCAATCTTTCATTGTCATAGTCTGTTCTCTTTCGGCTTGACGTTCTGCAAAATCTAAATACCCCGATACTATTTGACCCAACGCTCGAAGCTCTTTTTCGTCTAAATAATTTTTTGCCAAAACAACATCTTTCAGGTACGGACGACTACCTGAGAATGTCATCAAACCCATAAATTCTTTTTCGGCATCGGCTCGGGTGTATATAACCTCTGCTGCTGTTTGCCCATGCACTGCATAATGAATTTTATTTTGCACCTTTTTGAAAAATGCAATGGAAACTTCAGCTTTGGGGTCGTAATCTATACTGGTAGAGTAAATGTCGAGTACCTGACGGTAAAACACCTTCTCGGAAGCGCGAATATCTCGTATTCGTTGCAATAGTTCTTTCCAGTATCCACCGCCTCCAAGATTTTTGAGGCGTTCATCGTCCATGGTAAAACCTTTTCTGATATATTCGTTCAGTCGTTTGGTTGCCCAAATACGAAACTGTGTACCTCGTTGAGACTTTACACGATAACCTACAGAAATTATAACATTTAGGTTGTAGAATTTTACCGGTTTATCGGAATTTGCAATGTGCAAAAATTGCACATTGCTTTTTTCATCCAATTCGCCTTCTGAAAATATATTGGCAATATGCTTAACAATGACACTCCTATCTCTATCAAACAATGTGGCCATTTGGTCTTGTGTAAGCCACACGGTTTCATCCTCAAAACGAACATCTACCGATATTTTTTCGTCTTCGGTCTTGAATAAAATAAAATCAGATTTGTTCTCTTTCATAATATAGCTAGAATGAGGATTTATTGGATTAAACTTTTCTATATTTATAGCTTAATTCCGTATTTTAAAATTTGATTTACAAGCGGAATATGGAAATCAAATTCCTCCGTTAAGCATCACTTCATTCCGTTATTAAGCAATAGTCTCTTTTAAATACTTTTTATCTATTTTTTAATGATTTGCATTGATTGATTTAAGATAAGTTTCCGGTGTAAAAAACTCCTAATTCACTATTCTTATAATCCTTCAGATTCCTTGTAAGAATTAAGTCTACATTACCATTGTTAATTGCAGAAAAGTTCTGCAGACTATCTTCAAAGTCCTTAAATCCGGTATTCAAAGCTTTTTCTACAACGGTTCTGTCCATTGAAAGTACATCTGTAATTTTTAATAATTGCTTTAGCTTTTCTATAACCTTATCATGCTTTGCTGTCTGACGAAGTAGATAATAAACATTACTATAAATCAATGGTGTGAGAAATCCTTTTATTTTCCCGGATTCACATAAACCAAGTATAGCAGAAGAAAATTCTGCAAAAGGTTCTCTGTCAAAAAGGGAGTCTAAAATCACATCAGAATCAATTAAAACTCTATCCATATTATAAATACTTTTCGTTTAAAGATTTTGTCAATTCTTTTTTATAATCAAAATCTTTCGGAGCTTTAAAAGCACCACGCAATGAATCCGCAATTGGAGTCTCTTCGATTTTTACAACATCACCTTCTTTTACAATAACTTTAAAATAATTTTCTACAATATCAGATAAACTACGACCTTTACCTTTAGCGTATTCTTTAGCTTTTTCAATTAAAGTTTGTTCTATTGTTAATGTGAGTTTAGTATTCATATCTGTATTTATTTAATTCCTTTTACAAAGATAATGAATTTTACTAGCCCTTACAAATATTGTAATTTTAGCACGTGTTCTTTCCTTCTCGTTGGGGTTTGTAACCCAAACTATAGCTGGACGAAGGAAATAAATTGACGGTACAACCGTCAATCAGCTGGCTTGTTTTTGCTACTAACATTAATTAATTCATGTATTTTATATTGAGATTAATCATCTATTGTGGTATTATTATTCAAATATTAATGTGCTTTATTATATTACTAATAATAATCAAAACTCCATAATTGTGAAATATTTTTATAGTCAAAAATTGATTGTATATGATAAACTTAAATATAGCATAGAAACTAGAAATGTTATATTTATTATTGAAAATTAAATAACTAATACTAAAATTTTATGAATTCTAAATACGGACGTTTTTTGGCTAAAAATCTAGCCGTTATATTTATATTATTTATCAGTTCTTTTCTAAACGCTGCAACCATTACCAGTACCACAACAGGAGGAAATTGGACAACAGGAGCTTCTTGGGTGGGAGGAAATGCACCAACAACAACTGATATTGTAATTATTGCAACTACTGGAACAAATAAAGTAACTTTAAATTCAAATTCAACCTGTGCTTCATTAACTGTAAATTCAGGTGGCTCTTTATCTATAGGCTCAAAAAGATTAACAGTTTCAGGAGGTGTGAGTAATGCCGGCTCCATAACAGCATCTAACGGTCGAATTACTCAAAGTGGAACAGCAAATTTTTCTAATACGGGAACAATTACATTCACAGGATCGGGGAGATTATATTTTACCGGTAGTTTGACAAATTCGGGTACTCTAACTTTAGCTTCTACTCGTATATATTTTACTGGAACTAATGCTGCGGCTAGTACAGTTTCTGCGTTTACTACAACAGGAACTGTTACGTTTCAAAGAACAGCAGGAACTGTTACATTTGCAGGAAATGTTAGAGGTGGAGCATTTTCCATAAATGGAACCGGTGGCACGTTAAATCTTGGAACTAGTCTTACCCATACATTTACCGGAGCTGTAACTATTTCGGCAGGTACAATTAACGGAGGTTCAAGTACTTTGAATGCAAACTTTCTAGGCACTGTTTGGAATTTTTGGGGAGGAACTTACACCGCAGGAACAGGTACGGTGAATTTTGGTGGTACTGGTAATCAGACTATTACAGGTATAAAAACAGCCACATTCAATAACCTAACACTTTCTGGGTCAGGAACAAAAACATTGTCGAGAGTGCCAATTGTAAATGGAATTCTATCAATGGAAGGAACTGCCTTAGTATCTACAACGCCTACTTATGGAGCAGCTTCAACGATACAATATAAAGGTACTTCGTCTAGAACAGTAAGTGTGGAGTTTCCAAACACTTTTGCCGGTACCGGTGGTGTAATAATAGACCAAGGAACTAATACAGTAACACTTAATGCAAATAAAACAACACTTAAAGGCAATCTTAATATTAAATCAGGAACATTTAATCTTTCTACGTTTACGGTCAATCGTTCGTTAGTAGGAGGAACACTTACGGTGGCTAATGCTGCAACCCTCAAAATAGGCGGCACAAATTCATTGCCATCAAATTATACTACTCATAGTATTGGCTGCACGAGCACCATTGAATATGCAGGAACTGCTCAGACAGTAGCGGTACTAAATTCAGCTCAGAGCTATGGCAATTTAAAATTGAGCGGAAGCGGTATTAAAACTTTGCAGGTAGGTATGACCTCTATATGTAATGATTTTACATTGAGTGGTACCGTTTCTGCTACAAATGTTGTAGGATTGACAATAGGTGGAAGTGTAGACATTCAAGCAGGAACGACCTATACTGCGGGTGCATTTACTCACAATATAGGTAGGAACTGGACAAAAAATGGAACATTCGGAAGTACCAACTCAACAATTAATTTCAATGGAGCAAACACTGCTTCTATTGGAACTTGTAATTTCAATAATATAACTTTTAGTGGAGCTGGCACAAAAACAGCAACTGGTGCTTTATCCCTTACCGGTAATATACTTATATCAAATAATTTCGCCGCAGGAAGTGCCAGTCATACAGTTGCGGGAGACTGGACAAATAATGGTTCGTTTACTGCCGGAACAAGTACAATAACTTTTAATAATACGGTTGCGAAAGTCCTTCAAGGTACTTCTTCTACTGCATTCTATAATTTAACAATTAATGGGGTTGGGGGCATAACATTGGGAATTGTCACTTCTGTTTCAGGATTGACTACATTAACCTCCGGCATATTGACAATAGGCAATCATAATCTCATATCAAACTCAATTAGTGTAGGTAGTTCAAGTGCTTATGTAAAAACGAATGGTACGGGTGTGCTCAAACGTCAAATTTCAGCAGGTGTTGTATCTCCATTTCCTGTAGGAAACACAGCATACAATCCAGTAAGTATTACCAATACAACAGCAGGTAATACCGATTATTACAGTATTAGAGTGATTGATGCAGCTATTACTAATAGCAATGATAATGCAAAAATGGTAAATCGGAGATGGCAAATAACCGAAGATGTAGCAGGAGGATCTGCTCTTACTGTTGCAGCTACATACAATGCAGGTGAGCCTGCTGGAAGTTTTAATGCTAGCATAACGCCCTTTTTGGATATTTTACAGGCACCTACTGGTATGCTCCAATTGCAGCTACCGTTTCAGGTGCCGGACCTTATACCCTTTTCAAGCGCAGCAGGTGTTTGTGCCTCTCCCGATCTTACTAGTCCTATAGGGTTTTTCTGTTTAGGAAGTGGCGATGCATTCAGTGCTTCTAAGTTTGCCATTTCAGGAATAAATCCTACAAGTCCGTTTGTTAATCAAAACAACGTTACAGTTACAGTACAAACATTAAACAGTAATAATGTCCTCACTGCAGTAAGCCAGAACACGGGCTTCGATTTATCAGCAACGAATACCTCATTATCTGGAACTCCTTCAGGCACTCTTACAACAAATAATTATAGTTTAGATTTAACAGGAGTAATGTTTACCACAACTTCAGTTAATGCTACCGTTACTGCTACCAGAACATCAGGCGACGTTCTCTCAGCAGGAACAAGTGGTGTTTTTTCTGTAGTGTCGGGCAATATATATAAACCTTCGGTAACGGGAAATTGGAATACCGTTCAATGGGAAATAAGTACCGACGGAGGAGTTACTTATGCAAATTCAGCAGTGCCAGTCGATAATATTTTTTCAGTTACCGATGTCATTTATATCCCAACAGGTATAACACTTTCTGCTGATGTAACAGCTACCTTTTACAATATGAAAGTTGAAGGTACATTAGATTTATTATCGGGAAGCGATCTTACACTCAATCATTCAGGCGCAGGTGCCGACTATGGAATGCGTGTTCTAGGAATATTTCAAAACTCAGGAGGAATTTTTACGAACAGCAATACTGCATATCCGATAGTATTTGAGGGTGGAACATATAATCATGCAATGAATGGAGGTTCTATTCCTGTAGGTAGCTGGTTAAGCGCAAGTGGCAATCCATCTACTTGTATAATCTCCGGAATTTCAAGTACCGCTGTTGCTACAGGCTTGAACCAACATTTCCAAAATTTCACTTGGAATAACGCATCGCAAACAGTTGTTCAAAATCTTTCTAGTAATTTACTAATTGATGGGGCATTAACACTTACAAATGGTGTAATTACAACCGGAGGTTCTTATCATGTTATCATAACTGCATCAGGTTCTGTTGCAAGTGCCAATAATGCCAGAATACATGGAAATGTTAGAAGATATGTGCCAAATGTAGCAGACCCAACTATAGATTTTCCAATTGGTGATGCAGCAAATTACACACCTGCATCTGTTGTGTTTTCTGGAACTATTGCGGGTTCTGGTTATTTAGATGCCAACACAGATATTGTACAACCTCCAACAGCATCTGGATTGAGCCAAACAAAATATATTAATAGAGAATGGACAATTACAAATGTTGGTGTTAGTGGTTTTACGTCATATAGCCCAACTTTCTCATTTGTAAATACAGATAAAATAGGAACTCCGAATACCTCAGCCCTCGTAATTCGCGAATTGATTGGCACAACATGGGCAACAACCGTAGTAGGAACTCAAGCAGCAAATTCAACCCAATGCTCTGGTCTAACTGGCTTTGGAACATTCGCTATTGCTGAAGATATTTGTTCTGCAACAAGCGCAGTATGGTTTGGCGGCACGAGTACCAATTGGAATACTGCATCAAATTGGTGCGGTGGTTCTGTCCCTTCTGCTACAGTTGATGCTTATATCCCTGCCGGAGCGAGTAATCAACCCGAAATTTCTTCTGCTGTAGCTTGTAAAGATATTTCTATTGAAACAGGAGCGAGCTTAACGATGAGTGGTTCTAATACTCTAAATGTTTATGGCAACTGGACTCTCGACGGCAACTTCGATTCGGGCAGTGGAACAGTAATGTTTACTGGTGCTACTGCACAATCAATTTCGGGAGTAACATCATTCTTTAATCTCACTATAAATAATGCTGCGGGTGTAACGGCAAATGATGATGTAACGGTTACGAGTCTTTTATATTTGCAATCAGACAATGCTTCGACTACAAAAGGAGCTCTTGATATGGGAATTAATACCATGAATATGGGTGAAAGTTCGACTATTATTGGGCTTGGCGATGTAACCGGTATTACATCGCGTACACACGATTTTTTAGTAAATGTGCCATATAGATGTGGACATGAGAATAGTTTTATTATTTTTTCTGATGTATCAGACCAAATCCTTCCTACAACAATCGCTATTAAAGTAACACTAGGAAGTGAGCCTGATTGGAATAGTGGAAATTCCTTGGGCAGTTCTTTCCCAATAACACCACTTTCTCGAATTTACGATGTTAGACAAGTAGGTGGATCTGGCACGAGCGCACTAATGCGGGTGCACTACCGTGACGATGAGGTTCAAGGAGGATTAAATGAAACTAAACTAGCACTATGGCATAGAAAATTAGTTGCCCCCGGAGTTTTTTATGTTTTAGAGGTTGGAAAATCGAACTTCGATGCTGTGGATAATTTTTTAACAATTCAAGATATTGATCTAGTAAATATACCTTCAAATTGGGGTGAACAACAAGAAGCCATTGCACCTAGTCAAGCTATTCTTTTAGAATGGACTGGAGCTAATGATACCGACTGGAATAATTCTTCTAACTGGGAACCATTTGCAATACCTTCAGCTGATTATATTGTACTAATTCCAGATGCAGCTTCCACTCCAAACTCTCCTACTCTGCCAACAGGAAATGATACCTGCGTCTCAATAATTATTGAGACAGGCGGAATTTTGAATTCTGCTCTTGATGCAAATTTAGTTCTTGTAGGTTCAGATGCTGTGTGGACTAACGAGTTGGGCGGAGTATTCAATTACGGAAACAGTACAATAACTGTTGCAAATACGGTGAGCTATGCCTCTTTTGTTGGCAGTACAGATTTCTACAATATAACTATTGCAGATGGAGCTAAATTAAGACCAGCAGGCAATAGCTATACAGGTATTTTAGGTACATTGTCAATATCTATTACAGGTGAAATAGATGCCGTACCAACCGAGAATACATTTGAATTTAAAGGAACCAATCAATCTATCCCTAATCCAAATGGAAGCACTCCAGGATATCACAACCTTATAGTTAGTGGCACAGGAACGAAAACTTTGCCTGCTATTCTAGATATTGCAGATGAATTTACAAACAATGGAACTATTGATGCCGGTACTGGTACGGTAAACCTTAATAGTACTTACTATGACCAAGTAATTGGCGGTTCATCTGTATCAACATTCTATAATCTTACAATTGATAATGTATATGGAGTGACAATGTCTAATGACATTAATATTGGCAATCAATTATCGCTAATATCTACAAATCCAACAGTAACGCAGGGAACATTGAATACAGACAGTCATATTCTGACAATGTTAAACAACTCTACTACAATAGGTGATGGAGAAGTAACTGGATTTATAAAAAGAACCTCTTTTGAATTGAATACAGTCTATACATTTGGAAATCCAAACACCACTATTACTTTTACCAATGCTGTTACTTTTCCTTCAGAAATGATTATGAAAATTAGTATCGGAGCAAGTCCATTATGGAAGCCAACAGCAATTAATCGTATGTATGATTTAATACAATTTGGTGGCAATAATTGTTGGGCTACTGCACGAACTCATTATCTTGACCCTGAGTTGAATGGTATTGCAGAAAGAGAGCTAACATACCTAACGAATCAATTGCCGGGAATAGAATATGAATGGGGCCATTCAAATTATGATTTGACAGAAAACTGGATAGAACTTGCAAATATTAATCTCGCCGATTTTCCTTCTGCCTTTGGTAATATGGAGGTTGCATTATCACAATCAACAGCTTCTTCTTATACATGGAATGGCGCAGTGAGTAACGATTGGAATACTTATGTAAATTGGACACCTGAAGGAGTTCCGATTGTAACTTCATCTGTTAAAATTCCTAATGCTGCCACAACCTCATATTCTCCTACATTGCCAGCAACTACAGACATTAACAATATAACCATAGATGCAGGTGCAGTTGTAAATGGTGGTACTGGAACAACAATAACTGTGACAGGTGCTAGTGGTGCATGGAACAACATTGGAGGTACTTTTAATGCGGGTACAAGTACCGTAATTTTTGACAATAATGGAGTTAGCGATTTGTCTGCAATTGCAACCTTCTCAGGTGAGACAGATTTTTATAATGTAACTATTAGTAATGGAGGAACTTTTATATTGCAAGATGGAAGTGTTTTAAGAGTGGCAGGAAGCATAAATACTAACGCAGGAACTGGTCTATTGCGAACTGTAATTGGTGGTGCAACTACAGTTGAATACAATGGAGGAGACCAAAATGTAATTATCCCCAACCCTGCCACAAACAGATACTACAATCTTGTTCTCAGTGGTAGCGGCACTAAAACAATGCCTTCGGTAGCACTTGAAATTTTAGGTGATTTTACCTTGTCGGGAACTGCTATAGTTGAACCAAGTGACGCTATGAACATAGTTGGAGATATGTCTATAAATTCCGGCTCTACTTTTTCTGCAGGCAACCTATCACATACATTTGCGGCAGATTTCACCAACGAAGGAACATTTAACTGCGAAACAAGTACTGTAACTTTTAATGGAACTGCCCAACAAATCATCATTTCAGGTGGAGATGACTTTTATAATATTGTTTTCGATAACTCAACAGCTACAATGACATTTGACATTCAAGATCCGTTGACAATTGCTAATAATGCCACATTTGTTAATGGAATAATTACCACTTCAGAAAGTGGATCCGTCACATTCAATGCCGGTGCTGCTGTTAGTGGTGCTTCTGAAACAAGCTATGTTGAAGGTTCGGTAACTAAAATTGGCAATACTGCATTTACTTTCCCTGTTGGTAACGATACATATTATGCACCAATAGGCATATCGGCAGCAGATGGTGGAGGTAACGCTACCGATTATTTTACTGCTCAGTATATTCATTCAGACCCAACTTTATCATATAATGGTTCTAGTTTAAATGCACTAGATCATGTTTCTAAAGCAGAATATTGGATTTTGGATAGAACAGGAACAAATAATGTAAGCGTTACAACGAGGTGGGATAGTATAAGAAGCGGTCAAGTTACCGATATGTCTACCCTCGGTATTGCACACTGGGATGGAACTCAATGGGATAATGCTGGTAATGTAAGCACAACGGGAACAACAGCAGCTGGAACAATAACATCGGGATTAATGACCAGTTTTTCACCAATCACTAATGGTTCATCAAACGCCTCTAATCCACTACCAATATCGCTTACTCTGTTTGAAGGGTATTTTAGCTCTAAAACATCTGTAATGCTGAAATGGTATTGTGCAAGCGAAATAAATAATGATTATTTTACTCTTGAACGCAGTACTAATTTACAAAACTGGGAACATGTAGCAAATATTAAAGGAGCAGGTACTAGTTCAGTAAAAACATCGTATGCTTATGAAGATCTATGTACTAATTTCGCTGAAACAATATTTTATCGTTTATCTCAAACCGACTATGATGGTAGAGTGACCTATTTTGATATTATAGATATTTATTACAATGAAATTAGTAATGAAGGTATTATTATTTATCCCAATCCGATTGACGATATTCTAACGATTAGTTATTCATCAGAAATTAAGAAAACGATAGAGATTACAATAACAGATGTAACCGGAAAAACTATCTCTACATTCTTATTTAATGCAGAATCGGGTATGAATTTTAAAAATCTAAATCTGTCAAACTTAAATAAAGGATCGTATTTATTACATCTAATAGAAAAAAATAAAAGCTCCTTTTTTAAGATTATAAAGCAATAATTTTGGGGAGTGTAAAAATAAATAGTAGAGTCCATTCACCTGCTTCAAGATGAAACTCTGTCAGACGAAACGTCTTCGCTTCGTGGGAGTATATATTAAATGTCGGGGTGACTTTGAGTCACCCCGACATTTAATATATTGTTCGTTGGGGTTTGTAACCCCAACTATAGCTGGGCGTAGGAAATAAATTGACGATACAACCGTCAATGAGCGGAGGTGGTGTAATGTATTAATCAACCTAGAATGGTCGTCTGTAATTTCTACTTTTCTGAAAATAAATCTGCTGAATTGGCTTTGATATTTCTTCAAGTATGTTCTCAAACTCCATAAATTTATCAACCTCGATTTTACTCATTTTTTCGCGCTCATCACCAAGTTTAATGTCATATTCTAGATAATAGTTTTCTCTCCAATTATAAGCAGATTTCTTTTGGAATTCAAGTCAATATTTTTCTCAATATCCTGAGATAGCAATATATTTTCCTTCTTAACTTTTGATAATTCTGGCATTTTACTGTTTTCAAGAATTTTTAAAAGTTGCTCTTTTAGTTGGCTAATCTCTTTATCTGTCAGATAAAAAATATCTTTCAATTCCTGTCGACCTTGCTCTTTGCTTGTTGAGTCCGAATAAATTACTAATCTATTCATTATTATTTGATTGCTCTCCAAAATTATATGAGCATAATGAGTAGCTAATTGATTATCACTTGTTTTTTCAACATAACCATATGCAAATTTATTATCCTGTGCTTTACATACAACAAGTATAGTCATCATTACAAAAACAGTCGAAATAAGTCTTTTTAAATTCATATTAAGTTTCTTATCTTATTGTGTCACTCTCTTGTTTTTTATGCCAAACAACGTTGGCTGTATAAAAATACTGCTGATTTCGGAGCAGCAACCTATCCCCCGCAATGAACTGCAAGCAGGCAGTGATGCTACTGTTTGCAAAGACACAGCAGTTTTATATTACAGCTTAATGCCAACCGTACTTTTTTTATCTGGTTAATTTATAATCATGAATCAGAAGTCCTGGAGAAAGATTTAATCGTATGGTAAGATTTCTAATCATTTCAACTGTTAACTTTCTTTTACGATTTAGTACTTCAGAAACCCTACTCTTTCCACCAATTTCACCAACTAAATCTACTTGCTTTAGTTGCATTTCTTCCATTCTAATCTTGATGGCTTCAATTGGGTCAGGTGTTTCAATAGGGTAATGCTTTTTTTCGTATTCATCAATGATTAATCCAAGTACATCTGCTTCATCACTTTCTGGCGTTCCAATTACTGCGTCAAATATGATTTCCAATCTATTTAATGCATCCCTATAATCGGATTCAGTTTTTATTGGTTTTATATTCATGGTTTTATATTTTATAGTTTATATCATTGTTGCATCTATCTTGTCATACTCTTCGTGTGTCCCAATAAATCGTATAAAAATCCATCTTTTCTCAAAGTTAAATTTGGCAATAATTCTGTATGAATTTCCTTTTATGTTAAAAACAATTCTGCTATTTTTTAAAATACTGGCACTTGCATCTGTCTGTTTAACATCATTAGGAGTTTTCCAATCTGAATTCATTGCTGTATCATACCATGTCTTAAGATACTGTTCTGTTTCAGATTGTTTCTCCCAATACTCTCTTAGTGTACTTTTTGAAAAATTCTGTCCATGTATTTTTAATCTTAATGCAAATATAGAACAAATTTCTCAATTTGGGAACTTTGTCTTTTTTAGTGTTTTTTTCAGTACGGTTGGCAACATCCCTATATACGGAACTCTAGCTCGTTGATAGAGAAAATTGACGGTTCAACCGTCAATGAGAGGAGGTTTGTAACCCCAACAATAGTTGGGCGAAGGAAATAAACTGACGGTACAACCGTCAATGAACGGAGTGACTCAAATAATATTCAACATCATTACACATAAAAAATGCACATATTATTCTTTGATAAAGAATAATATGTACTAAATTTGTTCTTTGTCAATAAACAATACCATGAACAAAGATAATCTTTTAGAAATACTTCTCGACCAGAAAGAGTCGTTCAACAGAGAACGATATATGATTGAACGGGATATTAATCTGCAACCGTATCTATCTACGTCGCTTGTTGTAATTATTTCAGGAGCACGTCGTTGCGGAAAATCTTCGCTACTCTATCTAATAAAGCAAAAACTTAAGCTTAACGATTCTGAATATTGCTATTGTAACCTCGATGACGAGAGAATAATTGCCAACGATACCATTCTTGATTCCATATATCGCTTACATATTGAACGACACCAGACAGAGCCAGTATTTTTCTTCGACGAAATTCAATCTATACCTCGTTGGGAAAAATTCATCAACCGAATGTATGAACAAGGAAGAAAGATATTTGTTACAGGGTCAAATTCTAGCCTATTAAGTTCAGAGATTTCTACCTCTCTCACAGGCAGAAATAAAGTAATAGAAATATTTCCTTTTTCATTTATTGAATATTGCCGTTATATAAAACACAATTATTCAGTATCAGAATTATCAACGAAACAACGAGCGTTTCTTATGGCTGATCTGAATAAGTATATGGAAATGGTCGGATTTCCTGTGGTAGCAAGAGAACAAAATATGGAGCTTGTTAGTTGGTGGTTTCAGGATATTTTGTACCGCGACATAATAAGCAGGTTTCACATTACACAAACACTTGAGATAAAGCAAATAGCATTGTACCTTTTATCTAATATAGGGAAATTGTTTTCATATTCTACCTTGCAGTCCATAGCAGGTATTAAAAGTGTGAGTTCAGTTAAAACGTATCTTGATTATCTTGAGATGAGCTACATGTTGTTCTATTTGAAGAAATTTGATTACTCCGTAAAGAAACAAATAATGAATTCGCGAAAGGTATATGCTTTAGACAATGCTTTATGTAATACGCTTGGGTTTCATTTTTCTGAAAATAAAGGACGTTTAATGGAAAACTTAGTTTTTGTAGAATTGAAACGTCGCAGAAAAGAAATTTTCTATTATTCTGGCAAATATGAATGCGATTTTGTAATAAGACAGGGTATCGAAATTACAGAGGCTATTCAGGTGGTTTACAATTTGAATGAAGAAAATGAAAAGAGAGAACTGGCTGGACTAAAACTTGCTATGAGCGATTTACATATCCAAAAAGGAATAGTTTTGTATTACGAAAAGGATTCGAAAATTACTATAAATGATGATACAATTGAGATGTTACCTCTTTATCGTTGGTTACTTGAACCAGTTGAATTGAAAAATTAATTTGATAATTATTTTAGAAAAAGCTCAGTGATAAAAAACAACTAACCAAAGTGTTTGTCAGCGAAAAAAGCGGATATAAAATACTCAAAACATATCATTGGGTTTACTTTTTTCAAATTTTCAGTAGTTATTGGGTTTACTTTTTTACTTTTTTGAGGCATTATTGGGTTCGGTTTTTTTTAATTCCTAAGTTTGGCACAGCCTGAGCCCAACGTCGGAGTTAATAATTTATAGATTATCTCCCTCCAAATACGATTGAAAAAGATATTCTGGGCTTTCGTAATAAATACTGCTGTTAAAATCTTCTATTTTACGAGATAACCATAGATTATATACTTCTATTAGTGCTTCAATCAATGACTTGTTATTCTTTTTGGAAACATCAATAATTAAACGCTTATACACTTTCCCAATATCCCAATGAGTTGGTATTGAAAATTTCGCATTTAAGATATTGTCGAATACTCCGTTTTTTATATTGTGTTTTTCGATAAGCTCAAATGATAATTTATCCATATTTTCGTTATGGTAGATATCTGCTAAGTCCAAAATATGCTGTAAATCTTTTTTCCCTATAGCATTTACTATCACATTACGGTGATTTTTTGTTTTTCTGCCTATGTATTCAATCAAAGAGCAAAGAAAAAACAAATTATTTGCAACATTATCTTCTCTGCCTGTCATAATTGCCTAATGTTTTATATTCAATAAATTGTAAAGTATTCAAAGCTTTATCGCTACAAAAACATACTTGATGGGTTGGGTGTTTAAATTTAGCTAAAACCCAAAACTGTTCACGATTAATAATTCCATCTATAAAGTCGGAAACATAATTGTAAATTTGGTCATTAGCCATTGCTCCAATTACAATATCATAATTATGTGTGCCTCCCGAACGGCATTCAACAATAAAATCAAGCCATTCCTCGGTCATTTCTTCGAATATAAGCATATTCAGCGTTTCGTTTGGCGAATATTCATAAATTGAGACAACTGATGTATCATAACGGCTTGCCCAACGTTCTGCTTGTGTTTCTAATTTAGTACAATAAAAGCCTTACCCAAAATCCTTTGGGAACTTACTTTTCAGAATTTCAGGTTTATCTATTGCAGTAAAACCATCATGATATACTTTCATATAATGCTTTTATTTTATGCAAAAATAAACAAAAAAAAGACTACTCAATATGAAATGTAGCATCGTTTCGCTTGTTCCTAACCCTCCTATATACGCAACTCTAACCTTAAATCCCCTATATATTGGCACTTTTCATTCCATTCTTTTCCTCCTCCAAAATAGCAAATTCTCTGGTTTGTTTGGTTTTGTAACCCAAACTATATCTGGGCGAAGGAAGTATATTGACGGTTAAACCGTCAAAACATTTTCCCCTTCCCCCTATTTCCAACTTCTCATAATACTTTTTATTGTATAACTCAGGTCGGCTCGGATTTATCTGCAAAGCTAAACCAGAATTAACGATGATTCATAAAAAGTCTTCTATATTCATCAGAAATTTGAACCGCTACCCTAAAACCAACTTCACAAGATTGATCTGTTTTCTTGTACAATTGTCTTGTTTTTACAGCTAAGTAGAGTTTACTGTCAGCCCAAGACCCTCCTTTTACAATAGAATTCGGGCCTTTTTCAATAAGATTTTTATTCCAAAGAACTAAATACAGGAAATATTTCTGCCTGCATTCAACATCGTAACTATCTCTAGTAATTGAACAATCACAATTTAAAATTTTTTTTGTATAATACCATCCTTCTGTATAAGGGAAAAAACATGGGGCATCAGCTAATAAAAGAGAATCAAAGAAAGCTTTTTTATATTCAAATGAATTTACATCAACCATTTCACCATTGAGCATAATCTTCCGATTCATGGACTTTTCATCTCCCTTAGATAAATTACTATAAAGGTTATAATTATTATATGTATAAGACAATGTAATAGAATCATCCGTCCACTCCGAAACATTGCCTGCAATATCGTATACTCCCAATGGATTTGGAGGGTATTTCATGATTTCGCTTGTATGTAATCCTCCATCATCCGCAGAATTTTTTAAAACAATCTGATTTTCATTAAGCTCATTCCAATAATTTGCTTTATACATTATTTCATTCGTTTTATCATCTACATACAATTCACTCCCCGACCAAGGAAAAAATCTTGAAGATGATGAATAACTGTACTCTGATATATTTTCTTTATCACTCGGAATCTCGTAATAGCAAGCAGCATACTCCCACTGGCTTTCTGATGGGAGTTTAAACTGACATAAATCTTCAGGAAAAGAGTGGTTTTTTAACAATTCTTTCATCCGACAGTTCAGCCAGAAAATATATGCTTGAGCTTGATACCAACTAACACCTACAACAGGGTAATCTTTATAGCTGTCAGGCCTCATATACATTAAAGCAAAAGGTTCATTATATGTATAAGGGTAATCTTTAATCCAAGCAAGAGTGTCCGGATAAATCATAACCGAAACTTGAGCACCAGAAGAAAGCAGAAATGAATATTCAATTTTATTTAAAGGAATATTATTAGTCGAGGTTGTCGATTCTATTGAATCTTTAACCCAGTGAATAAACTTTAAATAATCGCTTACTGTAACTTCATGCTTATTTATTAAAAAATCGTCAACAACTTCATTCTTTGTATTATAGAAATTAATATACAAAAGAGTGTCAGCCTTTGTAAAATTTGGGATTCCTAGCCCATAACAGTTGCCCTTCCCCTTAGGAACATAGACATAATCTGTCAGTTCCATTTGAATAGCTTTTATGCCCTTCTTAGATTGACTGAACATGATTGATGGGCAAATAAGTAATATGCAAAATTTTATTAAATAGTTCATCTTTATATTGATTAGAGTAAAGTAAAAATGGAGCTTTTTTCTTTAGAATTTTTATTAGTTTTTTAAACACTACGTAGAACGATTGAATTAAAAATTGGATTTTTTCACCTATTCTTCTTCTCCCTATTTCCAACTTCTCATTATACTTTTTATTGTATAACTCAGGTCGGCACGGATTTCCCTTTTGCCTTGCCTTTCCAAACTGTGAATCGTAGTTTGTTTCGGTGTGGCGGATATGTGCTTCTACAGCACGTTCTATCATTTCGGGATCAAATTGTTTCGCATAAGCGGTTCGCCCAACTCTACCCGAGTGCTTTTCGCATGCGTGGGCTGCAATAGCAAATTCTCTGTTCTGTGGGCAGCGTGGAAAGTATGCTCGTATGGCTAAACCAAAATTGTGTATGTATTCCTTATCTTTAATTTCGGCAACTACAGCAGCCTTTTGGTTCTTTTGCTCTCTTTTTTCTTTGTCTTGTTCACACTCTATGCGAGCAGTTTCTATTGCCGAAGCCTCTACATAAATACCGTTGCGTTCAAAACGCTTTCTGCTTTTACTCCAGACAAGGAGGAAGTCCACAAGCTTTAGAATATTTCTTAGACCGTCTGGTAAGCAGCATCGCCGGGAGGTAAAAAAACATAATCTTTGAACGAAGAGCATTTAAAACACATTCCTTTTTGCTGGTCTTGAATATCAACGAACTTGTCGCCTTCTTTAATCACTTTTTTACACGTAGCACAGTGAAAATTCGGTTTTTTATTAATGAAAATATTTTGCGATTCGGTTGCCATAAAAAAATATATTTATACAAAGAAAATAATTTTTTTTTGAAAATGATTGGTTTGATTTCATTTCCCTTGTTTGGCAAAGCGTCGTCGTTTCGTCAGAGTATTCGAGGTCTCTGGACTGTTTTATGAATTGTTTTTCATTTTGTGGTCAATAATCATCAGACTATAATATGATGCTCTTTCATTAAAAAGACGCACTTTCTTTATATGAGATGCACGGCCGTGCGTCTCTACGACTAGACCTGTTATTCTAGGGGAACACTATTTTGTATGTAATATCAAAGTTGTAATTATCATAGCTCTAACTTCGTCTTAATTTATATTTTAAAATTGTAAAGTTATGAGTGAACAAATTATATCTAATGCTGTGAATTGGCGTTATGCGACCAAAAAATTCGATAAAAGTAAGATTATTGCTCCTTCGTTGAAGGAGAATTTTCTAGAGTCTTTGCGTTTGGCACCTTCTTCTTTTGGTATGCAACCATATAAAATAATTGTTGTAGAAAATGAAAAACTGCGCAGCGAACTAAAGGAATTTTCGTGGGATCAGTCTCAAATTACTGATGCTGCACTGTTACTTGTTTTTGCTTCTAAAACAGAAATAACGGAGGTTGATATTGAGTTGCATATAAAAAATATTGCACAGACAAGAAACCAAGCTGCCGCTGAATCAGATGCGTACAAAAATCGCATTATGGGATTTGTGCAGCAAAAACCAAAATCGGTAATTGCTCAATGGACAGCCAAACAAGCTTATATAGCTCTTGGCTTTGCTATGGCTACTGCTGCTGTTTTGAAATTAGACACTTGTCCGATGGAAGGTTTTGAACCTGATAAGTTCAACAAAATACTGAAACTTTCTGAAAAGAATTTAGAAGCTAATGTACTGCTTACGGTTGGCTATAGAGCTACCGATGATGATTATCAAAATCTAAAGAAGGTAAGAAAAACTGCTTCTGATTTATTTGTAACGGTTTAAAAGTCAAATTTTCAAATTCGGGGAGCTACTCATATAGCGCCCCGAATTTGAAATATTTAAAAATTCTTAAAACTTACTTCATAATTGCATTTACAACCATCGTGTCTACACCAATGGTTTTGTAGATAGTGCGATCGTAGAGCAAAAGTCCGAAATCGCCCTTCAAATCCCAGATAGACCAAGCTACATTATTCTCTCTGAAAACTTCCATTATATCTTTGTAGTAGGCTCTTCTCAATTCCGGATCTATCTTATTATAAGCCCCAAATTCGGTACAGATAATTGGTAAATCTAAAGCTTTTGCTTTTTCAAAAACGGGCGCTAAATCTTTTGCCATCTGATTCTTGTCGTAATAGATATTGCTTTCTGTAATTCTCTTAATCAACAATATTGCTTGTATCTTTCAACAACTTATCGGCTTTCTCTTTTGGTATAGATACTCCCGGATAAACAACCATCCCTTGTAATGCTTAAATTCTGTCCAGTAGGCAGAATAATGAGTTACAAAAATAGGGTCGTAATAGTGAAAAGCAAGAATTATACGTTTGTCGTTTTCAGGTATTTTCAAGAAAGGAAACATTCTTGGTGTTTGCCATTCGTTAGAGCCAATCATTATAAAACGCTCCGGTTCTATGGCTCTAATTGCTTTATGGCAACGTGCTATAAGTTTATTCCAATCGTCGGGATCGGTAGCTACGGGTTCATTTAAAAACTCATAGGCTAAGAAATCGGTAGGGTATTTTTTCAACTCGTCAGAAAGCTGGTACCAAAGTCCTACAAAATTTGCTTGTGCAACGGTGTCGGTCCAAAGGGTGTTTTTGCCTTCTCCGTTCAAAGCATTGAAATGATGCGCTCTGATGATATGTAAATCTACCAATACCTTCAAATCGTACTTTTTACACCATGAAATACATTTGTGCAAATAATCGAAAGATTCCTGAATTTTTTTGCCATTTTCATCCCAAAGATTTTCTTCGTCTACAGGTATTCTCACATGGTCCATGCCTATACTGTCTATAAACTTTATGTCTTGCTCTGTGATGAAACTTTCTCTGGGCGACCAGCCAAAACACTGCGACAACCAGTGACTTAAATTCACTCCTTTGTGTAGTTCAAAGCGAGGGGTTTCTGTTTTTACTTCTTCCTTTGCAGCTTCGGTTTTACACGAATATTGAAGTACTGAAAATGCCAACAGTACATATAAGAACACTTTATTTTTCATTTTTAAATTCATTTATTGTTGATAGGTTAATAAGCGCAAAGGTATGAAATTCTTATGGTTTACTCAGTAATACATTGTTTTGTTTAATGATATATTATTGTGAACTATATATGTATTGTATGGTTTAAAATCACATATATAAACCTATATAAGGATTTCTTGAAATAAAATTACACTTTCGCCAAATAGTTGTACTTTTGCAAACCAAAAATAATAAAATAGAATTATACTACTATGGTTTTACCAACACCGCTTCAGATGTCTGATTATGAATTGATAGACTGTGGAAACTTTGAAAAACTAGAACGTTTTGGCAGTTATTTTCTCATCAGACCTGAGTCGCAAGCTATTTGGAAAAAAAAACTTCCTGATACCGCATGGAATGAAATGGCACATGCCAAATTTAAAAGAGAACAACAAAAAGCATCTTATAGAAGTGGCGATCCGGGCAATGGCGGATGGACATTAATAAAAAAATGCCCGATATTGGACAATAAATTGCCACTTGCCTGAGGCAAATTTACTTTAAAACTAAGCCTTACTTCATTTGGTCATGTGGGAATATTTCCTGAACAATTGGAGAATTGGCATTTTATTTACAATACAATAAAAAAGTCTAAATCAGCCACAGCCGCGTGTACTCAATGCTTTTGCATACACAGGAGGCGCTTCATTAGCAGCCAGAGCAGCCGGTGCCGAAGTAACTCACTTAGATGCTGTAAAACAGGTAGTATCGTGGGCCAAAGAAAATATGACTCTCAGCAAATTAGACGACATACGGTGGATTATTGATGATGCTCAGAAATTTCTAAAAAGAGAAGAAAAACGTGGTAAAACCTATCATGGCATTATACTAGACCCTCCGGCTTATGGTCGCGGTCCGGGTGGAGAGCGTTGGGTGCTCGACGAGAGTATAAATGAAGTGCTTGACTCATGCGCCAAAATATTAGAACCCGAAAATAGCTTTCTTGTGCTTAATCTTTATTCTTTAGGTTATTCTCCGTTGATTTCTAATAATTTAGTAGATTCGCATTTCCAATGTAAAGAAAAAAGCTTTGGGGAATCTTTTTTAAGATCAAAATCGGGTATCGACTTACCTTTAGGTACTTATGTAAGATTTAAGAGGTAATAATGATTTGAAAATTTATATTTCAAATTAACACGTTTTCAAATTAACACAATTTCAAATTTTCAAATTAATTACGATGAAATACACCACCAAGCGCCCGGCTACCCTCATAGATACAATACTGGAAATGTATCAAGGAATATCGAGACAAAAAGCGAAACAAATAATAAGTCGCTCAGAAATAAAAGTAAACGACCAACGTATTGAAAAACACGCACTCGTTAAGGTTGATGCAGGAGTTCAGATAGAAATATTTAAAGATGCATCTGATAGTAATATAAAGAAGCCAACGAAAAACAAACCGGTGGTAATCTATTTTGAAGACAAGTATTTTATTATTGCACTGAAACCGGCAGGTTTACTATCTTGTGGCGACAGATCTATTGAAAAAACCAATACTGCTACGTTTCATAAGTTACTCGAAAATTTTGTTGAACATAGAGACGAACAAAGACACAGGCTGTGGGTTGTTCACCGTTTAGATAAAGAAGTAGAAGGTCTCATTATTTTTGCTAAAAGCGAGGCTATTCAAGAAAAAATGAAGGAAAACTGGCAGGATGTAACCAAAAAATATTTAGCCCTTACCCAAGCGCGTCCCGCTGCCGATGAAGGTGTTATAGAATCATGGCTCAAAGAAGGTTACCAGCAAAAAGTGTATTCCTACAATAAAGAAATAGAGGGTAGCAAACATGCAATAACGAAGTATAAATATGTGAGACAAGAAAGAGAATTTCACGTACTCGAACTTACTTTGCATACCGGAAGAAAGAACCAAATTAGAAGCCAATTAGCAAGTATTGATTGTGCTATTGTAGGCGATAGAAAGTATGGTGCCGACGATAGTATTATTCGTCAGATTAGATTAGCGGCATATAGACTGGAATTTGTACATCCGTTTACAAACGATGCTATTTCTTTGGAATATACACCTATTGCACGGTTCTTTTGTCCGTCGAAAACTTATGATGAGAATTACAAAATTGTTAAAAAAATAAAAAGAAATAAATCATAGAAAATTGATAATTCATTGTCGTTTAGTTAATAATTTATTGATAATAAGGTAATAAGGTTTGAAAATACTTTTTTATAATTATGCTACTAAGGTTAAAACAATAAAAATAAGGTTTTTAAGGTTCTAACCATATTTTTTGTTCAACCTTAGTAGAAAAACAATATATTATCAATATTAAACCTTATTACCTTATTGATTATCATTGTGATGTATTGATGCTCAAACTAAACGACATTAATTGATAATTTTTCTAATAGACGACGAATAATGGAATTTTTATAGCTCAACGAAATGACATTAAAACGAGAATATATAAGCAGCAGACAAAATCCGAAGATTAAGAACCTTATTCTTTTACAAAAATCTAATGAGCGAAAGAAACAAAATCTTTTTCTTATAGAAGGCGAAAAAGAAATAGAAAAGGCTATTAATACTGGCTATGAGCTTGAGGCTTTATATTATTGCGGTGAAATTATTAGTGAAGAAAATATTTCAAAATTATTTCAAAAAAATCTGCCTACACAACTGTTTGAGGTAAGCAAAGATGTTTTCGACAAAATTGCATACCGTCAAGACTCTGGTGGCATGGTGCTATTAGCAAAACCACGACCACATTCATTTGCAGGTTTAAGCTTATCAGACAATCCGCTGATACTGGTGCTCGAAGGTGTAGAAAAGCCCGGTAACATAGGAGCAATTTACAGAACTGCCGATGCAGCAGGTGTTACAGCAGTTATTATCTGCGACCAAGGTACAGACCTCTACAACCCTAATGCAATAAGAGCTTCGCTGGGTTGTGTATTTACCGTTCCTACCATTATATGTACCGGACAAGACGCTGTAAATTGGCTACAGCAACAGAATATTACCATATATGCCAGTTATTTAAAAGCAGCAGAACATTACCACAAAGCAGATTATACAAAAGCTTCGGCTATAGTAATGGGAACCGAAGCTACCGGAATTTCTGACCTATGGGTAGAAGCTGCTTATAAAAACATAATAATTCCAATGAAAGGGCAAGCAGACTCCATGAATGTTTCTACCGCCACAGCAGTACTCGTATTTGAAGCATGCCGTCAAAGAAATTTCGTGTAGCATAACTATGAATGAAGCAGATAAATCAATCATTAGGAATTTGGTTGGTGAGTTTTCTCAAAGCCAATTAGATTATCTACAAGAAAACATTGAGTTTCACCTCCATCAAGATATTTCTTTGTTTGTTCCGTTGTTTAATGCTTGCGAGTATGCCATTTCAGAAAATCATTCACACCCCTCATATTCATTTATTTATTCTCTGAAAATAAATGGTTATCTGATAGTTGAAGGGAAAAAGATAGAAAGTCTAAGGAAAGATAATGTCGCAATTGCAGCATTTTCTCCCGGAATTGAACATCAAGAAGTAACCGAAAACGGATTTTCAAACTATATTGCAATATTCGTAAAAGAAGATTTTTTTAATACCATACTGAAAACTTATAAAGGCATAGATAGCATTCATTTACCGGGAGTATTTTTTCCGGCAGACGAAACCCTTCTCCATCTGCTAAAACTGTTTATGACAGAAATAAATGAAACAGCAGAAACAAACAACACCTATGCAGAAACGCTTAACAAGCTGATAGTTCTACAGATAATAAAAAACATTTTCAATGTAGATACTCATTTGGCGATTTCTGATAATCAAACAAAAATAGATAGAGCTATTTTATTCATGAACAAGGAATTAGAAAACCAAATAAAAGTAGAAACAATTGCACACGAAGTAGGTTTATCAACATCTCATTTTACCAAGCTTTTTAAAGAGGCAATGAAAAAAACACCTATTGAGTATCTTACTATTTTGCGGGTAGAAAAGGCTAAGAAAATAATGAAAATCAGTAATAAAAATCTCTCTGAAATTGCCTTTGAGTGTGGGTTTTCCAGCCCCTCATATTTTACAAAATGTTTTGTATCTATAGCAAAACAACAACCCGGCGAGTATCGCAAAAAATTTGTGAAATAAGAGAATCCTTATAGTATTTAATAAGATTAGTATAGTCAAAATAAGCATCTCAGCTTAAACTTGCAGTATTATATCTTAACCTTCAAGTATGGAAACAAATACTACAAAAGAGCAAATTCTTGCATTTGCCAATCAAGTTCAAGTGTGCCATTTGGCAACCAGTGAAGACAATCAACCCCATGTGCGAGGAATGCTCCTCTGGTTTGCCGATGAAACCGGATTTTATTTTCACACCTCTACCGAAAAAAGATTGCCTAAGCAAATTATAAAAAATCAAAACGTAGAGGCAGCTTTTATGTATCATTCTGAAAAAGAAAATTCATCAAAAGCATTGAGAGTGACCGGTACAGCAGAAATAGTTGAAAATGAAGAATTAGCAGCTAGACTTCTCTCAGAAAGACCGTGGCTTAAATCTTTTGAGCAAATCGCACCCAACTCAAAATTATTCCTATTTAGAATAATAAATGCAGAAGCTTTCTTTTGGAATATGGAGCATAATATGCGTGAAAATGAAATTCCAAGAGTGAAATTCTAAAAAAATTTGTGTTTTGAATATTACTACTGACATACCCTTGTCAGTTCCATAGTGTTTTTTTGTATAGAAATTAAATCTATAAATAAAATAAAAAAAAACTATGGAAATCAAAACTATTGCTCCGGTAACTGTTGCATGTTACAAATTAAAAACAAATTTGATAAGAATTGGCGAATCAGTTCAAGTCATTCCTAATCAGATAGCGCAAGAAATTGCAGTTCAGAACTTGCAAGTTACCGGAGCTCAAATATGGCAGTACGTTGGCTGCGATGGAACACCCGATAAGGAATTTGACCTTACCATTGCCTTTCCGGTTTCTGCCAAAGGAACAAACAATAAACTCATACAGTTTGAGACGCTTCCGGCATACAAATGCGCCTCACATACCCACAATGGTGCATGGTCTGAGTTTAAGGAGGTATATTGCACACTTGTACAGCAGATTTCAGAAAAAGGTCATAAAATGGACGGATCAAACCGAGAGCTCTATTTACATTGCGATTTTGAAAATCAGGAAAATTGTGTCACAGAAATTCAAATGGGTCTTATTTAATAGTTTATGAAACTAATGGAAACACAACCTCATAATACAGAACATATCTCTGCATGCGGTCTTTATTGCGGCTCTTGCCCTAAATTCAAAAAACAAAAATGCCCTGGCTGTGCTCAAAATACCAAAGCCACGTGGTGCAAAACTCGCAGCTGCGTAATGAAAAATAATTTTAAATCTTGTGCCGATTGTTCTATTTCAAACCTGAGAGAATGCAAAATAAACAATAACTTTGTAGCCAAAGCATTCGGATTTGTATTTAATACCGACCGAATTGGAGGTTTAGAACTCATCAGAAAAATAGGATATGATGCCTTTGCCAAACAAATGCACGAAACGCAAAGAGTATCAATTAAGAGAACGTAAAGCTTTATGACTCGGCTAGAAAGATTACAGGCAATACTTATACATTTACAATCAAAAAAAATTGTTACAGCCCAAGAATTAGCCGACAGGTTTGATATAAGTATTCGCACCGTATATCGCGATTTACGTTCGCTAGAAGAAGCAGGTGTTCCAATTGGCGCCGAAGCCGGAATTGGGTACTTCTTGACAGATAATTTTCACTTGCCTCCAATTATGTTTACAAAACAAGAGGCAAGTGCTCTTTTGCTTGGTGCAAAATTTATTGACCACCTTGCTGATGCTGATTCTAAAAAAAATGTTGAATGGGCACTGACGAAAATCAAATCGGTTCTGCAGACAGATACTAAAGAGCATATAAATCAGCTACATGAACACATTTCTGTTTATGGAAGCAACTCTAACACCACATGCGATTTGCATTTGCAGTCTATTCAAAAATCTTTGGCAGAATGCAGAAAAGCTATTATTGACTACTCTACTACAAATAATGAGATAACCACAAACCGGAAAATAGTACCACTAAGTCTCTGTTTTTATGGGTTCAACTGGCATTTAATTGCGTTTTGCGAATTACGAAACAGCTATCGCGATTTTAGGCTCGATCGAATACAGAAATTCACCATCGACTCTGAATCTTTTAGCAGAAAAACTACAAAACAGTAGCAGAGTATTTTGCTTCATTAGATATAAAAAATGAAGATTCAAAAATCATAATGCAGGTAAATAAAGCTTATACCCAATACATAAAAGAATACAAATACTGGTATGGATTTACCCATGAAGTGGCAGATAACAGTTTTATAGAAATGCACTTCTACAACAGTGATTTTGATGGCTTTGCACGTTGGGTGTTATACGGAGGGAATAATTACAGAATAATACATCCGCCTTTGTTGCAAGAGAAAGTGCTAACGCTCGTACAGCAGTTATGCAACTGGTACAATATTGACAAAATAGATTAGATATTTATTAAAAATAACCAATCATTAAATAATAATAAGGCTGTAATATAGAAAATAAAAAAGCGCAACAAATAAAATTTTTGTTGCGCTTTTTTAGCTTATCTTAAATATTAACGTTTAAATTCATCAGAAACAGTAAGTTTTTTTCTGCCTTTTTTTCTTCTGCTGCTCAATACACGTCTTCCGTTAGCAGATGCCATTCTTTCTCTAAAACCATGTTTATTCTTTCTTTTTCTTTGAGATGGCTGAAATGTCCTTTTCATAATTAATTATTTAATAGTTTTATATACAATTTTATACTTTCAACTAATGAATTTAAGATTATACAATTACATTAGTCTGTTTCAATTTCTACTTTACCAACTACCGAGGATTTTATTTTTAGAAATAATTTTACAAAATGTAAAACTAAATCTATAACCGTTTTCCTCGTACCACTTTCGTATAGTTTGTAATTTACTTTGCGTATCGTAATAAGACTTTGCATATGCAACATACTTACCAACAATAGAATCATTTACAAAGAATAAGCTTCAAAAATGGAAGGCAAATTTAGCATTTATAAATGTATTCACCAAACATTTTAATCAAATCTTTATACATTTATTTATATATTTCAAGCAAATAACTTTTTGCTAAAGAAAATATAAAATATGTAATAGATTAAATTTTAGAATGGTAAGTAAACAATCTTTTTTGTTTCAAAAAATGGTTCGTCAAAATAGTTCGAGATTTCAGCTACTTCAACAAATTTCTTAAATGGTTTCATCTCCTCTGCAAAATCGCCTCCTTTAAGGTAAATGATTCCATTAGGCATACTATTTCTCATTTCTTTCTTAATGTTGTTTTGAACTAAAGCAACAAATTCAGGAAATGCAGTTACTGCTCTACTCACTACAAAATCGAACTTTTTGCGTATGTTTTCAACGCGATTATGTTCAATATTTATATTTTTTAGCTGCAAAGCTTCGGAAACATTTCCTACAACTTTCAATTTTTTGGCAATAGAATCGACCAATGTAAAAGAAACTTCTGGAAAAAGAATTGCCAGAGGAATACCAGGAAACCCGCCACCTGTACCTACATCTATTACGGTTGTTTCGTTTTTGAAATTCACAAACTTAGCTATAGCCAATGAATGCAATACATGACGTTCATATAAATTATCAATATCTTTTCTTGATATTGTATTTATTTGAGCGTTATTTTCTCGGTACAGTGCATCAAGTTGTGTAAACTGATCAACCTGCAAACTACTCAGGTCTTTAAAATACTTACTAATAATCTGCATTAGATAGTTTCGTGTGTGTTTTTAAGGATGTTGCTCAGAAGCTCCCTTGCTCTGAAAAGCTGAGCTTTAACAGTTCCTAGAGGCAATTTCATTTCTGATGCTATTTCTTCGTAAGAATACTCTTGAAAATACCTTAGTCTCACTAATTCGCGGTAACGAGGTTTTAATTTTTCAACAACATTCTGCATTAATAATGCTTTTTGCTGTTTTATCATATCCTCCTCAGGGTCGGGAGTATTCGCGGCAATAGGTAATTGCATTTCTTCACCGGAGTCATCAAGTTGTCCGTCTATAGAAATGATATTAGCTTTCTTTTTTCTAATAAAATCAATGCAATTGTTTGAAGCAATTTTGAAAAGCCAAGTACTAAAAGCGTAGTTAGGTGTATATTGATGAATGTTTTTGAAAGCCTTTCCAAAAGCTTCAATGGTTAAATCATCGGCATCGCTTTTGTTTTTCACCATTTTCAAAAGCATATAAAATATGGTATCTCTATATCTATCCATCAATTCGGCATAAGCCTGCTGATTTCCTTTGAGCGCTGCATCAACTAAAATTATATCATGCTTTGCTTTTTCTGAGAGATTCGGATTTACTTCCATTTCCTGTTATAGTAGTAACTGTTTTTTTCGTAAATAGCAATAAAAAATAGAAAATAGGCAATAGAAAATCTATTATTGGCGAATATAGCAATAAATTTCTTTCGTTCAACTTATTCATTGATAATTTCACTGTCAAAAGTTGTAGTGCCATTCTAAACAATAGGGCTGCAAGGAGTATATGCCTATGCATTGTAAAGTTATTTACAAAATACACGATGAATAACAAAATAAGTAAGCTGCGTGTAAGTGGCTCCATGCCTAACAATAACTTATGCTTTAATTTATAAAGTTTGCTTGTAACCGAGTGTCTTTTCTTTTGAAAATACCAATCTTTAAAACTGGCTTTCTGTTCTGAATAGGTAAAGCTTTCTTTCGACAATTCGAGTGCTACATTTTTTTTGTTAGCTACCTCATTAACAAACAAATCATCGTCGCCCGATTTTAAAAAATAGTGTGAATCAAATCCTTTATTCTTCCAAAATGTACTTTTTTTGTATGCTAAATTTCTTCCCACACCCATATACGCGAGTCCGGCATGTGCAAATGAAAAATAATTCATTGCAATAAAAAGAGTATCATATCTAATTATTTTATCAAGTAGTCCTTTTTGAGGTGAATAAGCTCCATAACCTAATACTACTTCTTTCTTGTCTACAAAATTTGAAACCATTTTACTGAGCCATTGATTAGAAGCCGGAAAGCAATCGGCATCGGTAAGTAGAAGTGTTTCATACTTAGCCGATTTTATTCCAACGGTAAGAGCAAGTTTTTTTCCGTGTTTGAATTTTGCATCTTCAACTAAACTGGTATAACGC
>JADKDL010000004.1 GCA_016714605.1 Bacteroidales bacterium | reverse complement strand
GGAGCATCTCCGCTATATCCATCACCAACAACCAAGCGGTCGTTTATGCAGGTATTTACACCAGATTTAATTTCAAACTTTGGCAATACTCCAGCCATATCTACTATGGTAAAGGTGTTTGGTATTCCACCCCAGAGAGAAGTAGTATGGTTACCCACTTCAAAGGTATGATTGTTTGTGTTGGTAATAGCTATAAGCGAACTTGGTCCACCAACGGCAGCTTTCAAATGAATACCTTGTGTTGGGGTAATAGTACCAATACCCACATTTCCATTTGAAATTACTTTCAATTGTGCCTGAGCCAGAACTGCTATACCAAAGAGCAGAACAAATAAATAACTTGATTTCTTCATTTTTTTGATTTTAATTTTTAATAATAACATTTTGCAAATCAAAAAAAAAAAAAAATGAAATAACAAAATATTTCATGCTTTTTATTGATGTAAATCAATAAATTAATATTGGAAACAAGAAATTAATAGTAGTTTAACAATGAATAACTGAGTAGGGGTGCATTTGGAGCGCAACTTCTAGTAGCAATAAAAATGTCTATTATATCAAATTTTTATATAATTTGAATGTATTTTCATGCAAGTATTCCGCTAATAAACTTTTGAGAAAGTTCATGCTTTGGGTTGGTGAAAAAATCTTTTGCATTACTTTGCTCAATTATTTCGCCTGCATTCATAAATATAATATTATCGGCAATTCTCTGTGCCTGCCTAAGTGTATGGGTTACGACCACAATCGTATAACTGTTTTTCAAATCCATAAATTTATTTTCAATCGCAGCACTCGATATTGGGTCAAGTGCTGAGGTGGGCTCATCGGCTAAGATAAGTTCCGGATCTACTGCCAAACCTCTTGCTAAACAAAGTCGTTGCTGCTGTCCGATAGATAAACTATTTGCAGGTTCATGCAATCTATCCTTGACTTCATCCCATAAATTCACCTGTTTCAGATAATGTTCTATTCTCAAGCCCATACTTATTTTCTTTTTCCTACCGCTTATTTTTAGCCCATAGGCAACATTATTGAATATGCTCATGGGCAACGATGATGGTCTCTGTGACATTAAACCCATTTTGCGTCGGAGTTCGGTTATTTCAATATCTTTGTCGTAAATGTTTTTATTATTTAAATAGATATTTCCTGTTATAGCTACCTTATTATATAAATCGGTAAGTCTATTCATACTCTTTAGAAGTGTGGTTTTTCCACAACCCGAATATCCCATAATGACGGTTATTTTCTTTTCGGGAATACAACAATTTATATTTTTTAAAATATGTTGGTTTTTTATATGAAGATTAAAATTCTCTACTTCTATTTTAACATTTTCCATAGTATTTCCCTATTTGGATATTTTATTTATATTTTATTATGATTCATTCTTTTAGAAATATATCTTCCTAATACACTTACAATTATAATAATAATCATGAGCACCACAGCCGATGCATAAGCTCTGTTTTGAACTGCTTCTATAGGCGAACTGAGTTGAAAGAAAATAGATAATGGGAGCGTGGCTGCCGGTTGGTGCAGAGATGTTGGAATATTATCGGTAAATCCGGTGGTAAAAAGTACTGCTGCAGCATCGCCTATAGCTCTTCCAAAAGCAAGCATGATAGCAGTAATTACGCCCGGAATACACTGTTTTAGATAGATTTTAAATGCCACATCAGAAAAAGTTGAACCGAGCGATAAACCAGCTTCCATAAGTTCGTTTGGAACGGTTTTAAAGACTTCATCCATGCTTCTTATCATAATCGGGATTATAAGTGCTGCTACAGTTATAATCCCAAGCAATAACGACATTCTAAGTCCAAAGTAAAGCATAATAGAAAAGGCAAAGGTGCCATATACAATTGATGGAATGCCCCACGAAATATCAACCAATATTCGGATAAAAGATACAAAACTTTTATATCGTTTTAAATGCACATTTATAAACAATGCAACGGGCAAACTTATAAAATAATGCTAAAATACTAGCTCCAAAAGCCAAATAAAGTGAGCCAACTATTGCATTGAGAATACCGCCTTCGCCCCCAAAATAGAAGCCTCCAACAGGTTTTTCTGTGAGCATTTGAAAGGTAATGTATGGAAAACCTTTCTTGATTATTGTAAAAAGTATTGATAGTATAATTAATAAAACTACAGCACTTGTAAATTTCACTAGAATTTTAAAAAATAACTCTTCATTTTTTTTTGAAAGCAACTTCATTGTAGTTGTGAATTTTATCGGTTACTCAATTGGCGAATTGTACTTCTTGCAATTAGATTAAATACTAAAACAATTATAAAAAGTAGGAGAGCTGCAAACATCAAAGCCGAATCATACAAGGGAATTGACATCATTTCGCCGTAATTATTAGCTATAAGTGCCGGAATAGGATATGCGGCTGAGAATATACTTTCTGGCAGTTTTTAGAACATTTCCTGCTACCATAAGTACTGCTATTGTTTCGCCAAATGCTCTGGCTATTCCTAAAGCAAACGCTGAAACGATTCCCTGAATTTTTCGTAATACTATGAATTTTATTACTTCCCAACGGGTCGAAACCAAGCGAAAAGTCCGGCTTCTATAAGCTCTTTTGGTACTGTTTGCAATATCTCTATGAGAATATTTAATATAAATGGAATTATCATTATACTCAGCACTATAGCTGCACTAAGCATACTAAATCCGGAACTTGAAACATTACAAAGTGGTGCTAAAAAATCTGAAACTATTGGTACAATTACTAAAATTCCCCAAACTCCATAAATAATAGATGGCAGTCCTGCCAGAATATCTATAAATGGTTGAAAAATCGATATAAACCAATCATTTGCATAAAATAATAAATGTAAAGAAATAAGTAAACATACCGGAGCAGCTATAAGAATAGACAATCCGGTAATGTATAATGAGCTTACAATGAACGATAAAAATCCGAAAATATGCTCACTAGGTTGCCATGAACTGGAAAAAAGTATATCAAATATATCTCTTTCTCCTTCAAATAGTGGTAGCGACTTCAGCAACAATCCTGCGCCTATTATAATTGGCACGCAGGCAACGGATAACAATAATATAAACATAGTTACTTTGTTTATATTATCAACAAAATATCTTGAAAATGTTTTATTAATTATTGTTTTAAATTGCATTAAATTAACTGATTACGATTGAATTTCAATTACTGTTTTTGATTTTTTAAAATAATGGACTGAAAAGTATTTTTTCAGTCCATTGACATTGTAAAAATTAACCGAGAGTAAAGAATATAGAATTTTATAAATTGTTTAGTATCTTTTTATTACTTTCAACAATAGAATCGTTTAATTTTATATATCCACTCATCAAAACAAAATCTTGACCTTTATTTAAAACAAATTCTAAAAATGCTTTTGTTATTTTATCTTGTTTTCCTTTAGTTACAAGATAAAGATTTCTTGCCGGTGGACTAGGATATTGGTCATTTTGTATGGCTTTAATAAGCTGATTTATATTAGAATAAAACGCTTCTGTTGAATCAATAATTCTATTACCATTTAAATCAATTGGCAAGGCACTCACACCTTCGTTACAATTGCCTGTTTTACTATCGTATAGATATGCCATATTATTGTAGCCTATGCCATTAATATCTTTTTTTACTGCATCAAGTATACTTGGATCGCCAAAAATTCCTATGCCTTGAATGTTTTCTTGTTTTAGACTCATGAAATTAGCCCACGTTTCGGCTGCTCCACAAGCATCAGATCTGGTGTATACGGTAGGTTTCTCGGTATTTTTAATCTGCAATAAGCTACCCCAAGTTTCATTGTTTGATGTAAATATTGATTTAAATTGTTCGAGGGTAAATCCTTTTTTCATAATTGTTTCATAGTATGGATTTTTGTTGTTTACCGTAGGAACCACAGCATCTTTAGTTACAGCAATATTAATTGCGCCTTTTTTTATTTCAATTTCGTTTAATTCTCTGGAAACCATCGCAATTTCGACCATACCAGAGAGTACATCTACAATTCCTTTGCCTGCACCACCGGCATTTACATCTACATTTACCTTCGGATGTATTAGTTTAAACTCTTCTACCCATTTAATAGTAAGTGGGTAAAGGGCAAATGCTCCAGAAATACTAATTGAACCCGACAACTCTGATGAGTCTGTATTGGTAGTATTTGATTCATCATTTTTGGAATTTGTATTTTTACAACTCGCCAACAGTACTAGGAGTAGAGCAAATACAGAAATTGGTTTGAAAATAGATTTAATGCAGTTCATACACACATATTTTTGGTTAAGAATTTTTACATAAATTATTGAATACAAATACAATAAACATTGTAAGTGAAACCAATAGATACTATATTCTTTCAAATATTTATCTTTAAAAATTAATGTGAAAGTAAACAGAAAATGAAAGTGAAAAAACAGTCTAAAAACGTATTAGTTGCAATACGATTATATACGTATTCGCTCCGTCTAAAAGCTTATAGAATCATTTATTGGGATTTTTATTTGAAGTATTACTATAAGTAAAATATATAAATATATTCATTTACAGTATAATAAAAAATATTAAATTATGTATTTTGGATTTTCTTGAAAAGTAGTTTAAATTTCAAATATTCCGTTTTTTATAGCATAAATAACAAGTCCGGCAGTATTTTTCGATTCTGTTTTAAGCAAGAGATTTTCTCTGTGTTTGTCAACAGTGCGCTTGCTAATAGATAAGAGTTCGCTTATTTCGCTATTAGATAATCCTTTACAGATATTAAAAAGGATTTCAATCTCTCTTTCAGAGAGGATAGATATTTTTTTTGGTGATTTCTTTTTATTTAAGTTGCTTAAAATGGCAACTAAAATTTCATTTGAAAAATAATTGTTCCCGCTATAAACTTCAAGAATAGCATGTTCAACCATTTCAAATTTAGAGTTTTTGAGAAGAAATCCTTTGGCTCCGGCATCAATCATTTGCGAGTAGTAATTTTCGTAAGAATACATTGAGAGCGCAATTACTTTCAAATCTGGACATTTGCTCATTGCCAATTGAGTTGTTTCAATGCCATTCATTTCCGGCATTTCAATATCCATAAGAACAACATCAGGTTTTAATGTATCTAATTGTTCTAAAAATTGCTTTCCACAATTGGCTTCATATATAGAACCTATAATAGAACAGTTTGATAATAAAAACTTTAAACCTTCCCTGAATAAATTATGGTCGTCAACGATAAAAACAGAAATATTTTGTTTTATTGGATTCATAAGTATTAGATTGAAATAGATAATTTAGCAATAAAACCTTCATTTACTGAAGTATGAATACAAATTTCACCACCTAACGATTTTATTCTGGATTGAATATTAGAAAAACCCATTCCTTTTTCTTTAACTGCTTCAAAATCAAAACCTACACCATTGTCTAGATAAACCAATTCAAAAGATTCCGAATTCTTGTAAAGTGTGATTTCTACTTTTGTAGCTTGAGCATATTTTATGGTATTTGTCAATAATTCGCAAACAATTCTATAAAAAACAGTTTCTTCATTGAATGGGAGTCTAAATTGCTCAAGATTAGAATTTATCTGAATATTTATAGCATTGAGTGAAGCTATTGTATTTGAGAAGTTTTTTAGTGCTTTTTCTAGTCCAAAATTCATAAGTATGTGTGGACTCAATTTATTTGATATTTCTTTGACCGTTGCAATTGCTTCATCTATAACATGTTCGGTCTGGTTAATTATAGCTTTATTTTTACTATCAATATTTTGCTTGTCAATAGCAGAAACAGCTAATTTAATAGATGAAAGTATTGGACCCAAACCATCATGCAATTCTTTTGCAAATGTTTGTCTCTCAGTTTCTTCGGTTCTAATAATGGTAGAAAAAACCCTTTTCTCGCTTTCTTTTCTTATTTTATCTATTCTATCTTGAAAATTAAAAATCTGTTTTATATAAATTGTTCCAAGAAATATAAAAAAAGAAGTTAATATTGCTATCCAGAGCCCAAATTCTGAAATTGTAGTCTTATTTTCAATTAAATCATAAACTTCAGTTACTCGTCTTAATGCCATGAGTAGAAACCCAATAGAAAACAGAATCCAAGAAATTGAATACTTTGTTCGCTTAAGTAAACTCAGAGCTATAATTGTAGCTCCAAATTGAAGTACTACCGATAATAATAAGGCATAAACTATAAACATAGCAGTAAATTTAGCCAATTATAATATGGCTCCTATACGTTTTTGTGCGTAGCAGTAGCAAAATATGTATTACCTTTTCTTCAAAAGAACAACATTTTCAACATGATGTGTATGTGGAAACATATCAACAGGTTGAATTTCAACTATTGAATATTTTTCTTGCATCATAGCTAAATCGCGAGCCTGTGTAGCCGGATTGCAACTAACATAAACAATCTTTTCAGCATCAGTATTGAGTATAGCTTCAATAACCGGTTTATCCATTCCAGCTCTTGGTGGGTCGGTAATGATAACCGATGGTTTACCATTTTTCTCTATAAACGACTCATTTAAAATGTTTTTCATATCGCCAGCGAAGAAAACAGTATTGGTTATATTATTTAACAAAGAATTTTGTTTTGCATCTTCAATAGCTTCAGGAACATATTCAATACCTATAACTTTTGCAGCTTGTTTAGCTACGAAAGTTGCAATAGTTCCAGTTCCGGTATATAAATCATATACAATATCGTTTTCTTTGATTTGAGCGAAATCTCTCGCTATTTTATATAGCTGATAGGCTTGTTTTGAATTTGTTTGAAAAAATGATTTAGGTCCTACTTTAAATTGTAAGTCTTCCATTTTCTCAAGAATGTGGTCTTTGCCGTAGTAACTTTCTATTTTTAAATCATTTATAGTGTCATTTGCTTTACTGTTAATGACATACATGATTGAAGTAATCTCAGGGAAATTTGATTTTATGTACTCTAGGAGAGCTTCACGTTTTTCTTCATCTTCCTAATAAAATGCTAGCAAAACCATACATTCACCAGAATGGGTGGTTCTTACGATGAGCGATCTTAAGAAACCACTATGATTTTTGATGTCAAAAAATTCAAGGTTATTTTCTAAAGCATATTTTTTTATTGAATTTCTAATTTTATTCGATGGTTCAGCCTGTAAATGACAATATTGAATATCAACAATCTTGTCGAATCTACCAGGTGCATGAAATCCTAAAGCACTTGAAAATGCTCGTCCGTTAAGAATATCTTCTTTTGTAAGCCAACAAGTGTTTGAAAATGAATACTCTAGTTTGTTTCTATAAAATATTGTGTCTTCCGATGCTTTTATAGGATTTGCAGACGGAAAATCTAATTTGCCTAAATGTTTGAAATTATCTTCTACTTGCTTTTGTTTGTAATACAACTGCTTTTCGTAGGGTAACATCTGCCATTTGCAACCACCACAATTACCAAAGTGTTGGCAAAATGTTGGTACTCTATCGGCTGATAATTTCTTTATTTTCACAACATTACCTTCCATAAAGCTTTTCCTTTTTCTGGAAATCTGAATATCAACTATATCGCCGGGTATTACACCACTAACAAAAACAATCATTTCGTTATGTTTTGCAATAGCTTTGCCTTCCGACGCCACATCGATAATTAGAACATCTTCTAAGAAAGGTTTCTGTTTTTTTCTAGTCATTATTTCAACTTTTTTGCAAAAGTATTAAATAAATAGTTAATAATGACGAATTGAATTATGGGAATCTAAGTTTTTTAAATAATGAATTAATAACAAAAGAGAAATGAGGGTTGAAAATTGTATGTAAGATTGAACCCTTTTCAGGGTTCTGTTTGATAAGAAACATATTTTTCACCCCGAGTTTTACTCGGGGCTAATCTTATTCAATCCCTTTAGGATTGTAAGAGATAATAACCACGAAGTGGTTAAATGTGAATAGCCCCGTATGTAATACGGGGTATGAATCGATAACGAAATGAACCCTGAATAGGGTTCAATATTAGAATTTTCTATTTTTAATTCGCATTAAAAGTAATACTTTATATAAATTCAATAACTTAATTAATATTCAATCATATATAGAAAAAAAAACATAAAATAGAAATTATCTAGATTTTTTTTTCTGAATACTTTCGTACACTTTTTTGTGTTTTTTTGAATTTATAAGTTTATTGTACTTGTTTTGAATATAGTAAAACGAAGATTGTAAGGCGTTTAACTCATTCTCAAACACATAAATAAGATATGCAATATTCTCAGGGTTTTCAAAATCTTTTTCAGTAGGATTCATTCCAAACCGAGCATCCAGATTATCAAGTCTGTATACAAGCACCGATTGCTGCTTGAATACTTCATCAACTAAATCTTCGGTTTCTTCATCGGTTTCTTTATTTAGTTCTTTAAATACCTTTATTCCGGCAGGAATTCCGGCAGCAATTGTAGAAAGATTTTTAGCTGTAGTTCCATCAGCGAATAGTACCCCAACAGCTCCACCAATAGTCATTCCTGATAAAACATAATTGAAAATTTTCTCTCGTCTATTTAAAAGATTTGATATATCATTCAGATTAACAATCATTTCATCGCAATACGTTTTTAGTTCTACTAAAATTTTCTTTGTAGGTGGTGTATTTTGAGCTTATACTGCTAGGGTTGTATCTGTCGAAAATTTTAATGGTGAGTTTTTTAGAATCAAACAATCCTTTAGAATCGGTAGCATTTACAGTTACAACAAATTCTTTGTTTTTTTCATATGGTGCAACGAGTTCATAATCTGCATTTAACTCAATTAGTCCTGATGTTTCATTAATTTTTATACCTTTTATATTGCTAGAATGTATGCTATAAGTAATTTTATCTGAAACATTAGAATCATCGGCTATAACTTGATATGTAGCCGGAATACCTTCCTTGATTTCCCAAACATAGAAATCTCTGATAACAGGTGCAACATTAGATTTTTTCCACTTATAAAGAAGTTCAACAGAATCGGCAAATAACTGTTCATCAACCTCTTTAACCATCAACTTTAATCTATAGCTTAAAGTATCTTCTATTATTTTAGATTTCTTAACAACAAGAGCTATTTCTCCGGTTTTATTGTTGAATTCAATAAATTCATGTAGTTTTTCATCACATACCAATTGCCATATGAGCTCATTTGAATCATCGTTTTCAACAATTGGTTGGTAAACATATTTCAAGTCATCATACAAATATTTTACTTGCAGCGGCTTATTAGAAATAAAAGGAGGAAAGTTTATATCTAAAATATTAATTTTCTGAATCAATTTAACTGTTGAACCGTTGCTGTCTCTCGTAATTATATAAAAATTAATTTGTTTACTATCTGCATTTATCTGTTTAGGAATACAGGTAAGTTGTATTGTTTTGTAATCGTTTTCTAATATTACAGAAACATTTTCAATGTTTTTATTATTTAAATCATTATTAAAATAATATGAAGTGAAAACATCATCATTATCAGTTATTTTGAATATTAAGATTAAAGTATCACTTTCATTTATTACAATATTTCCGGTATTGTTTATATAACACGACTTGTTGTTGTGAATACATTTTTGCAAATCAATAGTAGGTGGGGTATTTATCTTTTTATCAGATATATACATAGAAAATCTACCTGTTTCTTTTTGCTGATTATTTTCTGTAAAAACGGTGTAGTTAAAAGAATGATAGCCAATATCTGAACTTTCGGGTATCCATTTGAAAAAACCGGTAATTGTATCAAATTGAGCATTTTGAGGTTTATTATTGAGCAGTATGTACGCACTTCCTTCTGATTTTGGTATTGCAAAACTTAAAGGTACGTTAACAAAACCATCATAATTGATTGTTTGAGAATAACAATTAATTGAAATAAATATTATATTAATTTGGAAATGAAGCAATAGTGACTTCATATTTTGTATTTTATTTTTGAATTTCATTAAAATAAACTTAGTCTAAAATATGCTTCATATGCCTCTTTAAGTTGAGAAATTACTTTTTTCCTCAGTGTTTCTGGTGCCTCAATTTTTACATTTTTGCCTAATGAAAGTAGTAACTCTTCAAGGTCTTTATTTATAAAAACTTTCAGATTCAAAGTTGCTCCTGCGTCGTTTTCATCAACAATTTCCTGACTGGCGTGTATCGGATTGTCGTGAATCATTGACAATATATCTTTACGAATCCACAGTTTCACGGTTTGAACATTTATGTTTTCTGCCGGATGTATTCCAATGAGTTTATCAAAATATTCAGAAGTGTCAAAATAGGTGTTCTCTTTGAACGTAATTATCTTAGGAGAAATTGCACCAATGTGAGATAAATCAAAAACTCCAATTTGATTTATTGATTCATCGAAACCATACAAATACCAATTATTGCTATATTCCCTTAATATATAAGGATGTACAATTTTAGATTCATAATTTTTATTTTTCTTATTTTCTATGGTTATTTCAAGTACTTGTTGGTGTAGAATTGACTCATGAATTTTAGTAATCCAAGCTTTATTAAGATTTGAAAGAGATTGCTTTTCATAAATTATTGTGTCGGATCCCGGACCCGGATTAATTGAAGCAATACTTTCAATTTTCTCCACAATCTTATGAATACCACCAATATGAGAATAATCTTTGTACTGTTTTAGTATTTGTGCAGCTTCTTTAAGACTATCAATATCAGGCTTACTTAATTGAGATTTATGTATTGAGAACTCATCTTCAGAATAGAAATAACTACCTTCAACACATAGAATTGGTGCATTGAAACCTATTGGGGGTTCTTGACGCATTAAAGCAATGTCATATTGAATTGTTCTTTTACTTACTTTTTTTACTCCAAACTCACTGTATAATTTGGTTGATACTTCATCAATAAGCTCTTGCAAAGTCCATTTTTTAGAATTGTCTTTCAAGCAACTGTCAATAATTCTAAATCGGTAGTTTTTTAATTTATGAGAAGCCATATAATATAATTGGATGATGTTTTTTACTAAATTATAAAAATGTTTATTGTTTTTAATAGTTTATTTTATGCTTCAAACAAACCTTCATCTCTAAAAAGTAATAATAGAGCAGATTGTGGTACAATTAAATATTTAACTTTATTTATTTCAATTTCATATCCACTTTTATTGAGATACAAAGCCAAATCGCCTTCTTTAGCTTGTAGGGGTATATATTTTCCTTCTGATACGGTACCTCTCCAAGAATCATCGTCGTTCATAGCAGGAATAGGATATCCCGGACCAACTTTCACAATATAGCCGGTGTGTACCTGTTCTTTTTCTTTAACGGTAGGAGGCAAATACAAGCCAGCTTGAGTTTTATCTGAAACTGATTTTGGTTTTATTAATACTCGATCACCAACTACAATAAAATTCTTCAAATCGGTTTCTTTTATGTTTATTATCATACATTTTTGTTTCAAATACATTTATGCAAATATAAAAAAATCATATAATCTAAATAAAAAAAGAATTGAGCTGTATTTTATATACTCTAACTTTTGCAGATATTAAATGATTGCGTAAATTTGCAAACATTTTTATGAAAAATTAATCAAATGATACAAATAACATTTCCTGATAATAGCGTAAAGGAATTTGAAGCAGGTACTACACCTTATCAAATAGCTGAAAACATAAGTTCGCGACTAGCTAAAGAAGTTGTGGCGGCAACAGTTAATGGAAATAAATGGGATATAAGCAGACCTATTTCGGAAAATTCACATATAAAATTGTTTAAGTTTGATGATGCAGAAGGTAAACATGCTTATTGGCACTCGTCGGCTCACCTTATGGCAGAAGCTCTTCAGGAGTTGTATCCGGATATGAAATTTGGTATTGGACCGGCAATTGAAAACGGTTTTTATTATGATGTAGATTCTGGCGAAAAAACAATAACTGAAAAAGAATTAGCAAAAATTGAAGAAAAGATACTTGAATTAGCTGCAAAAAACGAAAAATTTGTTAGGAGAGAAGTGAGCAAACAAGAAGCTTTACAATTCTTTCAGAACAAAGGAGAGCTATATAAAGTTGAGCTAATAAATGATTTAGAAGATGGAACAATTAGCTTCTACGAACAAGGTTCTTTTACCGATTTATGTAGAGGTCCGCATTTACCTGATACTTCTCAAATTAAAGCAGTTAAGCTCCTAAATATTGCCGGTGCATATTGGAGAGGCGACGAAAAAAGAAAACAACTTACTAGAATTTATGGCATTACTTTTCCAAAGAAAAAAATGCTTGATGAATATCTTGATTTGCTTGAACAAGCAAAAGAAAGAGATCATAGAAAAATAGGAAAAGAATTAGAATTGTTTATGTTTTCTCAAAGAGTAGGTCAAGGTTTACCTATTTGGTTGCCTAAAGGCACTCAATTAAGAGAACGTTTAGAAAACTTTTTGAAGAAAGTTCAAAAGCAGCACGGTTACCTACAAGTAATGACTCCACATATTGGCCAAAAAGAATTATATGTAACATCGGGGCATTATGCAAAATATGGTAAAGATTCGTTTAGACCTATTACTACTCCAGAGGAAGGAGAGGAATTCCTTCTAAAACCAATGAACTGTCCGCATCATTGTGAAATTTACAAAAATAAACAATATTCATATAAAGATTTACCATTAAGATTAGCTGAATTCGGAACCGTTTACCGTTATGAACAAAGTGGCGAATTACATGGATTAACAAGAGTAAGACGTTTTACACAAGATGATGCACACATTTTTTGTACACCCGATCAGTTGAAAGATGAATTCAAAAAAGTTATTGATATTATTTTCTATATCTTTAAAGCATTAGATTTTAAGGAATTTACAGCGCAAGTATCGTTGCGTGATAAAAATAAAACAGAAGATAAATATATTGGTAGCGATGAGAATTGGGAAAAAGCTGAAAGAGCAATCATAGAAGCAGCAGATGAAAAGGACTTAAAACTGTTGTAGAATATGGTGAAGCAGCATTTTACGGACCAAAATTAGATTTTATGATTAAAGATGCTATTGGTAGAAAATGGCAGCTTGGAACAATACAAGTAGATTACAATTTACCTGAACGTTTTGAATTAGAGTATATTGGAAGTGACAATCAACGTCATAGACCTGTTATGATACATAGAGCACCGTTTGGATCTATGGAAAGATTTGTGGCAGTTCTTACCGAACATACCGGAGGAAAGTTTCCATTATGGCTTACTCCAGAACAAGTTGTTGTGATTCCGGTGAGTGAAAAATTCAATGATTATGCAAAAAATGTTTTAAATATCTTAAATAATTACGATATTCGCACCCTGATTGACGATAGGAACGAAAAAGTTGGTAAAAAGATTAGAGATAATGAAATGAAACGTATTCCTTACCTAGTTATTGTTGGAGAGAAAGAGATTGAAAATCAGACAGTTTCTGTAAGGAAACAAGGTGGCGAAGATGTAGGAATAATGAAAATAGAAGATTTTGCAAATCTTTTAAACAATGAAGTAAAAACAATGCTTGAAGCAATTTAAAATAAAAATATAATAGATATTAACTAAAATTAGGAGGAACCAAGTTATAGCACAGAATTTTCAAAGAGATAGGAAAGTTATTAATCATCAGCCGGAAAACAGATTAAATGAACTTATTCGTGTTCCTGAGGTTAGATTGGTAGGAGAAAACGTACCTAATCAAGGAGTAGTTTCCATACAAGAAGCTCTGAAAATGGCAGAAGAGCAAGGACTCGATTTAGTTGAAATTTCTCCTAATGCAGAACCGCCAGTTTGCAAAATTGTTGATTATAATAAGTTTCTGTATGACCAAAAAAAGCGTCAGAAAGAAATTAAAGCAAAAACTACTAAAGTAGTTGTTAAAGAAATCAGATTCGGACCTAATACAGACGAACATGATTATAATTTTAAATTAAAACATGCAGAGAAGTTCTTAATAGAAGGTGCAAAAGTGAAAGCTTATGTCTTTTTTAAAGGAAGAACTATTCTATATAAAGATAAAGGAGAAGAGATGCTTGTTAAATTTGCTCAAGAACTTGAGGAAGTTGGAAAGTTAGAACATGCTCCAAAATTAGAAGGAAAGCGAATGATTATTATGCTTACGCCTTCTAAAACCAAAGGAAAATAGTAGGTTAATATAATATAGATAGAGAATTATGCCAAAAATGAAGACAAATTCCAGTGCCAAGAAAAGATTTCAGGTAACTGGTTCAGGTAAAATTAAAAGAAGAAAAGCTTTTAAACGTCATATCCTGACTAAAAAGACAAAAAAACAAAAAAGATCACTTGGACATGTAGCGATATTGGATAAATCTGATTTATACAATGTAAAACACATGTTAGCATTGAAATAATATTTAATTATTATTTCGTTTTAAAATTATTATTCATAAAATGTTACAGCAACTAAGACTCTGCGAGATATAAGAGCGCGTAACGTTAAAAAAGGAGGAAATTAATATGCCTAGATCGGTAAATGCGGTAGCATCAAGAGCAAGAAGAAAAAGAATACTTAAAGAAGCTAAAGGTTACTTTGGTAGAAGAAAAAATGTATGGACAGTTGCAAAAAATGCAGTAGAAAAAGCACTTTGCTATTCATACAGAGACAGAAGAGCTAAAAAAAGAAGTTTTAGAGCTCTTTGGATTCAAAGAATTAATGCAGGAGCAAGACTTCATGGAATGTCATATTCTCAATTGATTGGAAAATTAGCAAAAGAAGAAATACTTTTAAACAGAAAAGTATTAGCAGATTTAGCTATGAATCATCCATCAGCTTTTGAAGCTATTGTGAAAAAAAGTAAAATAAAATTTTTATAAAAAATAATTAACCTATTATTTGAAAAGGGGAAGTCATTGCGCTTCCCTTTTTTATATTCGCACGGAAATTAGTAGTAAAAATTTAATACACTTAATGATTATGAATATTGCACTTATTGGATATGGTAAAATGGGACGAGAAATTGAGAAGATTGCATTAAAAAGAGGTCATTCAATTAGTCTTAAGATAGATATTGCTAATATGGCAGAACTTACTGTAGCAAACCTTAAAGATACTGATGTTGCTATTGAATTTACTTCTCCTGAATCTGCATATAGAAATTATTTGCTCTGTTTTGGTGCTGGTGTACCCGTTGTAAGTGGAACTACCGGTTGGCAATCAAAACTACAGGAAATTGAAACTATTTGCAAAAAAGATAAAAATGGATTTTTTTGGGCATCTAATTTTAGTCTTGGCGTTAATCTTTTCTTTTTGATTAATAATAAAATTGCGGAAATTATGAATAAATTTCCTGAATACGATATTGCAATTGAAGATATACATCATAATAATAAACTTGATGCACCTAGCGGAACCGCTATAACTCTTGCAGAAGGTATTCTGAAAGAAATTAATAGAAAAAAAGATTGGGTTTTAAATGAATTTAAATCTGTACAAAGTCTTCAAATTGTTGCTAAAAGAATAGGTGAAGTGCCGGGAACTCACATTGTTACTTACGATTCTGAAGTAGATTCTATTGAAATAACGCACACGGCTAAAGGCAGAAGAGGTTTTGCATTAGGTGCTGTTCTTGCTGCCGAATTTATGAAAGGAAAAACCGGAGTTTATGGAATGAAGGATTTACTTAATTTATAAAAAATAAATATATTCTCGTTTTTTTAATTATTTACAATATTAGAAAACACTATCTCGTTATTGAACGCAATAGTGTTTTTTTAATTACATTCACAAAAATTTAAAATTTGTTTCATGACTAAGACTGCATTAAAGGATAATAAAATCCCTTCTGTTTCTAAAAGATTTTTAAGCACATTTCTTGATTTTCTTTTCATTATTTACATCACGTATAACGTAAAGAAATACACTTCTATTGATATTGATGATAGAACGGTTACAATAATTCTATGGATTGTGATTTGGATTGTTTATGAAGGTCTGCTTACCAGGTATTGGTGTACGTTAGGTCAATATTTTACAAAATTAAGAATTAGTAAGAATGACAGTACAAATTCAAAACTATCTCTTATTGATTCTTTTAAAAGAATCATATTAAAATTAAGTACTGGTTTGTTTTCTTTCATTGCATTATTACTGAAACCAAATAGTGTTTCTATTCACGATAAAATTGCAAAATCAATTGTTTTAGAACCAAATAAGGAAGATATTAAAACTATTTTTAGTAATAAATGGGTAAAATTTGGAACAGTTGCATTTTTATATTTATTATGGGTTTTATGGTTACAAAATTTTTGGTGGCTTATAGGTCTTGTTGTAATTTTTGATATGTATGTAACAAAAAAAGTTACATGGGATTTTTGGAATCTGTTTAGAACTGAAAAAAACAAAAGCGTGAATATGGCGGTTGAATGGTTTGATGCAATTATTTTTGCAGTAATTGCAGCTTCATTCATAAGAATGTTTTTCATAGAACTGTATACTATACCAACTTCTTCTATGGAGAAGTCGCTACTTATTGGAGATTATCTTTTTGTAAGTAAATACCATTACGGACCTAGAACTCCAAATACCCCTATAGCGTTCCCTTTTGTACACCATACTATGCCATTTACCAAACATACCCCATCTTTTACAACAGCTATACAAAATGATTATAAAAGGTTGTCGGGGCTTACAGAAATAAAAAGAGACGAGCCGGTGGTTTTCAATTTTCCTGAAGGTGATACAGTTATTGCTGAAAGACAAGCAGAAAGCTATTATCAGGTTTGTAGAGATGAAGGTAGAGAATCTGTACATTCAAGATATACTTTGCTAGTAAGACCTGTTGATAAAAGAGAGAACTACATAAAACGTTGTGTAGCAATAGCCGGAGATACCTTATTTATTGAGAAAAGTCAGGTTTTTATTAATAGTAAAAAACAAGAAAAATTTGCAGGTTTACAATTCTTATATTCAGTGGAAACAGTTAATGGAACACTTAACCCACGTGTACTCGATGAAATAGGTGTTGCTTTAGCAGATAGACATTTAATAATGCCCGGACATTATATTATGCCTCTTACTCTTGAAATGGCTAATATTCTTAGAAAGAAATCTTTTATAAAATCTGTAGAGAAAATTGAAAGAAATAATGGTGAAAAAGATTTAAGTATATTTCCTCATGACTCAAAATTTAATTGGAATGTTGATAATTTCGGACCATTAGTTATTCCCGCAAAAGGTATGACAATCTCACTTACCGTAGATAATTTACCTCTTTACAAGCGAATTATTGAATTATATGAGCAGAATACTCTAAAAATTGAAAATAATAAAATATTCATAAATGAAGTTGAGACCAACTCATATACATTTAAAATGAATTATTATTGGATGATGGGAGATAATAGACACAATTCGCAAGATTCGCGTTTCTGGGGCTTTGTACCGGAAGATCATATTGTTGGTACACCTATTCTTATTTTAATGTCTCTTGATCAAGATAAGTCATTCCTTGGAAAAATTAGATTTGATAGAATTTTTAAAGTATTAAATTAATGACAGAAATCACACCTGAATTACTAAAAAAATTTCTTAAAAACATCCCGCTTTTTGAGAATATAAATGATGAAATCATAGAAAAGATTTCTCATAAATTAAATATAAGAAGTTACGGTGTACAGGAAATTATTTTTAGTACCGGCGACGAAGCTAATGGGTTATTTATAGTGAAAAATGGAGCAGTGAGAATTCATAATGAATCTTATGAATTCTCACTGCTCGGACCTGGCGATTATTTCGGCGAATATTCTTTAATTGAGGAAGATCGTAGACAATTATCGGCAACAGCAGAAACAGATGTTACTTTATATTTACTGAAAATAGAAGATTTTAATGCCATTTTAATGAACAAACCATTATTGTTTAAAAGTTTACTCAAGATACTTATCAATAGATTAAGAGATAAGAATATACTTGAAGAGAGTATGGTTAAAAGTAATATTGAAATTAAAGTTCAGAAGAAAAAAGAGGAAGAAAAATCGCAAAAATTAGCCGATTTAATTCTTACAAAAGACAAACTACTTTCTATTATAGCTCACGACTTAAAAGGACCTTTGGGCTTGATTATGAGTTTTTCTGATATTATTTTAGACTCTGAAACTTTAACTCCTGATAAACAGAGAGAATTTACTAAATACATAAATACTTCATCAAAAGTTGTTTTTCAATTATTAGAGAATTTATTAGATTGGGCAAGAAGTCAGACTGGTGGAATCATTTTGCATAGTAATGATTTGTCAGTTAAAAAAATTGTTGATGAGAATTTACTATTATTAAAAAACCTTATTTTAAATAAAAACATTCAAATAGTTACAACAATTAATCAGGATGTTTTTTATGCAGATTATAATACGATAAATACAGTAATAAGAAATTTACTTTCTAATGCAATAAAATATACTCCGAACGGAGGTACAATTACAATATCATCTGTAAAAAATGAAAATAAATGCAATATAGCAATTGCAGATAATGGAGTTGGAATGGATGATGAACACCTTTCAAAACTTTTTAAACCTAATGAGCAATTTTCGCAACCTGGTACAAATGATGAGAAAGGAACCGGTTTAGGATTATTGGTAGTTTATGAATTTGTAAAAGCAAACGATGGCGATTTATCGGTTGAATCAAAACTCAATGTTGGTACTTCTTTTCTTATTACACTTCCTATTAAATAATTTTTTTTTGTTTTCATGCCGAACGCTTTTTATTGCCATTTTCATATTTAGCTCCTATATTTCACTACGTTGCTATAGGTTCAAAATTTCAAGTTAGTTTTGAATCTAATGAAAATTATATAAAACAGACTTCAAGAAATCGTACTTGCATATATTCTGAAAAAGGATTGATGAATTTAGTGATACCTGTGTGTAAACAGTCGGGCCAGAAAACAGCAATCACTCAAATAGAAATTTCTTATCAAGAAAAATGGAATAAAATTCATTGGGATGCAATTTGTGCAGCATACAACTCTTCACCATTTTTTGAATATTATAAAGATGATTTGAAATATGTATATTCAAATCCACCTTTAAAATTATGGGAATTTAATAGTATTTTATTTAATATTATTAAAGAACTTATTGATATAGAATACAATTACACGTTTTCTACTTCATTTATTCCAATATCAGAAAAAAACGAATATGATTTTCGTTACAAAGAAGATTTTTCATATTTTAATTTTCCAAAATACACACAAGTATTTGCAAAACGATGGGGGTTTATTCCAAATTTAAGTATCATAGACTTACTTTTTAATCTTGGTCCTGAAACTTCCAGCTATCTTGATGCTTGTCAAAACAGCTTTTCTATTATTCATTTTCAATCGCTTGGTAAATAACCCTATGTATTGACGGTCTTACGTCTAATCTATATATTTTCTTGTTATTAGCATCTGGATTAACTCTGTTTGAAAGAAATATATATATAAGCTCATAATCAGGATCGGCCCAAACTATAGTTCCGGTAAAACCTGTATGTCCATAGCTATTCTCAGAAACATAATTCGGTACTGATGATTCTTTTGTTGATTTTGTGTTTCGTTTATCAAAACCTAATCCTCTATAATTTCCATAATTACAAAAAACACACGAGGTAAACAATGAAATGGTTTCGTTTGAAAAATATTGTTTGCCACCATAAATTCCATCATTTAAAAAACATTGAAATATTTTTGCTAAATCATTTGCATTGGAGAAAACTCCGGCATGTCCACACACACCTCCTAATAACGCAGCTCCCGGATCATGAACAAAACCTCTAACTGTCTGTTTTCTAAACAGAATATCATTTTCTGTAGGTATAATTTTCTGTATTTCATATTTTTGCCATGGATTATATGTCATGGTATATGCTCCAATAGGTTTATAAAAGACACTATCTACATATCTATCAAGTTTTGTAGAACTTATATTTTCAATAATTTTTTTTATATAATAGTATCCTAGGTCACTATATTTATATTCTTTTTTATCTGAAACATCAGAAAGATCAATTTTTTTATATATTGTATCAATGTAACTTGGAGACAGATATAAATTTTTAGCCACAGGCAAAGAAAAATCTACTGAAAAATAATCACACAAAAATCTATCGTCTAACTGATAATTCTTGTCTAGATATAAATTTCCATCTATTTGAATTGAATATTTTTCGGTGCGTTTATTATTTAGAACTTTGCTTAGTGGGTCATCAAAGCCATTAATAAGAGACAAATAAAAGGGAATCCATGCTTTCAATCCGGCACGGTGCGTTAGTACATCTTTTATTGCTAGATTTGCTTTATTTGCACCTATTAAGTTAGGTAGATAATAACCTAATGTTGTATCTATATTGAATTTTCCTTGATCTTTCAAATACATCAATGATGTAATTGAAGCAACAATTTTAGTAATTGATGCAAGGTCATAAACATCATAAATAGTCACATTACTATTTTTATCGGCACTTTGATATCCAAAAGCTTTATTATAGACAACAGCTCCATTTTTAGCAACCAACACTTGACAACCTGGAAATGCGTTTGCTCTAATTGCAGTATCAGCAATAGAATCAATTTTACTTAATATTATTGCATTTAATCCAACTTCATAAGGTTGCAAATATTTTAATCTTGATAAATTTGGTGTTTCTATACCAACACCAGGTTTGAATTTACCGGTAGAAATAGGAAGTATTCCACTTATATTATTAGCACCAAAGAGAGCTTGAGCAGCCCATGATTGAATATTATCGGAATTATTATAAGCCAAAAATATAGCAGTAATATTTTCTGTATTTGTTAAATAGTTGAGTACATAAGGGTTTGAAAATAAGCACAAAACAACTTTTTTATCTTGCGAAATTTTATTTATAAATTCAATAGCATTTTTAGACATACCAAATTGCCCATTAGTATTTTGCATATCTGAATGAAAACTAACAAAGACCAGATCATTATCACTTATCTTTTCTGAAATAGTTAAAAAATCTATTTCAGAAGGATAACTTCCGGTTTGATAGGTTTTACATTTTGCATAGTACTTAAGTGTTTTTTGAAATTCATTTTCGGAACCTGTACCAATAGCAATTGCTGAAAAGATAGGGTATCTAGCTGCTTAAATGGAATAATATCATTATTGTTTTTTATTATTGTAAATGAAGCTTCATAAAGTTTTTTGCTTAATTTCTTGGCTTTTACTGTATTTAAATCTTCATAAAGGTTTTGTAATTCTATTTTTTTCAAATTATTAAGCCCCATCCAATATTTTGCTAGTAATATCTTTTTGCATTTTCTTTCAATGTCATTCTTCTTAATAATTTTATTATTAATAGCATCTTTTATTTTTTCAATTGCGGTTGGTACATCTTGAGAGAATAGAAGCACATCGTTGCCTGCAATTAATGCTTGTACTTCTATTTCACCATATTCATAATTACCGGTTACACCCTGCATATTAAGTGCATCTGTAAATATAAGACCTTTAAATTTTAGATGATTTTGTAATAAGTTTTTTGTAATTGCAGGAGAAAGAGAGGCTGGGAGTAACACCGAATTATCAATTTTGGGTATATGTAAATGAGCTACCATAACACCACCTAAGCCATTCTTTATCAATCCATAATATGGATAAAGTTCTAATGTATCTAGTCTTTTTTTATCATGCAAAATTGTTGGTAATTCTTTATGCGAATCTTTATCGGTATCACCATGACCAGGAAAATGCTTTGCAACTGCTAGTATTCCATTGTTTTGAAGCCCAGTCATGTAGTGTAAAGATTTAGAAAGAACATTTTCTTTATTCTCTCCAAAAGATCTAGTATTAATTACCGGATTTAAAGGATTGCTATTGATATCTACAACAGGAGCGAAATTTATATGAATTCCTATTCTTTTGCATTGTTGGGCTATTTCAGTTGCCATTGCATATATCAATGTTTCATCTTCTATTGCTCCAAGCATCATTTGCTTTGGAAAGCCTATGGTGCTGTCTAGGCGCATTTGTAGTCCCCATTCGGCATCTATGCCAATCATAAGAGGTGTTTTGGCAATACTTTGATAATAATTGGTAAGTTTTGCTTGTTGCATTGGTCCTCCTTGCATAAAAATAAGACCACCTATATTGTATTGTTTTATAAGCAATTCAATATTATTAGCATGTGCGTCATTTATTCCACCTCTGTTGGAATATGCCGAAATCATAAATAACTGAGCAATTTTCTGATCAAAACTTAATGATTCAAAAACAGAATCTACCCAATGGTTTTCTTTTTCAACAAGGAAAGGAGGGGGGTACAGCGAATTTCTAGATTTATCTTTTTCTTGATCTTCGGCTGTAGCATAACTCTCAAATTGTATATAAAATACGGTAAAGAATAAAATTATGTAAAAAAAACTGTTTCTTAATTTCATCATTAAAGGGTTTCTAATAGAATTTCATATAGCACTAACATAGAATCTACATCTGCTTTATGAACCTTTTCATCCGGCGAATGTACATTATCTTCAGCTGCTCCAATAAAGCACCAGTCTACAGGATAGGGGCTTTGTTGAATACTTTGTCCGTCGCTGCCTCCTGCATCTTCAACTTCAATTTGGAAATTTAAGTTATTTTCTTTTTGCTATTGAAATAATTTTATTAACAAATGATTGACGAGGAATGCCTGAATCTCTTTTTGAAATTACACAGCCTTTGCCATGAAAAATACCTTCTGTAATCCAGGTTATATCTGAGATTAATGCTTTATTTATCTTGTAATTTCTATATAGAAATTTCATAAGATATGGTACCGAACCACCATGATGCTCTTCCCAACAAGAGAATACTATTGCACCATTTTTAAGATTTTCAGCTAATTTCAACGCATTATAAACTCCCAATCTGTTGTCTAAGTAATTTGAAATTATGAAATCTCCTTCGGCTCTATAATTTGGTTTGAAACATAGAGTTGTGCCTCTATCTATCTCTCTATGAAAGTCGTAATACAGCTTTCGTAATTCAGTATTTACCTGTAATATGCACTCAATTTTTCCTTTTGAATCTTCACCCACAAGTTTGTATCCATCTTGCACCTGCGGACTTCCAATTTTTATTAATTCTTTTCCATATTTCACTGTAAAACCAATTGAATCTATATGTGCAAATACAGCGGTTCGAGGCTTTCCAAAAACTAGTACAATACAGTCTTGAAATTCATCGCCATGAAAAACTTTTGGTTTAACCTTCCATTTAGATTTGTTTGATTCAATATATTGTAATAAATAGTTCTTAATTTGTTCCTCAGACCCTGATGGTGCATGTATTGCACATAACTCTTTTAAAAGTTCATTCATTTTAGAATAGTATTAAAAAGTATGATTTGTAGCGTTATTTTCTTTAAAAATCTCGGTTAATTTTTGAATCAATCCGGTTCTAACCGATAATGTGATTGTACATTCATTATCAAAATCCTGATGTACTATTTTTAATTCATAATCTTTTATTATTTTCATTATAGTGTTCATATCTATATAATTAAAAGATATTTTCATTTCTTTTAATTCATATAATGAAATAATTTCAGCATTTTTCAAAGCATCAGCTGCAGCTTCTTTATAAGCTTGAATTAGTCCACCTACGCCCAATAGTGTACCTCCGAAATATCGAACTACTACAATTAAAATATTGCTCAGATTGTGAGCTTGAATTTGCCCTAAAATTGGTTTTCCTGCTGAATTTGAAGGTTCGCCATCATCATTAACTCGGAAATTCTGTTTTTTTGCACCTAATCTATATGCCCAGCAAACATGCCGTGCTGAGAAATGTTTTTTTCTTATATCAGAGATTATTTCTTTTATTGAATCTTCTGAATATACTTGAAAAGCAAAAGCTATAAATTTACTCCCTTTATCTTTAAAAATTCCTTCAGATTCATTTTTTACTGTCAAAAAAATATCTTCTGTTTCGATAAGCATTATCTAGGCGTTTTGTTTTATGATATAGATTTGAATTAGTGATTAAAAATTTTTCTTAATCTTGTCCATTTCTCGTTTTGCGTCTTTGAGCTTTAAATCTTCTCTTTTATCAAATTCTTTTTTTCCTTGTGCTAGTGCTATATCAATTTTAGCCCAGCCTCTATCGGTTAAATACAAACTTTTTACAATAATAGTTAAACCTTTATTTTTAAGTTTGATTTGTAATTTGTTTAATTCTTTTCTATTGAGCAAAAGCTTTCTTTCTCTAGTAGGAACATGATTGCTATAGCTTCCAAAACTATATTCTGCTATATGGATACCCTTGACCCATAGTTCATTGTTTTGGAAATAGCAAAAAGAATCTACTAAGTTCACTTTTCCGGTTCTTATAGACTTTATTTCTGTTCCGGTTATAATAATACCGGCAGTATAATTATCAAGAAATTCAAAATCGTGAGATGCTCTTTTGTTTTTAATATAAATTTGTTTTTCAGCCATTTTAAAGTAGTGAATCAAATATTTTAAATGAATAATAATAAACTAAGAATTGCGCTAATATAGTTATAAAAGTAAAAATTACAGTCACAGTTAATCTTGCATTTTCTAAAATAAATGTAGTTGAAGATAAAGCCCTCCAATACAAAAAAACTCCATACAACGATAAAAACTGTAATTGATTGAGAGCAGGGATAAAACATATTGCAATTTGCAAAAGAAAAAAGGGGAGAAGTACTATTGCAATTATGAAATATTGAAAATCAACATCAAGTATTATTTTATTTTTCAACAATAAATATCTATTAATATTTACCAATAATACAAATAGTAATATTGAGTCAAAAAAAATCAACAATCCTTTGAGAAAACTATCAATAAAGTAATGGTGAAATAAAAGTTGCCCAATAAAAAAAGAAACAGAATATAATGATACAATAGGTAATAAAACATTTCTTATTGCAACATCTCTGCTGGGTTTACTAATATTTAATTGCATCCAAATTTTATCCGGATTTATGAATAAAATCTTTACAATAATCAATAAATAGTTTATGTTCATTAATGAATCAGAATTTACTAAACAACAAACAAGAATAATAATAAAAGGAGAACCATAGATTCTCCTTTTTTATTATTGTAGTAATTAAAGAACTAAAATACTATAATTTATATTGTATCTTCTATTTCTTTTCCTTTTAATTGTTTTATTTTGATTTGGTCTTTAACCTTATCATAATGAATACTTATTGTACTTCCATGCTCTACTTCATTAGACAAAAGGAACTCTGCCATAGGATCTTCCAAATATTTTTGAATAGCACGTTTTAGTGGTCTAGCACCATATTTTGCATCGTATCCTTTTTCAACAATATATTCCTTAGCTGCAGTAGATAATTTGAGTTTATAATTAAGATTATCAATTCTTTTGAATAAACTTTTCAATTCAATTTCAATTATGCTAAAGATATGTTCTTTTGATAATGTGTTGAATTGAATAATATCATCTATTCTATTAAGAAACTCAGGAGCAAAGGCTTTTTTTAAGGCTTTCTCAATGGTTGCTTTAGCAAATTCAGATTTTTTCTCATCAGTCGATTTTGCAGAGAAACCTACACTATTACCAAAATCACTAATATCTCTTGTTCCAATATTAGAGGTCATAATGATAATCGTATTTTTAAAATCTATTTTTCTCCCCAAACTATCAGTCAATCTTCCTTCATCTAAAACTTGAAGTAAAATATGGAATACATCGGGATGCGCTTTTTCAATTTCATCTAATAAAACCACCGAATAAGGTTTTCTTCTAACTTTTTCAGTAAGTTGTCCGCCCTCTTCATAGCCAACATATCCCGGAGGTGCACCAACAAGTCTTGACACTGCAAATTTCTCCATAAACTCGCTCATATCAACCCTTATAAGGGCATCTTGCGAATCGAATAGATATTCTGCCAATACTTTCGCTAATTGGGTTTTACCTACACCTGTAGGGCCTAGAAACACAAATGAACCTATTGGTTTATTCGGATCTTTTAGTCCTGCTCTATTACGTTGAATAGCTTTTACAATTTTCAAAACAGCATCATCTTGACCAATTACACTTCCTTTAAGTTCTTCACCCATTTTAAGGAGTTTTGCACCTTCAGCTTGCGCTATTCTTTTTACAGGTACACCAGTCATCATTGCTATTACTTCAGCAACATTGTCTTCAGTAACAGGTTCTCTTTGTTCAGCCAGAATATTTTGCCATCTTTTGTTTTCATCTTCAATTTTTCGCAACATTTCTTTTTCTTTGTCACGAAAACTTGCAGCCAATTCAAAATTTTGACTTCTTACAGCATCAATTTTCTGTTTTTTGAAATCTTCAATTTTCTTCTCTAGTTCAACTAAATCTTTAGGAACAGTAATATTTGAGATATGCACCCTTGATCCGGCTTCATCTAATGCATCAATAGCTTTATCAGGAAGATGTCTGTCGCTTATATATCTTTCAGTTAGATATACGCAAGCTTTTATTGCATCGTCGGTATATTTAACACTATGGTGCTTCTCGTAATATTCTTTTATTTGGTTCAGAATAACAATTGCTTCTTCAACAGTAGCAGGTTCAATTATAACTTTTTGAAACCTTCTTTCTAAAGCTCCGTCTTTTTCAATATGCTGACGGTATTCATCAAGTGTTGTAGCGCCAATACATTGAATATCACCACGTGCAAGAGCAGGTTTTAACATATTAGCAGCATCAAGCGAACCCGATGCACCTCCAGCTCCAACAATTGTATGTATTTCATCTATGAAAAGAATAACATCAGGAGATCTAGATATTTCATTCAACATTGCTTTCATTCTCTCTTCAAACTGACCGCGGTATTTTGTACCAGCAACTATTGAAGCTATATCTAGAGAAATAACTCTTTTGTTGAATAATATTCTTGACACTTTCTTTTTAACTATTCTCAATGCAAGACCTTCTGCTATTGCAGATTTTCCCACACCTGGTTCACCTATAAGTATCGGATTGTTTTTCTTTCTTCTACTTAATATTTGAGCTATTCTTTCAATCTCTTTTTCTCTACCTACAATAGGGTCTAAACGACCTTCTTCGGCAGCTTTAGTTAAATCTACTCCAAAATTATCTAAAACTGGAGTTTCTGAACTTTTTTGTTGTTGAAACTGCTTTGCAGATCCACTATTTTCTTTTTCATCAAAAGAATCTTCATCATCATCGTCAAATGGCATACTGGCTCTCCCTTCTGGTTGAATACGTTTTATTTGATCTTTTATCATTGTATAATCGACATTAAAGTCTAGCAAAATTTGAGTCGTCATAGCCGAATTATCCTTACTAATAGCAAGGAGTAAATGTTGCGTATCTATCACTTCATCTTGCAAAGTTTTAGCCTCAAGATTAATAATTTTTAGGGCTCTCTCAGCATTTTTCAACAAAGGTATACTCTGCGACTCCTTTTGAGTGAGGGGTTTATCTTTTTTAAGTTTACTTTCTATTTTTCCTCGCAAATAATTTAAATCTATATTTAGTTTTGATAGAACTTCAATAGCTAAATTATTTCCTTCTCTTATTAAACCCAGAAAAAAATGATCTATGCTTATATAATCGTTTCCCAGTCTTACAGCTTCCTCTCTGCTGTAAGAAAGAATATCTTTCAATCTATTTGAAAATCGAGCATTCATAGTACAAATTTTTTAGCCCCTAAAATTAGTAATTTTTATTCTAAGAAGTAAATTCTGCCAATCTTAATTTTAAATTATTTTTAAATGATTTTTTTATTCTATTCTAAATTATATCTCGATAATTTGTTTGTTTTAATTGTATAGTGTTAATTAGTAATAGCATATAAACAAATTTTAAGATTAACAACATAGTTTTATTTTTCAAAAATGAAGTTAAAAATAACTTTAGATCTGCGATAATTTTATAAACAATTAATGTTAATAATTAAGATGATAATTGCTATGTATTTATGTAATAAAATACTACATTGCAAAAGTTTTTTTCAAAAGAAACTAATTATTAAATAAATTGAAATTCAGCTATATACATATCATTAATGAATGTATTGTGATTGAGTTTTTATTTGCGTTATTATTAACTTAAAACATTTTACATGTCAGACGGAGAAAATATTATAAAGTTGAACATTGAGGAAGAGATGAAATCTGCATATATTGATTACTCAATGTCTGTAATAGTTTCACGTGCATTGCCAGACGTCAGAGATGGTTTAAAACCTGTACATAGAAGGGTTTTGTTTGGTATGCATGAATTAGGAGTTCGTGCAAATACATCATATAAGAAATCTGCAAGAATTGTGGGAGAGGTGCTCGGTAAGTATCACCCTCATGGTGACTCATCTGTTTATTTTACAATGGTGCGTATGGCGCAACATTGGTCTTTGAGATATAGATTGGTAGACGGACAAGGTAACTATGGTTCTGTAGATGGTGACCCTCCTGCAGCAATGAGATATACCGAAGCAAGATTGCAAAAAATAGCAGAAGAGACGTTAATTGATATTGATAAAGAAACCGTTGATTTTTCTTTGAATTTTGACGATACTCTAGAAGAACCAACAGTATTGCCAACTAGAATACCAAACTTAATTGTAAATGGTGCTTCGGGTATTGCAGTAGGTATGGCTACGAATTTACCTCCTCATAACCTTTCTGATACTATTGATGCTATTATTTCATACATAAATAATAGAGAAATAACAATTGATGAAATAATTGAAATAATTAAAGCTCCAGATTTCCCAACAGGGGGTATTATCTATGGATATCAAGGAGTTAAAGATGCTTATCATACAGGTCAAGGAAGAATTGTTCTAAGAGCAAAAGCTTTTATTGAAACCGATGGTAAAGGTAAAGAGCAAATAATTGTAAACGAAATACCTTACTTGGTAAATAAAGCTGAGCTGATAAAAAAGACAGCTGAACTTATTATTGATAAGAAAATTGATGGAATTTCGGAAGTAAACGACGAAAGTGATAGAGATGGTATGCGTATTGTCTATACGCTTAAAAGAGATGCTATTGCTAATGTTGTATTAAACAAATTATATAAATACACAAATCTACAAAGTTCATTCTCAACAAATAGTATTGCATTAGTTGAAGGCAGACCACGTTTGTTGAACATCAAGGAGATGATTCATTATTTCGTTGAGCACAGACACGATGTAGTTATAAGAAGAACAAAATACGAACTCAGAAAAGCAGAAGAACGAGCACATATATTAGAAGGTTTAATAATTGCTTCTGATAATATTGATGAAGTTGTAAGAATAATTCGGGCATCAGATTCTCCTGATAATGCTCGTGAAGCTTTGATGCAAAGATTTGCACTGTCTGACCTTCAAGCACGTGCTATTGTTGACATGAGATTGAGACAGCTTACCGGCCTTGAACAAGAAAAATTAAGGGCTGAGTTTGAAGAAATCATGAAATTGATAACTCATTTAAAAGAAATTCTTGCTAATGAAGAGCTGAGAATGCAAATTATAAAAGATGAGTTACAGGAAATAAAAACAAAATATGGCGATGAAAGAAAAACTGAAATAGTTCTTACCGCTGAAGAATTCAATCCGGAAGATTTCTATGCTGATGAAAGTGTGGTAATTACAATTTCTCATCTTGGTTATATTAAAAGAACTCAGCTTACTGAATTTAAATTACAAAATAGAGGTGGAACAGGTTCAAAGGGTTCTACAACTAGAGATGAAGATTTCCTTGAGCATATGTATATTGCTTCGATGCACAATACAATGTTGTTCTTTACCGAAAAAGGAAAATGTTTCTGGATGAAAGTTTATGAGATTCCTGAAGGCACTAAAATATCAAAAGGACGAGCTATTCAAAACTTGCTTAATATTGATCCTGATGATAAATTAATGGCTTATATTAATGTAGATAATCTTCAAGATCAAGAATATATTAATAATAACTTTATCATTTTATGTACTAAAAAGGGTATTATTAAGAAAACTTCCCTTGAGGCTTATTCAAGACCTAGACAAAATGGGGTTAATGCTATCACGATTAAAGAAGGTGACCAATTATTAGAAGCAAGACTAACAGGAGGGAAGCATGAAATTGTAATGGCCGTACGTTCTGGTAAAGCTATACGTTTCTCTGAAGAGAAAATCAGAGCAATAGGTAGAACAGCTTCTGGGGTAAAAGGTGTAAATCTTGACGAAGGCGATGAAGTTGTAGGTATGATTTGTATTAATCCGCTTTTACCAAAACAGATTATGGTTGTTTCTGAACATGGTTTCGGAAAACGCTCTGAATTAGATGATTATAGAGTAACCAATAGAGGTGGTAAAGGGGTACGTACAATGAATATTACCGATAAAACAGGTACGCTTATAGCTATAAAAAATGTGGACGAGAACGACGATTTAATGATTATTAATCAGTCTGGTCTAACCATTAGGCTTGAAATTGCGAGCTTAAGAGTGCTTGGAAGAGCTACGCAAGGAGTGAAGCTGATAAATCTGAAAGGTAAAGAAAAAATTGCTGCCGTTGCTGTTGTTCCTGTAACTGATGAAGAAAGACAAGAAAGACAAGAAGTCAAACTTGAAGGATCTGAAGATGATATTACAGCAGTTGAAATAATTGATGAAAATATTGCAGATGATAATACAGAAACAGATACAGGTGTTGAAACTATTGAATAAAAAATAAAAAGCTAATTACAAATATGGAGCATCCATGCTCGTTATTATAGACCTTTTTGTTTATAATGATTGGTATGGATGTTTTGTGCGAAAAATGAATTCTAATTAAAAATAAAAAACAATTAAATTAATAAACACATGAAAAAAGTAACATTATTGATTTCCTTAATTGTTATGGGTTTTTCAGCTATCTGTCAAGAAGCAGCTGATGCATCTGGGGTAACATGGGGTATGGTTGAAACTGCAGTAAAAAAAAGTGATGCATCTTTAGATGATGTAAGTAAAAATATAAAATCTGCTTATTGGAAAAACAAAAAACATTATTATTTCAGATATTATGAATACGATCTTAAAGGTTTGTATTTTGGTATAAGCCAAGAAAATATAACTTTGGCAAAATCTGTAGTACCTAAAAATCAAAAGCAAGAAGGTGCTGTTACGATTCAAAGTTTCGACAGATTAGATATACACATTAAAGATGGAAAACTAATAAAATATGTAAGAACAGAGAATTATAATAAAGAAAATGTTCTTTCTACTGCTGTTGAAGCTTACAAGAAAGCTGTAGAGCTAGATGTAAAGGGGAAACTCAAAAATGAAGTTGGTCCAATATTGAAATCAATAGCAGATTATCTACAAACTGATGCTTTAATTGCTTATTATTCTGAGGATTATATAAATTCACTTAAAGCGTTTGATCAAATTATTTCAATTTATGAAATTGACTATGTTAAAGTTCCAGATACTATTGTAAATGCTTTCTATACAGACTGTGGAACAGTAGCTCGTACTGCAAAAAACTATGAAAAAGCTATTGAATTCTATCAAAAAGCAGCTAACAAGGGTGTTGGTGGAGCAGCTCTTTATGGAGAAATGTATGTGTGTTATAATATGCTTGGAGACAGTTTAAAAGCTGCAGAAATTCTAAAAACTGGTATTGCAAACAATCCTGATGATAAACAAGTAGTTGAATTAACCAATGAATTAATAAATTATTACTTGAGAAACGGAAAAGATATTGAAGCAAGAGAATATCTTGAAAAGGCGATGGCACAAAAACCAGATTTAGCAGTTTATCCATTTTCATTAGGATATTTGTATGCTAAGGCTTTCAATATTGAAAAAGCAACTGAATTCTATGAAAAAGCATTATTAATTAATGGTAATTATGCAGATGCTTATCTAAACTATGGTGTTATGTATGTTGAATATGGAAATAAAATTATTGCTGATGCTAGTAATATTAAAGATATGAAATTGTATGATGCAGAAAGAGTTAAAGCATTAGCACAATTTAAAATAGCAATTCCTAAAATTGAGAAATATATTGAGTTGACAGATGATATTGCATCTAAAATAAATGCACTTACAGACTTAGAAAAACTTTATTACAAAATCGAGGACTATACAAAGTCAAAAGAAATAAAGTTGCAAAGAGAAGCATTACTTAAGAAATAATTTGAATTTAATAAAAAGGAGAAAGATAATTTCTCCTTTTTATTAAATAATCCTATTTAACATAATATTAATTATAAGACAAATGTATTAGCAAAAATTTTATGAAAAAAGTATGTTAAAAATCTGGATTAAAAATATTATGTTTTAAGTTTTATTAGTCCAGATTAATCATTTCTAGAAGGATATTTAAATTAAAAACATTGTATTATGGACACTGTTTCCGTTTTTAAAACATCTTTTTATGAATGATTGGTAAAAAATAAATCAATGCATATATAATCAATACTCATTCTTGAATCAATCAAAAAAAGCCTGTTAAATCATGATTTGATTTTAACAGGCTTTTTTTGATTTTGAAAATACTATTATTTCAATTTTTCAAATGTTTCTTTTGCTTTGAAATCTTTAGCTTTAGAACCATTTCTAATTATCATAATTTTCTGAATTACATCGCCTTTTTCAATAGCATTTACTATTTCCATTCCTTTCACTACATAACCAAATACAGCATGTTTACCATCTAACCATGGTGTATCTTTATGAGTTATAAAGAATTGACTACTATTGGTATTTGGTCCTGAATTTGCCATTGATAATGTTCCCGGTTTATCATGTTTAAGTTCTGGATGAATTTCATCTTTAAAACTATAACCAGCTCCACCCATTCCTGTGCCTGTTGGGTCTCCACCTTGAATCATAAAATCTTTTATCACTCTATGAAATACTATCCCATTGAAAAATGGAGTTCCAATTGATTTTGCATCATTTAAAATCTTTCCTTCTGCTAATCCCACAAAATTAGCTACTGTTAAAGGTGTTTTCTCAAATTCCAATTGAATTATAATACTTCCTTTATTTGTTACAATCTCTGCAAATAAGCCATCTTCTTTTATTTGTGAGAAAACAAAAGTGTTAATAAATAAGAAAAATAATACTGAATAAAAATAATTTTTTTTCATTGTTTTAAATTTTAACGTTATAAATTCTGATTGAATTGTGTAATTAGTTCTTGTTTAGTTAATTTACCTTCATATTTAAATAATGGTTTTCCCTCTTTGTATAAAACCAGATATGGAATAGATGCAATTTTTAAATGAGAAGTTAATTCTTTACTTGCATCTGTATTTACTTTAATTATCTTTATTTTTCCGGCATATTCCTTTTCTAACTCTTCCATCATCGGCATCATTTCTTTGCAAGGTGCGCACCAAGGAGCATAAAAATCTACAAAAATAATTTTCTCACTATTTATTATTGATTCAAATTGACTTATTGAGTAATTGTTTACTTGAGGAGTTGCTTGAGCTGTAATGTTTTTTTCAACCGGCAAACTTAGTGCATTCCAACTAATAATTCCTCTCGTTAAATTATACACTTTGGTGTATCCACTTTGAATCAAAAAATTTGCTGCATGTAAGCTCCTATTGCCCGATAAACAATAAACATATACAGGTTTATCTTTAGGTAGAGTTAAAACAGAATTTTGGAAATTTGGGTCGTAAATATTTATATTAATTGCTTTTGCAATATGTGCTCCGTTAAATTCATTGAGAGTTCGAACATCCAATATTGAAACATCTTTGTTTTGAATTGAATCAAAAAACTCTTGTGCACCGATATTTTTTGTTTGGTAAACCTGTGAAAATGAAAATAATGGTAAAAACATGGCTAAAATTATAGCTATTTTTTTGATGAATGTACTTTTTAAATGTCCCATTATAATTACGATTTTGTGTGAAGTTACTAATTTTTCAAATAAACCAAAATATAGTCGAAAAAAATAAAGTTAAATTTCATTTAATTTTAAATATTAGAATAACTTATTTTCAAAAGTTTATTAAAAGCTATTTTATTGGTTTTAAAACAGCTAAATAATCATAATAATCTCCTTTTTTAGCTAGTTCACAGGTGAAATTATTTTCATGAGCATAAAATTGCAATGTGTCAAAATCAATATATAACCAATCGAACCATCTGCCTTTTACCGATTTATAAGTCATTGCAAATCTTATTTCTCCATAGTATTTATCGGCTATGTTTATATCGAAGCTGCCATCTTCATTTTCATACAGATATTTTAAATCTGAAGAATCCATAATTATCTGACCATCATCATTTAGAATAGTTCTTGCATGTTTGAAAAAACTTGAAATATTATCAATAGTTTCAATAATTCCAGAACCATTCATTAGAAATAAAAGTGTGTCAAATCTAATATTTTCCAGTTCATAAAAATTTTGTTCAATTATTTGAGTAATTTTCATTTCTTTCATGGTATTTACAGCCAATTTTGAAATTTCTAAAGCAGTAATATCCATACCTTTTTTTTGAAGAAAAAGTGAATGACAGCCGGCCCCTGCTCCTACATCTAGTATCTTTCCCTTACAGAGGTTCAGTGCCGATGTTTCAATTGTTGAAAAATCCTTTTCAGTTCTAAAAAAATAACTTACCGATACTTCATCATCATCAAAATTTTCTGAATGAATTAGCACTTTTTCATCTTTTTTCTTATTGTAATATTCAGCAATTGCTGTACCCAAGGGGTCTAATGATTCTTGTATTGTCATTTTATAATATTTGAAATTTCTATATCAATGCAATCATCAAAATCTATCATCGCATTGATAATTCTTAATTTTTTGTATGTAAAAAGTTTTTGTTCGGTAACTTCAATTTCTTTTAATATGCCCACTTCCAAAAGCTTATGCCTTTGTGTTCCTGGCAATAAGTAAGAATTTGGTGTAAACCATGAATTTCCATCGTAGAGTGCTATATTTGAATATGATGTGTCTGTTATAAAACCATTTTTAACTATCAAAATATCATCGGCATCTCCTTTTTGAGAAAATAGTTCTGTCAATAATGTTCTGTTGGCAAATTTAAAATTGTACTCTATTTCATTGTTGTGAATAATTTTGAGTGAATTCACTTGTCTGCGGATATATTTATCTATCTGAATTTCATCTATTTGTTTACTATAAAGAATTCTACATTTACAAATTTCATATTGATCAGTTATATTTTTTATTTCAGCCTTTTCAATAAAATCAAAAATTATATTTTCTAAATCAATTATATCGCTGAAACCAAATAAATCTTTTCTCGCTTTATTGAATCTAAACTGATGATAATAAAGATTTTGAGGAATTCCATTTTTAATTTTCAAACTCTCAACCAATTGGTACATATATTTTTGTCTTAAGTTCTTCATATTCAGTCAAACAATCGCTAAACCACGTTATTCCGCCTCCACTTTTATAGAAATACTCCTCTCCTTTTTTTTCTATAAATCTAATTAACACAGCACTATCGAGGTTTTCACCATCAAACACACCAAAAATTCCGGTATAGAATCCTCTTTCATGTGTCTCAGCTTTTTCAATAATTTCCAAGGTTTTTTGCTTAGGAGCTCCACATATTGAGCCAGCCGGAAGCATAGAATAGATAAGAGTGCCTATTGAATCTTCATAATTTTCATTTAGCTTACCGGTAATCTTAGAACTCAATTGGAGTAGTTCTTTTGAGTTAGTTTTGATTTTATCTATATACTTAAATCTTTCTACTTCAACAGATTTAGATACTTTATTTAAATCATTTCTTAAAAGATCTACAACTGTTGAATGCTCAGCTATTTCTTTAAAATTATTAATAAGTTCAGTCTCTGAATTACCATTTGTTACTAATTTAGTGCCTTTCATAGGAAAAGTAGAAATTGTTCCGTTTTCAATTTTCACAAAACACTCAGGAGAAAATACCAATATGGAATCATCAATCATTAATTTATATTTTGCATTTGACAAAGTATAAATTTCATTCATTGTTTTATGCAGTTTTATTTTTGTTGAAAATGTTAAGTTTGCAACATAGGTATTCCCCAATTTTATTTGATTTTTTATATAATCAAATGAATTATTATATTCTTTAAAATCAGGATATTGTATAGGTTCAATTAATTCTATTATTGAACTATTTGTTTTCATTTCTGATTTTGAATGTATTTCAAAATGAATGTTACTTGGAATTTTATCGAGGGGGAATATCAAATTATTCTGCAATGTATAATCAATGATGAATAGAAATGGAACTCTCCTCTTTCCTAATTCATTCATTCTTAAGATTGCTGTATTTTTGTCCATAAGAGCAAAAATAGTATAAAAATATGTTTATAAATAAGCTTTAATCAAATAAATAGTTGACAGATTCTAAAGAAAAAACCATTGAATTTTCATTTTGAATAAATGTATCAGCAAGTTCTTTTTTCTTTTCTTGAAGCGATCTTATTTTTTCTTCAATACTGTTTTCGGTAATAAATCTATATACAAATACTTTGTTTGTTTGTCCTATTCGGTGAGCTCTGCTTATTGCCTGATTTTCAACTGCCGGATTCCACCAAGGATCAAGTAAAAATACATAATCAGCAGCAGTTAAATTTAAACCAACTCCTCCGGCTTTTATTGAAATTAGAAATATCTGATTCTCTGTATTTTCCTGAAATTCAGTAACTAAAGATTCTCGATTGGTAGATTCTCCGGTTAGTAACGAATATTTGATGCTATTTTCATCCAGATAGTTGGCATAAAGCTCAAGTTGACTAACAAATGATGAGAATAATAATATCTTATGGCTTTTATCTTGAATTATTGCATTAAGCATATCAACAACTTCATCAAATTTACCTGATTCATTTACAGATTGGGAGTCTTCTATATTGCATATTTTTGGATGGTTCGCTATTTGGCGTAATCTCATTAATCCTTGCAAAACATAAATAGAACAATTCTTTACCCCTTTTTTTCTATATTATCATAAATTAGATTTCTAATTTTTGATTTTTCAGATTCATATAATTTTTCTTGTTGCTCAGTCATTTTGCAAAGTCTTACCTGCTCTGTAAGATCGGGTAAATCTTTGGCAACCTCTTTTTTCTCTCTTCGAAGAATAAAAGGTTTAATAATTTTCTGTAACCGTAACTTTACAGCACCTTCATTCTTATCGATTTTTTTTACGAATTTATTTTTAAATTCGGGTAGGCTACCTAGTAAATAAGGATTTACAAAATTCAATTGTGACCATAAGTCTATCAATGAATTTTCTATTGGAGTTCCGGTAAGAACCAGACGATGTTCGGAATTAAGTCTTAAAGCAGCATTGTAGGTTTTAGATTCAGGATTTTTAACAAGCTGACTTTCATCTAAAATAACATAATTAAATTTGAAACGTTCAAAATCATCAATATCGTTTCTTAAAACTCCATACGTGGTTAAAACCACATCAAAATTATTAAAGTTTGAAGCTTCCTTGAACCTTTCACTTCCTGCATATTTCAACACTTTCATGCTTGGAGTGAACTTTCTAAATTCATTAAACCAATTATGTATTAATGAGGTTGGCATAACTATTAGAGATGTGCATTCAGATTGTTCAAATTCTTGACTATCATCAAATAATGAAAGCTGCAAACTACTTGCGGTAGATAAAGTATTCTTGTTTTCCTCCTTAGATTTTTGGAGTAATGCAATTGTTTGCAAAGTTTTACCTAGTCCCATATCATCGGCCAAGCAGCCACCAAGTCCATTTAAATGCAGAAAATAAAGCCAATTGAATCCTAGTTTTTGATAACTTCTTAAATCTGCTTGTAAATGACTGGGTAATAGATAGTCTGTATTATTAAATGAAAGTAAAGATTTAATAGAATCTTCAGTTTTATTTAAATTACTATTTTCAAAGAGATTAAAATACATCTTATTGATTTTTAGAGATTCATTAAGGTTTGAGCTATCAGCCAAATCAATAAAATCGGTAATTTTAGCAAACCATTCACTTGGTATAACTGCAAGTTTACCGTTAGGAAGTGTAATAATATTCTGTTTGTGTTTTATGTATTGTCTTATTTTTTTAAATGATATCTGAAATTCTCCGAAACGAACTATGGCATCTACATCAAACCAATCTTTTTCTGTTGATTGTATTTCAAATGAAAACTCACCAACTTCATTTGAAAATTCAAAATCTTCGATTGATTTTATAGTAATATCATACTTTTTCAGTAAATCATTATTTGTAGAAATCCAATCGCCAATTAAATGTAATCTATGGTTATTATCTTCAATTTCTGTAGCTATTGAAAAGAAAAAATCACTATCAGAATTTAGTCCAGAGTTTAGCAATTGTTGAAAAAGCTCTTTTTCAAAGTCTAATTTTCTTATGTATTTGAAATAGGTATAGCAATTCCCCTGTTTTTCAAAAAAGATTAAATCGTTTTTAGCAGAGTTTATTCCAACCTTTAATTTTCCATACATAAAGCACAAATCAAGTACAGGTTCGTGCCTTAAGTTTTCAGAGAAGCACAACAATACTTGGGGCTGTTGGTCAAAGCAGTGTATTTTAAAGCCTTTCGAATTAACAGTATAGTCTTTTATGCTATTGAGTATAAAGGTCGCGAAATACTGGCTATGAAGTCTTTGAGGAACGTCAATATAGGCGCGCTTGAAAAATGGTATTAGTTTATTACCATTTATGTCGGGAAATGAATATAAAATATTGTCTATTATTATTTTACATGGTGTATTTGAAAGTAAAATATAATCTTTATTGAGAAGATTAATTTCTTTCTCATCAATTTTTACCGATAAGAAATATTGTAAATCAGATTCTGTTAATTCGAAATTAAAAAGTGTAGCAGTCTGGTTATTAAACACATGAATCCTATCTTCCGGATAAATATTCGAGCTATCTTTTCTTTGATAAACAGGGATATTGGTGTTTTTAAGAATATCAACACATTTAGAAATTCTTTTTTCAATAAAAGGTCTGATATTTTCTTCTATATAACTATCAGACAATGAGTCTAAAAAGTCTTTTGATGTGATATTTTTCTTTTTAGAAAATAGTTTTATCAAAAACTTTTCATCATACTCATGAATGAAGGTAACTAATTCTTTTTCAGCTTCATTTTCCAGCAATCCAATCGTATCTAGATTAGCTATATTAGAAATGCTTTTGAATTCGTGTTTTTCATCAAAAGAAAGATAGTAAGGCATGAAAATCCATCCTAATCTTCGATGTTTTTGTAAAAGTATTGAGAACTCTTCTGTCATTTCATAAATTTCATAGAAACAACAAAAATAGTGAATATAAGTAATATGACAAGTACGTTTTTATTACTTTATGGAATGAAATATAATTTTATTTTCAATAAAAATTAATTCTTTTTAAAGAAAGATTTTTTATTAACATATTGAGTATCTACTTTGTGTATTGTATCAAAAGACTCTTGAACAACAATAGTTTTTTTACTTTCTATTGAATTTGATTTGTTTAAATCATTACTTTCATTAAAAGTTTCTAAAATATTATTATTTAATGTGTTAGGTTCTTTTTTAGCGTTTACTGCATCTTTTTTAGAATTGCTCTGAGGTAAAGTAGTTTTTTTAGAAACACTTTCTTGTTTTTTAGAGTCCTCAGTTATTGATGTATTGTTAATGGAATCAGAAAACACAGCATTCATTTCAGCATTGTCACCATTATTGGGATAAGAAATTGATTCTTGAACATTTTGGTTGGGCTTACTGAAAGAATTATCTTCAATAAAAGTGTTGTCATCAGACAAAGAGGTTTTGTACTGATATAAAAAAACTAATGAAGAAATTGCAACTACTGATAATAGAACATAATATAAGTTAAAATGGTAATAGCCAAATGTATAGAAATTCTGCTTCTTAAGCTTGTTTTCCATGAATGACCAACCATTATCGACCTCAACCCTTTCATTTTGAAAGTGAGTTGCAATTAGGTTTTTGAAATTATTATCGAAATTATCCATTAATTAAAGTTAAATAAAGTTTTTCACTTAGTTCTTAAATTATATCAAAAATTTAGACTTACACTGAGCAAAAAGTTCTTTTTGAATTTTCTTTTTTGCTCTTAAAAGTCTAGTCCTGCTTGTACTTTCATCAATACCAAGCATTTCTGCTATTTGTTTATGTTTAAAATCTTCTATGTAATAAAGATTAAACACCACTTTAAATTCGTCTTTCAAGGTATTTAAAGCTTCTGTAATCTCTTCTTTAGAGAAATCTGCTTGTAAAATAGCTTCCTGTTCAGACAAAGAATTAAAATCACTTTTGTTCGTTAAATCAAAATCTTCAATGTGTTCATCTGAAATTGATTCATCTATATCATTTTCAGCAATAGAATCGAAGTTATATAGCTCAGTATTTTTTTTTTTTTTATAAAAATATAAAGCTGTATTTATAATAATTCTTTTAATCCACCCTTCTAAAGAGCCTATTTCCTTGTATTGCGAAATATTCTGAAAGACTTTTAAAAAACCTTCTTGTAAAATATCTTCAGCATCAACTCTGCTGTTACTATATCTGATGCAAACAGAACGCATTTTAGGAGCAAATTGATTGTATAGAGCCTTTTGAGCATCCAATTTACATTTTCTACAACCTTCTAGTATTTGCTTTTCTGTGAGTTTTGATTGTTTCATAAATTCTTTAAATAAGAGTTCTATTTATGAGAAACGTTCCCATTTTTTATGCCTCTTTTTATTTTCGATTCCAAAATTAAATAAATTTGCACTTTTTAATGCACTAATTACACATAAATACTAATTTTTTCATTAATAAAATTAATAATTGTGTGCTGACATTAATAAATTCATAAATTTATTTAACTTTTGCGCTGTTTTTCATTTTCATTTTTATTTATTAAATATGAGCTTTACTCTAATAATTTTATCAATAATTTACACTTTGCAAAAGAACTGTGTAAAACAAAAGAGCATGTTTATCAAATATCAGTTTTCGTGCGATGATTAGTTACTATTATATTCTAGAAATATAGATATAGTAGAATTGTAAAAGAAATCCTTTTTTCAATGTGTATTTAATCTGAAAACAAAAAAATTAAAATAAATAGATGAAAATTATTATAGCCGGAGCCGGAGAAGTTGGTTCGCATTTGATTAAAATGTTAGCTTATGAAGGACATGAAATTACCGTAATTGATGTTGAACCCGAAGCCCTTACCGAGATTACACTTCACTTAGATTTGATAACTATAGAAGGAAGTGCATTATCAATGTCAATATTAGAAGATGCTAAGATTAGTGAATGCGATCTTTATATTGGTGTTACACATTTCCCTGAAATGAATATTGCATCAGCTGTAATAGCAAAAAAACTTGGAGCTAAGATGACTATTGCCCGAATCAGAGGCATGGAAACATATAAAGAAAGGCATCTAAATTTATTTAAAGAAATAGGTGTAGATGCAATTATTAATCCTCAGCAACTCGCTGCCACCGAGATTGCTAAGTTTCTAAGAAAATCTGCAACACGCGAATATTTTGATTTCTCCGACGGAAAACTTTCGTTATTTGTTATAAAAATTGAAAGTGACAGTAGTGTGATTGGTAAACCCTTGTCTGAATTAGTAAACACTAAAAACGGCTTAGACTATAGAATTGTTGCTATTAACAGAAATTCTCAAACTATTATTCCAAACGGAGGCGACGTCTTAAGGCAAAACGATGTGGTGTATGTAGTAAGTAATAAAAAAGGAATAGGTACAATTATTAGTTTTACCGGTAAGAAACAATTATCTATCAATAACATAATGATTGTTGGTGGAAGTAGAATTGGAAGAGCAACAGCTAAACTACTTCAAAATCAGTTTAATGTAAAATTGATTGAGATGGATAAGAGAAACGCTCAAAAACTGGCCAATGTACTTGATAATACTCTGGTTATAAACGGAGACGGAAGAAATACTGATTTATTGGTTGAAGAAGGTATTAGAAATATGGATGCATTTATTGCTGTAACCGGCGATTCTGAAACCAATATTCTTTCTTGTATTTTAGCCAAGCGACTAGGTGTAGGAAAAACCATAGCCGAAGTAGAAAACATTGATTATCTTGACTTAGCAGAAAGCATGGGCATTGATACCATCATAAATAAAAAAATAATTTCGGCAAGTCATATTTTCAAGTACACCTTAGAACCTGAATTTGCCTCAGTTAAATATTTAACCAATACAGAAGCAGAAGTTTTTGAAATAATAGTGCCTGCTGATGCTAAAATTTGTGAAAAACCTCTGAAAAGCATCAATTTTCCTGTAGAAGCGCTCATTGGCGGAGTTGTAAGAGATAAAGAAGCTTTTATAGCAACTGGAAGTACTCAGATTAAAGCTCATGATAAGGTTCTGGTAATCTCTTTACCTTCTGTAATTCAAGATGTACATAAACTATTTGAAAAAGGCTCTAAATAATTTTAAATTAACTATTTATTACCTAAATTCATTGATAATGAAAGTGTTTTATAAGTACAACCAAAATATTCATATTCAATTGTAACAAATATATTTGATGATTAACATTAAAGTCATTTTAAAAAGTTTTGGTTTACTCTTACTTATTGAAAGTATGGCGTTGTTTCTGTTCGCTATAACATCATTAATTTATGAAGGCTCAGATTTTCTTGCTCTTATTCAATCAACACTCATTAGTGGTATTATAGGAGGAATTATTTATTTTTTATTAAGAAAAACAAACAATGATATTGGTAAACGTGAAGGTTATATTATAATAACATTTGTTTGGATTATACTCACTATATTTGGAATTCTACCATTTTTATTGTCAGATACACTACCATTTGATTTGGCTTTTTTCGAAGTTCTCTCTGGAGTAACCACAACAGGTGCATCTATCATAACAGATCCTTTAACTTTACCTCATGGATTGCTCCTTTGGCGGAGTATGACGCAATGGCTTGGAGGTATGGTTATTCTATTATTTTCACTTGCAATATTACCAACCCTTGGAATTGGTGGTGTGCAAATGTATAGCATTAGCTCTGTAAATAAATCAAACTATGAAATCCATCCTAAAGTTAAGGAAACTGCAAAAAAATGTTTCAAGTTTATGTAATTATAACCTTGGCAGAAACCTTGCTCTTATATTTAGGCGACATGAACCTATTTGAAGCTATAAATCATTCTTTTTCAACAGTTTCTACAGGTGGTTTTTCAATGTATCAATCAAATATTGCTCATTTCGATTCTAAATATATTCAATACATTATCATATTTTTTATGTATCTCGCGGGGGCCAATTTCACTCTCTCCTATTTTGCAGTTCATTTACAATTTAAGAAAATAATTAGAAATGAAGAGTTCCGAGTTTATTCATATATAATTGTGGCTTGTGCTCTATTATTTACAATCATTTTATATTTTAATAATACGAATCATTCTATTGAGTCTTATTTTAGAGAGAGCTTGTTTAGTATTGTTTCATTTTCATCTACTACCGGTTTTGTAAATTCCAATCATCTGGCTTGGCCTTCAATTCTTATTGCGTTTCTATTATTATTTATGGTTTTTGGTAGTTCTTCAGGTACTACAGGTGGTGGACTAAAAACGGTAAGAGTATTAATTGTTGCAAAATTTGCTTATGCCGAATTAAAGAAAATGATACATTCAAACGCAATTGTGCCTATATATTATAATAATCATCAGCTTAATAATAGAATAGTATCTGGATTTTTGACTTTTATTGTTTGTTACATTTTAACCTTTACGATAAGTGTTATTATATTAAGTTCACAAGCCATTGATCTTAATTCTGCTATAGAAATTGTTGTTTGTAGTTTAAGCAACATAGGTCAAGGTATTGGCAATTTTGGAACAAGTTCAGATTATATAGAACTTTCTTCGTTTTCTCGTTGGTATATTTCATTACTTATGGTTTTAGGTCGAGTTGAAATTTTTATTGCAATTCTAATAATTTCTCCCGAATTTTTTAAAAAATGAAGTGGTAATATCTATTTATTCATTTCATCGGCAAGAAGTCTCCATTCACCGATTTTAACCTGATTCAAATGGTACTTTTAAAATATATTTGTTCCAGAAATTGAAAACAAAAATTCTATGGAAACATATTTTGTGTTTTTCGTTTCCGTGAATGAATAAATAGTACATTTGCAAAAATAAATTGTGTGGATATTAAACAAGATATATTGATTAAAGGGGCTATGCAGCTTTTTAAAAATCTTGGAATTAAGAGCGTCTCTATGGATGATATTGCCAGAGAACTCAAGATTTCAAAAAAGACCCTATATATCTATTTCAAAAACAAAACCGATTTGATTGCAAATATACTTTTGTATATAAATGATAGTGAATTGGAATATTTCAATTCAAATTACAATTTAAATATCAAAAATGCAATAGATGAGCTATTGTATGTAAGTAAATGGGTGGGTGAAAATTTCAGAAATTTAAAGCCGGCACATATTTACGATTTGAAAAAATATTATAGCGAAACTTTCGAAGCATTTTGGGAAATAAAACAAAAAAGAATTTTTGAATTTATTAAATCAAACCTTAAAAGAGGTATAGAAGAAGGAATATATAGAGCTGAAATGAAAATTGAAATCATTGCTGCTTTATATGCCAGTAATCTAGAAAATTACAATAGTTTCAATAATAGATATTTAGGTGAGTATGGTTTTGATGATATTTTTAAAATATCATTTGAAAATCACTTAAGAATTATTTGCAATGAAAAAGGACTGCATTACTACAATGAAATAAAAAATGAATTTTACTAATCAATTAATATAAAAAATATAATGAAAAGGTTAAAGTTAAACATTGTCTGTTTGATACTTACATTAGGGTACTCTATGGCTTGGGCGCAGCCAATAGACACAGTACAAAAAGCTGCACCAACAATGTCGTTTAGTTTAGAACAAGCCCAGACCTATGCCAAGGAAAATAGTCCGGTACTGAAAAATGCAAAACTAGACTTAGAAATAGCTAAGAAAAAAGTTTGGGAGGTTACCTCTATGGGGCTTCCACAAGTGAGTGGAAAACTTAGTTACACGTATTCTCCAAAGGTTTCAGGTATGCAGGATATATTTGATAATATGTTTGCAGGTTTTCCACAAGATCCAAATGCGGAAGTTATATCAGAAGCAGATAAGAAATGGAATTTACCGGCAACACTAACTGCAAGTCAGATAATTTTCAGTGGTGCATATTTGGTTGGATTACAATCTTCAAAAACATTTAAAAGTCTGTCGGAGATAAACATTTCAAAATCGACGAATGATTTGAATGAGTCGGTAGCTAATGCCTACTATCTCGTTCTTGTTATGCAAGAAAATAGGCTTATTATGGATTCATTGTTCATTCAGACACAAAAAATGGTTTCTGAAATGGAAATATTGAAAAAAAGTGGTTTCGTTGACGAAACAGCTGTTGACCAAATAAAATACAGTGCAAACAATTTAAAAAATGAACTTACAAATTTAACATATCAGGTAGAATTTGCGAAGAATTTATTGCGATTGCAACTCGGTTTAGATATGAAACAAGACATTGTGCTTACTGATAAATTAAATTCACTTTTAGAACAGAACATACAACCGCAATTGCTTTCAAACGAATTTGACTCGGCTGCTAACTCCGATTTAAAATTAGTAGAAACAAGTTTGAAACTTAAAAAACTGAGCTTAAAATTAGAACGATTTGCATACCTACCTACCATAGCAGGATTCTATCAATACGAACATAATTTCAATGATAAAATGATAAGTATGACTCCTGAGCATATGCTTGGAATCTCGCTTTCATTACCAATTTTCAATAGTGGACAAAAATGGGCAAAAGTTCAACAAGCAAAAATGGAAGTATCTAAAGCAGAAAATACAAAATTTCAAACTAATAATGGTTTACAAGTTGCCTATTCTCATGCATTGACTTCATATAATTTAGCATTGATTAAAATGTCTACCAACAAAGAAAACTTGGAATTAACGAATAAAATTTACAACCGCACCGCAATAAAACTTAAAAACGGAATGGCTTCATCGTCAGAACTGAGTCAAGCTCAAACCCAGTTACTTTTTGCTCAGGCTTCCTATTATGTTACAGTAGTAGAATTGGTAAATGCAAAGAATAAACTCGAAAAACTCAATAAATAAAAATCTTCAGGGAAAGAAAACACTCAAACAAAAAATAAAAACACATTTTCAAAATTTCAAATTATATACAGATGAAACAAACAGTAATAATCTTAGTTACCATACTTATGGTGTCTTGTGGTGGTGGAAAGAAAACTACCGACGAAATACAAAAAGAAATAAGTACCTACAAACAGCAAATTGTTGATATTAATGGTAAAATAAAAGAACTTGAAAAAGAACTGACAAAACTTGATACCGGACAAATTTCAACAAAAGATTTAGGCAAACCGGTTGCAATAAAAGTTGTAGAACCAGAGCCATTTAACCATTACATAGAAGTACAAGGAAAACTTGACGGCGACAAGAATGTAAGTGTCTTTCCAGAAGCACCCGGAATTCTTACTGATATTTTTGTTAAAATTGGTGACCATGTTACAGCAGGTCAAATACTAGCAAAAACAAACGATGCTGCGGTTAGAGAACAACTAAAAGCACTAGAATCGCAACTTGCACTGAATACAGAAATGTTTGAAAAGCAAAAATCACTTTGGGAACAAAATATTGGTTCAGAAATACAATATTTACAATCAAAAACAGCAAAAGAAGCATTAGAATCGCAAGTTGCAGGTGTTAAAAAACAACTTGAAATGATGACAATAAAAGCACCAGTAAGTGGAAATATTGAAACATTTAATATCAAACTAGGACAAATGGTTGGTCCACAAATGCCGGTATGTAATATTGTAAGTCTAAATGCACTTAAAGCAGTTGCCGAAGTTGCCGAAGCACACGGTCCAAAAATAAAAGAAGGCGATAAAGTAGTAGTATATATTCCAGATTTGAAAAAAGAAATACAATCAAGAATAAACTTTAGCAGTAAATTCATAAGTAATATAACAAGAACATTTACCGTAGAAGCAAATTTTGAAGGTACTAACGAAATGAAAGCTAACATGATAGTTGTGGTAAGAATAAATGATTACAACTCGCCAAAAGCCTTTGTAGTTCCAATAAATCTGGTTCAGGAAGATAATAACAATAAATTTGTTTTTGTTACCGAAAAAGATAGTGCAAATAATAATGTAATTGCTAAAAAGATTGTAACTATTGGTCAGACATATAATGGATTAGCTGAAGTTGTAAGCGGATTATCTAAAGGAGATAAACTAGTAACTTCAGGCTATTTAACAGTTATAGAAGGAGAAACCGTAAGCATACAGTAACCTTTATCTTAAATAATAAAAAAGCTTATACAACATGGCAAATATATTTAAAGAGTTTAAGCCTACAAGCTGGTCTATAGACAATAAAACCAGCATGTATGTTTTATCAATAATATTGGTGATATTCGGAATTATGCAATATAATTCTATCCCCAAAGAGCAATTTCCAGAAATAGTTATACCAACTGTTTTTGTGAACACTATTTATCCCGGCACATCGCCTGGTGATATGGAGAATCTATGTACTAGACCATTAGAAAAAAATCTAAAATCAATTAGTGGAGTTAAGCTTATTTCAAGTAATTCTATACAAGATGTATCGAGTATTATTGTTGAGTTTAATACCGGAATTGAAGTTGCAGAAGCAAAACAAAGAGTTAAAGACGCAGTTGACAAAACACGTAATTATTTGCCGAGCGATTTACCTATGGATCCGATAGTAAGAGAGATAGACTTCTCAGAGATACCTATCATGTACATAAATATATCAGGAAGTTATAGTCTTGAAAAAATAAAAGAATTTGCCGAAATAGCTCAAGATAAAATTGAGAGTATGAAGGAAATAACACGTGTAGATATTGTAGGAGCTCTTGATAGAGAAATCCAGATAGATGTAGACATGTACAAAATGCAAGCTTCCGGAATTACATTTGGCGATATAGAACGTGCTGTAATGTACGAGAATATGACTATAGCAGGCGGAACTATTGATATGCAAGGGATGAGCAGATCGATTAGGGTTGTTGGGGAATTTAAAAATATAGATGAGTTGAAAAACCTTATCGTAAGCTCTTCAACCAGTGCACAAGTTCATTTAAGCGAAATAGCTATTGTAAAAGACTCTTTCAAAGAACAAGAAAGCTATTCACGTCTTGACGGACAAAACGTAATTACACTTAATGTTGTAAAGAAAAGTGGAGAAAATCTTATAGAATCTGCAGATCAAATACAAGTAATACTTGATGATTTGAAAGAAACAAAACTTCCTAAAGATTTAAAAGTTGTAATTACAGGAGACCAAAGCCATCATACCAAAACAACACTTAATGACCTAAATAACACTATCATTATAGGCTTTATTTTGGTAACTATAGTACTTATGTTTTTTATGGGACTAACCAATGCTATTTTCGTAGGTTTATCTATTCCACTAGCTATGGCTCTGAGCTATATAGTATTACCTGGTTTAGATTTTACCATGAACATGTTGGTAATGTTTTCATTCATTTTTGCACTCGGAATAGTTGTAGACGATGCAATAGTTGTAATTGAAAACACTCACCGGATTTTTAAACAAAATCGAGATTTATCAATTTCACAAGCTGCAAAATACGCTGCCGGAGAAGTATTTGTACCAATACTTTCAGGAACACTCACTACCCTCGCTCCTTTCTTTCCTTTGGCATTTTGGCCGGGTATAGTAGGTAAATTCATGTTTTATATTCCAGTTACGCTTATAGTTACATTATTAGCATCACTAGTTGTTGCATATATCCTTAATCCTGTGTTTGCAGTTTCATTTATGAAACATGAAGACGATGATGAAGATAATCATTATAAGTTTAAAACAATATTCATTATAACAGCAATTATAGCATTTATTTCTGTTATTTTCCATGTATCTGGTTCGCATGGTATTGGTAATTTTGGATTTTTTATTGCCCTTTCTTATTTAGGACATAATCTATTAGGTTATAAATTAATACTAAAATTTCAGCATGTAATATGGCCAGCTTTACTTGCACAATATGAAAAACTATTAAAATGGTTTGTTGCAGGAAGACGTCCGGTGTATTTGATAATAATGATGGTAGTTTTATTTTTTGCAACCATATTCATTACAATTGCAGCTAAACCACAAGTAGTTTTCTTTCCAGATAACGAACCATCTAACGTAATGGTATTTATAAAACTGCCCGTTGGAACCGATATTAAAGTTACAGACTCGGTAACAAGAGTGGTAGAAAAAGAATTGCAAAAGTATTAGGAGAAAACAATCCTATTGTTGAATCTGTTATCACGAATGTAGCCCTTGGAGCATCAGAAAACATGTTTGATTCAGGCACAAAAACCTCAAACAAAGGAAAAGTTTCAGTAAGTTTTGTAGAATACATAAAACGTAACGGTGTTTCTACCAATGCTTACATGGAAGAGATAAGAAAAGCTGTAAAAGGAATTCCTGGAGCCGAAATTTCTGTTGAAAAAGAAAGTAATGGTCCACCAACCGGAAAACCAATAAACATTGAAATTTCAGGAGAAAATCTAGAAGAAATGATTGTGGTTTCTGATAATCTAAAAAAATTCATCAACAGCATGGAAATTGGTGGAATTGAAGAGCTTAAAGCTGACTTTGATGCAAAAAAACCTGAATTAATTATTAAAATAGACCGTGCTAGAGCTCAAAAAGAAGGTATAAGTGCTGGTCAGATTGGTTCAGAAATTAGAACAGCAATTCTAGGAAAAGAACTGAGTAAATACCGTGAAGGTGAAGATCAGTATCCTATTCAATTGAGATACACCGAATACGAGCGAAAAGACATAGAAAAATTGATGAACTTGAAAATTGCTTATAGAGATATGAATAGCGGATTGTTTAGACAAATACCCCTCTCCTCTGTTGCTACTATTGATTATCAAAATACCTATAGTGGTATTGTTAGGAAAAATTCTAAACGAGTAATTACAATATCATCAAATGTAATTACCGGTTACTCCGCTACCGAGATTATGCCTAGAATAGAAAAAGGTCTAAAATCATTTGAAAAACCAGAATCTATAGAAATTGATATAACAGGAGAACAAGAAGACCAAAAAGAATCTTCTAGTTTCTTAACCAACAGTATGCTATTAGCGTTATTCTTAATATTATTTATTCTAATTACTCAATTTAATTCAATCAGCAAGCCTATTATAATCATTTCTGAGGTTGTTTTTAGTATTATTGGAGTATTACTAGGTTTTATAATATTCGGTTTGCCAATTTCAATAATTATGACCGGAATGGGTATCGTTGCATTAGCTGGTATCGTTGTAAGAAATGGTATTTTGCTCGTAGAGTTTACAGATATTCTAGTAGAACAAGGAGCTGAAGTGAAAGATGCAGTTGTTGAAGCAGCAAAAACTAGAATAACTCCGGTTATGCTTACCTCAATATCTACAATATTTGGTCTTATTCCTTTAGCTTTAGGATTTAATATTGACTTTGTTTCTCTATTTCAGCATTTAGAACCAAAAATTCACTTCGGTGGCGATAGTGCTACATTCTTTGGTTCTCTAGCTTGGACTATTACATTTGGTTTATCTTTCGCTACTTTCTTGACTTTGATATTAGTACCTGCTATGTATTTGTTAGTACATAATTTTAAAAATAACGTTAAATCGAAATTTGGATTTTTAAAAAAAGCAGATAAATCAATTTCAATAAATAATCAAATTGAAGAGATAAAATAAGATAATTTTAATTCAGAATAAACTGCATGTAAGGTGTTTATATTTAATACTTTATCCTGACAGATACAACAAAAAAGGAGATTTATGACAAATAAATCTCCTTTTTTTGTTGTGTCTAATCTTATACATTGTGTATTGCATTTGTAAATAATAGTATTATTTTGTTGTGCTAATTATATATACAAAATGGTACAAATAAATTTAAATAACTGTTTGTAAATAAATATTATATTGTTTTTATATGAATATTTCAAACATAAAGATTAGCTGTTTTTGAAAAACTCTCGAAAATAAAATTCATGAATTTTCTCTACATAACCAAAATTTTAAATTATATAAACATGAAACATTTTTTACTATTGTTCGGCTTTGTAATAATTCCCTGTATTATATCCTCTTTTATTGAGCAAACCGGATTTTTAGATGAACAATTAAAAAACATAAGGGTTAAAAATGCAGTTGAAGAAAAAAAAGATTTATTAGCTCAAACTCTACAAAAATCAGGGTTTTCACAAACAAATATAAATATTCTCATCGTTGCATATAAAGCAGAATCGGTATTAGAGGTTTATGTAAAAGAGAAAACAGCTCAAAATTATACTCAATTACTTAGTTATCCTATTTGTGCGAGCTCAGGTATATTAGGTCCTAAACGAAGGGAAGGCGATTTACAAGTACCAGAAGGATTCTACCATATAAATCATTTCAATCCGGTTAGCAATTTCCATTTGTCGCTCGGAATTAATTATCCGAATGCCGCAGACAAACTGAAAAGTAGCTTTCCGAAACTTGGTGGCAGTATATACATTCATGGTTCATGCGTTACAATTGGGTGTTTGCCCCTCACCGATGACTATATTAAAGAACTTTATGTATTATCTGTTTATGCAAAAAACAACGGACAAGGTAAAATTCCGGTTTACATTTTTCCTTTTAAAATGAATGAAGAAAATATGAATTTATACCTTATCAAATATAGTAGAAACATTGTACTTACTGAATTTTGGAAAAACCTTAAAACTGGTTATGATTCATTTACTTCAACCAAACGACAACTTACATTTTCAACTGATACTAAAGGAAATTATACCTATTGAGATTTAGTTGAATAATGACCATTAATATGGTTATTGAAAAGTTATATTATTTTTTCAACAAAGCGACTTCAAGAACTATTTATGTTCTAAATTTAGCCCAAATATTTAGCTATTATAAATATTTCTTTTTAGGTAAAAATTATTAAAATATGTAAAGAGTGTAATGTATTTAATTTTAATAATATAAAAACACTTATTTAAAGTAACAATTTAATTATGTCAATAAGTAATACATATAATAAAACAGAAAAAACAATCAATATCAAACTTCACAGGAAATGAATTTTGTATATCGTTTTTCTGTTGGTGTTCTAAGAACAAGACTCTACTTACTAAAAAAATGCCCTACCGATTTTAATACCTATTTTGGTATCGGAATTATAATCTTATTAACTGGATTAATGGCATTTATATCTGGTAGTTATGCTTTTTATACAGTTTTCAAATCAACTCCATTAGCTGTAATATTTGGAATATTTTGGGGTACACTTATTTTCTTTTTAGACTGGTATCTTGTATCGTCGCTAAAAAAGCAAAACAATAAAAAACAAGAAATTGCAATGTCAATACCACGACTTATACTGGCATTTTTCTTAGCAGTTGTAATTTCAAAACCAATAGAATTGAAACTATTTGAAAAAGAGATAAATAATCAAATCGCATCTATTCAAATCAAAGAACGGAATTAATAATCAGACACTTATTGATAAAGAGTTTATAGAAATTGAAAATCTAAAACTGAGTAACGAAAAACTTGCAATACAATTAAAATCAAAAGAAATAGAAAGAAATAAACTATTTGAAATGGTTGTAAAAGAAGCCGAAGGTAATAGTATAACAGGAAAAATTGGTAAGGGTCCTGTCTATAAAGAGAAAAAACAGGCTTATGATAAAACAGATGCCGAACTGACAGAATTAAAAAGCATCAGTACTTCCAATGATATCAGACAATAATTTAAGAATTAAAGACTTGACTGTTTTGAGAGATAAAAAGGTAAGTCAAAATTCGGAAATTGTACAAAACACCGATGGATTCTTGGCGCGTATGGAAGCTATGGGACAATTGATGGATTCAAATAAAAGAATAACCATGATAAGTTGGTTTATTCTACTTCTTTTCATAACCATTGAATCTGCACCATTACTTGTAAAATTGTTAGCCTCTAGAGGTGCATATGATGAATTACTTGATGTCGAACATTACAAAAAGCAAATTGAGGCAAAAAGAATTATAGCAGAAATTCAAAACACCGAAACAAAGGATAATAAACTTAAAACTGAGAATGTTAACGATGAGTTTGAAACTGCAAAATCACTTAACAATGATTTTTTACAGAAAGTATCTGATGCTCAAAAAGAGATTAACCAAGCAATTGTTGATAAATGGAAAAAAAATGAATATGAGAAGATTGAACAAAATTTCTCTGAAATAATGCCAAGAATAGATCAAATATTTGGCATACAAACACCTATCCCTTCACCCGAAATAATTAAAAACACTACAGATGGATCCGGCAAAGAAAAATTGGCTTAACAGACTCGTTGAGAAACTTGAGCAAGGATTTGAACATAACGGGAACAAATTCCTTATGCTTTATGCTTTCAAAGGGCAACCTACGGTGTTTGTAAATAATCTTTTGCATGCCTCAGGATTACAATTTGGTTATACCGACCAGCATCTTTTTTGCGATTTCAAAGAAGATAAATTATGGAGTATTGCAGATCATATAAAAGTGGCACTTACAGAGTGTCTCATTTCAATTTATCTACATCATAAACAATCAACTAAAGAAACTATAAAACAAGATATTAACGATGCAATAGTTTCATTGTATGATTTTTATAAAATATATTCTCCTACAAAATTAAAAAAAAATAAAAGTTTTTTCGGAGTTGATAGAAGCCCTTTTGAATTGGTAGAATATGCCATAAAAGTGAGAATATCTGATAGCAATATGTTCCAAAATAAATATTGGAAGGGTTCAATATTTAATACATTTGTTTTTTTAGACCTTCCTTATTATTCAAACTGGTTAAATAGCGGAAGCATTAAAGATGAACTTAAACTAGAAGATGCTAAGACTATCATCCTCAAAACAATAATAGCAGCCGGATGGTGTAATGGTGAACTTAAAAATCAAACAAAAATTTTATTAAATTACTTTGCCAGTTCTGCAATATTGTCTAAAGATACACATAAAGAGATAAATTTTTTAGTTAAAAATGGCTTGGCTAAAGAAAACATCAACTACCCTAAAATGACTCCTATTTTTAAAGAAATCATAGTTAAATCTGCACTTATTACAATACTTGCCGATAGAACAATTGAAGAAAAAGAACAAGAGTTTTTAGATTTTCTATTAAATAAATTAGAACTTACATCAAATACTTTAGAAGAAAATACAATTTATACACAGGCCTTTTTATTCAAGTATTACAATAAAGTTACATACCTAAAGAATCAACATTCATTTGAAATTATTTCAAAGGTATTTACACATAATTTTTCTACTATGATTAAAAAAAATAGATCAAATATCATTGAAGAAGTATCTGAAAGTAAAGAACTCGTTGAACTATTATGGAAGGCTAAGAATCAATCACTTACACCAGAAGAAAAAGAAAAGGTAAAACGACAATTAACAGATATATTGAGAACCATTCCATCATTTGCTATTTTCATAATTCCAGGTGGTTCAGTTATACTACCTATAATTCTAAAAATTCTACCTGATGAATTGTTGATTCCCAGTTCGTTCAGAAACTAATTCATTTTTTACAAATATTTCTTTTTTCAAATGACCCCATCTATATACATGATACCTTCTGATTTAGGAAAAGAAAATTCAAGTTTTCTGTTTCCTGAATTCAATACAAGTCTAATTGAGTCGCTATCGCATTTCATTGTTGAAGATGTTCGCTCAGCACGTCGTTTCATTAGAAGTCTGTGTAAAACTAAAAACATAGATGAAATAACGTTTTATACACTAAATAAACATACAGAATATTCTGAAATTGAAACCTTTATAAATCCAATTTTTAAAGGTTTCAGTATAGGAGTAATTTCTGAAGCAGGATGCCCAGGTGTTGCCGATCCTGGTGCAGTAATAGTCGCTTTGGCACATGAGAAAGACATTAGAGTAATTCCTTTAATTGGACCATCTTCCATCCTCCTTTCACTCATGGCATCTGGATTCAATGGTCAGTCTTTCACATTTAACGGGTATATACCATTAAAAAATGACAGAATAAAATTTCTAAAGCAAATGGAATATTTGGTAACTTCTCAAAATCAGACCCAAATATTCATGGAAACTCCTTATAGAAATGTAAAACTACTTGATGAATTGTTACAACATTTAAATGACAATATTAAACTATGTATAGCATGTAATGTTGCAGCTGAAAATGAATATATTAAAACCAAAACAGTAGTAAATTGGAAGAAGAAAAAGCCAGATATTGATAAAAAACCTACAATATTTATTCTTGGAAGATAAATCTCCCACATTTATGCTTTATAATTGCAATTTTATCATCTAAAGGTAAATCACCATTTATCCAATTCAATTTTATACCTCTGCGTTCCATGCCTCTAAACCAAGTCATTTGACGCTTAGCAAATTGATGTATTGCTATTTCTAAACTAGAAACCATCTCATTATAAGTAAAGTGACCTTGAATAAATTGGGTTATAAATTTATATTCCAATCCATAATAAATAAGTGTTTCTGCGGAGACTCCTTTTTCAAGTAATACTTTAACTTCTTCAATCATACCTTCTGATAATCTTTGATGTAACCTATCAGAAATACGTTGTCTTCTTAATTCCCTAGAAATATCAATTACAAAAATCTCTGAATCAATTGAAGGCAAATCAATATTTATTTCAGGATGTTCATGATAATAAACTTCTATTTCTAAAGCTCTTATTAATCTTTGTTTAGTATCTATGTCTGTTACGTTATGTAATTTTTTAAACTGCTTTAACTCTTCTGTTAATTGTTGAAAATCTAGTTGTTCACATCTGGTTCTAAACTCATAGTTTGCAGGAACATGAGCCAATTTATACCCGTTTACTATAGCCTCAACATACAAACCGCTTCCACCACACAAAATGGGTACAGATTTTCTGTTATTAATATCTAAATATGCTTTGGTAAAATCATCTTGAAACTGATAAAGATTATATTTGTATCCGGCATCAACAATATCAATAAGATGATACGGAACCTGTTTATTGTCAATAATATAATCTGATAAATCTTTTCCAGTACCAATATCCATTCCCTTATAAACCTGTCTGGAGTCTGCACTTAAAATTTCACCGTTTAATTGGGTAGCCAAATGTGCAGCAATTTTGGTTTTTCCTGAGGCAGTTGGTCCGGTAATAACTATTAACCTATTCACAATGTATATATACCGTTATAAATGAATAACATAGATTATCTTTGAAGAAGCAATGGTTTATTAAAAATAATGTGAAAAAAATTATAAAAACAAACCATTTTGCATATACTTATAAGGCTCAAAATTACGTATATTTGCAGACTTATATACCATAAACAGTTATTTTTCTTATATGTCAGGTTTTACACAGGATGAAAAAAAAGCCATAGAACAAGAGTTTGATAAGATATTAAACGTTTGTCCTAAATGTAAAAAATCTCCAGAGAGTCTATTGCTCATTCGTAAAGCTTTTGATATAGCCAATAAAGCGCATTATGGCACCCGAAGAAAATCGGGTGAGCCGTATATATTCCATCCGATAGAAGTAGCAAAAATCGCTTCGGGCGAGATTGGTTTAGGATCTACAGCCGTAATTTGTGCGCTCTTGCACGATGTAGTTGAAGATACCGACTACACAATTGAAGATATGCGTATGCTCTTTGACGATAGGGTTGCAATGATTATTGATGGACTAACGAAAATTAAGGCATCGCTAAAAACCCCTGTTGAAAAGGCAGAAAATTTCAGAAAGATGCTTCTAACACTATCAGATGACGTCCGAGTAATTCTCGTGAAGCTTGCAGATAGATTGCATAATATGCGAACGTTAGATTCGATGGCAAGAGACAAACAACTGAAAATAGCTTCTGAAACGCGTTTCCTTTTTGCACCTCTAGCACACCGTTTAGGACTATATAAGATAAAAACAGAATTAGAAGATTTGTGTCTCAAATATGAACAGCCGATTATTTATAACGATATTTTAAAGAAACTAACTGATACTGAACAAAAAAGAGAGCATTACTTAAACAGATTTTGCATACCTCTGGTAATTAAAATTGAGTATGAAGGTTTTGACTATCAAATTGCAGGTAGACCAAAATCTATTTCATCAATATGGAACAAAATAAGAGTTAAAAACATAAATTTTGAAGATATATACGACTTATTTGCGGTACGTATCATACTCAACGACATTCCTTTAGAAGAAGAAAGAACAGCGTGTTGGAAAATTTATACTTTGGTTACCGATTTATACCAACCCAACCCTGACAGATTGCGCGATTGGATTTCAACCCCAAAAACCAACGGTTATGAAGCACTACACACTACCGTTATGGGTCCAGAGGGCCGATGGGTCGAAGTGCAAATAAGAACCAATAGAATGGATGAGATTGCAGAAAGAGGATATGCTGCACACTGGAAGTATAAAGGCTTGAACGATAGCGAAAACCAGCTCGATAAGTGGATGAAACGTTTAAGAGATACCCTTGAAGATCCTAATACTGATGCTCTTGAGTTCTTAGACGAATTTAAACTCAATCTTTTTAATACCGAAATTTATGTGTTTACTCCTAAAGGAGAATTAAAACGCTTTCCTCTTGGTACAACCGTACTCGACTTTGCCTATGAAATACATAGCGAAATAGGAAATCATGCAGTAGGCGCAAAAATAAACAGACACAAAACCGTTCCTTTAGATTACAAACTACAGAGCGGAGATCAAGTTCAGATTATAACCTCTGAAAAACAGCAACCTCAAAAAAAGTGGATTGAAATTGTTTGTACCGCAAAAGCAAAAAACAGCCTCAAAAATATTCTTAAGCTAGAGAAAAAAAAGAATATCATGGTTGGGCATCATGTAATTCTTGATAAACTAAGAGAAATAGACTTAAAACCAAGCGATAAAGTATTTTTAAAACTTGTCGATGGATATAATTTAGTTTCGGAAAATGAACTTTTTGAAAGAGCTGCAACAAACCAACTCGATTTCACACAATTTGAAAAACACGCTACAGAGAAAAGAACAACAAAAATAGCTCGATTTTGGCGTTTACAACTAAGCAAAGCACTTCCTATTTCAAGTGAGGACGCAATTGTACCCAAACAAGTTTCATTTAAAATTGCAGAGTGTTGCTGCCCTATTCCAGGCGATAAAATAATTGCATTTGAAGAAGATGGTGTTTACATTGTTCACAAAAATACTTGTCTTATTGCTATAGAAGAACAGAATTGGAAACCAATTCAAAAGTTTAAATGGATACTTGACCAGAAACAGTCTTTCTTAGTGAGGATTAAGATAATAGCTAAAGACAGAATTGGTCTTTTGAACGATATTACAAAGGTTATTTCTACACAATACAACGTAAATATTAGAACCGTGCATACAGACTCTTTGGGCGATGAATTCAGAGGAATTTTAGATTTATACGTACACGATGTAAAGAATATGAACAATTTAATGCTCCGCCTACAAAAAGTAAAGGGTATTGATAAAGTTGAACGTATGGATAAAATTGACAGACTATTCAATTTATAATACATTGCTTGGTGTTTGGATTGCGACTGCAAGTTATACCTTGAATTTAAGTCAGACAAAAATATTATCAAAATCATATTTTAGAGTAATTCATATCACTATTCTTCTGCCACATTTTTACTTTATATCGGTTACTTTTGGTTAACTAAAAATTAGAAAATAACCAAAATTAAGTAACCATGAAATTTATTAATAATCTAAAAATTGGACAGAGACTCCTTTTGTTTTTTGCGCTAATTCTTATTATTACTTCTGCCGGACTCACCTATACAATTTTCCAAACAAAATCGATATCTAAGGAAGTAGGAATGATTTATAACGTTCACCTGCTTAGCATGGAATATCTAATCGAAGCTGATAGAGATGCTTACCAGTCAAGCTTAGCTCTAAATAGACTTCTATATGTGTTAAAAAATAAAAATGCAAATGAAGAAACAGTAAAGGAACTTATCGAAGATGTTAATGAAAATATCTTACAAGTAGATCAAAGATATTCGAAATTTGAAGCACTATCTGATATTAGTTTGAGCGAAGAAAATATCTCAATTTCTGATACTTTTCATAATCAATATAAGATAATTACAGAACAGACCGCAGCTATTTTAAGCCACATAGATAAAAAAGAGTTGAACGAAGCTGAAAACATCTATTTGAACCAGTATGACAACACATTTGGATTAATGCGTGATGCAATGGATGTTTTCACAGAAAAGAGCTTAAATAATGCAGAATCAACATATAAAATAAGCGTTGAAACAGGTAGTTTAATTGTCAGAAACATTTGGATACTTTCAATATTAATTGTCATATTAATCATTGTTGGAAGTATTTTTATTACAAGAAGTATAAATAAACCTATACGAGATACTGTAAAGTTCCTAAATGAAATAGCAGAAGGAGATTTAACTCAAGAGGTTTCAGAGCAATATATTGAAAGAAAAGATGAAGTTGGTGATATGATGCGAGCTTTGCAAGAAATGAATCTTAAGTTAAATGAAATTGTACTAACTACCAAGGAAAATATTCTCAATGTAGCCCAGTCAGGGCATGAATTGAATGAAACGTCACAGAAATTGTCGCAAAGTGCCACAGAACAAGCTGCTTCGGTAGAAGAAATAGCTGCAACGATTGAAGAAATTACAGCTAATATTCAGCAAAATGCAAATAATGCAATTGAAACTGAAAAAATATCGAATTTGGCTCATACTGGTGTTCAAGAAGTGGTAACCTTAACAGATAATGCATTTAATCAACAACGTGAGATTTACAATAAGATTCAGGTTATCAACGATATTGCGTTTCAAACAAACCTCCTTGCGTTAAATGCAGCTGTAGAAGCAGCTCGTGCAGGCGACCACGGAAAGGGTTTTGCAGTAGTTGCTCAAGAAGTAAGACGCTTAGCTGAAAATAGCAAAAAAGCTGCTGATGAGATTGTAATACTTGCAAGAAATGGTATTAACGCTGCCGACAAAGCCGGTGAAATGATAAAAAATGTTTTACCTAATATAAATAATACTACTTTGCTTGTTCAGGAAATTGCATCGGCTAGTAATGAGCAGAATAATGGTGTGTCACAAGTGAATATCTCCATTCAACAACTTAATAATGTAACCCAAGACAATGCTTCGGCATCTGAACAAGTTGCAGCAAACTCAATTGAACTTTCTTCTCAGGCAGAAAATTTGAGTCAGATTTTATCATATTTCAAAACAGAAGAATAGCATTTTGCTTACAGCTACCATATTATTACTAAAGTCATCGGAATTTAAATACGGTGACTTTTTTTTATTTTCAGAAATCAAGAACACCAATTTTATGCATCAGGTTTTTTTAAAACCTTCACTCCTCTTTATTGGTTATAAGCAACATGGTTCTATCATCTACAAACTCCTTGAGATTAAACTTAGAAATAAATGCCTCTTCTAAATCAATAGCGGAAAGTTTTTTGTTATTAACCATTGTTTCAAAAACCGACTTAATTCCTTGAAATCCAATGATTTTATCTGATATATCATCAAAAACTTCTGTATATCCGTCGGTAAAAAAAAGAAACTTATCTCCTTTTTTCATTTCACAATGATATGAAATATATTTTGAGTCATTATTTAAACCCAATAACACACCGTTGTTTTTGAATGTTTTAATCTCATTATTTTTTGCATCAAAGTGCAAAGGAAGAATAGCCCCGGCAGAAGAAAATGCCAAACTATTTTTATTTGTATCTAAAACAATAACACTTAAAGTTGTAAAACATCAGAAAACCTCATATCTGTAAACACATACTTATTGAGTAGTCTCCAATATTTTGGCCGGATAATCAAAAGTTTTATTTATACTCCTTAGAGATAGAAATCTTATTACGCTTCTAATGTAGGCAATATATGCAGGTACAAAGAACCAAGCCTCCCATGCTTTGCCCATAATATCGCCTACAAATATGAGTACCTTATTTGCACTCACCGGTATAATTTCGTAGAAATCGCCACCGCCCATTTGATCGTATGGCTCATAGATAACAGATAATTTGTAATTATCATAGGTACGTTCAGTATTTCTCGAAAACGAAAAAGCAGTTTTATGAGTTGCTAACTGTAAGGCGTTTACATATTTATTTTTTAAGCTTCTCTCTCGTTCAATTAAAAACCTAAGTTGATTAATAATATATAAATCTGATAGATTTCTCAAGATATAGCCATCTGCTATAAAAGAAGCAAGGTGAAAATGTTCATTATCAAGTAAAAATAAAAGAGGAACATCATCTTGTAGCGACTGTTTTATTTTTTCAGAAATATCAAGAGCCCAATCAGCATCTTGATCTACAAGCACAAGCCAAATAGTGTTATTTTGTAGCGATGAAAATAAAGACTCACTATTGAAAATGGATCTAATTCTAAAATCATCGGGTAAAAGTTGCGGCGAAAGAGATTGATTTTTAACACAATATAATATTTCTCCTTCTTCAATACCAACTACACCCCTGTTTTGTGTCTTTAATGATTTTCCTTTTTTTAATTCAGATTTTTTAAGTAATAAAGTTATTTTTGAAAACAAGAACTTTTCATTGAAGGGCTTAATTAAAAAATCATCGGCACCTTGAAGCATCAAATCTAAAAACTGAGTTTCGTCAATTTCCGAACTAATAATAAGTATTGGGGTAAATGAGTATTCTGAGTATTCTCTAATCGATTTTACAATAGTTATAGTTTTTTTAATTTTAATATTTGAAATTATTATATTATAAAAAGATTTATGTAATTGAAATATTGCTTCACCAATATTTTTTACATTATCAATAATATAGTTTGAATCAATTAAGAGACTAGAAATTTCGCTCAAATCTACATTCGTAGATTCTATTAGTAAAATTCTTTGAATGTTTTTTAAAACAGTCATTACTAAGCTTTTAAACAAGCATTAACATCAGTACAGATGTTAAATACTGTATCTAATTGCATGACCATAAGCAGTTCAGAAACTTCGTTTGATAAATTACAAAGTTTAAGATTAGAATTATTTAGTTTACTGGTTTTCAATAGAGAAATTAAAGTGCCAAATGCAGAACTATCAATATACTTTATGCCATAGAGGTCAAAAATCAATAAGATTCCAGATTTTTCTAGAAAATGATTAAGTTCGTTTTTAACCTCTTGAGAAATTTCAGAATTAAATCTTGTTTCACCGTTAAACCTAACTATTACGAGGTTATTATCTTGATTGATTGTAAGCATTAAGAGTTTCGATATTAGTTTAAACTTTCCAAATAATAATCTAATTCTTTAATAGAAATATTTACTACTTGGCTAAAGTAAGGAATAAATTCCAATAAACGAAAAGAATCTTTTTCAGTAAGTTCGTCCGATTCAAGTTCAAGTAAGCGTTCTACAAGTTCATTTATACCAATAACCATAACAGCAGAACGAGCTTTGTGAACAATTCTTTTAAATTCAAAAAAATTATTTTGCTGAATACATCTAGTCATCTCTGATATAAAATCAGGAGTTTGATTCTTGAATAGCTGAATTAACTCTTTAATAATTTTTGAGTCAGATTCAGTCATTTCTTCTAGATATTCAGGAGAAATATAATTAAAATTATTTTGTTCAATATTTGAATTATCCACAATAAAGAATTTAAAGTAACAAAAATACAAAAAATACAAATAATACAATCAACATCTTGAGATTGTAAATATGTGAGAATATTTTTCGGGAATTTCTAAAAAACCCTTAGGGCTAACAAATAGTATATCTGTCGGGCTTTTAAACTATACTATATAGTATATGTAATGGTTACAAATAAGTGTTTGTCTTAAATAAATTGAGTATTTACTAGTAGCACCCTCTAAGGTTTTTGAGATGTAATAATCAGTGTTTTTTAGTTTTAAACAGGAAGTTTATAAATACCTTTGATGACAACATAAAGTTTTACCTTTTTTAAGATTAAAGCAATGCTATTATTATTAATTTTGAATGAATATTTTAATAAAAAGTATGAAATAGTCATATAAATAAACAAGAAATAAACGCAATATATAATTTTCTAGAAGGGAAAATTTAATTTAATTACATTCACTAATGGAACATCAAGACGGAAGTTTTCAGAGCAATATGGAAGAAAAAACAGGAATATCACAACCACCAATCATAAACCCTTACCTAAAAAACATCAAAAAGAAAAAAAAATCTCTTTCAATTGATGAATATGTAGCGGGAATTGTTTCGGGAAATATTACTATTTTAAGTCAGGCTATAACTTTAATAGAGAGTTCATTAGAAGACCATCAGCAGATTGCGCAGTCAATTATAAATCAATGTTTACCATATTCCGGCAAATCTATTCGTGTTGGCATTACCGGTGTTCCCGGAGTAGGGAAAAGTACTTTTATAGAATCATTTGGTACTGTAGTAACCTCAAAAAAACATAAACTTGCAGTACTAGCCATAGACCCCAGTAGTGAAAAGACTAAAGGCAGTATATTAGGAGACAAAACAAGAATGGAACAACTGCTGCCGATGCAAATGCCTACATTAGACCGTCCCCTTCAGCAGGTTCGCTTGGTGGAGTAGCTAGAAAAACGCGAGAGAGCATAATTTTATGCGAAGCAGCCGGATTTGATGTGATACTAATAGAAACAGTTGGTGTTGGACAGTCGGAAATTGCGGTACATTCAATGGTAGATTTTTTCTTATTACTCATGCTTGCCGGAGCCGGAGATGAATTGCAGGGTATAAAACGAGGTATTATGGAAATGGCTGATGCTTTGGTCATAACCAAAGCAGATGGCGATAATGAAACAAATGCTATGAGAGCAAAAGTTGAATATCAAGGTGCGTTGCATCTATTTCCGCCAACAAATTCAGGTTGGATTCCACAGGTTCTTACCTGCTCTGCCGTTTCAAAATTGGGTCTAGACGATGTATGGCAGTGCATTTTAGATTACAAAAAAACAGCACAATTAAAATCATTCTTTGATAATAAAAGAAATCAACAATCTTTGTTTTGGATGTATCAGACTATAGATGATAAACTTAAAAGTAATTTTTATACTAATGAATCTATTCAAAAAGAAATTGAAACATTAAAACAAAAAGTTGTATCGGGTCAGGTGTCTTCATTTACTGCTGCCGGAGAACTTTTAGAAAAATACAACTTACTGAAATAGATATTTTTAGATAAATTTAAAATAAATTTAATGCTTATCTTTTGCCATATTGCTTTGACAAAGGCTTTAGCATGTCTTCTAGTCCATTAAGTTTAATTTCATAAAGGGTTTCTAACATTTCGCCCAGACTACCTTTAGGAAATCCTTTTTGTTTATACCAAACTATATAATATTCAGGCAAATAAAATAGAATAGTATCTTTATATTTACCATAAGGCATTTTGGTAGTAAAGAGTTTAATAAGTATTTCTTTTTTAAATCCGAGTTCCATGGTGCTTATATAGAATGCCATTTAAGGGCTTGTAAACGATTAGAAATCATTGAATCTCTCTCCATGTATGGATATACTATTTTTGAAAGATGTAGCCCTTCCGGACGAGCTATATGCAATTTAGCAGGGTATTCTCCTGTTTTTAGGCTGTGAACATATTCTTCTAGGGTAAATGTTTTTTTCCCAATATCAATTAATTTACCTACCAACATTCTAATCATACTTTTCAAAAATCTATTACCGGTAATTGAAAACCACAATTGTTTATTATCATCAGATATTTTTAAAGAACACTCAAAAATAGTACATAATGTATGGTTATGCTTATCGGGGTTTAGACAAAAAGCTCTAAAATCTGAATTCTCTTGTATATAAGAAATAACGTTAGCCATAAGCTTGTAATCTATATAACTATCTAAATACAATGCACTTATTTCAGCTAAAAAAGGATTTTTCTCAAAATGTAAAAAATAGTCATATGTTCTTTTTAATACATCGTACCGAGCATGACATTTATCTTCTACTTTTATAATTTCAAAACAAGAAATTGAAGAAGGTAAATTTTTATTCAAAATAAATCTAAAATCGTCTTGTAACTCAACTGAGGTATCAATATGGAAAAAATACTGATCGGCATGTACCTGAGCATCAGTCCTTCCACAGCCAAAACAAATGGTTTTCTGTTTAAGAATTCTTTCAAGAATGGTTTCAATAGTTTCTTGAACCGATTTTGCATTTGGTTGCCTTTGCCAACCTCTAAATAAGAAGCCATTATAGGCAATATGCAAAAAATACTTCATCTGTTTTATAATATAGCGCTCATTAATACCACTTTGAAAGATGTAAAATTATACTCTCTCACGTATTTTTCATCTTAAAATAATTCTAAAGATGCCTAAAAGAAGATTAAATTTTAATATTCCAAGCCAAACTATTAAGTACGCCACCATCTTCTGCCAATTCGCAACAATTAATTGGGAATACTTTGCTCATAGGATATATTTTTCTAACAGTATTTAATGCAATGGTATCTAAATCAATATCAAATTGAGGGAAAATAATTTTATTGCCTACATGAATGAAGTTTATATAGCAACCAATTGCCGTAAATGGTGAAGTTTTAGTGCTCCTCTTTCTGTATAAACCAGGAAAATCAATTAGATGATAACATGCATCTTGCAAGGTTTTATCTAATTGTTTTGTCCAATTTTTATTTTGTTCAGGGTTCGTTGTAACCAATAGCGAATTATCATTCATAAAACGCATCATAGTAGAGGCTTGACCAAAAATATCATCTTTATTTGTAGGCAATACCAATACTTCTTTACAACCCAGTATTTCTTTTAGTTTTTGAATTATCACTTCTCTATCTTTAATAAAGGAGTTGTCTTTAAAAATTTTATCGCAGACAGCAATTTTCTTTTCACAATTTACCAAATTACCTATATCAATAATTAGGTCTGATAATTCAATTGTTCCCAGACTCAATTGTTTGGTAACTCTACTCGGATTAGTTTTATAATCGGCCAATTCAGGTGTTTTCAAAAAATCGGGATCATAAGTAAACTGAATGAATTTTTTAACATCTGTTTGGAAAGGCATATAATCTTTACACCAAACGCTACTGGTTTTTTCCAAAAAAGCATAGGATATATTTTCAGTTTCCAAAATTTGTTTTAATTCTTTCCAAAATGGTTGCAGTTTTTCTGTTGTCGATATTAATTCACTGAAATAAATAAAATTGGTTTGTTTGGCCGATATCATATTTTTATATTTTATTCATTGAAAATGAACATAGTAAAATTTAAAATTTTTCTATGTTTTGTTTAAATCTAATTTTTGTTGTCAAAAGTAGTATTGATTCAAAAGTATAATTATTTACTCAGAAAACATCTGTTTATCTTACTTTTTTTGTCGTAAAAAACAATACAAATTATTCTAGAAATTGATATATTAAAAATAATTATGTTTGGATTGCATTTTTCTATTATATAAGGTTCGCATCTTTTTTTGAAATTCTTAGAATTAATATTGCAAAACCTACAATGTACAATATGCTACTTAATAAATTATAATAAGAATAATAAACTGAAATATCTGAAGGTTTAGCATTTAGAATATAGATATAAGAAGTTATACTTATTACAGCGCTTATACTCAATAATATACCATCAATTGTTTTTTTTCTGATTAAATAGTATAAACAAAGACCTAAAATTAATAAATTTGGTAATATTTTAATATAACTAATGATATATAAAATAGGTAAGGCTGAATCCATATTTATTTAAAATTTGATTTTATAATACTTAATATGCTATTTCTATTTTAACTTTTTTATTTTTTATTTTCACATTCTTAGTAAGTTGCACTGTTTTATTTATTTTATCTTTTTTAATTGCAACATATGCAGAATGATCAAGTACCTCTATTTTACCCAGTTCATCTTTTTGCAAATTTCCATTTTGTAAAAACATGCCTACAATATCTATTTTATTGATTTTATCTTTTTTTCCGGCACTAATATAAAGTGTTTGCCATTCACATTCGGCAGGAAGCTTGAGCTCGTTAGGTAATTCAAATTTTTCTACAGATGCAGTAAGAAACGGAGGTAAAAAATCTTCAGCGTCTAACAAGAAATATGCTGTACCGAAAGCATTCATTCTAGCCGTTCGTCCATTTCGGTGTATCATAATATCTTCTGATGTAGGAAACTGATAATGAATGATAGCATCTACCTCAGGAATATCAAGACCTCGTGCAGCCAAATCTGTTGTAATAAGTATTTTTATACTACCATTTCTGAATTTAATGAGCATTCTTTCCCTATCAATTTGCTCCATACCACCATGATATATACCATGTTGCACCTCATGTTCGTGTAATTGATCAGATATTCTGTTTACCGCTTCTCTATGGTTGCAAAAAACTATGGTTGATTGTGCATTTATTACACCCAACAAAATCATGAGTCCTTCTAGTTTATCTTCGCCTTTTACACGTACCGACTTAATAGATAAACCTGAATTAACATCTTTTTGATTTTCTGAAAAATTCAATTCCACACAGTTTCTCAGATTTACAAATTCAGGCATTTCTTTTATTGGAGTTGCCGAAGTAAGTATTTGTCTGTCTACCTGCCTACAATGGTCTAGAATAAACTCCATTTCATCTTTAAAACCTAATTCTAGTGATTTATCAAATTCATCTAAAATTAAAATTTGAGTAGTTTCTAGTTTAATATTTTCTTTGCGCAAATGATGTGCAATTCGTCCGGGAGTACCAACTAAAATTGCTGGTGGTGTAGCTAAATTGTTTTTTTCAATACGTAATTCATGTCCGCCATAGCAACAATTTATTTTATACTGAGTTCCCATTTGTTTGAAAACTTTTTCTATTTGAATAGCCAATTCTCTTGAAGGCACCAAAATTAGGACTTGTACACCTGAAATATTCTCATCAAGCAATTGCAAAATTGGCAATAAAAAACCTAATGTCTTACCCGAACCGGTTGGAGAAATAAGCATTACATCATTGAGTTGAGCTATTGTTGTTTGCATAGAATTTTGCATTTCATTAAGCTCAGTAATAGAAAATTTTTCAAGTATTTTTGTAATATCCATAGAAATTAATTATGTAAAAATGACATATAAGTCACAACTTAAAATTTTATTTATGTAAAAAAAGTTTTTATTATAATGATAAAGTGAACAATTACTATACTTGCAACGACTTTAGAAATCTTAAGAATAGATAATATTCGTGTAAATATACATATTTTTGAAATGGAATTGATTATAGAATTATATTTGCCACTTAAAACAGTTAACATATTTAATTATTATCTATGCCATTTTCTAAAATGGGCTTATCGCCCGAACTACTTAAAGCAGTAGCCGAACAAAATTATACGAGTCTTTATCCAATTCAAGAAAAAGCAATTCCTGAAATTTTATCTGGAAAAGATATAGTTGCTATTTCAAAAACTGGAAGTGGTAAAACTGCTAGTTATGTTTTGCCGGTATTAGAGAAATTTCACAAGCATTTTGAGACTTCTAAAAACAGACATGTTCAAACTTTAGTAATAGCTCCCACCCGCGAACTCGCAATGCAGATAGACAGCGAATTTGTGAAACTTGGCAAATATCTTCCACAGAAAAGAAAATCGTTAGCAGTTTATGGTGGTGTTTCAATCAATCCACAAATGATTAATTTGCAAGGTATTGAGATATTAATAGCTACTCCCGGAAGATTAATAGAACTTATAGAATCAAATGCAGTTTCATTATCGGAAGTAAAAATTCTAGTAATAGACGAAGCCGATAAAATGCTGAGTATGGGTTTCAGAAATGAATTAGAAAATATATTCAAAACGATTTCAAAAAAGAAACAAACGCTTTTATATTCAGCTACATTAACAGATGATTTAGAAGCTTTTGATAAAGCTCTTTTAATAAATCCTATTCTAATAAAAATAGATGCAACCGAAGATGATACCGAGTGCAATTTCAATGCAATAGAACAGACAGCATATTTAATAGATGAAGAGAAAAAAGGGCCTTTGCTTAGGTATCTTATTTTCAAAAATGATATAAAGCAAGTTTTGGTATTTACTTCATCTGTTCACCGAGCCGATGCAGTAGTTACGAAGCTTAGAGCAAACGGAATAGACGCAATGGCTATGCACAGCAAAAAAAGTCAAGGTGCAAGAAACAATGCCTTTGAATATTTCAAAGCAGGAAAAATACAAGTACTAGTAGCTACCGATCTGATGGCTAGAGGTATAGATATACCCATGCTTCCTTATGTAATAAACTATGAATTGCCACGCTCACCAAAAGATTATGTTCACAGAATAGGTAGAACAGGAAGAGCCGGGAATAAAGGTGAAGCAATTTCATTTATAAACGCAGAAGAAGAACATCATTTCAAAATCATTCAAAAGAAAATGGGCAGATGGGCTACCATGGTTAATGGTAATGAATTAGAATTGAATATAAATATTTAAAGGAAATTTAAAATGTGTTAGTATAAAAGAAATTATGCTTTAAATAAAAAGCGTTAATTGGGATATCACAATTAACGCTTTTTATTTAAAATATCAATTAGTCTTAAGAGTTCTAAATCAACTTTTTAGACTTCTAAATCACTTATTTTATTTGAGAAATCAAAATTTGATCGCTTGCATAAGCACCTTTTGTAAGTTTTTCTTTCACCTCAGAAAATGCTTTTATTGTATATGCCACATCATCAAGTGTATGAACTGCGGTAGGAATAATTCTAAGCATTATAACTCCTTTTGGAACAACCGGATAAATAACTATTGAACAAAACAATCCATAATTCTCTCTTAAATCAAGAGTTATATTAGCAGCTTGTTCTTCAGAACCTTTCAAAAACACAGGAGTTACCGGCGATTCTGTATTTCCAATATCGAAACCTGCATCAACAAAACCTTTTTGTAAAGCCTTAACCACCGTCCAAAGATTTTCTCTGAGTTTCGGTTGAGTTTGAATCATGTCTAAACGTTTAAGAGCACCTATCACCATAGGCATGGGTAATGATTTAGCAAAAATCTGCGAACGCAAATTATATGCTAAAAATGAAATCACATCTTCATCGCCGGCAATAAATGCACCAATACCAGCCATAGCTTTTGCAAATGTACTGAAATACAAATCTATTTCGTCTTGTACACCAAAATGAGTACCGCAGCCGCTACCGTCGTGACCCATAGTTCCAAAACCATGAGCATCATCAACCAAAAGTCTGAATTGATATTTAGATTTTAATTTAACAATTTCATCAATTTTACCTAAATCTCCAGCCATACCAAAAACACCTTCGGTTATTACCAAGATGCCTCCGCCCAACTCTTCTGTACGTTTTTTTGCAAAACTCAACATTTTATCACATTTTTCCATGTCATTATGTTGAAATACAAAACTCTTTCCTCCTTTTGCTTTATGAAGGAATATACCATCCATTATACAAGCATGGCACTCAGAATCATATACAATAACATCATTTCTACTTACCAATGAATCTATAATAGAAACCATTCCTTGATAACCGAAATTTAGTAAATAGGTTGCAGGTTTTTTAACATAAGTAGCCAATTTTTGCTCAAGCTCTTCATGATATTTAGTCTGTCCACTCATCATTCTAGCTCCCATTGGGTAAGCTAAACCCCAGTCTTTCGTTGCTTGGGCATCGGTCTCTCTAACCTCCGGATTGTTTGCCAAACCACAATAATTGTTCAAACTCCAAGTAAGTACTTCTTTACCCCTAAATTTCATTCTAGGTGCAATTTCACCTTCTAATTTTGGAAACATGAAATAACCATGTGCTTGTTTTTGCCAAACACCCAACGCACCTCTGTTTTGTTTTAATCTTTCAAAAATATCCACGTTACTATGTTTTTTTAATGTAATATTCTGTGTAAAAAATCAAGCAAATGTACATTTTTTTGTAGGTATAATTCATATTAATTTACTAAAAAATATACCAAATTGAGATTCTATTTAGCAAAGAGTTCTACAATGGAATTTCTATGTATTCTGAAAATGTAGTTTGATTATTTGACATACAGAGCTTTAAACGCATAAGCTGAGTTTCTGTCAAACCCCTACACAACTACTTTTATTTGATAAGCGGCTTAACTATCTGAGCAAATTAAATTATAATTGTTAAATAAATGTTTCTATTTTTGCCGATATAATATAAGAAATGATAAGACATAAAGACATCTTAAAACTTGCTATTCCAAACATTATAAGCAATATGGTTGTTCCGTTAAATGGAATTATTGATATTGCAATATTAGGTCATTATGGCAACATATCTCAGATTGGAGCTTTGGCTTTGGCAAGCTTGATTTTCAATTTTCTATACTGAATTTTGCATTCCTGAGAATGGGTGCTAGTGGTCTTACGGCTCAAGCTTTAGGAGCAAACAACAATAATGAAATAAGTATTCTGCTTTTTAGAGTTGCATTTCTGGCATTAATTGGAGGAGTAGTTATTTTTCTTTTACAATCTCCTATATTTTATGTAGCCGGATTTTTTATTGATGCAGATCCACAAATAATGAATCTTACTCAAACTTATTTTAAAACAAGAATATACTCCGCTCCTGCTACTATTGGAATGTATGCTATATCTGGTTGGCTTATAGGTATGCACAACTCTATAACTCCCATGATAACTTCAATCATGATAAACATTTTAAATATTGTACTTAATTTTATTTTCGTTATATATTTTGACATGCTCATTGAAGGAGTTGCTTTAGGTACAGTAATTGCCGAATATATTGGATTTTTCTTCATGCTTTGGGTTATAAACAGAAAATATAAAAATGTTATAAATTTTAAATATTTAAATTATAATAAAATTAAAATTGGAATAACTAATTTCTTTAAAATCAATGCAAATATTTATATTCGAACACTGATGGTTATTTTGGTTATGAGTTTTTTTACATCAAAATCGGCAGGTCAGAATACTGAAATATTGGCAATAAATTCCATTCTACTTCAATATTTTCTCTTATATTCATTTTTCCTCGATGGCTTTGCCTATGCAGCTGAAGCTATTACCGGAAAACTTTTGGGTGCTGGAAAATTACTTATAATGAGAGATGCAATAAAAAAAATATTTTTATGGGGAATCGGAATTAGTTGCCTTATATCTCTCCTCTTTTTTATAGGTGACAGATACATAATAAGAATATTAACAGATGATAAGACCGTTATATATAAAAGCTATGAATATTTAATATGGGTAAAATTGATACCTCTAGTAGCATTTGCGGCTTTTATTTGGGATGGCATATATATTGGAGCTACTTTAACCAAAGAAATGAGAAACTCATTAATACTTGCAGCTATTGTTTTCTTTACACTCTATTATATATTGTTTCCAATATTCCAAAATCATGGTATCTGGATGGCTTTTTTTGCATACATGCTAACAAGAGGGATTTATCAAACGCTTTTATCTAAAAAACTATATTACAAATAATTAAAGCACACCAATTATTTATTTATTAAAATACAATGTTAACTACTTATATTTCAAAATATAAATAAGTTAAAACAAAAAAATTATTCCGTATTAAATACTATTGTAGATAAACAACAATTAAATATCTTTGCAAAAATTTTTAAAATAATCTTTTTATAAATAAAGAACTTACCATGCAGCAATTAAGCGAGCAAGAACTTGTTAGAAGAGAATCATTACAAAGATTACGAGCACTAGGCATAGAACCCTATCCTGCACAAGAGTATCCGGTAAATGCTCATACAGAAGATATACGAGATGCATACGATCCTGAAAAAAATAATTTCCAAGAAGTTTGTCTTGCAGGGAGATTGATGAGTCAGAGAATAATGGGTAAAGCATCGTTTGCTGAAATTCAAGATCAAACAGGGAGAATTCAAATTTATATAAACAGAGATGAGATTTGCCCTACAGAAGATAAAACGCTTTACAACGAGGTATTCAAAAAATTATTGGACATTGGCGATTTCATTGGAATTAAAGGTTTTGCTTTTGTAACACAAGTAGGAGAAAAATCTATCCATGTTAAAGAACTTACCATTCTAAGTAAATCATTACGCCCCTTGCCTATTGTAAAAGAAAAAGACGGTGTAATTTACGATGCCTTCACCGATCCAGAACAAAGATACAGACAGCGTTATGTAGACTTGGTAGTAAATCCGTTGGTGAGAGAGACATTCATTAACCGAACCAAGATAATGAATTCTATGAGAGAATTCTTTAACAATAAAGGTTATCTGGAGGTAGAAACACCAATATTACAGGCAATACCCGGAGGTGCAACCGCACGACCATTCATCACACATCATAATGCACTGAATATTCCTTTGTACCTAAGAATTGCAAACGAACTCTATTTAAAAAGACTTATTGTTGGTGGATTTGAAGGGGTTTATGAATTTGCCAAAGATTTCAGAAATGAAGGTATGGATAGAACCCACAATCCTGAATTTACTGTTATGGAAATCTATGTAGCCTATAAAGACTACAACTGGATGATGAATTTCACCGAAGAAATGATTGAAAAAGTAGCTTTGGATCTTCACAAAACGACAAAACTAACCGTTGGCGAAAATCAAATTGACTTCAAAAGACCATTCAAACGAATTACAATGTATGACTCTATTAAAGAACATACAGGTATTGACATATCAGGAATGAATGAAAATGAATTGCGCGATGTGTGCAAAAAACTTTCTATTGAAGTACAAGATTCTATGGGTAAAGGAAAACTCATAGATGAAATTTTTGGAGAAAAATGTGAACATCACTACATACAACCAACATTTATTATCGATTATCCGGTAGAGATGTCGCCATTATGTAAAAAGCACAGAAACAATCCGGAACTTACAGAACGATTTGAATTAATGGTAAACGGAAAAGAACTTTGTAACGCCTATTCAGAACTTAATGACCCTATTGATCAATATGATAGATTCAAGGAGCAGATGAAACTTTCAGAAAAAGGCGACGACGAGGCTATGTTTATAGACTATGACTTTGTAAGAGCATTGGAATATGGTATGCCGCCTACATCAGGTATGGGCATAGGCATAGATAGATTAACAATGTTTATGACAAACAGCGCTTCAATTCAAGATGTCTTGTTTTTCCCTCAAATGAAACCTGAGAAAAAAGCACAGGCCGATGATATATCTAAATTCATAGAATTAGGAATGGCACAAGAATGGGCCGAAGTAGTTATGAATTTAGGATTCAAAACAATAAGCTCATTATCAGAAGCAAAACACACCAAATTACATCAAGATATTTGCGGATACAACAAGAAAAATAAACTCGGCTACACAAACCCATCTCAAGATGAAGTAAAAGTGTGGTTAGAAGCAATAAACAACTAGTACTTAAAATATAAAATGTCAGGTAAAAATATTACTTTAATAGGAAGCGGTAGTTGGGCTACTGCACTAGCCAAACTTTTACATGAAAATACACCAAAACTTAATTGGTATATTCGTGAAGAGTCAATTATTGAAAGTCTCAGGAAACAAAAACGTAATCATATTTACCTTTCTGATATAAAATTTGACACCAACAAATTACAAGTCTATTCAGATATCAATCAAGCTATTGAAGAGGCTGATATTATACTTTTTTGCGTACCTTCAAAATTCGTGAAAAACCTTTGCGAAACAATTACGGTTGATTTAACTAATAAAAAAATTGTAACCGCTATAAAGGGAATTGTACCAGATGAGAACCTCCTAATTAGTGAATATTTGCATAAAAAAATTTGCAATCAATTACAAAAATATTGCAGCAATTGCAGATCCATGTCATGCTGAAGAAGTAGCACTCGGCAGACTTTCATATCTTACTATTGCATCAACAAATTATGATTTAGCAACAGAAACAGCAAAATTATTAACCTCCTTCTATATAAAAACATCAATTAGTGATGATATTATAGGAATAGAATATTCTGCGGTACTGAAAAATGTAATGGCATTAGCAGCAGGTATTTGTCATGGTTTAGGTTATGGCGATAATTTTACATCGGTATTAATATCAAATGCGATTCAAGAAATTGGAAGATTTATAAATACTGTTTCCAAAACGCAAAGAGACATAAACGACTCAGCGTATTTAGGAGATTTATTAGTAACCGCATATTCGCAATTTAGTAGAAATAGAACCTTTGGTGCTATGATAGGCAAAGGATATACGGTAAAGTCTGCTGAACTAGAAATGAGTATGATAGCAGAAGGATATTACGGAGTAAATTGCATTTATCAAATAAATCAAAATTATAATGTAGAAATGCCAATATGCCAAGCTGTTTACAATGTTCTGTACGAAAAAATTTCACCTTCTATGGAATTTAAAATTTTATCAGAAAGTTTGAGATAAGTTTTGTAAACACCTCAAAAGTGATAATTATAATTACAGACAATTAATGTTTATTATTAAAAAATAATAAACATTATAATTAAGTAAAATATATATTGCATTTACCTATTAAATATAATAATTTAGCAAACAATTTTTTAAAATAATAACTCACATTTAAAGTATTATCTGAATTATGTCAATGACACCACAACAGTACATGGACAGAGAGCATAAGTATGGTGCACACAACTACCATCCGCTACCTGTAGTTTTAGATCGAGGTGAAGGAGTTTATTTATGGGATGTAGAAGGAAAAAGATATTTCGATTTCCTTTCAGCTTACTCTGCAGTAAATCAAGGACATTGCCATCCAAAAATAGTTGGAGCAATGATTGAACAATCAAAGAAGCTTACGTTGACATCAAGAGCATTTTTCAACAGTTCTTTGGGCGAATTTGAGGAGTATGTAACCAAATATTTTGGTTATGATAAGGTGCTACCAATGAACTCGGGTGCAGAAGCCGATGAAACAGCTCTTAAGCTTTGCCGTAAATGGGCATATATGAAAAAAGGTATTGCCGACCAAAAAGCGAAAATCGTAGTTTGCGAGAATAATTTTCACGGAAGAACTATTACCATAATATCAATGTCTACAGATCCGGATTCTTATGCAGGATTTGGACCATATACACCTGGATTTGTAACAGTACCTTATAATGACATACCGGCTCTTGAAAAAGCACTACAAGACCCTGATGTTGCAGGATTTTTGGTAGAACCTATTCAAGGTGAAGCTGGGGTTTATGTACCTGCAGACGGATATTTGAAAAAAGCTTATGAACTTTGCAAATCTAAAAATGTATTATTCATTGCCGATGAAATTCAGTCGGGTATTGCTCGTACCGGAAAAATGCTTGCTTGCGACCATGAAGATGTTAAACCGGATATTTTAATACTTGGTAAAGCTATCTCTGGAGGTGCATTTCCAGTTTCTTGTGTACTTGCTAATGACGATATCATGTTATGCATTAAACCAGGAGAACATGGCTCAACATACGGTGGTAACCCAATTGCAGCTAAAGTTACTATAGCTGCCCTTCAAGTGGTTAAAGATGAAAAACTTGCTGAGAATTCTGAAAAACTCGGTAAACTTTTCCGAGATGAGTTGGCAAAAATAAAACACCCAATGATTGAATTAATCAGAGGTAAAGGTCTACTTAATGCTGTGGTTATCAAGCCGCATAACGGAAAAACTGCTTGGGATTTCTGTTTAGCTCTTAAAGAAAATGGCCTTTTAGCTAAACCTACACATCAACATATTGTTCGTTTTGCACCTCCTTTGGTTATAAACGAAACACAAATTATGGAATGTGTTGAAATCATCAAGAAGACTTTTAATCAATTTTAGAAAATCTATATTACCATAATAAAAAAGGCTGCCCAATAGGTAGCCTTTTTTATTGTTATATGCTTAAAAAATATTGCTAAAATTATTCACAAAGCCAATACGATGTTTTGCCATCTAAAGTAACTGGTTCTTCACTTTCCTTTTCACTTAGCTCAAGGCTACAATATTCAACCGGAGTTTCATTATCTTTAATTATATTGCCATTAGAATCTTCAACTACAGTTCTACAATTAGCACACTCAATTGTAGTACAAGCTTGAAAGAACGTGATATTCACTAAAATAAATAAAGCTATTAGAATTTTCATGTTTTTATTTTTTTATTTTTAAAATTGTTTATTTCTCCATTATCAACAGATGCTCAAAAAATATCTACTTCTGTTGCATAGTATATTTCTCAGATTAAACTCATTTTCAATACACACAAAAATTTTAACCTTTTTTTGTGATATTTCTGTAAAGATAACAAATATAGTATTAAATTTTTTCGACTAAAGTATACATATAAGCTTTATTTTTTGAATGTTAATAAATGATTAATTAACAAAATTCATTAGGTAAAAAATATTAAATTGAAGTATATAATAATTTATTTCGTTGCAAAATAACACTTACTTTTGCAACGTAAAAATACAAGTGAAAATTCATAAAACCATTAGTATATAAAACTATAAAAGAAGATAAATTTAAAACAATAAAAAAAATGAAATCGAAAAACAAAATTCTATTATTTCTAACATTAATAATTCATCAATTTGCAATAAGTCAAAACGACACCGTATTTTTTAATGATTTATGGGATACAGTTGCAAAATCAGAAGCGGTATATTACAGATTACCAATGACTCAAATAGAAGGTAAATATTACTTCAAAGATTTTTATATAACTGGAGAATTGCAATGCGAAGGTTATATCCTATCTCCCACAAATGAGATTATAGACGGTAAAACTACATGGTATTATAAAAGTGGTAAAGTAAGTCAGATTTCACAATTAAACAATGGAAGTTATGACGGAGAAACGATATGGTATGAAGAAGATGGAACAGAACTATGTAGAGGCATGTATAATAGCAATATTCAAGATAGTGGTACATTTTTCACTACCTATGATAATTATAGAATTCTAACAGAATACAAAAATGGTGAACCTAGTAGAATACAAATTATTGATATGTTTGGAGGTACTAAAGCAAAAATCGAAACATTTCCTACAACTGAAGAATTAGTAAAAACATTATTTTATAATCAAGAAGGTATAGAAATTGGTAATTTACTCACTCACTTCGCAACAGATTCTATTGTTGAAGGAATTTTTGTTGATTATTTTTATAATCCTATGACAGTGAAAAGCTTAGTTTCAATTAAAAACAATAAGTTTACTTCACCTAGAAAAAATTATGATAAAAAAGGTAGACTATTATATATTGAACATTTTGCAGAAGAGTCTTATTCATCTAGTTACTTTGAAAATTCATCGATAGATAAGATTGATTACTATGGAAAGAATGGAAAAAAAATAGATTCCCTACAAATGAAAAACGATGTTCCTTTCAGTGGAAAATTGTATTCTTATGCCTATGATGATTTATATAATAAAACTGATATTATTGAATCAATTATTGAATATAAAAATGGAATAGAAGATGGATTGGCCATAACTTATTATGCTAATGGAATTGAGAAAAAGAAAATTCCTTATTCTCAGGGCAATATCCATGGTGAAGTTATTGAGAACGATAGCACTGGAAAAGTTCTCTATAAAATGCAATACGAAAATGGGAGAAAATGCAATGGATTAGAAATGCAAGATGACATACTTACCGAATATAGAAACTGTACTAATTTCTCTGATAAAAGTTTTTATTCTAACAAAAAATTGAAAGCTACAATATTATATGATTCTTTAGAAAACTTTAAAACAACCTATTACAATAAAAAAGGACAACAAATTGGTGAGTATACTCAAGTTAACTATGTAACAAATGGAGTTGAATTTCTTTTTAACGAAGATACAATAACTGAAAAAAAGGTATACGTAGACAATTCTATAACTGAACATTTTGTATTTCAAGGTACTGATACTCTATATTGCTTAAGATCTAATGGCAAATGTTTTTTTATAGATAATATTCTTAAATGGGAATGGACTATGAAAAACAATGAACCGTTTAATGGTAATTATGTAACTCTAAGCTATTACAACAATAGCATTACATCTATTACAGAATACAAAGATGGAATGAAAAATGGCTTAGAAAAATCATTTTCCGACGATTACTATAGCTCCGATAAGACACTAATCTCCGAATTAAATTATAAAAACAATGAACTTAATGGAATAAGTAGCTATTATAATTATGGTATATTATATAAACAAGAAACCTATTTAAATGGATTAAAACATGGAGAAACAAATTATTTCGACTCCGAAAACAATATCATAGGAACATGTATATATGAGTCTGATATGGTTATTTCAGGCTCTGTTTATGAGTATAATTATGATGGAGCTGTTGAAAGCGTTGAAACCTACGAAAATAGCCAATTGAAAGAAAGTATTTATTACAATTCGGGTATTGTAACATCAAAAGAAAAAGTTATAAATGATGATTCTATTAGGGTAGAGACATATTACGATAATGGTACTATTAAGGAATTGAAATATAAAGTAAAACAAGATGAAGATTATTCTTTTAATATTTCAGGAATAATTACAACGTATAAACAAGATGAATCTGTTTGGTATACTGGCACTTACAGCAATAATTTGCCTCTATCCGGAAATTTTATCTTTTTTAACTCAACAGACGATGAGCAATATTTGAAAATGACAATAGAAAAGAAAAACGTTTTGATTGAGCACTTCTCTTATGGTAATGTTGAAGAAAAAATTAAATATAGTTACTCTAAAAATAAATTATCTGATGATATATCTTCTATTTTAGATATGATTTATTCTAAATATTATGATTATGAGATATATAAATAATGAAAAAATATTAAATTAATAAAACACACTTGATTCTGAAATGATATATGCATTATTTAATCATTTCAGAATCAAGTGTAACACAAATGATAAATTAAGATATAGTTATAAAACTCAAGATATAAAATTAAAAGAAATACACCCACCTATTTTATATTAATTATTTCACTGAAAAACAATTCATTAATAAATACACATTAAAGTAAAAATTCAAGTAAAATACTCATTTTCTATTTAACATAATATTATTATTTCAAAGAATTTCTTTACATATTTTTGCAATTTTTTCAATATCTGATTGAGAAAAATTTGAAAATAATGAATTAAAATTTGAAGAATTAAAAATAGTATTTTCATAAATGTGCTGAACCGCTGTGATTATTTGCTGTTCATGGTCTGTAGCACATTTTGGTAATTCTTTTATAGAAAACCATGCTAGAGCTTTAGCATCATCACCAGCAATTGCATTGCAATTATGATTGTTAAGTAAAGTAAAATAGAATGCAGAAAGTAACCGTCCGCGAGGGTCTCTTTCTACACTAGCTCCTAGTGAGGAAAAATAAACTTTGTCAATTTCTATACCTGTCTCTTCTTTTAATTCTCTAACAGCACAGTGTTCAGGCAATTCATCCATTTCCATAAATCCACCCGGGGTGGCCCAAAACCCTTTAAAAGGTTCATGTCCTCTTTCTATTAGAAGCAACAAGATATCATCTCCAATAAAGTTGAAAACCATACAATCTGTAGTAAACATTGGTCTTGGATATGGATATGTAAACATATATAATCTATTTTAGGTAGTTATTATATTAAAAAAGCAAAGCCGTTTATAATAAACGGCTTTGCTTTATATTTTAATTTCTAAACATTAAATTTAAAGTCCATAATATCACCATCTTGCACAACGTATTCTTTACCTTCCATACTCATTTTACCGGCTTCTTTTACCGCTGCTTCACTGCCGTATTTTATAAAGTCATCGAACTTAATAACCTCTGCCTTTATAAAACCACGTTCAAAATCTGAATGAATTACACCTGCGGCTTGTGGTGCAAGTGAGCCTTTTGGGTAGGTCCAAGCTCTCACTTCTTTAACACCGGCAGTAAAATATGTTTCAAGGTTTAACAAGCCATATCCTGAACGAATTAGTTTGTTTACCCCTGGTTCTGAAAGACCTAAATCTGCCAAAAACAATTCTCTTTCTTCCACGGTCTCAAACTCAGCTATTTCGGCTTCGGCAGCAGTAGCTAACATTAGAATTTCTGCTCCTTCATCGGATATTGATGCACGAACAGCTTTTACATGATCATTTTCTTGCTTTAGTCCACTTTCGTCAACATTGCAAAGATATAATACTGGTTTAGCAGTGAGTAATTGCAATTCTTTAATAGCAATCAATTCATTTTCAGTTAAATCCATACTTCTAATAGATTTGCCGGCAGATAAATGAGTTTGAGCTTTAATCAGCACATCATACATTTTTTTAGCATCTTTATCGCCACCGGTTTCTGCTTGTTTTTTAACCTTACCTAATCTAGACTCTACTGTTTCCAAATCTTTAAGCTGCAATTCAGCATCAATTGTTTCTTTATCTCTAACCGGATTTATTGAACCATCAACATGAACTATATTTTCATTATCGAAACATCTCAAAACATGAATTATAGCATCTGTTTCTCTAATATTAGCCAAAAACTTATTTCCTAAGCCTTCACCTTTGCTTGCTCCTTTTACAAGACCAGCTATATCAACAATTTCAACAGTAGCGGGCATAACTCGCTCAGGTATAACAATTTTTTCCAGTGCATTTAATCTAGAATCTGGTACGGTAATCATACCAATATTAGGTTCTATTGTACAAAACGGAAAATTTGCAGCTTGTGCTTTTGCATTTGTCAAACAATTAAAAAGGGTAGATTTTCCAACATTTGGTAAACCTACAATACCACACTTCAATCCCATATATATAAATCAATTTTTTTTGCGAAAATACATTATTTTACTGTAATGAAAAAATGAAAGTGAAAAGTACTTCTAAAAAGATTACTCATTAAAACGTTTTCAATAAATTCACTAATTCATCGGCAGTAATTTTTGCAGCCGATTCGGTACCTTCAAGTAAACTATCTGCCAAATCGCGTTTGTTTTTGTGCAAATCTACTATTTTATCTTCAATAGTATCTTTAGTAACAAGTCTATAGATAGTTACCGGTTTTGTTTGTCCAATTCTATGAGCCCTATCGCTTGCCTGATCTTCTACCGCCGGATTCCACCATGGGTCTGTATGTATCACATAGTCGGCAGCGGTGAGATTGAGTCCTACTCCACCTGCTTTTAAGCTGATAAGAAACAAATCGGCACTACCTTGCTGAAAACGTTTTATTCGTTCCTCGCGTTCCTTGGGACTGGTAGACCCATCTAAATATTCATAAGAAATGGTTTTTCTTTCTAGCATTTCACGAATAAGCGAGATATGCCCAATAAACTGACTAAATATCAAAGCCTTATGTCCGTTTTCTATAAGATGCTCAACCAACTCCTCTAAACGTTTCAGTTTCGATGATTCTAGATTTATTTCTTTATTAGCCAAACTCGAATGACAGCAAGCCATCCGCAATTTCATAATTTCTGCCAATACCCGCATTTGCTTCTCCCCTGAATTTGTAGTATTGTCAAGCTTCTGAATTTCTGCCAACGCTTTTACACGCAATGCCTCATAAAACGTACGCTCTTCGGTAGATAAATCGATAGATAGGGTGATTTCGGTTTTTTCGGGCAAATCGTGCAATACCTGATTTTTAGTTCGTCTGAGTATAAATGGTTTTATCAAATCTTTCAAAGCACGGCGCGCCAACTCGTTGTTTGATTTTTCGATAGGAATTACATATCGTTCATTGAACCACTGCTGAGAACCCAACAAACCAGGGTTCAAAAACTGAAATAAATTCCAAAGTTCACCCATATGATTTTGCAATGGCGTTCCGGTAGCAGCAACTCTAAATTGTGCTTCTATGCTCATAGCCACCTGCGAACGTTTTGTAGCTATATTTTTTATGGCATGAGCTTCGTCAAGTATATAAACATTCCACTTCTTTGAGGCTAATAGTTCGGCCTCAGAAGCAAGTAAGCCGTAGCTAACGATTAGTACTCCGCCCGATTCGATGGTTTCAATGGTAGATTTTCGGTCGTACATTCCAAATAAAATAGGTTGTAATGCCGGAGCAAATTTCTCAATTTCGGCAATCCAGTTTCTACACACCGATGTTGGAGCTATAACCAAAGATGGTCCTTCACTCATTCTACTTACAAGCAAAGCAATACACTGCAAGGTTTTTCCCAAGCCCATATCATCGGCTAAACATGCACCGGTACCCCAGTCGGCCATTTTTCTAAGCCATCTATAGCCTTCCTCTTGGTACGGACGCAGTTCTGCTTCAATACCTTTGGGTAGGGAATATTCGGTTTTTTCGGTTTTCTTAACTTTTTTAATAAAAGAACTCCATTCCTTATCGGCAGTGAAAGAGCCTACGGAGTCGAACAATCCGGCATTGCTCACCGCAGCCAAAGGATGCAATTTTATTAGTTTGGTATTAACATCGGCTACCGTTTTCAAATACTCCAACTGACGAATAAAATGTTTTTCCAATTCAATAAATACTCCCGGTTCTATCTCAACAAATCTATTTTTGGCAGTGTCGAGCAATTGCATCATTTTTACCAGAGATATAACCTGCTCATCATCAATAGCAACATCGCCTTGTAAGTCGAACCAGTTGTTTTGTTTTTTCAATCGAAGACTGAAGTTATCGATACTTAATTTTGATTTAATTGCTATTTTCTGCCCCCTTGGCCACTCAACGGTTGCTAAATCTATGGCATCTTTAAATTCGGAAAGTACCTGCAAACATTCTGTTGGGTCGTCAAACGATGCTGAAAAATCGCTCATGGCTTGCGAAGCAAACACCGGACAACGTTCCATAAGCAGTTCAACACTTTTTTGTTCGGCAGGGAAATTTCTTTCCGTCCAAATATGCAAATCACCACTATGTCCGGTTATTTTTTTCAAACCCTCTGCCGGACGCAAATACGGTGGTTCAGGATCAAGAGGTTTTACAAATAAATCGGCTTTTATACCATTGCCCAAAGGCAAAAGATGGATATATAAATTCAATGATGCTTCAACCCGCTTTGCTCCTGTTTGCTCACCAACTAACGGAGAATTTATTTTTATAGATGATGATAACTGTTTTAATGTTTCAAGTACTTTAGGTTTGGCATTGAGAGGTACCGAAAGTTTTTCACCAATGATTTCAGATATTTGTTTTAAATCTTCACTAGCATGTAGAATTTTATATTTATTCGTTCCCTGCTTAACAAGAGTAGATCTATTAAATAGAGATTCTGAAAATGAAAAAATACACATTCCATTTTTTTCTTCTACAATAAGTTCAATATCTTCAATTTCTAATTCAATGGGTACTGTAGGAGCTTTCATATTATAAATATGTGGATGCCCAACCAATGAAGCTAAGGTATTTTCGCCCCAATTATAACTTGTTCCGTAATAATCTTTATAAATTTTCAAATTATCTATTACCTTCTTATCATGTTCGGTAATACACGATACTTGCATTTCTTTTAACTTTTGCAAGGCTACATTTCTACCGGCAGTCCAAGTGCCATTTTTCTGAGCTTTTTGCAATACCGGTTGTATGCTATGATCTTTATCATCAAACAACCAAACGATACGTTCATCTGTAGCTTCGGTGGGTTTTTTCTTTGTTTTTGAAGCAAATTCAGAGAGCATAGACAATTTCAAATCCCAATCGCTTGGCGGTACATATAAATCAGAAATACAACGTACAATACCGTATTGTTTCTTTAATGTCTCTATTCTTTCTACATATTGATTTCGTTTGAATACTAATGCTAGCAAATTGTTTGTTTCATATTCTAAATAAACATTATTTTTTTCTTGATAATTATTGGCAATTTTGCATAATTCTAGTTCATTTAAATCATTAACATCGGCTTTGAGCCAGTACAAACCGATAGAATAGAGTAAAAAGTGAAATTTATTTGATGAAATTATAATTTCATTATTTCTATATTCATTTTTATATAAATATGCAGCATTAGGTTTTCCCATGTGAGAAAAACAAGAACATAAAATACCAAGAGGATAATAATCTGCTATTTCGCTATTGTTCTTTATGAAAGATTTTACTTTAGAAACCTTAGTCTTGTCTTGAGACAACAACTGAGGTATCTGAATCAATGCTAACATACCCGCATAAACAAACTCTTGCTTTGAGCCAAAATCAATGGCTTGTTCTGCCAAGAGCAATTTTAATTTATCAGAGATATCAACACCTTTAAGAAATTGAGAATACCAATAATAATCTGTGTTTATACCATTTTTCTCAACATAATTAAAATCACAACTAAAAAAGGAATACGATAATTTTATATTTTGAAATTCATTAAATGGTTTATCAGATTTATTCAATGCTTCAACTACTTGACCTGTATCTGCAGAATTTACAAATTGAAATAAGACTATATCATTAATTGCCTTGCTTATCGATCTTTCTTCTAACATTGAAATACAATCAAAACGAATTGCTCTAGCAATCAACATGCAATTTGAAGACATGATTTGTATAAAAGGAGTATTAATTGATCTTGAAACATGCAACCTATTCAATCTTTCAATCTGTTCATTTACGAATGATTGATTTCCGGTTAAAACAGCCTGATTTAAGAGTGAATAAATAGAAATAAGCATATCATTTGTAATCCAGTAACTATTGAAATAGTTAGCGTTTAAACTATAAACAACTCTGAACGATTCTACAAATAAATTTAAAGACTTATTTCTGGCAAATAAACTTTCTAAAACATGATTTCTGCAATCTTTTCGCACAACATAAGAGGAAGGTGATTGAACTACTACCAATTCTAGGTTTTGAGTTTTTAGAAGTATATCTCTTATCTGTTGACTTGTAAATTTTGGACCCGATTCGCGAGATACTCCTGCCTTCGTAAATACATTATATAAAGAAGTAACAGAAATTGCTCTGAAACAAAAACATACATATTCAATTACGATTTTCTCATCTTCGTTCAAGTTATCGAACAACTGGGTATAAGAATTATTTTTCATAAAATCTTTTTATACAACATAATTACTTCATACAAATGTAGCCAACTTTAAAATGATTATTATAAATAAGCTAAGCTATCTTTTTTAGATGTTTATTGTACTTATCAACAATGATAATTGACAAAAATAATTTTTACGAAATGTTTTTTATAACAACGATTATGCAACCTTAGGTCTACTTCAACTGTCTTGTAAAAAAAAATTACTATGAAGAAGATTATTGTTACATTTCTATGTGTTATTATTTACAACTCAATTTTTTGCAGTTCCACTAGGTGGAAAACAGTTCACATTCTCGCAGCCAGATGGTACGAGTAGATGTAAAATTATATGGTGATGAATTTTATATGCGAGCTGAGTCTCTTGATGGATACACCCTTGTTCAAGATTCAATTTCAAAATGGATTTATTATGCCCAATGCAATCAAGATTGTTCTGAGTTATTGTCTACTGGAGTTATATATTCCGGTTCTGCAATTGCAAACAATCAAGCTGCTGCTTCTCTAAATTTATTAAAACACGCAAAATTGAATAAACAGGTTATTTCTAATATTGTAGAGCAAGCCAAAATTCGTTTATATGGACCAGATGGTGTTCTTAAAGTTGAAAAACCCGAACCCAAACCTATCCCTAAAGGAATGCAACTTGCTCCACAACAAGGAATCGTAAAACAGAAAGTTACCGGCTTGGTTCTTATCGTTGATTTCAGTGATGAACCACTCACCAGTTATTCAGTTGACGTATTTGATTCATTGTGGAATGGGAAAAACCATGAAAGTTTTGGAATTGATGGCTCGGTTCGACAGTATTTTTTAGATGTATCAGGTGGTGCTTTTGAGTTCAATAATATTGTGTACGGTGTATATAGAGCTTCAAAAACGTTTGCAGAATATGACAACTTGGGTATGGGTGAAGGAGCTACGTAGATTTTAGATGAAGCTTTAAAATATATGGATAATCAAGGCTTTGATTTTTCAAGATTATCAAATAATCTAGGGTTTATAAGATCAATTTCCTTAGTTTATACCGGTTCACCAAAATCATGGTCTAGTGGTATGTGGTATCATAAAAGTTCGTATAAAAATTTTTCTGCCGACGGTATTTCATCCGGTTCATACACTACATCTCCGGCATCGATTAGACTTTTTCCGGCATGTCATGAAAGCGGACACCTGCTTTTTGGGTGGAATGATACCTACCAATACAATCAAGAGAACTATAGTGAAATTGGTGATTTTGACTTGATGTGTTCTGGTGGAGAAAGTGGAAGACCTACCCCTCCCAACCCTTATTATATGATACAAGCTGGCTGGGCTACCGTAACCGAAGTAAACAATTTCTCTGGTGCAATTGCAGATACTTCCAATGACTTACATTTTTATAAATACACCAATCCGTTAAATCCCCAAGAATATTATCTTTTCAATGGAGTGAAAAAACAGGTCGATATTCTGCCGTGCCCGACGAGGGCCTTACTATATGGTGGGTAAACGAAAATGGCGATAACCAGAATAGTTATCGTGGAGAATGGGAGATTAGACTTATTCATGCCGATAATGACACAACACAGGAATACAATGCTTGTTTTAAACAGGGTGGAAATTCAGTGTTTAGCGAAGTATCTATACCCAAAGCTCGTTGGACAACAGCAATAAATATGATACTTGGTACAAAAATAGGTTTACGTTGCTGGGATATAGGTACTGCGGGCGATGTAATACACTACAAGTTTGATAATAAAATCTGTAACGCTCTAAATGTTGTTCCTTACGTAAAGTATTCTGATGGTAGTGTAGTGCAGACCAACAAAATTGAATTCTGCTTAGGGGCAAACGATTTCACCCTTAGTCCCACTCCTTTGAATTCCTCTGGCTGGGTGTGGTATGAATATGGCTGGGATTTGAGTTATGGATACAAATTTTCAAATAACAGGGAAGTAACACTTTCGGGCAAAGATGAAAACTTTTTACTCATCCTTTCAGCACTTCATTGCAATTTATCAAGATACTGATGGCTGTGTATACTAACTACATTCGATGTTACCCCACTCCCGCCGCACTTGTAGAAACTTGGTTAAAACAAGTTCATCAGACTGGTACAATCAAACAGAAGTGCGAGTGTGTGCCGGCAGTGAATTAAGTATGAAAGCTTCTACATTCAACAAACTACAATCTTGTGAGTGGAACGGACCGAATGGTTTTAAAGCTACTACTGCTCTAGTGTCTATTCCAAAAGCAAGTAGCGCCGATGCAGGTATTTATAAAATTATGGTTGTCGATTCGTTTGGATGTTCAACTGAACAAAACCTTACGGTCAAAATTGACTCCTTCCCTAGCCCAATATTGCTTTCAAACAGAGCATGTGGAACATCGCAGGTAAACGTGTCGCTTGGCAACACGACCGGAACGGTAAGGTGGTATGATACTCCCTCTGGCGGAAAACCACTTGCCGAAGGTAGTAGTTTCAAAACCCCATTGTTAAATAAATCAAAAGATTATTATTACGAACTCTCTACTATAGATACTTTTCATCTTGGTGCAGTAGATACATCTATAGGTACAACTAAATATATAGTAAACGGTAATGGTTCAACTGGTGAATATGGCTTAGAATTCTTTGCCTCAAAAAATTTCATGCTTAAATCTGTTAAAATGTATGTAGTCGATACAATTTTCCACAGGACTATTTATTTAATGCAAGGAGGACCTATGAGACAAACGCAAATTCCAAACAAAATAGGTGAACAACGCGTTGCACTCAACTGGTGGGTTCCCGCTGGAATAGGTTACCAAATAAAACCATCATTTGCTCATCTATGGAGCAATATTTCTGGTGTAGCATATCCCTATTCCAATTCTTTGGCAACAATTACTAAAAGTTCAGGAGACTATGAGCCTATGGCAAGTGAACAGTATCACTACTTTTACGACTGGATAATGGTGTCTGATGGTTGCATTGCACCACGTGTTAAGGTTGAAGCTATAATAGACACTCCCACAGCGGCATCTTTACCCTCTCTGCCGATACTTTACAGTGGCCAAAAACAACGGTTTCAGTCATAAACACAAGTACTAATGCAACAACAAGCCAGTGGGACTTTGGCGATAATTCCATGGATAATTCCCCTATTCATCAGTACACCGATACCGGAACGTTTACCATTTCTCTAAAAACCACCAATGGAAATTGCAATAGCCTTGCTACCAAAACAGCAACAGTTGTTGGAGATGTCTCAAAACAAACTATTAACCTTACTAAAGGCTGGAATATACTATCTACAGGGCGTTTTCCTCTCGATAGTACCGTGAAAACAATTTTTGCCGGACTAGATGTTATTGAAGTAAAAACGATGGATGCTTTTTTGGCGTACAGATTTACCTGAGGTATTCAATTCTTTGAAAACAATAGAAGTAGGAAAAGGTTATTTGGTAAAGATGAACACCGCTGGTTCTCTTGTTATTAATGGATCAACATTTAATAAAACCTTAAAGATTTACGAATCTAACGGAAAATGGCAATTAATAGGTTGCCCTACCACTAATGCAACTCCATTTTCACAATATTATAATCAGAATAATTGTTCAATTATAAAAAACTTTGATGGATTTTGGAATCCCACAGGTTCAACCAATTCATTAAATTCTTTTGAGCCTGGACAGGGTTATTTTATAAAATAGAATTTTTAAAATTTGATTGTATGTGCAATATGAGGCTTTGTATGAAATCCGAATGCATAATTCGGGTTTCATTGCGAATGCTGTAATGCAACGTTTTTGTAAGTATACTTGTCTCCACTTCGTAGTAAAATATAATAATCAAAGTTAAAATGAGAAAAATAGTAATTTTGGCAGCCTTCCTTGTAGGTTTAGTTTCAAATGTTTTTGCTAGTCCATCATACGGTGAAGAACACCAGTTCAAGCGGCCCGATGGCACAAAGGTGAAGGTGAGGTTGTTTGGCGATGAATTTTATATGCGAGCTGAGTCTATAGATGGCTACGCGTGCTGCGCGATACGGTTACAAAGTGGATATGCTGCGCCACTATTAACAAAGATAGCTCAGAGCTACAATCTACAGGAGTTATTTACACGGGAGCAGAACTTGGAACTAACCCTGCTGCGGTTGCTCTCGGCTGCTACCACACTACACATTGCCTCTTGATGTGGTTATTGAAAAAATAAACAAAGTGAAAGAGAAGCTTGGCGTCAATCAGCCACGTTTTGAACAAAAAACAAGACAAGAACCCATGCCCAAAGATGGAATCAGGCCGGCACCACCGCTTGCGACCAAGAAAAAAGATATAATCAAAGGACTGTGCATCGTCGTTGATTTCAGCGATGAGCAATCATACTATACACTTCCCGAGTTAGACTCTATGATGAACGGAAAGAATTTTACCAGTTACGGCTTGAATGGTTCAGTTTATCAGTATTTTAACGATGTTTCGGGCGGGGTTGTTGAATTTAACAACGTAATATACGGGATATTCCGTGCACCTAAGACTTTCGCCGAATACGATGCTATGTCTATGGGCGTTGGTGTTAGAGAGATTCTGCAATTGGCTCTAGAAAGCATGGACAAGGAAGGGTTCGACTTTTCTACCCTCTCTCATGATTCGAGCGGATATATCAGGTCGATAACACTGCTTTATCCAGGTTCTCCGTCATCGGGAATGTGGTATCATCAATACTGGCATAACGGTTTTAAGGCCGATGGCGTTCAATCGAACACGTATTGTACTAGCGATGCAAATATGAGCTTGAGAAGACTCTGTCATGAAAATGGACATCAGCTCTTCCATTGGCCCGACATGTACCAATATCGCAGTGGTATATGCGGTACTATAGGTAGTTTCGACCTTATGGCATCGGGTGGAGACGATTACAACCCGGTACCTCCCAACCCATATTTCATGCTGAAAGAAGGCTGGGCTACTGCAACGGAGGTGAACAACTATACCGGTACAATTACAGACACCGCCAATGACCTTCATTTTTACAAATACACCAATCCACTCAACCCTAAGGAATATTACCTTTTCAATGCAGTGCAGAATACAGGCCGCTCTGAATACCTGCCCGACGAAGGTTTATCAATCTGGAAAATTATAGAAAATGGCAATAATCAAAGTGATGGGTCTTGGATGGTACGGTTGATTCATGCTGACAACGGATGCAACTACAATGGTATGTGCTGGAAGCCTGGCCTAAACACCGAGTATAGTGATACAAGTGTTCCTGGTGCAAAGTGGGAAGAGGGTATAATATTGTCAAATATCAAAACCGGATTACGGTGTTGGAACGTGAGCGCTCCGGGGGCGGTCATAACCTACCAGTTCAATAATTACGTGTGCCCACCAAGCCCAGTGGAAACCTACGTGAAGTTAGCAAGTGGGAAACTCGAGAAAAATAATATTATTGGTGTTTGCTTAGGGAGCGATGATTTCACCCTTTCGCCTCTTCCTAATACATCGACAGGTTGGACATGGTTAGAGACCGATATTTACAGATTGAATGTTGATACTATTTCGAAGTCGCGAGAAGTCCCTGTATCCGGAACGAAAGAGGTTTATTATCAAGATATACGTTCCATAACCGCCTATTTTGAAGCTCCCAATGGATGTTTTTATAGAGCCGATTACACTATAAATTATCGCACTTCTCCGCAGGCAACTGCTTTTGTAGAAACAGAAAACTCCGATTGGATACAAAAGCCGACAGTCAGGGTGTGTGCAGGCGGATTATGCAACCTGCGAGCAGAGGTCTGATAGCCTGGCTCATGGAAGTGGAGTGGACCTGCTGGTTTTACTGCCAATACCAAAGAAGTAACGCTACAGCCTGGGACTAAGCAGGCCGGTAAATACTCGGTTACGGTGACAGACGCATATGGGTGCGTAGGAATTCAGGAATTAGTAACCTTGGTTGTCGATTCGTTCCCGCAACCAGTGGTAACAGCTCCAACGGTCTGTGGGGCAAAACCTGTGACCATCTCGCTCACCAACACCACAGGCACAGTGAGATGGTACGATGCCGCCAAAGGTGGCAAAATGGTAGGCACGGGTAACACATTCACCACACCGGCTAATACTAAATCGACCTCTTACTACTATGAGCAATCTACAATAGACACTCTGCATCTTGGTCCTGTTGATACTACTATAGGTATTGGATATTACGAGAAATCTGATTATGGTGAAAATGGATCATATATGCTGGTTTTTGAAGCTGCTAAGCCATTTTTGCTAAAATCGTTCAAGATTTATTCATCTCAAAATACTGGAGATAAAACTTTTAGTTTTTTTGATTATAGTGCACAAAACATTAATACCACTGTACCTATGAATTTGGGTGAAAAAAGAATTAATGTCAATTGGTGGGTTAAGCCAGGATCTAATTATTCAATATCTTCCATACATAGTCAGATGTACACAAATACAACAGGTGTTACATTCCCGTATACCAATTCTTTGGCTTCCATCACGCAAAGTTGGGGTGGAACTACTGCCGAGAATTCAACCCAGTATTTGTTTTACTACGATTGGATAATGGTTTCGGATGGATGCATTGCACCACGTGTTAAGGTAGAAGCTATAATAGACACTCCCACGGTGGCATCTTTTACCATCTCTGCCGATACTTTGCAGTGGCCAAAAACAACGGTTTCAGTCATAAACACAAGTACAAATGCAACAACGAGCCAGTGGGACTTTGGCGATAATTCCATGGATAATTCCCCTATTCATAAGTATACCAATACCGGAACCTTTAACATTTCTCTCAAAACCACCAATGGAATATGCAATAGTCTTGCTACTAAAACAGCAACAATTATTGGCGATGTCTCTAAACAAACTATTAACCTTACAAAAGGCTGGAATATACTATCTACAGGGCGTTTTCCTCTCGATAGTACCGTGAAAACAATTTTTGCCGGACTAGATGTTATTGAAGTAAAAACGATGGATGCTTTTTGGCGAACAGGTTTACCCGAGGTATTCAATTCTTTGAAAACAATAGAAGTAGGAAAAGGTTATTTGGTAAAGATGAACACAGCAGGTTCTCTTGTTATTTATGGATCAACATTTAATAAAACCTTAAAGATTTACGAATCTAACGGAAAATGGCAATTAATAGGTTGCCCTACCACTAATGCAACTCCATTTTCACAATATTATAATCAGAATAATTGTTCAATTATAAAAAACTTTGATGGATTTTGGAATCCCACAGGTTCAACCAATTCATTAAATACCTTTGAGCTTGGACAGGGTTATTTTATAAAATAGTGCAACAATCTTTTGGATGAAGTGCCATCTTAGCTGTTGTCACTTCATCCAAATAAAAAAAATACTATTTGTTGTAAGAAATATTGTATATAATTTCTGCATCCCAAAAATTATATACAATTTCGCACCCTAAAAAGCATAACTCTAAGCAACGGCTAGGTTTTTTCCATTTTAAAATTGAGCCGTAGCACTGCGGCAAGCTTTCCCCAAAAGGGTATATTGAGCCGTAGCACTACGGATGCACGTCCCTTATCGGGGATATGGATACGTAATACGACGAGGCAACGTCCTCAATCGGGGACGTGCATCCGTAATACTACGAGGCAATGTCCTCAATTGGGGAAAGTGTCCTGCAACTTGCAGCTCATCGTCCCCAACTAGGGATGTGTGCCGTAAACTGTTTCTTTCGATTTTATTTGCTAATGAATGATTTATCAATTGATAAATCATATAAAATAAACTATGGTATATTTATTATATGGTAACAGTGATTTTTTATAGGAAATCTACAAGGGATTGATCCTTCTATATTTTAGGATAAAAGGCATTGAAAATTGCAAACAATCCGAAAATAATGATTACAATTCCTGCAATTTTATTTAGATACCAAAGAAACCGCAAATTAAATTTTTTCTTAAACGCATTTACAATTTGTGTAAGTAGTGTCCAATAAAATGCCGCTCCTGTAAAGACTCCTACTATCAAAATAAACATACTTTGAAATTCATCTTTTATATTGGCATAAACCGCTAATATTGTACCTATTCCAATAATGGTAAGCGGATTGGCAAGGGTAAGTCCAAAGGTAGAAAAATAACTACCCATTAACCTTCTGTTTTGAACAAGGTCTTTCTGTTTATACTGTTTTATGGTATTTTTTAAGAACATACTTATTCCAACTGCAACAAGTACAATACCTCCAATAAACATAAGATAGAATCTCTTATGTTCAATAAATTCGGTTACGAAACTTAGACCAAATACAGCTATTATAGCAAAGAATGTATCGGCAGTAGCTGCACCCAAACCTGATACTAATCCGGCAGCTCTTCCTTTTGTCAAGGTTCTATGTACACATAACACACCAATTGGCCCCATGGGAATGGAAACGATTAGTCCTATTAAAATACCTTGTATAAATGCAAATTCCAATATCTTAAAGCTTTTTAGCAAATATATTTATTTTGCTTAATTTCAAAAACGAGTTACAGTATTATTTTCAAAAAAAAAATATAAAAACAAAATAAATACTCACAATCAATAAATTATGTCAATTCAACTATTTTTGAGCGCACAAGATCAGCTAACTCTCCTAGTGTTTCTTCTGAATATGATTTGGTATCTATAGGTTCACCTATCTTAACAATAACCTTTGATGGTCTGTATTTTATATTATTTCTTGCAACAATAGTAGAAGCACCACTTATGCCTACCGGAATTATTTTTACTCCTGCATGTAATGCCAATTTGAATGAACCTTTTTTAAATGTTCCCAATTTACCATCTTTAGAACGAGTTCCTTCGGGAAATACAGCTAAATCTCTGCCTCCTTTTACAAGTAAAGCTGCTTTTCGCATACTTTCTACCGAATTTTTACTGTTGCTCCTGTCTACAAATATCATTCGCATTTTTCTTATTGGCACTCCAAATACGCTTCTTTTAAGCTCCTCTTTTGCCATAAAATGTAAACGCTCTCTTGTTGAGGCAAACAAAATTGGTATATCGCTAAATGATGTATGATTAGCCATATACACATACGATTCTCCTTTTTTAATATTATCTCTACCATAAACCTTAAGCCAACCTCCCATTATAAGTATAAATATTGGCGAAAAATTCTTGTTGCATAGTAATACGTCCATTTATATGGTAATATTGGAATAATGACGAATGCTGCAAGGAATACGTGTATGCACCCCAAAATCAACTGTATAAAATTGATAATAAACCACATATAAAAATATAATTAATATGATGTTAATTTTTTTATATTTCACTAAAGTGCAAATGTAATTAAATAAATTTTAAAATATCTCAAACACTAATTATTGTAATTACTAAAAATTCTAACATAATATGAATTCGAAGTATGACTCATTAAAAATTAGAGTTTTACAAGCATAAACGAGGTTTTATTCAATCCTAACTTTTCGACTAATTATTGAAAAGCGTTAGATTTAAGGAATTTTAATTATATTTTTAATATTTTGATTATATTTTTCAAGACAGATGAAGAGACTATTATTGGGAGCTGAGACTATTGCGCAGGGTGCAATAGATAGTGGTATATCGGGTGTTTATTCATATCCGGGGACGCCTTCTACAGAAATTACACTATACATTCAAGAATTTAAAGTTCAAGAGAATATTAATGTATTCTGCAATTGGTGCACGAATGAAAAAACGGCAATGGAAACTGCATTAGGAATGTCTTATGCAGGCAAACGTTCTTTGGTTAGCATGAAGCATGTAGGACTTAATGTTGCTGCCGATGCTTTCATTAATTCGGCTATTACCGGTATAAACGGTGGTTTGGTTGTTGCTGTTGCCGACGACCCTTCCATGCACTCCTCTCAAAATGAACAAGATTCCAGATTTTACGGACATTTTGCTCATATTCCTATTTTTGAACCCTCAAATCAGCAGGAAGCTTATGATATGACCCGCTCTGCATTTCGTTTTTCTGAGAAATACAAATTACCTGTTTTGCTTAGGATTACTACCCGATTGGCTCATTCTAGGGCTATTATTTCAACCCAAGCAGCAGAAATACAAAATAATATATCATTTCCTTTAGTAAGAGAACAATTTATTTTGTTGCCATCTATTGCCCGTAAGCAATTTAGAAATTTACTACTGGTGCAAAACTCGCTTAAACAGGAGGCTGTTTCAAGCATCTATAATCAATTACATAAAGCAGAAAACTCACAATTGGGTGTTATTGCATGCGGTATTGCAATTAATTACCTACTAGAGGTGTGTAACGGACTCCCGCAAAATTTCGATGTTTTGAAGCTTTGTCAGTATCCAATTCCACAGTCTTTGGTGAATGAACTATTTGAAAGGAATGATAAAATTTTGGTTTTGGAAGATGGTTATCCGTTTGTAGAAGAAAAAATATTGGGTATTGTTGCCCATGATAAGAGGGTTTTAGGGAGGTTAAACGGATATGTACCTCCCGATGGTGAATTACAGCCAAATATAGTAGCAAAAGCATTAGCAATTGAATCTTTTTCAGAACATGTAGAAACAAATTCTACACATTTTCCCAACCGACCACCTGAATTATGTAAAGGGTGCGGCCATATAGACATGTACACCGCACTAAGGAGAATAATTGATGAATATGGCGATAATCATGTATTTGCCGATATAGGTTGCTATACGCTTGGGGCATTGAGTCCATATTCGGCTATAAACACCTGTGTAGAAATGGGTGCAAGTATCCCTATGGCTAAAGGTGCTGCCGATGCTGGTGTTTTTCCAGCAATTGCAATTATTGGCGATTCTACGTTTACCCATTCAGGTATGACCGGATTGCTTGATGCCGTAAATGAAAATGCACCGATAACGGTAATTATTGCCGACAATGCAGCTTCTGCAATGACCGGCGGACAAAATTCGGCTGCCCATGGAAAATTGAAAAATATCTGTATCGGTTTAGGTGTTGAGCCAGATCATATTATTGAGACAGAACCATTTCCTACAAAAATAGATCAATTGGTAGCATTGATAAAAGAAGAAATTGAGTTTAAAGGTACTTCTGTAATTATTTTGAAACGAGAATGTGTACAAACTGTACTCAGGAAGAACAAAACCGAAGCAAACCAAAAACACAACATCATTTTTTAAAACATTAAAAAATGATGTTGTGTTTTTTTATAATTGTAAGCAAGGAATTGGTCTAGTTACTTATTTTCCAATCTTCGAATTCATATAATTAATAAAATCTTGTCTTTCTTCTTTTTTAATTAGAAATATAGCAATGCGTAATTTCGATTTTTTTCCATTAATAATTCCGTGAATGAATATTTTTTTATCGCTTATTATCTCAAAATTTTCAATCTCATTATACTTTATTAATTTAGCTCCTGCAATTGGCGATGGTTTAAAACTCACATAATCAGAATAAAAAGATGCATAATTCTTTCCAACAAGTAATGCTCCTACTATTATAAACAAAATTCCGGCTGCATATCCAAGATAATTTCCCATAAAACCCGTTAAAATTGTAACAGCTCCTAATACAAAATATAATATAATTTGCTTATTGTCAACTTTGAATGTCTTATTTGGTTCCATTTTAATTTAGTTTTGATTATTATAGCTTTGGGCATCTCTTACAACTTCATTCTCAAAAAATGTAAACCCTTGAAAATGTTTAATGTTAGAAACATATTTATTTTTTATTTAAAAATTTTTCTTCAATATCTGCATCAATAATTTTTCTAGCTCCTATCATTCCAATTATACCTAGAGGTATAAAAATAATACTGGAATATAAGAATACCTTAGCTCCAATTACAGATTTTTTATTTATAATCAACAACATACCTACTAAATTAATAAAAGTAAATGAACATAAAACGATACCAAGAATATGGTAATGAAAAATGTCATTAAAAAAACATCATTATTGAATATAATAAATGCAAAACAAAGGCAATTTTTATATATGTATTCATGTATGATTAACCCTTAATTTAAGCAAAGATATAAGTTTTGAATTTTTATAAAAATTATTTTGTGATTATTTACAATTCTTTATTATTCTATTTAGATTTTAATATATTTTGAAGTTTAATCATTGCGCTCCTCTGAAAAATTTGAATAATCAAAATTTTCAACAAATTAATGATCTATAAATATTTCTTGGGTTTGTAATATTTAAATACATTTGCAAAAAATTTCATATCGTGTCTCAGTCTGTTATTGTTGGTCTTTATAAATCTAAATCTTTTACTACATCAGTTCAAGAAGTTTTCTTGAAAATATATGGATTTAGAAAAAATTATAGTATAAAAAATTCAAACATTAAGTGTGATGAAATAAAACCTCACATAGTATTAAAATTAACAGATAATAAAAATTCTTATATAGTTGAGCTAACGTCTTTGGGTTATAGTAAAATGAGATGGCCAGGCAGATATTCTGGGAAAGAAAATGTCTTTTCTTGGGTAGATTATAAGTTCGACGATAGCGTTATAGATGCTATAATTACAGAAGCTGACAACTTTACAAAAAAGCAATATTCATATAATCTTGCCGGTTTATACTGTATTGGGCTTTTTTACATGTTTGGAATTAAAATTCATTATGCCAAAAATGATGATTCTGATGTGAAAAGCGCAGTATGTGGAGAAGCTATTGCAAATTTAATAAACGAGGCTTATAAGAAAAACGAATTGCCTGAAATATTGAAAGACAAAGAATATACTCAGTTTTGGGAATATTTCTATTTGGGAAAAATCAAGCCAAAAATTGTTGTGTGGAAAGTAATTGTAACCTTTTCATTAGCATATACTATAGGGTTAATTCTATTACCCATAATAAGTTTTATTTATATAGGTTTTTACTGTATGCAAAAATTTAAAACTGCAAAGAAACTAAATAAATAAAAAAGGCTGTCTTAGTATATTATCAATAGATAAAATCACATATTAGTAGAAACTATGTAATATTTTTATTACGTAGTTTTTTCGTTTCAGAAATTTTCTTTTTTAAGGTTATTCGTCTTTCTTTCGATGCTTTTGTGGGTTTTGTAGGTTTTCTTTTCTTCTTAATAATTAATGAACTATTGATTAGAGCATAAAACTTTTCAATCAGCAACTCTTTATTTTGTAATTGAGATCTTGTTGTTTCGCAAGTAAGAATTATAAAATTGTCGGTAGTTAATTTTGATTTTAGCTTTGTCAAAAGAATCATTTTCTCTTCTAGAGATAGCACTTTAGATAATTCTATTGAAAACCGCAATTCTACTTTTGTGTTTACCTTATTCACGTTTTGACCTCCTGCCCCGCTACTTCTAGCAGTTTGAAAACTACATTCGGGCAAAAGACTTATACTAGTTTCAGAAAAGAATCTCATAATTACTTATTTATGCGGTCAAAATTACGAAATAAAAAAGGAGAACCTTAAAAAAAGTTCTCCTTCCCGTGCAAAATAACTAAAAAATAAACAAAAATACGATATTGACTATTAATGGTTCGAAACCTTAAACAACAAAAAAATCAAACGTTACATATTTTTTTTATCTTTTTTTAATATTTTTTTTTACATCTCAGTAAACATCAATTTCACAGTTTTCAATTTTTAACAAACCAGCGCTTACATATTGAAAATGAAGACTTTTTAAAAATTGTTTAACCTAGAAAAAGTATTTTCCTGATGCACTTATTTTTTTATCAATTCATCTTTATGAGCTTGTATCACACTTAAAATATAAGCATAAGACGCATTCCAGTTAATAGTTACTTCGTTTGAAGCATAACTATGAAAATGATCTACATAAGAAGTAGCAGGAAATTCTTTCAAATAATCTGTTTTGCAAGAAGGGCAATGTTTATCAACATCATCTTCACGTTTGAAGTTAGGTCCACCAACCAAAAAGCCTGGTATAGGTTCATCAATACCATCGGCAAAACACTGTCTGTGGTGCGGTCTTAGCGGATAGTTGCTACCTTCACCGGTTACATAGGTTATACCTATTGCATTATTTCCTAAAATATAATCCATCATTCGAACAGTAGCATCTAGATACTTCTTATCTTTTGTAAGTTCATAAGCAAAACTTATTAGAATTGCTCTATTAAGCATTTCACTATTAGAACCCCATTCAAAAATTGAGCTAGGTAATCCGTAAGGACTTGCATTTACTGTATCTACCAAATTATTTGCTAAAGCAATAAAATCATTCTTAATTTTATCTTTTTTACTTTGTTCCAATTTACTTTCATTAGAAAGTAGCGAATAGTAACCAATATTACTCATAAAAGTTCTCCAAGCACAAACTTCAAATTTAGGATTGAAAATATTTGCATTTAAATATTCTAAATATACTTGTTCACTGGTCGTTACATACATTTCTGATGCAGCCCAAACAAACTCGTCTTTTAAATCTTTATCGTCATAAGCGCCAGAATTTACACCATACCCATCAATAGCTAGAACGTTAGGATTTTTCATAGACCAGTCCCAAGCTTTTTTTGCAGCAGCAAGATTTTTATTTGCATAAGCAGAATCAACGTTTCTGAAAACTCTAGCAGTCATTGCACACATACTCACAAAGTTAAGAGCAGAAGCGGTAGATTTACCAATGAAGAAACGCTCTTTATCGTTCCACATATGAGGCATAACAGCCCACTGCCAATCTAGTTCACTCAATTTATGATAAACACCACCATCGGGATCTTGCATGGTAAGTACCCAATCCATTTCCCATCTTATTTCATCAAGTAAATCGCTCACCCCATTTCCACTTTCCGGTATGTTTAATTGCGAATCTTGAAATAGTGTTTGATAATTATTGTACATCACATACATCATTCCTACGGTTACACCCGCATTTACAATATATTTATTTAAATCGCCTGCATCATACCAGCCCTTTGAACCATTTTTAGACAATCTTTTACCCTTAACTTCCTTCACACCTGTTGTATTATGGAAATAAACCATAGTATCAGGTTGTCCGAGTGGTCTTTTGTATATGCCTGCAAATTTTTCTTCCAATTCTAACGATGCTCTTTGAAAATAATATGTTTTCAAAGATCTTGTTAATGAGTTGGTATATAAATCGTTAGATATTTCAAAAGCATAAGATCTTCCTTTTCCGGGTACATATATAGTATATTTGCCTAATTGTATAAAATCGGTAAAATCGCCTGTTTTTATATTTTCGTTAGACGGAGCCCAATGACCTTCATCTTTTAACAGACCTTTATATACTTCTTTTCCGGTAGTATCATATATGAAAAATTCTGATGAACCTGTTTCTACGACCGCAAACTTTTTGATGCTTCCAGAAAAATACCCAACTTGATTTAGTCTAATAAATTCATGACCATTTAATTCATCTTTCAAAAACGATTTATCACAGCTTTCTGTCTTACATGAAAACAGCGATAAAAGATAAAAGAAAATGCCAATACGTGTAATTGTAAAAATACCCTTCATACTTTTTGGTTTTTAGAAATTATTTTGATTTTGTTTAACATATACAAATATACTTAAATATGGAGAATAAATACAGCTCTAGCTTTTATCTCCACCCGACTGTCTTATAATTGTCTTAATATTTAAATAGGTTATAAACAGCACAATAAACAGAAAAACAAACATCCATATTTGTTCAGGTATAAATACAAATATTTGACTAAACTTATGAATATCTGATGATGGACCAACTTTATAATCTTCTAATATATAAATAACCGACAACAATCCCAATATCATAAGTAAATATGATGATATGGTAGGTTTCTTAACGGCTATAAAAATAAAAATAAATGCAAAAAAGAAAAGTAAAGCAGTGGTAAATAATGAGTTGAACCAATATAAAGATACAAAAATCATTATCAAACTTAGAAACAGCAACATTCCAACTGAAGAACGAGGCATTTTAACACCTATATAAAACAGCAAATTTCCGAAAATAGCAGAACCAACATACCCACCTAATAAAACCAGTGGAGCAAAACCTCCTGAAATCATTGCAAATCCGCCACCATTGGCATTTATTTGAATTGCATCTACACTACCACCGGTTATCACTGCAAAAAAAGCATGACCAAATTCATGTAAAAATGTTACCAGCAACACAACTGGATACATGACTATCATAAAAGGAGGAAACAAATACTTAATAGCCAAATAAATAACGACTATAAATAATGCAGCAATAAGTTTATTTTTCATTGTAGAAGTTTACAGCATCTTTTTTAAATTCAATAAGAGACGGAGTGTGTAAATACATCATGTGTCCGGCCATATAGTATGTTTTTGAAAGATTAGGTTTCAAATCAAGTGGTAAATTTAAATGGTGAATTGCATATTCTGTACTAAAATATGTAGTTGCTAAGTCATATATTCCATTTGCTACCCATACTTTCATAGCAGGATTTTTTATAATAGACTCTCTTAAATCTCCGGTAACATCAAGGAATTTTCCATCGCCAAATTTCCAAGGATGAACATCACTTAAAACCTTGAATGGCAAATTGTTGGTATACTGTAACTCGTTTCTCACATACGCATTAAATGAAGTACCAAATGCAGCCATAATTCTATGATATGAAGGGTCATTAGATTCATAATCGGTAATTAAATCTTCTTGATGTATTGTTAATCTACTGTCAAATCTGCCTACAGAAATACCTTTATCTCTAAGTAACTCTTTTCTGAAACGATACGAAGGAACTCTCAAATTACTATTATAAATATAATCGGCATTTAATCCGGTAAATTCAGCATATTGTTTAGCAATATCCATTTTCTTTTCAGGTGAAAGTAAATCTGCTTTTAATAATGCAGTGGCATAACCATTTAGGGCAAAATCTTCGGCTTTAGCAATTGTTTCTTTAATATTTGTTGATAATGAAACATTCAACTTATTGTGATACAAGGCTGTAGCGGTAAATGCAGGTAAACTACAGATATAAGGTAAATCATTTCCATAAACTTCTCTGAATGTTTGGAATGTAAGAGCACATGAAACGAGCGAAATACCATTCAAATACATACCATATTCATCTATCAGATACTTTGTAATTCCAACTGCTATGGTGGTACCATAGCTCTCTCCTACCAAATACTTAGGTGAACTCCATCGTTTATATGAATTTGTAAACAATCTAATAAATTCACTTACAGCCATTACATCATTATCGTATCCATAAAAGTCGGTAGATTTTTCATTCTTCTCAGCTTGTGAAAATCCGGTTCCTACCGGGTCAATAAACACAATGTCTGTCAAATCTAACCAACTGTATTCATTATTTATAAGTTCATAAGGAGGTGTAAGTGCATCTCCAAGTTCAGACATTTTTATTCGTTTTGGTCCCAATGCACCCAAATGCAACCAAACTGATGTAGAACCCGGACCACCATTGAAGGCATAAGTTATTGGTCTTTTGCTAATATCTGTCACACCATTTTTTGAATAATAAACGAAAAACATATTTGCAGTATGTTTACCGGTATTATCAATGTATTTCAAATAACCTGTAGTAGCAGTATATGCAATGGGTTTGCCATTAATAATTACAGAACCATTGGTAACTACAGTGTTTTTAGTTAAATTTTGAATAGAATCTTGAGAAAAAAGTTGTATTTGAATCAATATAAAAACAACAAGAAATATATGTTTAACCATTACTTTTAGAATTTAATGTTAATAATAATATGATTTAATTGTTCGTATTTCTACAAAATAAAAAACTTCTATTCTATTGTTCCTTCCAAAGGGTAAGTTTATCGAAAATTTCATTTACCGTCAACGATAAATTATCACCATAGATTGAAATATATTTTCTATGAATTTCTATTTCAACATACTGGTAATTCACCATTCTGGTAAACTTATGTTCTAATCTTATTTTACTAATATCTGCTTTCAGAAATATTCTATTTTGTTTGAAAATATTGGTGTTATCAATAATTCTATCATCGGTAACGATTAATGCCGGTTTATACATTCTGAAATAGGAAAATATAGTCCAAATGCAATAAATGGCAACTATGACATAAAGAACATCCATTATTATGGGATTTGGCATTTTATCCTGATAATAAATAAATGGTATCAAGCCTCCAGCAACAATGAGAAGGTTATAAAATAATTTTGCTTTTATAAAATTTACAGTAAAACTCATGATTAAAATTAAGGATTTTTTTACAAATATATTTTTTTGTTGTGAGCTTTCTTAGATAACTCTACTAATTATAATTATTTTTTAAGTTTTTTAATTTTTTCAAGTGCTTGGAAGTTTTAAAAAAAAATAGCAGATAAAATTTTATTTCGATAATTTTGAATTACTTCTATCTTAGCATTATCCATATTTGCAACCTCTTTTTTCGAGAATTATAGGATGTTGAAAAACACACCCTACTCCCACCTATCTTAAATTTATCAAATGTAAAAAGAAAAAACAAGCTCTTAAAATCAATTAATGATTATATGATAGCTTTCTTAAGCTTATTTATGAAACTATATTTTTTGTGGAAAATTCGCGAATTTTATTTACTTTAGATTCCAATTCATAAAACACTTTAAAATAAAGAGATTTGAGAGATAAACAAACACTTGTAGGTTTGGGGTTTTTGCCTGTAATACTTACCGTTATACTTGCAATTGCATCAGATAGTACTATTGTTTACTTTATGCCAACAATAGTACTCGGTTCTACTACAATAATATTACTTATTGCGGCTAAGAACAGTAGAAGTTACCGCGGATTTGCCGCTATGGGAATGGCTACGATTGCTATATTTACCGGTGCTGCATCTTTATTGAGTTTAATTGTTAGCTTACTCATTTACGCAGTCAAATAATAGAATGGGTAAAATATTCCTGAAAATGTATTTTAGAATATGCTGCCTATATTTAATCTTTATGATTGAATAATATAGCTACCTTGATAATCGTCCTTTTGTGCAGAAATAAATGAGGTTATTTCCTCTTTCAACTCCTCAACATGCGAAATAATACCTACTATTTTACCTTCTTTTTGCAGTGAACGCAAGGTTTCAAGCACTATTTGAAGCGAAGCTTTATCTTGCGAGCCAAAACCTTCGTCAATAAAGAAGAAATCGGGTTCTTTTTTTCCACTTTGAATAAGTGAACTAGAAAGAGCCAATGCCAACGATAAAGCGGCCTGAAAAGATTGTCCGCCCGATAGTGTTTTTATGCTTCTGAGCTTACCTTCATTCATAAAGTCTCTAACATTGAAATTATTTTCGGCATTTAATTCAATCTTCAATGTGTTTTTGGTGAATTTAAGAAATCTTTCATTGGCAACCGAACATAAATTTTGAAGATATATAGTTGATACATAATTTACAAAACCATTTGCTGTAAATAATTTTCTCATTGTATCCAGATTAGCTTTACGCTCCTCCAATTCAGTTATTTGCTTTATAATTTGCTTTCTTGCTTGAAATGCTAGTTCCTTTTCTTTACATAAAAATGTATTTTGCATCAATGTTTGTTTCTGTAATTCCAACTCAGACATGAGGGAGGCAAATTGCATATTAATTGTTTCATGCAAATCTTTCTTGTAATCAAAAGCATCAATACTTGTTTTTAATTCAGTAAGTTGAACATTTAGAGCTACCAAAGATTCACGAAATGATGCTATTTTTCTGCGTTCTTCAACTACTTGAATTTGATTAGATAGTATTTTATTAATTTGCTCGACAGAAGTAAATACCGATTCTGTTATTTTTTTATCACGTTCGGACTGATACGCTTCATGTTTTTTCACTTCATCGGCATACAATTTTGACTCATGTTTGAATTTTTCTTCTAGTATAATCAATTCTTTTTGAAAGCTTGATAGTTCTTCTGTAATTTTAAGAAAATCTTTCTTTTCTTGTGAAATTTGACTCAATAATTGAGCAATTTCCAATTCTATTTCGCTTGTATTTTTATTAAGTAATTCATCAGAAAATTGGATTTGTTTGAAACCAGATTTTAAGGTATTAGATTCGGCTTCTAACCGTGTAATATCGTGTAGAATTTTCTGTTGGGCTTGTGTATATTTTATTTCCAGATTCTTCATTTCAGATTGTTGTTCCAAAATTATATCCATCTGTTTTTCAAGTTCTTTTATAGTAGTAGAATCGGTTTCTGCTTCATGTATCTTTTGATTAATATCAGTTAAATCATATCCTTTTAAGTCAGTTTCTAAAGTATTTAACTTTTTAGAGAGCTCATCTAAATTACCTGACTTTTCTTTTAGAATCCTTCAGAAAGTTCTACTTCACTCCAAAGAACTTCTACTTCTTTTTGATTTTTTTTATGCTGATTAAGATTACTATTAAAGGATTCAATCTCCTTCTCTAACAACAATACTTCGGTAGAAATTTCATGCAAACTCTTTGTTGCCGGATGAGTTAATGAGCCACAAACCGGACAAGCCTGTCCTTCTTTGAGTTCATAAGCAATTTTTTTAATTTCTACCTGTACCCTATGAGTATTGAGTTCTGCTTCTTTTTTTATAATACTTTCTTGTAAAGCAATAATCTCATGCTCTATAGTATGAATTAATTCTTTAATTATTAATACTGTAAAATCAGCACTAGAATCAATAGAATAATTGCTTACAATAGCAGAAAGCTTCTCTTTTTTTTCTTTCAGAGCACGTTGTCTCTTATCAAATTCAGATTTTTGAGAGTTATTTTCCTTATTTAAAATTTCAAACTCAGAAAACTTAATTTTACGAGCATGTAACTGAACTAAATCTATATTTTTATTTTTTAATAGGGCTAGATTTTGCTTTATTTCCGAGTATTTTTCAACTAAACTATTGTGTTTTACTTTCACATCCTCAATAGCTTTTTCAGATACGGGGATGCGTTTTTTTTCAATATCTAATTGCTTATAAATAGATAATAATGAAAGCACTATTTTAAAATCTGAAATAAGATTTTCTTTATTCTGATGTTGTGCTACCAGAACCTCTTTGTTTTTGAATTCAATTTCCTTTTCTAGTAATTTAGTTTTAATTATTTCGCGATTCTTTTGTGTAGCAGTTATAGATTCTGAGGTTTGAGTTATAATTTTCTCAGATTCAGTTATCCGCACCAATAAATCTTTGAAATGCACCAAGCAGTATTCATAGTCATTGCACGACTGTTCAAGAGTGTTTATCTCTTCTGTTTTTTCATTATATTGCAGATATTGAGCTGTAAGTACATTGAATTTTTCAGTTTTAGAAAGAATTTCATCAAATTCTTTCTTTTTCTTTGAAACATCAGCAAATTCAACTTCTTTAGTCTTAATAAGCTCTTCGGTCTGTTGAATCTTAATTTTCAAAGATTCAATATCTTCAATATTTATTTCGCCGAGCTGATCTGATTTTCCTTTTAAAGTATATAAATTTTCATCGTTCATTTTATCAAGAACAGAGGTAGGTGCTGCCAAATCGAACTGTTCGAGATTAAATAATTCTTTTATCATTATCATTCTCTCGGCAGAAGGCAATGAAATAAACTCCATAAACTGCCCTTGGGGAATTATAACCGTTCGTTTAAAATTCTTATAACTTAAACCTATAATCTGTTCGGCATTTGCTGATTCTAAAGCAATCCATTGATTGTCTTGAAATTTAAATGCTACACGTTCAAACTTAGGAGTTTCTTCAAATTTTTTCTTGTTGCGCTTTGCATCAACGGTAAACTTATAGAGAGATTCTTGTACTTTGAAATGAAAGTCTATATGCAATTCATTAGATCGCAGATTCATCATATTATACATACGAGCTTCTCTGCTGTTGAGTCTTTCTATTTCTCCATAAAGTGCAAAGGTAATAGCATCGAGAATCGTTGATTTACCACTACCGGTAGCACCAAAAATACCAAAAAGACCTACATTAGTAAGCGAAGTAAAATCTATAATTTGCTTTTGTTGATACGAATATATACCTTCAAATGAGAGAAATACTGGAATCATAAATAGAGTAAAATTGCAGAATGCTTATTTTGTGTAAATTATAAAACTCATCATTTTTCAAAGTGACTTCTCAGAAGGTGTCAAGAACAAGGCATGCGAACCTTTAAATTTGGGAGTTTACTTTCGTAAATGAACAAATTTAAAGGAGAGCATAACGCAGTTATTGGCGTTTTCTGAGAGGCACTATTTAGAGAAATACATTGCTTTAACTCCCTTAACACCCGGTTTGCACGAAAAAACACTTCCGGCATGAATAAATTTGCTATCATAACCTTCAGGCATCCACAAACGAGACGAGGTAATATATAACTCATCTAGTTGACTTCCTCCAAATGCTACAGAAGTAATATTCCAAGCAGGAACTTCAATTTTATCTAGTAAAGCTCCGGTATTCGGGTTCCAACAGGTTACACAACCGCCATTCCACATAGCAATCCATAAGTTTCCATTTGCATCAATGGTACTACCATCCGGACTACCTAATTCTTTGGGAATAATTATAATATCCTTAGGGTTTGAAATTTTCCCTGAGAATAGTCGTATTGTACAACCTTTTGTGTAGGTGTATCTATATAATACATTTTTGTACCATCTAAGGACCATGCTATTCCATTAGAAACGGTAATATTTTCTACCTGTTTAGTAACTTCAAAATTGCTAGTAATGCTATATAGTGCAGCTGTGGGTTTTTCGGCAGTATTGTGCATAGAACCTACCCAAAATGCGCCATCGGGTGCACATTTGCCATCATTAAGTCTATTTAGGGTATTATCTTTTAATATCTGAGCTTTTTTATTAAATGTTTTAGTTACAAAACTATATTCATAAATACCATCGGCAAGGGCTACAACACATTTATCTTTTATCTATAGGTACGACGGTTCCAATTTTAGAAGGCGTCTTTATGGCAATGTTTTTGTAGTATCGTCTGGATAATGAATATAGAGCATTTGTTTGGGAATATCAATCCAAAATAGACGCTGTTCTACATAATCCCAAATAGCTCCTTCACCAACATCCGATTTTGAATCTATAAGCAGTGTTGCTATTTTACTATCTTGTGCCATATTTATTATATAAATTAAACTTGCTAAAACTAAAAAATATAATCGTTTCATGAAAATTTGAGAATTTGAAAATGTGTTATAATCTAAAAGTTAATTTTAATGCTCATGCAATTTAGAAAAAAATATCTACTTATTATTTATTATTTTTGTATGGGATGTTCTAAAAGTTTCTTGAAATAAAATAGGCGATTTTTAAGGAAATGATAAAACGTCAGTGAGGAAAAAATTGACGGTACAACCGTCAATGAGCAGTGCAAAACTATTTTAATAAGGTAATAAGGTTAAAATATACACGTACTGATTATCTCTACTAAGGTTAAAATCTATAAAATAAGGTTTTTAACCTTAGTAGAAAAATATGTTGACAATGATAAATAACCTTATTACCTTATTTAGGAATGAAAAAATATGAATGAAAAAATAAATGTTTATTTAATCAGAATAAACATACCAGACAATGACGTTGGCGAATGGAAATTTGACGGTACAACCGTCAATGAGCTGTGCAAAACTATTTTAATAAGGTAATAAGGTTAAAATATACACGTACTGATTATTTCTACTAAGGTTAAAATCTATAAAATAAGGTTTTTAACCTTAGTAGAAAAATATGTTGACAATGATAAATAACCTTATTACCTTATTTAAGAATGAAAAAATATGAATGAAAAAATAAATGTTTATTTAATCAGAATAAACATACCAGACAATGACGTTGGCGAATGAATAAAATTGACGGTACAACCGTCAATCAGCAGTGAACATTGATAAAAAAGAAAAATTAAATAATGAATTATAGAGAATTTTTTTCAAAAATAGATTTTAAAGCCGTTTTTCTTGGCTTTATTATAGATTGGGTTTCAACTCAGGTTTTCGCAGTATTCTATTATGGTATTTGGTATCGGTATTTTTTATCAAAAGATTTTACAGCAGAATATATTGAACAAACGGTGAGTCAGGGAATGATTAAAAATATAAGTATACTTATCGGATTATTTTTTACTGCATTAGGAGCATATTTTGCAATGCGATTTTCTGAAAAAAAACATATTTATACTGCTATTATGGTTGGCGTATTTAGCTTAGCTTCAAGCATAAGCTATATAATGGAAGAAACTTTAATGTATAAACTTATTGCAATATTTTTTGTAATTCCGGTAGCTTACCTTGGTGGGAAAGTATATCTAAAAAAAAATACTTGACAATAGCATGTAATGATGTAAGGATTTTGGAGTAGAACTCTCCAATAGCTGAAAAATAATGTATAGAAAATATAAAACACAACAATAATAATCAAACCAAAAGTATTGAATTATGGATTTTAAATCGATGAATTTGAATAAAGAATCGGCATCTGAAAACAAAATTGAAGAAATTGAAAAGGTAAGATGCTTAATTATTGGATCAGGGCCGGCAGGATACACGGCAGCAATATATGCTGCAAGAGCAAATCTGTCGCCGGTGATGTATGAAGGTTTGCAACCCGGTGGACAATTGACCACCACTACCGAAGTAGATAATTTCCCCGGCTATCCGGAAGGTGTAACAGGACCGGAACTGATGAACGATTTGCGTAAACAAGCTGAGCGTTTTGGAACCGATGTGAGAATGGGATATGCTACAAAAGCCGAACTTGGCGACAAGATTAAAAGAATAACGATTGACGGGAAAAAATTATTGAAGCACAATCGGTAATTATTGCAACCGGAGCTACAGCCAAATATTTAGGTCTGGAAAGCGAAGAGAAATACAAAGGTCAGGGAGTATCAGCTTGTGCTACTTGCGATGGTTTTTTCTATAAAGGACAAGATATAGCTGTAGTAGGCGGTGGCGACACTGCTGCCGAAGAAGCCACTTACTTGTCGGGAATTGCCAGAAAAGTATATCTTATAGTTAGAAAAAATTATATGAGAGCTTCAAAAGCAATGCAAGAAAGGGTAGATAAGACTCAAAATATTGAGGTTTTGTATGAACATGAAACCAAAGAAGTGCTTGGCGATGCTAACGGTGTAAACGGACTATTGCTCCTAAAACAAGGAAAAGAAGAGAGAAAAATTGCAATAACCGGATTTTTCCTAGCAATTGGTCACAACCCAAATTCAGAGATATTTGCAGAGCTGGAAAGAGATGAAGTAGGTTATATAAAAACCATTCCGGGAACTGCAAAAACAAGCATACAAGGAGTTTTTGCCTGCGGAGATGTACAAGACCCAACGTACAGACAAGCAATAACAGCAGCAGGTTCGGGCTGTATGGCAGCATTAGATACTGAAAGATATTTGGGAGAACATTTTTAATCGCAAACTATATATAAGTAAAAAAATAAGGGTTTGACTTGAAGTCAGACCCTTATTTTTTATATTAATTACTTTGTTTATTGCTATTATATAGGTGATTTTTATTTTTTTCACCCCGAGTTTTACTCGGGGCTATTCATATTCAATCCCTTTAGGATTGAAAGAGATAATAACCACGGAGTGGTTAAATGTGAATAGCCCCGTATATAATACGGGGTATGAATCGGCAAGAAAAAGAACCCTGAATAGGGTTCAATATTAAAAAATTTCTATTCTTGATTCGCATTAAAAAAATATAATATCGCTCCGCTAATGTTAGTGACAGCAAAGTAGTATTTGTTTCTGTCAAACAAGCTCCCTTTTATTTCAGACTCACTCCCTTTATGATAATTTTATCCCTTATTTGTCAGGTCAATTTTATTTTGCGTCAAGGAAATATTATACTTTATAATATTTATGTACTTCTTTGTAAAATCGACATCCTTATCTGAAAATATAATCCCTTGTTCGTTAGAATTATTCCCTTCTTTGATGAAACTATTTTCTTCTTTAATGAGACTATTCCCTTTTATATTAATACTTCTCCCTTTTCTGAGAACGTAGATACTTTTTCGACAAACAGACTTTATTCCTTAACGGTTTCTTTTTTAGTAGCTTTTGCTGCTGCCCCTAGACTAGAAAGAGCTTTAGAAAAGGTGAATTGCTCTTTCTTTAATGGTTCGTACTGGTAATAGTTTGATGCTTTCTTGCAGATGCCAATTATTTCATCGTAGATGGCATTGAAAACATCGGTAACCTCTTGAGTAGTTTCTTTTGACGAACCTTTAAAGGTTTCCTGAGTTGCATTGGCTTGTATAAATGCATTGGCATAACCTATAATGTTGTCTATGAGTGTAGAGTTGAGCCCTTTGTCGGTAATATCTTTACGAAGGGTTTCGGTCATATTGGTTTTGAACTGATAGAGCAATTGTATTAATGATTCATGATTACTTTTTTGAACCCCTCTGAGGTGTTTTGCAAATCCGAGGGTTGTTAAAATTTCATCGCGCTTTGCTGTTTCTTTTTTGAAGTCCTCGTCTATTTGCGTTTTGAAGAATGAAATGTCTCGTTTGGCAGGTACTTGTATAGATGTAAGTGCAGCTGTTGCAGAGCGCAACTCTTTTTTTGTATCTATACCTAAATGTGTTTCAATTGCATTGTCAATCTTGGTAATCAAATCTGTTGAATAGGTTTCGTTCCAATCGGTACGGACAGCTGAAAGTTCTGCGATATTTGTTTTGAAACTAGATGCGATTGATTTTGATGCCATAAGCATATCGACATCTTTACAGCTGTAGTTGCGGTTTTTTGCCATGTTTAATTTTATTTTTATTAATAAATAAATGTTTGAGGTTTTAACAAAGAATTTTTAAAAATAAAATAAAATATTTAAAATTTAGAATTTAGGCAATACTTTTTTACAGAAAAATTGAGTATAGGGTGTTAATTTGAAAATTGGCTTAATGAACGATTTATTTGAATTTCACTAATAAAATTATAATTGATTAAAATTAAACAAGAAAAAGTATTATTTAAAAAAAAATGATAAATTTACATAAAGAATTACCGATATAAAAATTCATAAAATACACAACTTTATGTATGATGAAATTTTAATGCTTACAATTAGTTTGTTAGCATTGTTTATGTTTATATATCAATATCAAACACTCAAAAAATTAAAATCAATAAAACTGCTTTTTTTCTGTATTTTGTTTTTTACTTTAGCCGCAGTTTGTACAACTTTAGAAGAGCTTTTTCTAGGGAACTTATTAAATATATTAGAACACACCTTCTATCTTGGTAGTTCAATATCTCTATTGTTTTGGATTATACAGTTTAACAAATCAAAAGTATAAAAAATTGAAAATTTTCATTATCGACATACTATCTGTATTAACCTTGTTAATTACATTGGTAATAATTTTTTTCAGGAAGAAAAGGATTTCAACACCTATACTGATAATTTCAGTATTTACCGTTATTTTCTTTACTATTTACTGCCTTTTTATGTTTTTAGAATGGAAAGGATTTATTTCAGAATTTGAAGATATTGAAAACCTCTCAGGGGTGATTCTTCCTATTTTGTTTATCTTACTATTTACCAGTTTGAAAGACTACTTGAATAACGAAAAAATCAAAAACAGCGAAGAGCGTTTGCAATTAGCTGTTCAAGGTTCAAAATTAGGCATTTGGGATTGGGATTTGAAAACAGGAAAAGTTTCTTTCAACGCACAATGGGCTGAAATGCTTGGTTATGAAAAGAGTGAATTAAAAGAACATTATATTACTTGGGAAAATTTGGTGTTGAAAGAAGATATAGCTGATGTAAAAACAATTTTAGAAGTTCATGTAAAAGGGCAAACTCCATATTATGAATCGGAGTTCAGAATGAAATCCAAATCAGGAAGTTGGCGATGGATTTTATCAAAAGGTATGGTAATGGAAAGAGATGCAGAAGGCAATGCCTTAAGAGCTGCTGGAACTCACCTTGATATTACCGAGAAAAAGCAAATGCAAGAAGAAATACAATTAAAAAATGAAGAATATCAAACAGCAAATGAAGAGCTAAATGAAAGTTTGCTGAGGATTAGAGAAATCAACCAACAACTTGAAAAAGAAAAAATAAAAGCAGAAGAAAGCGACAACTTAAAATCTGCATTTCTAGCAAATCTTAGTCATGAAATAAGAACTCCGATGAATGGAATTCTCGGATTTGCCGAGTTACTGCGAAACTCAGATTTATTGCCTACTGTACAAGAAAAATATATAGATTTAATTATAAAAAGCGGCAATAGAATGTTGTGCCTGATAAATGATCTTATTGACATTTCAAAAATAGAAGCCGGACAAGTAGATATAAGATATAAAGCTACAGAAATTACCGAAATTGTTAAGCATGTATATAGGCTCATGCAACCAAATGCAGAGAATAAAAGAATTTCCTTGCAACTGAAAATTGAATCTAGTGAAAAAATACATGCAATGACCGATGATGTAAGACTAGAACAAATTCTTACTAATTTGACTTTTAATGCACTGAAATTCACCTATCAGGGATATATAGAAATAGGATTTAAACATACCCATGATACCCTTATTTTTTGGGTAAAAGACTCTGGTATTGGAATAGCAGAAGACAAAATTGATATTATTTTTGAAAGATTCAGACAGGCTGATGATCGAATTCTGAAACCCGAAGAAGGCTGTGGACTAGGTCTATCAATTACAAAAGCTCTCGTTGAACTCATGGATGGTAAAATTGAAGTGAGTTCAGAATTACATAAGGGTTCACTTTTTAAGATTGAACTACCATTAATAAAAGTATAATTACCTAATTTTCGCACGGTGAAAATTACACAGTTAGTCATCAAACAAAAAATAAAAGAATTTAAGCTTAACAAATTGAGCTTTATTTTATAAATTTGCCCGATTTTTCAAAAATAAAACAAAAAATGTTTACCTCTCTAATAGTACTTCTGTTTATACTTCATATTAAAGGCAGACAAAAGAAGTTGATTCACATTTGCTCTATTATTTACCAAAAAATAAGCAATTTATATAAAATATTAAAGGACAAATTTGATAATTTTGGATTTGTAAAGAAATATAAAGATCCTGAAACCAATCGCAAAAAACTACTAATTAGATGGTCTGCATTTGGATTAGTGGGTTTTTTAGCTTTTACAATACTTTTTATATTTCTTTTAGTTTTAGCTGTAAAAGCTGGCATCTTTGGCAAAATACCAAACAATGCAGAACTAGCTAAAATTTCAAACGCAGAAGCAAGTCTCGTATACTCATCAGAAGGAATGCTTATAGGAAAATATTTTTCTGAAAATAGGTACGAAGTTGCATTGAATGATATTCCCTCACACATAACTGATGCTCTCATATCAACAGAAGACATTCGTTTTATGCAACATGAAGGCATAGATATAAAAAGCTTAATGAGAGTACTTGTGAAATCAATACTATTTCAGCAAGATAATGCCGGAGGCGGTAGCACAATTAGTCAGCAACTTATTAAAAATGTATACGGACGAAAATCGTATGGAATTTTAACTATGCCGGTTGCAAAGGTTAAAGAAATGATATTAGCAGCAAAACTAGAAGATATATATACTAAGCATGAAATTCTGGCTTTGTACTTAAATACAGTAAGTTTTGGGGAAAATGTTTTTGGAATTGAAGCAGCTTCTTACAGATATTTCTCTAAATCATGCAAACAATTAAGTATTGAAGAAGGTGCTGTACTTATTGGAATGTTAAAAGCCAATACCATGTACAACCCTCACCTCTACCCCCAACGTTCGCTTGAGAGAAGAAATGTTGTTCTTTCATTGATGAGTAAAAATAAAATAATTACAACAGAACAAGCAGACAGTCTCCAAAAACTAGAACTAAATCTTAATTATGAAAGTGCTACAGCTTTTATTCAAGAAAACGGTTATTTTCTAGACTATGTTCAAAAAGAAGCTATTAAAATCATTGAAAAATATAATGTAAAAAATAATACTGATTTTGATATTCTTACAGATGGTTTGATTATTACAACTACCCTTGATAAGAATATGCAAGATGCTTATTTAGCTGCAAATAACAAACATATTATTTACTTACAAGAAATACTAAGGAAACAACTTGAAAAAAAGAAATTTTGGGAAAAAGAAAAAATTAAAGTTTACTTTGATTCTCTAAGTTCAATATCCGATGCAAAGAAAACACTTGTACCTTGGGGTATAAAAGATTCTATAATGCTACTAAACAATATAGATTCACTAAAATATTTTATGTCGGCACTACAAAGTGCAGTATTAGCTGCCGATCCCAAAACCGGAGCTATAAAAACATGGATTGGTGGCAGCAATCATCAATATTTCCTTACAATAGAGTTATTTCTAAAAGACAAGTAGGTTCAACGTTTAAACCAATTGTCTATTATACTGCTTTAGAAAATGGCGTATCACCATGCGATTATTTTAGTAATGAAAGAATTGAATACAGCGACTATGAAAATTGGTCGCCAGGAAATAGTAATGGTGAATATAACGGTTTTTATTCAATGAAAGGTGCTCTAGCAAATTCTGTAAACACCGTATCAGCAAAAATATTATTTGAAGCAGGAATTGATAACGTAATTTCTAATGCCAAGAAAATGGGCATTACATCATATCTTCCTAAAGTTCCATCTATTGTATTGGGTGTAGCCGATGCTTCGTTATATGAAATGGTTACAGCATACTCTGCATTTGCCAATGGCGGTTTTTTAGTGGATTTATATACAATAGAATCAATTAAAACAAAAGATGGTAAAGTTATTTATAAGAAAAAGAAACCATCATCAAAAGAAATTCTAAATAGAGAATTCGTAAATCAACTAGTAAAAATGATGCAAAGTACCATTGATGAAGGTACAGGGCAAAGAATAAGAACTACATACGGTATCTCTGGCGATATTGCCGGAAAGACAGGTACAACTCAAAATAATGCAGATGGATGGTTTATAGGCTTTACACCTAAATTGGTAGTTGGCGTTTGGATGGGGCTCGACAATCCTTCTGTTAGATTTCAAGACACATATACCGGTCAAAATTCAAACACGGCTCTACCTATTTGGGCTATGGGATACTCAAAAACGGTGAGAAACAAATGGGGAAGAAAATATATTGGAAATTTTGAAGTAGATTCTTTGGAAACAACAAATTGTGAAAATTTTGTAGAATCACTTGAAGATACTATATCAATAGATGAAACTCCAGAAGGTTTATTTGAATTACTGTTTGGTAATAGAAGAAAAAAAAGAATGACAGAAGACAGTTTAAATGAAGCAAATTTAATCAATGATACTATCACAACTGAAGAAGTTGATAGTAAAAGAAAAAAAAGAAGACTATTCAGGAAAAACAGTAGAGAAGACTAAATTATTTAGTAATTATATTCAGCATTCGCAGTAATATTTATTAAATTTTCAATAAACTAATATCAATTTTTTTTATGTTCAAATAATATAATCAACACAAAAAATCATTAATGAAATAAAAAGTTTTTTTGATTAAAAAAACATAAATTGTATTGAGAATTGAAAATGATATTTGAAAATAAAAAAAATGCAGTAATTTTGTTTTATGATTAGATATATACTACCCCTATTACTATTATTGCCCTTTGGACTTTTTTCTCAGAAATACATAGAAAAAGCTCAGAATGCTTTTGATGCATCAGAATACTATACTGCTACACAGCTACTAAAAAGTGCATATAGCAGACTGGCTGATGAACCTAAATTAAAAGCTAAGATTGCTTTTCAAACAGGCTATTGCTACAGACAATTATCTCGCTCTGATATGGCAGAATTATGGTTGTCAAAAGCAATTGAACTACAATTTGATGAACCCCAAGTGTTTCTTTATTGTGCAGATGCTCTGCTTATGAATGAAAAATATCAAGAGGCTCTTGAGAATTATGAAAAATATAAAAAATTAATTCCCTCTGATGCAAGAACAGATAAAATGATTCGTTCTTGCAGAATAGCAATTAAATGGACAGAGAACCCTACAAAATATCAAGTAACAAATGTGGCTTATTTAAATTCGGAAAATAGCGACTATAGTCCGATGCCAGGTAATAAAGATGCTACAATATTATATTTTTCATCGTGTAGAGCCGGGGCTAATGGAGATAAAATACATGGTGGTACTGGTCAAAGTTTTGCCGATTTATTCTCAAGCAGTAAAGATACTAAAGGGTCATGGAGTCAGCCATATCAATTAGAAAATACTATAAACACTGAAAACGAAGAAGGTGTTTGTACCTTCAATGCCGACTTTTCTGCTATGCTTTTGACTCGTTGCGAATATTCAGAAAAAAAAGCATCTCCTTGTAAACTATTGGTTTCTCAATACCTTGGCGACTCATGGAGCAAACCCGACGAAGTTCCTATTGAATATGATAAAAAAGATACGGTTGATTTTGCTCATCCTTCACTTTCAAAAGATGGATTGAAGCTGTACTTTACTTCAAATCTTAAAGGTGGACAAGGTGGCTTTGATATTTGGTACATACAAAGAGAATCTAAAGATGCTGACTGGAGTGCTCCTGTAAATGCCGGAAATATTGTCAATTCAGAAGGTCATGAGAAATTTCCATATATAAGACATGATGATGTTTTGTTCTTTGCTTCAAATGGACATCATGGCATGGGTGGTTTAGACCTTTTTCGTGTGAATAAAGACCCCAAAGGGAAAGAACAACTTGTTAACTTGATGTATCCCCTCAATTCACCGGCTGATGATTTCGGAATTTGTTTTGAAGAAAACGAAGAGCGCGGATATTTTTCATCAAATAGAAAAGCCTCAATTGGTCAAGATGATATATTTCATTTTGTGCTTCCTCCCCTTACATTTAATGTTAAAGGTAAAGTACTTGATGAACTCAAAGATTCACCTATTGCCGATGCAAAAGTTAGACTCATTGGTAATGATGGAGCTTCGCTTGAGACAACGACAAATTCTAAGGGTGAATATACCTTTAAGTTGAAACCCGGAACAAATTATATAATTCTTGCATCAAAAAAAGGTTTTCTTAATGGGAAAGGAAAATTAACCACCGATGGGCTTGAAGATGATAAAGATTTTGATATTCCTATTTACATGACAACGGTTGATTTGCCTGTAGAAATACCAAATATTATGTATGATGTGGGTAAATGGGAGTTAAGACCGGAGTCTATTGTTGCACTTGAAAAACTAATTGATATACTCAACGATAACCCTGAAATTGTTATTGAGTTGAGTTCACATACCGACTACCGACCAGGAAGAATTTCAAATATTGAATTGTCTCAGAAAAGAGCTCAATCTGTTGTAGATTACCTCATAATAAAAGGTATTGAAGCCAAAAGGTTGGTAGCGAAAGGTTATGGCGAATCTTCACCAAAAACGGTAGATAAAAAGAATGCTTTACAATATACTTTCTTAAGAGAGGGTCAATTGCTCACTAAAGCATTCATTGAAAGTTTACCGGCAAATCAGAAAGAAATTGCTCATCAAATTAATAGACGTACCGAACTAAAAGTACTCTCTTCTAATTTCGAAAATTAGCTTTGCTGCAAGCTTCTTTTATACTACACTAATTAATTATTTTCACCTTTTTTATTTAAAAAAAAGTAATGACCACAATAGACCGATATAGCCAAAGAGGTGTGTCTGCCTCTAAAGAAGATGTACATAATGCAATAAAAAAAGTTGATAAAGGTTTATACCCAAAAGCTTTCTGCAAAATTACACCAGATTATCTTTCGGGCGATGAAGCATATTGTAATATAATGCATGCCGATGGTGCTGGCACCAAATCAGCATTAGCGTATTTGTATTGGAAAGAAACAGGCGATTTAAATGTTTGGAAAGGCATTGCACAAGATGCAATTATTATGAATCTTGATGATTTACTTTGTGTTGGCGCAGTAGAAAATATTCTCGTTTCGTCTACAATAGGTAGAAATAAAAATCTAATTCCCGGTGAAGTAATATCAGCAATAATAAACGGTACTGAGGAGCTTTTGGCAGAATTAAGAGACAATGGTATTACTATTTATTCAACAGGCGGAGAAACTGCCGATGTGGGCGATTTAGTAAGAACAATAATTGTAGACTCTACTGTTACTTGCAGAATGAAAAGGGAAAACATTATTTCAAATCACACAATTCAAGATGGAGATGTAATTGTAGGTTTGGCATCATACGGACAAGCTAGCTATGAAAACAGCTATAACGGAGGCATGGGCAGTAACGGACTTACATCGGCTCGTCATGATGTTTTTGCAAACTATCTTGCTGATAAATATCCTGAAAGTTATGATAGTGCAATCCCTAAGCATCTTGTTTATTCGGGAAGCTATTCACTTACTCAAAAAATTGAAAATCTAAATATTGATGCCGGTAAACTTGTTCTTTCACCAACAAGAACGTATGCACCGGTAATTAATGAAATACTTAAATCGCATAGAAAAAATATACATGGAATGGTTCATTGTTCGGGAGGTGCTCAAACAAAAATACTTCATTTTATTGACAATCTTCATGTTGTAAAAAACAACCTTTTCCCTGTCCCACCCTTGTTTTCAATTATCAAAAATGAATCAAATACCGATTGGAAAGAAATGTACAAAGTTTTTAATATGGGACATAGATTTGAATTGTATGTACCTGAAGAAATTGTTCAAGAATTGATTTCTATTTCAAATAAATATAATATAGATGCTCAAATAGTTGGGTATTGCAAAAAAAGTGAATCTAAAAAGCTTACAATAGAAAGTCCTTATGGTACTTTTGAATATTAGAAATTAAAATAGGATTTTATATAAATAACGATATATCATAAAAAAAGATTTTATAACCAATTAATTATATGAGTAATAATTTAATAGACCGATTAGAAACCTTACGTTTAAAATTTGAAGAACTATCGCAGCAAATTTCAGATCCAAGTATTATTGCTGATCAAAAAAAATATGTTGTTCTAAACAGAGAATATAGAAATTTAGAAAAAATTGTTATAGCCTTTAAAGAATACAAAAACCTTGTAGAAAACAGAGAGGCATCAAAACAAATACTAGAACTAGAATCAGACCAAGAACTGAGGGATATGGCTAGATATGAACTTGATGATATAGAAAATAAAATTCCTGAAATGGAAGAGATAATTAAAATTCTATTGATTCCTAAAGATCCTAACGACAATAAAAATGCAATATTGGAAATTAGAGCAGGTTCTGGAGGCGATGAAGCTTCAATTTTTGCAGGAGATTTGTTTAGAATGTACTCTAAATTTATTGAGAAAAAAAATTGGAAAATGTCTTTGAATTCTTGCACAGAAGGTACTTCGGGCGGATTCAAAGAAGTTATTGTAACTGTTGAAGGAGATGGTGTTTATGGTGAACTTAAATACGAATCGGGTGTGCACAGGGTACAAAGAGTCCCTCAAACTGAATCACAAGGCAGAGTTCATACATCAGCAGCAACTGTAGCAGTGCTACCAGAAGCTGAGGAGATTGATTTTGTAATGAATATGGGCGATATACGAAAAGATACCTTTAGAGCATCTGGTGCAGGTGGTCAGCATATAAATAAAACAGAATCGGCTATTAGATTGACGCATCTTCCTACAAATACTGTTGTAGAATGCCAAGACGGTCGTTCTCAACATGCCAACTACGATCAGGCGTTAAAAGTTTTGCGTTCCAGATTATATGAAAAAGAGCTTAAAAAACAGCACGAAGCAATATCAGCACATAGAAAATCTCTTGTAGGTAGTGGAGACCGTTCTGACAAAATAAGAACATATAATTACCCACAAGGTCGAATTACCGACCATAGAATAAATCTAACTTTATATAATCTTGCAGCAGTTGTTGATGGTGAAATTCAGGAAATAATTGACAAACTGATAATGGAAGAAAATACAGAACGATTAAAAGACAGTCTGTAAGCCATTAATTTTTATATAAATAGAATAAAAACGATGAAATATCAAGAATTAGTTGCTAATATCAAGAAAAAAAAGAGTTTTTTATGTGTTGGTTTAGATACAGATTTAGATAAAATTCCAGCTCATTTAAAAAACACTGAATATCCTATTTTTGAATTCAACAAACAAATAGTTGATGCAACCGCAGAATATACAATAGCATACAAACCAAATATTGCATTTTATGAATGTTATGGTGTAAAAGGTTGGATAAGTCTGGAGAAAACGGTAGAATATATAAGAACCAATTACCCTGATATATTCCTTATTGCAGATGCCAAACGAGGTGATATTGGAAATACCTCAGAAAGATATGCCAAAGCATTTTTTGAGAATATGCCCTTCGATTCTATTACCGTTGCCCCTTATATGGGAGAAGATAGCGTAAGTCCTTTTCTTGGATTCAATAATAAATGGGTTATCTTACTTGCTTTAACATCTAACAAAGGAGCATTTGATTTTCAATATAATAAAGAAAATGACGAAATGTTGTTTGAAAAGGTTATTAAAAAATCGGCTACATGGGGCAATGAGCAAAACATGATGTATGTAGTGGGAGCCACAAAAGCAGAAATGCTAAGTGACATTAGAAAACTCATACCAAAGCATTTTTTACTTGTTCCCGGAGTTGGTGCTCAAGGCGGAAGTCTTGCCGAAGTTGTGAAATATGGAATGAACAGTGATTGTGGCTTACTTGTAAACTCATCAAGAGCGATTATTTATGCCGATTCTACTGAATTTTTTGCAGAAAAAGCTAGAGAAGCTGCCAAAGAAATGCAACTAGAAATGTCCGGTTATCTTAGCCGGTTAGGTTAGAATCGTTTTTAAAATGATGCTTTAAAAATCAACTACTTTAAATAATCAGGCTTAAAGTACTTTCCCCAAGTGATTATCCTGATGGAAGTTTAAACTATAATACTAATGAAAAGAATAATATAATTTTCATTAGTAATATATATCCTGCAACATGTAAGCAACAATAGTTTAAGATTTATAGAGATACTATATTTTTTATATAGCGCAGATGTTCAATAGCGAAAGTCTCCCTCTTTTTTATTTCTCCAATAAGCCAATTTTACTTTAATACTTAACATTACTGTTCTCGTCAAGGAAAAGTGAAATGTGCTAAATTATCGGCTAAATCCACTATAAATCATATTATTGTTGATTAAACAATAGTATTTATTCTTGAATAATTAAAAACAAAAAACCCCATCAACAAAAGTTGACAGGGTTTATGTACCTAGGGCGGGAATCGAACCCGCACGGTCGTAATGACCACAGGATTTTAAGTCCTGCGCGTCTACCAATTCCGCCACCCAGGCAGGTGGAATCTTCAATGAGCGAGAGACGGGATTCGAACCCGCGACCCTAACCTTGGCAAGGTTATGCTCTACCAACTGAGCTACTCTCGCATTACTATATGCTATTTCAATATTTTAAAGAACCACTTAGAGCGGAAGACGGGATTCGAACCCGCGACCCTAACCTTGGCAAGGTTATGCTCTACCAACTGAGCTACTCTCGCAATTGCGGTTGCAAATATATAAAAAATATTAACATTAATAGCAAATTGGTAATTATTTTTTAGTTTTTTTTAATTTATTTTCTAATTATTTAATTATCAGTAATATAAATCAAAAAAAATTATTTCTTTCTTCTATCTTTTTTATCCCCTTTAAATTCTCCCTTCTTTTCTTGATTAACATGACCTTCCAAAACAAAATCTAATTGCTTTTTAGCTAAATTAGCTGCGGCAATTTTAATAGTTATTTCATCGCCTAAAGCATATACTTTATTGGTAAATTTTCCTCTAAAGCAATAATTTCTTTCATCAATTATATATTGGTCATCATCTAAATCACGAACAGAAATCATACCTTCGCATTGATTCTCTATTATTTCTACATATAAGCCCCATTCTGTAACGCCTGAAATAACTCCGGTATATATCTCTCCTACCTTGTCTTTCATGAACTCTACTTGCTTATATTTGATTGAAGCACGTTCGGCCAATGCAGATTTTTGTTCCATATCTGAGCTATGTTTACATAGGTCTTCGTACTCTTCTTGATTAGCAGATTTTTTATTATCTAGATATCGTGCAAGTAAACGGTGTACCATAACATCAGGATATCTTCTAATTGGTGAAGTAAAATGTGTGTAATGGTCAAAAGCCAAACCATAATGTCCGATATTTTGTGTCGAATATACTGCTTTCGCCATTGTACGAACTGCCAATGTTTCAAGTATATTACGCTCTTTTTTACCTTCAAGATTATCCAACAACTCGTTTATTGATTTTGACGTAGATTTTTTACTCTTAGCATTTATTGAATATCCAAATAGCTTAATAAACTTAGCAAAATCTGATAGCTTTTGTAAATCTGGTTCGTCATGGATTCTATAAACAAATGTTTTAGCATTTTCTTTTTTACCAACAAATTCGGCTACTCTTTTGTTTGCCAATAACATAAACTCTTCAATAAGTTTATTTGCATCTTTCGATTCTTTGAAAAAAACACCTAGTGGTTTTCCATTTTCATCGATATTGAATTTTACTTCTTTTCGTTCAAAACCTATTGCTCCATCATCAAAACGCTTCTTTCTCAACTTTTTAGCTAAAGCATCAAGTGTAAAGATTTCTTCTTTTAAATCTCCTTTTCCTGTCTCAATAACTTCTTGAGCCTCTTCGTAAGAAAATCTTCTATCAGAATAAATTACAGTTCTTCCAAACCATTCTTTCTTTATATCAGCATTGTCATCAAGTTGAAAAACAGCCGAAAAACATAATTTTTCTTCATGTGGTCTCAACGAACATAAGAAATTCGACAATCGCTCAGGAAGCATAGGTACTACCCTGTCAACTAAATAAACTGATGTTGCTCTAGTCTGTCCTTCCATGTCAATAATACCGCCTTCATCCATATAATGAGTTACATCAGCAATATGCACCCCAACTTCCCATAAACCATTTTCAAGTTTTCTGAGTGAAAGTGCGTCATCAAAATCCTTTGCGTCAACCGGATCTATTGTGAAAGTTGTAACGTTTCTAAAATCCCATCTTTTTGCAATTTCCTCGGCTGTAATTTTATCAGATATTTTTTCAGCTACTTCATCTACATGTTTTGGAAAATGATAAGGTAACCCAAATTCTGCTAAAATTGCATGCATTTCTGTCTCATTAACCCCTGGTTCGCCCAAAACATCGGTAATTTGACCAATAGGATTTTTTGCTTTCTGAGGCCACTCAGTTATTTTTACAATAACCTTCTGTCCATCTTGAGCATTTCCAAGATTTGATTCAGGTATAAAAATATCATAAGGCATTGATTTATTTTCGATAACAGCAAAAGCATAATTCTTAGACTTTTCTAATATGCCCACAAAAGATCGTTTACCTTCTTTTAGTATCTCTACAACTTCTCCTTCTGGTCTGCTTTTATTTGACTTCGGAAACAAATAAACCTTTACTTCATCACCATTAAGTGCATGATTTAGATTTTGCTGTGCTATGAATACATCGTCTTCAATTTCTTTAGATACAATATAAGCAGAACCTGAAGCTGTCATATCAACTATTCCGTTTATATAACCTACTTTAATCTTCAACTTATATTTACCGGGACTCTCCTCCTCTATTAACTCTTGTATTGTTAAAGATTTTAATGAATTTTCAACAACTTTTCTTAGTGCATCATCCTTTAACTCTAAAGCATGCGATACTTGTTTGAAATTTAAAACCTTTTTTGGGTTTTGTCTAAATACGGTAATAATCTCCTTTATTAAATCTTTCTTGTTTTTATTCATAAATTAAGTCTTTTCGTTTTTTTATAAATTTCGTTCTAATAAACCATGTATGCAAAATACTTTTCAGAAAATATAAGAAAAATTACTATTGCTTATCTGATAAAACTAATTTTTAGCAATTAAATTACAATAATAGTAGATAATTAAAAACTTTTATGTATAATTGAGCAAGAATTTATGATTGAAATGAAATAATACAATTAATTTTGAATTATTCAAGTATTGATTTTGAATTAAATTATAGCTGAGATGACAACCCTATTTCGCACTTTGATACTTATATTTACCCTTTGCGTTATACACACTACCGCTCAAACAGTTGATTACGAGCAACTAGAAAGACGCGATAAAATTGCTTATCTTAAAGGAAGTGAGAGTCCGTTTACAGGAAAAGCATTTGGATATTGGGATAATGGAAATAAAAAGAAGGAAATAAATTTTGTTAATGGTATTAGAGAAGGTGTTTACAGAACATGGTTTAAGAACGGAAACAAAGAAAGTATTAAATTTTACAAAAATAATCTATTAGAAGGTGCGATAATTTCTTGGTACGAAAATGGTCAATATGAACGTAAAGTTGAGTTTAGACAAGATAAAAAGCATGGTAATTTTCAAGCATTCTATGAAAACGGACAAGTAAAATCAGAAGGTCAATATGTCAATAATAAAAAAATAGGTATTCATATTGGTTATTATGAAAATGGACAAAAAGAGTCTAATGGCAATTTTATTGATGGTGTTGAAAATGGCATTCATACAGAATGGTATATAAATGGAGTAAAATTTAAAGAATTGACCTATGATAATGGCACATTGGTTTCAGAAAAACAATGGAGCGAAAGCGGAAAAGAATTATCTGCAGATGAAATAAAGCTATTAAAACAACAACAGCAAAACGGCAATTTAATGCAAATGTGGCTGCAACAACAATAAAAAAAGGTGGTTAAATTAGAATTTAACCACCTTTTTTTATTAACTCACTACAGATTCACAAATATATGTAGGAATAATACCAGTTGATGATATTTTGATTTTAGCTTGTTCTGCAATTGTATTTCCTGAAAGAACCAAAACCGTATCAATACCAAACTTATTACCTCCAATAATATCAGTTTTAAGTGTATCTCCTACCATTAATATCTCATCTTTTCTAATAGTTTTCTTTGCATTAAGTTTTTCATAAGCAAACATAAACATCTGAGCATCTGGCTTACCAAAACGAATAAATACTTTACCAATAATCTCTTCTACCATATCGGCTAGTCCTCCAATGGCTATAGATATTTCACTTTTGCTTACCGGATATGAAATATCTGTATTAGCAACTATAACAGACATGTTTTTTTTTCTAAGAATATTTACCACTTTATTTATATCATGTTGCCATGAAAACCCTTCATCATCTAGAAATACAAGTGCTTGAATCTGTTCCAAATCGTTCAAATCTACATCTTTAACCGATAAAGTTTTAAGTCCGGTACTCTGCAAATAATGTGCAGAACTTTCTGTACCCAAATAAACAACCGCACCATGTTTTACTTTATACTGAAGATATTCTCTAGCAAGCATACCCGAAGAGATAACCTTATCGGGAGTAATACAAGAAATACCTTTTGAATTATATGAAGCAGCCAATTGTTCTGGGCTTCTTGAAGCATCATTTGTAAGAATATAAAAATCAATATCATTTTCTAGAAGCATATCAAAAGTTTCACTTATACCGGGAATTAAACCGTTATAATTTTTTAAAACTCCGTAAGCATCAAAAAATATTGCTTTGTAATTAAGTGCAATTTCGCTAAACTCTTTTATCTTCATAGTTACAATTTAAAAATGTGTTGATTTAAATTCTATAAAATTCTTTTATGTAAAAGAAACCCACCCATAGGTAGTATATTTGTCTACATCTAGTTAAAGATATATGATATCTGCAAAAGTTATTAAGCTTAGAAATTTAATACCTTTAATATCTTATTAATATCAAATTTAGTATCAATAGAAGGCAAATAAATATCGAAAGCTTCTTTAAGTAATTTCTTAGAATAGATATCGTGAAAAAAGTAACGACCATCTTTAATCACATAATTGAGAATAAAAAAACGATACACTTCTTTCAAAAAAAGAACTTCTCTCTCTTCAAGCGGATAAACCTTATGATACTCTTGCAAAAACAATAAAAACCTTTCCTCTTGCAATGGTTCTACTATATAGCTGAAAACAGTTCTATCGCCAATTGAGGAAACTACCCGACTAAAAAAATAAAAATCCATCACTCTGTTTGCTACCCTAAACCAGTCATAATCCCACCGTGAATAAAACCGTCTGTTATTGGTAACAGAAAAATTTCCAATATTCCAATCTATAAAAAACAGCAATATTATTAAAAGAATTGTATCCTAATTTTTCAGCATTTTCAAAAATTTATCGCAATGTTCTAAAATCAGTTTTTCATAGCCACTAACATCGCATCGTTTATTTGACAAAACAATTTCTTTCAACTGTACTATATCTGTTTGTAATGTCTTTGACGATTTTGGTAATGATTTTCTAATGTTGAAACATGATTTATGAAAATATGCAAGTGCATGAGCCAAAGAAACAATATGCTTTTCATCAAGCCTTCTAGGCATTTTGTTTTTTATCTTTATTGGATTGTAAAAAATAACCCAAGCATCTACAAAGCTTTTGGTATATCTGTAGATAAAAACCTCATTATCTTTTACCAAACTGCGAGCTAAAAAATTCTCATATGGTGCTTCTAAATTATTTGCTAAATTATTTATAATAACATGGTCTTCTCTAAAATGTTCATAAAGACCATAATATGATAATTTTGCATAAACTGGATTTCGATATTCAAATTCTACTTTAAAAACATGATTTGTAGAAACTTGAGCGCTTACATCGGTAATGGCTACAATTTTATTTTCATCATCGTAACGAAACCATGCTTCATTTATAATTGTAGAAAAATTGAAACTTACCATACAATTGAGAATTATTGATGATTCTAATTAAACTATTTCTAAATATCTGTTGAGTTCCCATTCCGAAACATGTAATTTATATTGTTCAATCTCCCACTGCCTTGTTTGTATAAAATGTTTTGTAAAGGTTTTACCAAAAAGTTCTTGTGGCAGTGATGATGATTTCATTTTATCTACAGCTTCTAGCAGAGTTGAAGGTAATGCAGTCAAAGATTCATCGCTGTAGGCATTTCCATTTACGGGTTTTTGCTTTAATTTAAGTTTATGTTTTATACCATATAAACCTGATGCTAGCGAAGCTGCCATTCCTAAATAAGGATTAACATCGGCTCCGGGAACACGGGTTTCAACTCTTATTGCATGCTCATCTCTATTTATTAGCCTTAGCGAAGCCGTTCTATTATCTATACCCCAACTTACTGTAGTTGGAGCCCACGTTCCTTTTAACAACCTCTTGTAACTATTTATTGATGGAGCATACATTGGCAATATAAAAGGTAGGCAATAAAGTTGACCGGCTAAATACTGTTTACATTTTTCACTCATGCGGTATTTATCGGTTGCATCATAAAAAATATTATGATTTGTCTCTGCATCCCAGATACTTTGATGAATATGTCCTCCACTTCCCGGAAAGTTCATATTCCATTTTGCCATAAAACTAGCCATAATACCATGTTTTGCTGCAATTTCCTTTACTCCTGCTTTAAACAGTACCGATTTATCGGCAGCGTTGAGTATAGAGTCATATTTTATTGCTGCCTCATAAACACCTGGTCCCGTTTCTGTATGCATTCCCTCAATTGGTATTCCGTAAGAGAGCATTAATTGATGAATGGAATTAAAATATTCTGAATATTGAGTTGGTCTTAAAATAGAGTAGCCAAACATACCTGAAGTAAGTGGGGAAATGTTTTTATAAGACTTTTCTTTCAAAGTTTGAGCATCTTCCTTAAAATTATACCATTCAAGTTCATGTGCAAATAGTGGGTTATAACCCATTGCTTTACACTCAGCAGCTACATTTTTCAACAGTGTACGAGGACATACTGAATCAATTGTATTTTTACCACTCAAATCAGCAATCAATAAAGGTATATTACCATCCCATGGCACATAACGTATAGTATTTTCATCAATAAATAATTCTAAATCTGGGTAACCTTTATGCCAACCTGAAAAAGAGGTATCTGTATAGCAAGCGTCATTAATATCCCAACCAAAAATAACATCACAAAAACACAAAGAACTATTTAAGGCTTCGATACACTTTTCTTTACTTATAATTTTGCCGCGCAAAACCCCGTCTAAATCTGTAACAACAATTTTTATTACATTTGATGGATGATTTTTATAGTTTCTATTATATGCATCATAATTTTTTTACAATATAATCATTATCTACCAAAAAGCTGTTCTCAATATATAGGAAATCACCAATATCAATAATCTATATAGATTTCATGTTGATTCAATATGTTTTCTATTTTTAAAGGAAAATGGTATCAATACAATAATTATTTACTTTTCTGCTCTAAATAATCTTTAGCAATACTGTCAAGTGTATTATACCATTTTTCACCATATTTTCTAATAAGTGGTTCTTTTAGAAAATCTTTTAATGAAAGTTTTAATGCTTTTCCTTTTAGACCGGCGTGGTTGCATATATGCCAACGATGATAATTTACGGCCTCGTAATTTTCATATTGGTCTATTCTAATTGGATATAAATGGCAAGAAATAGGCTTTATAAAATCTATTTTCTTATCGTAATATGCTTTTTCTATAGCACATTGGTAAACACCATCTACTTTTAAGGCAAATACACACTCTTCTGTTTTATTCATCAGACTTAATACAAGACTATTGTCTATATCAATATATGCGATGCCGTTTTCTTTTATGTTTTTTACTGCTTGAAAGCTTAGATAAGGAATGATTTTATCTAAATTACTTTGAATTATCTTTACTTCTTCTGGAGTAACCGGAGCACCTGAGTCGCCTTCATAACAACAAATGCCTTTGCATTTTGAAATATCACAAAAAAATTGCTTTTCAATAATATCCAAACTTACAATGGTATTATCTATTTGAATCATGAATATTAATAAATTTTAATGAAAAAAGAATCATCAAATTTAACTAGAATCTCAGTCCTAAAATAGTAATATCATCATTTTGTTCATATCTTTTTTTATGACCATCTTCTTCATAATTCATCCAACTGTGTAGATAATCTTGCAGAAGTTTATATTGAAAATTCATATTTTTTCCAGAAGTACGTTTTAACAGTTCCTTAAAAGGTCTACTTTTAATCTTTTTGCCTCGTGGACCACCAAATTGATCATGATATCCGTCGCTGTATAAATAAAGTGTATCACCAGTTTCTATGTCAATTTTGTGAGCTGTAAAAGGATTCATTTTAAAATATATGGAAATTGGCATTTTGTCTCCTTTTATTTCTTGTGTTTTCTGAACATCGTCTGAATTGTTTACAACCATCAGGTTAAAGTTGGCACCAGAAAAATGGAGTTCTTTCGTTTGGGTATTTAAAACACAAATTCCTATATCCATTCCATCTTTGCTCGAACCGATTACATTTTTTTGGTCAAGTGCATCAATTACATTTTTTCTGAGGGTATTTAGTATTACATCGGCTTCAATTATCTTGTTGTTGTTAACTATTTCATTAAGAAAAGAAAAACCAAGCATACTCATAAATCCGGCGGGCACACCATGTCCGGTGGAATCAACTACTGCAAAAACCAACCAATTATCTAATAATGTAGACCAATAGAAATCGCCACTTACTATAGCTTTCGGTCTAAAAAGTATGAAATAATCGGAAAAATTATCTTTGAAGAATTGCTCTTTTGGCAATAATGAATTTTGAATACGCTGAGCATACGTTAAACTATCTGTAATTTCTTTTTTCTGATTTTCTAATGTCTTATTTTGCTCCTCAGCCAAATCGCGTTGTTGGGTTATTTCTTCATTTTGCGAAAGTATCTCCTCTTTTTGTTCTATCAAATTTGTATATAAAGATTGTGTTTTATTTTTTTCAATTTCCAATTTTATATTTGCTTTGTAAGCATTAAAATTCTGATTTTCTAAATAATAACTAATCAATATCATTAAAAGATTTATTGATAAAACATGTGCAAATAATATAATTGTATCGGTCTTTATATGTGTGTCATATAATAAGAGTAACAAACTAAATATAAGAAATTGCATAACTAAGATGGTCATAATTGTTGATAAAGAACCTCTTATTTCTATCCCTACTACAGCGGTAACTAATACAATACCGGCAGCATTTAAGGGTTTATCAGTATCTATAAAGAACATTTCTGATATAAATGAAATATATATCATAAACAATAAAGAAAGCAATAAAACATTATACATTAAAAATACTGAATCTATTTTTCCTTTTCTAAAATAAAAGAAATCAAGTATGAAAAAATAAGTTATAACTGCTAAGGGAACTAAACGAGAATAAAAGGAAATGATATTATGTTTTAATAGAATATCTATCAAAGCAAAACAAGATAATATAATAAATCCAAATATTAGTTTAAGGCGAGCAGAACGAAGAATTTGCTCATTTCTGTTGTGCAAATATCTCGTATAAATATGCTCTTCAAATGGATTTTGAAATCCTTTCATAAAAAAATTGATGTTTAATAAAAAATAATGTTGTTTGTACTTATTATGAAAGGAATATGTTTATAAAAACAGCGATATTTTTTCAATTTTTAAATGATTTACATTAACATTTTATCAAAAACTATATTACCTTTTTTTGTAAAACTGCATTTAATTTTTCTTGTCTTTAGGAAAACAAACATATTAAATTTCGCTTAGAAAATAGAATTTTATATAATAAACTTCCTTTATTATATAATAAATGAAACTTTCCCTTAATATTTAATCCAAAATCAAACAAAAAAAGGATGCTTAAAACAAGCATCCTTTTTTTACATATTATTATTAAAATCAAATCTTAATATTGACCTGATAATTTAGTACTTTTTACAATAACAGCACCAATTTTGTAAGGATCACCATTAGATGAAGGTCTTCTGTCTTCAAGTCTACCTTTCCAACCATTCTCTACAGTTCCAACCGGAATACGGATTGAAGCTCCACGGTTTGAAACACCCCAAGAGAAATCATGAATAGATGCAGTTTCGTGTTTACCTGTCAATCTTTGGTCATTATAAGCACCATAAACAGCCATGTGTTCAGGTACATGTTTACCAAACTCAGCGCAAATATCATCGAATACTTTTTTGTCTCCAGCAGTTCTCATTTTTCCGTTAGAGAAGTTAGCATGCATACCAGAACCATTCCAGTCAGCTTCGCTACCAAGAGGTTTAGGATGCCATTCTACAAAAACACCATATTTTTCTGCTGTTCTTTCAAGTATATATCTTGCTACCCAAATTTCATCAGCTGCTCTTTTTGCACCTTTAGCAAAAATTTGAAATTCCCACTGTCCTGTTGCAACCTCAGCATTAATACCTTCTATATTAAGACCAGCATCTAAACAAATATCAAAATGTTCTTCAACTATTTCTCTTCCATAAGCATTTTTAGCACCTACGCTGCAATAGTATGGACCTTGTGGTCTATTTGGATATCCGTTTTTAGGAAAACCTAAAGGAAGATTAGTTTCCATGTCATATAAGAAATACTCTTGCTCATAACCAAACCAGAAATCATCATCTTCTGATTCTATAGTAGCTCTTGCATTAGTTGAATGTGCTGTTCCATCAGCATTCATAACTTCGCACATTACAAGAAATGCACTCTTTCTATCAGGATCAGGACAAATAAATACAGGTTTTAGAAGACAATCAGACTTACCGCCTTCTGCTTGTTGTGTAGACGAACCATCAAATGCCCATACTGGACAACTTGCAAGTTTACCGTCGAAATTATTTTCAACTCTTGTTTTACTTCTTAACCCTTGAGTAGGCTTAGAACCATCTAACCAAATGTACTCTAATTTTGATTTCATAAATCTTGATTTTAAACGTTATATTTAAATTCTATCTTTCATATACACAAAAATAAATATTATGTTTTTTGAAAATCTAAGTAAATCTCTCATTTTTTCATAGTAAACAACTCTGTTATTTTCGTTTCGCGAATATAAAATTATTTTTTTATTCGTAATCACACTTTATTACTCATTCTTTCAAAAAAAGTATTCTTTTTATTCAATTACCAATTCAAAAAGGAGTTGAATATGTTTTTAAAAAAATAATTTAAAATTCACTTTGTATTTTTATAATATTATAATAAGCAAATACAAAATATAAGTTGAAATTTAATTATTGGGGGTTTATCAAACTACTACCCACCTATTGATAATAAATTGATAATTAAAGTAATGTATTGAAATATAAGTATATATTAAATTATAACTTTTAAATATATTGAACAAAAAACAACGAACCTGATGATAAAAATGCAGCTACAATAAATGGGATTCGCCAATTATACATCCATATAATTCCAAAAACTAAAGGAATAAAAACTGCAGTAATATGATTTATGGCAAAACCTACAGCATTTGTTGGTGCAATATCTTCTGGATCTGCAATTTTTTGCAAATATGTATTTATGCCAATAGCAAAATTATAAAATATATGATCTATAATATACAATGCTGCAACTATCCATGCTAATTCAAAAAAAGCGTAACCAATAAAAACTAGAAATAAGCCAATATATTCTAAAGAAAGCATAATGCGCTCTCCATATTTGTTAATTCCTTTTGCAATATATGGATTTATAAAAAATGTAATTATATCATTACCAACAACTAACAGAGAAATCGTATTTTTCTACTAAAAGTAACAAGGAAAAAACTACAAAAATTTGTCGGCGAGCACCACTTAAAAAATTTAATACATAGTATAACCAATATTTTTTTTTCAGAAATAATCCTTTTCTTTGAATTGGAACTTCCCTATCTATAGGATTCACAGTAAGCATATACATACCTGCTAAAACGACTATTGTGCCTATAACTAGATACGTATATTTAAAATTAAAATACATGGTGAGCAGAATAACAAAACCTCCTACTGCAATATTGGTAAGAGCACTGTAACTTCTTATTTTAGCAAATACAATTGCAGATTGATTCTTGTTGAAATGTTGAATGGTAAGCGATTTATTTGTTGTTTCAAAAAAATGGAAACCAACAGACATTATTACAGTAGTAAGCAAAATTCCATGGAAATGAGGTAAAAAGCCAGTAAATGATATACCAATACCTAACAAAATAACTGATAAAGCAGACAATGTATGCTCCTTTACTATAAGCAAAAGATATATAACTAAAAAAACTAAAAACCCGGGTACTTCCCTTACAGACTGTATAATACCAACTTGAAGTCCACTTAGTTTTACTTCATCAACAACAAAATTGTTAAATAAAGTACGCCAACCTTGAAATCCGAATGAAGTACTGATTACCAAAACCAATAAATACTTATACATCGGATTTGACTTTATTGCAGCATACATCTACTATTGTATAAAGTAATGAATAAGAAGAGATTTAAAATATTGTATTTTACTGAATTTGCTACTTGTTAAGCTTCAAAATAGCTTGATTTATGCGCTTAACTAGTTCCGGACCTTCATATATGAATCCAGTGTATAATTGAACTAATTTAGCACCTGCTTGTAACTTTTCTATCGCATCATCTTCATTCATGATACCACCAACGCCAATTATAGGAAAAGAATTATTTGATTTTTTAACTAAGTATCTAATAACCTCAGTCGATTTATCTTTAACCGGAGTTCCACTCAGTCCACCCATACCTATAGAGGAAATATACTTTTGAGAATAGTCTAATTTATCACGAGAAATAGTAGTATTCGTAGCAACAACACCAGAAATTCCAGAATTTTTGACAATTTCAATAATGTCATCTAGTTGATTAGTAGTTAAATCTGGAGCAATTTTTAATAAAACCGGTTTTTGAATTTCTTTTAGACTATTTAAACGCATAAGATGTTTAAGTAGCTTCTCAAGAGGTTCTTTATCTTGTAATTCTCTAAGATTTGGCGTATTTGGAGAACTAACATTAACCACAAAATAATCTACATAGTTGAAAAGTTCGTTGAAGCAGTATTCATAATCCGTAAATGCCTGATTATTATCAGTAATTTTGTTTTTACCAATGTTACCTCCAATTATAATAGAAGAATTTCTCATTCTTAATCTTTCAACTACAGCGAGTACCCCTTCATTATTGAAGCCCATTCTGTTAATAAGAGCCTTATTTTTAGGTAGTCTGAAAATTCTAGGAGTTGGATTACCTGATTGCGGTTTAGGGGTAACGGTTCCAATTTCAACAAAACCAAACCCCATATCACCAAGCATATCAAAAGCAGTAGCATTTTTATCTAACCCGGCAGCTAAACCTACAGGATTAGGAAACTTAATACCAAAAACTTCTCTTTCTAGATTTGGATTTTCTATTACAAACGATTTTCTAACTTTAGATCTAATAAAGGGAAAATTTTTAGCTATAGATAAGCAAAAAAAAATGAATTTATGAACAAATTCAGGCTCGAAACAAAAAAGAATAGGTTTTATTAACTTCTTATACATCATATTTAAGTTTTGACAAAAATATGAATTGAAACTAATGTTTTAAAACTATTTAACAAAATTTTGGAAATTATGAGGGATTATACTCAGAAAAAGTATTGTCTGAGTAGAAAAAAACAATTTTAACTACTTTAAGGCTGTCTTTTTTTATTTTATTTTCAAAATCTATTTTTTCAGGTGGAGTATTAAGTTCCATTTTTTTTTCTTGATTAACAATAGTTATATCTTTTATATTATCCCGATTCACATCTGTAACCTGAGTTTTTGAGTCTATAGAGTTGGTATTTTCTTTATCAAACAAAGTATTTTCTTTATTAGATTTGTACATCGTTCCAACTCCTAATAGAAGCCATTCTGCACTAACATTTGGAAATTTAGATAGTAGTTTCTGTAGGAAATCACTACTTGGCTTATTCCTTCCAGTAACGAGGTGAGAGATACTAGAACGTTGTACACCTAAAATATCGGCAAATTGCGCTGCGGTATAACCGAGTACATTTAGTAGTTTAGATATCCTTTCATGTATATTCATATTACAAATGTAACGCAAAATTATTAATTTACAAATTTTAGTTCGCTTACAGATGTAATTCTTAATAGTATTACGTTGTTTACATTTGTATATTTTATTGATTGTGTACTTTTGTAATGTTTTCGTATTATTGATACGTCTTTTATAATATACAATTTATTTAGGGAACTATTTTCAGCAAGGTAGTTACATCAGTAAATAATACACTAGAGGGTATTTTAAGGCTTAAATAAGCTTTACTACTGATTAAAGCTATAAATTATCGACAGTGATTTTAAGTCTATTTAGAATCATAAAACATGCATTTAAAAATAATAGAATAAATACTTTAGATTACTTCTATTATTTATCTGGTTAATAATGATTTAAACGACTATTTGTAATTATATTTAAGCAAATTTATGATTATTTATGTAATCAATTGAAGTAATAGTTATGATTAATAATGTTAATATACTGATAATATGATATTTAAATAGGTATTTGTGAGTTAATTTAGTTTGTTTACAATAATCAATTCTCGCTGTTTACATAAGTATATTATTGTTTATTATTTTCTTTAAATAATTGTGAATCATTATTTCAAGTCACTTGTGTAACTATTGACATTCCAAAAATTGATTACTTCTGTGAATTTTAAAAAGTTTTTTTTATGGTTTTAAAAACCTTTATAAAAACATAAAAAAATCGAGAAATTTTCAAGATAGAAAATTTATTAAAAATATTATTAAATGCTAGAAGGGTGTTTTCCTAAAACTTATCTGAAATAAAAATAAATAGTTCAGACATTAAAAAAAATGAATCTAAATAACAAATGAATTCATCATTTAAGGTCTAACCTTTTATAATTTTTATTAATATTAACATTGAAGTAAGATTAAATAATCATTTAAATTTTTAATCTTTAAAATGGAAGTTACGTGTGTGAAAGAAAATAAACACACTATAAAACAGAAAATATAAAAAATAGTATCTCTATAATGATTTATTTAGTTAGCTCTATATAACCTAAGTAATAAAAAGTTTATTATTGAAAAGTATATTAAAAAAAAGATAAGAAAAACTAAAATAATAAATCGTTAGAATTAAATATTTAAATAAGATATAAGCCATTATTCAAATATTCAATTCTAACGGAGCAAAAAAAATATTTAAAATTACTTTAAAATTGGTAAAAAGGAATACAATTGATAATATAACATCATTTGTTCAGCATAATCATTTGAATATACAATTTCCACGTCAACTATTTCATCATTTTTCATAACTGGTCTGAAATACGGATTTATAAAGCCTGAATAAGAAGGAAGGTTTAGTGTTTCATATCTTTTCAACACCTCCTCATGTAGCTTATAATCAATCGTAACACCATATTTTCAACAATATTCTTAGCATTTTCAAAATCTCCTTCAGACTTTATGCGTTGAATTTCTTTAAGCATAACGCCAAAAATAGTTTTAAGTTTTTCATAGTCATTTATAACAAAATAGGTTTTATTATTCTTAATAGTTTTACTTATTACTGAATCTTTACTTCCTAATTCAAAAGCCCATTTGGCAATGATTTGACGATTTCTCATGTGAGCTTCTTCCAAATTTTTACCTAGTTCTATTCTCTTAAGTTGAAGCATAAAACCACCCTTAATATATGAATCATACTCTGCTTTACCTGCATCCATGTGAGGCAAAATTCCTAAATCAACCATCTTTTGATCATATCCGTAATAAAGTGCAAATAAATCGGCACGAGTTTCCTCTATTACATTGTAATAATTACCAATCATTTCTTTATTCGCACCCTCTTTGTTTTTACCTGAGCCATGACCCAAGCACTCATGCAAATCAACATGTACATTATGTGAAACAAAACCATATTTTTTAGCGCGCTCAATTTCTTCCTCAGAAAAGAGAACTCTTCTAAACTACCAGAACCTTGAGATGCTTTGTCGTAAGCCAACATTATATTATTGATTGTAATAGACTTAGATCCATACTGTTCCCTAATCCAAGAAGAGTTTGGTAAATTAATTCCTATTGGAGTAGTCGGATAACAATCTCCTGAAAGTGTTGCAACATCAATAACCTTTGCAGTTACACCTTTAACTTTCTCTTTTATATTCTTTATCTATTGGAGAATTATCTTCAAACCATTGAGCATTTTCACTAAGTATTTTGGTTCGCTTCGTTTCATCGTCATTAACAATCTGAACTACAGATTCCCATGTAGCTTTTCTTCCAAGAGGATCACCATAATTCTCAATAAAACCGTTTATGAAATCAATCTTGGAACTAGTATCGCTTACCCAAGCAATATTATATTCATCAAATTTTCTTAAATCTCCAGTTTGGTAATATTCAATCAGTAAAGAAATCACCTTCTTCTGAACGTCATTTTCAGCAACGGTAACCGCCTTTTCAAGCCAACTGATTATTGCTTTAATAGCTACATGATATTTACCGTCTAATTTGTAAACCTCTTCAACTAACTCGCCATTTACTTTTGTCAATTTTGAATTCAAACCAATCATAGGCGGCACAGAATCTGTTTGGTCGGTGAGTTTTTCATAAAAATCATTCACTTCTTTTGTGGTAAGATTTTCATAAAAATTACAAGCCGAAGTCTGCACCAAATCAGCGCCTGCATCAAGATTTATTTTCTTTGGAGCAATATCTTTATTATATATTATATCCAAAATAAATGCAATAAATTGCTCTTCAGTTTGCCCAGTTTGATATGGTAATCTTGACTGATCTACAGTCGCAATTAAAGATTTTAAATACATATGTGAACACTGCGGAAAGAATTTCTCTGATGAGTTATGATGATGTATTCCATTTGAGAACCAAAATTTCTTCAAATACAACACAAAATTATCCCATTCTGGACCAGATTCTTCTTTATTATGAACTTTATACACTTCTTCTAAAGTTCTTTTAATAGCAAGATTATATTTGTAATTTTGGTCAATGAGAATATCCCTTCCTACCATTGCGGCTTGAGATAAATAGAAAACTAACTTTTTTTGTTTTAGAGTTAAAGATTCAAAACTCTCAACTTTATATTGTAGAATTCTATAATCGTCAAAACGCTCTACTTGCCATACAAAATTATCGACGTTATTTTTTTCATCCTCCGGTGTTGAATTACAACTATACATATAAATAGATATTAATAAAACAATAAAACTTAATTTTCTCATTAGCTTATTTTTAAAAATTAGTATTTGATATTTTCACATAAATATTTTAATTTAAAATTTGATAATTATTCACTTTTGTAACATTTAATAAAATCATGATGGTGTTCTTTTGTTTTTACTTATTTTAAAATTCTAAACATAACTTTACTTAAAAACAAAGAAAGTACTTTTAATATTAAGCTCTCTAAAATTAACAAATAAGTTATTTACATTTTATCATCATATTTAGTGATTTACTTTAATAATTATTATTTTAAATTTGTACATATTATAAACTTCAAATTATGTATTCATTTTTAGCTAACTATTTTAAAGAATTACTTTTTCTTGTAAATGAAATGTCAGCATATTTGCTATTTGGATTTCTAATTGCAGGATTGTTACATGTTCTTATAAAAAAAGACTCAATTAAGAAATATATTGGTCAAGATTCTATAAAATCTATTATCTATGCTACCCTAATAGGAATACCACTACCATTATGCTCATGTGGGGTAATACCTACCGGAATATCTTTTTATAAACAAGGAGCTTCAACTTCTGCAACTATTTCATTTTTAACAGCTACTCCTCAAACTGGTGTAGATTCAATAATGATAACATACTCTTTACTTGGTTTACCTTTTGCGATAATTAGACCAATAGTAGCTTTATTCTCAGGTATACTTGGAGGTGTTTTAAATATATATTTTAACAAAAAGGAGATTGTTAAAAAGGAAATTCCGAAAAATACAAAACCACAATTCTTTCTTGATACAACAATAATAAATAAAAGCAAAAGCTGTAAAGAAGGAAATTGTTCATGCCCAAAAGAAACAAAGAATCAATCTGTATATTTCAGAGCTCTAAAATTTGCATTTATAGATGTAATGGATGACATTGCCAAATGGTTGTTTATTGGAATACTCTTGGCAGCTTTATTTTCGGTAGTTATACCTAATGATTTTTTTAATCAATTGAATAATTCATATTTAGAAATATTTTTTGTCCTGATTTTATCGGTACCAATTTATATGTGTGCTACAGGCTCTATTCCTATTGCTGCAATTTTGCTTTTAAAAGGATTGTCACCTGGAGCTGCACTTGTTTTACTTGTTGCTGGTCCGGCAACGAATATTACCTCATTGACCGTATTAGGAAAAACAATTGGAAGAAAAGCTACTATTATTTTCCTAGCTTCAATAGTGTTAAGTTCTGTTTTTTTCGGATTGCTAATTAACATTAGCCTACCTTCAGAATGGTTTTCAATATCAAATCTACATTCTGAACATAAACATGAATTATTACCCGATAGTATTAAATACATTTCGAGTATAATACTTTTTATATTAGTTTTTTACAGTTTAATAAAGAAAATAAAATTCAGATAAGTGATTAATCCTTCTATTAAAATTGATGATAATATTTTCTATATTTCTATTAGAAAACCTAGATTTTTAAATAACTTTTAACGTTTTCTAATGTTTTGTTCCACAACTCTTTCATAGCTTCTTGACTAACCCAAGCAATATGAGGCGTAATAAACAAATTATGTTTATTTTGAATATGCAAAAGAGGATTGTTTGCATCAATTGGTTCTTTTTCCAAAACATCAAGAGCAGCTCCTGCTAATAATTCGGAATCAAGAGCAATAGCTAGTTCCATTTCATTTACAATTCCACCTCTACCTACGTTTACTAAATATGAAGTAGGTTTCATTAGCGAAAATTCATTTTCTGAAATCAAATTTCTAGTATTTTCATTTAGTGGTGCATGTATAGAAATTACATCAGCGGTAGAAAGTAGTTCAGGTAAACTAACTTGTTTATAATCGTTAGAAAAATTCTTACCGCTCGTAGAAAAATATATAATATTACAACCAAAAACTTTAGCAATTTCTGCTACTCGTTTACCTATTGCACCCAAACCAATTATTCCCCAGGTTTTATTTTTCAATTGAAAATATTGAGTATGAATATGGGTAAACGTTTCGCTTACAACATAAGCACCAGATTTAACATAACTGTCGTAATATGAATTATTGTGCATTAAATGTAACAGCAATGCAAATGTATGTTGGGCAACACTTTCTGTTGAATATCCTGCCACATTTTTTACAATAATTCCTTTTTGCTTTGCATATTCCAAATCGACATTATTCATTCCGGTTGCAGTAAGTGCTACCAACTTCAGGCCTGAACAATTATCAATAATATATTTATCAATTAAAACTTTGTTCGTTATTACTATTTCTGCATCGGCAATATGTTTAAGTCTTTCTTCGGGCTGAGTGAGCTGATAAACTTCATAGTTTCCAAAATTTGACAATAGGTTGAAATCTATTTCCGAACCAAGTGTTTGTGCATCTAATACTACTATCTTCATGGTAAATAATGTGCTAATGAGTTAATGTGATAATTTGAAAATTTGAGTTAATTTGAAAATGAGTTAATTTGAAAATGAGTTAATTTGTATAATAATGAAATGATACAAATTTCAAAAATTATCTTATTGCATGTTATAACACTTATTTTGATAATATTACTATTTTTTCTTTTACCAAAAAAAAATAATTCACAAAAATACTATTTTTATGAATTTGGAACTTCAATGTTCTTTAAAACCATGTAATTATTTTCAGGAATAGCTTCTAAAACAAAATCAAAAATATTTGTTTTCAAGCAAAAATAGAAGTCGCTCTCCGGTGAAAATTTTTGATTTTCCGGAATAAAAAATCTTTTTCCTGAAGTATTTCTAATTTCATTAAAGGCACTTTGAATATCAAAAAATCTATCTTGTAAACCTGCTTTAATATATTCTGCACAAAGTGTATCTTCTTGAGTTTCTTTTGTAGTGAATAACCCATGCAGCAAAGCGACACTTTTGCAGGATTTTCTTTTTTAATAAATTTAATTATTGCATTTGCATTTACAAAACTACCAGTAAAAATTCGTTCTGCATTTTTTGCATTTACAATACCCTGAGTTCCCGAACTTGTTGTATGAATTACAATCTTATTGGTAACCATCTCTTTTTCTATCTGCGATGGAGAATTTCCATAAAGAAATCCCTCAGGTTTTTTCTCATTGCGTTCTCCAATAAGAATACTGTTTTCAAATGATGAGGCTAAAGAATATGCGTCTTCAATTTTCCCTGCCGGTATAATTTTCTTAACGCCCAATGAAACCAAATATGGAGCAACACTAAATGCTCTGAAAACATCAATAATCACGGTAAAACCTTCTGCCTTTTTAGCTCCATCTAGTAACTGAAGAATATTTATTTCCATAATCTTTTTTCAGTTTACTTTTTCAGGATATCTCCATTATCTAAAATTTTTAAAGGAGATTCAGGAAAATCGGTTTGCGTTAATGTTTGTAATCTCTTAATAACTCGATTCAAACTATCTAATTTTGCACCACCTTCTCCTATTTGAATAATAGGATATATTTTGCCTGAAATAAAATCACCTTTACTATCGGTTTTTAGAGATACTATTGGAGCATAGCCATTTGGACCAGATAGATTAAACTTACCATAAGTACAAAAATTACCTAAACTATAAATAATAAATTTATTTTTATACAATTCTATTGCTCTTGTTACATGAGGTCCGTGACCAAAAACGACATCGGCACCGGCATCAATTACAGCATGGGAAAACTGATAAACATTACCCCTGTTTTCTCCATAAAACAATTCTGAATTTCTCGTAACATGCTCAAATTTACTACCTTCTGCCCCACCATGAAAAGAAACAATTACGATATCGCACAACGAATCAAGTAGCTTTACAGTGTTTTTTGCTGCCTGAATATTTGTAATTTGAGGCGTTTCCCAATTTGGAGAAAATGCTGCAAATCCATATTTTACGCCGTCTTTTTCAAATAATGTATAAGGTTTGTCTGTAGTACCCGCCCATTTAATACCAACAGAATCGAGCAAAGCAGCAGTTCGTCTTCTCCCTTGATAATTAAAATCTCCGGAATGATTATTTGCGATGCTCATAAGATCAAATCCTGCATAAGTTAGACAAGAAACAAATTTTTCGGGCAATAGCAAAAACATAACAGACACTAGGGTCTTTGCATGTTTTTGCATTTTTGTGACTGTTTGTAATAGCACCCTCTAGATTACCAAATGTAAGATCAGCACTTTCTAAAATACTTTTAACATCAGACAATAATGGTTTACAATCTTCATTTGGTGGTAAATAAATTCGTTGGGGATATGCAGTTCCCAACATAACATCACCAACACCAATAATATTTATTTCTTTAACAATCTCTGAATCATCCTGTTTGTCATTAACAATTATAGGTGCTGAAGGTTCTATTGGTACAGATTTATTATTATCTATAGTTTCATTATTACTTGTATCTGTCTGACTAATTGCAAAATAAGGAAATATTAGAAACAGAAATACTTTAATTAGTTTATTCATTTGTATATATATTTTTTTTTTTTTAGTAACGTTGAACATTAGCAATGTACAAAATACAATCAAAAGTCACAATTCACATTTTTTTAGACGTGCAAATTTAGATTATTTATTTAATCAGAAAAATTAATAATTTTCTAAATATGAACAGCTTCACCTAAATTCATTGCAGCAGCCTCCATAATAGACTCAGAAATAGTAGGATGCGCATGTACAGTATGTAAAATATCAATTGCAGTTGCATCAAGTTTCAATGCTAATCCTATTTCACCGAGCATCTCGGTAACCGATGCTCCAACAAGAGTAGCTCCAAGCAATTTATTTGATTTTCTTTCAAAAATAAGTTTCACAAAACCTTCACGCATACCAATTGCAGTAGCTTTACCTAAAGCAGCAAGAGGAAAAATTGAAATATCTACCTCTTTATTCATTTTTTCTGCCATTTTCTCAGTCATACCCATAGTAGCAACTTCTGGTTTTGTATAAATACATGAAGGTATTTGAGCATAATTGATAGAAGGAGTTTTCTGATGCACCATAAATTCTACACAAGCCAGAGCTTCAGCCGATGCAACATGAGCCAAAGCAGGTGTATTTATTACATCACCTATTGCAAAAATGTTTGAAACATTTGTTCTGTAACAAGTATCAACTTTAATCTTATTAAATTCAGTTGAAATATTAACATTCTCTAAACCAATACTTTCTATATTAGCAGTAATGCCCACAGCCGACAAAATTACTTCTGATGTAATTTCTTGTACACCCTTTTCTGTTTCTAATACAATCTTGCACACAGACTCTGTATCAACCGAAATAATTTTGCAGTCAGCAAACGTTTTCACTTTCAACTTCTTAAGAGTTCTATCTATTTGCTCAGCAACATCTTTATCTTCATTAGGTAAAATATGAGGTAATGCTTCTACAAGACTAATTTTTGTACCCAAACTCGCATAGAAATAAGCCATTTCTACACCTATTGCACCAGAACCAATTATTGTTAAAGACTCAGGAAGGGAGCTTAAATTTAAGGCCTCCTTATATCCTATCACCTTTTTACTATCAATTTTTAAGAAAGGAAGTTCTTTAGCTCGAGCACCGGTAGCAATAATCATATTTGTAAAAGAATATGGTTTTGTACCCTCTTCGCTTGTTACGGTAATTGTATTATTATCAGTTATATATCCAAATCCGTTAATAACGGTAACATTATTTTTTTTGAGCAGTGCTTCAATTCCTTTACTCATCTGTAAAGCTATTTTTCTGCTTCTTTGTATTATTTTTTCAAAATCTGCTACAATTTCACCATTAATTGTAATGCCATAATTTTTTGCACTTTCAATATTTTGTAACACTTCTGCACTTTTAAGTAATGCTTTGGTTGGAATACATCCCCAATTGAGACAAACGCCACCAAGATTTTCCTTTTCCACAATAGCCGTTTTTAATCCTAATTGCGACGCTCTAATTGCCGCAACATACCCTCCGGGACCGGAGCCCAATATTATTAAATCAAAATCCATAGTTTCAAATTAGTAAACTGTTTACACATAATGTGTTTAATATCAATCAATTTATTTCTTTAATTTTTCTTTAAGAAAAGTACCTGTATATGATTTAGAACAATGAATCATATCCTCAGGAATACCTTCAAAAAGAACTAATCCACCCTCATCTCCACCTTCCGGACCTAAATCTATAAGCCAATCGGCAGACTTAATAACATCCATATTATGTTCTATAACAATAATAGAATGTCCGTATTTTAATAAATCATTGAAAGCTTTTAATAGTTTCGAAATATCATGAAAATGCAAGCCCGTAGTAGGTTCGTCGAAGATGAACAAACATGGTTTATCATGATTTTCTTTGCCTAAGAATGAAGCTAATTTAATACGTTGCGATTCTCCACCACTCAGAGTACTAGAAGATTGTCCTAGTTTCACATAGCCAAGACCAACATCTTGCAGAGGTTTAAGTTTTTCAACAATTTTATTAGTTGTCGAATTTGGTTTCGATTTAAAAAAATCAATTGCCTCATCTACTGACAATTCAAGAACATCAAAAATAGATTTACCTAGAAATTTCACTTCCAAAACATCATCTTTGAACCTTCTGCCATTGCAACTTTCGCAAAGCAGTTCTATATCTGCCATAAATTGCATTTCTACCCTTATTATACCTTCACCTTGGCACTCTTCGCATCTGCCACCATCAACATTAAAAGAAAAATGGGCAGGCTTAAAAGCATACAATTTAGACTGAGGTTCATCGGCATAAAGTTTTCTTACTTCATCAAAAGCTTTGCTGTAAGTAACCGGATTAGAACGAGAAGATTTACCAATTGGGTTTTGATCAACAAATTCTACAGAATGAATTTGAGAAAAAGCACCGCTAATTTTATCATATTCACCTGGAGCTTCGCTCACCTGACCCAAAGCTTTATGCAAAGCCGGATATAATATCTTCTTTATTAATGTAGATTTCCCCGATCCACTTACACCTGTAATAACTGTTAAAACATTAAGAGGAAATGAAACAGTTATATTTTTTAAGTTATTTTCTCTAGCGCCATGAATCGTGACAACGTTATTCCAGACTCTCCTTAGAGAAGGAATTTCTATTACATTTTTTCCATTTAAATACCTAGCCGTAAGACTTTTATCTTCTTTGTGAATTTGATCCCAATTACCTTGAAAAACAATTTCTCCACCAAAAATACCGGCATTAGGACCAATATCTATAACTTCATCAGCAGCTCTCATGATTTCTTCATCATGCTCTACAACGATTACAGTATTTCCGAGCGATTGTAATTTTTTCAGTACATCAATAAGCAAATGAGTATCTCGAGAATGCAATCCGATACTTGGCTCATCTAAAATATACAATGAACCTACAAGGCTGCTACCCAAAGAAGTAGCCAAATTAATTCTCTGCGATTCGCCCCCTGATAGTGTAGAAGATAACCTATTGAGTGTAAGGTAACCTAAACCTACACTGAGCAAAAAATTGATTCTTGATTTTATTTCATACAACACTCTTGCTGCTACAATCAACTCATTTTCTGAAAGTTTTATTTCATCAAAAAACTTTTTAAGTTCATATATAGATAAATCAACAATTTCACTAATAGACCTACTGCAAACCTTTACATATCCGGCTTCCGGCTTCAAGCGTGTGCCTTTACAGGTAGGACAAAGTGTTTTTCCTCTGTATCTGGATAATAGAACTCTATACTGAATTTTGTACAAATTCTCTTCCACCATCTTGAAAAAATCATTGATACCTCCAAAATGTTTATTTCCCTGCCAAACCAACTCCTTCTGCTCTTTAGAAAGCTCAAAATAAGGTTTATGTATAGGAAAATCGAATTTAGATGCAGTAAAAACAAGCTGGTCTTTCCATTCACTCATTTTTTCACCTTTCCAACACGCTACAGCATCCTCATAAATAGAGAGCGACTTATTAGGAATAACCAAATCAGGGTCTATGCCCATAACCTTACCAAAACCCTCACAGGTAGGACAAGCGCCCAACGGACTGTTAAAGCTAAAAGTATGAATTGTAGGTTCTTGAAATACAATTCCATCAACCTCAAATGAGTCAGAAAATGTATAGTTTTTTATTTCATCATTTTCATTTAGAACACCAATAATACAAACACCTTTTCCCTCATAATAAGCAGTTTGAATAGAATCGGCAAGTCTATTTTCGGTATCGGTATTAGAAGCTACTTTAATTCTATCTATCAACAAATTTACCTTTTGCTTTTCTTTTTTTGTCAGAACAGACACAAATTCATCAATTCTATGAATAGTTCCATCATATACAACCCTTGAAAAGCCTTGCTTTTGCAACAAATCTAAATCCTCCAATAAGCTTCTTTCAGAATCAACAATTGGTGCTTGAATCAAGATTTTGTTTCTTCTGGGTAAGAATAAATAAAATTTACAATATCACTTACCTTATCACGCTTAACTTCGGTTCCGGAAATTGGCGAAATTGTTTTTCCAATACGAGCATACAATAGTTTAATATAAGCATAAATCTCGGTCGAAGTACCGACAGTAGATCGAGGATTTCTAGTACTTACTTTTTGCTCAATTGCAATAGCCGGAGGAATTCCTTTTATGTATTCTACCTCGGGTTTATTTATTTTACCTAGGAACTGTCTAGCATAAGAAGAAAGGCTCTCTACATACCTTCTTTGCCCCTCAGCGTAGATTGTATCGAATGCCAACGACGACTTACCTGAGCCAGATACTCCGGTTATAACGATAAATTTATCGCGAGTTAATTGTAAACTTACATTTTTTAAATTATGAACTTTTACGTTTTTTATATCAATTATATTATTTTTTGTAGCGTTTGTCATCAATATTTATAATTAATTTTAGAATGCAAATTTCAGAAAATAAAATTTGTTTACAATATTTTTTGGAAATTAATAAAAAATTATTAGATTTGTAATTATTAAATATATTCACTCAAAAAAAGGAGGCTTTATAGACTGATTTCTACTTTTCAACACTCGTTAAACATTAGGAGGTAAACATGGAAAGTTTAAATTTAACTGATCAAGAATTGGTGAGACAATTTATTGATGGAAGTCAGTCAGCGTTTGAGGTTCTATTAAAAAGACACAAACAAAAAGTATATACTCATATTCTTTACTTGGTAAAAGAAGAGACTCTCGCAGAAGATTTATTTCAAGACACTTTTATTAAAGTTATAAAATCCTTAAAACAAGGACGTTACAACGAAGATGGACGTTTTTCGGCTTGGGTAATGAGAATAGCTCATAATCTTGTTATTGATTACTTTAGAAAACAGAAGAACTACAAAGAAATTTCAACCGATGCTTTTGAGATAGATATATTTAGTTCACCGAAATTTTCTGAAAAAAATATTGAGCAAAACATTGTAAGTAAGCAATTAGCTATTCAATTGAAAAACTTAGTACAAGAATTACCAGAGGAACAAAAATCTATAGTAATTATGAGATTATATTTAGATATGAGTTTCAAAGAGATTGCTGATTTTACCAATGTAAACATAAACACAGCTTTAGGAAGAATGCGCTATGCAATTCTCAACCTAAGAAAATTGATTCAAGAGAAGAATCTCTCTTTGGTTATAGAATAAATTAAAAAGGAGGCTTAAACAAGCCTCCTTTTTAATTTTTATCCTGCAATGATAGCTCCTGTTGGGCAAACCTCAGTACATGCACCACAATCAGTACAAGTATCTTTATCAATAACGTAGATTTCGCCTTCAGAAATAGCTTCTACCGGACATTCTCCAGCACACGCTCCACAAGCTATGCACTCTTCAGTAATTTTATGAGCCATGATTAAATTTTTTATTAGATTATTATTTAAAGTGCAAATTAAACTAAGTATTTTCAATATTCCCAATAAAATTTATATTATTTAAGGTTGTACATCTTTCTTACTGTGTATTCCACCAAACTATCTGGCACAAAACGCTTAAAAAAGACAAAAACGCCACCCATACCTCCAACAATATATCTGCTTTTTAATTTTTGTTTTTTTATTAATTTCAAAATTAACGTCGAAACACAAACAGGATCGTGAGCTTTTTCCATTTTAGACTTCACAGAATCTCGCATTTTAACTAAATCATTATGATATTCACTACCATTAACAAACAAAAAGTCGGGCGTTATTGTTGTCTTAATATCATTTGGTTCCACAATACAAACCTGAATACCAAAAGCTTTTAGTTCGTGTCTTAAGCAGTATGTCATAGTCTGAGTACATGCTTTAGTTGCACCATAACTCGAATAAAATGGTAAAGGAAACGTACCAATCATAGAACCAATATTAATAATTTTAGGATGCTTACTTTTCTTTAACTTAGGCAATAATAACTGAGTTAAAGTAGCCATTCCAAAATAATTAATTTCAAATAGAGCCCGCAATTTGTCCATTGGAACTTCTTCAAATGCTGCAATTTGCGATTGCCCAGCATTATTTATGAGTATATCAATAGTTTCAATTTTATCTACACAAGCTCTAATACTCTGCTCGTCAGACAAATCTAATTGTAGATATTTAACTTTATCATTTTTTTCGGTCAATTGAGCTAAATTTCTCGTTGTACCATATACATTAAAATTATTATTCACCAATAGTTCTGCAATAGCTTTCCCAATTCCCTTTGATGCTCCGGTGATTAAAACATTTTCTACCATTAATATATTTTTACTTTTTTTTTATTTTTTTTTTATTTTTTAAGTTTTAAAAACAAAATCTTAAACGCAATTTTAAAAAGAAAATTTCAAATCAACTATTTTAAATTTTCTGTTTCTGTTTAGACAGCTACCCTTTAACTCGTTTAAACTTCAAAGCCTTTACAACCCAGCGAGGTAGCGGTTTCTGCGGATTTCTATCTTTAAGATTAATCTGCCAACCAAGCCATTTTATAATTGGTAATTTATGTCCTTCTACAAATTCAATCAAGGTTTTACCATTATCTTCTATGTAAGAAAACAAGCCTTTTGTTTCACCCATATCAAAACTACTGCCTTGTTGCGCCATAAAGCTATCAACCGTAAAAGGAAATCCCTCTTGCATAGATTTTATTCTTAATTCATTCATATTTGAAATATCAAAACAAATATGTATAAATCCTAAATCGCCCCAAAACCTATTTTCAAATATAAATTTTGGCTTATGTTCTGTGAGCTGAACCAGTTCAATCTGGCTAGGTCCAAAAAGAGCTCCAAAGCAACCATTTCTGGGTTCTGTGTGCTTTAGCAATACACGCTTTATTTTAGTACTTCCACCTTTCAAACTTGCAAAATCATCAAAAACAGATTCAAGGTTGTAAACCTCTTCGGTATAACCTAAAATATTTTTGTATACCGCGAATGCTTTTTCAATATCAGGAACACCATTACAGCACCATAAACAAGTCCGGTTTTTTTATTATCGTCAGTATACCAACCACTTCCCTCAACTATTTGAAATTTATTTTCCCATGGGTCAGTAATCCAAAAATACGAATTGCCAATAGGATCTTTGAGCAAACTGGAAATGTTTAGATTTTCAGATTTAAAAAAAGCAAAAGTACTCTCTACACTTCTTGTTTTAATTTTAGCTGCAAAAATTCCCAAATCGCCAATTTGAATATCAAAATCAGCTTTATTAGGAATACGACCTTTGTACTGCCATATTTCAAAACCGCCTCCACCTTCAATATTTATAGCTAATACCGCACGTCTTCTTTGAGGTACACCGCCGGTATAAGGCAACATAAACTCAGCAACCGAATCATCATCAAACACCTTTAAATCAGCTCCAAAATACTTTCTATACCACGAAAATGCAGCATCTAAATTGCTCACACCAATACCTATCTGTTGAATACCTCTAATAAAATATTTATTCATTATTCAATTGATTTTAGTAAAAACACACTATATCGGATTAACTTTTTTTACTATCCGAAAAAATACAAATGAAAATTTTCTTCTCAAAAAAACCATAATTATTTCTTTTCCACCAATAACTGCCTCGACTTTCTTTTTCGAAATTGCTTTTAAAGTTTTATGAGCAAAAACGGTTACATCCATTCCACCAGCTTGACCATGATCCATTTTACCATAAGCAGTACCGTCTTTTGTAATGGCATTGGTAGAAATTGTGGTATTAATACGTCCGGGAGCAATTATTGTAGAAAATATATTTTTGTCAGATAATTCGGCATGTACAGTTTCAAAAAAACCATACATAGCATGCTTAGCAGCACAATATGCAGAACGCAACGGAAATCCAAAACATCCGGAAATACTTGATATAGAAACTATATGGCCATACTTGTTTTCAATCATCGTAGGCAAAATTGCTTTTGTAATAATAACCCCACCAAAATAATCTACTTCCATAATTTTCCTATCAACCTCTATTGGAGTTTCTACAATTAAAGAGCGTTGAGTAACACCTCCATTATTAATGAAAATGTCAATTTTACCGTAAAGAGAAATTGCTTCTTTTGATTTTTGGACCAACTCATCGGATTTTAGTAAATCTAAAACCAATATTTTTACTTTGCTCCCACTTTGCTCGCACAAATCTTTAACTCTCAGCAATTCACTTTCACGCCTAGACGATAAAATCAATCTCGCATTACATTTTGCCAATGATACAGCCAAGGCTTCACCAATACCTGATGATGCTCCAGTTATCCAAATTATTTTATTATCGAAATATGAATTATACATTTCTAATTATTTAGGTAAAACTGCAATAGAAAATCTTCAGTCCATTTTCTAATATCGGCATGACTAGAATTGAAATTATTTATAATAATGCTAAAAGCATATTCACTACCCGACTTTGCTTTAATGTATCCGGCCAACGATCTTACTCTTGTCATAGAGCCTGTTTTGGCGTAAATAGCCCCATTTAAGGCAGAATTAACACCAAAACTACTAAGAGTACCTGTTTTACCAGAAACAGCTAAAGACTCCTTAAAAACCCTGTAATTTTTACCATTTGCAATATTCACCAAAATAGATGTTAGAACCTCGGCAGAAATTGTGTTAAAGCGAGACAAGCCACTACCATCTACCACATTGATTTGCTCAGAGTTCTTGACTTTTTGTGTTAAAAACTGTTTTACAAAAGTTGCAGACTTATCAAAGCTTCCTTGTGTTAAAATATCTGCACTAAATTCCTTGAAAAAATGTTCAGCAAACATGTTATTACTTTTTTCATTCATGTTTTTTATTAATTCTTTCAATGGTGGTGAGCTTATGAAGCCTAGATTAAAAACGGTGTCTGCAATTTTATCATTGCTAACCAAAGCTTTACCTTTTACAAAGTAACCATTAGAGGTAATATAATTTCTAAACATCTCGGCAAATAATAATGGAGGATTGGGTAACGATCCTTTTAAAGTATATAATTCGGCACGTTTTGCCAAGCTACCTTTTGCTTGATATGTTTTAGAATTATAATATCCATATAGATAAGCATTATCTCCACTACCTTGCAAACCTACACATACATCATTATCAATAGAAATATCTATTAACGATGGATTAATAGAATTAATTTGAGCCGGTTCATTTAGTTTTCCATTAGCATTGAACTTTATCTCAAAACTATTATCTAAAAAAGATAAGCCATAGACACCACATCCATAGTAGTTTCCAAGATCTTGCCATGTCCATGTTGGATGCACATATTCATTGTCAAACCTAGAAATATCGACAATAATATCGCCCATAATTACTTTAAATCCCAGATAACCAATTATATTTTTAAAAACAATATCGGTAGAGGTGTAAAAATAACGAGAACCTAAACTCATATCATTACCACCTTTTATAATTAAATTACCCCAAAGCGTATCTTGCTTAATAATTCCAGTATGCTGTAAAGATGTTTTGAAGGTATAATCCGCCCCTTTCTGTTCTAAAATACAATAGGCTGTTACTAATTTGAGAACAGAAGCAGGTATTAGGTTTTTATTTCCATTATAGTCATAAATAACAGAATCATTCTTTATTTTTTTTATTGATATCCCAACCGAAGCATTTGATAAAAAAGAAGATTCAATATTATTAAGCGTACCAATTTGATTTTGAGCATTTCCAGTATTATAAACACAACAAATAATAAAAACAAAAAATAAAAAAGTAGGAATTGATTTTTTAATAATTATCATAATCTAAAAAATAAATAATGTCTTTCAAAGTCTAAAACAAGAAATGAAAGTTTATTTTCTTGTTTTAAGAATGGTAAAAATAGAAAAAACAGCTTCAAATTTATTAATTTATTGTTTTTTTTACTTTATTTATATAAAATTCAATACAAAACGAATAAGAGATAAAAAAAAAATCAAAATCTATATATTTTTCAAATTTGAAACATTAAGTTTGTAAAAGTATAACTTTTGAGAAAATTCGGTATATTCTATAGGATGAAAGAAGAAACTGTTTGTGGGGAAATATTCCATTTAGCAACACCTATACAACTAAATTTAGAAACCACATTGGTTTATTTGGGCGATTATTTTTTGCATCCGGAGAAAATAACAAACATAGACCCTGTAGATGGTCTCAAAATGGAGTTAAACCAAACTAACAATACTCTACTAATTAATGTATCCGGATTCATTCCACACATATTCCTGATTAACATATACATAAATCAGGAACTATATAATTTAGTTCTTCTACGATCACAAAAATTAATTTACAAATACACATTCGACTCCCACGGAGGCTATATTCAATCACTTCAAATTGCTGGAGATTTTAACAACTGGAATCCATCAGATAATTACTTTAACTATACTAACGGGAAATGGGAAATAGATTTAAAGCTTGAACCCGGAAACTACCCATACCAATTGATTGCGAACGGAAACTGGTTTAATGACCCCGATAATCCGAATAAGATAGATAATGGATACGGCGGTTTTAACTCCTTATTAAAAGTAAGAACCGAGAAGCAAGGTGAAGTTCCGAGAATAACAACAGAAAAGGATTTTTCGTTAGGCTGTGTACTTTCATCTGATGAAAAAATTACAGATTTTGTTGTTTTATGGCAAAATAAAAGGATTAATTCAGCTAGTTTATTCAGAAATAACGAAAAACTACTCATTACCATTCCGAAAGAAGCTTATAATATAAAGCGTTCATTTTTAAGAGTATGGGCATATAACGATTTTGGATTATCTAATGACTTGCTTATTCCATTAGAATATGGCAAAGTACTTACAGATGCAAAACAATTATCGAGGAACGACAAAGAAAATCAAATTATATATTTTTTGATGGTCGATAGATTTTGTAATGGAAATCCATCGAACGACAATCCGATAAAAGCCGAAGGATTGCAAACAAAATTGAATTACTACGGTGGTGATATAGCCGGAATAACTCAAAAAATAAAAGAAAAATATTTCAATAAACTAGGTGTAAACACACTTTGGATTTCACCTGTGGTAAAGAATCCTGACCATGCTTGCGAAAGCGATGGGCAAAAATCTACCGGATATCATGGCTATTGGCCAACGATTTCTACAAGAATAGATGAACACTTCGGCACTGTTGAAGATTTGAAAGAAATGGTGAATGAGGCACATAAAAATAATATAAATGTAATATTAGATTTAGTTGCTAATCATGTGCATGAAGACAATTTTATAATAAAAATGAATCCAGACTGGGCAACTCCACTTTACCTGCCCGATGGTTCGCTCAACATAGGAAGATGGGAAGAGCATCGCCTAACAACCTGGTTTGATAAATTTTTGCCTACATTAGACTATGAAAAACCGGAAGTAGTTGACACTATGACCGAGTTCGCTTTATATTGGGTAGATGCCTATAATTTAGACGGGTTTAGACATGATGCTACCAAGCATATACCCGATGTTTTTTGGAGAAAACTCACGCACAAATTGAAACATGCTATCATGTGCCGTGAAAATAAACGGTTATATCAAATTGGTGAAACGTTTGGCGGCAGAGATTTACTTAAAAGTTATGTAAACTCAGGCATGCTCGATGGTCAATTTTCTTTTAACCTTTACTATGAAGTAAGAAGCGCTTTTTGCTTTGACCATGAGCCTTTTGACAAACTATCAATAGCACTTGAGCAAGATTTACAAGCATTTGGATACAACAATAAAATGGGAAATATTAGTGGTAATCATAGATTTACCCCGTTTTATTTCATATGCCGGCGAAGATTTAAGTATCTCTCAAAATGCTAAGCACGAAGGCTGGATTAGGCATATTACAGTGAAAAATCCGATTGGATATAAAAAACTTAGTGCACTTACCGCATTTATTGCTACAATTCCAGGAATACCGGTAATATACTATGGTGATGAAATTGGCATAGCAGGTGGTGCTGACCCAGATAATAGAAGACCTATGAGATTTGAAGGTCTTAACATAGGAGAGCAAGAAACTTTGTTTTATGCGAAAAAAATAATGTCGATAAGAAAAAATTCGCTTTCTCTTATATATGGGAATTTCATATTTCTCAATAAAAAAGGAGATATCCTTGCTTTTTGTAGAAAATTCTTTAAGGACGCCTCTATTGTTATATTCAATAAATCTAGCAAAATTACGTCTATTGATATTAAATTACCAGAAGAGTACACTGAATTACAATTCAATAGCAATTTCAACTCTAAATTCAGTATTAAAAACAATATTCTTTCGATTGAATTAGAACATCATTCTTTTGAAATTTTAACTACAAATTCTTTTGAAAATTAAGCTATAAATGTATTTTCTTAAAATTATTTCTTATTCTTTTTGTTATTTAAATTAACATTAAATATTTGAAAAAGGCATTAGTAAATTGTAAGTACTTATACAGAATAATAACGAATTCAATCATTTGATTATTAAAAATTTACAAAATTAAACTAAACAAATGAAATTCTACTCAAAAAAATATATTGATATCTTGATAAAACGAATATTAATTTTATTCTTACTATTTGCCGTTTTTCAAACAAACGCTCAAAATACAGATAGAGCTAAAAATAAAGATGGCGCTAAAAATAAAGAAGGATTCTTTTTTGGGGTTACTCTAGGTGCTATGTTCCCAAATAATAGGGATGCAGCATTCTACGGAGGCGACCCTAGTAAGATTTTCACTTTAGATAGATTACTTACAACCAATTATGACAGCTATTATACCGTTTATGAATATTTAGCTAGCGAAGTAATATTTGATGATTTTACAATTATTGAATATGCAACGCAAAACATGAAATACAAACCGGCTTTTGCTATTGGTGGATTTCTTGGATACAATTTCACTAATCGTCTAGGTTTTATTACTGAATTAAATTATTCAAATTTAAAAGCTTCTGGTGCATTCGTTATAGAGAGAGAAAATCAATTAACAAAACAAAATGAACAAACAGAATTGGGTAGCATTCACGCTACAGAAAGTAGATACAATATAGATATTGGATTACATTACAATTTGACCACCAACAAGAAATTAAATCCTTATTTAGAAATGGGATTAAATTTCAATGTGGTAGAAGTAAAGAAAATGAAATGAATATTGGCAGTTACGTTGGCGATTTCTTGTGTTTGTAAACCCTGTTTTAAATAATACACCTGCAGGATCATCAGCTGGAATTTGGTCTGGTGTAGGGTTTATGTTTCATTTAAATGATAAATTTTATTGTAATGCTGGAGGTAAAATTTATTTCCAACAAATAGATTTAGATGCCCCACCATACAACATTAATTCAACATTGTTTCTAAGAATTATTTTGTAATTCTTTTGTTTGTAATGTATTTTTTTGAAATATAATACATTACAAAAAACAACTATTCTTTAATGTCTTGACGATTAAAGCGTTGTTGGGAAAATTCTAATTTTCAATGATTCTATTTAAGACCTAGAAATTTCTAAAATTGAAATTTAATTTCATAATTTTATTCCAATAGTATTTAAAGTTTTTATTATATTGCAGTATAGATAAGGTATACAGGAATTTGCAAATTATAAAAGCATAAGGATAAAAATGTATGGAACACGCGGTTCTATTCCAATATTTAATGATTCTTCTTTGAAATATGGTGGCAACACTACATGTTTGAGAATATTTAACAAACATATTCCAGACCATTTGGCTTTGGTAATAGATGAGGAAGTGGTTTTTTGTCAATGGGTCATGATATACTGAAGAATGAGCCTGAGATTACAGAAATACTGACCTTATTCACACATTGGCATCATGATCACATAATTGGATTGTTTCATAGTCCGGTGTTATTTATAAAAAAATACAAAATGCGACTTATTGGACCATATGATAATGGTGTAGGTCCATTGCAAATGATGGAAAATATGATGCGCCCACCTTATTTTCCAATAAATATTCAAGAGGTTCGTGGAGATTTCAAATATAAAGACATTAAGTTCCCTGGGAAAGATGTTATTTTGATTCACAAATTGGGAATTAAAATAATTGACGCAGATGTTTTTGAAACTCTATCAGAAAATCTTAATGAATTGATTTCAATAAAAAAGAATAAAGTTCCTCTTAAAGAATTTTTAGCAATAAAAACAATTAAGACATATCATCCGGGAATGACACTTTCATACCGCATAGAAGATTTGGAAACAAGAAAAGTTTGTGTATTGATGACTGATCATGAAAATCAGGATTCGATACCGAACGCAATGAAACATCACATACATGGAGCCGATTTACTTATAATTGATTGTCAATACTCAAGAAAAAGATACGATGCGTCTAATGCAGGTTATGGCCACTCTACTCCTGATTATGTTATTAATTTAGCTTCAAAATGCAAAGTAAAAAGGGTTGGACTCACCCATCACGATCCTCACAATACAGACAAAGAAATAGATTTAATATTAGAAGAAGCTCAACAACTTTGTAAAAATACTGAGATAGAAGCTTTCAGCTGTTCAGACTATATGGATATATTAATTTAATATTCTATAAAACATCAGAACTATTATTTTCTTCTTCAACTGCATCTTTATCAGTATATAATAAATCAATGAGGTGAACTAGCAATATTGTACTTTTATGTTTTTTAAGTACAGATAGTTCATAATTATCAAGAATTATCTTGTCTTTTACAGATGGAATTCTTCCAAATTTCAATATGATATAACCTGCAAGTGTATCATATTGCTCATCTTTGCAAAGGATGAGGAAGCAATTCATTAATATCATCAATATTTACAGAAGCAATTACATTGTAGCTTTTCTCAGAAATTTTTTCTACAAAAGGTATTTCATTATCATATTCATCTTGAATTTCACCAACAAGCTCTTCCAAAATATCTTCCATTGTAATAATACCTTCAGTGCCACCATATTCATTTACAACCAGAGCCATCTGTTGGTGTCTTACCTGAAACTCATTTAGTAATTGACCTATTAATTTAGTTTCAGGAACAACAAACATCTGGCGCATTACAGAACGTATGTTCATTTTTTTATTATTCCTTGTTGCAATCAGTAATTCTTTTAAATAAACAACCCCAACTATATTATCTAAATTATTTTCGTAACAAGGAATTCTTGAATAACTCTCATCAATAACCAAATCTAGAATATTTTCAGTGATATTATTTATGTCAATGGCAAACACATTAACTCTGGGAACCATAACCTGTTTCACCGTTTGTTCAGAAAAATTAAAAGCATTTTTAATTATTTTATATTCAGCTTCATCAATTTCTCCACTTTTTTGTCCTTGCTGTACCAAAAATTGTAATTCTTCACTACTATGTACATCAGAACCATGCGTTGAAGTAATACCAATATTCTTCAGAATAAAATTTGCTATACCATTCAAAATCCATATTATAGGTCTAAAAAGCACATAAAAAAACTGTAGTGGATAAGAAATTACTAATGCAGTTTTCATTGAACGTTGAATTGCTAATGATTTTGGTGCTAATTCACCAAAAACAATATGCAAAACTGTTATAAAAGCAAAAGCTATAGGTAAAGAAATATTATGAGCTAATTCTTGGTAACTTCTATACTAAAATTGACATAATCTTTAGTATAATTTTAGACACTACAGGTTCTCCAATCCAACCCAAACCTAAACTTGCTAGTGTGATACCTAGCTGAGTAGCAGCCAAATAGCCATCAAGATTTGCAACTATATTTTGAGCAAGACTAGCAAATCTATTTCCTTCATGAACTTTAACCTCAAGTTGAGATGTTCTAACTTTAACAATCGCAAACTCTGCAGCAACAAAAAAACCATTGAAAAAAACCAGTAAAAAAGTAATAAAAATATCAAAAATCATAATTTAGTTATATAAATACGCAATATATTAAATTACACAATAAAAATAAATGTGTAATGAATTCATTATTTTTTCACATGCAAACCACACTCTTTATGCATAGGATCTTCCCACCACCATCTTCCGGCTCTTAAATCCTCGCCTTTTTCTATGGCTCTAGTACAAGGTGCACAACCTATGCTTGTATACCCTTTGTCAAAAAGTTTATTATAGGGTACATTTTCTTTTTTCAAATAATTCCAAACATCTGCTTCATTCCAATCTATTAATGGATTAAATTTCAACAAATTATTAGCCTCATCCCATTCTACAACGTTAATATTTGTTCGTGTTACAGACTGTTCTTTTCTCAATCCGCAAATCCAAGCCTTTAATGTACTAAGTTTCTTTTTTAAAATATCAACTTTTCTAACATCGCAACACAGTTTTCTCTTTTCAATGCTCTCATAAAATAGATTTGCTCCATATTCTGAAACCATTTTTTCAACCTTATCTCTATCAGGAAATAATACTTCATATTTAAAATTATAATGCATCATGGTTTTATCCATAGCACTATAGGTTTCTTGGGGCAATCTACCTGTATCTAAAGTAAATATTCGAGCTTTATCATTTTGTTTTAAAACCAAGTCTGTAAGCACCTGATCTTCTATGCCTAAACTTGATGCCAACGCAACATTTTCAACTCCAATAGTATCAAAAATCCATTTTATTATTTCATTGGCAGATTTTCCGTTCAAAACCTCTAACACAGAAGAAATATCACTTTTTTCCACAAGTTTATTTGTTAAAATTTTATTAAAATTATTAAAAATAATGTTACTAATTGTTCAATATAATGTTTAAAATAAAAAAAGGCAACTATTTATTTTTATTACTTAAATAGTCTATTGCTGACTCGAGTATAGAATCAAATTCTCTATTTGTTGTATCCATTTGTACAAAATATGTTGGAGCAATACCAAATTCAGTATGTTTTTTTTCACTATCAAACATTGGGTTTGCAGAATATCTAACACTCCATCCATTATATAATTCATTTAAAATTGGAACACCTCCTCCTCCACCGGTTGTATCTCCCATAAGTATTACATTGGGTAATGCTTTCATTTTCATTGCAAAATCATTTGCAGCGCTATAAACCAGTCTATTGGTTACTAAAACTACTTTTTTCTGATATTTTATATTTTCTTTTTTTGTTGGAATTAAATCTACCTTATAGAAATCAGAAAAGTCATCATGTTCAACTCCTGTTTTATATTTCAAGTATCCAACTCTGATTGAAGTAGAATCTGAATATTGTTCAGGAATAAATCTTGAAGCTATCAAATCTGATATGTAAATATATCCACCTCCGTTATTTCTAATATCAATTATAATACCATCTGTATCAGAAAATTTAGACAAGACAAAATTTAAATTGTCATCATCTACAACCGATGAAAAACTTGAATATCTAATATAACCAATATTATTTTTCAACAATTTTGAAACTAATCCGCCCGATATATAATAATCATTTCCTAAATACTTCTCATCTAATATTTTTTCATCAAAATTTGACGGATAATCTAAATACCAATTCCAATAACGTGATTGATTGAAATTTGAATATAAATTCACATGTCCATCTTTAAGTTCTGAGAGCATTTCTGATAAAACATTGAACAATTCTTCATCAGACATAGAATCGAAAATTTTTTCTTTATAAACACTATACTGATAATCCCAATCAATATTTTTATATTCAAAATAACAATAATTTTCATCTACAAGTTTCCATAGCATTTCAAAATTATTTATTGGTGTATTTTCTTTATTTTCATCAACAAAAAGTTTTGTACAACTTGAAATTGAAAAAATTAAGAGTAAAAAAAGGAAGTTTTGCAAAATTCAAAAAATATATACTTATTTGGAGTAATCAATTTTAATAATGCTGTTGAGAATCAATGAGTCAATTTAATGGTTAAAAATCCTATAAACTTTACCTATGAGTACAGTATGATTAGAAAATCCTAATTTTTTAGGTTTACTTATATTTCCGCCATCATAAACATGTGTTAATCGCCAAGTTGAACCACTCTTTCTTGCTGAATTTTTCCAAAAAGAAAATTCAAAATTTGTAATTGATCTGAATCTTGTATATGCTCCTATTGGCATTACAGAATAAATAGCACTTAAATCAAAATTCTCATATAAATCAACAGGTAATACATTTGCGTAATCGGGTACTGCTACTAACGCAACTAGTGGAATATCAATTAAAAAAGAAACTTTACAGAATTTTTTGGTTTTAAAACGATAAGCAACCATAGAAGAAACACCAAGTGAATTTGTAGATCTATAAGCAAATGGATTATTTGTGTTATCTGTTTTAATATCTATATAAATATCAGATATTCCGGTAGGACCAATATGAAAAGAAAATGTATTAGACCGATTCTTATAAACAGAAAACAGAAAACTATATTCATAAGAAAGTCCGATTTCATAAAATGACTTATCAGTATTTATATCAGAAAAATAAGAAAAATGTTCAGTTAAACATTTTCTTATTAATGATAATCCTTTATATTTTTCAGATGTTTTAGAGTATTTAAAATTCTACTCCCGGATATGTCAATGAAGTAATATAATTATTTTGCAAATATGAGCGCCCTATTCCAAATTGAGAAATAGATTTTCTTTTAAAATCAACAGAATCAACCTTATAACTGATGTATGTTTCATTCCAAATACTATCTAAAACACTTTTTTTAGTTAAAATAACAGTATCACTAGGTACAAGCTCAGAATTATCAATATTTAGAACCTGAGATGACGTAGTATCAAGAGCTTGTTGCTTTGAAACAAGTGTATCTTCCTGAGCAATACTAATTTTAGCAAATAATAATATTAACAGGCAGAATAATGTAATTGGTTTCACTTGGGTAATTTCTATAATTTAAAAAAATATATTATTACACAATTCGTAATAATTATCAAAATTATAAAAATTCTTACTTTATTGTACTAGAAATTAAAGATATTTAGATTCTAATAGCAAAGTTTAATATTAATATGAGTTTCAAACAACTTTATAATAACCAGTAATATTACTAAAACAAGTAAAATAAAAATTATTATAAATAATAATATAAAAATTAACCTCATGTATCACGAATATTTATTAATATTGGAAATAGAAACTTTATACCGAAAAACAAAGTTTATTACAACCAAATGAACAAAGATTTAAAAGAATCTATCATATATTATTATGATAAAAGATTTAAAACATTTATGTTTGAATCAAATTTATGTAATGAATTTAATATATTAATATTTAGCACATTAGATGAAGTTAATAATTATTTATCAATAAACGATGTTAAAGTTTTTATAACCTCTATTCATTCTGCATCTCATTTTGAAGAAATTAACCTTTTGTTAGATGAAATTCATGATAGAAACATAAAAATAATTACACTTTCAGAAAACGCTGACTATATACAAAATGAAAACAATTGGAGAAAAATTTTTGGAATTTTCAACCCCGACAATAATCAATCTATACTAAAACATCTCATATACTCTGCTATTAATCAGTATTCTAATGATCAAGTAATTTTAGTAAAAAACAAGGAAAGTAACAATTTGTTGCATTCTGAAAACGAAAAGATTCTCTTCAATACATTTGCTGAATATATTGAAGATGTTTACTTTGCAGTTGATAATAATTATTTCATAAAATACATATCTCCTTCTATTTCTAAGTTCGGTTACAATAATGAAAAAACTATAAGTCAGAATTTTTGTTCATTTATAATTGATAAAGAACAAGATAATTTACAAAAATCAGTTTCTAAGTTTATAACCAAACAAGAACCTCTTTCTGAAATTTTTAGTTTTATAACTGCAAATTCAAAAATTACACCTGTAGAAATTTCATTTATAAAAATTCAAGTTAGCTTAAACGGATACATTTTGTATGGTATCATTAGGAATATATCGAAATACAAATTAAATGAAGATGTTTTACTATCGGAATTGAGTAATGCTAAAGAATCTGAAAAAGCAAAAAACCAATTTTTAGCAAATATTTCACACGAACTCAGAAATTCGCTTAATAGTATAATAGGATTTTTATCAATTTTATCAAATACAGAACTACCAGACCCAAGTCAGCAGAGCTACATAAAATACCTGAATAGTTCTAGTGACCAGATGCTTAGAGTAATTAATGGAATTATAAATATTTCCATGATTGAATCCGGGCAAATAAAATTGAACAACGACAAGGTTATGTTATTTAGCATAATTAAGTCATTACATACAACATTTGAAACCGAAGTTTTCTCTAAAGAACTACAATTTATACTCGACTTACCTACTACCGATATTGAAATTGTAACAGACAAAGAAAAAGTCATTCAAATAATAAACAACATAGTTTGTAACTCCCTTAAATTCACACAAAAAGGGCATATTAAAATAGGTTTAAAAGTTTTACCTGATGAAATTTTATTCTATGTGGAAGATACCGGTTCCGGTATACATAATGAAAAACTGAAAGAATTAAAAACGTTTTTGACCGAGAAATCATTTAATAATGAGATATATACCGAAACCATAGGTTTAGGTTTGAAAATTGCAAAATCATACACAGAATTACTTCACGGTTCTCTGAGCGTAGAATCAAGCATCAATAAGGGTTCTATATTTACCTTGAAACTACCGTACCAAATAGATAAAAAAGAAAAAGAAAAAAATAATAATACACATAAAGATATTCACGCAATAAATTGGAGTGAAAAAGTGATATTAATTGCTGAAGATGAACCTATTAATTTCTATTATTTAGAGCAAGTTCTTGCTAAAACAAGAGCTAAAATAATAAGAGCAACAAACGGAAAAGAAGCAATTGACCAGTTTGTAATCAACAGTAAGATAGATATTATATTAATGGATATAAAAATGCCTGTTCTTGATGGTATTGAAGCAACTAAAGTAATTAAAGCTCAAAATCCAAATATACCTATTGTAGCTCAAACGGCACACGCACTAACAAGCGATAGAGATAAAGTTATTGCTGCCGGGTGCGACTATTACCTGAAAAAACCAATAAAAAGAGACGATTTATTGACGCTACTTTCTACAATATTAGATTAAAAAAAATAGATATTCCGAGTATAATACACGTGATTTATTTATCTTTCATCATATCTATCAGCAAAATGCACTCCTTTTATGTTTCTAATCTTTTTCAGAAGAGTTTCCAAGTGATTATTATCTTTGATGTATAAAGAAATTTTCCCTTCAAAAATATCATCATCAGATAATACATTTATGTCACGCATATTCACTTTAAGATCTTGAGAAATAACTTGCGTAATGGTGCTTATTATCCCAATCTCATCGACACCAACAACTTTAATACCCACCAAAAATCTTGAATCATTAGCTTCATTCTGAGTCCAATGAGTTTTAACAACCCTATATGGGTACTTGTTCAATAATTCATTGGCATTTGGGCAGGTAATTCTATGTATTGTAAAACCACCGGAAGCAGTAAGAAAACCAAAAACATCATCTCCTTTTATTGGGTTACAACATTTCCCAAGTCGGTACACTATATTATCAACACTATTTTCAATAATTAGAAAATTATCGACCGAATTTATTTTTCTATTTACTTTCTGTTTAAAATCTTTTGTATCAATTTGATTCGGTTTTTTATCATCCTCATTTTTTTCAGGAAAAAACAAAGTTTTTAATTCAGACCAATCAAATTTATTTTCAGCAGCGCCCAAATACAATTCCAAAGCATCTTTTACCTTATAATGTTTTATGAGCTTAAAAACACTATCGTCAGCAAACTTTATTTTTACTTGGTTTAATTTTCTTATTACTATCTCTTTACCTTCATCAGCGTTGACATGAGCACTTTCTTTTAGATATTTTTTAATTCGTGCTTTTGCTTTTGAAGTCTGCACAAACTGAAGCCAATCTCGTTTTGGTGTTTGGGCTTTTGAAGTAAAAATTTCAACCTTATCACCATTTTGAAGAATGTGTTTTATTGGTACAATTTTGTCATTCACTTTTCCACCAACACAACAAGAACCCACATCAGTATGTACTTCGTAAGCAAAATCGAGTATTGTTGCACCTTTCGATAGTTTTTTTAAATCTCCTTGAGGGGTAAAAATAAAAAATCTCCTCAGAATAAAGTTCTATTCTTGATGATGATTCCTCAATATCAGATTCATCGGGATTTTCTAGCGCTTTTCTAATTTTAGACAACCAACTTTCAGAACCTCCACCATTTCCAACTCCTTCTTTATATTTCCAATGTGCAGCATGCCCTTTCTCGGCAATTTCATCCATGCGTTCGGTTCTTATTTGTATTTCAACCCATTTACCGTCTGGACCTACAACTGTTGTATGCAAAGATTCGTAACCACTAATTTTTGGCGATGAAATCCAGTCTCTTAAACGGTTTGGATTGGGTCTGTAAATATCTGATACTACAGAATATACATTCCAACAATCTGCCTTTTCATTTTCAGGTTTTGAATCAAGTATAATTCTTATTGCAAATAAATCATAGATACTTTCAAAGCGGAAATTGTTTTTTTTTAACTTATTCCAAATTGAATGAATAGACTTAGGTCTGCCTTTAATTGTATATTTCAGACCTTTTTCATCTAAGCCTTTTTTTATTGGTTTTATGAAATTCTCAATGTAAATATCTCTCTCTCCCTTTTTTTCCGATAATTTCTCGGCAATAGATTTATAGACATCGTTATGTAAATACTTCATAGACTGCTCTTCCATTTCAGTCTTAATTTTGTACAAACCTAACCGATGAGCCAATGGAGCATATAAAGAAGATAATTGTCTACATAACTCTATTCTATTTTGCTCCTCAAATGATTTAATATTTCTAACATCATGAAGTTTAAGAACTAATAGAATTAAAATCACTCTAACATCATCTGCTTGAGTAAGTAACAATTTTAAATAATTTTCGGAATATATACCAACCTTAACTGATATTATAGAAAGAACTTTATTTAACCCATCAATTATTGAGAAAATTTGTGGATTAATACTTTTTTGCAATCTATCTTTTACCTCACTGTTATTAATATAATCATTGAGCAGAAGTGCTATTATGGCTTTATATTTAAGGTTTATTTCTTCTATTGCTAATAATGAAATTTTTAGCTTTGAAATAATTTTAGATTCATCAGGTTCTAATTCAAACAAAATATCAAGTGCAAAAACAACTTGATCGGCTTCTTCTTGCGCATTGTTTGAATGAATATTTTTAATTAGTAATGATTTATATTCATATACTTCTGAAAGTTGCATATTATAATAAATGTAAAAATGTAATAAAAAAAGTTAAAAAAAATATTTCATAATTATAGAACAAATAATAAATTAAAAGCTACACAGCTCATTTAAAATTTCATTAGTCAGTTCAAAATAAAAATGAAATAAAGACATATCAGAAAACTCTCTACTCAGCATTATGCTAGTTATAGAAAAACTTCTCGTTTTAGATCTGAAAATTCAAAACATAAAAAAAGAAGTCTTAAATAATGATATTTAAGAGTCTTACGTAAAATTCAATTAATCGAATGACTGAGTTGGTCTTGATGAAATTTCTATCATTTCATCAAATTCTTCAGGAGTAAGATCGTTAAGATAAAAGTTTATTGGGTTTATCGGTTGCCCGTTTTTACGTACCTCATAATGTAGATGTGGTCCTGATGACGTTCCAGTATTTCCAACTAAACCAATAACATCGCCCCTTTTCACTGTTTGACCTTCTCTTACAAGAATCTGAGACATGTGTCCATATAAGCTTTCATAGCTATAGCCATGATCTATAGTTACCAATTTGCCATAACCTCTACCAAACTGAGCAACTTTTATAACACCATCGCCAGTAGCATAAATTTTCGTTCCTACTTTTGCAGTTAAATCAACACCCTCATGAAATTTCATGGTCTTGTAAATAGGGTGAATTCTATATCCAAACCCCGATGAAAATCTCATCAACTCCTTATCGGATATAGGTTGAATGGCAGGGATACTTTTAAGCATCTGTTCTTTATTCTTTGCCAAATCAATTACCTGATCAAATGACTTTGATTGAATATAGAGCTGTTTTAAAATGATATCTAGTTGCTTACCTGTCTCAATTACCAATTCCAGATTTCCTTTTTCTTCAAGCTCTGCGTATTTATTTACACCACCAAAACCAGCTTTTCTAACCGAACTTGGAATTGGTTCGGCCTCAAATATCATTCTATAAATATTATCATCACGATCTTGAATATCTTTTAAGATATTCTCAAACTGATCCATCTTACCATTAATAACTTCATAATTGTATTTGAGTTCTTTATTCTCTTCTCTCAGTTTTTTTTCCGTAGGCGATGGAAAAATACTTAAGTAAACAAACATTAAAACAACTGCTGTAACCCCACTAGATATAATATGAGTAAATGCTTTATATATAAAACGTTTAAAACTAAACTCTATCTTCTCGAAATTCAGGGTTTCAGGATTAAAAACAAACTTTCCTTTTGCCATCCCTTGTTTTATTTAATTAATCTTACAAAACGCGAATTTACAAAAAAAAAATTAATTTTGCAATCCAATGTATTTCCAAGTGAAATATTGAAAAGTTTAACAAAATAAATTAATTTATTAACATCAACTCTTCTAAAACAAATGGATGCTCATAGTTTACGACAAAGTTTTTTAGATTTTTTCGCATCAAAACAACATCAAATTGTACCGTCTGCACCAATGGTGGTAAAAGATGACCCAACGCTCATGTTCACAAACGCAGGTATGAACCAGTTTAAGGATTTATTTCTTGGGAATGCTCCAATTAAATATCCTAGAATTGCAGATTCTCAAAAATGCCTTAGAGTATCAGGTAAACATAACGATTTAGAGGAGGTTGGACATGATACATATCACCACACAATGTTTGAAATGTTGGGTAACTGGTCTTTCGGTAACTATTTTAAAGAAGAGGCTATTACATGGGCATGGGAATATCTTACAGATGTATTAAAGATTAACAAAAACAATCTTTATGTTACTGTTTTTGAAGGTGATAAGAATGAAAATATCGACTTTGATTCTGAAGCATATAATTTTTGGAAAAAACATATTTCTGAAGACAGAATTTTAAAAGGAAATAAAAAAGACAACTTTTGGGAGATGGGTGAAAGTGGTCCGTGCGGTCCATGCTCCGAAATACATGTTGATATTAGAAATGATAGCGAAAAACAACTCATTGATGGTAAACAACTGGTAAACTGCAGCCATCCGCAAGTGATTGAAATTTGGAATTTAGTTTTTATTCAGTACAACAGAAAAGCTAACGGACAACTAGAAACGCTTCCGGCAAGTCATGTAGATACAGGAATGGGGTTTGAAAGACTTTGCATGGTGGTTCAAGGAAAACAATCTAACTATGATACCGATGTATTTCAACCAATAATTTTAGAAATTGCCAATCTATCGGGTATTTCATATAATTCTAATGAAAAATCAGACATTGCAATGCGTGTAATTGCAGACCACCTGCGCACTATAAGCTTCTCTATTGCCGACGGTCAATTACCATCAAACAATAAAGCCGGCTATGTAATTAGAAGAATTCTTAGAAGAGCTGTGCGATATGGTTACACCTTCTTAAAATTCAATGAACCATTCATATACAAGTTACTGCCAGTACTCATAAAATCTATGGGTGCAGCATATCCTGAACTAATAAACCAAAAGAAATTAATAGAAAAGGTAATTCAAGAAGAAGAAAGTTCATTCCTTAAAACGTTAGAAACAGGTATTAAACTTCTCGAAAAATATATTGAAAAAGCAAAACTTGAGCAAACAAAAATAATTAAAGGAGAAGACACATTCTTACTTTATGATACTTACGGTTTTCCATTTGACTTAACTGAATTAATTTTAAGAGAAAACAATCTGGAAGTTGATAAAAAAAGTTTTGATTCAGAACTTCAAAAACAAAAAGAAAGAGCTAGAAACGCTGCCGTTGTAAAAACAGACGATTGGATAGAAATTTCTAAAGGAGAAACTTGCATGTTTATTGGCTATGATTCGATAGAAGCAAAGGTATCTATTTTGAAATACAGAAAAGTTAATGTTAAGAAAAAAGATTTGTTTCAATTGGTTTTTAATGTTACTCCTTTCTATGCAGAGTCGGGCGGACAAGTTGGCGATTCGGGTTATTTAATTCAAAATGGTAAGAAAACCAATATTATAGACACCATTAAAGAAAATAATCTGTTTATTCACCTTACCGAAGCACTACCTGACGATGTTTTTGGGGAATTTAATGCAGTTGTAAATAAGGGAAACCGAAATTTAACTGAAAATAATCATACCGCCACACATCTGTTACACTTTGCGTTGCAAGAAGTTTTAGGTAGCCATGTTGAGCAAAAAGGTTCACTTGTAAACCCACAAAATCTTCGTTTCGATTTTTCTCACTATCAAAAACTTAGTAAAGAAGAGTTGGAACAAGTAGAGAATAGAGTAAATGAATTGATTAGACAAAACATTGAGTTAAATGAAATGCGCTCAATACCAATACAAGAGGCAAGAAATATTGGAGCAAAAGCACTTTTCGGTGAAAAATACGGTGAAAATGTAAGAGTAATAAAATTTGATGATTCGGTTGAATTATGTGGAGGTACACATGCAAATTCAACCGGAAATATTGGTCTATTTAAAATTGTTTCTGAATCGGCTATTGCTGCCGGAATAAGAAGAATAGAAGCTGTCACTGCTAGTACAGCAGAATCATACGTTAGAGATAATGAAAAAATGCTCGATTCTATTAAAGAATTATTAAAACAACCACAAGACATTCTTAAGAGTGTAGAAGCACTCTTAAACGACCACAGTCAGCTTCAAAAGAAAATTGAAAAGTTTAACAAAGAAAAAGCTAAGAATCTAGCTAAGCAACTTGAAGATAAGATAGTTAAAAAAAATGAAATTAATGTCATTACCCAAAAAATTGACATTGACGATATTTCAATAATGAAAGAAGTAGCTTCAATACTAAAAGATAAAATTGACAATTTAGTTCTGGCACTTGCAGCAGATATTGATGAGAAAGCAAACATTACGATTTTGATTTCTCAAAATCTGGTTAAAGACAAGGGACTAAATGCTTGTAATTTAATTAAAGAAATATCAACAGAAATAAAAGGAGGCGGTGGCGGACAGCCATTTTTAGCAACTGCAGGAGGCAAAGCTCCCGAAGGAATTAATCAAGCTTTAATTAAAATTTTTGATTTGATTTAATAAATTTTTATCTTTTAAAATAGTTACAAAAGTAAAGAGAATTCTAGAATTCTTTTTGTAGCAATAAACAAATGAAAATAAAAAAGAAACAAACAGCAATTAAGTGTTGATTTGTTTCTTTTTTATTTTCATTTTTTTCGTTTTTTTTAACCGTATAAACATTAAAATCTTAACTTTGCTAATATTTCTTAACTAACCATATATTAATCTTCAAAATATCTACTATATGAATATCACTCATATTGAACACATTGGTATTGCTGTTAAAAATCTAGACGAACAGATTAAATACTACGAAAATGTTTTAGGTCTTAAATGTTACAATGTAGAAGAAGTACCTGATCAAAAAGTTAAAACTGCTTTTTTTATGGTAGGACAAACTAAAATTGAACTTCTTGAATCTACAGACCCCCAAGGTCCAATTGGTAAATACGTTGAAAAAAAGGGAGAAGGAATTCACCACATAGCGTATGCAACTACCAATGTAACAGAAGCTCTAGCTCACGCTGCAGACAAAGGTATAGAACTTATAGATAAAACACCAAGAAAAGGTGCTGAAGGCTTAAATATTGGGTTCTTACATCCAAAAGCTACTAATGGCGTTTTAACTGAACTTTGCGAAGATCCGAACAAATAATTATTAATACTTATATAGAAATATTTTATAATATGAACTCCAATCAAGAAAAATTAAAAAAGTTAATCGAACTCCGTGGCAAAGCGAAACTAGGAGGAGGCGAGAAAAGAATTGAAGCACAACACGCTAAAGGTAAATTTACAGCTCGTGAGAGAGTTGAAATGCTTTTGGACGAAGGAAGCTTTGAAGAGTATGATATGTTTAAAGAACATAGATGTACAAACTTCGGAATGGAAAAACAAATATTCCTAGGTGACGGTGTTGTAGCCGGAAGTGGAACAATAGACGGCAGAGTTGTTTACGTCTTTGCTCAAGATTTTACAGTATTTGGAGGTTCATTGTCAGAAACGTTAGCAGAAAAAATCTGCAAAGTAATGGATATGGCTATGAAAGTTGGAGCTCCGGTTATTGGTATTAATGATAGTGGAGGCGCAAGAATTCAAGAAGGTATTCAAAGTTTAGCAGGATACTCTGAAATTTTCCAAAGAAACATTATGGCTTCGGGTGTAATTCCACAAATTTCTGCTATAATGGGGCCATGCGCCGGTGGTGCAGTATACTCTCCTGCCCTTACTGACTTCATATTAATGACTCAGAAAAATAGTTATATGTTTTTGACCGGTCCTAAAGTTGTAAAAACTGTTACCGGAGAAGATATTACCGTTGATGATTTAGGTGGTGCTTATGTTCACGCATCAAAATCAGGTGTTACTCATTTTGTGTCAGAAACAGAAGAAGAATGTCTAATGATGATTAGAAAACTTCTTACTTACATTCCTCAAAACAATCTTGAAGATCCAATTGCTACAGAATGTACTGACCCAATTGAAAGAAAAGATGATCTTCTTAATGAAATTATCCCAGACAGCACAAACAAACCTTATGATATGACCAAAGTTATTGGTTCTATTGTTGACGATGCTGAATTTTTGGAAGTTCATAAAGACTACGCTAAAAACATGGTAGTAGGATTTGCAAAAATGGGTGGTATGCCAGTTGGTATAGTTGCCAACCAACCTATGTATCTTGCAGGTGTATTAGACATTGAAGCTTCAAGAAAAGGTGCTCGTTTTGTACGTTTTTGCGATGCTTTCAATATTCCACTAGTAACTTTGGTTGATGTACCAGGATTTTTACCGGGAAGTAAACAAGAATATGGTGGTGTAATTGTTCACGGAGCAAAATTACTATTTGCATTTGGAGAAGCAACTGTTCCTAAAATTACGGTTACTTTAAGAAAATCTTACGGAGGTGCATATATAGTAATGAGCAGCAAACAATTAAGAGGCGATATTAATTACGCATGGCCTACTGCAGAAATTGCTGTAATGGGTGCCGAAGGTGCAATTGAAGTATTATCTGCTAAAGAAATTGAAGCAATGCCTACTCCAGAAGAAAAAGCTAAAAAAGCTGAAGAGAAAAAAGACGAATACAATGCTTTATTTGCAACTCCTTATCAAGCTGCAAAATACGGATTTATTGATGATGTTATTGAGCCGAGAAACACCCGTTTCAGAGTTATCAGAGCATTACAACGTCTTCAAACTAAAAAAGACACTAATCCACCTAGAAAACATTGTAATATTCCACTTTAAAAAGAAAAACTATGTATTTATATACAATGCCTGATTTATCAGAAGGTTGGCTCATGTTAGCCATAGGAATGGGAGTAACTTTCACTGTATTAGCAATACTTTTCTTAGTGTTTAGTCAACTAAAAAATTTAGTTACTCTTTTTGACGGAACACATAAAAAAACTAAAACAGTTGATGTTACTAGTCAATCAAAATCAAAAAATCCTGAACTTACTGCCGATGTGAATGCCGCTATCAGTATGGCTTTATATTACTACTTAAACGATCAGCATGATCATGAAAGCGAAGTAGTAACCATAAAAGCGCAACAACGCAAGTATTCACCTTGGAGTTCAAAGATTTATGGATTAAATAATATTATTAAATAACATTTTTATCTGACAACAATGAAAAATTTCAAATTCACTATAAATGGTCAAACGTATGATGTTGATATAAAACAAGTTGAAGACAATATTGCATCAATAGAAGTCAACGGCACATCATACAATGTACAACTTCATAATGAAGTAAAAGCTCAAGCTCCAAAAACACCAAAACTTGTTACAAAATCTGCAAATTTGCAAGATGGCGAAAGTTTCATGAAAAAAGTTAGCGTGGGTTCAGGTATTAAATCGCCGCTACCGGGTATAATCCTAGAGGTACATGTAAAAGTTGGAGACGCAGTAAAACGCGGACAAAAACTTATGACCATGGAAGCTATGAAAATGCACAATGATGTATTAGCAGAAAAAGACGGTACTGTTAAAGCTATTAAGGCAAACGCTGGACAATCGGTAATGGAAGGTGAAGTACTGGTAGAATTAGGATAAATACTATTCTATTTTTATTATTTAAAAACGACAATTTTATAAAATTCAAAACAGATGAAACAATCATTAAAAATAATGTCGATTCTGCTGTTTATTTTTGGAGTTTATTTTTTTGCTACAAGTTTTACTTCAGCAGAAAATACATCAACATCAACTGAACAAGCAGAAAATCTGACAGCCGCTGCTGAAAGCAATGAAGCAGCACCTCATTCACTTTCTTTTGAAAGTGGTATGAAGCAATTTTTCAAATATTCCAGCTTTCCCAACTTTACATTTGGTCATATTATTATGATTTTAGTTGGAGGATTTTTTATATTTTTAGCAATTAGATATGATTATGAACCGCTATTGCTCGTACCAATAGGTTTTGGTATCATAATAGGTAATGTTCCATTTTTCCCAGGTCTTAAGATTGGTATTTATGAAACCGGTAGTGTAATGAATTACCTCTATTTCGGGGTATTACAAGGAGTCTATCCGCCACTTATTTTCTTAGGAATTGGAGCAATGACAGATTTCTCTAACCTAATATCTAATCCAAAACTAATGTTAATTGGAGCAGCAGCTCAACTCGGAATCTTTGCAGCATTTATTGGAGCAATTGCTCTAGGTTTTACCGATTCACAAGCTGGAGCTATCGGTATTATTGGTGGTGCAGATGGACCAACAGCAATTTTCTTATCATCGAAACTTGCCCCTGAGTTTATGGGAGCAATTGCAATTGCCGCATATTCATATATGGCATTGGTACCTGTTATTCAACCACCAATTATGCGATTGCTTACAAACGATAAAGAAAGAGTAATGAGAATGCGTCCGCCTCGCCAAGTATCTAAACTAGAGAAAATTTTGTTCCCTATTATTGGACTACTCATGACAACATTTATTACTCCAGCAGCTATGCCTCTTTTAGGTATGTTGTTTTTTGGAAACTTATTAAAAGAATCTACAGTAACCAAAAGACTTGCAAATACTGCAGCTAATCCTTTAATAGACATTGTAACCATATTAATTGGGGTTACAGTAGGTGCATCTACGCAAGCTGATAAATTTCTCACACCACAATCTATACTTATATTTGGATTAGGTGCAACAGCGTTCATATTTGCAACATTTGGAGGAGTGTTATTTGTAAAATTCATGAATATATTCCTAAGGGGAGATAATAAAATCAATCCACTTATTGGAAACGCAGGTGTATCGGCAGTACCCGATTCTGCTAGAGTTTCGCAAGTTGAAGGTTTAAAATACGACCCAACAAATCACCTATTAATGCATGCAATGGGACCAAACGTAGCCGGTGTAATCGGTTCAGCTGTTGCAGCAGGTGTACTTTTAAGCTTCTTAGGATAATTTTTACATGTTATATTTCATTAAAAAAGGAAGAGAATATTCTCTTCCTTTTTTAATGAAATATAATTCCTAAGTTTTATTTATTATTATTATATTTGACGCGAAAAAAATAATAATGAGCATGTACATTTTATAAAAAAAAGGAAACATTGCTATTTATATACATGCAAATAGCATATCATTAAGAAATTCACATTAAAATGAGAAAAAATCAATTTTTATTTGCTATCCTAGTATCACTATCTATTATTTCTTGTAGCCCAAAAGAAGAAAAAATAGTTCTAGAAAATGAGACAGATTCACTAAGCTATGGTATTGGAGTAAGTATAGCCAAAGACATCAAACAACAATTAAATTCGGTTGGTTTAGATTCTACTATCAATAGAGAAGCATTAATCTTAGGATTTAAAGAGTTTATAGACACAACATCTATTTTCACCATTCAACCAGAAGAAGCACAAGAAATTGTACAAGCTTATTTCAAAAAACAAGAAGAAAGTCAAAGAGCAGAATATCTTACTATGCACCAAGGAAACTTAGTAGCAGGTCAGAAATTTCTTGAAGAAAATAAGACAAAACCGGGAGTTATGGTTTTAGCTAATGGAGTTCAATACAAAGAAATAAAAAAAGGATGGGGAGAAGCACCTGCAGCAACCGATACAGTTTTAGTTCATTACCATGGAACACTAATAGACGGAACTGTATTTGACAGCTCAGTAGAAAGAGGACAACCAGTTGAATTTCCAGTAAATGGAGTTATTCCAGGATTCTCAGCTGCACTTCAAAGCATGAAGGTAGGTTCAAAATGGATCATTTATATTCCTCAAGAACTTGCTTATGGAACAGAAGTAAATCCGCAAGGAGTTATTAAACCATATTCAGCACTTATTTTTGAAGTTGAATTAAAGAAAATTGCTAATAAATCTGCTGTTAAAAAAGCTGTACCTTCAGTTAACACTAACGAAGGGCAACCAGTACAGATTCAAAATTAATAATTTAATTATTTTTAATACTCAAAGACTATAATTCATTACAATCTAATGAATTATAGTCTTAAATTTAACTCCTTTCAAATTTTATTACTATGAAAAAAACTGCACTTATATTATTATTTTCAGCTATTACTATTTTCACCTATTGTCAAGAGTTAAAAACTTAACAGATAGTGTTAGTTATAGTATTGGTATGAATTTAGGAAAACAATTCGCACAACAAGATTTACAAAATATTAATATTTCTCTTCTTTCAACTGGTATTGTAGACGCAATGGGTATGGAAAAACCTAAAATAGACATTGCAGAGACATCGGCAATTATTCAAAAATATATAGAAACACAAAAAGAAAGTAAATATCAAAAAAACATTGAACTTTCAAAAAAGTTTTTAGCTGAAAATGAAAAGAGAAAAGAAGTAATTACATTACCTAGTGGATTACAATATGAAGTACTTACAAAAGGCAAAGGAGACAAACCTTTGAGTACTGATAAAGTAGAAGTTCACTACCATGGAACTTTAATTGACGGAACTGTATTTGATAGTTCGGTAGAAAGAAATCAACCAGCATCATTCCCTGTTACAGGAGTAATAAAAGGATGGCTAGAAGCACTTCAACTTATGCCTGTAGGTTCAAAATGGAAATTATTCATACCTGCAGATTTAGCTTATGGAGCATCTCCAAGACCAGTGTGGAGTAATAGAACCATATATGGCACTTGTATTTGAAGTAGAGCTTTTAAGTATAGTAAAATAGAAATTTTAGTAATACTATAAACTATAATAATTTTATGGTTTATAGTATTATTCATATTCCATTACAATACCATAAACATAAAATATTAAACTATATAAATAATTATTTTGAAATGATATTTATATACAATAGAGATTAATACAGTGCAAAAGAATTAGTTTTAGTCATTAATATTATAGATATAATATTTTAATGATTAAAACTAATAATCAAAAAGATTTGCTTTCATAAAAACATATTTACACACCCAAAGGTAATAATATTTAAAATCAGATATTTTGTTTGATAAAAAATATAATAAAGCTAATGAAACATCTATTATATATCAGCTAACTCACTAAATAATGATTATTCTGAATGAATGTTTCAATTGGAACCGGATATGTAGGATTAGTTTCTGGAAAATGCTTCGCAGAAACTGGAATTGAAACTACATGTATAGACAGAGATTCAAAAAATAGAAAACCTTAAAAATGGTATTATTCCAATTTATGAACCTGGATTAGAACCTCTTGTAAAAAAGAACACAGAAAAAAACAGATTGCATTTCTCAACAAATTTGCAAGAATCTATACAAGGCTGCGAATCTGTATTTATTGCTGTAGGAACACCACCAGATGAAGATGGAAGTGCCGATTTAAAGTATGTTATCGGAGTAGCTAGAGAAATTGGTAGATACATGACCGATTATATTGTTGTAGTTACAAAAAGTACCGTACCAATAGGCACCGCAAAAAAAGTTAAAGCAGCTATACAAGAAGAATTAACAAAAAGAAATTCGACACTTGAATTTGATGTGGCATCAAATCCGGAATTTCTCAAAGAAGGTGCTGCCGTAGATGATTTTTTAAAACCAGATAGAATTGTTATCGGAGTTGAATCTCAAAGAGCAGAAGATACACTAAAAAAACTATACAAAGCATTTTTACTAAACAATCATCCTATCATATTTATGAACATCCCATCAGCGGAAATGACTAAATATGCTGCAAACTCTATGTTAGCTACAAGAATAAGTTTCATGAATGATATTGCAAATTTATGCGACATAGTAGGTGCTGATATAAATTTGGTAAGAAAAGGAATTGGAAGTGACTCTAGAATTGGAAGTAAATTTCTGTATGCAGGAATCGGTTATGGAGGCTCTTGTTTTCCAAAAGATGTAAAAGCACTTATTAAAACTGCCGATTTAAATGGATATTCACTAGATTTACTAAAAGCAGTTGAATTGGTAAACGACAAGCAGAAATCAATTTTATTTGATAAAATAAATGCATATTTCAAAGGTAATTTATCGGGAAAGAAATTTGCACTTTGGGGATTGTCTTTCAAACCCAATACTGATGATATGAGAGAAGCCCCATCATTAGTTATTATTGAAAATTTATTAAAGCATGGAGCAACAATAGTTGCTTATGATCCTGTTGCAATACATGAAACTCAAAGAATAATAGGAGATAAAATTTCTTATGCTAATGAACAATATGAAGCAGTAATTGATGCCGATGCTCTTATCGTTGCAACAGAATGGAATGAATTCAGAGTTCCAAATCTTAAGATGGTTTCTAAATTACTGAAAGGCAAAATAATATTTGATGGAAGAAATATCTACGATCATACAGACATGGAAGAGAATGGATTTACATACTTTTCAATAGGTAGACAATCAATAAATAATTAAAAAGGCAGTTAGCTATATAAGAAAATTTATGAAAAGAATATTGGTAACCGGCGGAGCTGGTTTCATTGGTTCACATCTATGTGAAAGACTAATTAAAGAAGGAAATGATGTAATTTGTTTAGACAATTACTTCACAGGTTCAAAAAATAACATATTACATTTGCTTGACAGTCCCTTTTTTGAAATAGTTAGACACGATGTAACTACGCCTTACTTTGCTGAAGTAGATGAAATCTATAATCTAGCATGTCCGGCCTCTCCTATTCATTATCAATACAATCCAATCAAAACAGTTAAAACATCAGTAATGGGTGCTATTAACATGCTGGGATTGGCTAAAAGAGTAAATGCAAAAATATTACAGGCATCTACAAGTGAAGTGTATGGTGATCCTCAAGTACACCCACAAACAGAAGATTACTGGGGTCATGTAAATCCAATAGGTGAAAGATCATGCTATGATGAAGGTAAACGATGTGCTGAAACTTTATTTGTAAATTATCATCAACAAAATGATGTACTGATTAAAATCATCCGCATATTCAATACTTATGGACCAAATATGCACCCGAATGATGGAAGAGTGGTTTCAAACTTTATTGTTCAAGCACTTTCAGGCAAGGATATTACAATCTATGGAACCGGCAATCAGACAAGAAGTTTCCAATATGTAGATGACCTAATAAATGCTATGCTTTTGATGATGCAAACAGATGATAGTTTTCTAGGACCAGTGAATATAGGAAATCCTGATGAATTTTCAATTTTAGAATTAGCTACCTTTGTATTAAAACTAACAAATTCATCTTCCAAAATAATTTTCAAACCACTACCCCAAGATGATCCAACACAAAGGAAACCAGATATTTCTTTAGCTCAAGAAAAGTTAAACAACTGGAAACCTGAAATTAAACTAGAAGTTGGTCTTATAAAAACAATTGAATATTTTTCAAAAACACTATAGAATGAAAGGAATTATTTTAGCAGGCGGATCAGGTACAAGATTGTACCCTATTACGAGAACAATATCAAAACAACTTATCCCAATTTATGATAAGCCAATGATATATTATCCTTTATCTGTTTTAATGTTAGCAGGTATTCGCGAAATATTAATTATATCTACTCCCCAAGACTTACCCTTATTTAAGCAACTACTTGGCAGTGGAAAAGACCTTGGTTTGACTTTGTCTTATGCAGAACAACCAAGTCCTGATGGATTAGCTCAAGCTTTTATTATAGGTGAAGATTTTATAGGTAAAGATACAGTGAGTCTGGTATTAGGCGACAATATCTTTTTTGGACATTCCCTAGCAGAAAAAGTAATTTCAGCATCAAATATTACTAATGGAGCTACTGTTTTTGGTTATTATGTAAATGACCCTGAGAGATATGGAGTTGTAGAATTTGACAAAAACAAAAAAGCAATAAGTATTGAAGAAAAACCGATAACACCAAAATCAAACTACGCTGTAACAGGATTATATTTTTATGATAATTCAGTTGTAGAAAAAGCAAAATCTTTAAAACCTTCAGTTAGAGGTGAATTAGAAATAACCGATATCAACAAATTATACCTTGAGGCTAATCAATTAAAAGTAAACGTATTAGGAAGGGGTATTGCGTGGTTAGATACTGGTACACATGATAGTTTACTTGATGCTTCAAATTTTATAGCTACAATAGAAAATAGACAAGGTTTAAAAGTTGCTTGTTTAGAGGAGATTGCTTATTTAAAAGGCTATATTACTAAAGAAAATTTATTGGAACTGGCAAAACCTCTTTCTAAAAATTCTTATGGAAAATATTTGATTGATATTGCAAACGGGAAGATACTTTTTTAAACTATTAAGTAAAACAATTTTCAAAACCAAAAGATGAAATTAATAGAAACATCTATAAAAGATTTATATATAATTGAGCCAAAGATTTTTGAAGATAATAGAGGTTACTTTTTTGAAAGTTATAATAAATTAAAACTTGAAGAACTAGGCGTTAAATATAATTTTATACAAGACAACCAATCTAAATCGAGTTATGGTGTTATTAGAGGTTTACATTTTCAAAAGTCGCCACACGCACAAACAAAGCTAGTACGTGTATTAGAAGGCTCTATAATTGACGTAGCTGTAGATATAAGAAAAGATTCTTCAACTTATGGTAAATGGTTTGGTGTAGAGTTATCGTCGGAAAATAAAAGGCAACTACTTATTCCTGCTGGTTTTGCACATGGATTCAGTGTTACAAGTGAAACAGCTGTAGTTATGTATAAATGCGACGAATATTATCATCCAGAATGTGAAGGAGGTATACTTTTTAATGATACTACATTAAATATCGACTGGAAAATACCGCATGAAAAAGCTATAATTTCTGATAAAGATAAATTACTACCACAATTTAACTCATTATAATTTTTAAATCACATTAATATCTTCATAGACAATGAAAAATATATTGATAACCGGCTCAAATGGACAATTAGGCAGTGAGTTGAAAAAAATTGCAGGTGAATATAAATATAATTTCATATATACTGATTATGAGGAGTTAGATATAACAAATATTTTACACTTAGAAAATTTCTTCAAAAAGAATTCAATAAATTATGTTGTTAATTGTGCTGCATACACCGCTGTAGATAAAGCTGAAACAGATATTGAAAATTGCGAAAAACTCAACGCTATTGCACCAGGATATTTATCGGCTATTTCAAAAGCATATAAAGCTAAATTTATTCATGTATCAACAGATTATGTTTTTGACGGACAGAATTATAAACCATATACAGAAACAGACACTCCTGCCCCTCAAAATGTATATGGAACTACAAAGTTAGAAGGAGAACAGAATATTTTAAATGAAAATCCTAATTCAATAATAATAAGAACATCCTGGCTATATTCCAGCGCGGGTAATAATTTTGTAAAAACAATGTTACGAATAGGTAAGGAAAAAGGAGAAGTAAAAGTAATTTTTGATCAAATAGGCTCTCCCACTTACGCCAAAGATTTAGCAACAGCAATATTAAAATTATAGATGCATCAGAGAAAGATGCATCAAATTTCATTACAGGAATATATCATTATTCTAATGAAGGAGTTGCGAGTTGGTACGATTTTGCAAAAGAAATTTTTAATATAAAAAATATTCCATGTACAACCTTACCAATAGAATCTATTGAATACAAAGTTGCTGCTGCGAGACCTTTTTACAGTGTTTTAAATAAATCAAAAATTAAAACAAATTATAATATCACTATTCCTTATTGGAAAGATAGTTTGATAGAATGTCTTAAGGAGATACAATAAAAAAATATTAAATAGCAGCCTTGTAAATATCCTTTACAGGTCTATTCACAGACCAATATGGAACATCATTATCTGCATCGTATATTTGTTCCCAAAAAGCCGGAGTTACTACTTTACCATATTTATTGTAAAGCCTTTTCTCAAACACTGCAATTAAAGGATTAAAGCTCAAATCACTTACAAGAACAGAATAACTAACTGTGGGATTTTCTTCAGTAGTTTGTGATTTTACTACAGAAACAGGCACTTTATTAAACAATAGAAGCGATTTTAAAAAATCAGCTCTCTCAAGTGTAACATTTTCTTCTATAATTATATTTCTAATACCTTCAATTTCGGTAATAGCTAATTTTTTCCCGTTTCTTAATGACATAATATTATATAGTTATATACCAAAACAATATTTTAAAATAGTTTCAAAAAATGTACTTGAAAACCCAACCAAAACCATACCTACAAGACAAATAGCAAGTGCTATTTTAGAAGTAATATCAGTTTTAAAGGTTTGTATTGGATTGTCTGATTTATTAATAAACATTGCTTTAATTGGCATTAAATAGTAATATAAAGAAATAATTGTATTCAGTAAAGCAATTAAAACTAAAATATAATACCCCTTTTCAGCAGCTGCAGTGAACAAAAAGAATTTTCCAAAAAAACCAGCTACAGGTGGAATACCTGCAAGAGAAAATAAAGAGAGTGTTAATGCCAAACTTAATTTTGGATTTGTTTTATACAATCCGTTATAATCACTAATATTCTCCTTTCCGGTTTGGAATGAAATTATAGAAACAACACCAAACGCAGCTAAATTTGAAAAAACATAAACAAGAACATAATATACAACAGAAGCCATACCTAATTCTGTACCAGATATCAAACCAAGCAAAATAAACCCAGCTTGTGCAATTGAAGAGAATGCTAGATATCTTTTAAAATTATCTTGACGTAATGCAAACAAATTCCCAATTGTAATTGTAGCGATAGCAATAACATATATTAAATTTTTCCAAATATCAGATATTGAATTAAACACACTGTATAAAACTATCATAAATATAAAAACAGCTGCTCCTTTTGAAATAACGGACAAATATGAAGTTATACTTACCGGAGCACCTTCATATACATCGGCTGCCCATAAATGAAACGGAACCAATGAAATTTTGAAAGATATTCCCGATATAAAAAATATAAAACCTAAAATCATCATACTGTCATTTGCAGACACCATTCCAACAACATCTTTAAAATAAATTGAACCTGTAGTTCCAAAAATCAAAGAAATTCCAAACAATAAAATACCTGACGATAATGCTGAAGATAATATTAATTTGATACCACCTTCTGCAGATTTATTATTATACCTATCAAATGCCACTAAAGCGGCAATTGGAATTGTTGCAGTTTCTAAACCAATATAGAACATCAAAAAATCTCCTGATGAAATCATATAAAACATTCCTGTTAGAGTAATAAAAAGCAAAATATAGAATTCACTAATTTTAATTCTATTATCTAAGAGATTTATCCATTTATTAGATTGTAATAAAATAATAAAAACACCAATATTTAGTATGTTTTTCATTAATACTATCAAAGAACTGGTATTATACATTCCACCAAATAAGTTACCTTCAATTGCTGGTAAAAAGCCAACTATAAGACTAATAGAAAATAAAATTATAGCTAAAGGCGTAATAATACCTTTCTTGTGATCTGGGGTGAAAATTTCAGCGATTAATACAATTAATGCTATAATAATTAACATTAACTCATGACGCATTAATAAAAAACTTTGAATTGACATATATTATATTATTAAAATAATACTTTATTTAACAACGTTAAAATTAGCAACAATAGGCTCTAAACTTTCTTGTATAATATCTGATAACCAAAATGGTGTCATACCTATTATCAAAATAGCAAGAACTAATGTAATTAAAGAAGTTTTCTCCCACCACTTAGCATCTTTAAGCTCTTCATAGTGATGGTCTTTAATTGGACCTAATAGCAAAATACCAACTACTCTTAAAATATAAACAGCAGTAATAACTATTGCAGAAATTGCTACAATTGTACAAATTCTATGAAATAAGTCAGGATGTTGAAAAGAACCAACAAAAATTGTCATTTCAGCAACAAATCCGCTTAGTCCGGGTAAACCTAAAGAAGCCATACCACCAATCACATAGATAACTGAAAGAAAAGGAATTACTTTCATTAATCCACCCATTTCATAAATATTTCTTGTGTGAGTTCTTCCGTATATCATTCCAATCAATGCAAAAAACAATGCTGTCATTATTCCATGAGATATCATTTGCAAAATAGCACCGTCCATTGCTGTTTTATTCATCATGAGTAAGGCAAAAATCACTAACCCACAGTGCGAGACAGAAGAATAAGCATTGATATATTTTAAATCTTTCTGCAAAATTGCTCCAAAAGCGCCATAGACAACACTTATAGTTGTAAGTATTAAAAATATCCACGCCATTTCCTGAGCAGCATCAGGTAAAAGAAACATTGCAACCCTAAAAATGCCATAACCACCTAATTTCATAAGTACTCCGGCATGTAACATTGATACTGCGGTAGGCGCAGAAGCATGACCATCTGGCGACCATGTATGAAAAGGGAAAAGTGCACCTAAAACACCAAATCCAACAAATAAAAATGGAAAGAAAAAACGTTGTACTTCAATAGGTATATTAATTTTAGCAAGTTCTAATATATTAAAAGATAATTCACCGCCTAGAGGTGCCGAATTAAAATAAATTCCAAGTAACCCAAGTATCAATAAAGCGGATCCTCCCATTAACATCAACGTTAATTTCATTGCAGAGTATTCCTTTGGCCCACTACCCCAAATACCAATTAACAAATACATTGGTATTACAGCTATTTCATAAAATAGAAACATTGTAAATAAATCAAGAGAAATAAAGAATCCGAAAACGCCCGTTGCTAATAAAATTAAAGATATAAAAAACTCACGAGGTAAAACTTTTGTTTCCCAAGAAGCAAATATTACCGCAAAAACTACAATAGAAGTCAATACAATCATGGCAACGGCTATTCCATCTACTCCAATATCATAATGGATATTAAAACTTTCATACCAAGTATAAGATTTTTGAAACAGCATTTCTGCTTTATTTATTTTTCTCTCTGCAATATACTTAAATAACAGATTAATAGACATTATTAGTTGAATTCCCATACCTATTGCAGAAACAATACGAGTACCCCTAATATCCTTTGTGAAGACTATTCCAATCATAGTCAACACCGGTACAACAACAAATAAACTTAATATATCCATTATAAATAAAAATTATTTTATCTTATGAAAAAAAACAATACTAATATACTTAATCCAATAGTTCCTAATAAAAACACAAATGCATATTTTTGTATCTGACCAGATTGAAGCTCTTTAATAGATTCAGACGAAAACATGGTAACCTTAGCTATACCATTCATCGAAGCATCAATAACATTTCTATCGAACCAAGCAATAGGTTTTGAAACTAAATTAAACAATATCTTTTTGGTAACAAACATATAAACTTCGTCAATATAAAACTTGTTGTATGCGGCAGTATAAAATCCTTTTAATGATTTAACTATCTTGTCAGGAACTGTAGATTCTTTGTAGTAAAAAAGATATGCTATAAATATACCGGTAAAAGCAATAAGAGTCACTGGTATTGCTATACCCCAATGAAAATGAGTAACTATATGTAAACCATCAGTAGTAATTATATTATGAAAAGGAATATAACCTGAAACTACAGACATTAATGCTAAAAACAATAAAGGAATGCTCATTACAAGCGGCGACTCATGTGGTGCATGATGATAGTGTGTTTTCTTGCCGAAAAATACTGTAAAAAACAATCTAGACATATAGAAAGCTGTTAATCCAGCTACAAAAACAGCAACAAAAAATATGAGTTTATTATTATAATATGCAGCAACCAAAATCTCATCTTTACTAAAAAACCCTGAAAATCCAGGAACCCCGCAAATAGATAACCAAGCAACTAAAAAGGTAATAAAGGTAATAGGCATATATTTTCTTAAACCACCCATTTCTCATATCATTAGTATGTACAGCATGTATTATAGAACCTGCGCCTAGAAACAGCAGAGCTTTAAACATTGCATGTGTGAATAAATGAAACATTGAAGCCATAAAACCCAAACCATCATGCCCACCATATTTAGACACCCCTAGAGCTAACATCATATATCCTATTTGCGACATTGTAGAAAATGCCAATACTCTTTTTATGTCAAACTGCGTACAAGCAATAATTGCAGCAAACAACGAAGAAAAAGCACCTACATACATCACTACAGAGAGTGCATCGGGTGCAGAGATTGCAAATACCGGAAACATACGTGCAACCAGATAAACACCTGCAACCACCATTGTTGCAGCATGAATTAGAGCTGAAACAGGTGTTGGACCTTCCATCGCATCGGGTAACCAAATATGTAAAGGAAACATTGCAGATTTACCAGCGCCTCCTATAAAAATCAAAATTAAAGACCATGACAAAACTGATAAACCTAGAAATGTAACACCTGTAGGCATTGTAATTGCAGGACCATTAATATCGGTTAATGAAATAAAATCGAATGTTTTTGTGTAATAAGATAATAAAAGAATACCAATCAAAAAACCAAAATCGGCAAATCTAGTAGTAATAAATGCTTTCTTTGAAGCAGCAACAGCAGAAGGCTTTTCGTAATAATAACCAATAAGTAAATATGAAGACAAGCCAACCAACTCCCAAAATATATACATTTGAAATAAATTAGTAGCAACAACAAGTCCTAGCATTGAAAAGGTAAATAGAGATAAACTTGCAAAAAAGCGCTGAAACCCTCTTTCACCGTGCATATAGCCTATACTATAAATATGAACCATAAACGATACTGTGGAAATAACTACAAGCATCATTACCGATATTGGATCTAATAGAATACCCAAATCAATATGCAAATTATCAGTAAATCTAAGCCACTCAAAATTAACTGGAACAACAGCTTCATAGGCTTCATGAGCATGTGCTCCCCAAAAATACATATAAGCGGTATAATAGGAAAGAATAAAAATAACTCCAATACCAATAGTTCCAATCAAACCTGAAACAGCATGACTGAGTTTGTGTCCGAACAAACCGTTTATCAAAAAGGTAACAAATGGAATTGTTAAAATTAGAAGCGTATAAAAATAATCCATCTTTATATTATTTTCTTTGTTTTTAGTATTTCATAGTATTAATATTCTCAATATTTATAGAATTATACCTGCGGTATAAATTTATAATTATAGCAATTGCTACAGCAGCTTCAGCAGCTGCAATTGCTATAACGAATATTGTAAAAACATATCCTTGCAGTGATTCAGGAAATAAATATTTGTTAAATACAACAAAGTTGATACAAACAGCATTTAATATTAATTCTATTGACATTAATATTGTAATAAGATTTTTTCTAACTAAAAAACCATATACACCAATAAAAAACATCAATGTACTTACAATTAGAAAATGTTGAATTGGAATACCTTGAATCATAAATTTATTATTTAATAATTATCTTTTTTTTGCAATCATTATGGCAGCTATCATAGCTGCTAATAGTAAAAGTGAAATTACTTCAAAAGGTAACACAAAACCATTTTCACCATAGTTAAGTAGTGCGTACCCAAATTTCTTAACATGAACCGGTTCAGTATTTGATTTTACATTGAATGTTTTATTTAATAGTACAGACAATGATACTCCGGCACCAAGTGCAACCAATAAAACTGAAAAAATATTTTTTTTAATTTCTGATTTTTCAAATTTATGATCAATATTACTGGTCAATAAAATTGAAAAGACTATTAAAACAGTAATACCCCCTGCATAAAGCATCAATTGCACAGAAGCTAAGAAGTTAACTTCCATGAGAAAATAAAAACCGGCTGTTGCAATTAGCACAAATAACAAATATGTAGCTGCTCGAAGTATTCTTCGACTTGTGACACTTAATACTGAAAATATTAGAATAACTGCCGCTAAAATATAAAAAATAATAATGTTCATAAACTATTCTTTTACTTCCTTTTTTAATACAGATCCCGGTTTGTTCAATTGCTTATTGAGTGTTGTTCTTTCGAACGTTGCATGTTCAAACCCTTGACCGAAAATAATCGCATCAGACGGACATGTTTTAACACACAATCCACAAAAAGTACACATTCCTAAATGATAAATATACTTATCTAAAACCTTTTTCTTCTTTCCGTCAATAACATCGAATTTTGAAATAATTTCAATACTTCCATTCGGACAATTCATTTCGCAAATTCCACATGCTGTACAATCATGTTCATTAAGATTATTATGAGGCATAGTAAGTTCGCCTTTAAATCTCTCAAACATTTTAAGTGTTGCTCTATTTTCAGGATATTGCTGAGTAACAATTTCTTTTGGTCTCACAAAATAAGAACCGGTTACCTTCAATCCAGTAATTAAAGAATGTATACCATTAAACAAATCTGAAAAATATTTTGTAAATGAATTCATAATTATCAGTCAATTTTTTTTAAAAATGCCATTGATTTAAAACACATAGAGCCATTAAAGTAATATTTACCAAGTTAATAGGTAATAGATATTTCCACTCAAGGGTTAAGAGCTGATCTATTCTTAATCGAGGGAATGTCCATTTTATCCACATCATAATAAATATGATTATAGCCGTTTTGGAAATAAACCAAATAAATGGTGGTATATAATCCATAATCATATTGAATGAATCTAAACCTACAATATGTAAAGGCATCCAACCTCCTAGAAAAACGGTTGCAGCAATCGAAGCTACAATAAACATATTCATATATTCACCTAGAAAAAACAAGGCGAATTTTATACCTGAATACTCAGTATGGAAACCTGCTGTTAATTCAGATTCGGCTTCGGCAAGGTCAAAAGGACCTCTGTTCGTTTCTGCTGTACTTGATATAATGAATATTACAAATGCTATAAGAGCAGGAATATGACCTTTAAAAATAAACCAACCGGTATTTTGAGCTTCTACTATTTCAGAAAATTGCATTGTTCCTGCCAATACAACGATTGTCATGAGCGACAAACCAACAGACAGTTCATAACTAACTACCTGAGCACCACTTCTCATAGCTCCTATCAACGAATATTTATTATTACTAGACCAACCTGCTAATAAAATTCCAAGAACGCCTATTGAAGAAACTGCCATTACATATAAAACACCAATATCAAAATCAAGAGCATGAAGTCCTTTAGCAAATGGAATTGCACCAATTGCTAAAAAAGATGCTATAATTACAATAAACGGAGCTAAATTAAAGAGTAATTTATCGGCATTTTTTATCATTATCAATTCCTTCATAAGTAGTTTTATGAAGTCCGCAATTGTTTGCATTAATCCCCACTTACCCACTCTCATAGGTCCTAATCTACACTGAAAGAAAGCACAAATTTTTCTTTCGGCATAAACAAGTATCAAACCTACTAGTGCATAGAATAATAAAAAAACAATACCGGCAATTACCATTTCTACAACAGTTGTAGCTAAAGGCGACATAACAGAAGAAATACTATTATGAATGCTCGAAGTTAATTCTGAAAAATCGTATAAAAACATATTTGTAAAATTATCTATCTATATCAGGTATAACAAGGTCAAGGGAAGACATTATTGCAACTAAATCAGCAATTTTCTGATTTCTACTCATGTGATCTAAAGCTGAAAGATTAAAGAAGTTAGGAGATCTAAACTTCACTCTATACGGATTCTTTTCTCCTTTACTTGATATATATACACCAAATTCTCCTCTACAAGCTTCAACTCTCTGATAATATTCTCCTTCAGGTAATTTAATAATTGGTTTCATTTTAGTGAAATAACTTCCATCTGGGATATTATCAATCAATTGCTCAATAATATTCATTGATTCCCACATTTCGTCTATTCTACATTTATATCGAGCTAATGAATCACCTTCTTCTCTTAAAATCTCTTTAAATTTCACATTGCCATATGCGCTATAAGGCTCTTTTTTTCTTATATCGCTTGAAAACCCTGAAGCTCTTCCTGAAGGACCGGTAACACCAAAAGATATTGCTTTTTCTTTAGTAAGTAACCCAACATTTTTCATTCTTTGTACAAAAATGACATTGCCTGATAATAATTGGTCGTATTCTGGTAATTTCTTCTTAAAGTATATTAAAAATTCTTTTACTTTTTTCTGGAAATTTGGATGAATATCATACATTAAGCCACCCGGACAATTATAAGAAACTAATAATCTACCTCCACAAGTTTCTTCAAAAATATCAAGTATTTTTTCTCGATCTCTTAATCCATAGAAAAAAGTGGTCAAGGCTCCTAAATCCATCCCTGCTGCAGCCCACCATAACTGATGTGAAGCAATTCTAGTAAGCTCATCAATAATAGTTCTGATATATTTAACTCTGTCAGAAACTTCAATTTGTAGTGCATTCTCAACCAACAAACAAACAGCCTCATTATTTATGTGAGCAGACATATAGTCTAACCTATCAGTTAAATGTATTATTTGAGAATAAGTATATCTCTCGCACATTTTCTCAATACCCCTGTGTATATAACCACAATATGGCTTTAAGTCTTTAACCGTTTCACCTTGTAAATTAACCAACAAACGAAGAACTCCATGAGTAGATGGGTGTTGAGGACCCATATTTATGAAATATTCTTGTTCTTTGTCTAACTTATTTTTTAAAAGTATGTCTTCCATAATTGAATAGGTCGCTAATAACAACTACTTAATTAAATCAATTATATTTACCGTATCTACATAATTTTTACGAAGTGGATATCCTTCCCAATCCTCTTCCATAAATATTCTCCTCAAATCAGGATGTTTTAAAAACCTAATTCCAAAAAAATCAAAAACTTCACGCTCTTGTAATTCAGCACAATCCCACAAATCAAATACAGATGGTATTTCAGGATTGTCAATATCTGATGCAAAAACTTTTAATATTAATTTATGTTGTAATTTAGTTGACTCCAAATGATAAATAACACCTAATGAATCTTGCAAATCAATACCTGTAACACAATATAAAAAGTCAAAAGCGGTAGAATCAGACTCCTTTAAAACTCTTGCTAAATTGTAAAAATGTACAGTATTTACAATACACTCCAAAGAATATGGATTATCAACAAATTCGACTTCAGTAGTATAATTCTTAATAAACTGCTTTAATTGATCGTTAGTCATTTATGCTAAGTTTTTAATATATTAATTCAACGGATCAGTTGAAGGTGCTTTATCAGTAATAGATTTCAATCTAATTTTTTCTTGCAATTTCATAACTCCGTTAAGTAGCGCCTCAGGACGCGGTGGACAACCCGGAATATATACATCTACCGGGATTACATGATCTACACCTCTTATTACAGAATATGAATTATAAAAAAATGGACCTCCGCTCACTGCACATGCTCCCATGGCAATTACATACTTAGGTTCTGCCATTTGATCATAAAGTCTTTTCAGTACAGGAGCCATTTTATGTACAATTGTTCCGGCTACAACAATAACATCTGCTTGTCTTGGCGAAGCACGATAAACTTCAATACCAAAACGAGCAAAGTCGTGTCTTGGTGCTCCGGCAGCCATCATTTCAATACCACAACAACTCGTAGCAAATGTTAATGGCCATATAGAATTTGATCTACCCCAATTTAAAAGACTATCAATAGTAGTAAGAAAAAATCCTCCGTTACCTTGTTTATGAGTTTCAGCATATAACTGATCTATAGACTCAAATTCTTTCTTTTCTATTCCCATTTCAATGCTTGTTTTTTCCATGCGTACATGAGTCCAAGACCTAAAATTACAAAAAATATCAATATTTCAATAAACGCAACCATTTTTAACTCTTTCATTACCACTGCCCAAGGAAATAAAAAGACAGCTTCTACATCAAATATTAAAAACATGATAGCGAATAAATAATACCCTACATTAAATTGTATCCATGACAATCCGTATGTAGGTATTCCACATTCATAGGTTTCATATTTCTGTAAATTCTCAGATTTCCTAGGAATAAAGTAAGAGAAAACTATTGCAAATCCTACTAGCGTTAATCCTAGCAGAAAAAAAAGAATTAATCCTTCTGAATTCATATCTTATGTAAGAAAATTAATTTTAGTTAGTCGAATACCTCAAATTTTGAAAGCGCAAATCTAAAAATAAAATAATTATATCAATCAGTAAATTTACTTTTTTTTTACGCAAAATTTAAATAAATATTAACACCAAAAATTGGAATGTTAAAAATCAACCTGATAGTATAATGGTTCACAGTATCAGATAAAGCTATAAAGATGTCAATAAATAATAAAAAAAAACTATTTTAACAATTAAAATTACTCACAAATATTTACATTTGTAACATAAATAAATTTGTCAAGCATTATAAAACAAAAAAACTTACAATGGACAATAAAATTTTATCTGCTGCTAACTTATGGTTATCTGAAAGTTATGATGAAAAAACCAGAAAAGAAGTAAAAAATTTAATTGATAAAAATGATAATGATTTAGTAGATTCCTTTTATCGTAATCTGGGGTTTGGAACTGGTGGGCTTAGAGGCATTATAGGAGTAGGAACAAATAGAGTAAATGTTTACACAGTTGGTATAGCAACGCAAGGTTTTGCTAACTATATAAAAAAATCTTTTCCTAACGAAAAAATTTCAGTTGCAGTAATTCATGATTGCAGACTAAGAAGCAGATTGTTTGCTGAAACAACAGCTAATATATTCTCAGCTAATGGTTTTAAAGTTTATTTGTCTGAGTCGCTTAGACCAACACCTGAATTATCATTTGCAATAAGACATTTAGATTGCAAAGCAGGTGTAAATATTACAGCTTCACACAATCCATGTAAATATAACGGATACAAAGCTTATTGGTCTGACGGTTGTCAACTAGTTGCTCCACATGACGAAAACGTTATAAAAGAAGTTGAGAAAATTTCTGACATTTCTGAAGTTAAATGGGAGCCTGTAAAAGAAAACATAATTTTATGGAGCGATTTAATAGACAAACCATATAGAGAAGCTGTTAAAAGCTTATCTCTTTCGCCTGAAATTATTGAGAAACAAAAAGATTTAAATATTGTTTTTACACCAATTCATGGTACAGGTATATTTGTGCCTAATGTATTGAAAGATTTTGGTTTTGAGAATATTAATATTGTATCAGAACAATTTGAAGTAAATGGAGAATTTCCAACCTTAAAGAAACCAGGTACTGAAGAAGTTAAAGAAGCCGATTATACAGAAACAGAATGGCTTAAAAAACTAAATTCGGTTACAGGTTCACCAAATCCGGAAGAAAGCAGTGCGCTGAAATTAGCTATTGAAAAAGGGATAAAATTAAATGCTGACATCATTTTGGGTACCGACCCAGATGCCGACCGTGTAGGTATGGTTGTTAAAAACAGTGAAGGTGAATTTGTAATATTAAATGGTAATCAGACCGGAGCGCTTTTCGTTAATTATATTGCAAAAAAATGGAAAGAAAAGGGAAAACTTACCGGTAATGAAATGATTATCAAAACCATTGTTACTACCGAACTGATTAAAGATATTGCAGAGAAATATCAAATAGAAATGTATGATGTACTTACAGGCTTTAAGTATATTGGAGAGAAAATAAAAGAATTAGAAGGCAAAAAGAAATTTTTGTGCGGAGGAGAAGAAAGTTTTGGCTATTTGGCCGGAGATTTCGTTAGAGACAAAGATGCTGTTATTGCTTGTGCTATATTAGCCGAAGCTGCTGCATGTGCTAAAAATGAAAATAAAAATCTTTACGACACACTTATTGATTTATATATTGAATTTGGATATTATAAAGAAGACTTGTTTAATATTACAAAAGAAGGAAAACAAGGAGCAGAAGAGATTCAAACAATGATGAAAAATTTTAGAACCAATCCTCCTAAAGAATTAAATGGTTCCAAAATAAATAAAATAATTGATTACAAAACAGCAAAAATAACAGATGTAGCAACGAATAAAACTACAGAAACTGGTTTACCGAGCTCAAATGTACTTCAATATTTTTCCGAAGATGGATCAAAAGTAACAATAAGACCATCAGGAACTGAACCTAAAATTAAATTTTATTTCGGCGTAAAAGAACAATTGATAAATAAAGAATCATTTAAAATAGTTGACGAGAAATTAAGTAAAAAAATAGAAGGTTTGAAAAAATCGCTTAACTTAACTGCTTAAAATAATATTATAATACATTAAATTTATAAGACAAATAATTTAGATTTCTCTTATTTAAGTACTCAAAAAGATGGATTTCATATCAAGATTTAAAGAACGAGCACGTTCAAACAAAAAAACAATTGTTTTGCCTGAAGGTTTAGAATTAAGAACCCTTAAAGCAGCGAACATTGTGTTGGAAGAAGGAATTGCCAATTTATCAATAATAGGAAATCCTGCAAAAATTAGAGAAGAAGCCGAAAAAGAAAATCTTTTCCATCTTTTAGAAAAAGCCAAAATAATTGATCCTACAAACCATGAAAAGTTAGAGTCGTATGCAAAAATAGTGTATGACTTGAGAAAACACAAAGGAGTTACTTTTGATAAAGCAATTGAATTGGTTAAGAATCCGTTGTACCTTGGTGTTACAATGATTAAAGCCGGCGATGCCGACGGAGAAGTAGCTGGTGCACAAAACACTACTGGCGATGTCCTCAGACCGGGATTTCAACTTATTAAAACAATTCCAGGGGTAAGTATTGTATCTGGTATTTTCATAATGGTACTTAAAGATAAAGAATTTGGAGACGATGGCGTTATGCTATTTGCCGATTGTGCTGTAAACCCAGATCCAGATGAACATCAGCTTGCTGAAATAGCAATTGCTACAGCACTTACTGCAAAAAATCTTTTGGGAATGAAACCGCGAGTTGGTATGCTAAGCTTCTCTACAAAAGGCAGTGCAAACCACCCACATGTAGATAAAGTTGCAAATGCTACGAGAATTGCTCATGAATTAAATCCTGATTTGAATATTGACGGTGAATTACAGTTAGATGCTGCAATTATACCTGAAGTTGCTGCTAAAAAAGCTCCGGGAAGCGAAATTGCAGGTAAAGCCAATGTCTTAATATTTCCTACTTTACAAGCCGGAAATATAGCATATAAATTGGTACAACGTTTTGCTCATGCAGATGCTTATGGACCTGTATTACAAGGCTTAGCAGCTCCAATCAATGATTTGTCAAGAGGCTGTTTTGTGCATGATATTGTCAATTTAATTGCAATAACAGCAAATCAAGCTATTGATAAAGAATAACTATTAATTGAAAGTTACTATCTCTGATTCTATCACTTTCTTTAGTATAACTGACATTTTTAAAAATTTAATAATTTCTTTTTTAAAGCTAACTTTCAATTTTTTGAATTAAACTTATCATGAAAATTTTAGTATTAAATTGCGGTAGTTCATCAATAAAATATCAATTGATTGAAATGATTGGCGAAACAGTTATAGCCTCTGGTGGTGTTGATAGAATTGGTTGTGGCGAAGGAGTGTTAAAACTATCTAAATCTATTGGGAATAAGATAGAAAGAAATGCAACGGTTATAGATCATGAACAAGGCGTTGATTTGATATTGAAATTATTGCTGGATCCTAAAGATGGCGTTATTTCATCGGTTAACGAAATAGGTGCTGTAGGTCACAGAGTTGTTCATGGTGCCGAAACATTTAGCGAAACGGTAATTATTGATTCTTCGGTTATAGCCAAACTAATAGAAGTTAGCGAATTAGCTCCACTTCACAATCCTGCAAACATAGCTGGAATAAAGGCTATTCAAAAAGTAATGCCAAATGTACCTCAGTGTGGAACTTTTGATACTGCTTTTCATCAAACAATGCCACCGGAATCTTATCTTTATGGAATACCCTACAAATTTTACGAAAAGTACAAAATTAGAAGATACGGTTTTCATGGTTCTAGTCACAAATATGTGTCAAGTACTGCAGCAAACGCATTAAATAAAGATATAAACACATTAAAAATTATTACTTGTCATTTGGGCAACGGAGCTTCGTTGGCTGCTATTAAAAATGGTAAAGTTGTAGATACAACAATGGGACTTACCCCTCTGGAAGGACTTGTAATGGGAACAAGAGCAGGAGATTTTGATTTAGGAGCATTGTTCTATCTGATGAAAAAAGAAAAATGGACAATTGATGATGCAGACCGAGTAATGAATAAAGAAAGTGGGATGCTCGGTATTTCTGGCATTTCATCAGACATGAGAGATTTGTATGAAGCTCTCTGTAATGGAAATAAAAGAGCCAAATTGGCTTTTGATATATATATACAGAAAGTAAAAAAATATGTTGGTGCCTATGCTGCCGAAATGAATGGACTTGATGTATTAATCTTCACCGGTGGAATTGGAGAAAATCAGTCATATATAAGACAAAACGTTTGCTCCGGCTTGGAATTTATGGGAGTTGAATTTGACAATGAAATAAATGCAAATGCAAAATGCAAACTCATATCGCTTTCTAAACCAACATCGAAAGTAACTGTTATGATTGTTCCTACAAACGAAGAGTTGATAATTGCGAGAGAAACTCTTGAGAAAATTAAATCTATTTAGTACATCTCAAACTGCTAACTGAGAATATATAGGAATTGCAATCTTTTGTACTTTAGTTTTTTGAGAAAAACTAAAGTAACCACCTTGATAGATTAAAAAACATACTGTTTTAAAATTTAAAAATTTAAAATTACAAGCAATATGTTTATTTTATTTAAAGTTAAACTTTTGTGAAATTTCAACTTTCAAGTATTGAGTGATTTTAACCGTTTAATTTCTCAGAAAAACTGCCTCTATACAAATCTAATAAACGCTATTAAAGTCTCAAAATTAACATACTATACATTTAAAATTAATTAAAAAACATATTATGAGTTTATTTGAAAAAATCAATGAAGATTTAAAATCTGCAATGAAAAACAAAGAAAAAGAAAAGTTAGAGGCTATTAGAGCTGTAAAAACTGCTTTTCTTTTGGCAAAAACAGAAGCAGGAGCCGAAGAACAATTAAGTGAGGAGTTAGAATTGAAAATTGTTCAGAAATTAGTAAAACAAAGAAAAGATTCTGCCAGTGAATATATTACTCAGAACAGAAAAGACTTGGCCGACAAAGAATTAGCTGAAGCAAATTTTATAGCTGCCTATTTGCCTTCACAAATGAGCGAAGCAGAACTGGAAATTGAAATAAAGAAAATAATTGAAGAAACCGGAGCTACATCAATAAAAGAACTAGGTAAAGTAATGGGTGTTGCTAGTAAAAAATTAAGCGGAAAAACAGACAACAGTAGTATTTCTAATGTTGTGAAGAAGCTTTTAAGTTAAAAAAAAAGAGGGGACTCCTCCCCTCTTAAAAACCCTAAAAACCTTAAAACCATGAAAACGGTTATTATGAAACTAACCGCGTGATCCCGACAGGATTCGAACCTGTGACCCACAGCTTAGAAGGCTGTTGCTCTATCCAACTGAGCTACGAGACCGTTTGTTTACAAATCACAGATAAAATTCATCCTTAATTTGAGCTGCGAAATTAAGTTAATATTATTTTATATGCAAATAAAATTAACAGATTTATACAAGTAATTTTAATTTAATACATATCACCCAAAAAACACTAGGTAATAGTAACCATAAATTTTGTTTAAATGCACAGTATATAAGCTCTGCAACCCGAACTAGAGTTTCCTGGTAAATTAATTAAAACCCAAACTCAGAAACTAGATATTGTCCAATTAACACAAAATTATACCACCAAAATTACTAAAGTTAGTGAAAAAGAGAGAAGGGTTAACTGTTTTTAACACGAAAAAACTGCGAAATGACTTCCCTCCCTTTATCCACTCGTACAATCAACAATTTGTTAAAATGCTTCGGATTAATTCACCAAAGCTTTCCTTGTTTTTGCCAGAGCTTCGGTGAAAAGATGGAAAGCTTCCGATTTCTCGAAGCTTCGGTTGTTCTGGAAGCTTCGGTGTAAAGATGGAAAGCTTCAGTCAAAATATTACCGAAGCTTTCGTCTTTTACATGCTCCTTTCGGTCAAAATGACCGAAAGAAGAGCCTCAATCACTCTACTGAGAGTCTTATTCACTCTCTAGAGAATAAATTATATTCTTTCTATCGAAAATCAGTAGCTAGGCTTTTCTAAAAGGAGGCTGTAACGCAACAAGAGACTCCTTTTTAAGAAATCTCTCTTTTGTATGTTTTTCTATGTTCCTATCACTTCATAGCGTATGCGGCGACCAACTGTTTGGTTCTTTCCGAAATTTGCTTGCTAACTACTGTTTTGTGGAAATTGGGTTGCTAAATATTCAAAATATTGCAAGGCAGATTTATGTTCTCCCAAGAAACTGTAGGTTAAACCTAGATTGAAATAGGTCTGCTCGTCGTTGGGGTCTAGTTTCAATACGCGCTGCAATACTGCTACGGCATCGGTGTATCTTTGTGAAAATCCGTAGGCTACTCCCAAATCTTTAAGTGCTTCTTTTGAGTTTTTATTAAACCGTACTGCTTTTTCTAAAAAGTAAATTGCCGTATCTATATTGTTTTTATACTGTCCGTACCATTTACCTAGATTATAATTTAGAAAATAATCGTTCGGATTTACTTTATAAAATATGCTTGCCTCAGATATTCTCTTATCTATGCTTTCAAATTTATTTATTGTAATTATTGCATTCTGGTAGATATTCTCATACAGTGGCGCTTTCTTAATCACTCTTTTATAGTGAAACAGGGTTGAATCGTACATGCCAAACTCAAAGTAACAATTGCCAATAGCAATTCGGCATCGGTATAAATGTCTGTTTTTAGTATTTTAGAATAATTGTGGGTAGATTGTATAAGGTACTTTTTAGACAATTCCAGATATTCCATTTTTACCAAAGTATCGCTCTCTTTGGTAGCATATTCAAGCAGTTTTCCACCGGCTGAACAGGTGCTTTTGGCACTATTGCCCGATATGGTTACGTCATGGGTAAATAGTGTAAAATCGTTGAACCAATGCTTATTTCTGGTAATTGTAATTACCGAATAGAAAAGCAATAATACTACTAAACTTGGTAGTAATATAGTTTTTCTCAGTTTTGAGTTTTCATTTTTTATTGTCTTGAAAAACAGTATTGGTAATAAAAGACTAAAGCCTAATGAACTCATAAAAACGAATCGTTCGTTCATGAACGTTCCCACCGGAAACGGTATGTTTGACACGATAAACAGTGGCACTAAATATAATAGAGCACAAAATCCGTAGACATTTTTGTTTTTCAAACTCTTCAAGAAAACATAAACCATAGCTACATAAAATAAAATAGCTAAAATTGAACTTACAGAAAATAAATTTTGTATTTCTATATGATAAGGGTAATAATCGTAGGTCAGCGGATAGGGTACGAACAATAATTTAACATACAAAAAGAGGGTATAAAATATAGTTCCAAACTTTTCTTGCATACTCAAACCTATGAACGGATTGTTGAGTAATTCTCTAACCTCTTCTGATGTTGTAAAGCCTATAACAGAAAATCTTATTATCAGAAATAGCAAGGTTGCAAGAAGTAAAGGTGAAACTACGAATAGAATTTTTCGCGTTGTAGCCGTTGTAAAATAATAGAGTGCCAGTGGAATTATAACGATATAGGTAATTGCATTTTCTTTTGCCATCAAACTGGGAAGAAAAAAACAAACATTAGGCAAGATGTTTTCTGCATTTTGGGTTTCGATGCTTTCACGTACAAAATAGCTACATACAGGGCAGCTAAAGCACCAAGAAAGGTAAGTATCTCATCTCTGCCTTTTATGTTTGCCACCACCTCGGTATGTATTGGATGGAATACAAAAAGCATGGTAGCCCAAAAACTTATCCGTTTATACCAAACTTGATTTTCTTCCTTGAAAAGCAGAAGCAATATTTTAAAAATGAGCAGTGAAAGTAGAATATATAAAACGATATTAATAAAATGGCTCACATGCGGATTTTCTCCAAAGAACTCATATTCCAAAGAAAAGGTAATAAAAGACAAAGGTCTGTATCTACCACCTGAAACCAACTTTTTTTCTTCCTTAAAAAATCCGGTGAAAGACTCATTGCTGAGATGTTTTCCAATTCCCGAAAAGCCCTCCTTGGTGAAATCATTTTGGGTAATTACAATAGCATCGTCAAGTGCATACTCATTTCTTAATGTATTTCCATAAATAATAAATACTGAAATAAGAATGATTAATTGCGAAATATTTTTCTTCAAAAAACTCATTTTTAGTATATTAACATCATTAATCTGTGTTTGCAAATATAGCTAAAAAAAGATTTGAAAAAAATCAATTTGTAATGTGAATTATTAGTTGAATATTAAATTTTGGCTTATAGCTTTTTGATATTTCAAACAAGCTACAAGCCCAACCAGATCAGCCCGACAAACACCATAGGTGAAATTAATAATATCACTAACGATACTTTTTAAAAATTAAAATACAACATCACTACTCCGAGCACTCCGGCAATTACAAACTTCAATATCTTAATCTTAAAAAACATAGCCTTAGACTCTGCAAATAGTGGCAATGCACCATGTCCATCTTGCACAAAGGAATTGGCGAAGAGAATACTAAAAGGTATAGAACCCGAAAAGAACATTGAAATAAACACCAAATGCGGCCCAGACTCCGGTATTAGCCCAATAAGCAAGGCTATAAGCAAAACAATATATCTATGTTCGTAGATTATCGAATGGAGATCTAAAAATTGATTTATTACCAGAATCAGAGAAAGTGCAAAAAGCGTCCAAAGGAAAACTTTCAAGAAAATGTTTTTTGATAATGTGTTCCCACAAATGCTCCTGTAGAAAATGGTCGGACACCGATAATATTACATACAAAGACATTATACTCAATACCATAATAGTAACTACAAACCAATCGAAATGCCCATGTTCGTCGGCACATTCAGGAGCAGCCTCAACTTCATGATTATGCTCATGGATAGGTTCTTGAGTATGTTCTGCTTCAATCTCAGTAGGTTCATGGCTGGTATGATTATCTGCAATGGGTTCAACATTTATTACAACTTCATTGGTAGTGTGAAATTATGATTATGTCCAGTACCGGAAGCAAAACAAATATCATAAATACCACTATTACAAACAGTAAAATGGCTCTATGAAACGTAATGTTTGTGAGATTATGCTTTATGTCTTTCCAATTATTAAAACTTAGGTTGTAATTTTCTTCTTTATGAATAACGAAATGTTCTTCATACTTGCCATTTAAAGCTTTTTTCTTACCCCAAAAATATTCTACAATAAAACCAAACACTATTGCCAAAACAAATAAAATAAGACTTAGCACAACCCACAATGTAGGCGATTTTGCCAGCAAATAATATGCTTCATCGCCAATGGTAGAAATTAAAACAGCCAACAACCCTCCTATTCCAATCATGTTATGCGTGTATAAAGACACAATGGTATAAGTGCCCAAGCAACCGGGCAAAACACCCAATATTGCAGCAAAAATTATCTGCGTTTTTTTTCTACCTCTTAAATTATTACTAAATGAGCCACGAGTAAAAGTATTTATATACTCAAGCAACAACATCATACTTAAAATAAAGAATGTAATTGTAAGCGTATTTTTTATAAGTAAATCTAATAATGTTGTTAATGTAGTTAATGTCATTTCATTCTGTTTTTTAATAAATTAAGTCCTTCTGATAATGAATTAGGATAATAACCTAGTTCATTTTTAGCTTTACTAATATCAAGATGTGTAGATTTGGGTCTTAAAGCATTTTCGTTTAGACTACTTGTCATTACTGGCTCTATATATCCACCATCAAGCTTCCAAATTTGGGCAACCTTCATAGCTAAGTCGTAAACAGAAATCAAGTCCTTACCTGCCAAATTAGATATGCCAATATTTTCTCTGTTTACCAGTACTTTTATTGCTAAAGCAATATCAAAATCGTAAGTAGGTGTGCGGTATTGATCTGCAACCACTTTAATAGGAATCTTATTCTGAAGCGATTTTACCACCCAAAGCACAAAATTAGAATAGTTGTTCCTGGGTAAATATCCATAAACCAGAGAAGTTCTTATGATAGCGTATTTCTCACAATTTCTTTGAATTACCAATTCGCTCTCGCGCTTAGATATACCATAAAATGAAAGCGGTTCGGGTGTAGAAATTTCTGAGTAGACCTCATTCTTCCCCGAGAAAATAAAATCGGACGAAAAATGAATTAAAAAAATATTATGATACGTACAATACTCAGAAAGCCTTGCTACAGCTCTATAGTTGGTATTCCAACACAATTCTAAATTTACTTCGCACAAATCGGGTTTGCTTATAGCGGCACAATTTATAACTACGTCGGGTTTGTATTTGTTTAATAATGTTTCAAGCAAATGAAAATCTGTAATATCGGCTATTTCAAAAATACAATGAGAGGCATTGAAAGCACATGCCGATTTAGAAACTGCAATAATCTTGAAATCAGCTGTACTTAGAGTATTAAGTATAGCTTGAGCAATAAGTCCGTTTGCACCGGTTAAAAATATAGTTCTCATTAAATTCCATAATAAATAAAAGGAGCCCAAAAATAGGGTAATTTCCAAGCTACACCCATTTTTCCTGATAAAAATTTCTTTTAACCATATTAATTGCTTGCGATGTAGAATATTTTCCGGTTTGTAATAATGTATATAACTGAGTCATAAATTCATAAGTAGCCGACTCATCAACCTGCCAAAGACTCACTGCGGTACTATTGGCTCCGGCAGCAATAAACGCATGAGAAATACCAAACACACCCTCTCCTTTGAACACCTTACCCAAACCCGATTCGCAAGCACTTAAAGTCACCAATGATGCTTCTATCTTAAGATTTGCAATTTCATTCATAGTTAAAAAATTATCGGCAGCTCCTTCTGCAAAATTATTAAACAACACAAGTGCAGATAATTCAGGTATTTCAGGCACAGCAATGCCATGAGTAGAGAAATGCAGATATTTGTACTTTTTCAAATCGCCCGTTTCAGAAAGCAGTTTAATATTTTGCTCCGTACACTCGCTGTTGGTTAAATATTTAGAATTTAGAAAGAGTGAAGTTATAGAACGTGCTTCTTTTTCTCCCTCATTGAGATTACCAAACGTGCTATACCCAAGTTGTTTATAAAAATTACTCAGATTAGATTTTTCATCAATAGCTTTATAAATATCAGTTTTAAGATCAGAAAGATTTATGGCAAACTTTGTTTTCAGAGCATCAGGGTTACCGGAAAATGAAGTTACCGCCATAGCCCATACGTTATTTTCTTTTGAAGAATAATTCCTATTTAGAATATGTTTCTGTACACTAAACGAATGCAAATAAGACACATCTATACTTTCTACTAAATAGTTACCTTTCTTGTTGTTAAGTGTTTCGAATGGTAAATATCCTAAAATACCATCTTGCAACACTTGTAGATGTTTGTTTTTACTCAATAAATAATCGAATTTGGAAATTAAGAAATTATACAAAAGAGATGATATTTTCTTTGATCGTATTACTTCTTTAGTTTCGTTAGAATTCAACATCAAAACGCATGATTTTATTACACTTTGAAATATTTTATTAGCTAGTGCATCTCCAAGCTTATTGTTATTATTCAATAAAAACATCTGTAATTTTTGACTTCATACAGATTGAGTTAGCAATAACTAATTCCCTTATTGCAATATCATTAAGAATATTCCTCAAAAACATTTCTTTACTTTCTGTTACTACAGAAACGGTGTCTTTGGTAATACCGTAAATAATTATTTCGGCATTATCAACAGCCGTAAAAACAATAGCCATAGTGCTGTCATTCATTTCTCGCATTACATCTTTCAACAGCGGTGTTGTTAAATTTGCATCTTTAGCTATTGTTTCAGCCAATTGTTTTGCTCTACTTAATTCAATGTAATGAAATGCCTTATCGAACTCTTTATTTTTCACTAAAGCTAAAATGAGATTATGATATGAGGCTATCTGAGCATTTAAGAAATATTTTCGCAATTCAATTCGGGCAGTCAATCTCAGTTGTTCGAAAATTGCAACAGACTCAGTTAAATATTCTATAGCCTTTTTGTAATCCTTATTTTCAATATATGCCACAGCCAGATTGTTTAGCGTAGAGGCTATAGATTTAGGCTCATTAAGCAATCTTCTCAACTGTAGAGCATCTTCAAAAAACGGAATTGCTTTATCTAACTTTTTCTCAGATAAATATATATTTCCAATGTTATCGTACACCAATGCTATACTCGATTTTATTATCTACAAATTTTGAATAATTGAGCGCCTCGGTATAGTATTCCAAAGCTTTAGTGTTTTGATTCAGATAATAATAGATACCTCCAATATTATTTAAGACCGTCGCACTTTTTGCTAAATCTTGAATACTTTTAAAAATCTGTAATGCTTCATTATAATTGAGCAACGCCATCTCATGCTGAATATTAAGCTCTTGAATGGCTCCAATATTACTCAATGTAATTGCATAATCTCTTGACAAAGAATTGTTTTTGAAAATCTGTAATGCTTTATTGTAATACTCAAAAGCTTTATCATACTCGCCCCATTCGGTATAAACACCACCTATGTTATTATATATGTGTGCAAACTCTTTGGTGTTGCTATTTTCTTTTTGATTAAGCAACCCTTCATAGCAACTTATTGCCACATCATACTTACCCTGAGCTATATAAATGTTTCCCAATGCCGACGAAACCTTGAAAAGTGCAGTGTTTAATCCATAAGCTTTACAAGTTTCTGCTGCGGCTGTAAGTTCAACTAAAGCATAATCGTAGGCACCTTTCTGCTTCAAAATATCTGCAATATTTATTGATGAAGATATTTGTTCTTCTATATTATTTATTTTTTCAAAGATAGATTTAGCAACTTGGTATTCTATTAAAGCAGAATCGAGCGAGAACTTTATATTGAAATTATTTGCATTTAAAATATGTATAAAAGCCAAACCCTCATGATCATTAAAATTAGAGTAGAAAAAACTGAGAGAATCTACCAACTGTTTCGGAATAAAAGACTTCTCGTTGAGCAAAGCCTGAGACTGAGCTTGCAACACAAAAACCTGCAGCTCTTCATCATTAGATATATTTGCTACCTGCTTAGCTTTATTAAAATACATTTCTGCTTGAACCGATACTTGCTTTGCTGCATTAAATTCAGCTACAAGAAGATGCAGTTTACAAATATTTTCATAATCATTAACAGGAAAATAGCTAAGAGCAGATTCGTAATGTTTCAGTAAATCTGTTTGATTATTTTCTACAGCACTTATATTGGCTTTCAATAAATAAGATTTTGCAATAGAGCTACTATCTTTACAAGATAAAGAGTATGCAGAAAGTTTATTTACAAGCAATTGAGCATCTTTAATTTTATTATTTGTAATTAAATAATTAGAAAGTTCGTATAAGCTCCTAAGTGTATAACACGTTTTCTTTTCCCGCTCATAAAATCCTATACACTCTTTATGCACCGTAAGCATCATAGAATCATTGCCAATAGCCTTGAAACAAGTTGCTGCATTTATGAATTCAAAAAGCAAATCGTCATACCTTACAGGCGAACACTTCGATTCTGATTTTGCACACTGATAAAATAAATAAGCAGCCTTTTCATATTCCGTAGCTCTAAATGCAGAATCAGCTTTATTGAACAAAGAATCGGCAATAGTGTACGTTTGAGCCTGTGTTGCTGTATTAAAAACAAATAACACTAAAAAAAACAAAAAAAATCTCATTGTATTAATCTTTTGGTTAATCTTCAAATTCCAAAAACACTAGTAAATTAGGGACTTATCAGTGACAATCAAATATTTAATATAAAATAAATATAGAAAATAAATTAGAATAACAAAAAATAAATTATTTTTGAAGGTAGACAATTAAACCAAAATACCATGAAAAAAAATTACACTTTTATAATTTTTGTTCAACTATTCTTATTCATATGTATAAGCATGACCGGACAAATTGATATTAAAGACGATTTAATTAAAGAAAATTTAATTAAGATTGATTTGCCGCTAAGATTTACAAATGGCACAGTAGCCAGTTACGACCCAAAAATACTTACGCCAACATATACACCCGGAACTACCTATCCTTACATTGACGGAGTAGATAAAGCAGGCAAAATTGTAAATATTTGCAAAAACCAAAAAATAACCTTAACTGCCCCCAAGGGTACATCTAGATCTACCCAATATAGATGGTATAAATCTGTTGCTACCCGTTCTTTAATAGTGAATATTGGAGAACCTGCATATACATGGTCAGCATGGACAAGTATAACAGATGCAACATCAAATACATACGACATTGTTCAGAATGTTGAATTTGCATATAACTTAGTTTTACATATTGTTTACTATTGTGAAGTATTAGATTATCCAACAACCAAAAGATCTGGAATTGTAGGTGTTTCTAGAGCTCAAGAGCCAACAATAAAAAACATAATTGTAACAGAAGGAAACTATTGCCAAGGAGGTAATGGAGTTATTCAATCAGATTTTGATGTTACTGGAGATCAAGTTACAATAAAATGGCAAAATGATATTGAAGGAAATGATGATTGGAAAGACTATTCTAATTACATAAATCCTTTTTCTTTTCCTGCAGATAGTTACAGAACAGGACCTGTTGATTATCGATTATCTTTCACTCACACCTGTGGAACATATTATTCACCAACACTTAAAGAATCAAAAGTTCAAGTAGAATTAGCTGCAAATGAATCATATAAGACAAAAACAGCACAAGATTTGACAATTTCAGCTTGTCTAAACAGTGAAGTAACTTTATCGTTTGAATTGGACAAAAGCAATCCATTTCACTCCGACACTCATACATGGCAGTACTCCCTAAATTCCGGAGTTTCATGGATTACAATAAACGATAGTAATAATGGACTTTTTAGCAATTACAATACTCTGAATTTAAAAGTTAAACTAAATGACACAAAATTTCACAATGCACTTTTCAGATGTACTACTATTGGGTTTTGTAAAACAATTACGAGTCAAAATTATACCATAAAAATGAGTGTACCTCCGGTTATTTCCAGCATAACATCAAGTGTAGATACAGCTTGTGCAGGAGAATCAGTCATTTTCACTGCAAATACAGAAGCAAATCCCCTTGCTCTGCCTATTAAATATCGTTGGACCATAGGTGAATCTGACCAATTAGCTCAAGATTTTTCTACAAACAATAAGTTTACTAAAAAGTTTGAAGATAAAGCTATTTACATTACCTGTGAAGCAATGAATGATGTCTGTGGAAATATGCAACGTAATATAAAGAGTAAACAAATCTCGGTATATAAAACACCCACAGTAAAAATTGACCCAAGAGATGCTAGTTGTGGAGGATTGACCGTAAACTTATATGCAGATGCAAAAGGAGGGAAAAAACCTTACAACTATTTATGGACACTACCCAATGGACAAACCACTGATTCAATATTGATAAGCAACAAACCCACAAATTTGTCTTACAAAGTATCTGCTTCCGATGCTTGCGGCTCAGTAAAAGACACTACCCAAATTATAGCATCGTCAAAACTATTGGAACTAACTGTTTCTAAAAACGATGTGCTTTGCAACGGACAATCTAACGGCAGTTTAAATCTTGAAATAAATGGTGGTGGTGGAAATTACAATCTTACTATAAAGAAACTTTCTGAAACAGACAGCATAATAATTTCACAATACACCAATTCTAACGAAACAAAATACCCAATAAACAGCCTTTCTGCTGGCGAATATTTAGTTGAGCTTATAGATGTTTGCAATACTAAAATTGTAAAGAATTATACCATTCAGCAACCTGATGTTTTGCTTACTAATATTATAAATATAAAACAGGTAAACTGCTTTAACGGAGGCGATGGCTCTGCTACGGTTTCTGTTATTGGAGGCGTAGAGCCGTATTACTATACTTGGGGCAATGGTCAAAGAAACAAAACGGCACAAGGTCTTTTTGCCGGAAAGTATGTTGTAAATACTACCGATAATAATGGATGTTTGAGTACCGCAGAAGTAACTATTACTCAACCCGAAAAACTTGATGTATTTATAAATAAAACCGATCTAAGTTGCTATCAATCAAACAACGGGAAAATTGCAATTGAAACTAAAGGCGGAACAAGTCCCTATATTGTAGGCTTACAAACAGAAAATAATATACTTAGAGAAGGAACTCTCTTTGACTCGCTCAGCGCCAATATATACACCATAAAAGTAACAGATGCTTGTGAAGATGTAATTAATCAGAATATTACTATAAATCAGCCAAATGCACTTGACTTTTTAATAGAAAGCAAAAATAGTACTTGCAAGGGTTATGATAATGGTTCTATTACAGTTACAATTTTGCACTCTATGGGCGAACCTAATGTAAAATGGAGCAATGAGCAAGTGGGGAATGCCTTATACAGTCTCACTCCCGGACAATACACATACACAATATCAGACAATTGTACACAATCTACAGATACAATTGAAATTTCAGAACCTGAAGAACTAACATCAGACATTAGTAAAACTGATATTCAATGCCAAGGAAAAGCAACAGGTGCTGCTTATGTCACCGTTTCTGGTGGTACTTACCCAATGAATTTTACTTGGAACAATGGAATGAAATCTCAATCTATTGAAAATGTTTTTGCAGGAAATTATACAATACAAATAGTAGATGCAAATAATTGTATTACAATGAATTCGGTAACGATTGAACAAACACCTTCTTTAGTAGCTATTGCAGAAACCAAAGACGTGACTTGCGCAAATGATACAACAGGTAGTATTGAAATAAAAACTTACTACGGAGCGGAACCTATTACCTATCAATGGTCTAATGTTGAATGGAATAACACAAATAAAATTTCTAATATAGCTGCCGATAATTATAAAGTAACGGTAACTGACTATTGTAATACTCAGATAATTGTACCAATTGAAATAAAAGAGATAAACAAAAAATTGAGCGCAGAAGTTCAAACTAAAGCAGTTTCATGTTATGGATTTAAAGATGGGGAAATAACAATTAAACCTGTTGGTGGCTTAGATGCAATAAATATTTTATGGAATACAAACAGTACTTCATTACAATTGAAAAACCTAGAAGCCGGCACCTATACATACACACTCACCGATGCTTGTAAAGATACAGTTAAAGATACAATTTTAATAGCACAACCCTATTTGCTTACTGCAGATATTGAGACTATAAACGCTCTTTGCTACAAAGAGGGAAATGGTTCTGCAAAAGCAATTGCAAAAGGAGGCGTTGCTCCTTACATCTACAACTGGAGTATTGGCTTACAGTCGGACCAAGTTAGAGGGTTATTTGCAGGCAACTACAGTGTAAATATTTTTGATGCGAACGGATGTTTTGCAAATGAAAATTTCAGCATACAAGAACCTTCTGATATAAGCATTATAGCGAACATAACTCATACAACATGTAACAAAACATTGGTTCTATCAATTCAACAGTAAGTGGTGGAACAGAACCTTACTCCTACTCTTGGTCAAATTCACAAACTACTGCTGAGATAAAAGATTTAAAATCGGGTAATTATGCTCTTACCGTTTCTGATGCAAATGGATGCAAAAGTCAAAACAATTTCATTGTAGAAACCAAAGCTCCGAATTACCCAATTTGTATTGTAACCGTGGATTCTACAAATGGAAAAAATAAAATAGCATGGGAGAAAACACCTAATTCGGCCATAAAAACAGTAAATATTTACCGATTCTATGGAGGTGAATATCTTTGGGCAGGTAAAGTTGATGATGCAAAATTATCTTATTTTGACGAACCACTTTCTGAACCTGAAGTTGTTGCTGCACGGTATGCAATAACCGGATTAGATGCCTGTGGAAATGAATCTGACTATAGTAATTACCATCAAACGATACATTTAGGCGTATCAAAAGGAGTTGACGAAAATACGGTGGTTTTAGACTGGACCGAATATATTGACGAATCAGGTGACTTACAACCCCGTTGGTATTACCTATATAAAGGTACAGATAAATCTCATATCAAACTATTTGATTCTGTAGATGCACAGGTTTCAACCGAATATAATGACATAAAAACCAACGGAGCTAAATATTACCGAGTAACAGTGAAAAAAGATAAACCTTGTGTAACTGACGGATTAAAATCAGATTCAGGGCCATATTCTCAATCATTATCAAACATTGCAGAAGCACAATTATCGACCAACTTAAAATCCCTTGCTACTGATAAGGAAGTATTTCCAAATCCATTCACAAACCAAATATCTATATCTCTAAACGATTTGATTCAAGGTCAATATCTTATTAAAATTATAGACATAAACGGGAAAGCAATGTATTCTAATAAAATCCATGTTGTTGATAAAATAGAAACAGTATTACCTACTGATAATTATGCAATTGGAAATTACACACTGTAAATTCTAAAGAATAATGAGATAGTAAAAGAATATAAATTAATAAAAAAATAAAAAAGATATTTTATTGTAAAATAATTGTTTTCTTACCTAATCAAACGCATAAACCTAATATTTGCATCTACAGACGCATATCTCGGGTTTATGCGTCTATAGATACATATACTACATAACCTTACTCATATTTATTTTTGCAAAAACACGAAAAAGAAATTATTTAAATAAATTTTTCATAGTATATTGTACACAGAAATAAAAGTAAGCAAAGCTTGTAGTAGTATATGGAGAAGAAAATAAGAAATACCACAAACAATGTTGCTGTAATAACCGGCGACATTGTAAACTCCAGACATATACCTTCTGAAGAGCGTGAGCAATTTATAAATGCAATGAAAGATTGTTTTATAGATTTGAATAGAACCTTATTAGCTGAAAGTAATGCCGAATTTGAAATTTACAGAGGAGACAGTATTCAAGCTATTGTAACCCAACCAGAATTAGCTTTATTAGCGAGTATTATCCTTAGGTCAAGGGTAAGAAGCATAAAAAGCCAGAAAGTTCAAAATAAAAAACAACTTCAGAAAAATACGATATAAGAATTGCTATAGGTTTGGGGAAAATTTCATACCAATCAAACAGTGTTGTGGAGTCTGATGGGGAGGCATTTTTACTATCAGGCACAGCACTAGACAGCATGAAAAACACAAACACTAGACTCCTAATAAATACTCCTTGGAAAGAAATAAACGATGAATTACTTGTAAGTTGCTCATTTGCAGATTCTGTAATAAGCCAATGGTCTGTATTCCAAGCAGAGGCATTTTATCATTACTACACAAAAAAAGACTTAACACAAGATGAAATAGCAAAACAACTGAGTATTTCGCAATCTTCACTAAGCAGACGTTTACATTCTGGTAGTTTAAAAAACATTGAATTGTTTGAAAATAGATTTAGAAATTTAATAAAAAGTAAAAATGATTTTTGAACATATAGAGGTTCTATTTAGACTATTGATAGCCCATATATTAGCCGATTTTGTTTTACAACCAAGCAAATGGGTTGAGCATAGAAATACCTTTAGACTGAAATCAAAATTTCTCTACTTTCATGTAGCTATTGTTGCAGTTTTATCATTTTTAGCAATTGGAAAATCTGATGCATTTGGAGTGATGGCGGTAATCTTGATTAGTCATTTCATTTTCGATGCAATCAAAACATACATTTACAAAAGATTCTCTAACAGCTTTTATTGTAGATCAGATACTTCATATTTTCGTTATTATAGGCTGTTGGCTTGTCTATACAAATCAAACCAATACGTTTTTTGAATCTTTTCATTTTCATGACAATAATCAAGAAACAATACTTATTGCAACCGGATATATACTTATAACTTCTCCCCTTTCGATAATAATTTCTAATTTGACCGTAAAATGTAGCTCAAAAATAAATGAAGAAAAAGATGATGAAAATCTCAAAAATGCAGGAAAATGGATAGGTATACTGGAACGTTTTCTAGTTTTAACATTCACTATTTTAGGAAAATATGAGGCAATTGGATTTTTGCTAACAGCAAAATCCGTATTACGTTTCAATGATATTAAAGAAGCAAAAACTTAAAAGAACCGAATATATAATGATTGGTACGTTTATAAGTTTTGCACTTTCACTTTCTATTGGTATAATAATTAGAACATTAATAAACACAATTTAAAATCAGAATTCAATAACAGAACCCGATTTTAATGTTTTAAATTTAATATCATTATAAATTACAACCCTAGCTTCAAACTCAGTACAATGCATAGGAAATAAGGCACTTATATCATTATTTTTAAAATATTCTATTGTCTTTATTGTTTGAGTATCTTTTTCTTTGAGATGGAAACCACCAATTACAGCCAGAACTTTATTTGAATTTCCAACCTTCTTTGCATAATCAATAATATTGCAAATACCGGAATGAGCACATCCAGAAATAACAATCAAACCTTCGGGCGAGTCTAGCAGCAAAGCACTGTCGTCTGGTACGAAATCATCAGCTCCGTTTTCATCAATAAAATCGGTAGTATTAGACTCAAAATCATTTAAGCGCGGTATCTGACCTAAAAAATTATAGAATCAGTAATTGAAAGAGGTTCTTTACTCAAAATAAGTTTATTGCTTTGTGAAATTTGCTCTTGAGACTGATTTAACCCAATATAAGATGTATCTTTTCTCCTATATCGTTTCATGAAACTATCAGGATGGGTAATAATGGTCTTATTACTAATGAATGGAAGTCCATTGCCATGATCCCAATGCCCGCATCTTTATTTTTTTTCAACACTCTACCTGCTTTATAAAAATACTTTGTGTAATACTCTTCTTCTAAGTTATTAATAACCACACCCCTCTTGGTGCTGGCATGAATAAAATAACCATCGTTCAAATACAAGCCAACATGCGATATTCTTTTACCATTAATCATAAAAAACAAAACATCACCTTCCTTAAGTTTTCCGGTGTTTTTAAATGTCTTATTCATATTATTAATAATATCGCTCGACGACCTACTAACCTCAATTCCATAGACTTGCTTGTAAATAGCACTAACAAAACCAGAACAATCGGTGCCTTTTTTTGTGGCACATGCGTACTTGTAGGGAGTACCTAACCAATCAAGAACTTCAACTTTTAGATTGTCATTTTTTATATTTTCTATTACTTTGTCTTGTTGGGCAGAAAGCGAATAATTAAAAAAGCTAACAACACAAAAAACAAGTACCTTCTTGAACAAAGATTTTATATTCATAATTGTAAAAAAAAGCTAATCTCAAATCTTATAGCTGTTTCAGTTAAAAATAGTTGCTACAAGAATGATGCTTTAATAAATAATTAATTAAAAAAAACTTTAGATTATCTTTACACACATCTTAGTGCAAAATAATTCTAATTTGATTATTTTGCTGCAAAAATAACGATTTTGAAAAAATATATTTGCATTATTATTACATTATTATCACAATTATATGTAATTGCACAAACAGACAGTACTATATTCAAGAAGCGGAAAACTGCATTAATCATTTCAGAATCTGCAATATATAGCGCATCATTTGTTGGTTTATATAAGTTATGGTATGCAGATTATGAGATGTCAAAATTTCATTTTTTCAATGATACAAACGAGTGGTTTTTGGTAGATAAAGGTGGTCATAGCTTTTCAACCTACTGGACAAGTAAAATAAACACCGAATTATTTCTTTGGTCGGGAATGCCAAAAAAAAACTCAATTCTTTTAGGTACTGGAATTTCAATGCTTTATATAACTAGTATTGAAATATTAGACGGATTTTCAGCAGCATGGGGAGCATCTGCTCCTGATTTTGTAGCTAACCTAAGCGGAGCGTTACTATTTTCAATACAAAGGGCTGTTTGGAATGAAGAAAGAATTAACCTAAAGTACTCTTATTTTCCTAGTGAATATGCATCATTAAGACCCAATGTTTTAGGTAAAACACTTCCCGAAAAGCTGCTCAAAGATTATAATGCTACCACATTTTGGTTGTCATTTAACTTGAAATCGCTCACTAAAATATCGGCTATACCTTCTTGGCTCAACATTGCTATTGGCTATGGAGCCAACGGACTTACGGGAGGCAAAGAAAACTACTTTGACACGGCTTGTAATTGCTATCCAATCGCTAATAGCCTCAGAACACCACAGGTCTATATTTCCTTAGACATAGACCTTTCTAAAATAAAAACAAAACCAAGTTTGGGAAAAGCTTACTTTACACATTAAATGCTTTTAAATTTCCTTTTCCTGTTATTGAATTTGACAAACACGGAATAAGACCACAATGGATAAGATAAAAAAAGAGCCGATAAAATTTTTATCGACTCTTTGATTCTTTATAAAAAAATTTAGTTTCTCATCAGTAATTTCAGATTTTTGCAAAAACCCATGTGCTTTTGAGGCTCTAGAATTATTAGGAATACCATCTAAATATCTGTCGGTAAGCATACCTTGCGCCAATGGTGAAAATGCAATAGAACCCATACCACTTGCATTCATTGTAGGAAACAAGCCATCGGCCTCACTCAACGCTCAAACATTGAATACTTAAATTGATTTATAAGACAAGGCACATTGAAGCTTTTCAATATAGCAACAGCTTGGGCTGTTTGCTTTGCGTTGTAGTTTGAAATGCCTATATACAATGCCTTTCCTTGCTGATGTAGCAGTGCCAAAGCCCCCATAGTTTCTTCAAGAGGAGTTTCCGGATCAGGACGGTGATGATAAAATATATCTACATAATCAACTCCCATTCTTTTCAAACTCTGGTCGCAACTAGCGATTATGTATTTTTTAGAACCAAAATCGCCGTAAGGACCACTCCACATGCCATAACCGGCTTTTGTAGAAATAATTAGTTCATCGCGATAAGCTTTCAAATCATTATTTAGTACTTTGCCAAAGGTCTCTTCGGCAGAACCTGCAGGAGGACCATAATTGTTAGCCAAATCAATATGAGTTATTCCTTTGTCAAAAGCAGAAAGTATAATACTTCTACCTGTTTCAAAAACATCTACTCCCCCAAAATTGTGCCATAAGCCTAATGAAACAAGTGGTAAAAATAGTCCTGACGAACCACATCTATTATACTTCATTGTTTCATATCGCTGAGAATTTGCGCTATACATAATTTTATAAATTTATTGGTTATTTTCTGCTAAAGTAAGGTATATTAACAAACTTTTCTTTAACAAATTTTTATTTTATAACTCAATTTTTATATTTTATATATAGATTCAAGCAATCATTATTCTATTATTGACTTTAGAATTTGTGAATCTTCTTCATTTATAAGTACTTCAAAATTATAAGAATACATCTCTTCATTTTCAAGTATTACATTCAATTGATATTCAATGCCAGAAACGAAACGTTCATTTATAGGCGATACATCATTTATAAATGAAAAAATATTGTTTTGAACATTATTTTTTTCTAGAAGCATTCTTCCTGTAGATGATTCTACAACTTGTAGTTTTGCAACTTTTTGAACTGACTGCCAACTTATTGACACATTTTCTTGACTTGGAAAATGATATAATTGTGAATTAAATGCTAAATCAGAATAATCAAATTCATAAGAATACTTCACTTCGGGGTCCTGATTTTTTAAAACAATATTTATTTGATATTTATGATTTTTCAGGAACTCGCGTTTTAACATTGATTTTATTTTATTATACGTAAGCTCAGAATCATTATAAGTATCTGATTCCCAAACTGTTTCTAATGTATTGACATCTAACAGATAAATAGACTTAATTTCTCCCAAAGTTTTCCAAGCAATTGCAATACTATCTAAATAACATACTTCATTATTGTTTTGAGCCAAAAACTCCAATGGATCATATTTTTTCTCTCCTTTTTTCATTACAGAAACTGCATAAATTTTCTCAGTTCCTTTTTTCTGTTTTTCTGATAGTTTTTCACAACAATATTTTTCGTTGGTGAATAACTTTTGCAATGCCACTTTCTTATTTATATCAAGCGAAATTGCTTTAGTAAGTTGCTCGTTGCTTGAAAGTTTAAAACTTGCACTGGCATCGGTAGTAGTAACGTAGGTATTATCGAGGTCTTTCAGATTGATAATATAACCACCATCGGTTTCGCTCCAGATTGGTTTCTTGGGTATCACTTTATTGAAAGCATCAATAAAATTAAGCTGGGAAGGGTATTTTGTGTAAACCAACAAAGTGTTTTGAGCACCGGCTCCCCAAATGGTTAAAATTAGCAAACTCATTGCTAATACTTTAAAACTTCTCATGTTTTTTATAATATCTTGACATTAGGCTAACTGTATTTCTTTTTAAAAAGTCCTTAATGCTTAAATTAGCATTATAAGGTACAAATAACAGTTGTAAATTTATTCATTTTAAATCGCTTAAATAAGAATAAAGTTACAATATTTAGATTATTTTTTCTTTGATATATGTTACTAATTATTAAGAAAAATATCACTAATAAAATTCTCGAACAAACAAGATAGAATCTTTATATTACGAGATTACTTGAACATTAATTAAAAAGTTTGGAAGATCCAGACCGGCGTTCTTAAATTTCACAGACATAATTCATGTTTGAAAATTACACTCATATGTATTGAAAAGAATAATCATAACAAATGATTTATATCACCTAAAAATACTTTTCAAATTATTTAAATGTAAATACATTTGATAAACAAATTTATACAAACATAAGAAAATATGTTTGTTACAAAACGATATTAAAAACATGAAGATTTCATTCAGAAACATAGTACTATTGCTTTCTACAACCTTAGTATTATTAAATTATAATGTAAAAGCAGACGATAGTTTGAAAATTGAAACAAATATTGGGGCTGATATAGTGAGTAGATATGTTTGGAGAGGTTTGGCTTTGAGCAAAGCTCCGGCAATACAACCTTGCTTAGATTTTACACTTGGCAGTTTTAGTATAGGCTCTTGGGCATCGTACACAATTGGTGAGGATACAATACAAGAAGTTGACTTATATCTTAGCTTCACAAAATCGTGGTTTACTTTAACGGTAAACGACTACTTCAATCCAAATGAAAAGGTAGGTTACTACGATTATTTCAATTGGAACAGTAAGCAAACAGGGCATGCCATTGAGGTTTCAACAACCATTGCAGACATAAAAAACATTCCTCTCAGTTTAACCGCAGGTGTTTTCTTGTTTGGCAACGACCGCGACGAAATCACAAATAAAAACCTTTATTCCGCTTATTTTGAACTTGCATACAACAAGACATTCAAAAACAACATGGAATTTAGTTCATTTATAGGCATTACTCCATACAGGGGTTATTATGCCGATGAATTTAATGTTGTAAATGTTGGTATTTCACTGGCGAAAGAAATTACAATTTCCGACAAATTCACTTTACCAATCTCCGGATCGTTTATCGTAAATCCAGATTTAGGCAATGTACACTTTGTAGTTGCCATCAGTCTATAAAACAGTTATTAAACTAATATTTTAAAAACCATAATATGAAAAATTTTAAAATCAAACTTGCAGGAAGACTAATGCTATATATTCTTGGATTTGTGATTGTGATAAACACGATTATTCTATCAATAATAGGCATCAAAGCATCGCAAAACTCTGAAGAAACCGGATTAACATTAGCTCAATCAAAATCAGAAAACATTTCTGCCAAGGTAGCAGACTTCCTAAACCAAACTATTCTCTTAAATAAATCGCTCATTACAAGCTTTAATTCACTAAGTAAAAACAAGTCAGGTAGAGCACCTATAGAAGATATTATCTATAACACCCTTAAAAACAATGATGATTTAATATCTATATGGATAATGTATGAAAAAAATGGATTCGATGAAGATAAAAATTACTTAAACAACTCATTATATAGTCCTATTAAAGGATTATTTGACTTCACAAAATATAAAGATGGAGAAACAATTCATACAGAAATGGGTGCTTTTGAGCAATATGAAGAAGACTATTACACAATTCCATTCAAAACTCAACGACCAACAATTCTTGAACCTTTATTCTATTCTTACACTGGCGATACAGCCGATAATGTATATGAAACATCCATTTGCGAACCAATAGTTGTAGAAGGTAAAACAATTGGTGTACTAGGAACAGATATACTACTTGCAGAACTACAAGACATAATTGATCATCAACAAATATATAGTACCGGACAAGCGTCTATTATTTCTCACGAACTGCAAATATCAGCTCATTCAGACAAAAATCTTATTCTGAAAAACTTAAAGGATATTATTACTATAGATATTGATACTATTACAAACAGTATTAAAAAAGGAGCTTCAATATTTACAATTACAAAATCCGAACAACGTGATGAAAAAGTTATTAGATATTTCCATCCTATTAATCTTCTAGGGTCAGATAAACCTTGGAGCGTAATGATTGAAATTCCCGTAAAGGAAGTGTATGCAGATTCAAGAGAAATAATATTAATAACAATAATAATTGGAATATTAGGAATAATTGTTATTGGCTTTGTAATATTTATTTTATCTAGAAACATTACTCGTCCAATAATAAAAGGTATAGAATCGGCAAAGTTGTTTGCAGAAGGAAACTTAGATATAACCATTGATGAAGAATCGCTCAAAAGAACCGATGAAATTGGCGATTTAACAAGAGCATTAGGTGATATGTCTGTAAAAATTAAAGTTGCCGTTGAGTCTGTAGTAAATGGTATAAACAATATTTCAACCTCAAGTACCTCATTAAGCAGCACAGCCCAACAACTGGCTGCCGGAGCTAATCAACAGGCAACTTCTGTAGAGGAAGTATCAGCAACCATGGAAGAAATGTATGCAAATATTACACAAAACAACCATAACTCAGTTCAAGCTAATACAATGTCGGATAATACATTGAAAAGCATTCTTGAAGTTGCAAAAACAACAATAGATTCAGTAAATGCAAATAAAATTATAGCCGAGAAAATTAAAATTGTAAACGACATTGCATTCCAGACAAATATGCTTGCACTAAACGCTGCGGTAGAAGCTGCAAGAGCCGGAGAACAAGGTAAAGGATTTGCTGTGGTTGCTGCAGAAGTTAGAAGACTTGCAGAGCGTAGTAAAAAAGCAGCAGATGAAATTGTAACACTTGCTCAACAAAGTCATGCTTTAGCAAATAACACCGGCGATTTAATGAACAAAGCTATTCCGGAATTGGAAAAAACCACAAATCTTGTTAAAGAAATTTCGCTTGCAAGCGATGAACAAGCCGGTGGAGTGTCGCAAATAAATAATGCTATTCAATTGCTCAACAACATAGTTCAGCAAAATGCAGCATCGAGCGAAGAGCTTGCTGCAAGTGCAATAGAATTAGAATCGGAAACCGAACAAATACTTAAAACAATATCTTTCTTTAAATCAAAAGATTTTTAAGAACTCAGTTATTTGAAAGTGAAAAAAATACATTTACCAAACTCGGAGTGCGACTTGAAGTTGCGCCCCGAGTTTGGACTGTCGGAAACTCGTATCTATGTTCCTCTAATGCATTACGCAAGGGGTCATTTAAATTTAAATCGTCGAAAGTCACTATAAAGATATTTTAAAATTGAACCACAAAGGTCCGTTATAGAATGTCATTGACAATACTTTGGGGTAAAACAAAATTACAATTCAGTTAAGAATGGTGAAAAGAGAGGGGTTAGATGGTAAGAATTATCGTTCTGATATATTACTAATGCGAATTAAGTGTTTAAATGTATTTTCTATAAAAGTCGAACATCTAGGGCTGTATTTAGTTCAGTATATTACAATTCTTTAGAGGAGTTGTACACCTCCCCGAAACCTGTTACATAAACAACGAGTTCATCTAGATTTACGAGGTTTTTAGCGTGCCATTTTTCACTTGTACTAGCCATAATAATATTTTTTAATGTTAATCTATAATAAATTGCAGTGCAAAAATGTCAAAATAAAATAACAATAATAAATAAATTATAACAATATTTTTAACAGATTATTAACAATTGGGGGATTGAGTTGGTTTGAATGTAGATAAACTGCGGAGATTGGGGAATGTGGAGGGTTGTTTTTCTATGGTTTGGTTTAAGCTTACTGGGAAAAAAGCAAAAAAAAATGACTCTGTTTGGGAGTTGGGGGTAGAAAAGGTGTTGTGAAAAAAAATGAGTTCGGTTATGAACTCCTAAATATTTTTGTTTGCTGTGAATTAGGGAATTGCTGTGTAAATGGCTCCTCGTAACGTAAAGGGAGAGGATTTCCAGTAATCATTGTACTACTCTGGCAGCCTACTCGATAAGCAGCTGGCTTTTATTATAAATCCAATAAATGATATTTAATTTGATATTTACCTTGAAAAACAATTTCATATAAAGGATTTTCGGTAACATTTCCAATCAAACATTCTTTTGCTTGGTTGTAAAAATCATTAGATGTATGACTATTTTCAAAAGTTGTTAAAAGTCTATTATCCAATTTAATAATTTGTTTCTTGTCTATTAATTCTACTTCAACTAATTTACAAGGTCTGCAATTAAGTAGTTCATTGTGATACTGAATGCATTCTTCTATAGTTTCAAAAAAGAAATGAGATTTAAATCTATCAGGTAAAAGGATATTTGAGTTTGCTAAGTCACTGCGAATCATATCAAGAATAAAATCATTAAAATATTTGAATTCAGAGAATATATCGAAATTCGTTCGATTCATTTCTTTTCGAACTTTCTCAATATCATTCAGTAATTTCTGTTCATTTCGTATAGCAATTTCAGGTCGAAATACATTTGGGTAAATTTGTGATAAAATATAGTGAAGAGGAATATTGTTTGAATAAGAAACTTCAAATAAGAGTTTTAATAAATGTTTTAAACTTGAAAATCTTTCTATTCTTTTAAAATCAAAATTATCTTCAGTATTTATAATTGTTCCGACAACTTTCGGGTTTTCTATAAGTTTATAATACAACATCTTTCGGTTGATTTATTTGTAGTTGTGCTTAAGCTTGCTGCTAAAGTTTAGTGTATGATTTCGTAAGGGATTGCGGGCTTCAAATCTATCAAGTTACCACCCAAATTTGATGCGGGTGATGCCGCTCGAAAACCTCTGAAACCCTCGTGAATTATACACATTGTTGACAGTTCGCCTTTTTTTGTCGTTCCAAAATTTGATAATAATAGCTAAATGGTTTGTTATACTTAATAACTTGCCTGTCGTCTTGTTCTTTCAGTTCTAATTCGGGTTCTTCAACATCTTTCAATAGTTTATAATAGTGTTTGCTTCTATTTCTGTCTAGATGTTTGATTTGTCTTATAGAATATTCATTTATTGTCAATTCTTTAAATCCATTCTTCCAACATAAGTCTGTCGAAACTTCGTCAAAATTGTCAAGACCAATACGTCCAACAGACATGCCTATAAGTCTATTGATTGCTGATTCAGTTGCGGTTCCTTTTGGCTTTCGCATGCCAATTTTTATAGCATTTTTAATTTCGTTTATTATTTTTTTTTGTTTATTTAATTCTTTTTTAATTGATTTCTTTCTTATACGAATTTCTCCTGAATAATTGATTTCATAACCTACGAAACCTATCCATGGGAAACAGTTGTTTTCAATTTTACCCCATTTATAAGGTCCTTTAGATTTTCCATCCCAAAAAAGTTTGTAGTTAATAACCTCGTCTTTAGTTGACATTAATTGACTTTCATTTTTGAATTGATGTGGAAACAACTTTAATTCAAAAAGTGTGTTTTCATATAGCTCTTTTGCCATTTCGCACTCCTGTAAATTATCAGAAATAATAATCATATCATCACAAAACCTCTGGTAAAGTATATTTTTATCAAGCATTTTAATATCAGCTTGATTCAGATAAATGTTTGCTATAAGTCCCGAAAGTGCACCGCCTTGAGGAACGCCAATCCTTTCAATTGAAATATCTTTGTAATGTTGGGAAATTACATCTTCAATCCATGCAAATTCACCATTTTGAATTTTGTATGAGGTCCAATATTGAGTATCACTAGGTTTAGGCATATCTATATTGAAAGCGAAGCAAATTAAATAGCTTTCAAATATTCGAACTGGTGCATTTAAATTAAATTCTGGGTATAGTTTTTTAGAGGTTAAAATAAGTTCATTAAATAAAACCCTAACTATTTTATGATTTACTGTGTCATAAAATTTTTTCATATCGCACTCAACAACGTAAAGTTCGTTTGCCGTGATTTTATTCCTGTATTTTAAAATCTCCTTTATACAATCGTGGTGTGATAAAATTTGATTTTGGTTATTCTTTTTTGACCTAAACGCATATGAACTATCTTGAAAATGGTCATCAAATAATCTTGTTAGAAATTTATTTGTGGTGCTCAAAATAATTCTATCCGTCAAGTTAAACATACAAATCGGACGACATTCATTGTTTCTATGCTTTTTAACTTTATCCTTTAGTTTTGGTAAAATTAGTGGTTTTTGAACCTGATATTTCTCACTTAAGGAAAGTGTTTTTATTTCATTGACATAACTCATTAAATTTAATAGCCACTGTTCTTGAGATTTCTTTTTTCTATAAACTTTAATGGTCTTTATAAGAGAATAGAAATTTTTGTCATTTGTTGTTAATGAGTAATTTCTCTTATTAATTTTCTCATTGCTCTCTTTTGCCTTTTTTATTGCATCTATTGCTTTGAAGTTTAATCGTGAAACTTCTCCAAGTTTTAACCATTTTTTTCTTGGAGGTAAAATTGTAGAAAGGAATTGAGTTAATTCTAATTGATGGTCTTCAAATTCGTTAGTCGGAGGAGTTTTTGAAAGAATGTGATAATTATACTTTTTATTAGATGTTAATAAATGAAGTAAATGCTTTTTGGATTTACTTTTGGCCACTTTAACCCTCACTTTACATATTTGTCTAATGATGGCATCTTCACTAAAATGTTGGTCAAATGTTTTCATAAATCAAAAAATAGGGGTTCCTGTAAAGTGTTTGCACACCTATTGACAAAGATACTGACATATAATGTCGCTGCCTTGTTTTAAGCTCTCTAGGACTTTGTTGAAGAGAGTGATACTTACGAAAATTAATCCGTCTTCGGAACCCCATTTTTTTGATATTTAGTTTTATAACCTTTTTGATTTGCCAGATAAACCAAACTGCTGAAATTTATGTTTCCTTTTCTTGTTTCATAACAATTAATTAAAAAATTTGTACAAGCAATTTCATTGTATTTATCGCTATCCAATGAACTCAATTTTAAAAAATAGTTTAGACCAATTTCATAAGTGAAAGTATTAGCTATTGCCATTGCAACTTTACACCATTCCTCATAATTGTGAGTTATTGAATATTTCTTATTTCTTAAATATCTAATAATATCGGTCATTATTTTTCTGTCAAATTGATTGTTTTTTCCTCTTGGATTATAGAGTGCATCAAGATTGCTAGCAAAAGACAACTTAACATTCTTATTTGCTGTCGATTTTACATTAACTATTAAATCCTCATTTGTTACAATAAAATTGTCAAAGATTAATTTTTGAACTAAAAAAATGTCAAATGTTAAAAAACAAAGCCTTGTAATGTCACTTCCGCTCTTGTCTAATTCAATTCCATACTTTTCTAGAAAGTAATCAGATAGTTTTTTAAATGCACTTTTATGTTTGCCAACTAAATCAATTTCAGCTTCATTGATTTGGTAGTCTATTGCGACTATGCCTTTGTATCCATTGTTTGAAGGGGAACGCCAAAATGAAAATACATAAGGGTCTCCAATTAAATCGTCATAAGTTGTTTTTAATTGTTGGGTGTCAAGCTTGTCAATATCAATTACTATTAATGGGTTATATGATTTCAAATGTTCATTTGTCCGTCTACTATTAAATGTCGCACTAAATGTAACGGCAGGTAATCGTTTTTTATAGTTATCGTAATATTCCTTATCACCTTGTTCTAGCTTATTTCTAAGGTCTTCAATTTGTCTTTTGTGTTTGTCGGACTTAATTTGATTTAAAACCGCTTCAATTGTCAGTTCACTAGCAATTTCTGTCCAAGTGTTTGCTTGTAAAGAAACTTTCGTATTTAATATGTCTGTCAATGTCTGCATAGTTTTTTTTAGGTGACGGCTAACATTTCAGTATCACTTATAGGTGTTATATTTCATTTATCAACATCACAATCTTTCTGAGAAAATGATTTGTTTAGAAAGAAAAATTGATTCCTTCCCCTCTAGCAATTTCCGAAAGTGAAAATAAATAAAATAATTGGGAATGAAGGGGTAAGAAGGAAAGAAGTTTTCAACAGAGAGTTGTTTACAACTGTGGGGAGAGAGTGGTAGAGGGTAAACTTTCTCTTACTTTTTATCATGAGACTTGTTTACTTAAGCTCATTTTAGTTTCTTAATTTGTTTGTTGGCAACAAGCGATTTCATCTGAGAGATGGCTATTTTGTTGAGTTGTGTCAAGCAGCATTTTTAATTGTACCGAATTCGGTATAATTAAAATTAGGATTATACAACGCCTCCCATTCGCCTAAATACTCTATGGTGCTCTTTAAACTTAACCACTTGATGATAATAACTTCCTGCATTTGACTTTTAGCCATGTCAGTGAGTGAAATAAGTTCTTGCGTTTCTCTTTGCAAGATTGAAATTTCAGAACCTTCCACGGTTATCTTTTTGTTTTTTGCCATTGATTATATTTTTAAATATGCGAATTCGACCATTCTTTGCCTCTAGCATTTTCCTAAAGTGAAAATAAATAAAATAATTGAGAATGAAGGGGTAATAAGGAAAGAAGTTTTTAATAGAGGGTTGTTTACAGCTGGGGGGCAGAAAATATATTCAAAAAAAGGAGTTCTCTTATCATTTTTTTCTTTTTATTCTTGATTTTATTTATTGCTTTCTCAAAATCTCCCTGTCATTCAAGGTTAAAAAACCATTCAATTTTTCAATTCAATCTTTCAAATAGCATCAAGATTATAAAACTTTTGCGTTCGCTTAACTTCTCGTGAACCTTCTTTTTGAACATGTAAGAAATCCTTAATAGTTGCATCTTTGATTAATTCTCCTTCTTCAAAAAAGTTTAAACTTTTTGTTTTCTTCATTTATGCAATATTTTAATTCAACAATTTCAAAATTAGACTTAATTGACTTTGAAGTATAACGTTTTTTGTCCAACAAATCAAATTGTATATAGGGAATTAATTTTAAAATGTATGTGTAGTTACTTGCATTTAATCTTTTTTCTTTTTGGTATTTAGTTTTGCAGTGGTTTTGCTTATTTTCTTGTCTTCGCTTTCAAGTTTTCGCTGTACTTTTTTCACATCGTCGAGGGCTGGTAGTTTCTCGGGTTGTACTCCTCTTTCTTGTAGCATTTTACGCACAGCCTTGTTGTTGTCTATATGTTCGTTGCTTATTTGGTTTTGCCCTTTCAAGTCTTTCTCTACTACATTGTGGCTGGTAAGCTCGGTAGCAAAATCTTTTGCTTTAATGGTGAGTGTTGGCAAAAAATCGGCTAGTGGCTTGGTATCGGGTACTTGCAGTTTTCGTTTCATGTCTTGGGTGGTAAAGCCTCCAAAAAGAGCTTTGTCGCCCTGGCTACGAATAAAAGCAAAACCTTTGTCGTCAACCCCTCTTTCGTATATAATGCCTGATAATTTTTTTTCTGATTTAGATAGTTTTTCTCTTGCTGTAACCCTTGCAATGTCTAAAAGACGTTGCTCAATAATCTCTTGCTTACGGGTCTGTACGGCAAAGTAGGTTTGTGCAAATGCTATCTCGTTTTTTGCACTATCGCCATTTTGAGCAATCAGGTAACAGGCATAGCGAGTAAGGGCGTAATCATTTATCATTTTTTCAGCACCTTTGGGCATAGGTATCGTTTTGCTGACATCAGCAAAATGATCGGATACCGCATTACCACTGCTTTCGCAGGTTATTTTAGCTTTGTCTATGGCATTCTCGAAATTACGCCATTGGGCATAACCCAAAATGATTTGTAATTCTCTTGCACTCCAGCATTCTATGCCATTATAATCATAACAAGCACTTTCAAATTTTCCTAATAATTCGTATATTAAATCAGCTTTCATGCTTTTCTTATTATGTTACCTAAAATTTCTATACTCGAACAACTACCCCTTTATTGCTGTTATGTCCTATTATATATATACATTCATACATATTTTTTAGTGTTTTCAAAGAAATTTGCTAATGCATCAATTACAAAAACAAACATCCTCAAATTAATTCTTTCCCCTCTAGCAATTTACGAAAGTGAAAATAAATAAAATAATTGAGAATGAAGGGGTAAGAAGGAAAGAAGTTTTAAACAGAGAGTTGTTTGAGCCATGAGAAAAGATACGACAAAAACTCACCAACAGAGAACAAACACTTCCAACTGGAGTTTGCTTTACCTCTAGACATGGCGATACACTGAGGGCAAATCGTTTCTTTCAGTCTTTGGTTTGTTCAAATATTTTCACCTATTTCATACAAATATTCGGGTGCAAAATCAGCACCGTTATCCCACTCTATTGTATTAAATTTAATAGTGAATGTCTTAAAATATTCAATATTTCTTAAAGGTTCGAAAACTGTTCCATCTAGTTCTTTCTCTAAATCTATCGTTTTCGAAACTCCATCACTAAACTCAATGAAGATTTTGAAGTCTATCAAATATTCAGCTTTTTTAACTTCTAGAAACATTGTTTTTAATTTAAAGGTTCTATTTTCTTCAGGACATCGCCCTTTAGAGCAAGATTCCAATCATTCATTAATTCTTCTTTGTGAATTTCGAGCCACTCAAAAATCATTTTCAACGCACGTTGAGGCATTTCACCTTTTACAATCCCTTCTTGTATTGTCACTATTGCTTTGAAATCGCCATACCAAACATGAAAATGAGGTGGTGCATGATCTTTAAAGTTCATTAATATAATTAATCCATAAAATCTTGAAATCTCGGGCATATCATTATTTTTTTATAAAAACCAAATTTATATCATAATCAATTGTCTTTGAAAACTATTTGTAGATTTTTTTTTAAGATGTTTAAAGAGTCAATAAATCCCATTCAAACCATCTTCGTAAAAATCAAACCCACAAACACTGGTAATGATTTTTTTTGTTTTTAAATGGTCGGTACCTGTCCCGACACTTCGGGATGGAACTCGCATGATGAACTTTATTGTTGTTTGTGTTTGTACAAAACATGCTCGTTTCTTTCCCCTCTAGCAATTTCCGAAAGTGAAAATAAATAAAATAATTGAGAATGAAGGGGTAAGAAGGAAAGAAGTTTTTAAAGAGGGTTGTTTACAGCTGGGGGGCAGAAAATATATTCAAAAAAAGGAGTTCTCTTATCATTTTTTTCTTTTTATTCTTGATTTTATTTATTGCTTTCTCAAAATCTCCCTGTCGTTCAAGGTTAAGAAACCATTCAATTTTTCAATTCACTAAAAACCATCACCGCAGGCGAAGGCTATCTGGTAAAAATGAACACCGCAGGAACATTATCAATCACTGAAACAACAATTTCATTTTCAAATTTTCAAATTTCTACATATTCAAATTGGGTTTTAATCGGCTGTCCATTCCAAACCCCTACACCATTCTCCACCTATTTCAACACAACCAGTTGTGAGGTAATCAAGAATTTCGATGGATACTGGATGCCAAATGGAACAATGAATAGTATTCAAAATTTAGAACCAGGAAAAGGGTATTTTTTGAAATTGAAAAATTAAAATACAAATATAGTTTAAACTACTCTATTTATTCAAAAATAGGTTTTTCTACAATTGTATTGAAAAAATCACAACACAATCCATTTAAAATAGTTTATTGTCAGTAAAATACCTCTATTTGCAAAACGTAGGTCGATTAACAATTATAATAAAAAAACTACTCAACTGTAATATTTTGAACTTTAAATTTATCCTCTAAATTTGCAGTAGAACAAAAAAAAATATTTTGGCTAAACCAATTTCAACTCTTAAATAATATGTATTTTTGTAAAAAGATTTAATTAAAATAATTACATCTACTAAAAACCTAACATAATTTAATTTGTTGCTGATTATATGAGGCTTTTCTTCGTAATTATTTTAGTATTATTTGCAAATTTCATATATGGTCAATATTTAAAATTCGATCATTTAAGTTCTGAACAAAATATTAATGATAAGTATATAGAGTGCTTATTTGAAGATAGTTACGGATTTATTTGGATTGGAACTAATAGTGGGTTATTCCAATATGATGGATATACTGCTAAAAAATACCAATCAATAGAACATGATACTACATCGCTCATAAACAACAATATTGCAACTATAGCTGAGGATAGTGATAAAAATATATGGATTGGACACCGCTTTAATGGCATATCTATACTAAACAGAAAAACAGGTTCTTTCACGAGGGTAATTATCCCTGATGAGAACGACTCTGTAAAACTTACAAAAAATGGATTTAGAAAAATAGTATTCGATGCTGACAACAATCTTTGGGCAATGACAGCATACGGAATAGGAAAATTAATGCCCAATACCAATAAATGGAAATGGTACGACCAAACATCAGATTCAGTATTTTTTAAAAATCAATATGCTTTTGCTTTTACACAAACCGATGAAAAAGAAATATGGATAAGTGTTTTATCATCTGGAATGCTATTGAAATACAACAAAACTAAAGATTTATTTGACAATTACATACCCAACCAAACTGATTCAAGATTATCGTTTAAAAGTGGAATTACATGTTTGGAATCAGATTATAAACAAAATATTTGGATTGGAACATTGAGAGATAGCTTATTTAAGTTAACCCCAAAAACGGGTGAAATTGTATCATATAAAAAAGATAAAGAAAAGTCTATTCCTTTTTCAAATAACGAAATATTCAGTTTAGTTCAAGATTCTAAAAAGAATATTTGGATAGGTACAATCAATGATGGGTTGTATAAATATGACTATACAACAGAAAATTTCACCCAGTATAAAATTGATCCAAAAGATAAATATTCAATTTCTTCAAATAGCATCAGTTGTATAATAGAAACTAAGGAAGGAGATTTGTTTTTTGGTACACATTCTGGAGGGGTTAATCTTCTTAATTTTAGAAAAAATAAATTTAACTATATTGGCAAAAATGACAATAAAAACATTGGATTAGCACACCAGCAAGTCAGTGCAATATACAAGGAGACACCTTCATTACTTTGGGTAGGAACTGATGGCGGAGGACTTCATCTGATTGATCATAAAGAAGGTACAACAAAAATATTTTCTTATCCACAACATATTCCTAGTAATGTGGTATTAGACATCGAGCCCAACGGAGACGGAAAGTTATGGCTTGCTACATGGACCGGCGGGATTTGTTTATTTGATCCAAAAACAGAAAAGAGCACAGTATTCAAACCTATTTCCGGCAAAAAAGGATGGATTAATAATTCTAATGTTAAAGGGCTGCTTAAAGATGGCGATTTTCTTTTGATTGCTTGTCATGGCAATGGTTTGAATATATATGATATAAAAAAAACACATTCTATAATTCTGAAAATCCTTCACCTTTGTTTCCATTTGATATGGCAACTCCTTTTTGGAACAATGATATTGTAAAAGACTCTAAAAATAATTTTTGGATAACTACATCATTTGGATTATTCAAATGGAATGGGAATAATCTCCGAAGATACAATTATAACGAACAGGACACCAATTCAATAAGTGGTCATTATATTTCAATGATTTATGAAGATTATAATAAGAATATATGGGTATGCTCAGAAGGTTTGGATTTGTATGATTCTAAAAATGACATATTTATTCACTATACACAGAAATTCAAAGCATTACCCAAAAACAGCAAAGCAATTACACAAGATAATCTTGGACGTTATTGGGTAAGCTCAAATGAAGGCATTGCTTGTATGGACATTGCCTCAGGATATTTTCGACATTATTTGGAAGAAGACGGTTTGCAAGCAAATTCGTTTATTGACAAAACTGTTACAAAAGGCAATGATGGTATTTTGTATTTCTGAGGAACTGAAGGACTTAATTACTTTGACCCCTCTTTAATTTCTGATTATACAAACCTTCCGAATGTGAGAATAACTGCTTTAAATATTTGGAAAGATGAAAAACATAGCTCACAAAAAGGAGAGTCGAAACTTGTAAATATCATTGGACATAAAACATGCAATATTTTATATTCCAACAGTCACTACATAAGCTTTGAATTTGTAGCTACTGGTTATCAATCATCCCAAAAAAAACAATATGCTTATTGGCTCGAAGGATATACCAATAAAAAATTCTATGTAGGAAATGAACGCAAAGCCACTTTTACAAACCTAAACCCAGGGACATACACTTTCCATGTAATTGCAGCAAACTGTGATGGATATTGGACTGAGCAAGGAGACAGTCATACCTTTACCATAATTCCACCATGGTGGAAAACGTGGTGGTTCAAGATTCTTTCAAGTGTTATATTTGCTTTCCTACTGTTACTTATCTATTACATAAGAATAATAAGGATTAAACAGCAGAATAAACTCCTTGAATCAACTGTTGAGATAAGAACAAAAGATTTAATTCAGGCAAATAATGAAATTAAAACTCAAAATAGTATTATAAATGCTAAAAACGAAGAGCTTTTTACAACTCTCGAAACCAAAGATAAGCTCATTTCAATTATTGCTCATGACCTAAAAAACCCCACTTAATGCAATGATAGGGCTTTTGGAATTGCTTAATGCAAATTTTGACATTTTTGATAACCGCAAGAAAAAACAGTTTATTGAAATGATTTTCACATCTGCTCATAAATTGCAAAATGAAATGTTAAATATACTCGAATGGGCACTTTCTCAAGCTCAAATCATCTCTTATTCACCAGAACCTGTAGAATTAAAAATACTTGTTGAAGATATTATTACTTTACTTAAACAAGTTATTATAAACAAAAATATTTCTATTGAATTAAAATTTGAAGAAAAAATTTTTGCTTTTGTAGATCGCCGTATGATAAACACAGTTATTAGAAATATTTTGGCAAATGCTATAAAATTTACACCTCAGAATGGGAATATTGTAATTAATTGTTTATTATCTAATTTAAGAACTGTTCAAATTACGATAACTGATTCAGGAGTAGGTATGACACCCCAACAAATTGAGAAAGCATTTGATAAAAATGAATTTAACTCAACATACGGGACTAACAACGAAAAAGGAACAGGGCTGGGTCTCAAAATTTGTCACGATTTTGTTTTAAAAAATAACGGGTCAATTAATATTACCAGTAAAATTAATAATGGGACATCAATAATTCTCAATTTTCCTGTATGTGAAGACAGAATTGAAAATGATTCAGCCCCCCAAAACAATGAAACAGACACCAATGAATAAAACAAAGGAACATAATGTTGCCTTTATAAAAAACACAGAATCATTCTGAAATGCCTCACATCCCGATTTTCTGAATACCCTTGCAAACCATCACCTCAGGAACATTATCAATCACCGGAACACCAATTTCATTTTCAAATTTTCAAATTTCTACATTTTCAAATTGGCAAATCATCGGTTGTTCATTCCAATCACCTACCCCATTCTCTAATTATTTCGATGCAACAAATTGCGAGGTAATCAAGAATTTTGATGGGTTTTGGGTGCCAAATGGGACAACAAATTCAATTAATAATTTTGAGGAAGGGAAAGCATACTTTTTGAAATTGAAAAATTGAGTCCACTCCTATAATATATTTAAATTACCAAACTCGGAGTTCTACTTCAAGTCGAGCCCCGAGTTTGGACTTTCCTACTTCATACCCCGTTTATTTATTTTTCCTGTTTTATGTTTGTGTTTTTCGAGGGCTTTAGCTTTTAAACCACCCAGATTGACTTTTGTATTTTTTGCTTTCTTTTCGTGAAACGCTCCTTTGGAATGTTTGATAGAAGCTTTTTTTAAGTAATTCTTGTCGCCCAGATTTGGTCGTTCTTCATCGGTGAATTTATTGGATATTTCGACCTCTTGCGGCATTTCTAGCATCGTTATTTTTTTATGCATCAAGTCTTCAATTGCAGCTTTGAAGTCACGTTCCGCCTCGTTAACGAAGCTAATTGCAATACCCGATTTCTCTGCCCGTCCTGATCGTCCAATGCGGTGTATGTAGTCGCCTGGAACATCTGGTGTATCGAAATTTATTACGTGCGTTACCTCAGCAATATCAAGTCCGCGTGCCATAATATCGGTCGAAATCATTATCCGATATTCGTTTGCGTGGAATTTCTTCAGAGAGTTTATCCTAAAATTCTGCGATTTGTTCGAGTGCAAAACACCAATAGAATCCATGAATTTTGGTTGTAGGGTATCGTAAATGCGGTCGCAAAGTTTTTTATTAGCAGCAAAAACAAGCACTTTGCTCATATCTTCATCGGTTTGGAGCAGGTGTTCAAGTAAATGCACCTTTGTAAAATAGTTGGGAACATAATAAGCTTTTTGCTCAATCTGTTCAAGGGGCGTACCATGGGGAACAATTTCAATCTTATGCGGATCGTCAAAATATTCTTGAATGAGTGTATCAACTTCATCGGACATGGTAGCCGAAAATAAGATATTCTGTCGTTTTTTAGGAAGCGTGTCTAAAAGGTTTAAAATTTGAGCTCTGAAACCAAGATTCAACATTTCATCGGCCTCATCTATAACCAGTTTTTTTACGTACTTCACTTTTAAAGACCCGTCTAATATCAAATCGAGAAGGCGACCTGGAGTAGCCACCAAAACATCAAGACCTTCTATGACCGTTTGTCTTTGTGTGTTTATGTTTGCACCCCCATATACACCCGCAACTCGGAGCGTGATATATTTTGCAAGTTTCTCTATTTCACCTACCACCTGAAGCACTAACTCTCTGGTTGGGACAAGAATCAAAACACTAGGAGCTTTTTGTTCCGTATAGGAATGTTGCATGAGAATAGGCAGTAGATATGCAAACGTTTTTCCTGTACCAGTTTGGGCAAACCCTATTACGTTGCGTCCGGACATTATTATTGAAAAACATTTTTCCTGAATTGGAGTCGGAAACTCGTATCCAAGTTCCTCTAATGCATTACGCAAGGGGCCATTTAAATTTAAATCGTCGAAAGTCACTATAAAGATATTTTAAAATTGAACCACAAAGGTACGTTATTGAATGTCATTGACAATACTTTGAGGTAAAACAAAATTACAATTCAGTTAAGAATGGTGAAATGAGTGGGGTTAGGTGGTAAAAATTATCGTTGCGATTTATTTCTATTGCGAATTAAGTGTTTAAATGTATTTTCTATAATGGTCGAACATCTAGGGCTGTATTTAGATGAGTTTCTAACCTAATTTGAACATTACAAATATTCATAGTTAATAAAGCAAAAGTGCGGCATTATGGGTCAAAAGATTAAGGAGCAGGAGCAAGTTTACTATTTGCAGGAGCAAGAAAACTAAATACAAGAGCGAGTTTGAGAATGTAGATAAACAGCGGAGATTGGGGGAATGTGGAGGGTTGTTTTTACTAAGGGTTGTTTTAATCTTACTGGAAAAAATGCAGAAAAATGGCTCTGTTGGGGAGTTGGGGGTAGTAAAGGAGTTGTGAAAAAAAAAATGAATGTGTTTTAATAAACATAACGGAGGCAATATGGTTAGTTACAGATTTCGAAGCACTTTCATGTCAAGTTACAAGTACTTTTAATACGAGCAGAAACGCTCTTTAACTAACTAACTGACTGCCAAATTTTTTATATACGATGTTGTGTTTTAGTGCTTTGTTTTCCTCAGTCTTTCATTGCGTTTGGGCAGCCATACTCTTTGACAAGTTTTGGTTTGTGTGATAGCTTTTTTGTGCGACTTGGCAATATTTATGGATGCGAAGGGTTGGCATTATACTGAGAAATCAAATTTATAAACTCCATCACTCAATAGTGATATTTCTATATCTAATCTACCATATGCTTGTAAATGGTGTTTCCTAACAGGTTGCCCTGATGGTACTCCTAATCTTTGCCGAATATACTCACCAAGTTCAGCTTTAACAGGAAAAGAACTAATTTGTTTTGGATAAATAATATCATCAATTGGTTGAGAACCTTCTAATAAACCTTCCATTGTAACGCCGTCATCCCAAATAATTTCAATAGAATCATTGTGTCTTTGCATTCTCCCACGCCCATCTAATTCCATAGGATTTAATTGTTTTGGAGGAAAAATATTTGAATTGGCACGAATATGAAATGTCCTTATTGCAATGTAAGCATCATTCGGAGTCGTATGATTATTAGGGTTTTGCCCCCAATTCAAACCTGCTGCATTTTGCACTTCGCCATCTCTACTAAGTAATGTAACCAAACATGATTCAGATTCAGTAGCAGTTTCAACAACTCTTGCCATTCCCACTTCTAAACACGATATCGAATTGTTTAAAATGTGCCGAATATATTCATTTAAAGGTGCAAAAGTATCAAATGTTGTTTCTGCAAGCACCTCACGAAAAGGTGTTGTTAAACCATTTACAGAAAAATTTGCAGAACCAATCAATGCATGAATAATTTCTCCATTACGTCTCCATACATAACATTTTGAATGAACAGGTAGGTTTGAGTAAAAAATATTTAAATTTTGAACTGTATTTTGAATATTCAACAAAGAACCATGTAAACTTGGTTTTATACCCTCAGAACCATACATACCATATATCACTTTAGAATTGAAAGGTAATTCTTCCAGTCTTGCAACTGGTTTTGGACCTAGGTATCCTGATAAAACAAATAATTCATCAGTATTGTGTATTTCATAGACATGAAATACACAATACTGATGAATTATTTACCTTTGTGTTAAATTACTAAACAAAAATATTATGATAGAAATAGCAAGGCAATAGAAGGAATATCTATAAATGGAAAAGAGTTTTTACTTGATGAAAAGGGTGAAACAATGAAATTTGAAAATAGAAAGTTAGCATGTGAATTTTTAAGGTCAAATGGTTTTGCACATTTTTCTGAAGAAGAACTCGAAGATTCTTTTTTCATTGAGGAGGCAAATTAATTTTTGAAAACATTTTTTCTATGAAAATCTAAAAAATCCGCTTTAGGGAAAAATTTATCTGGTAAATTGATTTGTTGGTTTTCATAATTTTCAAAAAATGATTGATACGTCTTTTTATCAGTAATTTTTAATAGCTTTTTTGAAAATATTATTTTGAAATCATTATCTAGTGTCATCAACCCTTTGTCAAATACTTTGTCATAAAGGGGCGAAAGACAAATGCCATTAGAAGGATTTAATCTTTCCTTTTCATTAAGTGACCAAGGTATGATATGACTTGCAATAAGTAATTCAGGTAAATTAATATTTGAAACAGCGCATTTATTACAATAAATCGAAGTGACTACAGTTCTGAAAAAAGATTGATTTACTCTTGTTTTTACTGAACTAATTACTTCAATGCCTTTTTTTGTTTCATCAAAATCCAATTCTTTTTTTATACTTTCAACTAAATTTGGTTTCCCAGATTTTTCTGCCAATAGACTTTCACTTTCAAATATTAAATCATTCCAATTATTTGAGAATTCATTGTAAATTTCTTTATCAAGTTTCCCTGCATTTTGCATGCCTTTCACACCTCTATTTTGATGAAATGGGTCTAAACTTGCAAAGTTTACAAGTTTAAATGCTACAGAACTAGGAGTTCTGCCAATTATTTGAGATAGTTCAATTACTAATGGATTTCTCTGATTGAGCTTACCAAAAGGGATTTTACAATAAAGATTAAAAGCTAAAATCAACTCTTCCCTTGTCCAATTTTTTCTTTCCATTTTAGAAGATTTTTTGCGTTAGGTATATAAGAGAAAATCCATAAGGTGAGGAACAAACAAAAAGATTGGAACGGAAAGTCCGAACCGATAGGGTAATATCCAAATTTCTATCTACCTGTCTATTCTGTTCTGTTTTATTACCTAAAAAAACAAAATCATCTGGGAATGATTGTAATCTTGCATTTTCTCTAACTGTTGGAACTCTATTCCATTGATAATGAAAATGATTCCTATGACCAGTATCAATGGTTTTAGAAGGTCTTTCGCTATGGTAACGAGTCCAAGCTTCATTAAATTTCCGTGAATCACCGACCCCAACTGGTAAATCTTTATGATTCCCTCCTTCTGGTACTTGTGAGATAACATTTATTACATGTTCTGTGTGTTTTGTCCCTTCATGATTTAAAATAACTTTATTTCCATTTCTCATTTTCTGTTGGTATTTGCTAAATGGAGTTTTATCATATTCCATTTTTTTCACTACCCAAATCAAATTCCAAATTTGGTAAATCACCAATGGCATCTTTACATCCAATATAATTATCTTCGGTATGTGTTGGGTTGGAAATTCAAAAGTTCCAAATTCTTCCCTTAGTGCAACAAAAAAAGACTCTTTTTTCTAATTTGAGGAACTCCGTAATCTGGTGCAAATAAAAGCTGCGGATTATAAGTATAACCTAGTTCATCACATAACCGAATTATTTCTTTTTTGCTTTACCATCGTAAAGTTTGAGAAGACCATAAACATTTTCAATAATCAATGCCTTTGGTTTAATTCTTTCTGCTAATTTGAATACTGCATTAAAAGAGTATTTCTCTCATCATGTTCATTTCTCTTACCTGTTAATGAAAAGCCTTGACATGGAGGTCCAGCAATAATAACATCGATGGCATCATTATTCGTTTCTTCTACTATTTGATTTATGGCTTCATCTTGATGTAAATCAAGTAAAAGAGCTTTCGAGTTTTTTTGGATTATATTCAAATGTTTTTAATGCCATTTCAGTATTATCAACTCCTAAGGTCACATGAAAACCCGCTTGTTGGAATCCATATGAGAATCCGCCGCAACCAGAAAATAAATCTATCGCTTTCAGTACTTTTCCCATTTTACAAATCTAATTTTCCTTGTTTCAGTTGTTTAGTTCTTAGATATTCAATCTTCTCTTCAGCCACTTTTAGAATTTCATTTGAATTCACCTCACTTAATAATTCATAGGCGACTTTATCACTCATAAGAATTGTGCAAAGATTATCCTTATTCTCTTCTAATATTTCAGATAAAAAAGGTATCATTTCCTTGTTCGCACTTCTTTCTCCTCTTTCTATTTTACCTAATGTAGAAGGGTCAATATCTAGTATTGCTGCAACTTTTTCTTAGTGGTAAGCCTTTTCTTCTCTTCGTTTTCTGATGTGTTCCCCAAAGGATTCTCTCGTTGTCATACCTAATTTTGTCTTGATATATAATTCCGGACATTATTTGTCCAAACTTACAAAATTCTTTCAAGTTTGCAGATGTGGGTCAGCAAAAAATAACTCTTTTAAAATTTTTAGATTTAGGTTGGCTTGTGGGATTTTTAAATGTGTTGTTTGTGGGTCGGGTTGTCGTTCTTAGCATTAAACACAAAATTTCAGCATCACCTATAGGTAATATATTCCATTTATCAACAACACATTCTTTCTGAGAAATTGCTTTGTTTTGAAAGAAAAATTGACTCCCTCCCTTCTATCAATTTCCGAAAGTGAAAATAAATAAAATAATTGAGAATGAAGGATTAGTAAGGAAAGAAGTTTTAAACAGAGGGTTGTTTATATGTAGGGATTTCATCTGAGAGATGGCTATTTTGTTGAGTTGTGTCCGGCAGCATTTTTAATTGTACCAAATTCGGTATAATTAAAATTAGGATTATACAAGGTTCGTTTCATTTTAATGGCTGCCAACGGTGGCTGAATAAAATTACTGCCGATTGCAGAGCTGTTTTCAATCGCACGAAGCTTGACTTTAAGCAGACTACGAGGCTTAGAATCACTACGAACTCGGCTGTTTTTTATGACAGCGTGTTGTGGTGCGTTTTTCTTATCATTCGAATTTTGTTAAATATTTCAGAATTAACGTTCCTCTCTTCCTCAATATCATAATCGTCTTGCAAACCTAGCCAAAACTTGGGAGAGTTCTCAAAATAAGAACTCAATCTCATTGCTGTGTCAGCCGTGATTCTTCTGTTTCCTTTCAGAATTTGAGATATTCTTGTTTGTGGAATTTCTGTGTCTTTAGATAATCTATATGCAGAAATCCCCATTGGTTTCAGAAATTCCTCCATCAATATTTCGCCTGGATGTATGTTTGCAAGTTTTTCCATTTTAATTTTCTCTTTTTAGTGATAATCAACAATCTCAACGTCGTAGGTTTGGTTATTTTCCCAGCGAAAAACAATTCTCCACTGGTCGTTAATTCTGATGCTGTAAAAATCGCTTCCTTTCAACTTTTCAAGTCTATTCGATGGAGGTATTCTCAAATCATCTAAATTCTGCGAGTTATTCAACATTCTGAGCTTTCTTCTTCCAATATTTTGAATTTCAATAGGTAACCTTCTAATTTGTTCTCCTTTCCAAATTTTCTCGGTTACTTTTGAACCAAACGATATAATCATACAGCTTTTCTTGTTACTAACGCCAAAGATAAGCAATTTTCGCAATATTGTCAATAAACAGTCTGTCTTTTTTCTTAAAATGCATTACAACATTTCAGTATCAGCTATAGGTGATATATTCAATTTATCAACAACACATTCTTTCTGAGAAATTGCTTTGTTTTGAAAGAAAAATTGACTCCCTCCCTTCTATCAATTTCCAAAAGTGAAAATAAATAAAATAATTGAGAATGAAGGGGTAAGAAGGAAAGAAGTTTTTAACACCCTTGCTGAGTAAGCCAAAATATGGTGCTATGAATTAACCAGTTGCACGAACACAAACAAATCATCAATAATAATTACATCATATACTTTTAATTGTTTTTTCTCAATACGACAACTGTAGTTAGCTTAAATTCCTATATTTTTAGCCTTTAGCAAATAAAATTACAATTTATTAAAAATAAGGTTCTATAACGAATACTGTGGGTAAATGTAATTATTATATTAGGTTATCAATATATTTGAGGGACGGAGTCCTGCAATCTTAATAGTAGTTAATATGGAAAATTTTTTAAGGAGCGTAGCTCTGCAATCTGAAATATACTAATTAATTTTTACTTTATTTCAGGGCGAACGCCCCTCTGTTCTATATCCAATATCGTTTTCTGCGAAGATTACAGAGCTACGCTCCTAATAGGTATCAATAGTCTTTTCTTAAACATACTTTATTATTTACCCATTCAAAACGTTATAGACCCAAAAATAAGATTCAAATTATTTTTAATAAATTAAATATTTAATTGAAATAATTATATTATTTATGTAATTTAAGTTTTTTGAGATAAGAAAACCAAAACATGCAAAAACTTTTCATTTACATATATCTTCTCATTTCAATACAGGTTGCAGCTCAATCTTTCAAATTTGTTTCATACACCACCAAAGATGGTTTGTCTAACAATTATGTTGAAAACGTAGTGCAAGACAAAACCGGATATCTTTGGGTAGCCACTCGTGTAGGCTTGAATCGTTTCAATGGGACTGAATTTAAGCAATATTTCACCTATCCGAACGATAGTACCTCTCTGCCATTCAACAATGTTTTATCGCTATTTGTAGATAATGACAATATACTCTGGCTTGGAGGTTATGGTAGTATGATAGCTTCTTTTGATAATACTACGCAAATTTTCACTTTGCACCCAATTGAAAATACACCAAACTCACATGATCTCGACATATCAGCTATTTTCTCAAACAACAAAAATGAAATTTGTATTTCCACCGGTAATGGTGTTTTTGTATTAAGGCAAGGTATATTTGTTCATGATAGCACTCAAATTCCGCAATCAAATGTACAAACAAAAATTATTGCTGCTAATGGAACACAATGGCTCGCCTCGCAAAAAGGGATAATATTTATAAAGCAAAGCGGAGAATCTGTTCTTTTCAATACCGACAATACTCCGGAAATAAAATCAAACTCAATAAAACTTATTTTCAAAGACAGAGATAATAATGTATGGTTTGGAACACACAGTGGCGGACTCATAAAACATTCATTGACTGCTGAAAATCTGCAATTTTATTCGTCTCAAAATATTCAAATCAAAAACAATATTAGCACTGGTTTTTGTGCCGATTTGAACAATAAGCTTTTCATTGCTTCTGATGGTGGCGGAGTTTCTGTTATTGAAAACAATAAAGTAGTAAAACACATAGATATTTCTTCTCCCAATTCAACTAATTCGGTGCTTGATATTTTGATAGACGAAAAAAACACACTTTGGATGGCAAGTTGGAATACCGGTGTTTTTTCGATGAATGACAAAACGCAGAAGCTACAATCATACTCAAACAATTTTTTAGACAACGGCATTGCCAACAATGTAAAAACAATTGCGACTTTGGGCGATACTCTTTTTTGCGGAACATATAGCGATGGATTGGTTTTGCTCAATAAAAATAATGGTTCGATAAGAGCTTACAACTCTTCACCTCATTCCGCTTTTCTTAAAACACCTGCGTATATAAACGATATACTTGCAGCCTCTGATGAAACAATATGGGTAGCATCGACAAGAGGCTTGTTCCGATACAAAGATGGAGTGCTGAGCCAATATTTGCTCGACACATCAGCATCTTATAAATCGGAAAAATTGATGGTATGGGCTTTAAACGAAGGGAGTAATGGAACTGTATATGCAGCAACGGCTTACAAAGCGTATGCAATTAACAAACAAACAGATAGAGCAACGGAATTAGAGTTAGGTATTACGCCACCCTACGATGTAAAAATGATTTTGGAGGATTCTAAAAAACGAATTTGGTTGGGGGTTCATGACAATCTTTTTGTTTGTAAGCCCGATGGTTCTGTTTCTTCTATGAAATTAACTCAATCGGACTTTCCGATAGATATTTTCAATGCAGATGCCATTTATCAAGCACCAGATGAGTATATGTACATTGGAACTCAAGAGGGTTATTATTCATTTATTCCCGATAGCTTGAATTTCAATCAAAAAGCTCCAGAAATAATATTAGAAACTTTTAAATTAAAATCTATAGCTCAAATACCCGGCAAATCATCAATTATTAAAAAACACATAAACCAAGTAGAGACAATTGTACTTAATCATAATGATTTCCCGATTTCATTTACGTTCTCAGCAATCAATTTCAATCACCAAACAGCTATAAAATACGCATATATGCTCGAAGGAATTGATTCAAAATGGACAACTTTGAATGGTAAAAATGAATTGACATTCCATAGTTTACAACCCGGTACATACCGCTTAAAATTAAAATACAAATTTGTATGGTACATGGAGTGAACAATATAAATCTGTTGAAATAATTATAAAACCACCATTTTGGCAAACATGGTGGTTTCGAACAACAATTGTTTTGATTTTAATATTTGTTTTTATTGCCGTTTTTCGTATTCGTGTTTGGCGTTTGCGATACCAAAAACGTTTGCTTACAAAAGAGGTTGCCATTCAAACGAAAACACTACGTCAACAAAATCTAGAAATTATTGAACAAAAGAAAAAACTGGAACAACAGTCTGATATTCTCCAAGTAAAACTTCTCGAACTTCATAATCAGAAAGAAGATTTGGAAGCGTTAAATATACAACTAACCGAACAAACAACCGAAATTTTAGCAACCAACAAAAAACTAACAACCGCAATAGATACAAAAAACAAACTTCTCTCTATTATTGCTCACGATTTGAAAAATCCTTTCAATGTCATTTTTGTTGCAGCCAAATCGCTCCTTTCATCTTTCAAATCAGAATCGAATAAGGAACAAAAAGAATATTCAGAATACATCTTTTCGGCATCGAAAAATATATATTCAATACTTTCAAATTTACTTGATTGGGCAATGTCGCAGTCCGGTTTGGTATCTTTTACTCCTATGAATATAAGAATGCAACAATTCATTACAGCCGAACTTGAAAGTAATAGACTATTTGCAGCTCAAAAAAACATTAAACTTGTAGGGTCTTGTAACGAAAAAACAGTATGCTTTGCCGACGAGCAAATGCTCAGAATAATGATTAGAAATTTGATTCAAAATTCGGTAAAATTTACCCCAGAAGGTGGCATGATTTCTATAAACTGCTCAGAAGACGATTCTTATGTGAAAATTGAAATTATTGATACCGGCATAGGGATGGACGAAAATACCATGAAAACTCTTTTCGAAGTTAGCTCTGTAATTTCGGAAAAAGGAACTCGCGATGAAGAAGGACGTGGGCTAGGTTTGCTTGTAGTAAAAGAATTTATTGAAAAAAACAACGGTACAATTGAGGTAAAGAGTAAGAAAAACAAAGGCTCAAACTTTATTCTAAAATTGCCATCAGGAAAAAACTATTCTGAAAATGAACCTAATACTATTTTACCAACCGAAAAAAAAGATATCATAAACAAAAACCCTAACATATCCATACTCCTTATAGATGATAACGATAGGTTGCGAGAGCAGCTTTCTAAAAGCCTTGGTGACTATTATTCGGTATTGAATTGCAACAATGCAATTGATGCAATTGAAATTTACAAAAAAAACAAAATAGATCTTTTCATTTCTGATATTGTAATGCAAGATATGGACGGGATAACTTTCTGCAACTATATAAAAAAAGAATTACAACTTTCTATTCCCATAATATTGATTACAGGTCTAGACGACAACGATATACAAGTAAAAGCATATAATTGTGGTGCTGATGCTTTCATTAAGAAACCATTTGAGTTTGAATTATTGCTTGCTCGCATACAAAATCTACTGAAGCAAAGTTCTCGAACCGACTCAATGACATTCACTACAAGTGCTAAAACCCAAAAACCGATTGACGACGTTTTCTTAGAAAAATTAAAAGATGAAGTTGAAAAAGGTATTCCAAATGCCGATTTTTCGGTAGAAATCCTTGCAGATATTATGGGAATAAGCAGAGCCAGTTTGTTTAGAAAAACACGTCGAATACTTGGAATTTCGCCCAGCGAATATATACAACATGCTCGTATGCAAGTGGCTGCACGTTTTTTGCAAGACAAACAAATAAGAGTTTCTGAGGTTGCCTATATGGTTGGTTTTTCAGATCCACACTATTTCTCAAATTGCTTCACAAAACACTATGGCATAAGCCCTACCGAATATAAAGAAAAGTACTGAAAATTGATTTTATCTTTGAAATTCAAAATAAAAAAGGAGACTAAAAAAATATTTTAACTAGAATTTTAAAACGGTCTATTACATTCTGAATAGAACCGTTTTTATGTAATACCATCACACCTTAGGTTGCAACTACAACTCACCCTTTTGAAACATTATTCTATTCCCTACCCTCCTTTCTATCATAGCTTTGTGTAGTATATAAAAATAATTAAATCAAATTTTTATGAAACCACAAATACATACAAAATCAGCTTTGACATTGTTCTTTAGTTTTTTACTGAGTTTTTTGCTTCATGCACAGATTACCATAGAAGCGGAAAATTACTCCTCTGTTGTGAACGGCAACAGTGAAATAGTTCTGGAAAATTCGGGTGCATCTATTGGCTATTTCGATGAAAAAGACGAAATGTTACACTACTCTGTAAATATTACCGAGAGTGGTTATTATGAGATGGGACTAAGATCTTTGGCTGGGGTTAACAATACTGTTGAATGTATAACCAGTACAAATGCATCTGGATATATATTTATTAGCGCTGCAAGTGCAGGTGATTGGTGGTTGACTCCAATAGGCAATTGGACTACCTCCTCATTTACTTCCAGTCCGTTGTTTTTTTTTGAAAGTGGTCAGCAAAGTTTTACTCTTAGAAATACAGGTACCGGGGTTAATATAGATAAAATTGTATTATCTAAATCTACAATTACAAATACAACAATAAGTTCAATAATAGTTAATCCTGAAAAAGTAGAACTTATGCCCAATAAGTCGGTTCAGATAACAGCTTATGGTGTTAATACAGATAATAAAACAATAGCAGCACCAATTACTTGATCTAACAATGCCCCAAAAGGATTATTCTCAGCTAGTTCAACCACCGGATTTGAAACAGTTACAGTACTTATAGGTGGAATACAGAAAAATATACCTATTAAAATTGCAAATCCATCAAAGAAGAGAGATTATGTGGTAAGCCTATTCGGAAAACTATCGGTCAAAGAATCTACAGCCAGTGCCGGCGACTGGGCAGTAAGGGGTGAAAATGGCAACAAAGCAAGTCTTACCGGGCCAAGCTTCTTTTGGAGCGGTTCGGCAGAAACATGGTGGAACAAACAAACAGTAGATTGGATGGTGGACGATTGGCATATACAACTAATTCGCTGCCCAGTTTCCATTGCTCCCGGATACTGGAAAAACACTGCTCCTTTTGGCTCATATTCGCCGGTAATGGTTGGAACAACTTGGAACAATAAAGACTATTATAGCAATCCCGAATTAGCAAAAGCAATGATGGATGAAATGGTAGCAGCCGCAATTGAAAACGATATTTATGTTATTATTGATTTCCACGAACATTTTGCTGAAAATTTAAAAACGAAGCCGTAGAATTTTTCGACTATTTCTCCAAGAAATGGGGAGCATATCCAAATGTTTTGTATGAAATATTCAACGAACCGTATGTAAACGAACAAGTAAACGATGGTGGCTATGCCGATGCTGTTTGTCAAACCATCAGAGCAAACGATCCGGATAATATTATAATAATTGGTTCAAAAAACTACAGTAGAGACCCTGAGTATGGTGCGAGTTTCTACCGTCATGGCAATATCGCTGGTACTTGGCATGGCTATGTGGAAAACAACCACCAAGCCGATTGGATTGGAAAAACAAACTGGAACAATGGTACAGGCGTGGTAGTTACTGAGTGGGGAAGAGATTTCACCGGCGATGGTGGATTGGTGCAAACATATAAGAATGCAGGTGTAATTCATTGCCCATGGTCTATAAATAATAAACAAATAGACGGTGATGAGAAATGGTCATCTTTTGTAGCAGGAATGACTAAAATATCACATTGGACTGATAGCGATCTTTCGGCAAGTGGAAAATGGATGCGAGAAATGATGCGTGGTTACGGCTATAATCCGCCACCTAAAAAAGATGACGATTTGGTTTCACTTTCGGTGTGTGCCGACAAAATAATAAGACTACCACTGGCTACTTCTACACTTTCTGCAACAGCAACCTCTGATTTTGGGACAGTAGATGTAGAATGGAAACAAATATCAGGACCTAATACTGCCGTAATAGATTCATACTCTAATCAGAATATTAATCTGAGCAATTTGAAATTAGGAAAATATATCTTTAAAATTTCCGCAACTAATGGCATAGATATTCAAGAAAAAAATGTTACTGTTTCGGTTGTTACACAATATTACTCTATTCCAGAAAATGGCGAATTAATAGACAATATTTCAGACAATAACATAGCAACACTATGGGGTGGTGCATGGACAATATTCGACGACTCAAAAGACAAAGGAGCTTCAATAATTACAGATGCAAACAATTTACCTGCTAATCAAACAATTCTTGCCTCATATACTTTAGATAAAGGTGCATGGCAATACAACCCATATTGTGGCGTAGAAGTTTCGCTGCAAAAATCCGGTGAGCCATTCGACCTAAGCTCCTGCGAAAAGATAACATACAAATACAAAGGCCCTGCCCACGAATTTAGAGCCGAAATGAGTATAATAAACGATTATGATTATCACAAAACTGCTGTTCCACTTGCAACCAACTGGACTAGTGTAAGCATTAATTGGAACGAACTTACCCAAGACCCAAATTGGGGTACAGATGTTGGATCTATTAACAAAATGGATATAATAAAATTTAGTTGGCAAGTATCGGCAGCAAGTGGCTCCGGCACTATTGAAATAGATGACCTTACCTGTGTTGGTGCAACCGGACCGAGTGTAGCATTTCCGCCAGTAGCCTATGCCGGAGAAGATTTCTCTGTAGCCAACACCTCAGCAATACTTGATGGTAGCCTGAGTTTTGATATGGAGGGAAGAAATATCAGCTATATTTGGTCTCAAATAGCAGAGATTCAACAGCATCAATCGAAAATACTTTGAATGCAAAAACTAATATTATTAATCTACAGAATGGAACTTATTCATTCAAACTTACTGTTAAAAACGATATTTATTCTAATTCTGATACCGTAAATGTTACTTTATTACAAAACACAAAAACTATTTCATTAGCACTAAAAAAAGGATGGAATCTTATTTCGATAAATGTAATTCCTAACAATGCCAGTACTTCCTCTATTCTACCTAATTCATCATTAATAAAATCAAACGATGGATACTTCAAATCAGGACAGCCTTCTGTTTTTAATAGTATAAACGAAATTGTTGCAGGCGTTGGATATCTGGTATATAATGCAATAGATGAAACTATTTCAATCACAGGTACTGAGATGCAAAGCATTGTATATCTTCATACAGGCTGGAATTTGGTTGGTGTTCCAATTCAAAGTAATTTTACAGTGACATCTCTACCAACACAAACGATAATCGTAAAAGATTTTGACGGATTCTATGAAAAAGGAAATACAATGAGTACTATTTCTGAACTGCAAGTTGGAAAGGCATATTATATAAAAGTATCTGATAATTGCGAGATAAATTGGTAATATTATATCAATATCGTATAGAGTTGCTGCAATTAAGCACTTGACTGTTCTGGCAGTAGTTGAAAACCCTGCCAGTAGCTTAACTAAACGATATTGAATCAAATACCATATTAAATAAAAAACAGTAAATAGGTCTTTTACCATAAATATCATTCTATGAAAACAAATAGAAATATCAACAAAAGTGCGATTCTGATTTTTTTTCTGTCGTTATTCGTGTCGATTCAAAAAGTGAATGCACAAACACCTACCCTTCCATACGTTTTCGAAAATGTTTCGGAATATGCCGATAATGAAATATACATTGGTTTAGTAGGGCAATATCCCAACATGGGTGGAGTTTGGATGGATATGACTACCAGCCAATTGCAAGTAATGGAGTATGCCAATAATACCATTCCAGGTTCAACATGGGCAAACACCCCAGATGGAAAAAATAAGTATGCAGCTATGTTTTACAAATTGAGCGACATACCTAACAAAACTATTAATATTCCGCATGGACTTTTCGGATGCAGAATATTCCTTTCGTTCAAATCGCCAATGTATATCTATTTTCATGCAACAGGCGGCTATGCAGGTGCAAATCTTCAAAACTCGTCAGACCCCAACGATGGCATACGCTGGGAGCTTGTTGAGCTAACGTGGGGCGATGCCGGATTATGGACCAACACTAGTCGTGTAGATGCCTATCAGTATCCAATGGCATTGGAGGTAACCGGATATTCGGGAGGAATGACCGGTACGTACGCTCAATCGTACACTGCAAAAATAAATAGCGGTACTGCTACCGACATTTTCAAGAAGATTGGAGAATTGCTTCCTCACCAAACCATAATTGACCTTTGGAACACAAAGGTTGACCAACCATTTTATGGCTGCAAAGTAGTGAAAACTCATTCTATGGACGGCAAACCTATTATCGAACAACCTTCTAAAATTCCCGATTTCAAAGATGGTGCTGTGTATGGTAACTATTTTGAATCTTACATAAATGATATTTGGGATACATATCGCACCCAAGACCTCTATCTCAATATTGGCGACCGAGGTACTTGGCGAGGACGAATTACTGGCGACCGTTTCGATTTTTACGACCCTGCCGACAATTCACAAGCAACTATATATTCCAAACCAACAACTACCAATGCCATAGAAGGCTCAGGTTCGCTTGCAACAACTCCCGAACCGGGAGGCTCAACGAAATATCAAGAAGACCTCATGATTCAAGCTCAAGTTTGTGCTGCAATAAATCGTCATGCTATACATACCAATACTGCCAATGGTGTGGTGCAGTACAATCACGATGCATCAAGGTTTTTCACAATAGCACCATACAATCAGTATGTAAAATTCTTTCACGATGAGCAGATAAGCTACCAATCGCAAACCTATGCTTTTGCCTACGACGATGTGGGCGACCACTCTTCAACCATACAATGCACCTTCCCTACCAAGGTTGAGGTAATTATTGGAGGCTATGGCACCGACACAAACCCCGTAATTCAAGAACCATACACAACCAATCTCATTCCAAGCACAATAGAAGCCGAAAATTACGATAAAGGCGGTCAAGGTATTGCTTATTCCGATGCTTCACCAAGCAATGAAGGCAGCAAATATAGAACTGATGCTGTTGATATTGAAGACTGCTCCGAGGGTGGATACAACATTAGCCATACTGCCGATAATGAATGGCTCGAATATACCGTTGATGTTGCCCAAACCGGACTGTACGATTTTATATTCAGAACTGCATCACTGTCTGCCAGTGGAAAACTTCGAATAGAAGTAGATGAAACCGTTCAATCGGGCTCTATCTCACTACCAATAACTAACGATTGGCAAATATGGCAATCAACCACCGTTCAAAATGTATCTTTGAATAAAGGAAATCACATTATCAGAATTTATATAGAACAAGGTGGTTTCAATTTTAATTCTGTTTCAGTTTCGCCTTCCACAAACACAGGTTTTCTTCATGCCGATGGTAAAGCAATAAAAAATGCTGCCGGGGCAAATTTCTTAATCAAAGGCATAGGTACCGGAAATTGGATGATTCAAGAAGGATATATGATGCAATCTACCCCAATTGCACCAACTCAACATCAATTTAGAAATAAGCTAATTGAAACTATTGGTAAAACAAAAACCAATGAGTTTTATGAACTCTGGCTCAAAAACCATTTTCGCAAAATTGATGTAGATTCTATGGCTGCTTGGGGATTTAATACAGTGAGAGTGGCATTGCACTATATATGGTTCACTCCGCCTATTGAAGACGAACCTGTTCCAGGACAAATTACATGGAACAATAAAGGTTTTGAAATGATTGATAATTTACTTTCTTTGTGCTCAAGCAATAATATGTATTTAATTCTTGATATGCACGGAGCTCCGGGCGGACAAGGTAAAAACGCTGATATTAGCGATTACAATGAAACCAAACCTTCATTGTGGGAAAGTGAATTGAACAAAGAAAAACTTGTTGCCCTTTGGTCTAAACTTGCTCAACGCTACAAAGATGAACCTTGGATAGGCGGATACGACCTTCTGAACGAAACAAATTGGGACTTTGAAAATAGTGGTAACCAAAATGGTTGTGCATGCAATTCTAATACTCCTTTGATTGAAATGCACAAACGAATGATAGACGCTATTAGAGCTGTGGATAAGAATCACCTTGTATTCGTTTCAGGCAATTGTTGGGGAAATAATTATAGAGGAATGAATAATTTATTTAACTACGATACTAATATGTCTATTACATTTCATAAATATTGGAATTACAACGATGCTGGTAGTATCAACGATCTGCTAACGCTCCGCGAAACAGCAAAACAAACCTTTGTGGATGAGTGAAAGTGGCGAAAACTCCAACACATGGTTTACCGATGCCGTGAAATTGTTTGAGTCGAACAATATTGGTTGGTCGTGGTGGCCAGTAAAAAAATCGGGAGTTAATAATATCCTCAAAGTTACAACCAACCCCGACTACAAGCAGCTTATCGATGCGTGGAATGGCAATGGCACTATTTCTGCCGATGAAGCCTACAACGCTGTAATGAAATTTGCCGACAATCATCGTTTCGAGAATTGCAGTATTGCTTACGATGTGATAGATGCACTAATTCGCCAACCCTCAACCGCAGCAACCAAACCATTTACAAAACATACAGCCAACCAAAAAATATTTGCATCAGACTACGATTTGGGACAAAACGGATATGCCTATTCAGATAAAGTAGTTGCAAATTATAATGTATCTACCAACAATTTCACCGCATGGAACACCGGCTGGGAATATAGAAACGATGGTGTCGATATTCAAACCTGCGAAGATGCTGAGTCTAATGGATATTGCGTTGGCTGGACTGAAGCCGATGAATGGTTGCAATATACCATTGAACTAGATGTTGATGCCGAATATACAATAGAACTTAGAACAGCTTCAGCTTCTACTGATGGTGTAGTTACAATTGCAATAGATGGCATAGATGTACTTAGTTCGGTTTCATTGCCAAAGACAACCGGGTGGCAAAGTTTCAAAACAAATACTCTAGGTAAAGTTGCACTCACGGCAGGCGAACATAGAATCAAAATAAAAGTTGAAACCGGCGATTTTAATATTTCTTACTTAGAATTGCGAAACGATGCCTCTCAATCTATATCACTCGAAAAAGGTTGGAATTTGGTGTCTTTCTATTTGACACCAAATGCAGCTCAGGTTTCTTCGGTATTCCCCAATGCTAGTCTAGTAAAGTCTGCCGATAGTTTCTACAAAACTGGGCAAACATCTTTTCTTAATTCGTTAACAGAAATAAAGGTTGGAGAAGGTTATTTGGTTTATAATACGGTCGATGAAACACTCACTATCCAAGGCACTACTACGAGTAGCGCTCCGAATAATTTAAAAACAGGCTGGAACCTAATCGGCATCCCTATTAAAGCAAATTATCCTATTACTAGTTTACCAAACGAAACCCAGATTGTAAAAGATTTCGACAGCTTTTATGAACCAGCAAGTAGTATGAATATTATTTCAGAATTGGAAATTGGTAAGGCATATTATATAAAAGTATCTGATGATTGTGAGATAGATTGGCTAAGTAGATAAATAGTTGTGTGAAATAATGGTAAAAATATGATAACGATATATTTGCATTTTTAAATTAGCATTAACATAAAATAATTACTTTTGAATATTGAAAAAAAACCTGAACTATGATTGTAGCCGTAAGCAAAAACAGAAAAAAAGAAGTTAGTGGTTTGATATTATTTAGTTTTATCATTCTGTTTCTCTTATTATCAAATATTTCATATTCGCAATGCAACCAACTAGTTTGGTCAGACGAGTTTGATGGAACTGAGGTAGATGCTTCGAAATGGACTTTTCAAACAGGAAATGGTTGTCCTAATCTCTGTGGATGGGGCAAATTGGAAAATTATACTAGTGGCACAAACAACACTACAGTAGCAAACGGAATTCTTACCATGACCGTGAAAAAAGAAGCATCGGGCGGTTCTGAATTTAGTTCTGCAAAACTAGTTACCTTAGGTAAATATTCTCGCACTTATGGACGGTTCGAGGCTCGTATGCGTATGCCCAAAGGAGTTGGTATGTGGCCGGCATTTTGGATGCTATCTGCGGTCAAACAATTGGCCTATGACGGTGAAATAGATATTATGGAATATCGTGGAGACCAACCACGAATAAACCATGGCACATTGCATTATGGTCAGCCTTGGCCCGATAACAGATACGATGGAACGAATTATACTCATACTGCCGATTTAGATCAAGATTTTCATATCTATGCCGTAGAGTGGACTGCCGACGATATAAAATGGTATTTCGACAATACGCTTTTCAAGACCGAAACCAGAGATCCAAATTCTTTAAATCCTTTAAACAACAATACCAGCAATTTATGGCCGTGGACGAGCGACTTTTATATCATCCTCAATCTTGCCGTGGGTGGTGGTTTTTGTGGAAACCCAACAGCTGCTCAGATTACTCTTACCAAACCAACATTCGAGATAGACTATGTACGTGTTTATAGTAGCGGTTCGGGCGGTGTAATAAATCCAACAGCCATATCAGGTTCGTCGAAAGTATTTGCAAATACGAGCAATCAATTTTCAATTTCTGAAATAACAGGTGCAAGCTATACATGGTCGGCTCAGAATGCAACAATAAAAAGCGGACAAGGAACCAATGCCGTGCAAATTTCATTTCCATCCGAATCTACCTATACACTTACTCTTGATGTAACCGTTCCGGCAAGCGGACAATGTCCCGAAAATACCTTCAAACTTACCAAAACAATCAGTGTACTCAAAGACGCTTGTACTTTTGTATATGCTGATTTTGACAACCGCACACTTGTAGATGTGGGTGCTGCCAGCGGAACAGCTTTGGTCGTAAACAATCCGGCTACGAACACGGTCAACAATTCGGCAAAGGTGATGAGCTATGCACGAAACGCTTCGGAGCAATATGATAACGTAGCTCTAAACAATGCACTCATTCCCAATGGAAGTCAGTTCGAGAATGGAGACATGGCTTTTGAAATGGATGTATATAGTTCGCAAGCGGTAGGCACAATAGTAGAATTGCAAATAGCCAGTTCTTCTGCGTGGAACGACACCTGGCCTACTGGCAGACATACAACATATAGAGCAACCACCACAAAAGTGAACACTTGGGAAACGCTCCATTTTATGCTCAACGAAACTGCCGATCCTAATAGAGCAACATTTCAGAACAATTTGGATAGAATTATCATCCTATTCAAACCAAATTCCACAACAGCAGGAACATATTATTTCGATAATCTGAAGAAAGTAACAACCGTTGCAGCGGTTGCACCAACAGTAGTTTCGCCAATTGAAATTGAGCAAAATACAACAACATCAGCATTAACTGCTATAGGTACTAATTTACTGTGGTACACCACTCAAACAGGAGGTGCAGGAACAATGCTTGCCCCAATACCTTCCACAGCAGATGCAGGATCAAGCAAATATTATGTATCTCAAACAATAAGTGGCTGCGAAAGCACAGAGCCGAAATTGTTGTAAATATTACTGAACAAAATTTCGTTATTCTAAGAGCCGGTTGGAATTTAATTGGCTGTCCTCTTCTTGGAAGCACACCTCTTGCCTCTGCCCTTTCTAGTGTATGGTCTAAGGTTATTTCGGTAAAGGATAATGAAAAAGTCTATATAAATACCAACCAATCCTTTCTAAACACACTTACCTCGGTAAAATGGGGACAAGGCTATCAGATAAAAGTATCAGAACCATGTCAACTAGATTGGATAGTGAGATAGGTGCTTGACCGTTGATTACGTATTAGAAAACTATTATTAAGTTTCCTAATACGTAATTTGTATTTAAACACCTTTATTTTAAAATACAACCTCCATTATTTAGCACATTTTTCAATATGCAGAATCCTAAAACCTGAAAATAACATTGAGATTATAAATTATTACATCTAATACCCAATGTCTACTAATTTAATTTTCTATAAAATAAAAACCCATCGAATTATACACTTTTTACCTGTCCTACTTTTGTCCAATAGCTTACATATTTCATTATTTCAAACAGTTACAAGCATATTATAAAATAATACGAAGAAATAATCCGGTAAAAAATAACTTGATGCTAATGAAACCACAATTTTTTTTGAGATTTGCAACAAGAGAAAATAATTATCAAAATCACTATATTGCTTAAGTATATCTTCTAATATTATAATTATGAATGATTTAATTAAAATATAATTTTTAGTTTTATATTAAATTTGAATTTTAAAGTGCAACATAAGCTCACAGAGCTGAAACATTATCATAAAGAAAAATATTATTGTCAATCTATTTTTGCATTAAACATCTCGTTCATAAAAGAAAAAACATAAGTGATATCAAATGAATACTATAAACAGATTACTAAAACTAAAAATTATGAAACAATTCTTGATGATTTTATTTATGCTTATCTGCATAATACAATCAATTAACGCACAAGACATTAAAGTAAACCAGATTGGGTTTTACAAACAAGCTCAGAAGATTGCAGTAGTAACTGAAACTACTGAAACTACCTTTTCTGTAATAGACCAAATAAGTGGTTTGGAAGTGTATAATGGTAATTTATCAGCTCCACAATCTTGGAGTAATTCGGGAGAGAGCAACATAAAAACAGCCGATTTTTCCGATTTAAAAACCGTTGGCTCCTACTACATAAAATCGGGTGAAAAAAAATCACATGTATTTCAAATAGCAGAAAAAAACCTATTCAAGGAATTAACAACTTGGTCTGTAAAAGCATTCTATCTGTGGAGAGCCTCTACCGCAATAGAAAAAGAATATGCAACATTCAATGATATTGATTTTTCAAGAGCTGCAGGACATCTAGACACAGCTGTACTGATTCATGCTTCGGCAGCATCTGCTCTTCGACCTACCGGCACCGTACTATCATCATCTAAAGGCTGGTATGATGCAGGCGATTACAACAAATATGTGGTTAATGCCAATCCGGCAGTATTTACAATGCTTCATGCTTATGAATGCTTTCCTGATTATTTCAAAAAACAAAATCTTAATATCCCTGAGTCATCAAATACTTTACCCGATATCCTAGACGAAGTAAAATGGGAAACAGACTGGTTGCTCACCATGCAAGACCCAAATGATGGAGGTGTTTACACTAAACTTACTGATGCTGCTTTTACTGCTATGGTTATGCCAGACAAAGCACCGCAAGGACCACGATATCTTGTAACCAAATCTACAGCAGCTACGCTCGATTTTGCTGCGATGATGGCAAAATCATCGCGAGTATTCAGAGAGTTTGAAACGCTATTTCCCGGATATGCAGACTCATGCCTTAAAACTGCAAAAAAAGCTATGGAATGGGCCAAAGCAAATCCTGCAATTTACTTTACCAACCCTTCTGGAATAAGCACTGGAGGTTATGGTGACTCTAATGTAAAAGACGAATTCTTCTGGGCTCAGATTGAATTGTTTTTGGCAACCAATAACATAAGTTATTTAGAAAGTCTACCAACCATGACCAACTTTGATTCACCTCAGTGGCCAAACGTTCAAACAAACGGACTTCTATCGCTCATGAACTGTATTGATACTGTTCCTATGGCTGATTCTTTGAAATCAATAATAACGCAATCATTCTACACCATGGCTGACAGAATGGTATCACAAACAGAAATGCATCCATATAAAATAGGAATCAATAATTTTTTCTGGGGTAGCAATGGTTCAGCAGCAGGTATTGGAATGGTTGCGGCATCGGCGTACCACTTTTCAAAAGATGAAAAATATCTAAACACCGCTATAGCTATACTCGATTATCTCCTTGGTAGAAATGCAACTCCTTATTGTTTTGTTACCGGATTTGGCGATGTTTCTCCAATGAACATTCACGACAGAAGAGCTGAATCAGACGGAATTGTTGCCTCTCTGCCGGGCTATCTGGTTGGTGGACCAAACGCAGGAAACCAATCAGCAGATTGTGGAACAGCTCAATATCCTTCTACGTATGGTGCAAAATCATATCTAGACAGAACTTGCAGTTACTCTACAAATGAAATTGCAATAAACTGGAATGGCCCTTTTGTGTTTCTAACAGGTGCTATAGAAGCAATATATTCTTCAATAAAAATGAAACCTACCTTTATTGGATCAGACACAACAGGAGCAATAATACGTATCTCATATCCAGAAAATCTTGCAGCTTTCGATACTGAGAAAGTCTCCTACTCTATCAAAGCAAATGACATTGTAAAAGAAATTGATTCAATTACTTTTGATTCAAATTCAGAAAACACAATTCTAATTTTTCTGCGCGATTCAATAAAATCTAATGAAACTACAATTACAATTAATTCAGAAATAGACTCGGTGATTTCTATTAATGCTACCCAAATATCAACGCTACAAGACCAAATAATTATCAACAACGTTATAGGTGCAGCTCCGGTAGTAATTGGCGCAGAGACTTCAGCTGATGGAAATTCGATAATTCTTACTTTAAACAAAAAAATCATTGACTTCGATACATTACGTAATGATTTCAAGGTATATGTAAACAGTTCAGTGGTTTCAAAATACGCTGTTATTGATTCTGTTTCTGATATGAAAATTATCATTGCAACAGAGCAAATCTATCTCTATGATTTTGTTGGTGTTTCATATACCGGAACCACTATTACCTCAAATGAGGGAGGAATAATGCAGGATTTTGATGTAATTTCGGTGAAAAACACTGCACCCGAACGCCCTTCTACGCTTATGAGTGCAAGTGCTAACGAAGATGGATATACTCTTACTCTCACCTTCGACAAAGCAATTAAAATAGGTACAGGCGCTAATAAGTTACTAGTGGAATATGAAAACTCTTCGAATCTTTCAGAAATTGAAATTACTAGTATTACTGTTCTCGATGCAATTGTAACCGTTAAATTATCAGAGAGATTTACTTCAAACGATAGTGTTTTTATAAGCTCAATAGCAGATGGTATCTTAACTCTAAGCGGAGATCCTATTCTTTCTTTTACTAAATTTATTGCAAGCAATTCACTTCCAAAGGAGCAAAACTATGTTATAATTGACTCACTTTCTTCTAAACAGATTGAAATTGAAGCCTATGCGTATAACAATGGTTTCGTAAAAGAACCATGTTCCGACACTGGTGGAGGTTTAAATGTTGGCTATACTGACAAAGGCGACTGGTTAGATTATCTGATTGATGTAAAACATGCAGGAACTTATACCATTAGTGTTAGGGTAGCTTCACAATTGCAAAAGAGTGAAATCATAGTTCAAACCTATAATGGAATAAGCTCAGAGAATCTAAATTCAATTTCGACTCCAAATACAGGAGGATGGCAAAAATGGCAAACAGTATTGCAATTGATAAAACTAGAAACAGGAAAGCAGACAATAAGAATATTTGTGAATAACAATTATGTGAATTTAAACTGGATACAACTTGAATATGGAGAACATCTTCCTACTAATATTAATCAAGTTCAAAAATCTAGTTTTAATTTATTTCCAAATCCATCAGAATCAGAATGCTATATCAAAGTTGCAAGCGATAGTGATATCGTTATTGACAACATTATTGGTGTTCATATCGCTTCATTTAATATTAAAGCAGGAGAAACACAAAAGATAACTTTGAAACAAGGTGTTTATATTGTGAAATCTGGAAATGAACAAAAACAGTTGATTGTTAAATAATTAATAATAATTGAAGGTAAAACAGAGAATTTGCCTAGATAAAATCATTTTAAAGATTTTATTTAGGCAATTTCTCTGTTTTACTATTTATGAAAAGTTGTGTAGCTGTAATTGCCTATTAGAAGACCATTTTATTACATACCGGCTGGGTATCTGATTTAGATAAATATTACACAATTGATAATTGATAATAGATAATAAATAAAAAAAACTCATTCGCCAGCGTCAGTGTCTTCACTGACATTAATAGAAATTATATCACCTATCTATAATTTGAATGTATAGATAATTTGACTATTTTTGAAACTGAATAAAACATTTCAAAAGAAGAATAATGATACACCATTATATTTTCAAAAAAAGTCATATTCACAGGAAAAATGAGGTGTAAATAAAAGGTATAATTCAGCAATTGATGTTAGTGAAATGTTTTGCGAAATACTATGATCTACAAATGAGCACACTGAGACAAGTATTTCCTACTTATCTATTAATAATGATATTTTATGTGCAGATAATATCATTAGCACTCAATTATGATATTTATGATACTCGAGAAATAGCAATATATTTCTGCTGGATTCCAATAGTAACATTACCATACTATTTTATAAAAAAGAAAATAGTTTATAAAATAGCTGTTACCATCTTTTTCATAGACGGATTGATCAATTTATGTCACTTACTAATTTTAAAAGGACCAATCACTGCATCAAGTTTATTCGTGTTGTTAAACACTAATATCAATGAGGCTAAAGAGTTTATGGAATTAAAATTTAGTTTTCTACTGTTGTTACTCATTCCATACATCTTTTTGTATTTTTTATGTATCAGAAAAATTTATTCCGTAATTACTTATCCTAAAAGCAACTGGATAATAATAATTATCATATTATTATCAACAATATTTCTTTCAGAAAACCTAGTAAATGAGAGATTGATTAGAAAAGGTATCCCTCAAACAGCTAAAGCTCTAGTCTCTTTTGGAAACGAGCTTAAATATTATAATGCATTAAAGAAAAGGAAAGTTGCAAACATTCATGCTAAGTTTAATTCCGGAGAATTACAACAACATGTTTTTGTGTTGATTATTGGAGAATCATGTAGTAGAAATCATATGTCTTTGTATAATTATAAACGAAACACAAATCCAAGGCTGGAGAAACGAAAAGATATTATTGTATATAAAAATGTTATTAGTCCATATTCAAACACTTTAAATTCAGTATTATCTATACTAACGGAATCGAACATTGAAAATAAGATGAGTTTCGATAAAAGCATAAGCGTAATAGATGTTTTTCATTCATTAGAATTTAAAACAATTTGGTTATCAAATCAGTCTCCAATTGGAGTTTGGGATAATGCCGTTTATAATTTAGCAAACACATCAGACATTTCTGTTTTTGTAAACAACAATGCAAATACATCGTTTGAAAGCACCTATTTATCATCTTATGATGAAAGACTTTTTCAACCTTTTTATTTGGCATTAGATGAAAAAACAAAAAATAAATTTATTGTAATTCATTTAATGGGTAGCCATGCTGCGTATGCAAAACGATACCCCAATAAATATAATAAATTCACAAATTATTCAACAAACAAAGAACGACTCATAAACGAATACGACAATTCGGTTCTATATAATGATTTCGTGGTAGACAGTATATTAGACATTTTAGATTCGTATAGTTTGAAGCATGACAACATCATTTCATCTGCCATATACCTTGCAGACCATAGTGAAAATGTATTTGATGAAAACAATAATGTTGGTCATGATTATTCTGGGGCGTTACCAAAATCAAATGTCGAAATTCCTTTTATTATCTGGCTTTCACCTAAGTATATACAATTTTACAATGACAAACAAAAAACAATTTTATCAAATATAGATAAGCCTTTTATGAGTGATGATTTATTTCACACAATTTTAGATTTAAATGACATTGAATGTAAAGAATATATTAAAAAAAGGAGTATGTTTAACAAAGACTATGATTTTAAAAGATTAAGAATATTAGAAGATAATATGAATTATGATTTAAAATAAGCAATTGCACCTAATAGAGTATTCGACTGACATTCATAATAATCAACAGTTCACCTCGCACGCCACCGTGCATACAGAATTAATAAATATTTCTTTCAATGGTATTGGCATCGCCGTTATTACATAGATATTTATAATGTAAAAGGAATTGAAAATCGGCGAAGTTATCTTGCCTGATTTATGAAAATGCTTTATCTACATTTTTCCGAGCCAGTAATGTATTTTATTTTATGTATACCTCGGTTTGGCTATGGGCTGTGCCTAAGTCAAACATATTTTATTAGGCTATTGCCTAATGATTAGAAAAGAAATATTATTTGATGATATAATTTTTAATTTGTCAAATAGAATTAAAGCAAAGGCTAAGAGCCATTGCTTTAATATTACCAGCTTTGGTGCTTGTAAATACGGTAGCTCCAACGGAGCGTAATAGTTTAGCATAGTCTGTATATAAAGCAAAGGCCTAACAGCCATTGCTTATATATTACGCACCTTTGGTGCTTGTAAATACGGTAGCTCCAACGGAGCGTAATAGTTTAGCATAGTCTGTAGGACTATGCTGTCAATAATTGCATTACAATTTAAAATAAAACAAACAATAATAAATAGCGAATGAAAGTAGAAATGGATAATCATACAAATGTTTCGGATGAATACTAGAATAACATGTAGAAATGAACAATAGATGTTAATGAATAAAGGAATGCAACGAAGAAATGAGCGAATGCAACGAAGATATGAAGGAATGCAACAAAGAAATGAGCGAATGCAACAAAGAAATGAAGGAATGCAATGAAGAAATGAAGGAATGCAATGAAGAAAGTGGTATCGGAGGAGAAGAAAGTGGTATCGGAAGCAAAGAAAGTGGTATCGGAAGTGAAGAAAGTGGTATCGGAAGCAAAGTAAGTGGTATCGGAAGTGATGAAAGTGGTATCGGAAGTGAAGTAAGTCGTATCGGAGGACAAGAAAGTCGTATCGGAAGCAAAGAAAGTCGTATCGGAAGGATGGAAATGCGTATTGGAAGCAAAGAAATGCGAAAAAGTAACAAAGTAATACAGTAATGTATAAGAGACCGTAAATAATTTTGTGTAAACTCGATTTGGGAGTATAAAATAGATTGTGTAATGTGACAAATAATTTAAATATTACCCAGTTCGGCATGGGCAGTAACTAAGTCGAACATATTACATTAGGCTGTTGCCTAATGATTAAAAAAGAAATATTTTTTGAAGATTTAATTTGTCAAATAGAATTAAAGAATACTGAAATTTAATTGAACCCGATTTTCATAATAAAGGCAAAGCCTTTGAAGATATAAACGACTTAGGCACAGCCCATAGCCATCAGGCTAAGAAAAAAGTGTAGTAATAATATGGGGCATATGATTCAATCTGTGCTCATTTTAAATCTACATTCACACATATATTAAGTGTTGAAATGCTTGATAAAATTGCTCGTTCTAGTAAGTTTCTAAAACGTAAAAGCAAGTTAACACCACTAGTATTCTTGAATATTATGTTTTACGCAGTGGAAAATGAATTTAAGAGTTTGAGTCGAATTGTGAGAAATGCACATATGGCACATTCTTTAAAAATTAGAGAACAGTCAATAGATGAGCGTTTTTCTCCATCAAGCGTTGCTTTTACCAAAGAATTAATTAAGGAAACATTATCATCTCAAGTTTTCTCTGACATTAATTCAACCGAGTTTCGTTGTTCAAGAGAGTTAGAGTTAAGGATTCAACAACCTTTGAGATTCATGAATCCTTAGCCAATGTATTTGAAGGATTTGGGAAGGGAGGAGGCCCAAACTCAAAAGCAGGAGTCAGTATTCAATTCGAATATGATGTAAAAACGAACAAGGTTTTAGATATTGATTTGAAATCAGCTATTCAAAATGATTCCAACGACGCAATATCTAAGAAAGATGACATTCAAAAGGGCGACTTAATCCTCCGAGATCTTGGATACTACTCAGATGGAATAATTGCTCACTATATTGAACGAGAAGCCTTTTTTATCAGTAAGTTGTATCACAATGTTTCTGTTCGAATGAATAAATCAGACGAGAAAAAAATTGATTTTCAAAAGATATATACCCAGATGATAAATCTAGGTCGAACGCATAGTGATTTGCCAGTATTTATTGGAAAGAAGCGGCGCCCAGTTAGATTAATTTCAGTTTTGGTATCAGACGAAGTGTACCAAAAACGTATGAGAGAAAGGGCGAAAGCAAATAAGTCTTTAGGATACGAAATTTCTGAAGAATATAAGATAAGGGCTCGTTTTAACTTTTATATATGCAATATCCCAGAGAATGAATGTACATGGGAAACTATCTGTAAACTTTATAGAATAAGGTGGCAAATTGAATTAGTTTTCAAAGTATGGAAATCAATTCTTCATATTGACCAAACCCACAAAATGAAGGGAGATAGATTCATCACGATGCTCTATGTAAAACTCCTTTGGATATTAATCAACTGGCAGATAATCTGTGATTGCAGAAACCTATTTTATAAAAACGGTGATGGATTGTTAAGCATATCTAAGAGCTTTCAAACACTGAAAGAAAGTAGTAAAACAATAATAAAAAGTATGATGAGTCAAACTGAAAACATACAGAAGATAATAGAAGAATTAGCTCATTCGCTGAGTCAAAACCATTGGACAGAAAAAAGAAAATCAAGATGTCATCTTGAAGAAATATTTGATATAATATTTTGTGAATCAGTTAATTATTCGTATATTTAACAAGCAAAAATAAAAATAACGTTCATTGAATATGATAAAAGACAAAAATAAAATCCCCGATTCGAAAGAAGTCGGGGTAAAAAAATATTTATGTTGATTATCAGTGTATTACGGCTTAGCCTGATGGCTATGGGCACAGCCTGAGCCGAACGGGGGAAAGCAAAGGATGATATATAGTTTTAAATCTAACATTTAAGCAGATATAGGACTCGTATTTGTTGCATACAATCTGTGAAGATTGATGATGTAAATTTACTAATTACATTGAAAAGAATTTATATTTGCATTAGGAATTAGGTTAAATTTGTAAATTTCTGTTTTGCGAATTTATAGACAGATTGAAGTTATAGCATGCATAAACAAAATATATACGTAGTTTATGAAAAGAGGAAAAAATTATATTTTGATTTCATTAGCATTAATTTACATAACTGCATGTAGTCAAAGTAGTGATGTGAAAAGAGATGTAGATGATTCATATCAATCTTTAGCAAAATCCTTAACTGAGGAACAGTTAAAGCAAATTGACAAACAAGAACTTGCTAAAGGAAATGGTGATTCTACTTTTTTTAGAGGGAAAGCCACAGTCTATTTTTGGAGAAAAGAATATGATTTGGCAATAAATGAGATTGATAAAGAACTTGAAAAGAATCCAACAAATTCAGATGCGCTACATTTGAAAGGTTCATGTTTGAGTAAAAATGGAAAACAACAGGACGCTATTGAGTATATAAACAAAGCAATTGAAATCAAAGATACGATTTCAACATATTATTATAATCGGGCATTAGCACATGATAGAATGGGTAATATATTAAAGGCTATACCTGATTATGAAAAAGCTCATGAATTAAAACCTACCGATGAAAAGGCCATTAATAATTTAGGGATGTGTTATTTTGATTTAGAGATGTTTGATAAATCAGAAGAGGTATTTAGAAAAATAGTTTATACAAACAGGAATAATTTATTTGCTAACAAAAATCTAGCTTTAAGTTGTCTTCGTCAAAACAAATTAGAAGAAGCTGAAAAATATTACAAAATTGCGAATGATATAGAACCTAACAATTCTGAAATTTTATATACCATTGGAATTATCTGTGCTAAACAAGAGAAAGATGAAGCTTGTGATTGGTTTAAAGCGGCTGAAAAATCTGGTTTCCAATTACCTAATGAAGTCAAACAGATTTGTGAATAAGGAATTATATGCTATTATCGAGTAGACAACTGACAATCAAAAGATTGCCAGTTCGCCTCTCACTTATGCAATACAGCTTCGGCTTCGCTCAGCAACCAGAAATAGTAACGTATAAGTGACTTGCATCCTCTGAAAATCTGAACACACTTGCTTTATCATTTTGTTCATTTCAAAATATTTGTATATTTGAAACTTTTAGAAGCTTTCAGCAAGTTAGCGGTTATTTTGAAAAAAAATCTTAACCTACATAATCATTCAAAAATTAAAAGCTTTTTTTATATTTGTTGATGCAAAATCATTTGAAAAATGAACTACACAATGTCCTTTCAGGAAAGAGCCAAATTAGGTTTGGAACAGTTATCCAATCAATCGCCAGTTACCTTAACGATGGCGAGAAAGCAAGCGCAACAATTGAAATCGAAAAGCATTTCAAAAAACAAGAAACAAAGAGATTAGAAGATTTCATATCTGAAAATAAGCTTTGGATTGATATTGATTTATCACAATATATTAGTGAAGGTGCAGAACAAAAGGTTTATTTGAAAGATACTGAAAATGTTATTAAATTAAATGATGCCATTTACTATTGCTCATGGAAAGATTATTTTTACAATCTTTTGCTACATAATTATTTCTTTCAAGATACAGCATATAATTTAATTGGTTTTACAAAAGAGAATGATGTCTTATATGCAGTTGTACAGCAATCTTATGTTTCCATAACTGCCAATACAGATTTAAACCAAGTCAAAGAGTTTTTAACTCTAAATGGTTTTGAAAATAATCGAAACAATGATTATTACAATCCAGAACTAGGAATTATTTTAGAAGATTTACATGATGAAAATGTTTTGACAAGAAATGACGTTCTATATTTTATAGATACTGTTTTCTATTTAACTGAAACATTTTGGATTGAATAAAAAACAACCACTAATAAACAAGAATCTGAGCGGTTTGCAAGATTTAACTTTTTAAATAAAATGAAAGCGTTAGGGTTGCAAATTAAACGAGCGGGTGGATAATGAAAGAATATTTGAAGTTTAAAAACAATTATAAACACAATAGATATATACGTAATTGAAAATTGGGGGTTAGGTATATAGGGATGTAGGCGGTAATTTTATAAAGAAAACCATGAGACAAAAGAAAATACGTGGACATAAAAGAAGATGGAAGGGTATTGAAAATTGGCGTCTTGACAATTTAGACTTCAATCTGACCGACTATTTATTGAACGAACGTGATAGATATTATGCGAAAATTAGAGTCCATCCTTGGAGTGGAATTACATTAACCGATAGTGTAACTTCTGAGCCGACACGAAAGACAAAGCAAAAAATGCTCAACGGACTTCTTGATATTTACGAAGATTGGAAAAATCAACTTGACAAATTGGGACAACCTTATTATTTGAAAATATGGTTGTTTGAACCACGCTTTTCTCAATCACAAGTTGTTTGCGCTATTGGTGACAGTATAGGCTTTTATGAAAACAACTTTTTCAAACCTGAATCAGAGAAAATATTTAATGCAAAAACATATGGACAATTAAAAAACAGACTTCAAAAACTAAATTGGGATTATCGTTTAGATGAAGACAATTACGACAATACAGAAGTTGGAGAACCCGAAAATTATGTATCACGACAAGACTATGAATATACTAAAAAATGGTTTGCAAAAATTTTAAAGAAACCACACAGGACATTCAAGTTTAAAGAACCTATTGGGGAGACAATAGAATCTTATTCATTTAAACGTGGACATTTATGGCTTGGAGGACAGAAATAACACGCCGCTACTTTGGCTTTGCAACCCAAATTAAACAAATAAAGGTTTGCAACAAAAGAAGGGCTTGTAGCCTAGCAGAATAAAGGATGAGAAAATTTATAATGAATGAATTTATTTGTTTTATAATATTGATATTGAATAGCAAAAATGACAAAAATTTTAGGCACAAATGTGATTCCCACGTAGAGACTTTGCATGCAACGTCTCTACACGATAAAACCACAATACAGGGTAATAAGTCGAACATATTTTATTAGGCTATTGCCTAATGATTAAAAAAGAAATATTTTTTGAAGATTTAATTTGTCAAATAGAATTAAAGAATACTGAAATTTTATTGAACCTGATTTTCATAATAAAGGCAAAACCTTTGAAGATATAAACGACTTAGGCATTGTCTATGACGAACAGAAGCATTGAGGTTCGTTTTATTATTAATTATTACATCGAAGTCTCGTTAATTTAGGCAAGTTGCCTTGAGTACTGCATTCTTATTTATTGAATTGCCTCCTGCTTTAGCTGGAAGATACATAAAAATAAAATTCTTTATTGGCTTTAACGGAAAAATTAAAACATTTTAATTAAACAGTCAAGATGCCTTGAAAACTAGGACGAAGCGAGGAAGCTTTGCCCAGCTGAGGCTTTCAATACATGCTATATTATATTACAGGGCACATGTGTTGAATGAATGCTTGGTCTTGCAGACCGCTCAGATTCTTGTTTATTTCAATATTTTTGAAATAATATTCAATTATTAAAATCGGTTGAAACATTATTTTTTTTTCTGCAACTTTATTTAATTTATCAATGTCTTCATGATTATAATCTTTGTCACAGCAATATAATAAACCTATACTCTATGAAAAAAAATTGTTTTCCATATTTCTTTTACTAACCTGTATTTCTAGTTATTCCAACCCGGTATCCGAAATTTTATCAAAAACTGTTGTGCAGAATTTTATTTTAAAAAATAACATAACCCGTGATTTACAAACCCTTAAGAAGGTATCTGAACTTGTTGATAGTATCGACGGCAAGGCTCTATACCGTCATTATTCGTATGGGAATGGCAACAACTTTATCATAATCTCGGCCGATGATGCTTTAAAGCCAATTTTCGGATATTCGTTTACAAATGCATTGATTGGATTACCAAAGTGCGAGCAATGGTATAAAGAAATGCTCCGATCTGCATTTTACTCAAAAAATGAATTGAGCGATGATCAAAAAATAAAAAACCTCCAGAAATGGATTGATCTGAAGAAAAACACCCCAAAAAAACGCGCTGTTGTATTAGCCCCTATCCCACAATTATTGGAAACTAACTGGAATCAAAGCGGTGTATTCAACGATTCGTGCCCAGGGAAAAATCCTGCAGGCTGCGTAGCTATAGCAATGGCACAGATTATTCGCTATCATGCCATTCCTGGAAAAGGTGAAGGTTCTAATTCTTATAGCCATTGGAATTATGGCATTCTCACTGCTAATTTTGGAAATACAACTTACGATTGGGATAAAATACCGTACTCTCCATCATATAGTGATGCTGCTGTATCCCAATTTGTTTACCATTGCGGCATTTCGATCAACATGGCTTATTCTAGCTCAGGTTCTGCTGCATCATCCTTAGACGTTAGGCCAGCACTTGTTAATAATTTTAAATTTACTCGAAATTCCTCGTATATAAGTTTTGCAAATTACAATATCGACTCGCTTGTATTCTTGCTTCACAACGAGTTAAGTAAAAGTAGACCAATTTTTTTCGCTGGAGTTGTTTCTGTAGGACCTCATGCATTGGTTATTGATGGATTTGATAGTCAGAACTACTTCCACTTCAATTTTGGATGGGGAGGATATTACAACGGTTATTATTCTCTAGACTCAGAAGTTGTTGCTGCTTCAGGCAAAAACAATTGTTCGGCCGTTATTGGTATCAGGCCTAGAGTGATACCTGAACTGATAAATACGTCTTTGGTCCAAGAACTGCAAGACGAACAACAAATGGTTGGAAACACTTACGGAAAAGCAAACGAAATAAACCACTATAGAGATGTTGTTGAAGATATGTCGGGCAATGAGGCATATTACAAGATTGAACTTCTAAGCAAGGGTAATATCACTGTGCAACTTTCCGATAAAAGCAATGATGATCTGAGGATTATTCTTTTAAAATCTCCAGAAATTTCAAGTATAGTTAGCGAAGACAAAGAAATTGTATGTGCCAACAATCTTGCCCCTGGCACTTATTACGTGGTAGTAGATTCGAAATATTTCAGAAATGGTAGTTATAAAATCAAGGCCAGTATTGCCAATTCCAATCCCGATTTGGTAATGACTTATAGCATGTTGTCTGTTTCAGAAGCACAAATCGGATCGTCCGATCTACGTTCTTCATTAACGGTTAAGAATATTGGTGGACAAGCTGCTCAAAAACACCGATTAAGCATTGTCCTATCTACCGATAAAATATTTTCGAACAACGATATTATGCTTTTCGATACATTAATCGGCCCAATTGCCTCTTTTGATTCGATTAATATTGCTCGCTATTTGACAATTCCCACCAATACAACAATTGGGAACTATTTTCTCTTATCAAAAGCCGATGCAGATAACACCATTTCAGAAAAAAATGAAGATGCCAACATGAGAACATCCTCGTTAAGCATAACATTGCCTTCCGATTTGCAATGCCGCTATGCTAATCCTATTTATATAAACCAGAAAACCTATGGGAATCTACAAATGCTGGGTCACTCCAATGTTAGCAAATATATATCCCAAAGCTATACATACGACAAATATAACGGTAGCGAAGTAGTATATTCATTTGTAGCACCCCAAACAGGTAAGGTTATGTGTAGCTTCACCCATAGTTCGGAGGTGTCAGTCAAATTGTTTTGTTTAAATTCCTGTAACCCTAGTAGTTGTATAACAGGTGCAGAATCGCAAAGTTTAAAGTTTAACGTCGAGAAAGATAAAATGTATTACATTGTGCTCGATTACCAAATGCCTGTCTCTGATCTGATTGAGGAAATAAACTATATGTTATATATTCAATATGCAGATAATTGTTCACGATTAGGTTATTCAGGTTCGACCGGAGGATGCGAGGGTACGAGAGGCGACACCTACAGTATACAAATGGCAGATGTTGATAGCGCATTTTGGTACAGGAATTTCGAATTTTACAAGAAAATTGCTCCATCAGGAATCACAACATTTGAAAAAGACGGACAATATCAGCTTTATACATACAAAGATGGATGCTTGTCTGTTTCAGATATTATAACTTCATCGCACAAGAAACTACCTATAATACCTATTATTGAAATAGAAGAGGACCCCAATTGCCCTAATTTGAATAAGCTGTCGGTTTACAAGGATAGTTCTTATTCTTACCAGTGGTATTTTGATAGAATATTAATTCCGGAGCAAACACTAACACACTTAACGCTTTTAAAACTGGCGAATATTTTGTAAAAGCATCAAATGGTGGCTGTGAAGTTTATTCGCCATTTAATGATATTGTGGCCGGAGGATCTCAACCTGCAAAAATTGGTGAACGATGGTACACAACAAGCAAACCATATTCTCTATATAAAGGATTTGATAGCTATAACGAATACAATTTATGTGCAGACAGAGATAATGCATTAAAAGCAGCACGTTTCGACAACTCTAATTCATACGATCATGTCACATATACTCCAAACTCCACTGTTTCTGTTTGGTTTAAGTTTGGTGCACAAGATTTTGGGCCAATAGTTTCATTCTACCCATATACAAGTTTCGAAGAATCAACACCAGACTATGTGCTTTGGTCCGACCAATCTGGAAAGGTTTACTTTAACATGAACCACTCAGATTACCAACGGTATCACTTATCGTCGACCAATTCATATAACGACAATACATGGCACAATGCCACAATTGCTATTGGCGATGTATTTGTAAAGCTTTATATTGATGGACAACTTATTGCACAGACCAATTACTCGAATGCAACAATGAACCAAAACGGCTGGATTTACTATGGAGGTGGAAGGACTGCCGGGTTGCCTAATGAATTGTCGAAATTAAACATAAATGGGTCGCTCGATGATTTTCTCTTGTACCAAACTATGCTTACCAATGATGAGATAAAAGCTATTGGAAGTCGTCCGGTAGTAGGTTTGAATGTCGATAAGACAATTATTTGCGAAAACTCTGGAACGGTTCAGGTTAAAGTAATAAACCCCGAACCCGGTGTTACATATACTGTAATTGACAACGCCACAGACTTGCAAATTGGAAACCCTTTTAAGCATTAACCAAAACATTGCCGAGGCTTACATTTCTTTACAATCAACTACCTCTTTGGTGTTAAAGGGAACCTTGTCGACATTCGAGTGCAGTACAAAACTATCTGAGCCAATCAATATATCTGTCAATCAAACGGTTTCACCAATATTATCTATTATTCCAACAGATACCTGTGCTTGTAATGCAAGCAATTTTTCATTTTCCTATAAAATCGACTCATATGGTCAAAACTATTCGACCAAATGGTATGTAAACGGTTCGAATGTTGCGCAAGATGCAGCTATTTTCAACCCATCAAATCTCCAGCCTGGCGATAAAGTTTGGGTCACACATACATCTTCGCTCAAATGTGTACAACCTGCAACAACTACGTCGAGAAAAGTAGAAATTAGAAAATGTACAAATGCTCTATTAAAGCAAATCACTATTGGCAACTCATGTTCGTTTCTACCAATTTTCAATCCCAATATTTTTGAATATTATGTATTTTTTTTTGAAGTAGATACCGAAATACCAAAAATTGAAGGTATTCCAGTTTCAAGTGATGCAAGCGTGTCGATTACAATGCCATCCACGCTTAGCGGCAAAGCAATTCTTACTGTAACTGCCGAAGACCAATCATACACCAAAACATACACGATAAACATACACCACCCTAAATACGAACAAGAATACCCCATTTTGACATCTGCAAAAATGAAAGACCAGCAAACCATAGAATTAATATTTAATATACCAATTAACGAATTTTCCGTTCTTTTCGATGATTTCTCAATCAATACCTCCACTTCTTGTTCTGTGGTTAGGACTACAGTTGACAAGAACCAGAAGACTCGCCTCTTACTTGATTTGAATACCACATTACCAGAAGGTTTACCTGTTTATCTAAATTACATGCCGGGTTTGATGAGCGACATTTACAATCGTTTATTGGCAGGTTTTACAATGCACCCGTGCAAAACCCAGGCAGATAAAACAGCGGACATACATATTGAGTGCTAGTTGGAACATGGTAGGTTCTGATCTGGTTTTGGAAAACTCATTGATAGAGAGCGCTCTTGCCCCAATCATGACATCTCTTATTCTATGCAAAACAAATTCAGCTTTTTATAATCCGCTTCAGAGTTCTCATCTCCAGAGCTTACGCACATGGGAGTTTGGAGTTCCATTATTAATAAACCTCAGTACAGATGTCACGTTCACAGTATCTGGAACAAGTTTCATTACAAATGGAATAACGTTACAAAAAGGATGGAATTTTATTACATATACCGGAGAAGCAGAAGTAACACCTGACCAACTATTTGGCTCACAATTATCGAAGCTGGTATACATAAAAACATTCGACGAATGGTACAATCCATATAATGCTTTAAGTTCCCTACAAAGAATTATACCTGGCGAAGCGTATTTCATAAAACTAAATGATGAGGCAACTCTGTCTTGGTAAAATGTTTTGTTTTATTTTGTGTCTTAAATACGCAGATCTTCGTAATACATAATCTGCTTGTACTTTACTTCTACAGTGCATTATGGCATCATCAGCATAAAGCACATATTTCACTGTGGTGTGGGTTTGTTGCATTTGGAACATGAATTTTCGCTACTTTTATTAACTTTATAATTTAACCCTTAATTCGCATTATTTTATAATTTAAATAACTCTTCAGCTCTTCGCAGCAGCAAGTTTTCCCCTGCTACATTGGGTTTAGCTTCGCTGAGCACTTCGTGGTTGAAACCCAAAGTAAACAAATTTAGGTTTACAACTAAAAATAGGATTTATAGCCCAGAGGCCTTGTATGCTCTGACGAAGTGAGGACGCTTCGCCAAACGGGGTTTATTTTGTGGTTCCTGCTAAAATAAGGTCGAAAATTATCCGTTTTATGAACATATAAAAAATCATAATGCTACTATGATTTTTCAAATTCAAAAAATAAATTATTTTAAACCTTTATATTTGCATCAGGCAGTATGTTAAATTGTTAAGATTTCTGTTTTGCGAGCTACATTATGAATAGGAACAAAATACCTACCCATAATCACATTGCAGATAATAGAAGTGTAAACTTCTTGTTGCTCCAAATTTCGGACAAGGTGTTGCAGAATATTTCCGATAATACAGATTCTGCGAATGCCAATTCTGAACACACAGATGATCATTTTGGTTTTTTCTTTTTGCAAGAAGGAACGGCTACAATTCAAATAGATTTCAAAGAGATTGAACTCAACAATAGTACGGTTTTTTGTATCTTACCCGGACAAGTACACTCAACTATACGTTTTTCTAATATCAAAGGCTGGGCTTTAATTGTTGATGCTCTGTTAGTAAAGAATGAATACAAAGAAATTTTCAATAAATTACATTTCCTGAGCATTAGCCCACTGTTAAGTCAAGAAGAATCTGATGATTTATTACATTGTATTTCACTCGTAAATAAAAAGTATGCATCAAACAACGAACTTATAAGCCAAAGTGTTTTACACGATTTAGTATCTTCCTACATAGGCATGATTGCGGAAATATGTCAAAAAGGATTTCCTGTCATAAGAAGTAACCGATATATGGAAATTACCTCTCAATTCAAAACTTCATTATCTGCAAATTACCAAACCATGAAGCGTCCGAACCAATACGCTTCCGAAATAAATATTTCTCCCGGTTATTTAAACGAAGCCGTGAAAAACACAACAGGTCTTTCCGTACAGGATTTTATTCAAAACGAGATTATTCTGCAAGCAAAACGACTATTGTATTATACAGACCTTACAATTAAAGAAATATCTATAAACCTTGGTTATGAAGACTGGGCTTATTTTACCCGCTTATTCACAAAATCGACCAATATCACTCCAAGTGAATTTAGGAAAATAAACCTTAAATAGTCCAATCTTAACCCCGTATTATCCATTTCATTTCCTTCTAATCTATTGTTACTTTGCATAGTTAATTTTCTGTCTAAGGGGGAAAATCAAATTATCCGCTTTACCTGCTATGTTGTGTAAATAATAATTTAAAAATGAATATGTATGAAACTGGGGATCTTATTTTTTAGCATTTTAGTTTTAACTGCAACAAAAATGTTTGCTTGCGAAATTTCTGCTACAATTTCCGAAAGCAAAAAAACAACGTATGCAGTTGGGGAAGAAGTCATCATTGATGTGCAAGTACAACTCACTCACCGAGCATGCGCCGTTGCAATAAAACAAACCAAGTTTACTTATGAAAACTTAAAAATTGTAGGTGCAACCGAATGGAAAGAAACAAAACCAGGATTATATACTCGGCAAATTAAAGTTATAGTTACTGCAGATAAGCCCGGAGATTCCAAATTATCTGTCGTAAGGAAATGCGACAAAGAAGGCGGATATGCGGTGTGTGTCATAAAGAAATCATAATTGGACGTAATTATGGGTAAGAGGTTAACAAGCATATTGTCATTTATTATTCTGTTTTCTTGTTCTCTTTATGCAGGCGTAAAGGATTCTGTTTCTATACCGGAAAACTGTAAAACGTGCACGTATGTTGGGGATCAAAACCAAGAAGTGTCAACTTCATCCATTATAACTAAAATGATAATAATATTGGCTGTGATAGCTATGGCAACTGCATACGGCTGGTTTACGTATCGAAAAAAGTTATATCTGTTTTTGGGAACCGTTGCCCTTGTTTTAGTGGGCGGTTCGTATATTTATGCATTGGTCAACACAGAGAAAATAGAAAAGACTGCATTACCCTGTGGACCTACATGTGTAATTACCGATTCCATCAAATCAGCTTCGCCTGTAGTTTCGCCAGACAGCTCTAAATTTATCAAAACAGATGAATTTAATGCAATTGGCGATGAGTTCCAGAATGCCGACTCCATCGTGTCTAACGATGAGTTTTCATCAAGCGTGGATTCATTTTCCGATAACTCAACAAACGAAATACCAGCACCCATAGAATCAAATAATAAGCTACTTTATCAGATTATCATATTGTTGCTCTTGTCTGCTGTAATAGGTTTGACTCTACAATATACGTTTGTTCGAAACCTGAGGGGTATTATCATGCTGTCATCGGTTGTCTATCTGGGGTTTATAGGTGGGGCTTGCCCGTGTATGATAATGAGTTTTCAGGATTTTGTGTTGTTCATCTTAGGCAGTCCGGTACTGTTTGTTTCTATGCTTTGGTTTATCGGATTGGTTGTTGTTTCCTATTTTTTCGGAAAAACATGGTGTGGTTGGCTTTGCCATTTGGGTGGATTGCAGGACTTTTTATTTCGGATTAATAGCCGAAAATGGCTTGCTTCAGAAAAATCGCAGAAAATAATAAGCTATGTTCAAATTGGGTTGTTAGTAGTTTTGATTGTGCAACTTCTCTTAACTCGTTCAATTGTTTGGATTAAATACGACCCGTTTAAGGTTGCTTTCAATTTTATATCGGCCAACGCAACCGGTTATATTCTGGTTGTTCTTCTGCTGGTGTCGTCTGTTTTGGTTTATCGTCCGTTTTGTAGGATTGCCTGTCCGGTGGGACTTATTTTAGGATGGGTTACAAAAATTCCAGGTGCACGAAAACTCTCCATCTCTTCATCTTGTGTCAATTGCAAAAGTTGTGTTAAGTCTTGCAAACAGCAATCTATCGCTATTATTCAGAACAAAGTGATAGTAAAAACACAAGATTGTATTCTTTGTGGAGACTGTCTCGAATCTTGCAAGAAGAATTCTATTTGTTTGAAAAATAAATCTTTATTATAAATATTATACATGAGAATACAAATAATTATTTTGTTACTATGCCTCTCCAGCGCCTTGTTTGCTCAATGGGAGTGCCCAAGTAAATTAGGTGGCAATTTGAAGCAATTTAAAAGCTCAAATTTTTCCTACGGAGTCGAGTTAACTCTTGGCATAGGCTATTTAGAAAACAGCCTTATTGCAAATGAAATGGGCTTGCTAGGCTTAAATTACACCAATAATAATCACACTTTTTATTTTGAAGGTGGGATGAAAATTGCCACTCAGTTTGATTTTGATTTAATGGTAAGTTCCGGCAATGGTAAGTTTGGGTTGAGAGAGTTCTTCTATCAAAACCTAAGCAATTATGGCACGCTTACGTTAGGATTACAGTCGATACGCTCCAAGGATGTTTATTTGGTGAACGAACGAGTGTTGGGTTTAAACTATAAAAAGGATTTTAACAAATGGGGATTGAATATTTACGGAGGAACTGTTGACAATAACTTTGCTCGTAATGGTACATTCTGCAGCATGGCCTATTTATACGATATTCTTCCCTACACAAATCAGCCATTGATTGGTAAATCCTTAGGTCAGACCAATTTGGTAGGCATGACCTTAGAATATCATCCTGCGAACAGTTCATCTGAATTTTCCGATGATGGACTTGGCGGAGATATTGAAACGTCAAAACCTGTAAAACTTGAAACAATTGGTTTTACAATGTATTCTGAATTCGGAAGTTGGATTGAAAACCCTGGATTAATAACCGGTTTGTATTCAAATATTGAATTTGGCAACGATTATAGTTTTAAACCAGAAGTGTTGATTTCTGCAAGTAGCGACCCTTCGCTTATTTATTGTGCAAAATTCAACAAGGCTTTTACTTGGAGCAATACCCAGCGCACCGCTTTTGAAATTGCATATTATGGTCAAACCTATTTAAATTCGGGAAGCACGGACAAATATGTTATATATGATAGTATTACAGGGACTAGGACAATTGAAGTTTCAAAATCGGCTAATACCTTTAGTAATATTTTGGCAGGAACGGTATTACGTTTCGACACGCCTGATTTGCCGTTTGGTGTTGTGTCAGTCAAACATACCATTCCTTCCTTAAAAAGCGCATCTTAAAATTCAGTTTACCAGTCAACTAAAATCATCGCCAGCCAATGAGCTGGATGTAGAACTTGGCAAGAAGTTTTTCAAAAAACTGCTTATAAATGCAAGCTATGGTTATATAAACAGCCCGCAACTGGTTAAACAACCAAATCTTTTTAGAATAGAACTTAGATATAATTTTTAATTTTTTGAAGTATGAGATTTTCCAAATATCTAAAACCAATCATGATTTCCATTTTCGTTATAGCCCCAATTATTGCTGTAATTGACTCATGTCAAAAAATGAAATCTCTGTCTTACAAAATCAATTCAGCATCTTGCATTGGTTGTAAAAAGTGTGTATCTGTATGTCCCGAAGGTTTCATCTCTATGGAAAACGGTAAAGCACAAATCAACGACTGTATAGGCTGCGGGCGCTGTTATGGAGTATGCCCGACAAATACTATTTACTCAATCGAAGAATAGTTACAAATAGATGTTTAAACTGATAGCTACCGTATGTTTTGCTTTTTTATCGTTGGTGTGTTATTGCCAAATTGTAATTAAATACCAAAACGGGGAAAAAGCAAATTATGCCATAGACGATGTAGTTACTTTATCTATTGTAATAAAAGTCCCTCCCGAAACCTGTATAGACGGGATGAACCAAACAAAATTATATCAAAGTGGTATTTCAATCATTGAACAATTGGAATGGCAAGAACTTAAAAAGGGTTTGTGGCAAAAGAAAGTCATACTCAAAATAACAGGCAACAAAAAAGATTTTGCTACACTCACTATTATGCGAAGAAATGACAAACAGTCAATTTCGCAACAAATACGGTTTAATTATACAAAAAAATAAAGAATGGAGAACGTATTGAAAAATCCAAAAACGGCACGAATAATCATTTGGTTGATAGTTGCATTCGCAGTGATTCATAATGTATATGCTAACATAAACGGTATTCACCAAATGAACCGCGAATCACTTTGCATCTTATACACATCGGTACCTCGTTGGTTATTTCTTATATATGAGCATTTTATTGAATTAAGCATCGTTGTTCTGATTGGAGTGTTTGCCGGAGTGCTTGTTGAAAACTACATTAAAAAACTCAAGCGTTTTTTCCCGAAGAACCAAGTGTTAGCTTTTATTTATGGCTCAATACTTCCAATATGCTCATGCGGAGCAATTCCTCTTATTTAAGTAATGAAAAAAAGGGTTTCACTGAAAGTTATTATTACTTTTAATTGCTGCACCATTGCTTAATCCCTATATTATAATTCTCTCCTTAAGTGTTATGGGGGTTAAGTACAGTATTATCCGAATTGTCTCAGCATTTGTTTTAGCCATTCTTTCAGGCATTGTAGTAGAATGGATATCAAAACAATTTTGCAAAGTAGAGATAGGTAAATTTGAGAATTGCAACACAGAATGTTCTACTTTTTCTAATGATTTATTCGTAAAAACACTAGTAATGGTAAAAAAGCTACTGCCATATATTCTGATTGGCGGAGTTATAAGTTTTTCAATAGAAATGTTTAATCCAAAGCAATACCTTGCTTTGTTCAATTTTAGTAATGAATGGATTACAATGCCCATAATGCTGTTAATTGGAATTCCTCTATATGTTTGCAATGGTGCTGATATTTTTATTTTAAAACCATTGCTTGATTATACCGATCTCAGCTTAGGAGCTTCAATGGTATTTTCTTTGACCTCTTCGTCTATTTGCATTTCGTCAATTGTTATGCTTTCTAAGTTTCTTGGCAAGCGCATAACGGCAATTTTTGTCATTTCAATAGCCGTATTATCATTATTAATTGGAATTGCTATAAACGTAATTGTATAGGGATAAGAGTTGATTATTCGTTTGTTTTCGATTTGGATAACGCTTAACTTTTTTATCAAATTGATAAACATTCTTTGCTCTAAAGGCAGAAAAGGAGTTTGATTTGTGTATTCTGCTAAAATAAGGTCGAAAATAATTTATACTTGCATCAGGCAGCGGGTTACATTGGTAAAATTTCTGTTTTTTGTATACGGCGGTTCGTTATGCATAGTGTTTCGGCTTCGCTCAGCAACTAGAAATAAAGATAATATTTGTGAATTCGGGTTCACTTGTATGTAGTAGGAAAGCATTGATTTATCCGGATTTATTTTATTTATTTTGAGTACAGTAAGTAGTACTTTTTTGCTGCGCTTGGATTACAACCACAGAGTGCTCAGCAAAGCTAAACTCAAACAATCGAGGATCAAAGACCTGAACCATCAATTCAGTCTGAAAAATAAAATCAGGTGCGTAGCTCTGTTATCTTCATAGAAAATCAAATTACAGTGATATCATAAGGGTGTCTGCTCTGCAATCTTTGTTGAATTGAAATTATTCTAGTTTTATAAAACCCAATCCTTCAATTTTGATAAGATTATATCAACATCTAGAAAAAAAATATGATGTGTCTCAAAAAATATATTGCTCAAAATTTTGTAGTGTCATTTTTTTAACTACTTTGTTGCAAGACTTAAAATTATTTAAACCAAAACAAAAACTATGAAAAGTAAATTATTACTATTCTTTGTTGCATTTGTGTTTGTTTTGCAATGCACAAGAAGTAACTGTAACTAGAGGTGCACTTACCAACGACCCAAATTTGAAAATGAACCGTATGTTAGGTGGCGACGATAATTCATTCTATTGCTACCGAATAAGATCAAAAGGTAAAGGAACCTCATTTATTGTAGAAAAATACGATAAAAAAACAATGCAACCTATTTTCTCAAAAGATCTTGGAAATGAAGGTTCTGAGGATACAAAAATCATTGACATCAAATACATAAATGATGAAGTTTACGTATTCCGTAGAGAGTGGGAAAAGAAGGCAAAACTTATGCACTTATATTACCAAAAAGTATCTTCTGAAGGCGTTGTTTCAACTGAGTTAAAGGAGCTAATTTCAATACCTTCAGAGAAATATGAATTTATAGACATAGAAGTATTCGATAATCCTTCAAAATCAAAAATTCTTGTAAAAGCTTGTCATAAGCCTACCAAAGAAGCTCAATACAAAACAGAATTTATTGCTTATAATGCAGCAGATATGTCTCAGGCTTGGAAAAAGTCGTATGATATGAAACTGAGAGGCTACAACATGGAAGCATTATCAGGAATGATAGCAATGGTAACCGGAGTGGTACTTGATTTGGGTGCAGCTTCATATGTTGGCTTATATTTCGACGATAATGATAACATCTATTTCGGAAATTCTAAATCATTGAAGAAAACAAAAACTGATCCTGAACTATACAGACTTGTACTTTCAATTATAAAAGGTGGTTCTGATGTAAAACAAGAGCTTGAATTAAAATTTGATGTTGATTACCTGGTTGAAGATATTGAATTCTGTAAAATAAACGATAATGAAATTATTGTAGGCGGATTTTTTAAAGATGTAGTTGAAAGAAAAGGATTTGATTTTATTGACTGCGGTGTGTTCAGCTTTTTTTAATGTTGATGTAAATGCTGTATCAATAAAAAAACAAAGCATTAAAAAATTCGATTCAGAAATGCTGTATTCTTTGGAATCAAACAAATTAGCAGGTCGATATCTTGAATATAAATTAGACTATATTTTACCTATTGGTAATGATGTTTATTTCATAGGTGAGCAATTTAAGAAAGAAACAGTTCAGACAGAAGTGCCTGTAACCAAAGTAACTGTAACTACTTGGCAATATACTTATATGGACGTAATTGTTTCGAAACTTAATAGTAGTGGCGAATTTGAATGGATAAAAAATGCTCCATTACGAAACTGGATTGAATTAAAATCGCCTCATGTTTTCAAACAATACATTGCAGTACCTACTGAGAATAATATTTATATTATGTATAACGAGCATCCAAAGAATCTTGCTATATACCAAAAACCTAAATATGAACCTAAAGATTTGAAAGATATAAAAACCATTCATGGTACTAATTTCGTTTTCTCTGCTATTGCAACTGGCAACGGTCAAATAACGAGAGGCGTAATCTTTCCAAATGAAGACTATTGTTTTGCTCCAATACAGGAAAGAGACGAAAAGTTTTTTCCACCTGAAAAAACAGAAATCTTTGTTCCCGGAGCAGATAACACAATCTTTATCTATACTGAAGATAAAGGGAAAGATCAATTTTCTAGTTTGAAATTGAAATAGAAAGATTGAAGAGAGCATAAAGTAACATACTAATATTAAATAAA